>NZ_JACYUL010000004.1:0-510645 GCF_014841705.1 Pseudomonas sp. CFBP 8770
ATTCTTTCGTCTCAACCGAGGCGCGCATTCTACGCTAGCCTCACATCCTGTCAAGCGTTTATTTTGAAGTGTTTAGTTAATCTCTAACAACTTCAACCGCTTGCGCTTTCGATTGCTCGTCAGCGGGAGGCGAATATTACTAGATTCTACGGGTGAGTCAACACCTCTTTGCAAAACTTTTCACGCCATCGACACCCTTCACGCCATCGACATAGTGCCGTCATGGACCTGGCAGCGCGCACTCAGGTCGATGGGGCTCGATCTGGCATACGTGCTGCCGCTTGGGATCGCCTATGGGCAGCTCGCGCTGCGAGGCCGGCCCTTTTCGCCAGGGGTCTGGCGAATTCGTGGGGTCTGTCATATAGACACGACTCGAAGCGCATCCCGCCAGACACATCACTATTGCCAATATTACCTTCGACATCCAATGCCCTCTTGAAAAGGGTTGGAGAATACGAAGGCAAACCAGCCCGTCAAAGAGGCTGGTTCCGAGATTATCGTAGGATGCTGCCTTGAGATCCAAACCGCACGTGTGCTGACCGTGTCGCTCCAGCTTCAGGGATTGCTCTTGAGGTACTCAAGAAGGTCGGCCATCTTTTGATCGTTGCCGAACCACCACAGACGCATTTTGGTACCAGGTACCACATCGCTGGGTGCCTCGACGAAGGTAGCGATCTTCTCGGCCGTCCAGACGATGCCCGAGTTCTTCATCTCTGCTGAATAGCTGTAGTCACTGGTGCTTCCCGCCGCGCGGCCGATCACGCCGTTGAGCTGCGGACCGAATGCGGCCTGGGCACCGCGACCTACCTTGTGGCAACCGCCGCAATTCTTGTCGAATGCCGCCTGGCCTGCTACGGCGTCTCCCGCAGCCAGGGCGTTGGCCTGCAGCGGGACCAGTAGCGCGAAAAGCGCGCAGGTTACTGATTTCATGTTTCCTCGGGGGTGTTGTTACAGACGCTCATCATAACGGCTGACACAGCAAAGAGAGATGCCGGGATAATGCAGGGTGATCACTGCCGATAAAAACGGAAAAGGAGTCACTCATGCGCAGATCCAGCACAGCCATGGTCATTGCGGGTTTCGCGGCAATCACGACTGCATGGGCGGGCGACGGCACCTATGCCGCGCAGCCTGCAGTCGAACGCCTGGTAAAGGCTCGGGCCGAATCATTGATGGAGCAATACAACATTCCGGGCATGGCGGTCGCCATCACTGACGGTCGCCAGCAGCTCTTCTTCACCTATGGGCTGGCGTCGCGCGAGACGAAGGCGCCCGTTACCGCAGATACGCTGTTCGAGCTTGGCTCGATCAGCAAGACTTTCACCGCCACCCTCGCTACCTACGCGCAAGCCAATGGGCAGTTGTCCCTGAGCGATCATCCCGGCCAGTATCTGCCTACATTGCGCGGCACACCGCTGAACCAGGCGTCCCTTGCCGACCTGGGCACCCACAGCGCCGGCGGATTCCCTCTGCAACTGCCGGACGACATCCAGAACACTGCACAACTGATGACGTATTTTCGCGACTGGCAGCCCACTTATGCACCGGGTACCCGGCGCAGCTACGCGAACCCCAGCATTGGGTTGCTCGGTATGATCGCAGCCACGAGCATGAAGATGCCGTTCGGCCAAGCCATGCACGACAAACTGCTTCCTGGTTTGGGCCTTGCTCACACTTACCTGAATGTCCCGACTGCGCAGTTGCCGCGCTATGCGCAGGGTTACGACAAGAACGACCAGCCGGTGCGGCTGAACCCTGCGGTATTGGCCGAGGAAGCCTATGGCTTCAAGTCCAGTGCGCGGGACATGCTTCATTATGTTCAGGCACAGATCGGAGCGGTGGCCTTGCCTGCGAAGCTGCGCGAAGCGCTGGACGCCACGCAAAGGGGCTACTTCAAGGTAGGTGGCATGACGCAAGCCCTGATCTGGGAACAGTACGGCTACCCCGTCGCGCTCGATACCCTGGTGCAAGGCAATTCCAATGCAGTAGCCCTGACCACCCAACCCACAAGCCCGCTGGAGCACCTGGACGAGGCATGGGTCAACAAGACCGGGTCCACCAATGGATTTGGCGGGTATGTGGCGTTTGTACCGTCACGTGGAATCGGCGTTGTACTGCTTGCGAACAAGAATTATCCGAACGAAGCGCGGGTCAGGTTCGCCCATGAGCTGGTCCAGGCACTGGACCAGCGACTGGACAAGTAGGGCGTTCACGCACGTTCTCAAGCCCATGGGTCTGGAGTAGGATCCGAGTCCTGACCTTATTGGAGTTTCGTCGATGCGCCGCACTTGCCTGTTTCTCGCTCTCACGCTCGGCCTGGTCAACGTAGCCTGGGCTGCCAAGCCAGCACCGAGCGCCCCGAAAGTGCAGACCGTCAAGACGCTCGACGGCAAGTTCATGTTTACCCTGCCTGCGGGGTACACCGCCAACCCGCTGCCACCTGCCGATCCGAAAAGCGAAGCTGCAGGTGCCAAGGGGATGATGTACATGAATGAAAGGGAAAGACGCGTGGTGGTGACCACTGAGCTGCCCATTCCCAAGGGTGGGCATGCTGCCGACAACGATGATGAGTTCCTGACGGGTGCTACTGCAGGTTTCATCAAGCAACAGGCGACTGCACTGCCTGACTTCAAGAAGACTGCGGAAAAACGCATCACCTTGCGAAAGCTGGGCGTGGAGCAGATCGACAGCACAGCGACCATGGGCGGCGGCGCAACCATGACGACTACCTTCGTGGCCGGCTCGGGACCGACCATGTCGGTTGTCCAGGTGATCTCGCGCGCCAGTGACCAGACGGGTCATGCGGCCATGGTCAAGCATATCGTGACGGGCAAGTAACGGAATCGGCCCACCCTGCCCCGCTGTGGCAGGGGGTTTGCTGTGCGCAGGACAAAACAGCGCCCAACAAAAAACCCGCCGAAGCGGGTTTTTTGTCTAGCCATTCCAACATCCTGTCAGCAGCTTCCTTGCAATGGCCGGTCGTCCCTGACCCTGAGTCGCATCCTTCGTCTCAGTTAGTGAGGCTAGATTACTGTGATGACGGTGATCGCAATAGAGGCGATTGGAGCCACGACGTGTAAGTGATTCGCTATACCGCTGCTGCCCGGCGCAACCAAAGGGTCACAGTGGTGCCCTCCCCCGGCCGGCTCTCGATCCGTGCGATACCGTCTGCGCTCGACGCGAAACCGTACACCTGCGACAACCCAAGCCCCGTACCCTGTCCGGCAGCCTTGGTGGTATAGAACGGTTCGAAGACCTGGGCCAGTACCTCTTCCGGGATGCCCGGCCCGTCGTCCGCAACGCTCAGGCAAAGGTATGTACCGTCGGCCAGTTGGGCGTCACCGCAGACGACACGTTCACAGGTGGCCACGCGGATCTGCCCGGCACCGCGTAGCGCATCGCGCGCATTGACCAGCAGGTTGAGCAACGCAGCGTCCAGTTGATGGGCGTCGCACATCACCGCCTGTGCTGGCGCCTGCAGATCCAGCTGCACCTTCGTCGCCGTACCGAGCGCGCGACCGAACAGGTCACTGTTGTGCTCGATCCGCTCGTCGAGTACGACCGCCTGCACGCTGGGCTCCTCGCGACGGGCGAAGGCGAGCAGGTGATGAATCAATTGCGCGCCCTGCCGAACCGCCTGCAGACCAATTTCGGTAAGGCGTTCGACTTCCAGGGGCTTGCGTGCCTTGAGGCGAGTCATCTGCAGGCTGGCACTGACGGCCTGCAACAGGTTGTTGAAATCGTGGGCGATACCAGCAGTAAGTTGACCCAGCGAGGAAACCCGTTGGGCGTGGCGCAGGGTCTGCAGGGTTTGCTGGTGCTCGCCCAGCACGCTGTCGAGCTGACGGGACAAGGCGAGGGTCTGTTGCTCGCGCTCGGCACTGAGCAGGCGCAACTCCAATTGCGCAGCCGTTTGCCGTGCCAAGGCCTGCAAGGCGCTGCACTGCGCCGCATCCAGCGTACGCGGCACGGTATCGATGACGCATACCGTCCCCAGTGCCAAACCCTGACGCGAGATGATCGGCGCGCCGGCATAGAAGCGGATGTAGGGAGGGCCCAACACGAGCGGACTGCCCATGAAGCGCGGATCCAGGTGAGTGTCGTGCACGATCATCACGGCATCAGGCGCGAGGATGGCATGGGCGCAGAACGCCAGGTCGCGATGGGTTTCGGATACGTCGAGCCCCACACATGCCTTGAACCACTGACGCTCGCGATCCACCAGAGAAACCAGGCCGATGGGCGCCTTGCACAGCTGAGTCGCCAACTGGACGATATCGTCAAAACCCGGCTCCGGGACACTGTCGAGCACACTCAGATGTTCGAGCGCAGCCAGGCGTTCGGACTCGTCGATAGGCGATGGGGCCGGGCTGTGAGACATGCAAAAGGCCAGGTGAAGGAATTGATCGGCGATAATGCGCGCGGTGAGCCATGGCGGCAAGCATGTGCGGGCATATTGCGCATGAACGAAAAAGGGCGACCCTTCCGGATCGCCCTTCTGCACCGCCCAGCAGAGCGGATTTTGTTTGGTAGGCGCGATTGGACTCGAACCAACGACCCCCACCATGTCAAGGTGGTGCTCTAACCAACTGAGCTACGTGCCTGCTGTGGCGCGCAATTTTACGGATTGGTGCGCCACTGTCAACGGCAATTTGCCGTCACTGGTAAAAAAATCGCTCACTTGCAGTGGATGCATTCGATGCGTCCGTCAATGCAGGCAGCATTGCTTGAACTTCTTGCCGCTGCCACACGGGCAGGGATCGTTGCGACCCGTCTTGGTGTCGGCAGTGACGGGCGTCTTGCCCGGACGACGCTCGAACCAGTACTGGTGCAGACGGATGGCGGCCATCTGAATCATTTCCATGGCCTCCTCGGCGTCCAGTTGCTCGCCTGATGCGTCATGCTTCAAGAGGTCGACACCTTGCGTGTGCAGCGTGATCAACGCCAGCAGGTCCTGTTCCTGATCAGGCATGTCGAGCCAGCTGCCACCGACCACGACCCCACGCTCATAGCCATAGCACCAGTCCTCGACACTGACGACGTCTTCGTCGTCGAACAGATTGAAGATCGGCGCGAAGTTTTCGAAGTCTTCCTCCAGCAACATGGCCAACTGATTCATGTGCTGGATGAGGAGGTCGAAGAATTTCTCGAACTGCTTGTCGTCCTTGAAGACCGGCAACTGATCAGGCCCACCCCACAGCGCTGCGTACCAGTCGTCGAAAGCGATTGCCTGAGGGCACGAAACGATAGCTGTGAAAAAGCCATCGAGCTCGGAGATGCTGCCGACCGATTTCTCGCTGGCGTATTGCCCCAGTACGTCTTCTACGTAATCCAGTTGTGCGTCGGTCAGCGCGTCATTGCTGATGTTGTAGGCCATGGTCTGCTCGGTCGGGTCATCAAAAAGAATGCCCGCATTGTAGCCGCCAGCGTGCACGATGTCCCCGGATCTGCTGCTGATCAGTTGTCCGACGGGCTCAGGTAACGCCTGATGTCTTGCTCTTGGCCGCTGCCAACCAACAGCCAGAGCAGGATCCTGCATTTGCGCGGGCAGAGAAAGCCGCCCATCACGGCGCCTTTCGCCTGCAAATCCACCTCGCCGCCTACAAAACCGTAACTGCCGCTGGCCGTTGGCCCACTGCCCGTGCGAGTGGCCACTATGACCGGCATATGCTGGCCAATGACTTGCAGGCTGGCGGCCCAGCACTGCGAGACATGCCCGGCGCCGAAACCGGCAATGACCACGCCCCGATACCCGGCGTCGACGACCCTGTCGAGCAACAAGGTGTCTGCATCCAGTGTGGCCTCCAGCAGCAACACGGTGTGATCGGTTCGGATGGGATACGGCAGGCAGCAGCGCGCTGCAGGCGCGGCGGCGTAGTGCACCCGACCTTCGATCATCAAGCCGATCGGCCCGTAGGGTGCCGAGACGAAGGCATCCATGGCCAGTGCCGCTACCTTGCGCACCCGGGACGCCGAGTGCACCTGATCGTTGATAACTACCAACACCCCACGCCCGCGACTGTGTTCGGCCAGCGCCACCTGACTTGCAGCCAGCAGATTCGCCGGGCCATCGGCACCGCAGTGCGATGCCGCACGCATGGCGCCCGTCAGTACCAGAGGTTCGTCGAGATCCCACAGCAGATCGAGGAAGAAGGCGGCTTCTTCCAGGGTATCGGTGCCTTGGCTCAAGACCACGCCGACGGCTCCGGCCGTGACACAGCCACGGGCCCATTCCAGGGCCTCGAGCAAGGCCTGGAAACTCAAGGAGGCGCTGGGCAGCAGGCTCAGTGTGTGCACCTGAACCTCGGCCAGCGACGTCAACTCGGGCAGCAGATCCACCATGCCCTGCCCGCTCAAGCTGGGCTGCACACCCACCCCAGTGGCCTGGGTCTGCATGCTGATGGTGCCGCCCAGGGCACCTACGGAAATTCTGGGTAGAGCCATGGGCGGTACTCCGTCAAAGGTTCGAGCTGCCGATGATCAGGCCGATCAGCGGAAGGATGAGCACGGTGCTGATTGCCATGGACAGCACGTTGCCGATGTAGCCATGCATGTAAGAAGGCAGCCGCTGGCTGATGGCCACGGCAAGCGGCGGGGCCAGCAGTGCGCCCAACGCGGCACTGAGGATGATCACGGACAGGCTGCCACCATGGACGAGAATGGCGGCGGGGGCTACCGAGACGACAGGAATGTAGGTCGGATACCAGCCGCGGGCAATCCATTGGTGGCGCCAGATCAGCACTCCCAGCGCTGAAGCCAGGGTTTGCGCCGCCAACAGTTGCAACAGCCAACCGGAACCGTAGAACGGACTGGCCGGATTCAGCATCAGCGCCAGCAGCGCGCCCAGCACCAACCCCAGGCTTGCCCATTCATTGCCGAAAAACGGTGCCTCGGAGAAGTCCGCAAGAATGCGGCGCAAGGTCCAGCGCACACCGTAATCCGGCGTCGGAGTCATTACCGGTGGCGCTGTCGCCGGTGCCGCATCGGGCCTGACCAGCACCGGGAAACGCTTGCACAGCAGGAAGCCGATCACGCTGCCCACTGCCATGCCGGTGACATTGCCGATCACCACTGGCAATGCCAGCGGGGTACACACGTACTTGACCATCAGCAGGCAGGCCGGGGTGATCAGCACGGCGCCCATGACGGCTCCGGTGAGCGCCACGCGCCAGCCACGCCCGAACAACAGCACCGTGGCTGCTGGCATGGACACGAAAGCGACGAAGGTCGGCTGCCAGGTATCGGCCGACAGCGTCCAGCCCCAGAGCAGATTGCCCAGACCCAGGCCGAGCAGCGAGCTGGTCACCACCCACGGCCATAATCCGGTGCCGTAGCAGATGGCGAAGCCCTGCCAGCGCTTGCCGGTGCGATTGGCCCACCAGCCCAGCCCTGCACCCGCAAGCAGGCCGATGGAGGCGAACTCATGTTTGTAGAACGCGACTTCGCTGATATCACCCACCACCCAGCGCCACCAGGCCGCGGGATGGTGCAGATTAGCCATCATGTCGCCATAGCTGGGCCATAGCGCATCGACGGCCAGCAGCTTGCCGCTGATCACGGTCAGGGTAATGGCCAGCGACAGTATCAACAGGCCAGTGAGGGTTCCGCTGGATGTGCGGGCTTGCGTGTCGTGCAGAGAAGTTTGCATGGCCAGACCTCCTCAGCGCGGCAGCGCGGCGTGACGGTCATAGCCCAGCATCGAGCCATAGAGGTCGACCCGGCGGTCACGCGGCAGATCGTTGAGGCTGTTCCAGATCGGTGCACTACGTGCAGAGACGAGGTCGATGTCGGCATAAAGGATGGTTTCCTCTTCGGCCCCGGCCACCGCGCTGAGCGGCCAACCGTTGGTTCCGGCGATCAACGAACAGCCGAGGAAGCGATCGCCGCGGTCGGTGCCAATGCGATTGGCCGCAGCGATGAAGGTATTGTTGACGTGTGCTGCAGTGATGGTCAGGTACGACGCCATGCATTTGCCGGTTTCGTCGAACAGGGGCGGCGGTGTCCACACCCAGTTGTTCAGGCTGCAGATGATGTCGGCACCCTGCAGGCTGAGCAGGCGTGGCACTTCCGGAAACCAGACGTCCCAGCAGATCATCAGCGCGATGCGCCCGATGGGCGTTTCGAACACCGGAAAACCGAGGTTGCCGGGACTGAACCAGAGTTTTTCAAGGTTCCAGAGATGTGCCTTGCGGTACTTGCCGATGAAACCTTCGGGGCCCACCAGCACAGCGCAGTCGTAAAGCTTGTGACCATCGCGTTCCGCCAAGCCGGCGGCGAGATAGACCTGATGTTCGCGCGCGAAGTCGATCCAGGCCTGCGCGCTGGGGCCTTCAGGCACGGCCTCGGCCAGCGCGAAGGCTTCTTCGCGGTTGCGATAGGCGTAGCCGGTGTTGGCCAGCTCCGGCAGCACGATCAGTTGGGCGCCCCCTGCAACGGCGCGCTGGGCCAGGTGAAGGCTATGGGACAGGTTGAACGAGCAATGTTCGAGGCCACATTGTGGATCGAACTGAACGACAGCGACCCGCACGGGGCTGATAGCGGAAGCGGAGGACATGGAGGCACCTTTTTGTTGTTTTTGGATTGCCTCCGCATGAAAACGCATTCGTTTAGATGATAAAACCGGACGCTTCCCAAGCATCTGTAGGATTAATCCGGCAAGTAGTGCCAAGGAGTACCAGGTCGTTCAGGACTCGGTGCCATACCGAGGGTAATGGGACAGATCGAATCCGCCGTTGAACGTGGCACCCTGGTTGGCGCAGAGGTTGATCACCGCATCCACGGCGCCGCGCAGGGCCGGTTCGGTCCAGCCGGCGTCGACCGAAAAAGACTCACCCGCGAAGTACAGCCCGGACAGGCTGCTGTAGTCGCGGTTGTAGCTCATCAGCCCGACCGCATCCTGGTAGGCGCCGGCGCGGTAGAGCTTGGCGCAGCCCAGCGCATTGCGGTCCGTGACCCAGCGCTGCACACGTGCGTTGGTGGTGTCGATGAACGGAGAAATGCGCGAGCCGACATTGCTGCAGCGCAGCAGGATGCGGTCCAGCTCGCGCACACAGTTGTCGACCAGCTCGGCATCGCTGAACGCCGCCAGCTTGGTCGCATCGTCCTCCCAGGTGTAGCTGAGCAGGATGCAGTCATAGGCATAGCTGTCGTTGTAGCGATAGGCGTAAACGTCGTGCACGAAACTGTCGGTGATGAGTATCTGCGGTATGTCACGCCTGGCCGAGAGAAAGGTTTTCTTCAGCGGCGCGTAGACTTTGCAGCTGGTTTCCCAGTGTGCGGTCTTGTAGGCATTGATGGTGGGCTGGGGCAGCATGGCCGGGGTGAAACCTGCCACCTGGATGCGCGTTTCGAGGATCCAGGAGGGCACCGTGACGATGACCGAGTCGAACCTCTGCTTCACTTGCCGGCTGGCCAGTGCGTCGCTTTGATGCCAGCGGTAACCCACTTCAATGCGGCCGTCGGCCAGTCGCGTGAGGCTGTTCACGGGACTGTCGGTGATCAGGCCCGCAGGCTGCTCGCGCAATCGCTCGTAGGGCGAGCGAGCGCCCTCCTCCAGGGGCATGAACATCAGGCACTCATCCAATGCGGCCAGACCCAGATAGCGAGGTGTGGCGAACGACACGCCCTTGGAGTCGGTCACGGCTTGCTCCGTGAGGAACGGAGCGGCCAGCGGCTTGCCCTGGCCATCGACGCGACCATGAACCAGTTGCAGATGGCTGCTGAAGCCGAAGATCGCGGTGCGCAGTGGATAAAGGCTGCACACGTCGTAGAAAGCGCCCCAGCTGCCGTCGCCTATGCCGATGGCGTAGAAGATCGAAGATTCGTCGGCCGACATGCCCAGGCCACCGAAGTCTCCTGGCTGGTCGGGATCCCAGAGAGCGATGGCTGGAGAGCGAACCAGTTCGCGGAATGGTACATGCTGGTAGCGCGTGACAATGGCAGACCACAGGGCCGGCCACTCTTCACTGCCGAACACGGCGGCGACCTGGGTCGCCATGCGCTCGGCGAACAGCTTCCATTTCCGGTAGACGGCTTGCAGCACTGCGGTCGGCGGCGCCGTGCTGCCGTCAGGGTTGTTCCAGATCAGCAACTGAGGTTCGGTCTGCCCTTCAAGTTGACCTTCGCGCAGATAGATACCGGTGGAGCGTACGAAGGGCGTGCCGGGATTGGGGAAGTCTGAGGTCTTGAGGTCGTAGAGGCCAGCGTAGTAGGCCATCAATGAGCGGCCGTCTACAGGCGCCTCGCCAGTGCGATTGAAAAAGGGCATGCGCATGGCGCCCATTTCGAAAGGCGTCGAGGGCGCCGTGGATTGAGGGCTGTCGACCTGCACGGTGAGGTGACGTCCGCCGAGGCGACGCGACTGCTCGATCAAGGTGATGCGTTCGAAGCCACAGCGCAGCAGTTCGCGGGCTGCCACCAACCCTGCGACGCCCGCGCCGATGATGCAGATGCGGTGGTGTGCGTTACCTGCGTGCGCAATGCCGCCGGGTTGTTCGAGCAGGCGGCGATAGTCGAAGCATAGATCCGGAGGGTTGGGAAAGCGGGCGGCCCACGGCAGGCTGGCGGGGTTTTGCACGGCGGCCGCGATGTCGGCGGGATGGTTGTGGGATGAGCCAATGGTCATGAATGACAGTCCTTGTCGATCGGATTGAGGAGGCGTCAGTGTGCGAAGCCGTGGTGCGTCCAGGCAGAGGGATTGGGGGGCAGCGGTGTAGGAAGGATTTGGGGCGTATGTGGGAAGCAGGTGCGGTGGTTCAGGGAAGTTGCGGTATGGCCGGACGCGGCTCGCGCCGCTGCTACAGGGGGCCGGGTGTGTCGCCGCGTCGGGTGTTAGACGGGACGGGGGTTTGTAACGACGTTCTGGAGGGGCTGGCCTTGGTGCAGCCGGTTGATGTTGGCGGCTATGAAGGCGTATCGGCGTTCGAACAGGCCGTGGGTCCAGCCGGAAGCGTGGGGGGTGCAGTAGGCGTTGGGGAGGTCTTCGAAGCGGTATTCGGCTGGTGCGACCGGGTCGGTGTCGCCGCTGGGGTAGCGGTACCACACATCCAGATAAGCCTTGGCGATGCGGCTGTCACGCAAGCTCTGGTAGAGCGCGTGAGGGTCGACCACGGCGGCGCGGGCGATGTTGATCAGGACGGCATCCTGGCGCATTGCGGCAAACTGCGCAGCGCCGAACGAGCCGCGGGTGCGCGCGTTCAATGGGCAGGTGAGGATGACGAAATCGGCGCGCGTGAGTGCCTGGTCGAGCTCACCGGGTGGGTACGCTTCATCCATGGGGCCTTCGACACGCCCGCCTTCGGCGCGTGCGGAAATGGCGATGACGTTCAGGCCGAAGGCCTGGGCGCGGCTGGCAACAGCCTGGCCGATACGGCCGAAGCCGACGATGACCACGGTCTTGCCGAACAGCTCGCCGCGCGGCTGACGCTTCAGGTAGGCGCCCGTCCAGTGTTCGGTACTGAAGCGCGCACGCAGAACCGCCAATTCCACCTGGTGTTCGAGCATGCAGGCCAAGGCGTATTCAGCCATGGGAATTTCATGCTCGAACACATTGCAGACAGTGGCACCGGGGGGCAGCGCGGCGAAGTCGATGCCATCCAGGCCGGCGCCGGGTACGTGCAACAGGCGGAACGCCGGTGCGGGGCCAGTGCGCTGGAAACGCATCGAGACCAGCACGTCGGCGCCTTCGATCTGCGCATCCCAGGCAGCCGATTCCTGTGCCTCACGGGGCAGCGCGACGAATTGCGCCGGGTAGCTCAAGCCAGCGGAGAGTTCCTCGCGGTGTGTCGCGGCCTCTCCCACCATCACGATTTTCATGTGCGTCCTCTTGTGGCGTAGCGCTGCGGGCAATGGTAGCGCAAACATCGGTAGTGGGCGGACAGTAGAATATCGGCTCGGCGATGGCAATAGAGCGTGCGCAATGCGCACCGGACAACCGCCCCGAGCGACCCCTGACACCGCTTGAAATCAATTTGCAATGAACAGCCTCTGGTGCGTTCCTGTCCAGTACACAGAACCGTTTGGAGTTTGCATGCATGGTGACACCTACCACCGCGCCACGTCGTCGGCGTTGGCTGCCCTTTCTGCTGCTGGCTTTGGCTATCGGCGTAGGCTTGCCGTATGGCTGTTCGCAACTGGCTTATAAAGAGCGGCAGTTGCTGTTCAACATCGAACCGGGTACAGCCAGCTGGTACTCGGGATTGCCTTCCGGGGTAACCGAACTACAGATTCCGGTCGAGAAGGCCTTGAGCAGCACCCAGTACCTGCATGCATGGTGGTGGCCAGCGCCCCGCGCCGATGCGCCGGCGGTGCTGTATCTGCACGGCACTCGTTGGAACCTGACGGCACAAGTGCGGCGCATCAGTCAGTTGCGGGAGCTGGGCTTCTCGGTGCTGGCCATCGACTACCGCGGTTTCGGCGAAAGCCCTGGCGAGCTGCCGTCGGAGCGCACCGTGTACCAGGACGCCCAGGCTGCCTGGGCCCGACTGGTGCAGCTGCAGCCCGACGCCGAGCGACGATTCATCTATGGCCATTCGCTAGGCGGTGCCATCGCGGTGGACCTGGCAGAGCATCTGGCCGAGGGTGACGAACCCAAGGCCGCCGGGCTGATCGTGGAGTCCACTTTCACCGACCTGGCCGCCGCTGCAGCGGCTGTGGCCAATACGTCCCTGCCCGTACGCTGGATCATGTCGGAGAAATTCGACTCCATCGACAAGATCGGCGACATCGGCATCCCGGTGCTGATCGTTCATGGTCTGGATGACCGCTATGTGCCGGCGCGTTTCAGCCAGGAGCTGTTCGACGCCGCTGCCGAACCCAAGCGGTTGCTGCTGGTACCCGGAGGTACGCACAACAACAGCATGACCCTGGGCAGCCAGGCGTACGCCAAGGCGCTGCGCGAGGTATTCGGGCTGTAGCCGACGCCTGGCGGGCAGTGACGCAACTTATTCAGCGCCGCGAAGGTCTGTGCTGTGGCAGCCGTGCACCGGGCACGCGCGCCACCGCATTCGCAGGAACCTCCATGGAAAAGCACGAACCCAGCCTTGATGCTTCTGAAGCAGACGGCAAGACCCCTGGCCTGTCGGCCGACGAAAAAGCCGAGGTCCATGAAAACCAGCCGCCCCGCGCGGCGGTGCTGCATGAAACCATTCGCATACAGGGTGACCACGAACTCGAACGCACGGTAGCCGCCTTGTGGTGGTCTGCCTTGGCTGCCGGGCTGACCATGGGACTGTCGCTGATGGCCATGGGGCTGTTCAATTCGCGCCTGCCCGATGGCGAAACCAGCAAGGTCATCGCCAGCCTGGGCTACTCGGCTGGCTTTCTTGCGGTGATTCTGGCACGCCAGCAATTGTTCACCGAAAACACCCTGACGGCCGTCTTGCCGATCATGAGCAAGCCGAGCCTGCGCAACTTCGGCCGGCTGTTCAAGCTGTGGGGCGTGGTCCTGGCAGGTAACCTGGCGGGGACCTTGCTGGTGTCCTACGTCATGCTGCATTTGCCGATCTTCGATGCCAAGACCGATGTGGCCTTTCTGGAAATTGGCCGCAAGGTGATGGAAAACGACCTGTCGCAGATGTTTTCCAAAGGCATCATCTCGGGCTGGATGATCGCCACCATGGTGTGGATGATCCCTTCGCAGGAAAGCGCCAAGATGTGGATCATCATCCTGGTCACCTACCTGATGGCACTGGGCGACTTCACCCACATCGTCGTGGGCTCGGCGGAGGTCTCCTACCTGGTGTGGGCAGGCGAACTGGACTGGAAAGCCTTCTGGCTCGACTTTGCCGCACCGACGCTGGCCGGCAACATCATCGGCGGCAGCTTCATTTTCGCCCTGATCAGCCATGCGCAGATCAGAAGCGAAAGCGGCCTGCCGCCCAAGGACGATGGCCAAGGCAAGGCGCGCAAGGAACCCAACGCCGACGCTTGAGCTCGTGCCGCATCAGGGCGTCGCCACGGGGGCCGGTGAATCGACCTGCTCCCACCAGTGCACACCGGCCTGGGGATTGCGCATGTCGACGCGTTCCCCCATCCGCGGGGTGCTCAACGGCACGCTCTTGGCCTGCGCCAGTGCGCTGATGCGATCGAAAGGTTCGTGCCAATCGTGTATCGAAAGGTCAAAGGTCCCATTGTGGATCGGCAGCAGCGTCTTGCCGCGCAGATCCAGGTGCGCCTGCAGGGATTCTTCGGGCTGCATGTGCACGTTCGGCCAGGCGACGTTGTAGGCGCCGGTTTCCATCAGGGTAAGGTCGAAGGGGCCGAACCGCTCGCCGATCTGCTTGAAGCCTGGGAAGTAACCGGTATCGCCGCTGAAGAACAGCCGGAAGTCCTTGTCGATGACCACCCACGATGCCCATAGGGTGCTGTTGCTGTCGAACAGGCTGCGCCCGGAAAAATGCTGCGAAGGGGTTGCCGCCAGACGCAATCCGCCCACTTCTGTTTCCTGCCACCAGTCCAACTGGCGCACCTTGCTGGCAGGCACGCCCCAGTCGAGCAGGCGGTCGCCCACGCCCAGAGTGGTCAGGAAGTATTCGGTCTTGTCTGCCAGCGCCTTGATCGCGTGCTCGTCCAGATGGTCGTAGTGGTCGTGGGAAAGGATGACGGCCTTGATTGGCGGCAGGTCGGCGATGCTGATCGGCGGCTGGTGGAAGCGCAACGGGCCCGCCCACTGGACAGGCGAGGCGCGCTCGGAAAAGACCGGGTCGGTCATCAGGAACTGGCCATTCATCTTCAGCAGCACGGTCGAGTGCCCCAACCGCCACAGGCTGTAGTCCGGCGCCGCCAGCAGTTGCTGGCGAGACAGGCGCTCGACTGGCAACGCTGCCTGCGGACGGGTTCCTGGCGGCTTGCTCAACAGTAGGTACTTGATGCCGATGCGCAGCTTCTTCATGAAGCCGTCCTTGGGCAGGACCACCTGATTGCGATACTGGCCGTCCTCGCGCAACGAGGTTGGCAGTTCTTCGGCGTTAGGTGAAAACGACGTCATAAGCGCAAGCACTCCGAAAAGCAGTGGAATATTCATGCAGCCCTCTGGCTGGAAGATGCGTGCTACAGCATACGCTTTCGGCCTGGCGTGAGAAGCCCGTGCCCGGCCCCGAGCGCCGGGACGGTGACTGCATCCGGCGCTTGGTCGCCCATCGGGAACCATGTCGCGGGCGCAACCGTCCAGATGAGCTCAAGAAACGTCTGTTCGCAAGGACCGCTGCTCATGAATGTTGTTGATGCCGCCAACCCTTCCCGCTATTCACGCCGCGCACGGCTTCTGGTGCTGGCGTTCGTGCTGCCCATCCTTGCCAGCGTGCTGATTGCCGGCGGCGCCGTGCTCGGCGTTCCCGGCTCGGTGGATCGCGCCGGCAACCCATCGGCAGAAACGGTCGCTGCGGACAGTGTGAGTGGCGAGCGCGATCTGGGCGAAAACAGTGGTCGGCCGCTGATCTCTCTAGAAGATACCGGCACAGGACTGCCTCTCCAGACGCCACCACCAGGTAGCGAACCGCTCTGGGCCATGTCGCCGTCGACGATTGCCGCATTGTTGCTCGTCGTGCTGATCGTCTCCGGCGGGCTGTTGCTCAGGACGTTGCGCAGCTTGCGCGACATCGACCAGGACCATGCGCGGTTGCAGAACGAACATAGAGCCCTGCAATCGAGCGAAGAGCGCCTGCGAGACCTGACCAGCGCCAGTTCGGACTGGATATGGGAGACCGACGAGTTCCTGCGGGTCAGTTATCTGTCCTCGGAATTCACCGCCTCCACCGGGTTTGCTGATGATGCCTGGCTGGGCCAGCCTATTGAACTGCTGCTGCAGTGCGAAACCCTGCCTCCGGGCCAATGGCTGCAACAGCTGGGTAACACCAGCGCAGCAGCAGGGGCTGGTCAGTTGCGTTGCAGCTACCGCGACAGCGCCGGGCAGATGCGCCACAGCCGCATCGCCGCGCGGCCCATCGTGCGTGAATCACGCGTGGTCGGTTATCGCGGCACGCTGGTCGACATCACCGACCAGGTCAGCGCCCAGGCTCAGCTGGCCCACCGCTCGACCCACGATGCGGTAACAGGTCTGGGGGATGAGCATGCCCTGACGCGGTTCCTTGACCAGACCCTCGCCGATCGCCTGCGTCCGTTGCCATTGACCTTGCTGTTGCTGGATCTGGAAGGGTTCGACGAACTGCAGGAATCCCTGGACAAGCCTGCACGCGAATGTGTTCTGCGCACGGTTGCCAGCCGCCTGCGCGACAGCACACGCAGCAATGATCTGGTGACACGACTGCATGCCGGGCAGTTCATGCTCGTACTGGCCAGCATCGACGAGATGATCGAGATCGAGCATTTCTGCCAGCGCCTGATCAACAACATCCAGCGTCCGATCGTGCATGGCATCAAACAGCTACAGGTGGGCGTGAACATCGGCGTGGTGCATGAGCAGCCCGCACGTGGCGATGCCAACGAGTGGATTCGCTGCGCAGACGTTGCCTTGCGTCAGGCCAAGGCCCGGGGCGTCGGAAGCTGGCAGCATTTTGCGCCCGCCCTGGACCGGCAGAACCAGCTCAGGCAACTGGAAAACGATCTGGCATCAGCCATACGCCACGAACAGCTGCTGCTGCACTTTCAGCCCAGGTTCAGCGCCGACGCCGACCAAGTGGTCGCCGTCGAGGCACTGCTGCGCTGGCAGCACCCGGTCGAAGGCTTGCTCACCTCGGATGTTTTCCTGCCCTTGGCCGAGCGCAGCGACTTGATCGTAGCGATCGGCCGCTGGATGTTGGGCGAGGCCTGCAAGGCCGCACGCCACTGGCCACAGTCGATTGCCGTGTCGCTGAGCCTGGCACCGGCGCATTTCAGCCGCGGCGATGTTGCGCGTGATGTTCGTGACGCGCTGGCCGATGCCCGCTTGCCTGCCAGCCGTCTGCAGGTGCAGGTCGCCGAGCAAGTGATGCTGGGCTGTGCAGATGGTGCCGTCGGTGCGCTGACCGCTCTGAAGGAGTTGGGTACAGGTCTGATTCTCGATGAGTTCGGCAGTGGCTATTGCTCCCTGGGGTATCTGCGTCTGTATCCCTTCAATGGGTTGAAGATCGAACGACGCTTCGTTGCCGGCATGGCTGACAACGCGCAGGACCGCGCAATGGTGCGCGGAATGATTGACTTGGGCGAGGCCATGGGGGTGCGTGTGATCGGCGCCGGTGTCGACACCGTGCAACGGCTGCTCGGCCTGCAGCATGAGAGATGCGTGGAGCTGCAAGGCGATCATCTGAGCAAGGCCCTGGATCAGGCGACGCTGGGGCCCTTGCTCAAGCAGCAGAGCGCCGCGCGCAAGTCTCACTCGCTGCCGCAGGCGGGTGAGTACAGCTGATATGCGCTGTGCGGACTCAAGATTTTTTTACAGGCTCGAACGGCATCGCTAGAATCGGTGCACCGTCCGGACACGACCAGGCAATGGTTCCGGCATGCGCAACCACAATGGGCACTCCATGGGCACGACTGCAGCAGCCGACATAGCCACCCTCGCGCGTATCGACGCGGTTCCGGCAATCCTGCAGGTCATCTGCGAAACCACCGGGATGCGTTTCGCCGCAGTCGCCAGGGTCACCGACGACTCGTGGACCACCTGCGCGGTGCTCGACAACATCGGCTTTGGCCTGCAGGTTGGCGACGAACTGGACGTGACCACTACCTTGTGTCACGAAATACGCGCCACCCGCCAGACCATCATCATCGACAAGGTGAGCGAGGACGAGGTGTACTGCGACCATCACACGCCGCGCATCTACCAGTTCGAGAGCTATATATCGACGCCTATCTTCCGTGCCGACGGCAGTTTCTTCGGCACCATCTGTGCACTCGATCCGCGGCCGGCCTGTTTGAAAGGCAGCGCCATCGAGCCAATGATGGCATCGTTCTCGCGTTTGCTGGCGGTGCAGATGGAAAATGAAGAGCGGCACCAGCGCACGGCCACCGCGCTGCTGGAAGAACGTGAAATGGCCGATCTGCGTGATCAGTTCATTGCGGTGCTCGGCCATGATCTGCGCAATCCGCTGTTTGCCATCAATGCCGGCTCTGAACTGTTGCAGCGACGCGTCACCGATGAGCGCAGCCTGGGCATCGTCAAGCATATCCAGACCAGCGCACGTCGCGCCTCGCAGCTGATCGAGGATGTGCTGGATTTTGCCCGAGGACGCCTCGGTGCCGGCATCGTGGTGGACCTGCAGCCCGATGCCGACCTGACGCGGAGCCTTGAGCATGTGGTCTCGGAGCTGCAGCGCATCCATCCCGACCGGGTCATAACGATGGATGTCGACGACCTTCGGGGCGTGCTCTGCGACAAGGAGCGCATTGGCCAACTGCTTTCCAACCTGGTGTCCAACGCCATCATCCACGGTGCTGCGGACAGCGAGGTGCGCGTGTGCGGCCGGCTGTCCGATCAGGCATTCATGCTGTCGGTGCATAACCGTGGGCCGGCGATCGGCGAGAACGTGCGCTCGCAGTTGTTCAAGCCCTTTGCCCGGCCCAGCGTGCGCAGCCCGCGCGGTGGCCTTGGGCTGGGCCTGTACATTGCCTACCAGATCGCGCTGGCCCACGACGGCCGACTGGAAGTCACCTCAAGCGATGAAGACGGCACGCAGTTCAGCTTCCACCTGCCCCTGACCACCGGCGACGCCTGAGGCCGGGCCGACACGTGCGGAAAGTGGACGGCACGACGGCCGGCGATGGTAGCATCGCCTTACCTTCACACCCTGCCTGGCAAACACATGGCGAGACCTGACCCCGGGATCCCCCCCACCCATGGACAACGCAGCGCGCGGCAGCTGAAGCTGCTCACGGGCGGCAGCGAGCCCGACCCGCGCTTCACTCTGGCCAACGAGCGCACGTTTCTGGCCTGGATTCGCACGGCGCTGGCCTTGATGGCCGGCGGCATCGCCGTCGAAGCGTTCACTGCAGACGTGTTCGCACCCGAGTTTCGCAAGAGTCTGGCGGTCATCCTGCTGCTGCTGGGCATGCTGCTCAGCGCCAGTGCGAGCCTGCGCTGGCTGAACGTGGAACGGGCGATGCGTCACAAGCAGCCCTTGCCCATCCCGTTGCTGGTGCCGCTGCTGTCCATTGGCGGTGCGTTGGTCACTGCAGCGTTGATAGCCTTCGTCGTATTGCGATGAGCGTGCCGCAGGCGGGGCATCAGGACGAAGGGCTGCAGCCTGAACGGACGTTGCTGGCGTGGGGGCGAACCCTGTTGGCCATGCTGGTGGCGAGTTTGTTCTTTCTGCGCTGGATGCCCCACCACGGCCGCTTCGCCGGCGGCCTGATCGCATTGACTCTGCTGGGGGCGTTGCTGATCTGGCTGAGCCAGCGGCGCCGATACCAGTGCAGGGTCGAAGGGATCAGCCGCGCGTGCTTCCCGGCCGACGTGACCGGCGTACTCGGGCTGGGCAGCATGGTGACCGTAATCGGCGGCGCGGCCATCTGGATCACCTTGATGGCGTGACGCCTCAGGCGTACTCGTTGCGCTCGGACTTGAGCAATGCCCAGGCCAGCCCGGCGACCCACAGCAGCGAGGCGAAGTAGTTGACTCGCTGGAACAGGCCGAAGCCACGGCCAACGTCCATGGCCGCTGCCATCCACGGCAGGCAGCCCAGCGCAAACAGACTGCAGATCAGGGACAACCAGACCAAACCCTTGCGGCCCTCGCGGCGTGCCACGACAATCCACAGCGCACTGGCGAGCAACAGGCTTGCCGACATGATCACGCTGGCGATGGTATGCAGGTTCTGCTGCGTCGAAGGGTATTGCAGGGAACAGCCGACGTCGCAGGTGAAGTACCCAGCCGCCAGGCTTGCCAGACCGTGCACGATGATGAGCGAGGCGCTCAGCCGCGCCAGGCGAAGATGGGCATGGCCCGCGTAGAGGCCAACACCGAACGCTATCGACAGCAGACCGAGCGGGTAGTGACCGAGCCAGGCCCAGAGGGCGTGGGTGGGTGCATCGGTGGCGCCCAACAGACCCATAGCCTGATCGATGTGGCTGTACCCGTCATACAGGCTGCCGGTCACGATGAGGCTTGCGGCCAGCCATAGCGGGCTGATCAGGCCAGCCAGGTAGAGTAATTTGCGAATCGGCTGCTGCACAGCGCATCTCCGTCATAAAAAAGAGGCCCGGACCTTACTACAGCGTCGGTGCCGTCACGAAGCAATTTTTCCCGCCATGGAGCAAACCCGGCGCTTTGGCAATAACAGGATACATTTACGTGGAATTCATCGAACTGCCGCCCTGTGCGCGACCGCTGCTGGACAAGTTCTACAAGTCCCACGGCAGTCGCATGCGCACTGCGGGCAATGCGCGCTGGTGGGTGGCACGCGACGGCGAAATCGTTGCAGGGTGCAACCTCGTACCCATGGCCAAAGGTCATTGGTTGACCGGCCTTTATGTGGCACCCGATCAGCGAAACCAGGGTTTGGGGCGGAATTTACTCGATGACGCGCAGGGCACTACGGGTGGTCCAATGTGGCTGTTCTGCGAACCTGAGCTGCGCGAGTTCTATGCACGCGCAGGGTTCGACGATGCAGCCACGCTGCCTGCCGAACTCGCCCAGCGCCTGGAACGCTACAGGGCCAGCAAAGACTTGCTGGCCCTGGTACGGTTGGCTGTCAAAGACGCTCGATAAACCGGGTTCAAGGCTGCGGGCGGACGTTCAGCGGCGAAGGCGTGTGATCGTTGCGCAGGTCTTTTTCACCGGTTGGCTCGGGCTCGGTGCGGTCCACTGCTGGCACGTCCTCCTCCGGATCCTTGGCACCCTTGTCCTTGCCCTCGGCCGACATGTGTTCGATCACTGCATTCATCTCGGCGCCCAGCAACAACACGGCAGACGAGATATAGAAATACAGCAGTAACACGATGATCGCGCCGATGCTGCCGTACATCGCGTTGTAGTCGGCGAACGTCTTCACGTAGTAGGCAAAGCCCAGCGATGCGACGATCCAGACCACCACGGCGAGCATCGAACCGGGCGTGATGAAGCGAAATTCCTGCTTCACGTCAGGCATGACGTAGTAGATCACCGCGACGGCGATCATCAACAGGATGACGATCAGCGGCCAGCGCAGGATGGTCCACAGGGTGACGATGAAATCTTCCATGCCGATCTGCCCGGCCAGCCACTGCATGACCTGGGGACCGGTGACCATCAAGGCCGCTACGCACAACAGCATGCCGGCAAGGCCGATGGTGTACAGGATCGACAAGGGAATGCGCTTCCAGGCCGGACGCTCTTCGACCACATCATAGGCGGCGTTCATTGCGCTCATGGTCAAGCGCACGCCTGCCGAGGCGGTCCACAGGGCGACTACGATACCAATGGAGAGCAAACCCCCTTTGGATTGCTGCAACTGGTCGATCACAGGATTGACCTGTTCCAGCGCCTGTGGCGGCAGCACCAACTCGGACTGCAGACGCATCCACGAGAAGAAATCCGGCAGATGCAGAAAACCGATCAGGGCGATCAGGAAAAGCAGAAAGGGGAATAGCGAGAACAACATCTGGTAGGCCAATGCCGAAGCATAGGTAGGCATTTCGTCGTCGACGAATTCCTTGACCGTGCGAACCATGACCTTCATGAAAGGCAGGTTGTTCATGTGGGGAAATAACATAGCGTCTCCTTGCGCCACTCGACTTTCGAATACACTGCCTGGGTGGATGCGCAACCCAGCTGAGTCAGGCAGTCGCGGCAGGCCTATAGCGGCACGCTTTCTACCGTAAAGCTGCAGGAAAAACGACAATCAGAGTATGTACGTCCGTGTCCGCCCAATAGCACAACGGCCATCGTTTGATGACCGTTGGCGAACTTCACTCAGGCAGGAAACACGCTGCCTCAGGGTTTTTTTACAGCGTCTTTCACAGTGTTTTTGACTTCGCCTTCGACTTGCTGGGCTTCGCCTTTCTTCTCTTGCACTGCACCTTTGACCTGCAGTTCTTCGTTACCGGTGACTTTGCCCACGCCTTGCTTGACGTTGCCGACCGCTTCGTTGGCCATGCCTTTGATCTTGTCTGAAGTGCCGCTCATGGTATGTCTCCTGGTCATGTAGGAATGTCTTGTCTCGACACAGGAATTGACCGGCACCGGCCATCCAGAGTTTCAAATTATTTTGCGCGGCAAAAGACGCCGTGGTCGCGCGGCAGGCACGTGCGGTCTGCCGACGCTTTATGTTCGGCTGATTTGCCCGCAGAATGCCGGTCGGGTTCGGCCAATGCGCCGAAGCGTCATATCTGTAGGAATTTTCATGAAACTCGACAAACCCCAAGCCATCGCCCGTCGCAACAAGGAACTGGGTGGCGCGGTGCTCGGCGTCAACAACTGCCATTTCACCGTGCTGGACGCCAAACGCAACATCTGGTGGTTCGACATCCCTGTGGCACGCCTGCAGATCGGCCAGTACGAATGGATTCACCTGCTGCTGCATACCCCTTCCAGTGATCAGCTGCTGCACCTGAAAGTGACCACGGCGTTCTTGCGTGAGCACATGGAAGGACTGGTGGTGCGCAACGCCGGCAAACGCAAGTCGACGGTCAGCCTCGAGCTGAGCGCCGACAAGGACTCGTTCCTCAGGGATGTGCGCCCCACCGGCAGCGGCGTCGGCTTCGCGCCGTTCCTGCAGGCCTGATACCGGCCTGCGTGACGGGCCTCAGACCAGTTCGATACGGTCGGCGTGGATGACGATCTGACCGTCCTTGTACAGCGCGCCGATGGCTTTCTTGAAGTTGCCCTTGCTGACACCGAACAAGTCGCTGATCACCTGCGGATCGCTCTTGTCGCTGACCGCGAGGGTGCCCTGGTTGGCGCGCAGCTTGTCGAGGATCCGCGCATTAAGGCTGTTGGCCAACTGGGCGCCGATCGGCTGCAGGCTCAAGGCGATCTTGCCGTCGCTGCGCAGCTCCTTGATGTAGCCCTTCTCCTGCTTGCCGGAACGCAGGAACTTGAACACTTCGTTCTTGTGGATCAGGCCCCAGTGGGCGTTGTTGATGATGGCCTTGAAGCCCATGTCGGTTTCTTCGACCACCAGCAGATCGACTTCCTGACCCACCTGATAGGCAGGCGGCGATTTGTCCAGGTAGCGATCCAGGCGCGCAGTGGCCGTGATGCGGCGCGTGCGTTTGTCGAGGTACACGTGCACCACGCAATACTCGCCCGCTTTCATCTGGCGTTTTTCTTCGGAGAACGGCAGCAGCAGATCCTTGGGCAGCCCCCAGTCGAGGAAGACGCCAATGCTGTTGATTTCGACGACCTTGAGGCTGGCGAACTCACCCACCTGGACCTTGGGCTTTTCAGTGGTGGCCAGCAGTTTGTCTTCGCTGTCCAGATACACGAAAACGTTCAGCCAGTCTTCGTCTTCGCTGGGAGTATCCTTGGGGATGTAGCGATTGGGCAGGAGGATCTCGCCGTCTGCGCCGCCATCCAGATACAGCCCGAAGTCTGTATGTTTTACCACTTGCAATGCGTTGTAGCGCCCGACTAAAGCCATTTCGAATATTCCTCGTCACCTGGCTCGGCATTCTACCCGAGAACCTTGCGGTTGGCTGCGCAAGGCGCCTTGCGCGACAGGTATTGGAACGCCAGAACCTTGCAGGTGAGAACCTTGATTGCCGGGGGTCACAGCGTCACCGCTGGTCCATATAGCCCAGCCGGGAGAGGATAAATCGTGTACAATGCCTGGCCATATTAATTTTTGACAGGTTAATGGCAGCCATGCGCGTTAAAGCATCCAACAGCAAAGTCAAACCCGCTCCAGCCGTAGAAACCAGCGAGTCGATCAACGAGCAGATTGCCGCGTTTCTCAAGTCCGGTGGCGAGATCCAGCAGATTGCCAAGGGCGTGAGCGGCCAGACCTTCACCCCGTCCAAGCACATCAGCCTGGGCAAGAAGTAAGTTTGCGGCCCGGCCATCGCGCCGGGCAAAACTTCAGCGTCGTGTTACTCCCCGCATCACCCTCATCCCCCTTGAATCGACGAATGGCAGCGTCGCGCCGCCCATGAGCGGTATGCTTGCACCCTTCTAGATCGGGCCGTCCAGGCTTACTGGAGGTAGGTATGTTCAGACCCAGCTGGTTATTGATAGCCGGACTCGTGGTCCCCCCTTCCCTGTGCGCCCAGGTCATTCAACGTGACATCGGCGATTTCAACCTCAAGCTCGGCACCACACCGTCGCGCAGCATGGCCGTGGGCCTGGTGCAGCCGAGCACCGGCAGTTCCTTCCACGGCGGGCTGGACCTGACTCACGACAGTGGGCTGTATTTCGGCCAATGGTCGCCCAACATGGGCCTCGCCTCCTCCAGCAATCTGGAGGTGGATTCCTATATGGGCTACAAGCACCCGTTCGACAATTCGCTGGGCTATGAAGTGGGCGTGATCCAGTACAGCTACCCGGAGCTGGATGCGCCGTCGACTCATGCGTTCTACGCCGGCCTGCGCGTGCTGGACCGGCGCTTCGGCGCAGCGTTCAACAACACGCCCGACGGCCAGAACAGCACGCTGTTCGCTGACCTGGGCGGCCTGCCCTTGCTGGATGTGGGCTTTACCATGAAGGTCAGCAACCATCAGCTCACCACCCCTTTCACCATCGGCGAGGGGCAGGAAGTGCGCGCATTCAACGACTGGTCGCTGCAGATGTCACGGCCGATCGGTAGCTTCGACCTGGATTTCATCTACAGTGGCTCGGACCTCAGTGGTGCCAATTGTGCGGCCTATTCAGGCCAGAACGGCCAGTGTGACAGCATGTTCATGCTCAAGGCCCAGCACGCGTTTTTCTGAACCGCACGCACCGGCATGGCTCTATAACCACAACAACGCCATCGCACGGACCGCTGCCATGAATCCTCTGTTTCGTCGCTTGTCGCATTGCGTGCTGCTCGTGGGCCTGTGCCTGGTGTTCAGTGGCTGCACGCGAGTGGACCTGGCCTATCGCAATCTGGACGTGATCATTCCCTGGTCGATGAACGACTACCTGGACATGAACCGCGAACAGAAAAGCTGGTTCGACGAACGCCTCAAGGAACACCTGCGCTGGCACTGCACCACGCAACTGGCAGACAACCTGCAGTGGCTGGACAAAATCCAGCAAATGGTCGCCGAGCAGCAGGTGACGGCGCCAGCGCTGCGGGAACGCACCGCCGAAGCCAAGCAGGCGATCTCCGCCATCGCCGTGCAGGTCACACCCTCGGCGGTCGAGTTGCTGCAGGGGCTGGACGACAACCAGGTGCGGGCCCTGCAGCAGACGCTCAACGAGGATCTGGTCAAACGTCGCAAGGAATACGTGGAGCCGCCACTGCAGGCGCAGATCGACGAACGTGCCAAGCGCATGAGCAAGCGCCTGACACCCTGGTTCGGCAAGCTTACCGACACGCAACAGCAGCGTGTGCAGGGCTGGTCTCAAAGCCTGGGCGAACAGAATCGTGAATGGATCGACAACCGCGAGCACTGGCAGGCACAGTTCATGGCTGCCTTGCAGCAACGCCAGTCGGCCGAGTTCCCCGCGCGGATCGCGCAATTGCTGCAACAGCGCGAAGCGGTGTGGACCCCGCAATACAAGCTGGCCTATGCACGCACCGAGCAGGCAGCCATCGACCTGATGACAGGGCTGGCGGCCGACAGTACACCTGAGCAACGTGTGCGCATCGAGCGCAAGCTGGGTGAACTGCGTGAAGACTTCGCCAACCTCAAGTGCTTGAAGAACGCCTGATCCGGGGCTTCAGGCCCAGCCTTCCAGACGCAGGGTGGCACGCACCAGACGCTGCTCTTCGCCTTCGATTTCCCGCAGGTTGGCGCAGATGCTTTCGATATGGGCAACGGCCGCCTTGCGTGCCTGTTCGGGCTGGCGATTGATCACTGCGGCGTAGAGCCTGGCATGCTGCTTGTCGATCTGTTGTTTCTGCGGCTGGCGGTGGTACAGGTTGTTCACGCAGGCAAACACCGAGTTGAGCAGCAGGTCAGTCAACGAGCGCAGGGTCTGTACCAGCACCGGATTGTGCGAGGCGTCGCAGATCGCCAGGTGGAAGGCATGGTCCAGGTGTGCATGGCGGGTGGCGTCCAGCGTTTGGTCATGGGCGGCCAGCAATGCCTGATAGCTGCGCTCGATCAAGACGAAATCAGCCTGGGTACCGCGCAGTGCGGCCAGCCGTGCCGACTCGCCTTCGAGCAGTGAACGCACTTCGAACAGGTCGTAGAGCGTGCGCGGCTGGGAACTGAACAGGTGCATCAAGGGTGTGGCGTCGTTGGCGGGAGACAATGACGCCACGAACGAGCCGCGGCCCTGCTCGGTGGCGATGATGCCCCGGGCGCGCAACAGCTTGAGGCCCTCGCGCAGCGCGTTGCGCGACACACCGAGTTTTTCCACCAGTCGCCGTTCCGAGGGCAGCGGTTGTCCGGTCTTGAGAACGCCATCGACGATGAGCCGCTCGATGCGCTCGCACACTACATCGGCGACTTGAGGTTTGTTGTGCATGCCATGCCTGCTGGTAGGACCATCGCCCGAGACTGTCGTCAAACATTCGACCACCACCCGAAAATAAGCCAGTAGAGGCTTCGATAGAAGCCCCCCCGACCAAAAGAACTGGTCCTACCAGTGGTTCGGACCATAGACAGGCCTGGTGTTTGCGACCACTGTTGAGCGCATAAGAACGACAAGCCGGTGGCCTGCGCCCATGAACATCCTCTACGACGAACGCATCGACGGCGTCCTGCCCAAGGTCGACAAGGCCGCGCTGGTGCAGGCATTGCAATCCCGCATCCCCGACCTTGCCGTACTGCATCGCGCCGAAGACCTGCGCCCCTACGAATGCGACGGACTCAGTGCCTATCGCACCGTACCGCTGCTGGTGGTGTTGCCCGAGCGTGTCGAGCAGGTCGAGGCTCTGCTCAGGTTGTGCCATGCGCAAAAGGTACCCGTCGTCGCACGCGGGGCAGGTACCGGACTGTCGGGGGGTGCCCTGCCACTCGAGCAGGGTGTTTTGCTGGTGATGGCGCGCTTCAAGCAGATTCTCGAGATCGACCCCGCCGGACGCTGGGCGCGTGTGCAGCCCGGCGTGCGCAATCTGGCGATCTCCCAGGCGGCAGCGCCGTTCGGCTTGTATTACGCCCCTGACCCCTCGTCACAGATCGCCTGCTCGATCGGCGGCAACGTTGCGGAAAACGCCGGCGGCGTGCACTGCCTCAAGTACGGTTTGACCGTGCACAACCTGCTCAAGGTGCAGATGCTGACCATCGAGGGTGAGCGCCTGACCCTGGGCAGCGATGCCCTCGACTCGCCCGGTTTCGATCTGCTGGCGCTGTTCACCGGTTCCGAAGGCATGCTCGGCATCATCACCGAGGTGACCGTCAAGCTGCTGCCCAAGCCGCAGGTGGCCAAGGTGCTGCTGGCCAGCTTCGACTCGGTGGAAAAGGCCGGGGCGGCCGTGGCCGACATCATCGCTGCGGGGATCATTCCCGGTGGCCTGGAAATGATGGACAACCTGGCCATTCGCGCTGCCGAAGACTTCATCCATGCCGGCTATCCGGTGGACGCCGAAGCGATCCTGCTGTGCGAGCTCGATGGCGTGGAAGCCGATGTGCACGACGACTGCCAGCGCGTCTACCAGGTGCTGACGGAGGCCGGCGCGACCGAGGTCCGCCAGGCCCGCGACGAGGCCGAACGCCTGCGTTTCTGGGCCGGGCGCAAGAATGCGTTTCCTGCCGTGGGCCGACTCTCGCCCGACTACTACTGCATGGACGGCACCATTCCGCGTCGCGCCCTGCCGGGCGTGCTCAAGGGCATCGCCGAACTGTCCGAGCAATACAGCCTGCGCGTGGCCAATGTGTTTCATGCCGGGGACGGCAACATGCACCCGTTGATTCTGTTCGATGCCAACCAGGCCGGTGAGCTCGAACGCGCCGAAGCACTCGGCGGGCAGATCCTGGAGCTGTGCGTGGCGGTGGGCGGCAGCATCACCGGCGAACACGGTGTCGGCCGGGAAAAGATCAATCAGATGTGCGCCCAGTTCAACAGCGACGAGCTGACCCTGTTCCATGCGGTAAAGGCCGCGTTCGACCCCGATCGCCTGCTCAATCCCGGCAAGAACATTCCGACCCTGCAGCGCTGTGCCGAGTTTGGCGCCATGCATATCCACCATGGGCAACTGCCATTCCCTGAACTGGAGCGCTTCTGATGGCCGACCGCGATTTCGACGCCAGCGAGCAACTGCTGGATCAGGTTCGGCAGGCGCTGGCCGACGACCGTCCGCTGTGCATTCAGGGCGGCAACAGCAAGGTATTCCTGGGACGCATCAGTGCCGGCGAGCGCCTCGATACGCGGGCACACTGCGGCATTGTCAGTTACGACCCTACGGAGCTGGTGATCACCGCGCGGGCCGGCACGCCCTTGCAGACCCTGCGCGCCGCCGTCGAGCAGGCCGGGCAGATGTTGCCTTTCGAGCCACCGGCCTATGGCGAGCAAGCCACCCTGGGCGGCACGGTTGCGGCCGGATTGTCGGGGCCGCGTCGCCCCTGGGCCGGTTCCGCTCGCGACTACGTACTGGGCACGCGGGTCATCACCGGGCTGGGCAAGCACCTGCGCTTTGGCGGCGAGGTGATGAAGAACGTCGCTGGCTACGACCTGTCCCGGTTGCTGACCGGCAGCTTCGGCACGCTGGGCGTGCTGACCGAGGTGTCGCTCAAGGTACTGCCCAAGCCACGCGCCTGCTTCAGCATCAAGTTGACCTGCGACGCCGAGCGCGCCTTGCTCAAGCTCGCCGAATGGGGCCAGCAGCCGATGCCGATCAGTGCCGCCTGCCACAGCGATGGCGTTCTCTATCTGCGCCTGGAGGGCGGCGAAGGCTCGGTGGCCGCCGCCCACGAGCGCATCGGCGGCGAGCCCATCGACTCCGCGTTCTGGGATGACCTGAACGAGCATCGGCTGCCCTTCTTCGCGCAGCCTGAAGCACTCTGGCGGTTGTCGCTGCCCAACAACACCGCCGCCTTGCAGCTACCGGGCGAACAATTGATCGACTGGGGCGGTGCCCAGCGCTGGCTGAAATCGACCGCCAGCGCCGCGTCGATTCGCCAGGTGGTCGAGGCAGTCGGCGGGCACGCCACCTGCTACACCACAGGCGTTACCCCCGAGCCGTTTCAACCCCTGCCCGAGCTGCTGCTGCGCTACCACCGCCAGCTCAAGACGCAGTTGGACCCACAGGGCATCTTCAACCCCGGCCGCCTCTACGCGCAGCTGTGAACCAGGAGCCGTGAACCCATGCAGACCCAATTGAGTGATCAGGCCCGCCTGCTGCCGCGCGCCGAGGAAGCCGAGCGTATTCTGCGCAGCTGCGTGCACTGCGGCTTCTGCAATGCCACCTGCCCCACCTATCAACTGCTGGGCGACGAACTGGACGGCCCGCGCGGGCGCATCTACCTGATCAAGCAGGTGCTCGAAGGCCACGAGGTGACGGCGCACACGCAGCAGCACCTCGATCGCTGCCTGAGCTGCCGCAACTGCGAGACCACCTGCCCTTCGGGAGTGGACTACCACAACCTGCTGGACATCGGCCGTGCAGTGGTGGACCAGGCGGTGCCGCGGCCGGTCGAGCAACGCTGGCTGCGCGGCGGTCTGCGCGCGCTGGCCCCGCACCCGAGCGCTTTCAAGGCGCTGATCCAACTGGGCCAGACCTTTCGTCCACTGTTGCCGCAACGTCTCAAGGACAAGCTGCCGCGTCAGGTGCATGCTGCCGTGTCGCGGCCCGCGACGCAGCACGCCCGTCGCGTCTTGATGCTCGAAGGCTGCGTGCAGCCCGGGCTGTCGCCCAACACCAATGCCGCCGCCGCGCGCGTCCTGGACCGTTTGGGAATCACCGTTGCGGCGGTTCGCCAGGCCGGTTGCTGCGGCGCGGTGGATTACCACCTGGACGATCAGGCCCGTGGCCTGCAGCGCGCCCGACACAATATCGACGCCTGGTGGCCTGCAATCGAAGCGGGCGCCGAAGCCATCGTGCAGACCGCCAGCGGCTGTGGTGCGTTCATCAAGGACTATGGACACCTGCTGGAACAAGATCCGACCTACGCCGACAAGGCTCGAACCGTCAGCCGCCTGGCCAAGGATCTGGTCGAGGTGTTGCGCGACGAGCCGGTGGAACAATTGGCTGTTCATACCGACCTGCGCCTGGCCTTTCACTGCCCGTGTACCTTGCAGCATGCGCAGAAGCTGGGCGGCGTGACCGAACACCTGTTGCGCCGGTTGGGCTTTCATTTGACCGACGTACCGGACGGCCACCTGTGCTGCGGTTCCGCCGGTACCTACTCGGTGACTCAGCCGGTGTTGTCGCGGCAATTGCGCGACAATCGCCTCAATGCCCTGGAAAGCGGCGCCCCCCAGGTGATCGCCACCGCCAACATCGGTTGCCAGAACCACTTGGATGGGGCCGCGCGCACCCCGGTACGGCACTGGATCGAACTGGTCGAACAGGCCATGGCCGATTGACCCTGTATTTTTGAATGCACTGCACTTTGAACCTCTCGACAATAGAACTGGAGAAGCCCATGCAAAGCAAAGCGATTCTTGGCCACGAAGACGTTACCCGCATCCTCGCCGCAGCACGCGCCGAGGCGCAGAAGAACAACTGGGCGGTGGGCATTGCCGTGGTCGACGACGGCGGTCATCTGCTGGCGTTCGAACGCCTGGACGGCGCCGCCGCCAGCACCGCCTACATCGCACCGGGCAAGGCGCGTACCTCGGCCCTGGGGCGCAAGGAATCGGTGGTGTTCGAAGAGATGGTCAACAACGGACGTACCGCGTTCCTGTCGGGTAACCTCATGACGTGCCTGGAAGGTGCCGTGCCGCTGATCCACGAAGGCCAGGTCATCGGTGCGGTCGGCGTGTCCGGAGTCAAGCCCGGTGAGGACGCGCAGGTCGCCAAGGCCGGCGCCGCTGCCCTGGTCTGAATTCCCGCCCCCGTATTCGAGGAGACTGCAATGAAGCACCGCATGAGAGCCCAGCGTCTGCAGGTCGACGCCACCCTGTACGATTTCATCGAGAACGAAGTACTGCCTGGCAGCGGGCTGGAGTCCGAAGCGTTCTGGACCGGCTTCGACGCTCTGGTCCATGAATTCGCACCGCAGAACCGCGTGTTGCTGGCCGAACGCGACCGTTTGCAGACCGAACTGGACAACTGGCACCGTGCCCACCCCGGACCGATCCAGGACCCGGCTGCCTACCGCAGCTTCCTGCAGTCCATCGGCTACCTGCTGCCACAGCCCGACCGCGTAGAAATCAGCACCTGCGATGTCGATGACGAGATCGCCCGGGTGGCCGGCCCGCAACTGGTGGTGCCGTCGACCAATGCCCGCTATGCCCTGAACGCGGCGAACGCTCGTTGGGGCTCGCTGTACGACGCGCTGTATGGCACCGACGCGATTCCCGAAAGCGACGGCGCGACCAAGGGCCAAGGCTACAACCAGGTTCGCGGCGACCGCGTGATTGCCTTCGCCCGCGCCCTGCTCGACCAGAGCACCCCGCTGGCCAACGGATCGCACCGCGATGCCAACGGCTACCGGATCGAGGGTGGCCAGTTGCAGGTGAGTCTGACCGACGGCAGCGTCAGCGCCTTGGCCGATCCAGCTCAGTTCGTCGGCTATCAAGGCGATGCGCAGCAACCGGTTGCCGTGCTGCTCAAGCACCATGGCCTGCACATCGAGATCCAGATCGACGCGACCTCGCCGATCGGCCGTACCGACGCGGCGGGTGTGAAGGACCTGCTGCTCGAAGCGGCCCTGTCGACCATCATCGACTGCGAAGACTCGGTGGCGGCGGTGGACGCCAGCGACAAGGTGGCGATCTACCGCAACTGGCTGGGCCTGATGCGCGGCGATCTGACCGAGCAATTGGAGAAAGGCGGCCAGCGCATCACCCGCCGGCTCAATCCGGACCGTCAGTACCACACGCCGGCCGGCGGCGGGTTGACCCTGCACGGCCGTTCGCTGCTGTTGATCCGCAACGTCGGGCACTTGATGACCAATCCGGCGATCCTCGACGATGAAGGCCGCGAGATCCCCGAGGGCATTCTGGACGGCGTGGTCACCAGCCTGATCGGACGCTACGACCTGGAGCGCAAGGGCAACTCGCGCACCGGCAGCCTTTACATCGTCAAGCCGAAGATGCACGGCCCGGCCGAGGTGGCCTTCGCGGACAAGCTGTTCGCCGCCATCGAAGACCTGCTCGAGCTTTCGCGCAATACCCTGAAGATCGGCATCATGGACGAGGAGCGCCGCACCTCGGTGAACCTCAAAGCCTGCATTGGCGCAGCATCGACCCGCGTGGCGTTCATCAACACCGGCTTCCTCGACCGCACCGGCGACGAGATCCACAGCGCCATGCAGGCCGGGCCGATGATGCGCAAGGGTGACATGAAGGGCAGTGCCTGGATTGCCGCGTACGAGCGTAACAACATGCTCACCGGGCTGGCGTGCGGCTTGCGCGGCAAGGCGCAGATCGGCAAGGGCATGTGGGCGATGCCCGACCTGATGGCCGACATGCTGGTGCAGAAGATCGGCCACCCCAAGGCCGGTGCGAACACCGCGTGGGTGCCCTCGCCCACTGCGGCCACGTTGCACGCCCTGCACTATCACCAGGTGAACGTCAGCGAGGTGCAGCAGACCCTGGAACAGATCGACGCAGCAGGCGAGCACGACGCTCTGCTGGACAACCTGCTGACCATCCCGGTGGTGGCCAATGCGCAATGGAGCGCCGACGAGATCCGTCAGGAACTGGACAACAATGCCCAAGGCTTGCTGGGCTATGTGGTGCGTTGGGTCGAACAGGGCATCGGTTGCTCCAAGGTGCCGGACATCCACGACGTCGGGCTGATGGAAGACCGCGCAACCCTGCGTATTTCCAGCCAGCACCTGGCCAACTGGCTGCTGCACGGCGTGGTCAGCCGCGAGCAGATCGTCGAAACCCTGGAGCGCATGGCCAAGGTGGTCGACCAGCAGAATGCCGGTGATCCGTCGTACCGGCCCATGGCGGCGGATTTCCAGGCATCGGTGGCGTTCACTGCCGCCAGTGCGCTGGTGTTCCAGGGCTGCGAGCAGCCCAGTGGCTACACCGAGCCGTTGCTGCACCGGTTCCGCCTGGCATTCAAGAACGCCCAGGCGTGACATCGGCCGGGATGGGAAGGTTGTCGCCGACCTGTCCCGGCACTGCTGCGGCGGTTTCCCGCTTGCTGTAGTATCGCGTTCCGAATGAGAATCATCCGCGAACGCAATCATCATGAATCCTTCCTCTCCTCGCTTGCTGGTGGTCGATGACCACCGCAAGATCCGCGAGCCGCTGGCCATCTACCTGCGCCGCTTCGGTTTCGACGTGCGCACCACCGAAGACGCTGCCGGCATGTGGGCGCTGCTCAAGCAGGACGTGTTCGACGTACTGATCCTCGATGTGATGCTGCCCGACGGCGATGGGTTCGAGCTGTGTCGCGCGCTGGCGCACAAGTCCACGGCGGCGGTCATCCTGTTGACCGCGCGCGATGCCTGCGCCGACCGCGTTCAGGGCCTGGATGCCGGTGCCGATGACTACGTGGTCAAGCCCTTCGAGCCGCGTGAACTGGTAGCGCGCATCCACAGCGTGCTGCGCCGGCGTGGCACCTTGGGCACAACGGTGACGGCCGTGCCGGCAGCCCTGCCAGCGCCCTTGCGCTGCTACCACTTCGCCGACCTGAGCTTTCGCAGCGGCTGCAACACACTGACCCGCCGAGACCGCAGCGAGGTGCGCTTGAGCACCGTGGAGGGCCGCTTGCTGGAAGTCTTCCTGGATCATCCCAATACCGTGCTGGGTCGCGAACGCTTGATCGAGCTGACCTCGCGCCCCGGCAGCGACCTGTTCGATCGCGCCATCGACCGGCAGATCAGCCGCCTGCGCCGCAAGCTGGACGACAGCGCCCTGCAGCCTCTGTTGCTGCAAACGGTGTGGGGTGGCGGCTATCGCCTGGCGGCCAACGTCGCCCAGCAGCCGGCATGAGGGGGCTGTGCAAAGCATGGCCTCAGACCATGGCGCGCCAACTGGCGGTCCTGCTGCTGCTGGCACTGCTGGCGTCCAACCTGATTGCCGTACTGCTGCTGCAACGCACCGGTTCGCTGGTGCACCCGCTGTCGCGCACGCTGGTGGTCGAGCGGCTGGCCAGCGCCTACCACGCCGCCCGCGATCTGCCCCCTGACGCTGCGCAGCACTTGCTCGAGGCCATGACCACTGCCGATACACGTTTCTGGATCGCCCCCGACGCCGAGGTGCAGCCGTTCGTCATGCACAGTGAAGAACAGCGCCTGGCCACGGCCGTACGCCAGCGTCTGGGGTTGCAGCAAGACACCGTGGTCGTCCTGCAACTGGAACGGCGCAATGGCGGCCCGGCCCGTGAGCACCTGTTCAAGCGCGCCGGTTGGGAGGCGCTGCGCCTGCGCAGCTCGATAAGCCTGCCCAACGGTGCACAGCTCAATGCCGAGCAGGCACCGGCCGGTGCCTATGAGTGGGGCCGACTGCTGGCCTACAGCGTGCCGGTCAGCACCATCCCGGTATTGTTGATCGTGGCTTTCTTCATGCGCCGGGTGGTCGCGCCCGTCAAGCGCCTGGCGCTGGCCACCGAGCGGGTCAGCCGTGGCGAATGGATCACGCCGCTGCCGCTGTCCGGCCCGCGCGAGGCCCGCGAACTGACACTGGCGTTCAATGTGATGCAGGCGCGGATCGCCCGTCATGTCGAAGGCCGCACGCGCATGCTGGCCGCCCTCAGCCACGACCTCAACACGCCCATCACCGAGCTGCGCCTGCAGGTCGAGTTGCTGGAAGACCCTACCCTGCGCGGAGACATGCTCGATAGCCTCGACGAGTTGCGGGCGATGGTCAGTGAAACGCTGAATTTCGTGCGCGGCGATGCGGTGCAGGAGGCTACTACCGAGGTGTCGCTGAGTGATTTGCTGGAAGACCTGGCGCGGCGCTACCAGACCTTGGGCACGCCCGTCGAGTGGGCGGGCTCGCCCCCCATGACGTGTCGCTGCCGGCCACTGGCGTTGAAGCGCGCCCTGACCAACCTGATCGACAACGCCTTGCGCCATGGCGGCGATGCGCAATTGCGCCTGTACCGCGAAGATGCGGGCGGACTGTGCATCGAGATCCGCGACCACGGGCCGGGGATCGACGCTGCCTGGTTGCAACAGGTGTTCGAGCCGTTCGTGCAACTGGGCAAAGGCGGTGCCGACCCCAGCCAGGGAGGCGGGTTGGGCCTGGGCCTGGCGATTGCCCGCGCCTGCGTGCAGGCCCACGGCGGGGAACTGTTACTGGAAAACCGCGCACCGGGCCTGGCAGCCCTGGTGCGCCTGCCAGTCTGAACGTCGGCGGGTATCAGAAGCGCAGCGTGGTACCCATCCAGAAGGTCCGACCGTAATTGACCGTGCCGTAGGTGTCGTCGTCCAGGCGCTTGTCGGCGACGTTGTACACCGCGGCCTTGAGGGTGATGTCGCGGGTCAGCTCGTACGAGCCGCCGACGTCGGCGGTGGTATAGGCCGGCGCAGGTTCGCCGCTCAAGGTAGTGCCGTATTCCTGCCCGTAGTAGTTGACTGACGCCCAGGCCTGGGCGCGGTCAGACAGGGTCCAGTCGGCGCTGATATTGGCCTTGTGCTCGGGTGTCAGCGACAGCGGTGCGCCGGCATTGCTGCCGCTCTTCTGCTCCGAGTCGGTGTAGGTGTAGTTGCCCTTCAGCGCCACCGCGCGGGTGATGTCCCAGCGTCCGTTGAGCTCGGCACCGGTGATCGTCGCTTCATCGACGTTGATGCGGTCCTGGACGATGTAGCCGTTCCAGCGCCGCGCGGTGTTTTCCGTGGACAGTTTGTCCTTGAAGACATTATGGAACACCGTGGCCCCGGCCGACAGGTCGTTGCGATTGGACCACAGCGCCGACAGCTCGTAGTTGGTGCTGGTTTCCGGCTTGAGGTCCGGGTTGCCGAGATTGACGTAGGTGTTGCGGCGAATGGTGGCGTAGCCGGGCACCACGGCGCGAATCTCCGGTGCCTGGAAGCCGCGCGCTACGCCACCTTTGAACGTCCAGTCCGGGGTGGCGCGCCATACTCCGTAGATCCGTGGGCTGACGTGGGTGCCGTATTGCTCGTGCTCGTCCACCCGGGCACCGGTGGTCAGGGCAAAATCGTCGGTCACCGACCATTCGTTCTCGGCGAACAGCGCTTTCTGGGTCACCGAAAACTCGTAGTCGCGGCCGTCCATCAAGCCCTGGTTCCAGTCGGTCAGCTTGGCGCGGTTCCATTGCAACCCGGTGGTGGTGATGTTGTAGGCCGTAGGGATGACCAGCTTGGCATCGAGCACAGTGTTTTCCACCACTGGCTTGCGTCCGAGAATCTCCGGCTGGTTGGCCGCCGCCTTGCCTTCGCGGCTGGCCTTTTCATAGGCCAGGGACACGTCCGAGGTGGCCCAGCCCCAGCGGCCCTGGTGCGAAAGGGAATAGTGATCGCGGTTGTTTTCCTGCTCGCGGGTGGCCCAGTTGACGCTGGTACCGTCGCCGTTCTTCAGGCGCGTGGCGCCACCTTCCAGGAGAATGTCGTGATCCTCGGTGGGCGTGAAGGCCAGGCGTGCGGTGAGGTCCTTGTGGTCGGCCTTGGTGAAACCGTTGGTGAGTTCCACGTCGTCATCGGCCTGGCGGTCGAGGTAACGGCCCCAGACCTGCACGCCTAGGTATTTCTCCACCAGCGGGCCGTTGAGGTAGAACTGGGTCTGCCGCGAATTGCCCTGGTCGCTGTGCTGACGCGCGGCGTAATCGTAGGAAACCGAGCCGCCCCACTGCGTGGAGACCTTGCGGATGATGATGTTGATCACGCCGCCGATGGCGTCCGAGCCGTACAGCGAAGACATTGGTCCGCGGACCACTTCGATGCGCTCGATGGCTTCGGCCGGTGGGACGAAACTCTGCTCGTAGCCACGGTTGCCGTTGACCCGGGTTTCACGGCTGCTCTGGCGTTTGCCATCGACCAGAATCAGGGTGTAGTCCGGTGGCATGCCGCGGATGGAGATATCGGTTTCATTGGCGCTGCCATTGACGACCACCCCCTCGATGTTGCGCACGGCGTCGCCGAGGTCGTTGTAGGATTTTTTGCGCAGTTCATCGCCGGTGATGATGGTGACGGAGGCCGGGGCGTCCTCCACGCTTTGCTCGAAGCCTGATGCTGTGACCACGACCTCGTCGAGGACGGTCGGTGCAGCCAGTTCGATCGGTTCGGCTTGCGCCAGCCCGGCAGCGGCCAGGGCGATCATTGCGGCCAAGGGCCGCAAGGAAAGTGGAGGATGCATGGAACTTCCCTACGATTCTGTTGTAAAAGCGAATCGTATGCATCCTCAGGCGCGAAGGTTGGACAAGGTGTGACAGGGCAGGATTTGCGGTGTCAGGGCTGGCCGAGCGGTCAGCCGAACAGCCAGTAACCTAGCGCCGTCAGCACCACCACTGCCAGCACCGGGCGCAGCACGCGGTAGGCCTTGGGATTGGCTCGCTTGAACTGCTTGACCTTGCCGCTGAAGCGATCGCTGAAGGTCTTGCTCCAGGCATAGGCCTGGTTGATGCCGCCCACGCGTTCGTCGTCCAGGTTCTGCGGTGCGGTGGCACGTCCCAGAAAGGCGCTCACGCGCTTGTTCAGGCTCGCCATGAAGCGGTTGCTCAGCGGCCGTTCGATGTCGCAGAACAGGATGACCCGGGTGTGCTCGGTTTCGTTCTTGACCCAATGCACGTAGGTTTCGTCGAACATCACGTCGTCGCCATCGCGCCAGGCGTACTCCTCACCGTCCACGAAAATGCGGCAGGCATCGGAGTTTGGCGTCGACAGGCCCAAGTGGTAGCGCAGCGAACCGGCGAAGGGGTCGCGATGCGGGTTCAGATGGCTGCCGCCGGGCAACAGGGCGAACATGGCGCCTTTGACGTTGGGAATGCTGTTGACCAGTTCGACGGTGCGCGGGCACAGCGTGTTTGCCGACGGCAGGGACTTGTCGTACCACTTGAGGTAGAAACGCTTCCAGCCTTTCTTGAAGAACGAGCCGAAACCGGCATCGTTGTTCTTTTCGGCGGCGCGGATGTAGCCCTCGTCGAACAGGTGCATGGCCTCGTCGCGGATGACCTGCCAGTTATCCTTGAGCACATCCAGCTCCGGGAACTTGCTGCGGTCCAGATAGGGCTTGGACGGTACGCTGGAGAACAGGTACATCAAGGCGTTGTAGGGGGCGAACAGAGCCGAATGGTTGACGAACTGGCGCAACACCGGCAGACGCGCCTTGCCCCGCAGGTGCACGTAGAGCGTGCTGCCGATGAACAGCAGCAACACGGCAGCCTTGGCGGCGAAGGAAAGGGTCATGGAGCGGATCCTCGAGTGGGCAGTGCGTCATGATAAACCCTGGTGGCCCGACTGGAAATGAAAGGCGTTGGACGGTGGTCGGGCTGCGCGAAGGGAGCGCGGTGTGTAAGGGGTACCGCGGCGCGGCTTTCGCGGCCGCGGACCGCTCCCACAGAAAGCCAGCCGGACCCGTGGGAGCGGTCATCGGCCGCGAAGGCGTCAGCCGTCACACCAGAGCGATCAAGCCTGCAGCTCGGTCTCGGTGAACAGGTCGCTGAACAGCATGCTCGACAGATAACGTTCGCCCGAATCGGGCAGGATCACCACGATGGTCTTGCCCTGCATTTCCGGCTTTTCCGCCAGCTTGGCCGCAGCCGCCATCGCCGCGCCACAGGAAATACCGCAGAGGATGCCCTCCTCCTGCATCAGGCGCCGCGCCATGGCCTTGGCTTCGTCGTCACTGACCAGCTCGACCCGATCCACCAGCGACAGGTCGAGGTTTTTCGGAATGAAGCCGGCGCCGATGCCCTGGATCTTGTGGGGTGCCGGGCTGATTTCCTGGCCAGCCATGGCCTGGGTAATGATCGGCGAGCCCAGCGGCTCGACCGCAACGCTGAGGATCGACTTGCCCTGCACCTGCTTGATGTAACGCGAGATACCGGTGATGGTACCGCCGGTACCCACGCCCGCCACCAGCACGTCGACGGCGCCGTCGGTGTCGTTCCAGATCTCCGGCCCGGTGGTCTTCTCATGAATCGCCGGATTGGCCGGGTTGTCGAACTGCTGGGGCATGAAATACAGCTCGGGATCACTGGCGACGATCTCCCCTGCCTTTTCGATGGCGCCCTTCATGCCCCTGGCCGGCTCGGTCAGCACCAGTTCGGCACCCAGCGCCTTGAGCACCTTGCGGCGCTCCAGGCTCATGGACGCGGGCATGGTCAGCATGAGCTTGTAGCCGCGCGCAGCGGCCACGAATGCCAGGCCGATGCCGGTATTGCCCGACGTCGGCTCGACGATGGTCATGCCCGGCTTGAGCTTGCCCGAGCTTTCAGCGTCCCAGATCATGCTCGCGCCAATGCGGCACTTGACCGAGTAACCGGGGTTGCGCCCCTCGATCTTGGCCAGCAGGGTCACCCCGCGCGGGCCGATGCGGTTGATCTGCACCAACGGCGTATTGCCGATGGAATGGGCGTTGTCGGCGTAAATGCGGCTCATGGCGTAAGGGTCCTTGTGCTGCAGCAGGAAAAATCCAAGGTTAAGCCCGCGATGGGGGCGAGTCCAGCGAACGGATGAGACTGTGGACAGTCAATCGCTAACTATCGTTCTGGAGAGTCTGCCATGAAACGTCGCTACAGCTGGCCGCTATGGACCGTGACCGGCCTGGTCGTATTGGTGCTGGGGCTGCACATCGCCCTGCCCTATCTGGTGCGCGACTACCTGAACGACAAGCTGGCCGACATGGGCGACTACAAGGGCCGCGTCAGCGATGTGGACCTGGCCTGGTGGCGCGGCGCCTATCAGATCAACGGCCTGCAGATCGTCAAGACCTCCGGCAAAGTGCCCGTACCGCTGCTCGACGCACCGGTGATCGACATCGCGGTGAGCTGGCACGCCCTGTGGAACAAGCATGCTGTGGTCGCACATGTGGAATTCCTGCGCCCCGAGCTCAACTTCGTCGACGGCGGCGCCAACAAGCAGGCCACCCAGACCGGTGCCGGCACCGACTGGCGCGACCAGATGAACAAGCTGCTGCCGATCACCTTGAACGAAGTGCGGGTCAACGATGGCAAGATCAGCTTCCGCAATTTCTCGTCCAAACCGCAGGTCAACCTCAGCGCCACCCAGGTCAACGCCAGCCTGTACAACCTGACCAATGTCGAGGACCTCGAAGGCAAGCGCGATGCGCGTTTCGAAGGCCGCGCCAAGCTGTTCGGCCAGGCCCCCATTGAAAGCACGGCTACGTTCGATCCGTTCAGCAACTTCGAAGACTTCGAATTCCGCTTGCGCGCCACCGGCATCGAGTTGCGTCGGCTCAACGATTTCTCGGGTGCCTATGGCAAGTTCGATTTCAACGCCGGCAGTGGTGACATCGTGATCGAGGCCGACGCCGACAACGCCCGCCTGAGCGGTTACATCAAACCGCTGTTGCACAATGTCGACGTGTTCAACTGGCAACAGGACGTCGAGAACAAGGACAAGGGTTTCTTCCGTTCCATCTGGGAGGCCGTGGTCGGTGGGACCGAGACGGTGCTCAAGAACCAGTCGCAGAACCAGTTCGCGACCCGGGTCGAACTCAGCGGCAATGTGCATCGTCAGGACATCAGCCCATTGCAGGCGTTCTGGCAGATCTTGCGCAACGGATTCGTGCAGGCTTTCAATGCACGCTATGAACAAGCGCCGCCCAAGCAGGAATGATGTGAGTGGCCCGGCCGACGTCTTCGCGGGCAGAGACCCGCTCCCACAAGGTTGGCTCGGACCTTGTGGGAGCGGGTCTCTGCCCGCGAAGAGGCCCTACCTGACACACCACAAACACCTTACCGCGCTATATAGTCGGCCACTACTTTTGATCACCGAGGACAGCCCCATGAAGTTCGAAGGCACTCCCGCCTATGTCGCCACCGACGACCTCAAGCTGGCGGTCAATGCCGCGATCACCCTGCAACGACCCCTGCTGGTCAAGGGCGAACCGGGCACTGGCAAAACCATGCTGGCCGAACAACTGGCCGAGTCGTTCGGCGCGCGCCTGATCACCTGGCACATCAAATCCACGACCAAGGCCCACCAGGGGCTGTACGAGTACGATGCGGTCAGCCGCCTGCGCGACTCGCAACTGGGTGTGGACAAGGTCCACGATGTGCGCAACTACCTGAAGAAAGGCAAGCTGTGGGAGGCGTTCGAGGCGGACGAGCGGGTCATCCTGCTGATCGATGAAATCGACAAGGCCGACATCGAGTTCCCCAACGACCTGCTGCAGGAACTCGACAAGATGGAGTTCTATGTCTACGAGACCAACGAAACCATCAAGGCCCGTCACCGCCCGATCATCATCATTACCTCCAACAACGAAAAGGAGCTGCCCGACGCATTCCTGCGTCGCTGCTTCTTCCACTACATCGCCTTTCCCGACCGCACGACCCTGCAACGCATCGTCGACGTGCACTACCCCGACATCAAGAAAACCCTGGTGGCCGAAGCCCTGGACGTGTTCTTCGATGTGCGCAAGGTGCCCGGTTTGAAAAAGAAGCCTTCCACCTCCGAGCTGGTCGACTGGCTAAAGCTGCTGATGGCCGACAACATTGGCGAAGCCGTGCTGCGCGAGCGTGATCCGACCAAGGCCATTCCACCGCTGGCCGGTGCACTGGTCAAGAATGAACAGGACGTGCAATTGCTCGAACGCCTGGCGTTCATGAGCCGGCGCGGCAATCGCTGATCCCCTTTTTCGACTGCGAGGGCGTGCGCCATGCTGCTCAACCTGTTCAATGAAATGCGCGCGGCCAAGGTACCGGTGTCACTGCGTGAGCTGCTCGACCTGATCAATGCCCTGGAACAGCGGGTGACGTTCGCCGACATGGACGAATTCTACTTTCTGGCGAGGACAATCCTGGTCAAGGACGAACGTCATTTCGACAAGTTCGACCGGGCATTTTCAGCCTACTTCAATGGTCTGCAGAACCTCGATCAACACCTCGAAGCGCTGATCCCGGAAGAATGGCTGCGCAAGGAGTTCGAGCGCTCGCTGAGCGCCGAGGAGCGCGCGCAGATCCAGTCCCTGGGCGGCCTGGACAAACTGATCGAAGCCTTCAAGCAGCGCCTGGAAGAACAGAAAGGCCGGCATGCCGGCGGCAGCAAGTGGATCGGCACCGGCGGCACCAGTCCGTTCGGCTCGGGTGGCTATCACCCCGAGGGCATTCGCGTGGGCGATGCCGGCGAGCGCCAGGGCAAGGCGGTGAAGGTGTGGGACCAGCGCGAGTACCGCAACCTGGACGACGGTGTGGAACTGGGTACGCGCAACATCAAGGTGGCACTGCGTCGATTGCGTAAGTTCGCCCGGCAAGGGGCGGCCGAAGAGCTGGACATCGACGGCACCATCGATCACACCGCACGCGATGGCGGGCTGCTCAACATCCAGTTGCGTCCCGAGCGGCGCAACAACGTGAAGCTGTTGCTGCTGTTCGATATCGGCGGTTCGATGGACGCCCACGTGAAGGTCTGCGAGGAGCTGTTCTCGGCCTGCCGTACCGAGTTCAAGCACCTCGAGTATTTCTACTTCCACAACTGTGTCTACGAGACGGTCTGGAAGGACAACCAGCGGCGCAACGCCGAGCGCATCAGCACCCACGACCTGCTGCACAAGTACGGCCCCGACTACAAGGTGGTGTTCATCGGCGATGCGGCGATGGCACCTTACGAGATCACTCATCCGGGCGGCAGCGTCGAGCACTGGAACGAGGAAGCGGGGCTGGTGTGGTTGCAGCGGTTCATGCAGACCTACCGCAAACTGATCTGGATCAATCCCTACCCCGAGAGCACCTGGGGGTACACGGCGTCGACGCACATCATTCGCGATCTGGTGGAACAGCGGATGTACCCGCTGACCCTGAGTGGCCTGGAAGACGGGATGCGCTACTTGGCCAAGTGAGAGGTATTGCGTGAGGTTGTTCGCGGCCACTGACCGCTCCTACGGTGAAGGTAGGAGCACGCTCTAGCGTTCGCGGCGTACCAGAGGCTCGTCCACCGGTTTGGCGCGGCGACGGCCGAACCACAGGGTCCAGCCGATGAACAGGATGATGCATTCCACCACCCAGGCCAACAGCAGGGCACAGGCGATGCCCCAGGCAATTGCCTCAGGCGCCAGCAGCACCTGATAGCTGTAGCCATTCAAGGTTTCCTCGCGCAATTGCGGATCGGCCTTGGCCAGCACATGCCAGGCTTTGGCATACCAGGGCCCTTGCAGCGCTAGCCACTCGCGTTCCAGCAACTGATTGCGGGCCAGCAGTGCGCCGATGCTGTCGGCGTCGCTGCGGAACACCGGGTCCTCGCTGGCACGGTAGTGCGCCACCAGCGCCTGCAGGTCGCCATTGAAGAAGCGCTGCGCGGTCTCGCTGAAACCACGCAGGCTCTGCTGCGCTTCGAGCCGATGGGCCTCGACCCGCTGGCTGTAGTCGTTGATCAGGCCGGGCACTTGCACACCCACCAGCAGGCCGACGGCAAACAGCACAAGTCGCAGGTAGCTTCGCAGCATGAACGTCCTCTCAGTCAAAGGTGGCAGGGCCACGGTGGGGTGTCAGGCAGGCTGCGCCTGTCCAGTGGCCACGCACTCGCCCTGGCGCCACAGGCCCCAGTTGCCGGGCGCGTAGCGGTTCCAGGTTTCGTTCTCGGTCAGCGGCTCGGTGGCGATCACCGTCACCACATCGTCGGGCGTGGTCTCGGCCTGGAAATCGACGATCACGTCCACGTCTTTGAGGCGTGCCGGACCGAAAGGTGCCCGCCGGGTGATGTGCACCAGCTTGGTCGAACAGAAGCAGAACAGCCAGTCGCCATCGCTGAGCAGGCAGTTGAATACACCCTGGCCACGGTACTGCTCGCAGGCCTGCACCAGAATAGGCAGCAGGCGCTCGAACTCGACCGGTTCGGGAAAGGATTCGCGGACGCGGTTGAGCAGGTCGCAGAACGCCGCTTCGCTGTCGGTATCACCCACCGGACGATAGAAATCGGCGCGCGGGTCGAAATCGGCCAACTGGCCATTGTGGGCGAAGCACCAGTTGCGTCCCCACAGCTCACGCACGAAGGGGTGAGTATTGGCCAGGCAGACCTTGCCGACGTTGGCCTGGCGAATGTGGCCGATGACCACTTCGCTCTTGATCGGATAGCGCTGCACCAGCTGCGCCACTTCCGACTCGCTGCTGGCGGTCGGGTCCTGAAACAGGCGCAGGCCGCGGCCCTCATAGAAGGCGATACCCCAGCCGTCGCGGTGGGGGCCGGTTCGGCCGCCGCGCTGCATCAGGCCCGTGAAGCTGAAAACGATATCGGTCGGTACGTTGGCACTCATGCCCAGAAGTTCACACATGCACGGTACTCGAGACGATGGAACGTGGATTCAGATGCGCGGTTCGACCCGCAGGTTGTCCCGTGGCGGCGTGGGCACGGGGCGCTCTTCGCGTTCTTCAACGCCACGTGCGCGGCTTCGATCGTCGCCCTCGCGCTGCGCGGCGGCGTCTACCTCGGCCTGCGCCAGGCGCCGGGCCTGGGCCTTGCGCAGGAACGGCAGGCGCACCAGGGCGAAAATCACGTACACGCCCAGGGCAATCACTGCGGCCATGGCCAGGTCGGAAATCGCACCCCAGGCACTGCCGCCCATCTTGAACAACAGCTCCAGGGCGCTGATGGCCACGGCCGGCGCCAGCAGGTCGCGAGCCGGGTCGACCACGGTGGGCGTCAGCAGCAGCACCACGCCCAGCAGGCGCAATGGCTCGCGCAGGTAGCGCCACATCCAGCGGGTGATACGAAACCACACCAGAATGCAGCCCAGGGCGGCGAAGGCGTAGATACCCCAGGCGAGGAAATAGTCGTTCTCGGTCATGGTGTCCGTGGCATGGCAGGCAAATAGGCGCTTATGATAACGGCTTTTCGCCTGCCCGGCGCTGCTGTTGTCGTGCCCCCGGGGCACGCACCGGCAGCGCCCGCGCCAAGAGAGCCGCTCATGTCCCAGCCTATCGTCGCCCCCATCGCCCATGTCGCCGCCGGTGACGACCCCTACGCCTGGCTGCAGGCGCGCGACCACGCCGATGTGCTCGACTACCTCAAGGCCGAGAACGCCTGGCAGGAGGCACAGCTGGCCGACCAGGCCGAGCTGCGCGAGCAGTTGTTCGAGGAAATAAAGGGGCGCATTCGCGAAACCGACCTGTCCCTCGCCTCGCCGTGGGGGCCATGGCTGTACTACACCCGCACCACCGCCGGCGACGAGTACCCGCGGCACTATCGCTGCGCACGTCCCGACGACGGCACAACCCAGGTCGACGAGCTCTCCGAGCAGTTGCTGCTGGACCCCAACGTGCTGGCCAAGGGCGGCTTCCTGTCGATGGGTGCATTCAACATCAGCCCCGACCACCAGCGCCTGGCCTACAGCCTGGACACCAGTGGCGACGAAATCTACCGCCTGTTCGTCAAGGAACTGGCCACCGATGCGGTGGTGGAACTGCCCTTCGACGACTGCGACGGCAGCATGACCTGGGCCAATGACAGCCAGACCCTGTTCTTCGGTGAACTGGACGAGACCCACCGCCCTCACCGGCTGCACCGCCATACCTTGGGCAGCGATGGCGCCGAGCAGGTGTTCGAGGAGAACGACGGGCGCTTTTTCCTGCACTGCTACCGTTCCAGCTCCGAGCGCCAGCTGATCCTGCTGCTCAACAGCAAGACCACCAGCGAAGCCTGGGTGCTGGATGCCGACCAGCCTGCAGGGGATTTCACCTGCCTGGCGCCAAGGGTCGAGGACCATGAATACTATCCGGATCACGGCCAACTCGACGGTGCCTGGACCTGGTTCATCCGCAGCAACCAGTCGGGCATGAACTTCGCCCTTTACCAGGCTGCCGACACCGGCGCGGCGCCGACTCGCGAGCAGTGGCGAACGCTGATCGCGCACCGTGACGATGTGATGCTCGAAGGGGTTACCCTCAATGCCGCTGCCTTCACCTTGAGCCTGCGGGCACGCGGCCTGCCGATCATCGAGGTACATGCCCAGGGTCTGGCGCCCTACCCTGTGCAACTGCCGGATGCCGCATACAGCCTGTATGTGTCCGACAGCCTGGAATTTGCCAGCGAGCAGATTCGCTTGCGCTACGAGGCCTTGAACCGGCCTGGCCAGGTTCGTCAACTGAACCTGCGCGACGGTGCCCAGGTGGTGCTCAAGCAGACCCCGGTGCTGGGTCGGTTCGATGCCGACGACTATGTCAGCCAGCGCCTCTGGGCTACCGCCGCTGACGGCACTCAGGTGCCGATCAGCCTGGTGATGAAGAAAGCATTCGTTGGGCAGGCCACGCCGCTGTACCTGTACGGCTACGGCGCCTACGGCGAGAGCCTGGACCCGTGGTTTTCCCACGCGCGGTTGAGCCTGCTGGACCGCGGCATCGCCTTTGCCATCGCCCATGTGCGCGGCGGCGGCGAGTTGGGCGAGGCATGGTATCGGGCGGGCAAGCAGGAACACAAAGGCAATACTTTCGGCGATTTCATCGCTTGCGCCGAACACTTGATCGAGCAAGGGCTGACCCGCGCCGAGCAGCTGGTCATCAGTGGTGGCAGCGCGGGCGGCCTGTTGATCGGCGCCGTGTTGAACCAGCGTCCGGAGCTGTTCCAGGCGGCGGTGGCGGAGGTGCCGTTCGTCGATGTGCTCAACACCATGCTCGACCCCGACCTGCCGCTGACCGTGACCGAATACGACGAGTGGGGCAACCCGCAGGAGCCCGAGGTGCATGCGCGCATCAAGGCTTACGCGCCGTACGAGAACGTCACGGCGCAGGCGTATCCGCACGTGCTGGTAATCGCCGGCTACAACGACAGCCGTGTGCAGTACTGGGAAGCGGCAAAATGGGTTGCGCGCTTGCGCGCGCACAAGACCGACGACAACCTGCTGTTGCTCAAGACCGAACTGGGCGCCGGCCACGGCGGCATGAGCGGCCGTTACCAGGGCCTGCGCGACGTGGCGTTGGAATACGCCTTCGTGCTCAAGGCCCTGGGCACACCCAAACAATCTTGATGTGGCGTGTCTGAAGGAACGCGGTGAACCCGGACGCGGCTTGCGCCGCTGCTACAGGGGGCGCGGGGTTTCAGGCGGCTTGTGACCGCCTGTAGCAGCGGCGCGAGCCGCGTCGGCGGTGAATGCGGTATGCCGGGGAAAACGCGATCAACCGCCGGGGGACTTGGGCTTGACCGGGGTTGGCGGCGTGTCCTGACGCTCGGGTTCGGGGACGTTCTCGGCCTTCGGTGGTGCAGGCAACGGTATGGGCGGCAGCAACGGCGGCGAATTGCTCATGCCCTCGCCGCCATGGGTCGACGGCACGGTAACCTGTGGATAGGGGGTTGGCGTGGGTGTACCCGGCGATCCCGGGGGCAGCGACGAGGCCGATGCGACACCGGCACACAGGGCAACACATGCAAAGACCGATACACTGCGCAACTTCATTGAACACCCCAAGGCCTGACTGCCTGTTCCGATGACACAGGCTACTACCATGGCACTACCTTGTCCTCCTTCCGAGATTGACCGATGAAACGCTTCGTACTGCTCGACACCACACCGATCCCCGACAACGGCGGTGCGCTCTGCCTGTTCGAGTACGGCGAAGACTTCGTCATCAAGATCCAGGGCGGTGACGGCGGGCAACTGATGAACAGCCGCATGCACGGTTCCGAAGACGCCCTGGCCGAGATCCCCTGCCGCAAAGTGGCCGGGCGGCCGAATTCGCGGGTGCTGATCGGCGGGTTGGGCATGGGTTTCACCCTGGCTTCGGCGCTCAAGCACCTGGGCAAGACCGCCGAGGTGGTGGTCGCCGAACTGGTCCCGGGCGTGGTCGAATGGAACCGCGGGCCGCTGGGCGAAAAAGCCGGCAATCCACTGGCCGATCCGCGCACCGTTATCCGCCTGGAGGATGTCGCCAAGGTACTGCAGGCCGAGCCGGCCGGCTTCGATGCCATCATGCTGGACGTCGACAACGGCCCCGAAGGCCTGACCCAGAAGGCCAACAGCTGGCTTTATTCGAGTGGCGGCTTGGCGGCCTGCGCCAAGGCGCTGAGATCCAAGGGCGTACTGGCTGTGTGGTCGGCCAGCGCCGACCGCCAGTTCAGCGACAAACTGCGCAAGGCCGGCTTCAAGGCAGAGGAAGTACAGGTGTTCGCCCACGGCAACAAGGGCACCCGCCATACCATCTGGATCGCCCAGAAGATCTGACCCACCTGCGCCGTAGGAGCGGTCCGTGGCCGCGAAGGACGCACCGCGGTCCGCCAGACGCACCGCGGCGCCCGCTTCGCGGCCGATGACCGCTCCTACGGTGAGAGGCGAATTCGTGTCTGGCTGTGGAAATCAGCTAGGAAGTTTCACTGCAAACTTCTGAAACAGCTCACTGACGGTATGCCCTGCCCCCTTCTAGAGTCGGCGATGTTGCGTTGTGCAACGACCTTTAGCCAACCTGGAAGCCTTCATGAATCTATTATCCCGCCTGATGAGCGGTGCCGCTGTGCTGGCCGTATTGCCGGTTGCCATGGCAGCATCGACAGTTGATTTCACTGTTACCGGAACGATCGTGCCGGCAGCGTGTACGCCCGTCTTGAGTACCAGCGAGTTCAACCACGGCCGCATTTCCAAAGCGGATCTGAACCAGGATCAATACACGAGTTTTTCCGGAAAAGGAAAAACGGGCACGCTGTCCATTACCTGTACAGCACCAACGGTTTACGCGATCAAGGGTATCGACAACCGAGCGGACTCTGCTGTGCGCTACTCCAATGTGGTCTCGCCGTATGGCATTGGATTTACACCGATGAATGAAAAGATCGGCGCGCACTATCTGGAGATATCCGTACGCGGATCGACGCTTGACGGCGGCGCCGCACTGCTGATGACCGCAGCATCACTTGGCTCCCCATGGAGCGCGCCGGCGACCTCCGAGAAAAACATTCGCAACGATGGACGGTTGATCGGGCTGGCGAAGACGGTGGATACCCGCGACAGTCCCAGCGCTGTCGAAGTCGCCGTGCTCACCCTGCGTTCCTATCTGGAAATCGCACCGGCCAAGGGGCTGACGCTCACCGATGAGGTTGCCCTCGACGGCGCCGCCACCGTCGAAGTCGTCTACCTCTAACAGGATGGCGCTGCGGTGGTTCCGAGATCCGCCGAGCCGCACTTTCCATCAATCCTACGGTACTCGCCAACCTTTCCCCTGCCCAACACGGAAGGGTCCGAGTCGCAGCCTGGCGGATTGCTTTTAGAGTACCGCAGCCTCCGCGCAGCCCCATCGCCCCACAAGATCTTCCCGGCACTGCGGTGCCGAGGAAGGCGTGGCCGTCTTCCTTGCATCTTCCTGCCTGGAGTGCCTGATGAATCGTCGCCTCACCCGCCCCCTACCTCGATGCGCGTGCATCGCCGCCCTGCTGACCTGCAGCCCTGGGCTTTTCGCCGACGGCATGATCCCGGAAACCTCGGTGGTCATCGTTTACGAAGGCAAAGCCGAGGCCGCCATCAAAGTGACCAATAGCGACCAGAATCCAGCGCTGCTGCACGTCACCCTGGAACACATCCCCGAAGACAAGGCATCGTTGCTGTTCGTTACCCCACCCATTGCACGGGTCGAGGCGGGAGAATCGCAGTTGGTGCGCTTCATCCTGTCCAACCCCGAGCCGCTGACCACCCAGCGCCTGAAAAGGGTGATCTTCGAAGGCCTGGCACAGAGCACTCAGCCGGCTCCCCCTGGAGAGGCACGGGTGTCGGTGAACGTGCGGCAGAACCTCCCGGTGATTCTCCATCCCAAGGGTCTGGCGAAGAACGCCGAGCCCTGGAAAGGCCTGCACTGGTCGCTGCACGACGGCCAGTTGACGGTTGCCAACCCCACCCCCTATGTCGTGCGCCTGTCCCAGGAACTGCACAGCCTGCCAAGCCAGACCCCGTGGCAACTGCCGCGCAGCTACGTTTTGCCCGGCGACACCTTGACCCTGCCCGGCAAGGCGTCGGCGGCCGCCGATGGGCAGATCCGTTTCACCCCCGCCACCGTGTACGGTTTTGCCGTAGGCACCCATGAGGCAACCCTGAACCAAGGCGCGCCTTGATGACTGCGGTCAGACGCAGCACCCTGTCCGCGCTGACGTTGGCGCTGTATACCCAGGCGGCACACGCGACGCCATTCGACAGCGAAACCCTGCGCCTGCGGGGCATCGACCCTAGCCTGGCCGCCTATTTGAGCCAGACCGCGCGATTCACCGAAGGCGTGCACGCCGTGCGCCTTTGGGTCAACGGCCAGCCCAAAGGCATCGTCCAGGCCCGCTTCGACGCGGCAGGCGCCCTGTGTATCGACCAGGCCGTGCGCGACGCGGGTGAACTGATCGACACCGGGCCCACCTGCAGCGATTTCCTCGGGCAATTTCCGCAGACCCTGATCGAGCTGATGCCACAAGCCGGCGAGGTCAGGCTGTTGGTACCTGCACCCGCGTTGCGCAGCGCATCTGCCGACCTCCCGGCCTTTACCCGAGGTGGGGTTGCCGGCCTGCTCAACTATGACGTGCAGGGCCTGTACAACCAGTTCAACGGTCAACGTAGCCGGTTTCTTTCGGCCAACACCGAGGCCGGCGTCAATGCAGGCGATTGGATCCTGCGCAGCCGTCAGTTCTACAGCTCGGTGCAGGGCAAGGCGAGCCTGCAGCACATGGAAGCCTATGCGCAGCGCACCTTCAGCGACCAGCAGGCGATGCTGCAGTTGGGCCAGATCAACCTGAGCAACCCGGTGCTCGCCGGGGCGCGCGTCACCGGCGCGCAGTGGATGAGCGAACCAGCCTTGAGCGTCGGCGCCAGTGGCGCTCGGGTGCAGGGCATTGCGGCTACCCAGGCGCGGGTGGACGTTCGCCAGAGCGGCGTGCTGATCTATTCAACCGTGGTGTCGGCCGGGCCTTTCGAGTTGAGCGATATTCCCCAACTTGACCGGCGCAGAGACCTGGAGGTCACGGTGATCGAGGCCGATGGCGAACGTCGCACCTTTACCGTCCTGGCCGCCACCTTGGGCCTGGAGTTGCCCTCACAAGGCTTTGCTGTGGGCATCGGACAGCTGCGCAACAGCGGGCGCAGCGCTCGGGAACCCTGGGTGTTGAGCGCCGGAGGCAGCTACCCACTGGCGCCGGCTGCCAGTATCAGTGGCGGTGCCCTCATCGGCCAAGGCTACAACGCCGGCGGCGCCGGGCTCAACCTGGAACCGTGGCCCGGCTCGCGAGCGCAGGGCCTGTTACAGGCCGCGCATGCCAGCGAATCGGACGACCAGGGGGTGCAGGGCAGCATCAGTCTCAATCAGCAGCTCGGCGATCGCTGGTCAGCCTTGCTCAGTGCCGGTCGGCAGACAGTCGGCTATCGTGAGTTGATCGACAGCGGGTGGAATCAGCTCGCTGACCAGCGAAGCCGAGTGCGTGATCAGTACGCCTTCGGCCTGGGCTGGACCCATCCCTGGACGGGCAGCCTGAGCGGCACGTGGTCCACCGCCACGGCGTTCGACGGGCAACGCTCCAGTCGAGCCCAGGTCAATTGGGGGCGACGGCTCGGGCCCGTGTCCCTGACCGCTACCGGGCAATGGCAGCTGGCCGGCGACGGTGGCCTGGGCAATGCCTTGTATTTCAGCGCCAGCCTGCCCCTGGGTGACGGTTTGAACTGGCGTTCGACCGCCCGCAACGACAGCACCGGCATCCGCCTGGGCAGCGGTGTGCAAGGCCGCTGGGACGAGCGCACGCAGTACCGAGTCGCCGCCGAGCGCGCCAGTCGCACTGGCGCGGTGAGCTACAACGGCGGCGTATCGCGGCTGACCCAAGCCAGTCAACTGGACGTCGGCTATGCCAACTACGGCAGCGACAGCCATGGCTACAGTGGCGCTGCACGAGGCGCCGTGGTGCTCCACGAAGATGGCTTCACCTTGTCGCCCTACCCGTTGCAGGACACCTTCGGCCTGTTGACCCTGGAAAATGTCGCAAACGTGCAGATCGATACCCCCGGCGGCAGCGTGTGGACCGACCGCAAGGGCCGCGCCGTGTTGCCGCAACTGGCACCGTTCGGTCGCAGCAACGTGCAGGTGGCTACCGCCTCGTTACCGCGTAACGTCGACGTGCACCAAGGCGCCGCTACCCTCCAGGTCTCGCGTGGCGCCGTGCCGCGGATCACGTTTGGCGTGGAGGTCACGCGACGCCTGCTGCTCCAGGTGCAGGACGAGGCCGGGCGGCGCCTCGACCGCGGCACGGGCGTCACCGATGCACAGGGCCAACTGGTGACGCTGGTGCAGGAAGACGGCGCGGTCTTCGTGCCCAATGTCCACGCGAGCCCGCAATTGTGGAGCCGCACGGTGGACGAGCAGCCCTGCCGTTTGCAGTTCGAGCTGCCGGCCAGCGCCGATACCCAGGCCTATTACGAGCAGAGCGTGGCGCAGTGCCGCGTCGAGCAGAGCGTGGCGCAGTGCCGCGTCGAGGAGCGCGAATCATGAACCGTCGCATCAGCCTGGCAGGGCTGCTGGCCATCGCCTTGGCAGCGCCGTTGCAGGCATTGGCGCAGGCATGCAGCCTGTCGCTCAGCCCGACCGACATCGACCTGGGTCAATTCAATCGCACGACCGTGCAGCTGGAGTCCGGCGAGTTGCCGCTGCCGCCACGTCGACTCAGCCTGAGCGTACTGTGTGAAACCGAACAGGATCTGACGCTTGCCTATCGGGCCAGCCCGTTCTCGAACCAAGGCTATGCCTTGGGTTCGCAAGGTGCCTACCGTCTGAGCGTGCTGCAGGCATCGGTCGACGATCAGCCCGTGCAGTGGGGCCAGGTCGCGGCCGCTGTACCACCGGCTGCAACCCGCACCGGCGCGGCGGCGCTGGAAGGCGACCGGTCACTGCAGCCGCTGCGGGGCGGCCGCGCGGTCAGGGGCAAACACCTGCAGGCGCAGATCGAACTGCAGGCCACGCTGGCCCCCACCGTGCTGGCCGCCAGCGACGCCCATGAGCTGTCGGCCAGCGGCAGTTTCGACATTGTCGGTCAGCAAAAGCCATTGCTGGTGAGGGCCGGGTTCGCTCCAGCGGCGTGTCGGCCCTCCCTGGGGGGCAACGCGAACGTGAACTTCGGTCGCATTGGCATGGCCGACCTGCGGCGCGAATCGGTCACCACGTTCAGCCGGCAAACGGTGCTGGAAGTGGACTGCGACGCACCGACGCGCTTCGCTATCCGCGCGCTGGATAACCGGGCCGGCTCCGTCAGCGACCAGCTCCTGGCTGCCGCTCCGACGTTGTTCGGCATCGGCCGCACGGCGGACGGTCAGGCCTTGGGCGGTTTCACTGCTCGGCTGGGCGCGGGGATCGGTCGTGACGGCAGCAGTGCTTACCCCTTGCTCGGAGATGCTTCTGCCCAAACCTGGCGACCGCACCCCGATGGATGGCTGCGCAGTGACGGCCAGCCCACCGCACTCGGGCGACAAGCGACACCCGGCGCCTGGTCTGGACTGTCATTGCCGCTGACCGTCGAACTGCACCTGGCTCCAGCCCGAGGGCTGGACGTACGCCAGGAAACCCCGATCGACGGCTCGGCCACACTGGAGATCATCTACCTGTAGCGCATGCTTACAGGTAGACCAGCTCCACGGTGACGTGTCCGTCCAAGGGCACGGCATCGGTCAAGGTCAGGCTGCGCGCAGGAGCGATAACGCCATGGGCGCGGATGCCCAGCTGGGCCGTTCGTACCACTACGGCACCGGTGTCTACGCCGACACGGTCGACCAGCCCCAATAAACTGCCGTCGGTAGGCAGCGCCATCGGCTGGGCGGTAGAAGTGCTCCACAGGCTGCCGGTACGATCGCCGAGGCTGAGAAATACACGACGGCCATCGACGGTCGAACGTGCTGGATCGACTTGCAGATAATACGCTCCAATCTGCTCATCCGCCGCCGTGCGGCCCATACCCAGTCGACCAGCAATGCCGGAGTCGTAGGCTGAACCGGCGCGGTTATCCACCAGGCGCAGACCATACAAGGTCGGTGTGCCGCACTGAATCGTCAGGTTCGGCGTGTGCTCGATCATCGCGGTAGGTCGCTCGGGGTGCAGGTCGGCCGAACTCACGGTGCCGAAGTGCAGCGTGCTGACACTCAGGATGGGCGTGCAAGCGCTGGGAACGAGCGTTCCGGTGACTTGAATATCCACAGTGGAAGCGCAGAAAGCAGGCGTGGTGAAGCCGAGCGCCAGCACGGCGGTCAGCGTCCGAAAGCCAGGATGCATGATGTTGTCCCTCACTGTCCGATGAGCTGACCGGCACGGGGAACCGGTCACGCTCTTCAGGCTGAAGGGGAAGTTTCCCCTTTGAAAGAGGAAATTTCTGATGAAAAGTAAATCTGTTCCTACGAAAGATCTTGGTACAGGTAGATCTGACTGCACCTAGTTCTTCCTGCACGTAGTTCTTTTTGCACCTAGCTCTTCCTACAAGTAGAACAACTCAAGGGTAGCGGCACCGGCCAAGGGCACTTCAGCGTCCAACGTCAAACTGTCGGTCGGCGCGATGGTCAGGTAGGACACCAAGGTCAGCACTGCGTCCTTTGCCGGCATGGGTCCGCCGCCATCGATTTTTCGGCTGGCCAGACCAATGAGCTGACCATCGTTGCGCAAACTGCGCGCACGCCGTTCGGCGGCAGACCAGGCATTGCCCGTGGGGCTGCCTATCAGCAGCAGAAGCGGTTCGCCATCCAGGCTCGAGCCTTCAGGATCGATGCGTAGCCTGTAGGAGCCGATTTTCTCGTTCTTGCTGGTCAAGCCCAGCCCGAAACGGCTGCCGTCGTTGTTTTCCAGGACTGAATCGGCGCGATTGTCCACCGCACGAAGCGCGTAAGCGGTAGCGGCTTCGCAATTTATGTTCAACGTTGAGGTGCGGGCACGATCGAGCAGGACGGTGGGCGCTGAAGCAAGCAGGTCGCGGGTATACAACCGCCCATGATCGAAAAGCGCGTTGCTCAGGGTGGGTGTGCAGCCACCCGGCACGATCGAACCGGTGACGGTAATGTCCACCGACGGCGCGGCGACGGCCGTGGCAAGGGAGGTGAGCAGCGTGGCAAGCACGGTGATGCGGGTAACGGGGTTCATATTGTTCTCTCAGGCTATGCACTCGCGGGAAGGGGTGACGCCTGCGGCATGGTGATGGCCAAGCGCGGGTCAAGACATGAGAGATCGGTTGCCGTACCCAACGAACGCGCGCGCCGCGATGTAGGTCTCGGGACGCGAAAGTGCCGCCAGCGGGCGTGCGGTGTTGGCCCATGCGTTTTTGCTTTACCATATCGCCCCTTTGCCCGCCCCTGCTTCCGGAGTTTCCATGACGGCCGCCGCCGACCTTTCGCCCACGCTGCAGCTCGCCTGCGACCTGATCCGCCGCCCTTCGGTCACGCCCCTGGACGCCGATTGTCAAAAGCTGATGATGCAGCGCCTGGGGCAGGCTGGCTTCGCGCTGGAGCCGATGCGTATCGAAGAGGTGGATAACTTCTGGGCCACTCACGGTACCCAGGACGGTCCGGTGCTGTGCTTCGCCGGGCATACCGACGTGGTACCCACCGGCCCCACCCAGGCCTGGCAGATCGCTCCGTTCGAGGCCGTGATCGACGCGCAGGGCATGCTCCACGGGCGCGGCGCGGCCGACATGAAGGGCAGTCTGGCGGCCATGCTGGTAGCCGCCGAGCGCTTCGTCGGCGACCATCCAAACCATCGCGGCTCAGTGGCCTTTTTGATCACCAGCGATGAAGAAGGCCCGGCCCATCACGGTACCAAGGCGGTGGTCGAGCGCCTGGCCGCGCGCAACGAGCGTCTGGACTGGTGCATCGTCGGCGAGCCGTCGAGCACTGCTCTGGTTGGCGATGTGGTCAAGAACGGCCGTCGCGGCTCACTCGGCGCGACCTTGACCGTGCGCGGCGTGCAGGGCCATGTGGCGTATCCTCATCTGGCCCGCAATCCGATCCATCTGGCGGCCCCGGCGCTGGCCGAGCTTGCCGCCGAGCATTGGGACGACGGCAACGCGTTCTTCCCGCCGACCAGCTTTCAGGTGTCCAACCTCAACAGCGGCACCGGCGCGACCAACGTGATCCCCGGCGATTTGACGGCGGTGTTCAACTTCCGCTTCTCCACCGAGTCCACGGTCGAAGCCCTGCAGCAGCGCGTTGCCGCCATTCTCGACAAGCATGGCCTGGACTGGCATGTGGACTGGGCGCTGTCCGGCCTGCCATTCCTGACCGAGCCAGGTGCGCTGCTGGACGCGGTGGCCGCGAGCATCAAGAACGTCACTGGCCGTGAAACCCAGGCCTCCACCAGCGGCGGCACCTCCGATGGGCGCTTCATCGCCACTCTCGGCACCCAGGTAGTCGAGCTGGGCCCGGTGAACGCCACTATCCACCAGGTCAACGAACGCATCCTGGCCAGCGACCTCGATGTGCTGACCGAGATCTACTACCAGACCCTCGTCGAGTTACTCGCCTGATGCTCACCTGCCCCCTCTGTACCGCCATGCTGGCCAATGCCGACAACGGCATGGTCTGCCCCAGCGGCCACCGTTTCGACCGCGCGCGCCAGGGCTATCTGAATCTGCTGCCGGTGCAGCACAAGAACAGCCGCGACCCCGGCGACAACCAGGCCATGGTCGAAGCCCGTCGCGACTTCCTCAACGAAGGCCACTACGCGCCCGTGGCCCAGCGCCTGGCCGAGCTTGCAGCCGAACGCTGGCCACGGCGCTGGTTGGACATCGGCTGCGGCGAAGGGTACTACACCGAACAGATCGCCCAAGCCCTGCCGCGCGCCGACGGGTATGCCCTGGACATCTCCCGCGAGGCGGTCAAGCGCGCCTGCAAGCGAGCGCCGTCGGTGCATTGGCTGGTTGCCAGCATGGCGCGCGTACCGCTGGCCGATGCCAGCTGTCAGTTCCTGACCAGCGTCTTCAGCCCGCTGGACTGGGACGAAGCCAAGCGCCTGCTGGCGCCGGGGGGCGGTCTGATGCGTGTGGGGCCCACCAGCGGCCACCTGATGGAGCTGCGCGAGCAGCTGTATGACGAAGTACGCGACTACGTCGACGACAAACACCTGTTGCAGGTGCCCGAGGGCATGCAGCATGCCCACCATGAAACCTTGACCTTCAAGCTCAAGCTGATCGACGCGCAATCGCGCGCCAACCTGCTGGCGATGACACCCCACGGCTGGCGCGCCAGCGCCGAGCGACGGACCGCGGTGATCGAACAGCCGCGGCCGCTCGTGGTCACGGTATCCATGCGCTACGATTATTTTGTGCGTCAAGACTGAGCGAGCCTACCCATGCGCCAACCTGATATCGAGATTTACCTCAAGGACGCCGACGTCGATCACAAGGCCATCGCCGCCTGGCTCGGCCAGGCCCTGGGCCCCTGCAGCGACTGGCAGCAGAAAGGCCAGACCTGGAAGTGCCAGGCGGGCGACGTGCCGGTCACCTGGCTGCCCAAGGCCGTGGGCAAGTGGAACAGTCTGTACCTGGAGAGCGACGCCACGCCTTGGGATGACGACGTCGCCTGCGCGCGTGCCGCTTTCAAGGCGCTCAATGTCGAGGTGCGCTGCGCGCCGGGCAGCTGGGTGGAAGAAGAAGGCGAAGAGCATGCCGACCGCTGGATCCGTGTCAGCGACGACGGTGAAGAGGAAATCACCTGGCGTACCAGCTGATACCGCAGCGCGGCTGTTCGCGGCCACTGGCCGCTCCTACAAAACCATTCAGGACCGCTGCAGGTAGGCCATGCACAACCTCTGCAGGAGCGGCCAGTGGCCGCGAAAGAGCCTGTAGCCGCGCGAAGATATTCACCGACACCCTGCATCCCTCACCTCGGCAAAAGCCGGTAAAATAGCGTTTTCCCCCAAGCCCTGGCCTATGACCCGCTCACCTCTGCACCGCCTCGTGTTCGGCACCTTGCGCCGTTTGCTGTACCTGTGGGTTCGGTCTGAAACCATCAACCAGTCCTCGTTCACCTTGAACCTGGATCGCAGCAGGCCCGTGCTGTACGCCTTGCAATCGCCCTCGCTGGCCGACCTCGCGGTGGTCGACCGCGAATGCAGCAAAGCCGGTCTGCCCCGCCCGGTGCTGCCCGTGGCCATCGGCGATCTCATGGAGCCCACGGCGGTGTTCTACCTGACACCGGACCCGGACTGGCTCGGCCGTCAGGACAAGCGCGGCGCTCCGCCCACCCTGGCGCGGCTGGTCACGGCACTGGCACAGAACGCCGGCGAAGATGCGCAGATCATCCCGGTGAGCGTGTTCTGGGGTCAGTCACCCGCGAGCGAGTCCAGTCCCTGGAAGCTGCTGTTCGCCGACAGCTGGGCCGTTACCGGGCGCTTGCGCAAGCTGGTCAGCATTCTGATTCTGGGGCGCAAGACCCGCGTGCAGTTTTCCGAGCCGATCCACCTGGCCGAACTGGTGCAGCAGAACAAGGGTCACGAGCGAACGGTGCGCATGGCCCAGCGCATCCTGCGCGTGCACTTCCGCAACCTGAAGACTGCGGTCATCGGCCCCGACATTTCCCATCGCCGCCATCTGGTCAAGGGCTTGGTGCGCGACCCCCTGGTGCGCCAGGCCATTGCCGAAGAAGCCGAACGCGAGCACATCACCGTGGAAAAGGCCGAGGCCCGCGCGTTGCACTACGGCAACGAAATCGCCTCGGACTACACCTACACCGCCATCCGCTTTCTGGAAGTGGTGCTCAGCTGGTTCTGGAACAAGATCTACGACGGCATCAAGGTCAACAATATCGACGGGGTGAAGGACGTTGCCCGCGGCAACGAGATCATCTATGTGCCGTGCCATCGCAGCCACATCGACTACCTACTGCTGTCTTACCTGCTGTTCAAGAACGGCCTGACGCCACCCCATGTTGCCGCCGGCATCAACCTCAACATGCCTGTGATCGGCAGTCTGCTGCGACGAGGCGGGGCGTTTTTCATGCGTCGCACCTTCAAGGGCAATCCGCTGTACAGCGCCGTGTTCAACGAATACCTGCACACCCTGTTCACCAAGGGCTTTCCGGTGGAGTACTTCGTCGAGGGCGGGCGCTCGCGCACCGGCCGCATGCTGCAGCCCAAGACGGGCATGCTGGCAATCACCCTGCGCAGCTACCTGCGTTCCTCGCGCACGCCCATCGTCTTCGTACCGGTGTACATCGGCTACGAACGCGTGCTGGAAGGCCGTACCTACCTGGGCGAGCTGCGCGGCGCGGCGAAGAAGAAAGAATCGATTCTGGACGTCTTCAAGGTCATCGGCGCACTCAAGCAGCGCTTTGGCCAGGTGGCGGTCAACTTCGGCGAGCCGATCAAGCTGCAGGCCTTTCTCGATGAGCAGCAGCCTGGCTGGCGCGAGCAAGACCTGGCGCCGCAGTTCAAGCCCGACTGGCTGAACGAAACCACGCATCGCCTGAGTATCCGCGTCGCTCGCCACATGAACGAGGCTGCGGCCATCAACCCGGTGAACCTGGTGGCACTGGCACTGCTCTCGACCAGCAAGCTGGCCTTGGACGAAGGGGCGATGGAACGGGTACTCGACCTGTACCTGACCCTGCTGCGCCAGGTGCCCTACTCGCCTCATACCACCGTGCCCACGGGGGACGCCCGCAGCCTGATCGCTCATGTCCAGGGCATGCAGCTGCTGTCCGAGCAGAGCGATGCGCTGGGCAAAATCCTGTATCTGGACGAACAGCACGCGGTGCTGATGACCTATTACCGCAACAACGTGCTGCATATCTTCGCCCTGCCCGCATTGCTGGCCAGTTTCTTCCAGAGCACTTCGCGCATGACCCGCGAGCAGATCCTGCGCTACGCCCACGCGCTTTATCCCTATCTGCAGGCCGAACTGTTCATCCGCTGGAACCCTGAGCAGCTCGACGGCGTGATCGACCAATGGTTGCAGGCGCTGGTCGAACAGGGCTTGCTGCGCCTGGAAAACGGGGTCTATCTGCGCCCCGCACCGAGCTCGCGGCAATTCGTGCTGCTGACCTTGCTGTCGCGTGCCATCGCGCAGACCCTGCAGCGTTTCTACATGGCCATCGCCCTGTTGCTCAATGCCGGGCAGAACACCCTCAGCGCCGAAGAACTGGAAGACCTGTGCACCACCATGGCCCAGCGCCTGTCGATCCTGCACGGCCTGAACGCCCCGGAATTCTTCGACAAGAGCCTGTTCCGTCACTTCATTCAGACCCTGCTCGATCAAGGGGTACTGCGCCGCGATGCTCAAGGCAAGTTAAGCCACCACCCCATGCTCGAAGAACTGGCCGAAGGCGCTGCCAAACGTGTATTGCCCGCCGAAATACGCCTGTCGATCCGCCAGGTTGCGCTGCACCGCAGCGATGAGGCCGCCGATGGGCTGTGATCGCCGACGGTCTTTGCCTATGCTTTTGCCTGACGGCCGAATTTGCAAACGGAGATAACCATGAAACGCCTTTCACTGATCGTACTCAGCGCCCTGATCGGCGCCTGCAGCAGCCTGCAGCCCGCACCCAAGTCCACGCTCGAGGGGGAGGCGTTCTATCTGCAGCGCATTGCCTTGCCGCCCTCGGCAGTGTTGACCGTGAGCCTGCAGGACGTGTCACTGGCTGACGCACCTACGATGGCCCTGGCCAGGCAGAGCGGCCCGATTACGGGCCAGGTGCCGCTGCCGTTCAAACTTGAATACGACCCGGCTCAGGTGAAGCCGGGGCATCGCTATTCGGTGAGTGCCCGCGTTGAAGCCGACGGGCACCTGCTGTTCGTCAGCACCCAGCATCACGGCGTGACGCTGGATGGCAAGGATGAACAGCCGCTGCGTATCCGCATGGATGCCGCTTCGCGGTAACGCGGACTGCGGCGGTGGTCAGAACCGATAGACGCTGCTCAGTACCGCTGCACGACCGTCACCGAACTCCACGGCTGAGGAACGGGTATCGCTGCCTATGACCGTGCGCACCCGCTCGACGTACTTCTGGTCGGTGAGGTTGCTCAGGTTCAGCTGCAGCTCGAGGTTGTCGGACGCGCGGTAGCCCAACATGGCATCGTGTACCCAGTAGGCATCCAGCTTGACTTGATCCTGGGAAGTCAGGTTGCGCTTGCCGACGTGGCGGATGCCATAGGCCAGGGTAATGTCGCTGGGAAGCTGGTAGGCGGTCCACAGATTGAAGGATCGCGGCGCCGTGTTTTTCAGTGCCTGACCCACGCGTTCGGGGTTGGCCAGCGATTTCAGCGTCTCACTGCTCTGCAGAGTGTAATTGGCGAACACATGCCACTTCTCGGTCAACGCGCCCGTGGCTGCCAACTCCAACCCCTGCACGCGCTGCTTGCCTGCAAGCAGGTTGCTGCCGTCGCTCAGGCGCTCGCGCACGTTGTCCTTGACCACCCGGAACAGCGCGCCCTCCAGCTGCAGACGCTCATCGAGCAATTGCCACTTGGTACCCAGCTCCCAGGTCTTGCCCTTCTCGGGTTCCAGGCTCTGGGTGTTGTCGGACAGGCCGGCGCCGTAGGTCAGCAGGTTCTCGGCCGATGGGTTGAACGAGGTGCCGTAGGCCACATAGAAGCGACCGTGCTCGGTGGGCTTGTAGACCAGACCGGCCCGTTGGCTGAACACACCGTCCGTAGAGCCTGCCCGTGTCCGGACCCCGCTGGCCGAGCGATTGCTGGCCTGTGCCCGCATATGGTCGTAGCGCAGGCCGAGGCTGACGTCCCACTGCTCGTCCAGGGCCAGGGTATCGAACACATACAGCGCCCGATCGTCCATGCTGTTGTGCGCCACGCTGGTAGGCGACTTGACCTTCGGCCCGCTCCAGTAACCCGGTGGGTTGGCCAGATCGTAGCCGTCGGCCGGGTAGAAGGACTCCACGGCATAGCCCGAGGCCTTGCGGTCGTAGATTTCGCGCGAAAGCTCCGCGCCGACCACCAGGGTATGGCCCAGGCCGAAGGTATCGAAGTGGCCGGTGAGGCTGGTCTGGTTCATGGCCAGGCGGGTGTGCACGTCGCGTCGATAGGCTTGTGGCCCTGCCGGCAGGTAACGCAGCGCCGGAAGCTTGGCCAGCCTGACATGGGAAGCGGACACGGTGGCATCGCGGTCTACCTGGCTGAGGCGCGCAAGGTTCTGCACGCTCCAGTCCGGGTTCAGGTCGTGCTCGTACCTGACCGTCAGGCTGTCGGTGTCGGTGCGGTCCTGATCCAGGTTGCGCCAGCCGTAGTAGTGACTGGTCTTGACCCCCGGCAGGCGCTTGCCATCGCGGGCAGGCACGCCGTAGTCGGGCACGCTGTCATCGCTCTGATGGAAATAGCTGAGCGTGAGGCGCGTGTCGCTGCCGTGCCCGAACATCAGCGATGGTGCCAGGCCCCAACGCTGCTGCTCGATGCGATCGCGCCCCGGGACGTGGTTCTCGTGGGCCATCAGATTGAGACGAAACAGGGTGCCGTCGCCCAGGTCGTGCAACGGCTGGTTGGTGTCGAGGGTCAGGCGGCGATAGCGGTCGGTGCCGACACCTGCGCCCAGCTCGGTGAAGCTGTCGGCAACCGGCAGCTTGGTGATCAGGTTGATGGACCCGCCGGTGGTGCCCGCGCCGCCGAACACCGAGCTGGGCCCCTTGATGACCTCGACCTGTTCCAGGTTGAACAGGTCGCTGCGGCGGGTCTGCGCAGAGTCGCGCAGGCCGTCGATCTGCAGGTTGGCATTGGCGCTGAAACCGCGGATGTTGATGCTGTCTCCCGATCCGCCGCCGCCCTCGCCCGCATTGAACGAGATGCCGGAGATGTTGGACAATGCCCGGCGCAGGCTCAGGGCATTCTGCTCGCGCAGGATCTGGCGCGGTACGACGGTCACCGTTTGCGGCACGTCGAGCAGTGGCACGGCGTATTTGGCGGAAGCCGAACGCTGGACCTGATAGGGTGGCGCAGCCTGTTTGCCGGTTACGCTCAGCTCGTCGAGCACCAGCGATTCGGGCCCTTCATGGGCATTGGCACCTGCGGCGCAGCCGATCAACGCCAGGCCCAGCGCCGAACGGCGGGGCAACGTGCAAACTCCTGTAGAACGGTACATGTATACAGCCTCACTACAAATGAGACTTGATTCTATTTGAGCGTGCCGGGCTAAAACCGCCTCGGGAAAAATCAGGACCGATCCTACGCTTTACCGGGCACTGAGGGTTGTCCTGGCCTACAAGCAACGTCCATTGGTCACGTCGGCTTCAGCGCTTTCTTCGGGTAGATATCGTAGCGACTGGACTTCCCTTCCAGCGCATGGCTCGGTTTGCAGCCCTCGATGCATGGTGCCTTGCGCGGTCGCTTGACCACTACCCGGTGGCTGGCCAGGGCCAGGGCGGCGGCCAGCAGGGCCGGTGCGTCCATGTCATCGCCTACCAGCGGCCGGAACAAGCGCATCTCCTTCTTCACCAGCGCGCTTTTTTCGCGGTGGGGGAACATCGGGTCCAGGTAGATCACCTGGGGCGCTTCGCCCTGCCACTGCTGCATGACCTCGATCGAGTTGCCCTTGAGCAAATGCATGCGTGCAACGATGGCGCCTACTTCCAGGTCGCCCTGGGCACGGGCCAGTCCGTCCTCGAGCAACGCGGCGATGATCGGCTGGCGCTCTACCAGACTCATCTCGCAGCCCAGGCTGGCCAGCACGAATGCGTCCTTGCCAAGGCCGGCAGTGGCATCCAGTACCCGCGGGCGCATGCCAGGCTGCACGCCAACGGCCTTGGCGATCATCTGGCCGCTGCCACCGCCGTAGAGTCGACGATGGGCCACGGCACCCTCGACGAAATCCACTCGCACGGGCCCCGGAGCGTCCGCGCCCAGTTGTTGCAGTTGCAGGCCGGTATCGCCGACCTGCAAAGCGAAATCGGCGTCGGGTAAGTGGCGAGGCAGATGCAGGCGTTGCGCCCATTCTTCGGCTTGCGGTTCGCAGGCATCGTTCTGTGCCTGAACCTGGATGCGACCACCGGCTTGCTGCTCCACTGAAGATTCCTGTATCGAAAGGCTAAAAGATCGGCGCGTGCCGCCGATAAGAACTTTGCCAGGCATTTTGCCAGAGCCCAAGCGTGCCGAGTGCCATGTCCGTCATCAATTCCACAGCGCCAGGTTACATTTCGCCCATCGGCGACTTCAGCCAGCACAACATCCAGACCCTGGGTGCTGCAAGTGCGCTGTGGCAGGACTTCTTCGCCCAGGCATTGACCGAGCACCGCGACGGGCAAGTGCAAGGGCAGGCGCACGCAGCGGCGGACACTGCATCGGCGGCCGAGCCCAGTGCCGGCAGCGAGATCCTGGCGCATATTCTTCTGCAGCGCCTGTGCGATGTTCGCGACACCGAAGTGAAGCCACCTGAGCCGTTGTTTTTGCCAAAGGCCGAGCTGGAGCTGACGTTGCTGGACAAACCCTCGGCGCCGCTGTCCGAGGAGGATGTGCTGGCCCAACAGGCGCACCTGGCGTTCGACAGCCGCTGGGTTCGTCCGCTGGTGCTGAACCAGGGTGACCAGAGCTCGCAGCCGGGCCCGGGGCCGCTGCCTCGTGCGCTGCGCCTGCCGATCGCCGAATTCGACTGGCAGTTGGCGCAGACGCCGATACCGCTGGCGCAGGAAACCATCAGTGAACAATGCCATGCGTTGGAGCTGGACCTGAGCTGGATGCGCCCTGCCGTTCTGAACAATATCCGCCAGGCTGCCTGAGCGCCGACCGAGCCCTTGCAGATACCCCGCGTGCACCGCCGACGCGGCTCGCGCCGCTGCTACAGAGACCCAGACCGTCAACCCGCGTGCGGCGTCCGGCGTCCGCCGTTCCTCCAGCATCAGCCCCTGTAACAGCGGCACAAGCCGCGTCAGCCGTACATCCACTCCGTGGCCCTGTAGCAGCGGCGCGAGCCGCGTCCGGGTACACCGCGGTGGCTGGGAAATGGATCAGCGGCACACGCTCCAGCGGCCCATGTCGAGATGGAAATGGTTGCGGTGGGCGGCATTGTACTCGGGGCCGAGCACGGTATTGAAATGCTGGCAGGCGCCGTCGCGTACCTGACGCAGGAAGCGCGCGCTGGGGCTGTCGCCAGGCCAATCCTTGAGCACGTTGATACGACGTCCGTCGGCCAGACGAAACCCGGCAATGTCCAGCGCGTTGGCGCTGGCATGCTGGCTCAAACGTCCTTCACTGCGACCGTAGACATTGCGGCAGGCGAAACTACCCAGATGATCAACCTGCGTTACCGCCTGGCCGAACGTCGCCTGCGCTGCCGGCTGCAGGGCCTGTCGCTCGAACATGGCGAACGCCACCACCACCGGGCAGGTTGCGAGGAAACTGCTGCTCAATCTGACCTCGCTGCCCTGCACACGCAATACGTTTACCAGCGGGCACTTGGCATCCACTGGGCTGTCGGCCTGAACGCTATAGCGCACGGTGGAAGTCGCCAGCGCCTGCACACACAACTGTGGATCGTTCTGTAATTTGCCGAGTTTGTAGCGGGTAAGGAAATTCACCGGTTCGGCGATATCCAGCGGGGCCCAGGGATTCCAACGAGCAGGCACCTCGATCCAGCCTCGCCACACGGCAACGGGCGCGGCCGCCAACAACAGCAGAATGATCAGCAATCTCGGCACACGGGCTCCTGTTTGGCGGAACTGGCCGAAGCCTCCGGGAAAACGGAATCAGAGCAGGCCGAGTTGCGCCGTCTGTGGCTCCCCGGGCAGTTCTTTTAAGGCTGGCAGGCCTGGCAAACGTTCCATCAGACGCTCGTGGAAACGCCGGGCCAGGGCGGGCGCGAGCAGGTTGTCGGCGGTGTGCAGAAAAATGTAAGGGGTACGCCCTTCTTCGATCCAACCGGCGATCTTTTCCACCCAGGGGGTCAGAAAAGGCTCGTTTGCCTGCAGCTCTGGGTGGCCAATGAAGCGCACCTGCGGGCTATGGCTGAACGCCGCTGGGCGCGGTGGCACTCGCGGCTTCTTGGACTGGGCGTGAAGCACGGCGGGCGCGTTCGAAACACAGCTGAACAGGGCTCGCGGATCCAGGCAGATACGCTCGACATTGCGTTCGCGCAGCAGATTGTTGAGCAACCGCTCCTCGTCACCGCGGGCGAAGAACGCGCCATGACGTACCTCCACGGCGATGGGCCGCTGCAGGACGTCGATGAAACCGATCAACTCCGGCAGACGCCAAGGCGTGAAAGACGCTGGCAACTGCAACCACAAAGGCGCTACCCGATCGCCCAGCGGCGCGAGCAGCCGACAAAAATCCTCAGCCGCGCCCAAGTGTTCGCGCAGATCGCCGCCATGGCTTATGTCACGTGGCAGTTTGGCCGTGAAGCGGAAATCGGACGGCATGCTCGCGGCCCAGCGCTCCACGGTATTGGGCGCCGGCCGTGCGTAGAACGTGGTGTTGCCTTCCACAGCGTTGAACTGCTGAGCATAGAGGGCAAGGAAATCGGGCGGACGCGCGTCGTGCGGATAGAAATCACCGCGCCAGGCGTTTTCGCTCCACGACGGACAGCCGATGAAATAAGGCAGGCTGGGCACAGTCAGATATGCACATCCAGGCCCAGCACTTCATTGTCCCATTCGACGAAACCCTGGGTGCTCAGGTACATGCCCAGCGCGTCAGCCGCACGGCGACTCATCGAACGGGGAAAGATCATGTCCTGCTGGCGGGCCGGCACGCTGGTACCGCGCGAACGGGAGCGCTGGGGCGTAGGCTGCGCAGGGACCTCGAACTCACCCTCGATATCGTCGACGGTTTCCTGCACCCGCGCCTTGTCCGCAAGCGGCTTGCGCTTGATTGGATAAGGCTGGGAGGAAACACCATCGATACGCATCAGGTTCACTCGATCGTCGTAAGAAGCCGCCGCAGCGTTGGCGTTGTGCAGCGACCCAGGTGATCACTAGACCACACATTGCGGCAAAGTTTTATCTCAAGGGCAGATTATGCCGATGAAATGCGCACTACAGGCTTGAACGCCGACGAAGCGTACTACAACGGCGACTTTTTCGGTGTAGCTACGTTGTCACGCAGATACACCGGCTGGGCGCCATCGGCGGGCAAGCCTTCGCCGCGCGCCCAGGCGAAACGGGCAAGCTCCAGCAGATCCTGTGCGTGAGGCAGCAGATCGGCGTCACGCCCCACAGTGGCCACAGCGATCCGCTCGGCATAGGTCCAGCCGGTGCCCGCGCCAAACCACTCGCCAGAAGCCTGAGCCGGAAGCTGAGCCCTTTCGGGCGCGAATACCCCTTCCTCGCCCTGCAGGCACATTTCCCCGGCGCGCTCTTGATAGCAACCCCAGTACACCTCGTCCATGCGCGCGTCGATAGCGGCCGCTACCTGGCCGGCGCCGTGCTCGCGCCACGCGCGCTGGGCCAGCAGGGCCAGGTTGGACACTGGCAACACAGGACGATCCAGGCCGAACGCCAGGCCCTGGACCACCCCTACCGCAATGCGTACTCCGGTGAACGCGCCCGGGCCGCGTCCGAAGGCTATCGCATCGACGGCCGTCAGCGCCACGCCCGCCCCGGCCAGCAAGGTTTTGATCATCGGCAGCAGCTTCTGCGCGTGAAGGCGCGGGATCACTTCATAGTGGCTCGACACCTTGCCATCGTGCAGCAACGCAACGGAGCAGGCTTCAGTGGCAGTGTCCAGGGCCAGCAGGGTGGTCATCGAAAGGGTCCAGGCAAGGTGGGAAAAGGCGATTATAGACAACTACGGCCCGCAAGCGGGCCGTTCATGACAAGGCAATGGTCGACCTCCGGTGTGTGGATACCCGGTGTGTCGATACCAACACTCAGCTCAGTGCGGCAAGCACCTTGGCGGTGATGTCGGCAACCGAACCGACGCCTTCGACGTGGCTGCACTTGGGCTTGCCATGGGCAGCCGCCAGTTCGTTGTAGAACGCCACCAGCGGCTTGGTCTGCGAGTGGTAGACCGAGAGGCGATGACGCACGGTTTCTTCGGTGTCGTCCTTGCGCTGCACCAGCACCTCACCGGTCACGTCATCCTTGCCCGCTTCGCGCGGTGGATTGTAGACGGTGTGATAGACGCGACCCGATGCCTCATGAACACGACGACCGGCAATACGCTGAACGATCTCTTCGTCGTCGACGGCGATTTCCAGAACGTGGTCAAGCTCAACGCCATTGGTGACCAGGGCTTCGGCCTGGGGAATGGTGCGCGGGAAGCCATCGAAGAGGAAACCGTTGGCACAATCGGGCTGAGCGATGCGCTCCTTGACCAGGGCGATGATCAGGTCGTCGGACACCAGGCCACCGCTGTCCATGACGCTCTTGGCCAGCACGCCCAGTTCGCTACCGGCCTTGACGGCAGCACGGAGCATGTCGCCCGTGGAAATTTGCGGGATACCGAATTTTTCGGTGATGAATTTTGCCTGAGTACCTTTACCGGCCCCGGGAGCTCCCAGCAGAATCACGCGCATCGATGTGCTCCTCTCGATTTTTATAGATAGTCGTCGAATCTGCTCCGGCCGCGCTGACGGCAGAAGCCCTTCCCAAAAAAAATGATGGCCGCAAGACGGCCAAAGGCTGATCAAGATACACAGCGGGCACGGGGCACACAAGCCACCGAAAGTCGCAGGCACCCGCCCCCGGGGACGGTGTCCTGCAGGGGTTGTACCGGGTATTACCGCCAATCGGTTGCACCCGAGCGGGTGGCTGCCCGGCTGCACCGATCGACCGCCTGTCTCAACCGGTATTGCGCAACCCGGCAGCGATGCCTGCCACGGTGACCAGCAGGGCCTGTTCCAGCGGGCTGTCCAGCGCCGCTTCGCGGGAGCGCGAGCGTTTCAGCAGCTCGGCCTGCAACTGATGCAGCGGATCCAGATAGGTGTTGCGCAGGCTGAAGAACTCCAGCGTTGTCGGGCTGTGGGCAAGCAGGTGTGTCTGCCCGGTGAGGCCCAGCACGGCCGCGCAACACTGCGACAATAGGTCGCGCAGTTCCGCGCCCAATGGCTGCAGGTCGGGTTCGACCAGACGCACATCATACAGCGCCGCAATCTCGGCATCGGCCTTGGCCAACACCATCTCGAGCATGTCGATACGCGTGCGGAAGAACGGCCAGTGGGCGCGCATCGAAGTCAGTTGCTCAGCCTGGCCACGCGCCAGCGCTGCGCCCAGGGCGGTCTCCCAGCCCAGCCAGGCGGGCAGCATCAGCCGCGTCTGGGTCCAGCCGAAGATCCATGGAATGGCGCGCAGGCTTTCGATCCCGCCCTGCCGGCGCTTGGCCGGACGGCTGCCCAGAGGTAAACGACCGAGCTCCTGTTCGGGCGTGGCCTGCCGGAAGTACTCGACGAAGTGCGGGTTCTCACGCACCACCTGCCGATAGGCCTTGACGCCCTGTTCCGCGAGCTCGTCCATCACGCTGCGCCAGGCAGGCTCGGGCAGTGGCGGCGGCAGCACGGTGGCTTCCAGCACGGCGGCGACATACAGGTTGAGATTTTGCTCGGCGATGTCCGGCAGGCCGAACTTGAAGCGGATCATTTCGCCCTGCTCGGTGGTGCGGAAGCGCCCTGCCACCGAACCCGGTGGCTGCGACAGAATGGCTGCGTGGGCCGGACCGCCACCGCGGCCCACGGTGCCGCCGCGACCATGGAACAGCAACAGCTCGACGCCGTGTGCCTGGCAGATGTTCACCAGCGTTTCCTGGGCCCGGTACTGCGCCCACGCGGCCGCGGTGGTCCCGGCATCCTTGGCCGAATCGGAGTAGCCGATCATCACCTCCTGCGGCCCCTGCAGCGAGCTGCGGTAGTCGGGCAGCTGCAGCAGGCGCTCCAGCACCGGGCCGGCGTTGTCGAGGTCGGCCAGGGTCTCGAACAGCGGCACCACGCGCATCGATCGGCGCAGCCCGGACTCCTTGAGCAGAAGCTGCACCGCCAGCACGTCGGAGGCGGCGCCCGCCATGGAGATCACGTAGGAGCCCAGTGACGCGGCCGGCGCCGCCGCTACCTCGCGACAGGTGGCCAATACTTCGGCGGTGTCTTCGCTGGGTGCGAAGCAGGTGGGCAGCAGCGGCCGGCGATTGGCGAGCTCGCGCACGAGGAATTCGATCCGCGCGTCCTCGTCCCAGTCGTCATAGCGACCCAGCCCCAGGTACTCGGTGATTTCACTCAACGCCCCGCGATGGCGGGTCGAATCCTGACGCACATCGAGGCGCACCAGAAACAGGCCGAAGGTCACGGCGCGGCGCAGGCAGTCCAGCAGCGGTCCATCGGCGATCACGCCCATGCCGCAGGCGTGCAATGAGTCGAAGCACAGCTGCAACGGTTCGATCAGCTCGCGGTTGTGCTGCAGCACCTGGTCATCGCCGGGCTGATCGCCCGGCAGCGACGCATGGGCCCAGTTGCGCGTGGCCCGCAGGCGTTCGCGCAGTCGCTTGAGCACCGCGCGATAGGGTTCGCTGCTGTCGGACGCCTGGGCCATGAGCGGCGCACTGGCCTGCTGCATCGACAGATCGGCGGCCAGTTGATCGACATCGCGCAGGAACAGGTCGGCCGCCATCCAGCGCGCCAGCAGCAGCACTTCGCGGGTCACCTTGGCTGTCACGTTCGGATTGCCGTCGCGATCGCCGCCCATCCACGAAGCGAAGCGTATGGGCGCAGCGCTCAAGGGCAGGCGTTGGCCAGTGGCGGCCTGCAACGCCGCGTCGACCTTGCGCAGGTGGTTGGGCACTGCGTGCCAGAGCGAATTCTCGATGACCGCGAAGCCCCACTTGGCTTCATCCACAGGCGTGGGTCGGGTACGACGGATCTCCTCGGTGTGCCAAGCCTCGGCGATCAACCGCTGCAGGCGCTCCCGCACCGCGTTGCGCTCGGCGGCGGTGAGGTCGCGGTGGTCATGCAAGGCCAACTGGGCGGCGATGGCGTCGTATTTCTGGATCAAGGTACGGCGAGCGACTTCGGTGGGGTGGGCGGTCAACACCAGTTCAATATCCAGTGCCAGCAACTGCTGCGCCAACGCTTCGGGGCTGTGCCCGGCGGTTTTCAACCGACTCAGCAGCTCGCCCAGAGCAAGGTTTTCGAAGGGCTCGGGCTGGCCTTCGTCGCGGCGGCGGATCAGCTGGTATTGCTCGCAGATGTTGGCCAGGTTGAGGAACTGGTTGAAGGCACGGGCCACGGGCAGCAGCTCTTCCTCGCCGAGGTCGTCCAGGCTGGAGCGCAGTTCGGCGCTGACGGCGTCACCGGCAGGATCGCGTCGACGGTCCGCCTTGGCGCCACGCCGTATGCGCTCGATCTTTTCCAGAAAGGCCTCGCCGTACTGCTCGCGGATGGTATTGCCCAGCAATTCGCCAAGCAGGTGCACGTCTTCGCGCAGGCGCAGATCAATATCGGACATCGGCATTTTCTCCATTGCTTGGAAACGGTGTGCCCTTCCAGCCCGCGCGGCGCGGCGTGTGATCCGATTGCCGTGGCCACTGAACAAGCACGGGAAAAATGGCTCTACAAACTACTGGCAAGCAGCAACGGCTGCCAGGCGACAACGGCTTTACAGCAAAGAGTGCCCCAGCCGAGCCGAGGCTGACAAGCGTGGTGGACAGGGGCGTGAATAACCTGCGCATGAGGTATCTATGAAGATTCATGAACTGGCCGAGCATTGGGAACAGAACGCCAAGGGTCGACTGACCGACACGGGTATCAACATACATCTGGACATGGAGTCGGCCGCCCGCCTGGCGGCTCTGACCCAGATGTACCCCAAGCATCACGCTCAGGAATTGTTGGGCGAGCTGATCGGTGCGGCACTCGAGGAGCTCGAAGGCAGCTTTCCCTACGTCAAGGGGACCAAGGTCATCGCTACCGATGAAGAAGGCGACCCCATGTACGAAGACATCGGCGCAACGCCGCGTTTCCTGGCGCTGTCGCGCGAGCACCTTGGGCGCTTGAAAAATGATGCGGACGACACCGCGAACTGAACATGGACTGGCAACTTCAGGAAGTTTCCTACACCTGTAACGTTCTCGGTCAAATGGCCAGAAAAAAAAGCCAGCCATCACGCATAAAACCATACAAATCAATAGGATAGTTTTCCATAGCGATTGTAGACTCGGGAAAAAAGAGCCAGGAAATGGCCATCGATCCGTCCGCAGCGCATCGCGGTGGCAAGCCCAGTTCGGCGTGTCGCGGATAGCGGACGAAGCAATCAATCGCTGTCCAATGGAGCACTATCGCGTGAATACATCCAGCGTACGGTCGTCTTTCGGCCCTTTGAAAACAGCCCTTGTATGCCTTGCTGCAGGTGTCGTACTGACAGGCTGCGCCAGCAATGCACCGGTCGAGCAATATGCGCTGAGCCGGTCGGCCGTCAATGCAGCGGTGAGCGCCGGTGGCACCGAGTTCGCCGCCATCGAAATGAAGTCCGCCCAGGACAAACTCAAGAACGCTGAAATCGCCTTGCAGCGCAAGCACCACGATGAAGCCCGGCGCCTCGCCGAGCAAGCTGAGTGGGATGCCCGTGTGGCCGAGCGCAAGGCTCAGGCCGCCAAGGCTCGACGCGCCGTCGACGATGCCCGCCAGGGTGTCCAGGACTTGCGCGAGGAAGGCCTGCGCGCTGCTTCTTGAGCCTGGCTTTCGCGTTCTTCTTTCAAGATTCAGGAAAATACCGTGAACAACACATTCAAGTTTCCCGCCCTGTCGGCGCTGGTCGTGCTGCTGGCTGCCTGCTCCAAGACCCCCAACCCGCAACTGGTGCAAGCCCAGGCCAATTTCGCCGAGCTGCAGGGCAACCCCAAGTCGGTACAGTTGGCCGCCCTGGAAACCAAGGATGCCGCCGACTGGCTGGATCGCGCTGAAACGGCCGCTCGCGCCAACGACGCCGATGATCACGTGGGTCATCTGGCCTACCTGAGCAATCAGCGTGTCGAAGTCGCCAGGCACACCATCGAGCTGCGCACGGCCGAGCAGGCGATCCTGGGTGTCGCCGCGCTGCGTGCCCAAGCCCGCCTGGAAGCGCGCGATGCGCAGATCAAGAAACTCCAGGAAAGCCTCAACGCCAGGCAGCCCGCAGCCGAAGCGATGGCCGTGGCACAGACCGAGCGCGGCAGCCTGGTGACCTTCGGCGATGTACTGTTCGAAGTGGGGCAAGCCGAGCTGCGTGCCAGTGCCTACGACAACATAGGCCGCCTGGCGCAGTTCCTGCGCGACAACCCGGACCGCAAGGTCATCGTCGAAGGGCATACCGACAGTACTGGTTCGGCATCCTTCAACCAGACCCTGTCGCAGCGACGCGCCAATGCCGTCATGGTGCAGCTGGTGCGTACCGGCGTGGGTGCTGAACGCATTGTGGCTCAAGGGCTAGGCATGGCCTACCCGGTTGCCAGCAACGGCGACGCTTCGGGTCGGACGCAGAATCGCCGGGTAGAGGTGACCATTTCCAACGACAACCAGCCGGTCAGGAGCCGCGTTTCGCTGCATTGATTCACCACGCTTGGGAAAACCCGGCCTGCGCGCCGGGTTTTTCATGCTCGGGCGCTTCATAGCGAAGAATGCGCGGTCGGTTCGCGAGCACCTTGACTTTAAGTATGGTTCTACTCGGTCGATAACCTAGGTGCCCTTCCCCTACCCGAGGCCTGCCACATGTTCTGGTTCAAACGCATGAAAAACGAAATGGCCGCCTTGCGTGAGGAAGTGGCAATGGTCAGGCAGATCCGCCAGGGTCTGGACGAAGAAACCATCCACCTGAGGCTCGACCCTCGCGGGTGCATTCTCGGCGTGAACGCCAACTTCGAGGAAGTGCTGCAATACCGCAATGACGAGCTGGCGGGCAAACCGCTGGAAAGCCTGGTTGCCGAACAGGTGCGCAGCGACCCGCACTATGCGCGGGTGCGGACCGCGATCCGGCAGGGTGAACATTTCTGTGGCGCCTGGCGGCTGTTACGCAAAGACGGCGGCGAAACCTGGCTGCGCGTCATCATGCACCCCGTACGCGCCACCGATGGTACGTTGCTCAAGTTCTCCTGCTACGCAAGCGACCTGACCAATACCATCGAAACCTCTCGCGCCCATGAGAACTTCATCCAGGCGCTGTTGCGCTCTACTGCGGTGATCGAGTTCGACCTCAACGGGCATGTGCTCACTGCCAACGACCTGTTCCTGCAGGCGATGGGCTATCGTCTGGACCAGGTCAAGGGTAAGCATCACCGGCTGTTCTGCAGCAGCGACATCGCCGATTCCAGCGAGTACCAGGCGTTCTGGGATCGGCTGCGCCGTGGAGAGTTCGTCGCCCAGCGCTTCAAACGCATCGACAGCCAGGGCCGGGATGTCTGGCTCGAAGCGTCCTACAACCCGGTTCGGGATGGCAATGCCAAGGTTTACAAAGTGGTGAAGGTCGCGACCGTCATCACCGAGATGGTGGAACGTGAAATAGCCATCGCCGAAGCCGCGACGGTGGCGTACGACACATCGGTGCGCACCGATGAAACCGCGCTGCGCGGGGCGCAAGTCGTGCGAGACACGGTCGACGTGATGAAAGATCTGGCTCATCACATGCAAAGCGCCGCCGAAGGCATCGAGGCGCTGGACGAGCAGAGCCAGGTCATTTCCAACATCATCAAGACGATCAGCGGAATCGCCGCACAAACCAATCTGCTGGCGTTGAATGCCGCTATCGAAGCTGCGCGGGCCGGGGAACAAGGCCGCGGTTTTGCCGTGGTCGCCGATGAAGTACGTCAGTTGGCGTCGCGTACGACCCAAGCCACTGCGGAGATCGAAAGCGTGGTGCAGCAGAATCAGAAGCTGGCCACCGTTGCGGTCGCCACCATCGGCGCCGGCAAACACAAAGCTGAGTCTGGTCTGCAACTGGCGAACCAGGCAGGCACGGTCATCACCGAGATTCAGGACGGTGCCAAACGCGTGCTGGGCGCGGTCGAGAGCTTTGCTACCCAACTGGCCGCCGAGTCCTGATCGACCGCTCGTCCCCTGTCGGACAGGGAATGGTGTCGATCTTCGGGCCAGATTCCGCCCGACACGCCAAACCTACGGCGTCAGAAAAAAACCACCCATTCGGACAAATTTCTGAACTATTCAAAATTCCCTTGTGTCCCAACGTTTAACCATTACAGCCAGCGGCGTCAGTGAGTCGCCGGGCTTGACCCAGGCGCGCGAAACGTTCGACTGTCATGGATTTTGATGTTTTTCAGGAGCTATCCAATGGAGTTGAAAGCCATGAATACCCGTACTGCCAAAACCTCGTCCACCCCTCTGCGCGGGCTGAAACTGGCTGCCCTGGCACTGGGTACTACCTTCGTCCTGGCTGGCTGCGCCGGCAAGCCACCGACCGAACAGTACGCTGTGACCCAGTCGGCCGTGAACAGCGCCGTGAGCGCTGGCGGTACCGAATACGCTGCGGTCGAAATGAAAGCGGCGCAGGACAAGTTCAAGCAGGCGGAAATCGCCATGCACGACGAGAACTACGGGAAAGCCAAGATGCTCGCCGAACAGGCCGAGTGGGACGCACGTCTGGCCGAGCGCAAGGCCCAGGCCGGCAAAGCCGCCAAGGCCGTGCAAGACGCCAGGCAGGGTGTACAGGACCTGCGTGAAGAAGCCGAGCGCAGCGCTCAGTAAGCTGCCCACCGCGACTTGAACTCGAATAAAGGATGAAGATTATGCGTAAACAATTGATGGTTCCTGCTCTGTTGGCTCTCAGCGTTGGCCTGGCAGCTTGCTCCACCCCGCCTAACCCTAACCTGGAGCAGGCGCGGACCAATTTCTCGTCCCTGCAGACCAACCCCAAGTCGGTACAGCTGGCGGCCCTGGAAACCAAGGACGCGTCGGAGTGGCTGGACAAGGCCGACAAAGCCTTCCGTGATGACGCCGATGCGAAGAAAGTCGACCAACTGGCCTACCTGACCAACCAGCGCGTTGAAGTGGCCAAGCAGACCATCGCTTTGCGCAGCGCCGAGGAAACCCTCAAAGGTGCCGCTGCCCAGCGCGCCCAGGCTCGCCTGGATGCCCGCGACGCGCAGATCAAGAAGCTTCAGGAAAGCCTGAACGCCAAGCAGACTGACCGCGGCACCCTGGTGACCTTCGGTGACGTGCTGTTCGACCTGAACAAGGCCGAGCTGAAGTCGTCCGCGTTCGTCAACGTAGCCAAGCTGGCTCAGTTCCTTCAGGAAAACCCTGATCGCAAGGTCATCGTTGAAGGCTACACCGACAGCACCGGTTCGGCTGCCTACAACCAGAGCCTGTCCGAGCGCCGCGCCACTTCGGTGATGGCTGCACTGGTACGCGCTGGCGTCGAGCCTTCGCGTGTCGTCGCTCAGGGCTATGGCAAGGAATACCCTGTTGCCGACAACACCAGCAACTCGGGCCGTGCCCAGAACCGCCGCGTGGAAGTGACCATTTCCAACGACAACCAGCCTGTTGCGCCGCGCTCCTCGATGCGTTGATGCTTCTGGATGGTGAAGAAATCCCGGCCTGTGCCGGGATTTTTTTTGCCCATCGCGCCGTGACGATGATTATGTAGCGCTCATCGCTACCCCTCTTCACAGCCAATGACGTCTTCACTCGATGAAGGAAGACGTGCATGCCCGCTACCCCCTCGAAACACCTGACCCGTCAGTACGAAACCTTGGTTTCGCCCCTTGAAAGTGCGGACCAGCCCCCTTGGTTCGAACGGACCACCGCCGAGCAGCGGCGCCAATGGCAGGAACATCACAGGCGAAGCTGGCAGGCCCGACAGCGTGCAACGCAAGCGTTCGGCACCCTACAGAGCCTGTATCGGTTCATCCGCAGCAACCTGTCGAGCACCGACTGGGCGAGCATTACCCCCAACGATGTATGGGCCGTTCAACACAGGCTTTCGCTGGACGAGCAATACTTTGCCTATTTGCGTTCGGCATCGACCACGTCGGTGCTGCGCGCTGCGATGCAGGATGCCTACCTGGCTACCCTGCAGGAAGAAACCACGCTGGCCAGCATCCGCGAGCACATAGGCAGGCCAGGCCGGAGGATGCTGGACTGGTTGATCGACGGCTTTGCAACCGGCTCGGCGGAATTTGCCCAGCAAGGGCTGTATGTGGATGAACAGGCGGTGCAGATCGGCTCGTTGCAGCTGTTCAATGAAGTGGCTGCGCCCGAGATCATCGTGCTGGGCGCCGATGACGACGCCGCACCTTGTGTGGCCTACATCCCTGGCCATCCGCTGCACCCGCTCAAACAGTACCTATCGCGTGCGAGCTTCTTCGCCAGCGTGCGCAGAGAACTGCTCGACGCCAGGTTTCAGCACTTCTTCAGCCGTTTCATCGCGCTGTCCGACCTGCCGCGGGTGACGGCCAGATGGCTTGACCCAGACACCGTGAGCCAACTTCCGATGCAAGCCCCGGCCCTGACTCAGGGTCTGCGCGCGCACCTTCGGCAAAGCCGTGAAAAACGCCTGCTCGCCGACGCGGCGGTGCTGATTCCGACCAGTGCCCAGGCGGCTGTGCGGTTGCAGCAGCAATGCCCGTCATTCGCTCGACTGATCCAGCAGCACCTGATCATCGGCGCAGGTGTCGGCATCGGTGGCACAGAAGAACCGGAAGGTCGCCAGCCCTCGGATTGGATGATGTCGATGAGCGACGTACGCGTCGGTGCCGCCGACCGACGCTGCTGGCTTCCAGCATTGGGCGAGTATCGCATGACCGACGCCGAGGCCCCTGCAGGGCAGCCTGATGAACGAGGGCTTTACCGTCTGGCCGCCGGCCAGGCGATCAAGATCAACCGGGGGTTCTACCGCGTCGAGAAAACTGCCGCAGAACAGTGGCGTATCGCACACCCGTCTACCCATGACGCCTATCTGCCACTGCTGCGCCACAACGACAAGGGCGCGTGGTACCACCAGCACGAGAAGCCAGAACACTGGAAGCGGCTCTCGCTGTTGCGCCGCCTCGGCCCACTGAGCGATGGCCTCGGCGATCAGCGCCTGCTGGAGGTGGCGCGGATCAGCGGGGTCGGCAACGATCCGTTGCGCAGCGTCTACCTGGCAGGCAAGCCGATCCCCATGCTACTGAATTACACCTTGAAGCGCGCACGCATCATCGACGATGTCGGGCAGATCATCGAGCGAATCCACAAGGGCCTGCCGGTACCCGAAGGCTACGATGTGCCACAGTTGCGGGCGTTCTACCACGCCACTGCCAGGCGTCAAACCCAGCCGGAGCAGGCCTTGAGCCGCAAGCGCCGTGGCGACCCGACGCCGCCACCCTGCCAGCAACCTTCTGCCTGCACGGCAGCGCCTGTGCCACCGCTGGAAGTAGACCTCGACTTGCTGCACTGGTCGATGTTGCTGCACAGGGCCATCCTGGCCCACCGTTTCGAACTTGCCGAGATTCCAGCCGACCGTGCCACCCGGGAGTTGCGTCGCCGCTACCCCGGCATTCCCCTGCAACTGGCCCAGCTGTTCATCGATGACAACCGCGAGGCGGTCGCCGCGTCATTGCAGACGCCCGACGCCGTTCTGCCTCTGGATGTGGCACAGCAGGCCCGTGAGCTCGAACAAGACGCCCGACTCATCCACGCCCTGGAGGGTTTTACCGTCCCCTCCACGCTGAACAATGACACCTTCATCCTGGCGGTGCGGTTGCTCGAATATCTGGACGGATGGCAACCCGGTACCGCCCTGCTGCTGCGCGACGGCGGCCGATCCGGTGCGCCTCTGGCAGAACTCGGCACCACGGATGTCGACACCGTTTCGGTCTACCGCGACGATGAAGAGGGCTGGTATACCGTCGGCGCGGACCAAGTGCTGTTGCCCCAGGACCTGAGCGAATACGGCTTCTATCGTGCCCTGCTCCACGCCCTGCCCCCCCATCAACGCACTGCGATTGGCGTTGGAATCAATGAACCGGAACGCTTGCACCAGCGCCTCAGCGAAATGGCCCTGACCCGGCGCACTCGGGCCCAGACCCTGCTCAATCTGCCCGTGCCGCGTACGTGGCTGAGCCCCACGCCAGGCACAGCGGCACGGCGCGACACCTGGCCCTACGGGACAGAGCGGTTCGATCGCGACCCGGCCACTGAAAGACTTGAACGCTTGTTCACCCCCACCTCATCGGCCTTCATGACCTCTACCGCCGAGGATTACCTTGGCTATCTGCTGCAGCACAACGTGCCGATCGGCCCGATGCTCGCCAGACTCGAGCAGGAGCGCCCTCGCCTGCTCGCCAGCGCAGGGTCGTGGGCCGAGCAGGGCACTGCAGGGTACATGCGGCGAGAACGTGAAAGAGCGGTCAACGATCTGCTTCACGCATGGGAGGCACGAATCGCCCTGCGCCCCGCAAGCCTGCATTTGACCGAAGGCGATTTGGGTGCGCTGCCGCCTCTGGACATTGACCTGCCGGCAGTCGAGTACCTGCGTCTGGTCGGCTTCGAGCAATTGGATAACCTCGATTCACTGCTGCGGCATATGCCCAATCTGCGTCGCCTGGAACTCATCAACCTGCCGATGACCGCCCTTCCCGAAGCGTTGAACAGCCTGCACCATCTGCGCTTGCTGGACCTGTCACGCAGTAACCTGGCCCCTGAAGCCATCGCGGCGGTTGGCACGCTGCGGCATCTGCAGACTCTGGTCCTCAACGACATGCAGCTGCCAGGCTTGAGTTGGACACACCAGCAGATCCGTCGCCTCACCGCCAGCGGCTCCCTGCACACCTTGACGCTGCAAAACTCCAGGGCCGAGTTCGAAGCCGGGGTATTTGCCGTACTGGCCAGCCGGAGGTCGCTGCACACGCTGAACCTCACCCAGAACCTGATCATCCTGAGCGCGGCAGACGCCCGCGACCTTGCGACCATGGTGCAGCTGCGCGTTCTGGATCTGTCGAACAACCCGTTGATACCCGGACAACTCTTCAATAGCGAAGAGCATGTACCGGGCGCCGGCCAAGGTATTTCGACCGCGCCGGTGACCTTGGACCTCAGCCGCCTGGGACTTCTGGAGGAGCTGGACCTGAGCGCCTCCAACCTGGACCACTGGCCAGTGGGCCTGGAATCGCTGCCACGCTTGCACCACGCCGACCTCAGCCATCTGAACATTGCCAGCGTGCCGCCAGGTGCCGGAAGTACACCGGGGCTCTGTCTGTACAGCGCGTCATTGCCTGAGCCTCTGCGCTCGCGCTTTGAAGCAGAAATGCGCGCGGTGGGCAACGTCTACCTCGAACCTGAACCCTGCGAATCAATGGAATCGGAGTGGTCGCCGCGCTCACTGATTTCACCGCTTTCGCCTGGGGAATCAATCACGGCGCGCAACGAACAGACACTGCGCGATGCGCCTCGTCTGTTCACAGGTTTTCCGGCGGACCAGCTGCAGCAGGCCAATCAATTGCTGGCTGATACGGATCCAGCCGCCGCTGACTTTTTCAGGCTGCTGCTGCGCCTGGATGTATCGGCACAGGCGCGGCTTCCCGGTACCAACATGCGGGCTCGCATCCAGGTCGTCATCCGCGGTGCGTGCAATCATCGACAACTGCGTGCACAGCTGTATGAGCAAGCGCAGGACGCGGTGAGCTGCGTGGACCGCGATGCCTTGATCTTCTCGTCAATGGCAAACCTTGCGAGGGTATACGCACTGCTCGAGCAAACATGCGACGAGTCTGCCATTCCCGCAGTGATTGCCATGGCACGACAGGACTGGCGTGAGGCGCGCGTCCGGGACTACGTCATGCTGCATATCGGTCGCTGGGGTGAGCAAGGCCATGTCATCGACGATGTCGAAATCGTGCTGTATTTCTGCATGGCGTTGGCTGAACGGCTGGACCTGAGCAATCCCCCGTTGGTACAAGCGTTCACCAGCTACACCCTCTGGGTGACGCAAAGCATGCTCGATGCTGCTGGCAACTATGCCTTGGAGCGACACGACGACGCCTGGATAGACTACGTGAATCGCCAGCCTTACTGGCAGCTGTTCATGAGCACTGCCTGCAACGCGCAAAGTCAGGCTATCGATCGCTGGCAACGCCATGTGGCCGAAGCCCTCGACGCCTCCATCAACGAGGAGCGGCAGCCGCCGCAGCTGTCCGACAGTGAGCGCCAGCACTTGCACGAAGTGCTGGTCAACAGCGGTCAGCTGGGCCCGTTGGCGCCTTTGCCCGAAAGGCTGCGGTTGAGCGACACCGAGCAGCATGGCGTCAGCTCATACAACCTGGCCTACGCGGCCTTGCTGGAAAGCGTGAGCCAGGCGCGCCTGCAACTGACCCGCAGTGTCCTGCAGGCGTCACCGCCGGGCCCATCCTCACGCCCCCGAACGCCTTGACGTTCACGGGTGATTGGGCACTTCTCCCAACCGTCGGATGCCGTTGAAGTGCTGCGGGTCCTCCAGGTAGCGCAGCATGACCTGGCGCCACGTCGGGTCGGCGAAGGTCTGAACATGACCGCCGCGAGTCAGCTGCAGGACTCGCGGCAGCGGTGCCTGCTTGTAAAGTGCGATACCGTTGGCCAAGGGTACGATAGGGTCATCCATGCTCTGGAAAAGCAGCGCGGGTGTGCCCTCGAGCTGGGCAATGGAGCGAATCGCGCTGTCGCTGTCGGGCACCAGCCAGGACAGGGGTACCTGCAGTGGCCAGGTCAGCCATGACGTACTCAGTGCGTACTGGCCGACGGCTCGATAACTGGCGGGTACGCCATCGAGCACCATCGCCTGGAGGCGCTGACGTTGCCCGGGGTGTTCGGCCAGATAGTGCACGGCCATGGCGCCGCCCAGGCTTTGCCCCAGCAGGACCAACGGCTTGGCCTGCACCTCAGGCTTGCTTGCCAGCCATGCGAACGCTGCGTCGATGTCCTGGTAGATCGCCGGGAGGCTGGGCGACCCCTCCGAAACGCCGTAGCCACGGTAGTCGAGCATCAGCACCTGGTAGCCCTGTTCGGGCAACCACCAACTGCCCCCGAGGTGCCAGGCCAGGTTGCCGCCGTTGCCGTGCAGGTGCAGTACGGTGCCCTTGACCTCCACGCCGGGCTTGGCGGGCAGCCACCAACCGTGCAGGCGGGTGCCATCGGCGGCCGTCAGGCTAACGTCCTCGAAGGCCAGCCCGGCTTTTTCCGGCGTGAACGGCAAACCCTGCTCGGGGTAGAACAATAATGAGCTGCAGCCAGTCAGTAGCGCGGTCAGTAGCAGCAGCGCTGGCAGGCGTCGCGTCAGGCAGGCCATCATGTGCAATGGCCGGACGCGGCTCGCGCCGCTGCTACAGGGGGGCGATACAGCCGCGTCGGCAGGTCAGAGGATGTTCGAGTAGTCGGCTTCAATTCGGTCCAGGCTCAAGTGATTGAGGAAGTTCGAGAAGCACATCCAGGCGGACAGTGCATTCATGTCACGGAACTGTTCGGGCAGGTACTTGGGCGGCGTCACCAACCCTTCGTCGACCAGCTGGCGCAACGTGCGCATGTCTTCCAGGGTGGTCTTGCCACAGAACAGCAGCGGCACCTGTTCCAGCTTGCCCTTGCGCACGGCCAGCTGAATGTAGTTGTAGACCATGATGAAGCCTTTCAGGTACGACAAATCCTTGGTGAACGGCAGCCCGGTCGGGGTCGAGCCGCGGAACACTCGGCTGGCGTTGCCGTAGGCCTCGGGCATCTCGAAGCCTTCTTCGCGGAAGAATTCGAACACCTGCAGGAAGTCGGCGCCCTCCTCGACCATGTGGATCGCGCGCGTGCGATTGGTCAGCTTGCGCAGACGGCTGGGGTAGGAGGCGAAGGCAATCACTTCCATCAGAATGGCCAGGCCTTCCTGGGTCACCGTGGACGATGGCGGCCCCTTGGACAGAAAGGTGCAGATCGGCTGGTTCTGGCCGTTGAGGGTGGTGGCGACGTGTACCAGACCCTCGTGCACTTCGAGCGCGCGCACATCGCGTTCGTTGAACATGGCATCACTGCGGATCTTTATGTAGTCCGCCCCTGCGGCAGCGTCGGCGACGATGCCGTCGGATTCGAACACACGGATGGTGCCCTCGGTTTCGCCAAACACCCGATTGAGGCGCCCTTGCAGCATGTTCACTGCATCCTTGGCGGTCAGGGTCTTGGCTTCGTCCTTGAGATCGCCGCGCCCGGCAATGTTGTTCAGGTAATCCGAGAGCATCAGGCCGAGGTCGGCCAGGGTCGGATCGCCGGCATGGAACGCATCCGACGCGGCGCCGTATAGCTCCTGCGAGATCAGGCCGAAGTCCTCGGTGCCGCGTGCCTCGAGCATGCGCACCACCATGCGGTACTCCTTGCACATGCGCCGCATGATCTGCCCGACCGGGTTGAACTGGCCGAGCTGACGAGTGATGTCGCGCTCTATGTTCTGGAATTCCAGTTTGACCGCACTGGAGTCGAAGCCCAGCGCGCGGTTCTGGTAATAGTCGCGGTCGACCGCAGGCATCTGCTTGCCGCCCGCCTGCAGAAAGCCGTGACGAATGGAGTCGTCCCATTTCACCGCATCGAGCACGCGGATCGGCGTCTGCGCGTGCACGATGCGGTCGGACAGGTCTCGAATCGTCTGCTGATACTCGTCCACCGTACTGCTCCTCGTTCTGGCACGGCCCGCCGGCAGCGGACCTCTCACTGCATGGGGCTCAGCTCAGTACCCACTGCATGAAACGGGTAAGGATGCCGAGCATTTCACGGTCGGCATCGGCAGGGGCACTGGCCAGCAGACCCTGATATTCCATCCGCCCGATAATCGCCGTCAACACCTGTGCGTCCTGCGACGGCTCGCGCGAGCCAAGCACCTCGAGCATCTGCCGCCCGCCCTGCAGCAGAATGTCCTGATGCGCCAGCACCAGTTCGGCCAGGCGCGGGTTGAGCAACGCTTCCTGACGAAAGGCCTGCTCGGCGATCAACTGGTCGCGACGGGTCTGCAGCTGATGCGTGACGTAGTCGGCGGTCAGCCGGGCGATTTCGTCGGCCAGTGCGGCGCGGGCCTGGGGGCTGCCGTCACCGCGGGCGATCAGGGCACGCAGCAGCTCTTCGGTGTTGCTCCACAGCTTGGCCATGAACACGGCGCTGCGCTCGACGTACTGGGCGAAGGCATCGTTGAGCAGGTCATCGATGTCCTTGAAGTAGTAGGTGGTGGCCGACAGCGGTACGCCGGCTTCGGCGGCCACGGCGCGATGGCGAACGCCCCGCACACCATCGCGCACAACGATGCGCATGGCGGCATCGAGGATTTCCTGGCGACGCAGTTCGCTGCCCTGGCGGCTGGCCTTGCGGCCTTGATACTGGACGTTGCGGGCGAGCGTCGAGGCAACGCTGGCGGCTCCCTGTCTGGGTGTGGCTGGGATCACTGCTCGTATCCTTTGAGTGAGTGGGAGTGGGTGCCGACGCGGCTTGCGCCGCTGCTACACGATAGCGTAATCGCCTGTAACGACGGCGTGAGATCGCAATCCCTGTAGCAGCGGCGCAAGCCGCGTCGGGGCCGGCAATGACACCGCTGATCTGCGCTCATAAAAAAGCCGCCCCGTGGGGCGGCTGATCAACGACCGTCAGGCTTGTGGTCGCATGTGCGGGAACAGGATCACATCGCGGATCGAAGGCGAATCGGTCAGCAGCATGACCAGACGATCGATACCGATACCCTCGCCGGCCGTCGGCGGCATGCCGTATTCGAGCGCCCGAACGAAATCGGCGTCGTAGTGCATGGCTTCGTCGTCGCCGGCATCCTTGTCCGCCACCTGGGCCATGAAGCGTGCGGCCTGGTCTTCGGCATCATTGAGCTCGGAGTAGGCATTGGCGATTTCACGGCCGCCGATGAACAGCTCGAAACGATCGGTAACGTTGGGGTTGTCGTCATTGCGGCGCGCCAGTGGCGACACCTCGAAAGGATACTGGGTAATGAAGTGCGGCTGCTCGAGCTTGTGCTCGACCAGTTCTTCGAAAATCATCACCTGCAGCTTGCCCAGGCCTTCGAAGCCCAACACCTTGGCGCCGGCCTTCTTGGCGATGGCACGGGCCTTGTCGACATCGTTGAGGTCGTCTGCCGTCAGCTCGGGGTTGTACTTGAGGATCGAGTCGAACACCGACAGGCGCACGAACGGCTCGCCGAAATGGAACACCTTGTCGCCGTAGGGCACGTCAGTGCTGCCCAGCACCAGTTGCGCCAGCTCACGGAACAGCTCTTCGGTGAGGTCCATGTTGTCTTCGTAGTCGGCGTAAGCCTGGTAGAACTCGAGCATGGTGAACTCGGGGTTGTGCCGGGTCGAGACCCCTTCGTTACGGAAGTTGCGGTTGATCTCGAAGACCTTTTCGAAGCCACCGACCACCAGGCGCTTGAGGTACAGCTCCGGGGCGATGCGCAGGAACATTTCCATGTCCAGGGCATTGTGGTGGGTTTCGAACGGCTTGGCCGCAGCGCCGCCGGGAATGGTCTGCAGCATCGGCGTCTCGACTTCGAGGAAGTCGCGCTTGGCCAGGAAGCCGCGAATGTGGGCGATGACCTGGGAGCGCACACGGAAGGTGTCGCGCACCTCCTCATTGACGATCAGGTCGACATAGCGCTGACGGTAGCGCTGCTCGGTATCGACCAGGCCGTGGTGCTTGTCGGGCAGCGGGCGCAGCGACTTGGTCAGCAGGCGCACGCTGGTCATCTCGACGTAGAGGTCGCCCTTGCCGGAACGGGCCAGGGTGCCTTCAGCCGCGATGATGTCGCCCATGTCCCAGGTTTTCACCTGCGCCAGGGTTTCTTCGGGCAGGGTCTTGCGATTGACGTAGACCTGGATGCGCCCGGTCATGTCCTGGATCACCATGAACGAGCCACGGTTGAGCATGATGCGACCGGCGACCTTGACCGCAATGGCGGCCTCGGCGAGCTCTTCCTTGGTCTTGTCGACGTACTGTTTCTGCAAGTCGCCTGCATAGTTGTCGCGACGAAAATCGTTGGGGAAGGCCTGGCCCTGGGCGCGCACGGCAGCAAGCTTTTCCTTGCGCAGGGCGATCAGGCTGTTCTCTTCCTGTTGCAGGTCTTGCGGGTCGGGTTGTTGGTCGCTCATGTTCTGATTTTCCATCACGGGTTCGTTGCTCCCGACTGAGGCGTCGGGATCGCGGGCAGGCCAGCCGTGGCAGGCCGACGCAGTGGCTGCGCCAGCCTGCCAGGCGGTGTTACAGCCCTTGTTTCAAGCTGGCTTCGAGGTATTCGTCGATGTCGCCGTCGAGCACCTTGTCGCAGTCGCTGCGTTCGATGTTGGTACGCAGATCCTTGATCCGCGAAGCGTCAAGCACATAGGAGCGAATCTGGTGACCCCAGCCGATGTCCGACTTGCTGTCCTCCATCGCCTGCGAGGCCGCGTTGCGCTTCTGCACTTCCTGTTCGTACAGGCGCGCGCGCAACATCTTCATCGCCGTGTCCTTGTTGGCATGCTGCGAACGTTCGTTCTGGCAGCTGACCACGGTGTTGGTCGGCACGTGGGTGATACGCACCGCCGAGTCGGTGGTGTTGACGTGCTGGCCGCCGGCACCGGAGGAGCGGTAGGTGTCGATGCGCAGGTCGGCCGGGTTGATGTCGATTTCGATGTTGTCATCGATTTCCGGCGAGACGAACACGGCCGAGAACGAGGTGTGGCGACGGTTGCCGGAGTCGAACGGGCTTTTGCGCACCAGGCGGTGGACACCGATTTCGGTGCGCAGCCAGCCAAAGGCGTACTCGCCCTTGATGTGCAGGGTGGCGCCCTTGATACCGGCGACTTCACCGGCCGACAGCTCCATGATGGTGGTGTCGAAGCCGCGCTTGTCGGCCCAGCGCAGGTACATGCGCAGCAGGATGTTGGCCCAGTCCTGGGCTTCGGTGCCGCCGGAGCCGGCCTGGATGTCCAGGTAGGCATTGTTGGCGTCCATCTCGCCGCTGAACATGCGACGGAATTCCAGCTTCTCGAGCTGGGCACGCAGGCGCTCGACTTCGGCGGAAACGTCGTCGACGGCGCCTTGGTCTTCTTCCTCGGCAGCCATTTGCAGCAGGTCCCGGGCGTCGCCGAGGCCGGCGTTCATTTCATCGAGGGTGTCGACGATCTGCGCCAGCAGCGAACGCTCGCGACCCAGTTCCTGAGCGTAGGCAGGGTTGTTCCAGACAGCGGGATCTTCAAGCTCGCGATTGACTTCGGTCAGACGCTCATGCTTTTGATCGTAGTCAAAGATACCCCCGAATGGTTTCGGAGCGCTCGGACAGGTCCTTGATGCTGTTAAGGATCGGGTTGATTTCCATGGCGGGCAGCTCTCGTGCGTAACGTGTCAAAAGCCGGAGAGTATACCGCAGCCGGCCAATGACAGCAGCCCGCCCAGCAGGGGATGCGCGTTTTTTTTGGGAAGATGTGGCCGCCCCTTTCGCGGCCGCTGACCGTTCCCACAGGGAGGGTTTCGCTGTTGTGGTCCCGTGGGAGCGGTCAGCGGCCGCGAAAAGCGTACCGCCGCTACAACGCCCTAGCCCTGATCCCCAACCACCACCTGATTGCGCCCGGCGTGCTTGGCGGTATACAGACCCTTGTCGGCAGCCAGGATCAGCTCGCGGCAATGACTGCCCTGCTGCGGGGTCATGGTCGACAGCCCGATGCTCACCGTCAGGCAGGCATCGGCCTGCGGCGCGATGTGGGGGATGTTCAGTGCGGCAATGGTCTGGCGCAGCTTTTCGGCGACCAGCCGCGCACCGCCTGGTGAGGTACCGGGCAGCACCAAAGCGAACTCTTCACCGCCATAGCGCGCCGGCAGGTCGCTGGAACGGTTGCTGGAATGGCGAATGGCGTCGGCCACACGGCGCAGGGCTTCATCGCCAGCCAGGTGGCCGAAGTTGTCGTTGTAGGACTTGAAATAGTCGACGTCGATCATCAACAGCGACAGCTGGGTCTTGTCACGCATCGCGCGACGCCATTCCAGTTCCAGGTACTCGTCGAAATGACGGCGATTGGAAAGCGCGGTCAGGCCATCGGAGTTCATCAGCCGCTGCAACACCAGGTTGGTGTCGAGCAGTTGCTGCTGGCTCACGCGCAGCGCACGGTAGGCTTCGTCGCGCTGCAGCAGGGTCAGGTACGACTTGGAATGGTAGCGTATGCGTGCAACCAGCTCGATGGTGTCGGGCAGCTTGACCAGGTAATCGTTGGCGCCGGCGGCGAAGGCGGCGCTCTTGATCAGTGGGTCTTCCTTGGTCGACAGCACGATGATCGGAATATCCTGGGTGGCCGGATGGTTGCGATAGTCACGCACCAGCGACAGGCCGTCGAGCCCCGGCATGATCAAGTCCTGGAGGATCACCGTTGGCTTGATGCGCATGGCCTGATTGATGGCCTGCTGCGGATCGGCGCAAAAGTGGAAGTCGATGTTGGCCTCGTCGCTGAGACTGCGACGGATGGCTTCACCAATCATGGCCTGGTCGTCCACCAGAAGTACCATCGACTTGTTGTTGTCGTTGGACCTGAAGGCTTCGATCTGTAGATCAATCATGCGTTGTCACCTGGATACTGCCTACGCGGTGGCTCGAGTTCATCGTGAAAATACGTCCATCAGTCGGGGTGCGATCCGCTCCAGCGGACGAATTTCAACAGCTGCGTCAATGGCCGCCGCCGCTTTCGGCATTCCGTAGACCGCGCTGCTCTGCTGGTCCTGCGCGATGGTCAGGTAGCCGCGCTGACGCATCGACTTCAAGCCCTGCGCACCGTCGCGGCCCATGCCGGTGAGCAGTACGCCCACCGCATCGCCATTCCAGAATTGCGCCACGCTTCGGAAAAAAACATCTATGGAGGGCCGGTAGATCTCGTCCACCGGTTCTGCCGTGTAGGTTAAGGTACCATTTTTCAGCAGACGAATATGATGATTGGTGCCCGCCAGTAGCACAGTGCCAGCTTGAGGAGCCTCACCGTCGCGGGCCAGACGCACCGGCAGGCCCGCTGCACTGCTCAGCCACTCGGCCATTCCGGCGGCAAACACCTGGTCCACGTGCTGGACCAGCACGATGGCCGCCGGGTAATCGCGCGGCAACCCCTTGAGCAGGATTTCCAAGGCGGCCGGGCCGCCGGCCGACGAGCCGATGGCCACCAGTTTCTGCCGCACCCCGCCCGAACGCGGCAGCGGCAACTCGCTGCGCACCGACGGGCTGCGTTGCCCCACCAGCCAGCCGATGTTGAAGATCTTGCGCAGCAGCGGAGCGGCGGCTTCACGGGCGTCGCCGACACCCAGCGTCGGGGTGTCAACCACATCCAGGGCACCATGACCCATGGCCTCGAATACGCGATGGACGTTCTGCTGGCGGTCGACGGTGACGATCACGATGGCGCAGGGTGTATTGGCCATGATCTGTCGGGTGGCTTCCACGCCGTCCATGACCGGCATGATCAGGTCCATCAGGATCAGGTCCGGGGTCACGGCCTGGCACCTCTCGACCGCCTCGCGCCCGTTGCTGGCCACCCACACCACTTCGTGAGCCGGCTCGAGCGCGATCGCCCGCCGCAGCGCCTCCACGGCCATGGGCATGTCATTGACGATAGCGATCCTCATCCCCGCGCCCCTCCGATCAATTCAACCACCGCATCGAGCAAGGCATCGTCGTGGAAACTGGCCTTGGCCAGGTAATAATCGGCCCCGGCGTCGAGGCCGCGGCGGCGGTCCTCTTCCCGGTCCTTGTAGGACACCACCATGACCGGCAACGACTGCAGGCGGCTGTCGCGGCGCAGCAGGGTCACCAACTCGATACCGTCCATGCGCGGCATGTCGATGTCGGTGATCAGCAGGTCGAAGTCTTCGCTGCGCAACGCGTTCCAGCCATCCATGCCGTCGACGGCCACCGCCACGTCATAGCCACGATGGCTGAGCAGCTTGCGCTGCAGCTCGCGGACGGTGAGCGAATCATCCACCACCAGTACCCGCTTGCGAGCCAATTCGGCCTGTTGGCTGCGCTTGTCGATACGTTCCAGGCGGCCGGTATTGAGCAGCTTTTCCACCGAGCGGAACATGTCTTCGACGTCGATGATCAGTACCACCGAACCGTTGTCGAGCAAGGCACCGGCGGAAATATCCTGGACCTTGCCCAGGCGGGCGTCCAGCGGCAGCACCACCAGCGTGCGCTCGCCGATGAAGCGTTCCACGGCCACGCCGTAGATCGCCTCGCGGTCGCGGATCACCACCACCTTGAGACTCGCTTCACCGGCCTGGCTGGCCGGTCTCTGCAGCAGCTGGCTGGCCGCAACCAGCCCGACATGGCGGTTCTGGTACCAGAAGTGCTGGCGGCCCTCGAGCTGGATGATGTCTTCGGCCGGCAGGTCCATGGTGTGTTCGATGTGGGCCAGCGGAAACGCATAGGCCTCGCCCCCCACCTCCACCGCCAGGCTGCGCACCACCGACAAGGTCAGCGGGACCTCGATATGGAAGCGACTGCCCTGCCCTGGCACTTGAATCAGTTCGACCGAGCCGCGCAGCTGGCGAATCAGGTGCAATACCGCATCCAGGCCAACGCCGCGGCCCGAGACCTCGGTCACCGTGTCGCGCATGCTGAAGCCGGGCAGGAACAGAAAGCTCAGCAGCTCTTCTTCACTGAGCTGATCCACGGTATCGGCGGCCGACAAACCGCGCTGGACGATGCTGCGCCGCAGCGCGGCAAGGTCGACACCCGCGCCGTCGTCGCTCAGCTCCAGCACCAGCAACCCTGCCTGGTGCGAAGCACGCAGCACCACGCGACCTTCGGCGGGCTTGCCGGCCAGCAATCGCTGCTCGGCGGTTTCGATGCCGTGGTCGACGGCGTTGCGCAGCAGGTGGGTCAAGGGCGCTTCGAGCTTTTCCAGCACATCGCGATCGACCTGGGTCTTCTCGCCTTCGATATCCAGGCGCACCTGCTTGCCCAATGACCGGCCGAGGTCGCGGACCATGCGTTCCTGACCACCGAGCATGTCGGCGAATGGGCGCATGCGGCAGGCCAGCGCCGTGTCATACAGCAACTGCGCGCGCTGGCTGGCCTGCCAGCCGAAATCGTCCAGTTCGGCAGTTTGCTGCAGCAGCATCTGCTGGGTCTGATCCAGCAGCGACTGCGCCTGCGCCAGGGCGTCGCGCACCTCGGCGCTCTGGCCCTCGAGCTGCAACTGTTCGGCAAGCCCGCCAAGCGCGCGGATGCTATGCGCCTGCATGCGCTTGAGGCGCTGCATGGTCAGCAGATAGGGCTTGAGCCGCTGGGTTTCCACCAGCGACTTGCTCGACAGGTCCAGCAGGCTGTTCAGGCGTTCCGCCGTGACCCGCAGCACGCGCTCGCCGGTATCGCTGACCCGGCGCGCCCGGCTGGCAGGCAGTTCGGCCGCCGGGTCGTCCGGGCCCGGCATCGCTTGCGACGGATCAATGTCCCGAGGCGGCTCGGGCGCGACCTCCACGGGCAGCGCGGCCGGGACAGGCGCCCTGACCTGCACCTGCGCCGCAGCGGCCGCCAACGGGTCCATCACCGCGGCCATCTGCGTCTCGTAGGCGTCGATATCGACGCTACCCGGTGCCCCGGCCCCGGGCGTGCCGATGCGCATCAGCAGGTCGGTGCCCAACAGCAGCGCGTCGATGTGTTCGGGCATCAGGTAGACGCGCCGCTCCTGCGCCGCGACCAGGCAATCTTCCATCACGTGCGCCACACGCACCCCGGCATCCAGACCGACGATGCGGGCGGCCCCCTTGAGCGAGTGGGCCGCGCGCATGCAGGCTTCCAGTTGATCGGCCTGGGTGGGATTGCGTTCCAGGGCCAGCAGCCCCGCGTTGAGCACCTGGGTCTGGGCCTCGGCTTCAAGGCTGAACAGCTCCAGCAACGAGGCGTCGCGCATCTGTTCCGGGGTCATGTCAGGCTCCGGTTCATGGCGATCAGCAGCGCCTTGTCATCGAGCAGGCGCACACTGCGCTGGCGAAACGGCAAAACGCCTTGGGTGAAACGGGCGCCCGCCTGGGTGGTGGCGGTAGACGCCTGCTCGAGCTCGACCAGGTCGATCCGATGAATGCCATCCACTTCTTCCACCGGTACCACCACCGAGCCGCCGTCTATGGCGATGATCAGCATGCGCGGCATGACCCGCGCCGAAGCGGCCGGCGCCACGTGCTGGGTATCGATGCCCAGCAGTTCCTCCAACGCCAGGCATGGCACCAGCGCGCCGCGCACGTTGGCGACCCCGCGCAAGGCACGCGAACGCTGGTGCGGCAGCGAATGCACCGCCTGCACCGGGGCCACTTCGACCAGGCAGCGGGTGGCCAGCGCCAGCCATTCATCGCCCAGGCGAAACAGCACCAGCGACCTGCTTTCGACACGGCCCAGTGTTTCGCTGTAGTGCATCGGCGCGTGCTGGCGGTCCAATGCGTAGCGGTCCAGCAGGCGCACGGCCGCCGAGGCATACACCGCACAGTTGCGGCAGTGGATATGTTCAGCCAGCAATGGGCAGGATTTGTCGCCATGAATGCCAATACGGTTCCAGCAGTCGTCGATCTGCTGGGCGTCGCTGTCGATCAGGTCCAGGGCGGTCATCGCTTATGCTCCTGCACGTGCGGCCGGTCGTTGCGTGCCGCGCGCTCCTGCAGTCGCCGCGCCCCGGCAATGTCGCCCTGGGCGGTGAGCAGCATGGCCAGGTGGGCCAGGGCCTCGGCGTGCTGCGGATCGAGGTACAGCGCCTTGCGGTAATAACCTTGCGCCTGCAGGACCTGCCCGCCGACATCGCTGAGCAGGCCCAGCCAGTAGAACACCTGGGGGTCAGGCCCGTGGCTGCGCAGGAATGCGTCGCACGCGGCCTGCGCCTCGGCACTCTTGCCTTCGTTGGCCAACCGAGCGATTTGCGCGAGCAGACCGGCGCCATCGCTCGCCACTGCCTCGGCGGCATTGGCCACCGGCAGCGCACGGGTTCGGGTTCGCAAGGGCAACCTGCCCGGCTCGGGCAACAGCTTGATCGGCATCTGCAGGCGCGCCGTTGCCGGAGGCAGCGGTGTGGGCGTTGGTGCGACGTGGCGATCGCGGACGAACGCGAAGGACTGGGCAATACCGATCGGGCGCATGCCCAACCGTGCCAGCAGGCTGCCTTCGGCAGGACCGATGAACAACGCGCCATTTTCACAGGTGAGCTTCTTCAGCACTTCGAACACCTGCTGCTGTGTCGGCAGGTCGAAATAGATGAGCAGGTTGCGGCAGAACACGAAGTCATAGGGCAGTTCGCCACCCAGCAGCAGCGGGTCGAGAATGTTGCCGACCTGCAAGCGCACTTGTGCGCGAACCTGGGCATCGAGCAGATACCCCTCATCCGCAGGCGCGAAATGACGGTCGCGAAAGGTCAGCGGCGCGCCGCGAAACGAATTGCGCCCATAGATCCCTCGTGTTGCCCGGGCCACCGACAGGGGGCTGATGTCCACGCCGTCCACACTGAACTGCTGCGGCGCCAGCCCGGCGTCGAGCAAGGCCATGGCGATCGAGTACGGTTCCTCGCCAGTGGAACACGGCAGGCTGAGGATGCGCAGTGCCACACCAGGCCGTTCGGCGAGCCGCGCCTTGGCGACCTTGCACAGCGCGGCGAAGGACTCGGGGTAACGCATGAACCAGGTTTCCGGGACGATCACCGCCTCGATCAACGCCTGCTGTTCCGCCGCCGAGCCCTGCAGCAGCTTCCAGTAGGCATCCAGGTCGCGGACATGCGCGGCCTGGCTGCGCTGCGCGACCGCGCGCTCGATCAGCGCCGGGCCTACCGAGGCCACGTCCAGGCCGATGCGCTCACGCAGAAAACGCACGAAGCGCTGCTCTTCACCCATCACGATGCTTCATCCATCACTCTGTTTCACCCAATACGGAGATCGCCAACTGCGGAGCGAAGAGCAAGTCGCGCACCGACGGTTCGAGCAGATCCTGCACCCGCAACCACTGCAACAGCCCCTGGCCGTCTTCAAACACCGGCCCCAGATAGGGCGTGGCACGGTTGTGCACCCCCAAGGGTTTGAAACCGCCGGGATCGCAGCGGAGGGTTTCGCTGGCGTGTTCGACGATCAGCCCCAGGCGAGCCTCGGGCCCAGCCTGCTCGTGCGGATAGTGCACCAGCACCAGACGCGTGCTGGTACGGCGCACGGCAGCCACGCCAAAGCTCAGCGCGCTGACGTCCAGCACCGGCACCACCCGCCCACGATGGGCGAACACACCGGCCACCCAGGCCGGGGCATGCGCGACCGGCTTGAGCGGCAGCAGCGGCAGCACCTCAGCGACTTCAAGCGCATCCAGGGCGAAGCGTTCCTGCGCAATGCGAAACAACAGGAACAGCTTGCTGCGCGAAGTGACCGGCAATGCGCTCATCAGACTTTGAAGCGCGAGACGCCGCCGCGCAATCCGGTAGCGACCTGGCTGAGCTCATCGATGGCAAAGCTGGCCTGACGCAAGGATTCGACGGTCTGGCTGCTGGCATCGCCCAACTGCGACAGGGCGTGGTTGATCTGTTCGGCACCGGTTGCCTGGGCCTGCATGCCTTCGTTGACCATCAGCACGCGCGGCGCCAAGGCCTGGACCTGACCGATGATCTGCGACAGCTGATCACCGACCTGTTGTACCTCGAACATGCCGCGGCGCACTTCTTCGGAAAACTTGTCCATGCCCATGACGCCGGCCGACACTGCCGACTGGATCTCTCGCACCATCTGCTCGATGTCGTAGGTGGCCACTGCAGTCTGGTCGGCGAGGCGGCGTACTTCGGTGGCGACCACGGCAAAACCGCGACCATATTCACCGGCTTTTTCGGCTTCGATGGCGGCGTTGAGCGACAGCAGGTTGGTCTGGTCGGCGACCTTGACGATGGTCACCACCACCTGATTGATGTTGCCGGCCTTCTCGTTGAGGATCGCCAGCTTGGCGTTGACCAACTCGGCGGCACCCATCACCTGATGCATGGTTTCTTCCATGCGCGCCAGACCCTGCTGGCCGGAGCCGGCCAGCGAGGAAGCCTGATCGGCCGCCGAGGTGACTTCACCCATGGTTCGCACCAGATCACGGGACGTGGCGGCGATCTCTCGCGAGGTTGCGCCGATTTCGGTAGTGGTCGCGGCAGTCTCGGTCGCCGTTGCCTGCTGCTGCTTGGAGGTGGCCGCGATTTCGGTGACCGAGGTGGTCACCTGCACCGAGGACCGTTGCGCCTGGGCAACCAGCGCGGTGAGTTCGGTCATCATGTCGTTGAAGCCCAGTTCGACCTCGTTGAACTCGTCCTTGCGCGCCAGGCTCAGGCGGGTGCTCAGGTCACCGGTGCGCATCACTTCGAGAATTCGCACGATTTTCTGCATGGGCGCCATGATGGTGCGCAGCAGCCAGAGTCCGCAGACGCCAGCGACGATGATTGCCACCAACAGGGAAATCACCAGGCTGACCTTGGCTGCTGCGACCGACGCGTCAATGGCGCTGGTAGCTTTCTCGGCCCCCTCGCGATTGCGATCGATCAAGGTATTGAGCTGCTTGCGACCTGCTACCCAGGCGGGCGTGAGGTCGTCGATGGCCATCTGCTGGGCCTCACTGAACTTGCGCAGTCGATAGGCCTCGAGCACATCGGCCAAAGCCTTTTCATAGGTTACCCGCATCCGCGCGAATTCTTCGAAGGCCGCTTGATCTTCGCTGTCCTGAACGGTGCTGCGGTAGTTGGCCATCTGCTGGGTCAGGCGCTCGGCGAAGCTCTTGTACTGGTCCACGTCAGCCGTGAGCAGCTCGCGCTGATAGCTCAGGCCCACCAGTTGCTGGGTGTACACGTAGCTGTCTACCCAGGCGCTGCGGATCATGGAACTGAAGACCACACCCGGCACGCTGTCGGTGCGCACCTTGGTTTCGTTCGTCTCGATGGTCTGCAGACGTGAATAGGAGACCACGACCATCAACAGCATGATTGCAATGACAACGGCGAAACTCGCCAGAATGCGGTGGCGCAAGGACCAGTTCTTCACAGTCAACCCTCGAAAATTCCTGCAGCTACAAACGAAAAATCGCCTGAGTATAGCCCTACCTCAGACGATTTCGCGCTGGTACCCGACTTTCCTTCATCCGCGAGGGTATTGCCAGTTACGGGCAGATCAATGCGCCACTATTGCCGACCAACGTCAGTTCTGCCAGATGAGCGGCGGCATCAGCCTTCCGACCCGGCGTCCGGCTTCAGACGGCTTCGACTTCGGCCTGACGCACCTGCTTCTCCAGTTCGAGCTTGAGCGCAGGGTCGAGGGCCAACTGCTTGGCCAGCTCGTCCAGATAGGCACGCTCCATGAAGTGCTCCTGATCCACCATCATGACGCTGGCAATGTACATTTCGGCAGCGATCTCCGGAGTCTTGGCTGCCCGCGCCACGTCCGCCGGATCCAGCGGCTTGTTCAGTTCGGCGTGCAGCCACTGCTGCAGTTCGTTGTCCGAATCCAGACGGGTGAATTCGCCTTCGATCAGCTCGCGCTCGCGATCATCCACGTGGCCATCGGACTTGGCTGCTGCCACCAGCGCCTTGAGGATGGCCTGGCTGTGTTCCTCTACCTGCTGGGGTGGCACTCGGTCGACCGTCTGCGGTTCGCCTCGAGGGGCGTTCTGCTGCTGGGCCTGCCAATTGCCGTAGGCCTTGTAGGCAATCACACCCAATGCCGCCAGTCCGCCGTAGGCCAACGCCTTGCCGCCGTACTTGCGCGCGCTCTTGTTGCCGAGCAGCAAGCCCATGGCACCGCCGGTCAACGCGCCTTTGCCGCCGGACAGCAGGCCACCCAACGCGCCGCCCGCGCCGCCCTTGCCCGAAAGCAGACCCCCAAGCGCGCCTGCAACGCCACCGGCACCGCCGGCACCGCCGAGGGGAGAAGAATTGCCGCCCTTGTTCTTGAGCAGTTCCTGGCCGGATTTGGACAACTGGTCGAGCAAGCCACGCGTGTTCATTTTTTGGTCTCGTCAATGGGAGAAACGTCTGACGAGAGTAAGGGCATTCCGTTGCTCGGCTCGAACGGTGATTTGCTTCGGGATGTTGCGCAAAGCCTCGGCCACCGGGGCAAATCCCAGTGTCGACCCGCTGAGGCCCGGAAAACTTTTTTACAGGAGTTTGCGAACACATCGGGGATTACGGTATCTGTGTACAGTTCGCTGCGTTTGGACAAGGCAGGCCCAAACCTTCCAATTTGAGCCTCGCAGGTCGCTTGGAGCGACCGAGGTTGATTCAGAACAGGTTATCTATGCACCGCAGGCACCTTCTGAAAGCGTCGATGGCCCTCGCGGCCTATACCGGACTGTCCGGCACCGGGTTGTTCGCTGCCCAGGCCCTGGCCGCCACTGCCGATGGCGAAGCCGAACCGTTCACTTTCGACATGCTCAAGGCCCAGGCCAAGAGCCTCGCCGCGCAGGCTTATGTCAGCAACAAGCAGACCTTGCCGCCGACCCTGGCAAACATGACCCCGCAGCAATTCAATGCGATAGCCTACGACGCCAATCACTCGCTGTGGAATGACCTCAAGGGCCAACTGGACGTGCAGTTCTTCCATGTAGGCATGGGCTTCCGTACGCCGGTGCGCATGTACAGCGTCGACGCCGGTCGCAAACAGGCGCGTGAAGTGCATTTCCACCCGCCGCTGTTCGACTACAAGAACACCACGGTCGACACCTCGCAGCTCAAGGGCGACCTGGGTTTTGCCGGCTTCAAACTGTTCAAGGCACCCAAGCTCGACCGCCACGACGTGGTGTCCTTCCTCGGCGCCAGCTACTTCCGCGCCGTCGATGCCACCGGCCAGTACGGTCTGTCCGCGCGCGGCCTGGCCATCGACACCTATGCCAAGAAGCAGGAAGAATTCCCCGACTTCACCAAGTTCTGGTTCGAGACGCCCGGCAAGGACAGTACCCGCTTCGTGGTCTACGCCCTGCTCGACTCGCCCAGCGCCACCGGTGCCTACCGTTTCGACATCGACTGCCAGGCCGAGCGCGTGGTGATGGACATCGACGCGCACATCCATGCGCGCCAGGACATCGAGCAACTGGGTGTGGCGCCGATGACCAGCATGTTCAGCTGCGGCAACCACGAGCGGCGCATGTGCGACACCATCCATCCGCAGATCCACGACTCCGATCGGCTGGCCATGTGGCGCGGCAACGGCGAATGGATCTGCCGGCCGTTGAACAACCCGGACCGCGTGCGCTTCAATGCCTTCGCCGATGTCGATCCGAAAGGCTTCGGTCTGATCCAAACCGACCACGACTTCAGCAACTACCAGGACACGGTCGATTGGTACCACAAGCGGCCCAGCCTGTGGGTCGAGCCCACCACCGCCTGGGGCGAAGGCTCCATCGACCTGGTGGAACTGCCGACCACCGGTGAAACCATGGACAACATCGTTGCCTTCTGGACACCCAAGTCGCCGGTCAAGGCCGGCGATGCCCTGAATTTCGGTTACAAACTGTACTGGAGTGCGCTGGCGCCGATCGGTACGCCGCTGGCACGGGTCGCGGCGACGCGCTCGGGGATGGGCGGTTTCACCGAAGGCTGGGCACCGGGCGAGCACTATCCGAACGTCTGGGCGCGGCGTTTTGCCGTGGACTTCGCCGGCGGCGGGCTCGAGTCGCTGAAAACGCCGATCGAGCCCATCATCACGGCCTCGGGTGGCAAGGTGCAGGATATTCAGGTACTGGAGTTGCCCGATATCAAGGGCTTCCGCGTGCTGTTCGACTGGTACCCGACCAGCGACAGCGTCGATCCGGTGGACATGCGTCTGTTCATCAAGACCGAGGGGCGCACCCTCAGCGAAACCTGGCTCTACCAGTACCTGCCGCCCGCGCCGGAGAAGCGCAAGTACGTATGATGCGGTAACCCGCCCTGGCATCCTCGCCTGCCACAAAGATGGGCGAGGATGACATCACTCGAACGCCGAGACGTCACTCAGTCGCGCAGGTCGGATTCCACAATCGGCTGATCGCGATGAGTGGCGCGCTGGTACTGGGCTGGCCATGTGGCCAGACGACCGCCAAGGTCTTCGTCGGCGTGCAGCGGCCAGTACGGATCACGCAACAGCTCACGCGCCAGCAGGATGACGTCGGCCTGGCCAGTGCGCAGGATGTGTTCGGCCTGCGCCGGGTCGGTGATCATGCCCACGGTGCCCGTGGCGAGATTCGCCTCTTTGCGCACCCGCTCGGCAAAGCGCGTCTGATAACCCGGTCCGGTTGGAATCTCGGCATTGGCCGAAGTACCGCCCGACGACACGTCGATCAGATCCACGCCCAGCGCCTTCAAGCGCTTGGCCAGTTCGACGGTCTCATCCGGGTTCCAGCCGTCCTCGACCCAATCGGTCGCCGATACACGGACGAACACGGGCAGCTCCGCCGGCCAGACGTCACGAATCGCCTGGGTGACTTCCAGGGTGAGACGGATGCGATTTTCAAAGCTACCGCCGTAACTGTCCTGACGCTGGTTACTGATCGGCGACAGGAACTGGTGCAGCAGATAGCCGTGCGCCGCATGCACCTCGACTACTTTGAAATTGGCTGTCAGCGCCCGACGGGTCGCGTCGACGAACGCCTGGACAATGTCCTTGATGGCCGCTTCATCCAGTGCGGTCGGCGCGGTGTGCTGGGGGTCGAAAGCGATACGCGACGGACCCACCGGTACCCAGCCGCCTTCATTGACAGGCACGCTGCCATGCTTGCCCAACCACGGCCGCCAAGTGCTGGCCTTGCGCCCGGCGTGGGCCAGCTGGATGGCCGGCACCGCACCTTGCGAGGTGATGAAGCGCGTGATGCGTTGCAGCGGTTCGATCTGCTCGTCGTTCCACAGGCCCAGGTCTTCAGGCGTGATGCGCCCCTCTGCCGTCACCGCGGTGGCCTCGGTGAAGACCAGACCGGCGCCGCCACTGGCGCGACTGCCCAGGTGCACCAGATGCCAGTCGTTGGCAAGGCCGTCGACACTGGAGTACTGGCACATCGGCGATACGGCGATGCGGTTGCGCAGGGTCAACTGGCGCAGGGTATAGGGTTCGAGCAACATGCTCATCGGGCACCTCGGTTGGCAGTTTCAGATGGGACGAGAAGCGTCCGCGCGAATACGGGTGCGGGCGTGCCTGTCTCGTTCTCGAAGACTAGTCGACAACCGGGCCGCGAGCGTGGTTCCGCGGCTGGGCAGGGTTGCGCGGTTCAGCGCGGCTCGATGTGGGTAATCAGCAGCTGCACCGTTTCACGTCCGCGAAACTCGTTCAGATCCAGCTTGTAGGCCAACTGTACCCAGCGTATCGAAGGATCGGGCCACACTTCGCGGTCGATGCCGAAAGCGATGCCGTCCAGGCTGACGCTGCCACACTCGGTCTTGAGCGTGACCTTCAGGTGCCGCTCGCCCACTACACGCTGCTCCACCAGCTGGAACACCCCATGGAACATCGGCTCCGGGAAATGTTGCCCCCACGGGCCGGCGTTGCGCAGGGCGCGCGCCAGCTCCAGATGGAATTCCTCGGCGCCCAGGGTACCGTCCGACAGCAGGCGTCCGGTCAGATCTTCCTCGCACAACTGGGTGCGCACCTGCGCGTCGAATGCCTCGCAGAAGGCCGGAAAGTTCTCCTGCGGCAGGGTCAGTCCGGCAGCCATCGCATGCCCACCGAACTTGCTGATCAACTGCGGATGCCTGGCCGCCACCGCATCCAGCGCGTCGCGGATATGAAAGCCCTGGACCGAGCGTGCCGAGCCTTTGAGCAGCCCGTCACCGGCGTCGGCGAAGGCAATCGTCGGGCGGTGGTAGCGCTCCTTGAGGCGCGACGCGAGGATGCCGATCACACCCTGATGCCATTGTGCATCGAACAGGCACAAGCCAAACGGCATCGACTCCAGCGCCAGTTCCTTGAGCTGAGCCAGGGCTTCGCGCTGCATGCCCTGCTCGATCGACTTGCGGTCCTGATTCAAGCCATCGAGCTGCGCCGCGATGGTCTGGGCGCTGGGCAAGTCAGTGCTCAGCAGGCACTCGATGCCCAGGCTCATGTCATCCAGGCGGCCGGCCGCGTTGAGGCGCGGCCCGAGAATGAACCCCAGGTCGGTCGAGGTGATGCGCGCATGCTCGCGACGTGCCACTTCGAGGATCGCCGTGATGCCCGGCCGCGCGCGGCCCGCGCGGATTCGCTCCAGGCCCTGGTGCACCAGAATGCGGTTGTTGGCGTCCAGCGGCACGACGTCCGCCACGCTGCCCAATGCCACCAGGTCCAGCAGCTCACCGATATTGGGCTGCGGCACCTGCGCATAGCGGCCCAGCTCGCGCAGCCGCGCCCGCAGCGCCATCAGTACGTAGAAAATCACCCCGACGCCCGCCAGATTCTTGCTGGGGAACTCGCAGCCTGGCTGGTTGGGGTTGACGATGGCATCCGCAGCTGGCAACTCGTGCCCCGGCAAGTGGTGGTCGGTCACCAGCACCTGCAGCCCGGCCGCCTTGGCCGCAGCTACACCTTCGACACTGGAAATGCCGTTGTCCACGGTAACCAGCAATTGCGGCTCGCGCTGCAGGGCGACTGCGACGATTTCCGGGGTCAGGCCATAGCCGTACTCGAAGCGATTGGGCACCAGGTAGTCGACGTGTGCGGCGCCCAGCAAACGCAGGCCGAGCACACCGACCGCACTGGCCGTTGCGCCATCGGCATCGAAATCACCGACGATCAGGATGCGCTGGCGTTGGTCGATCGCCGTCACCAGCAGTTCGACGGCTGCCTGGATGCCCTTGAGCCGCTGAAAGGGAATCAGGCGCGCCAGGCTCTTGTCCAGCTCCTCTGCGCTCGACACGCCACGTGCCGCATAGAGGCGATTCAGCAGGGGCGGCATATCGCCGAGGAAAGGCAGGGTCTGGGGCAATTGACGGGGTTCGATGCGCATGGGGCCTGGGGCGGTTCTCACTGCAAGACAAAGGAGGAAAGTTGGAACCTGGGCGGCCTAGCGCTCGCCCAGCAGCCACTCGAGCTGGACTTCGTGCTGACCACGGTCATCGGTGACGAACACCGTGCCTTCGCTGATCATGACGTCCCACTTGATGACCCGCGGCATGTCCTTGGCCAAGATCTCGAGCACGTCCTGGGGGACAGCGGCAATGTTGACGTTCTTCAGGTTCTTGACCGCATCGACCACCTTGGTCTGCCATACGCGCAAACTGCCGTAGGCCAACAGGCTGGTGCGTTCGGTACGCCGCGAACACCAGGTCAGGCGATCGGCATCGGGCAGGCCGACTTCGATCCAATGCAGGATCCGGCCATCCAGGCTCTTTTCCCACAGCGCAGCTTCATCGACATCCGACAGACCTCGGCCGAAAGACACCTGCTCGTTGTACCAAAGCGCATAGGCAAGCAAGCGCACAGTCATCCGCTCTTCGGTTTCGGAGGGGTGACGTGCGATGGTCTGCTTGACGGTCTGGTAAACGCTGCGGTCCAGATCGGTGAGGTTGAGTTCGAATTTGTAGGTGGTCGACGGCTGGGCCATTAGGCAGGCTTCTTGGGAACAGGAAAAGGCCGACAGTCTACCCGATGCCGGCCTGATCAACGACCACCACGGGACGGTGCGACCCTGCGGCGCGTTTTGATCAGGGGCCCGGGTGTGGTAAAGATGGCGCACTGTTTCAAAAACGGACACCCACGCCCTACCCCCTGTGCAAGGAATGCCATGGACTCGTGTTCCAGAATTCTGCCGACCAGCAGCCTTCTCCTGGCACTGGCGCTGTGCTCCTGCCTGCTCAACTCACCGCTTGCCCATGGCCGGGAAACCATCACATGGCTGCTGCGCGACCTGGCGCCGCTGACCATAACCAGCGGCCCGGGCCGGAACCAGGGCGCCGTCGACCTGGCCCTGCCACTGCTGCGCGCGGCGTTGCCGGACTACGACCACAATGTCCTCAGGGTCAACCGTGCGCGTGCTTCGCAGATGCTCGGCGAGCCCGGCCTCAACTGCGATCCTGCCCTGCTCTGGACCGCAGAGCGGGCGCGCAGCATCCTCTATTCCGTGCCAAGCATGAACGTGCTGAGCAATACACTGATCATGCAGCGCGCTGACCTACCGCTCATTGCCGGATTCATGCAGGACGGCAAGGTCGACCTGAGCGCGCTTCTGCGCAGCAGGACCGTGGCCCTGGGTATTATCGCCGAGCGAAGCTACGGCTCCGTCGTCGACCGGATTCTTGCAGAGACCGACAGTTACCAGCTTCTGGCCCATCATGGCAACGAGGCCATGGGCAGCCTGCTGCGCATGGAAAGGTTGGGGCGAATCAAGGCCTTGATCGGCTACTGGCAGGAAGCGCGCTATCAGGCGCGCCAGGAAGGCCTGGACCCGGAACAACTGGTGGAGGTCCCCATCGAAGGCGCAGCGCGTTCGCAGTTCATCCATGTCGGCTGCTCCGACAGCCCCGCGAGCCATCGCGTCCTGGCGGCGCTGAATTCAGTATTGCTGGAGCTCAGGAGCGGTCAGCTGGCAGAGTTTTATGCCCAGTGGCTGGCCCCTGCCGAGCGGCCGGCTTATCTGCGAGAAACCACCGCGCTGTTCGATGCCCATCGCAAAGAGGCCATGAGCAGTCAGCGCTGAGTGAGGATTACACAGGCCACCATCCTTCGATGAATGTCAGACCAGCGCGTGACTGAATCCGGCACTTTGCGAAACATTGCGCAGCGCCGCGATCATCGACGGCTCCAGACGCCCCTCGGCGACCAACAGATCACGGTGCAGACCATCGACTACGTCGGTAAACGAACGCAGATCCTCGAACTGACTGCGGTTGACCAAACGTTTGGTCACCACACTCCCAGCCGCGCTCATCACCACGACCTGGCAATTGCCAAGGCTATCTTGGCCCTCGAGCGTCACGCGATACGGCGTCAGGGCTTCATTGAGCAACAGGCTGATATTCTTCATCGCATCACCACTCGTCTGTTCGAATTCTTAAGGTGCATGACACTGACCCCTCCCCAGCGAAAAAAGTTCTGAGCAAGCCATGTCAGACTATTACCGAGGTTGCCGATAGAATATGACAGCGCGAATGTAGGACATTTCTGATTATTCGATTTGGCGCCTGCATGCCCAGAAATGGACTACAAAACAGATCGGGAATGGACCACAGGTGTGCCAGAATTCATCGTCTGATTCGCCCGTCACCGGAGCCCGCCTTGACCGACCCACTGATCGCCCCTCTGCGGATCGTGCTGGCCGATGACCATCCGATCTTTCGCATCGGCCTGCGTGCCGTATTGGAACGAGACCCTGGTTTGCGCGTAGTGGCCGAAGCCTCCTCGCCGGAGGAGCTGACACGCTGCCTGAGCGAAACCGAGTGCGGCCTGTTGATCACCGACTTCATGATGCCTTCCAAGGAACAGAGCGATGGCCTGCGGCTGATCGCGTACGTTCGCCGGCATTGGCCGAAGCTGCCCATATTGGTGGTGACCATGCTGACCAACCCAGGCCTGTTGCGCTCGATCCTGAACCTGGGAGTCGCTGGCCTGCTGGGCAAGGCGAGCCTGGTGAACGAACTGCCCACAGCGATTGCCAGCCTCAAGCGCAACAAGCCGTTCGTGGCCCAATCGGTGAAGAGCATCCTGGCACTGCCGAGCGATACCCCCACAAGGCGGATCACCGGCCATGTCGACCTGTCGCCTCGCGAGCTTGAGATAACGCGGCTGCTGGCGCAGGGCCTCTCGGTGAATGAAATCGCGGCGCAGCTGAACCGCAGCAAGCAGACGATAAGTGCACAGAAAGTGAGTGCCATGCGCAAGCTGGGCATCGGCAACGATGCTGCGCTGTATATCTACCTGCAGGCCCACGGACTGAAATGAACGCGACCCCGGCAGGCGTGGCGAGCGCCGAGGGGCAGCCCTAGGGGCGCAAAGGCAAAGACCAGGCGCCTTCGAAGTGACTGATCTCGTGCACTTCAGGCAGGGGCAGCACGGCCCGTGCTCTGACGCTGTGCTGGTAATCCTGCAGCAGGCCATGCACTGCGGCGGCTGACACAGGTGTATGCAGCACGCCCAGCAGTGGTAGCCGATGTTGCCGCGCCAATGCCATGAACGGCTCCACCGGCTGCGACCCATTGCTGTAGATGATCAGCGCCCGTGCCAACCCGGTTGCGGCCAGATGCCCGATCAGCTCGCCCATGTCCAGGCCGGCCACGGTCACCTCGCAGATCACGATATCGACGCCCTGACGCTTTTCCAGCGAGAGGCACGCCGCATTGAAACTTTGCGCGGTCAGGACATCGAACACGCCACACGCATTGAGCACCTGATGCATGGCGATCAGCTGGTACGGAATGTCTTCAAGCACCAGAACTCTGAGCGAACGCATGAATGAAACCTCGAGTGAGCGCATCGAGCTGCGCATTGACGGGCACTCTAAAGGGCAAGCGGCACGCTTGGGATAGGACAAGTCCGAAAGTTTCTAAGAATTTTCCTAGTAGCGCGCTATTGCCGTCGCCAGCCTGACGATCTCGCGATGTAGCTCGGCACCATGGAAGGCCAATTGCTCGTCACTGCCCGACTGGCAGCACCCGTCCATCTTGGCCAGCACGCGCGCCAAAGGCGCGGCATCGATCAAGCAGGCAATGCCGTGAAGCCGATGCAGCACCTCGTGCAGGCGCACCCGATCCAGCGTTTCGACGACCTCGGCCAACGTCCGGCTTTCAGCCTCCAGGTTGCGCGAGAGCTCATCGAGCATTCGCCTGATGCCCTCACCGTCCGCCTGGGTCAGGTGATGCAGCGCCTGCATGGAGAATGCCGGGCCTTGCTGCATGTCGGCAATGATCTGCGCCAGCTTGTCGAGCGCTATTGGCTTGACCAGCAGTTCATCCATGCCCGCTTCGGCGCAGCGCAACCGCTCGTCCTGCATGGCATTGGCGGTGCAACCGATGAGCGTGACCGGAGCCGCGGCGGACTCTGCCTCCTGCAGGCGGATGGCTCTGCACAAGGCATGGCCGTTCATGCCGGGCATATTGCAGTCGGTAAGCACCAGATCGAAATGCCTGGCCTGCCACGCAGCCAGCGCACTCACGCCGTCGCTGGCGTCCTGCACCCGATGTCCGAGGAACTGCAACTGCTGGGTCAGCACCATCCGATTCGCCGACAGGTCGTCCACCACCAGGATATCCAGCGCAGCGCTCTCGGGCCGGACGTGCACGGTCGGTACCGCGTCATGTTCAGCCTGATGCCGCACATCAATCTGCACTTCGACCCGAGTCCCCTTGCCTTCGGTACTCTGCAGGCTGATCGTGCCACCCATCAGTTGGACCAGTTGCTTGCAGATGCTCAAACCCAGACCGGTGCCTGCGGATTCCTGCTGCACGTCCACGCCGCCCTGAACGAACGGCCTGAACAGCCTGGCCTGTCGAGTGGGTGTGATGCCCGCACCTGTGTCACTGACCACAATGGTCATTTGCCATTGGCCTGAACTGCAAGGCTGCGCAGCGACCGCCAGGCTCACACTGCCCTGGCGGGTGAACTTCAAGGCGTTGCCGAGCAGGTTGTGGACCACTTGCCGCAACCGCAGCGGATCGAACCAGAACGTGTTGGGCACGGTCGGCGCAATATCGAGATCCAGCGCTATGCCCTTGCTCGCAGCCTGGGCCGAGAACAGGCCGAGCATACCGTCGAAGAATGGCCTCACTTCGGTTACCTGCTCGGCCAGCAGCATGCTGCCCGATTCGATCTTCGCCAGGTCCAGGCTGTCGCCGATCAGGGCAATGAGCTCCTGCGCCGAACGCCAGGCCACTTCGAGCGCCTCCGACACTGGCTGGTCGTCTCGCTTGCGCCGCTCGCGCTCCAGCTCGAGCAGACCGATGATGGCTGCCATGGGCGTACGGATCTCATGGCTCATGGTCGCCAGAAAAGCACTTTTGGCCTGATTGGCCTGTTCGGCAGTGTGCCGCGCCTCGACCAATTGGTCTTCGAGACGCTTGCGTTCGGAAATGTCGATCCAGCCGCCCAGCAGACCCTGCAACTGGCCCTCGGCGTTATAGAACGGCACGATCCATTGCCAGGCGTGAACCTTGCGGCCGTGCATCTGGATCTGCCGATCGGTGGACACCGGCTGCTGATCGTCCAGCAGCTTGAGATAGTCACGGTGCATCTGCTCGGCTTCGTTGGCATTGACCACCGCGACTTCCTGCAATGTACGACCCTTGATGTCCTGCAGGCGGGTGGCAAAGCTCTTCTCGTAACTCTTGTTGCAGGACAACAGCCGCGCCTGCAGGTCGCGGACATAGATGGGCCCGGGAATGCCATCGAGCAATGCGTGCTGGAATGCCAGTTGATCGTTGAGCGCCTGCTCGGCCTTGAGCCGCTGACGGATCTGCGCCTTGAGTCGACCACTCCACAACAGCGATACGGCGCCCAGCACCAGCGCTGCTGCCAGCAGCCAATAGACCCAGGTGGCAATGCGTTGCCACATGGGCTCGGGAGGCACTACCGCACCCAGCCACTTCAAACGCGCTGCACGCAGCTCCGCTACCGGATAGGCCTCCAGCGCCTTGTTGATGATGGCCATGAGCTCGGGTTCCGAGGCACGAATGGCAAAACGGTCGGGCGACCATTCGCCATCGACATTGCGTCCGACCTTGAGCACGCCGGGCGGGTAACGCCCGACCGCACGATAGGCGCCCACTTCACTGTCGATGGTGGCATCCGCTTCGCCGCTTGCCACCATCTCGCGCGCCTTGTCGTAGGTGCTCACAAGGCGCAGCTTGATGTGCGGATACTGCATACGGATCGCGCTTTCCAGGGCGTGTTCGGCCGGGATCGCCAAGACCTTGCCGGCCAGCTCGTCCAGATGGCCGATGGGCAGATCCTCGGCACGGACGATGAAGACCCAGCCCTGGCCACCGAATGAATGGCTGAAACTCAAGAACGCCTTGCGGTCCGGCGTTTCCGAGAGGGTGGTATTCATATCGGCCTTGCCGAGCTTGAGCATGTCCAGGCTCTGCGCCATGGAGTTGGAAGGCAGATAGACGAACTGCAGGCCCGTCATGTGGGACAGCGTTGCCAGCACTTCGCTGTTGAGTCCTACCCAGTTTCCCTGGCGGTCCCTGTACAGATAGGGAGGATACTGCGTGGCGACTACACGCACCTGGCGGTGCTGGGCGATCCAGGCTTGCTCGGCGGGTTCCAGCGGCACTCGATGGTGGCCGATTTCCGAGCCCAGTCCGGTGGTCCAGCGGGTCAGGATCTCGCGGCGCAGGCCATCGTCGAGGCTGGCCAGGGCACGCTCGACCATTTGCCCCAACAACGGATCGGCCCGGCGGCTGGCAATGGTGTAGCCCACGGGCGGCAGACCGCTCGGGCCGACGATATCCAGAGCCAGGTAGGGACGCAGCGCGTTGTAGGCGCGCACGATCACCTCGTTGCTGATCATGGCGTCGACATCACCTTGGTGCAGCGCCTGCAGGCCACTGCTCAGGCTGGGTGCAACCACGATGCGGCTGTCGGGATACACGCGCTGCACCGTCGCATCGTCGGCATAGCCATCCACCAGCGCGACCTTCTCGCCGGCCAGGCCGCTGCTGTGCTTGCTGCCCGCGCGGCGCACGATGACGCCGCGGTCGGGCATGTACTCCTTGGAAAAGGCCAGGCCGTCGATGGCCTGCTCGAAGGCATTGGCGCTGGTCAGCAGATCGATTTCTCCATCCTTGAGCGCCTGCACCGCCTCGCTGCGCTGCGCGAACCCCAACACCCGCAACTCGACCCCCAGCCGGCTGCCGATCAGGCTCAGGTAGTCGGCGCTCACGCCCTGATAGCGGTTGCGATCGCTGGTGATGTCGATGGGTTCGTGATCAGCCAGCGAAACACCCACTCTGAGCGTGCCGTGGCGTTTCAGCCACTGCTGTTCGGTGCTGGAAAGCGGCAGTGGAGAAAGTTGCGCGAAGGGTGCAACCAAGGCGAAAGGCAGGCTCTGGGCAGCCATTGCCAGGCTGGGCGAAAGGATGGCAACCGCCATGAACAACCCCGTCATCCACGCCGTCACCCCTGCGAGCGTGAAAAACGAGGTCAGTGTGGGTTTCATGCCATGCATCCTTGCCTGCGGGCCAAAAGGGCCCAGGAAAAAGTTGCATAAGCTTGGCACTGTAAAAAGCATAAAGCCCGCATCGGGCGGGCTTTATGTGTTTCAGATCGCGTCAAACGCGAGGCTGCATGCCATCAGAGCGGCTTGCCGCGGTTGCCATGTTGGCTGACGAAGGCTTGTACGGCCGAGAGGTCGTTGGGCAACACGGTGCATTTCTCTTCGCGCTCGAACAGATCGACCAAGTGCGGCGGCAACTCGAGGGCCTTGCCTACGCCAGCTTTCTGCACGGCTTCGGGGAACTTGACCGGGTGCGCCGTTCCCAGCACCACCATGGGCGTGTCGAGGCTGCGACGGCATTCGCGAGCCGCGCGTACGCCAATGGCCGTGTGCGGATCGAGGACCTCACCGCATTCGGCGAATACCTGGGCGATGGTCTCGCAGGTCTGCTCGTCGCTGACCGCCAGCGAGTCGAACAGCTTGCGCGCCTCGGTCCAGCGTTCTTCATCAACGCTGAAACCGCCGCCCTGGCGGAAGTTGTCCATCAGGCCTGCAATGGCCGCGCCGTTGCGACCGTGCAAGTCGAACAGCAGGCGTTCGAAGTTCGACGACACCATGATGTCCATCGACGGCGACAACGTCGCGTGCAGGGTCTGCTTGACGTACTGGTTGCCGCTCATGAAGCGGTGCAGAATGTCGTTGCGGTTGGTGGCCACCACCAGCTGGTTGATCGGCAGGCCCATGTTGCGCGCCAGGTAGCCGGCGAAGATGTCGCCGAAGTTGCCGGTGGGCACCGAAAACGCCACCGAACGTGCCGGGCCGCCCAGCTGCAGCGCCGCGTGGAAGTAGTAGACGATCTGGGCCATGATTCGCGCCCAGTTGATCGAATTCACTGCCACCAACGGCGTGCCCTTGAGGAAGCTCTGGTCAGCGAAGCTGTTCTTGACCATTTCCTGGCAGTCATCGAAATTGCCTTCGATGGCGATGTTGTGCACGTTGTCGCCAGCGATCGTGGTCATCTGCCGACGCTGAACTGCTGAGACACGCTCGTGCGGATGCAGGATGAAAATGTCGACGTTCTCGCAGTGCTTGCAGCCTTCGATCGCAGCCGAACCGGTGTCGCCACTGGTGGCGCCAACGATCACCACGCGCTGGCCACGTTTGGCCAGTACGTAGTCAAGCAAGCGACCCAGCAACTGCAGGGCGAAGTCCTTGAACGCCAGCGTTGGCCCGTGGAAAAGCTCCATCACCCACTCGTTACCGCCCAGTTGGCGCAACGGTGCCACGGAAGCATGGGCAAATACCGCGTAGGTTTCTTCGAGAATCTTCTTGAAGTCGGCATCCGGAATGCTGCCGGTGACGAACGGACGCATGACCCGGAATGCCAGCTCGTGATAAGGCAGGCCCGCCCACGAGGCGATCTCTTCCTGGGTGAACCGCGGCAGGTTCTCCGGCACATAGAGGCCACCGTCACTGGCCAGACCGGCGAGCAGGACCTCTTCGAAGTTCAGGGCCGGGGCCTGACCGCGAGTACTGATATAACGCATTGCGAATTCCTCTGGCAGCTGCCGCTTAGTTCAAGTGCTCGACACGGATGCGCACAACCGGGCCGACCACGCCCTGCAAGGCTTCCAGCGCCTTGATGGCATCATTGATGTGCTGTTCGACGACGCGATGGGTCAGCAGGATCATCGGCACCAGGCCGTCATGTTCCTCGACCTCTTTCTGCATGATCGACTCGATGTTGATGCCGCGCTCGGACAGGATGCTCGCCACCTGCGCCAGCACGCCCGGATGATCCTTGGCCTGAATGCGCAGGTAGTAGGCGCTTTCGCAGGCTTCGATGGGCAGGATCGGGTGAGCGGAAAGCGAATCCGGCTGGAAGGCCAGGTGCGGCACCCGATTCTCCGGGTCCGAGGTCATGGCGCGGACCACATCGACCAGGTCGGCGACCACGCTCGATGCAGTCGGCTCCATGCCCGCACCGGCGCCGTAGAACAGGGTTGAACCGGCCGCGTCGCCGTTGACCATCACTGCGTTCATCACGCCATTGACGTTGGCGATCAGACGGTCGGCAGGGATCAGCGTAGGGTGCACCCGCAGCTCGATACCGCGCTCGGTGCTGCGCGCCACGCCCAGATGCTTGATGCGGTAGCCCAGGGCTTCGGCGTAGTTGACGTCGGCGGTGGTCAGGCGGGTGATGCCTTCGGTGTAGGCCTTGTCGAACTGCAGCGGAATGCCGAAGGCGATGGACGCCAGGATGGTCAATTTGTGCGCCGCATCGATACCTTCCACGTCGAAGGTAGGGTCGGCCTCGGCATAGCCCAGGGCCTGCGCTTCGGCCAGGACGTCCTCGAAGGTACGGCCTTTCTCGCGCATTTCGGTCAGGATGAAGTTGCCCGTACCGTTGATGATGCCCGCGACCCAGTTGATGCGGTTGGCCGAAAGGCCTTCGCGGATGGCCTTGATCACCGGGATGCCACCCGCCACTGCGGCTTCGAAAGCAACGATCACGCCCTTCTCGCGTGCCTTGGCGAAGATCTCGTTGCCGTGCACTGCAATCAGCGCCTTGTTGGCGGTGACTACGTGCTTGCCGTTTTCGATGGCCTTGAGTACCAGCTCGCGCGCGATGCCGTAGCCACCGATCAGCTCGATGACGACATCGATATCCGGGTTGCAGGCCACGGCGAAGACATCGTTGGTAATGGGGGTACCGGCGATCTGGCAATTGGGGTTCTGCGAGCGCATCGCGATCTGCGCCACTTCAATACCGCGCCCGGCACGGCGGGCAATCTCCTCGGCGTTGCGCTGAAGTACGTTGAAGGTGCCGCCACCGACGGTACCTAACCCACAGATGCCTACTTTGACCGGTTTCACTCTGAACTCCCCATGAAACGACCGCCTCGATGACGGTCGTGATACTGGCCGCAGGCCTTGAGCCTTCGGCTATTGATGACGTGCGAGTGCCACTCAGCCTTTCGCGTCGAGGGCCAGCTTGGCGACGTTGGCGGCTGGCTGGTAACCCGGAATGACCTGGCCGTTCTCCAGCACGATGGCTGGCGTGCCGGTGACACCGATCGACTGGCCCAGCTCGAACTGCCTGGCAACCGGGTTGGCGCACGAAGGCGCCTTGATGGTATCGCCCGATACCATCTTGTCCATGGCTGCCTTGCGGTCCTTGGAGCACCAGACGGCCTGCAGCTGTTCGTCACCGGCCGATTTCAGGCCCTGGCGCGGGAACGCGACGTAGCGGACCTCGACACCCATGCGGTTCAGCTCGGGTACTTCGGCGTGCAGCTTGTGGCAGTACGGACAGGTGGTGTCGGTGAATACCGTGATGTGCGACTTGGTTTCGCCCACTGCGGGATACACCACGGTATCGGCTACCGGGATGGCGTTGACGGTCTTGGCGATGGCCAGCCGCTCGGTTTTCTCGGTGAGATTGACCGGCTTGCCGTCCAGGATCTGGAACAGGTAGCCCTGCATGACGAATTGACCGTCGGCGCTGGCGTACAGCACGCGACCGCCTTTGAGCTTGACCTCGTACAGACCGTTGAGCGGGCTGGCGGCGACGCTTTCGATCGGCACTTCCAGTTGCAGGGTCTGCAGGGTCTTGCGAATCGCTTGTTCCGCGGCCGGGTCGGCAACGGCAAAGGTGCTGGCCAACGCAAGGGCTGCGGCGGCGAAAAGGCGGGTCACGCGCATGGGAACTCCTGAAGCGACGGACTTGAGGGGCGGTGGACGATCAGCTCGTCACAGCCCGCTGCATAAACCGGGCAAGCCTACCACATTCATTGGCCAAGACCGACTCTGGACAACCCTCGACACAGCTCTGGAACATCCTCTTTCATCCGCGCGGATGATGCCTGGCGTGAAGTTCCTGCAGACGCGCGCGTGCCACGTGGGTGTAGATCTGCGTGGTCGACAGGTCGCTGTGGCCGAGCAGCATCTGCACCACGCGCAGATCCGCACCGTGATTGAGCAGATGCGTGGCGAAGGCATGTCGCAGCGTGTGCGGCGACAGCGATTTGGCGATGCCGGCGACCTGGGCCTGATGCTTGATGCGATGCCAGAAGGTCTGTCGCGTCATCTGCTCGCCACGCTGGCTGGGAAAGACCACGTCGCTGGGCCTGCCGCCGAGCAACTCGTGGCGTCCGTCGCGCAGGTATCGCTCGACCCAGACCACGGCTTCCTCGCCCATCGGCACCAGGCGCTCCTTGTTGCCCTTGCCCACCACGCGCAATACACCCTGGCGCAGATTGACCTGATCCAGGGTCAGGCTGATCAACTCGGTCACGCGCAGACCGCAGGCATACAGCACTTCCAGCATGGCTCGATCCCGCTGGCCGATCGGCTCGCTCAGATCGGGCGCCTGCAACAACGCTTCGACGTCGGCTTCGGACAACGATTTGGGCAACGGTTTGCCCAGTTGCGGCATGTCGATCTGCAGGGTCGGGTCGGCACCGATCAGCTTTTCGCGCAGCAGGTAGCGGTAGAAGCCGCGCGCGCCCGACAGCAGCCGCGCCGTGGAGCGGGCCTTGTAACCCTGCTCGACCCGCCAGGCCAGGTGATCGAGCAGTACATCGCGACCCGCCGCGTCCAGCGCGATGCCACGCTCGTGCAACCAACCGTTGAACAGCGCAAGGTCACTGCGGTAGCTGTTGCGACTGTTTTCCGATAGGCCTTTTTCCAGCCAGAGGGCGTCGAGGAATTGGTCGATCAGGGGGTGGTCGAGGGCAGGCATCGGAATCGCAGGACTGTGGGGGTGCGGGGATGATAACAGGGCGCAGGGCCGAGGCGACGCCTTCGCAGGCAGAGGACTCGCCCACACACCCTCGCCCACAAAAAAGGCAGCCCGAAGGCTGCCTTTTTCTGCATCAGAAACAAACTGTACTCAGGACAGTTTTTCCTTGATACGTGCTGCTTTACCAGACAGGTCGCGCAGGTAGTACAGCTTGGCTTTGCGCACGTCACCACGACGTTTCACGGCCATGCTGTCGATCTGCGGGCTGTAGGTCTGGAAAGTACGTTCAACACCTACACCGTTGGAGATTTTACGAACGGTGAAAGCACTGTTCACGCCGCGGTTGCGCTTGGCGATAACAACGCCTTCGAACGCCTGCAGACGCGAGCGATCGCCTTCCTTCACTTTCACCTGAACGACAATGGTGTCGCCCGGGGCAAAGGGAGGGATTTCTTTGGTCATCTGCTCTGCTTCGAGTGCAAGGATGATTTTGTTGGTCATGCTGTGCTCCTAAGGTAAATCGTCTGACTTACCATCGATACGTTAACTATCGTCCCGCTCGCGGAGATACTCCGCCAGCAGCTTGTTCTCTTCTCCAGAAAGCGAGCGTCTTTCCAGAAGATCGGCACGTCGTTCGTAGGTCCGCCCAAGGGACTGCTGCAAACGCCAGCGCCGGATGTGTGCATGATTGCCGCTAAGCAATATGTCGGGAACACGCTGATCCGCATACACCTCCGGTCGGGTGTAGTGCGGGCAATCGAGCAGACCGTCGGTGAAGGAATCTTCCTCCGCGGAGTCCGCATGCCCCAAAGCTCCGGGCAGCAGTCGTGTAACCGCATCGATCAGGACCATGGCAGGCAATTCACCGCCCGACAGCACATAGTCGCCAACAGACCACTCTTCATCGACATGAGCTTCAATGAAACGCTCGTCGATGCCTTCGTATCGCCCGGCGATCAGAATCAATGATTCGGACATCGCCAGTTGTTTCACCGCACCCTGTACCAGCGGCCGGCCCTGGGGCGACAGGTAGATCACCTTCGCCGCTTCCCCTGCCGCAGCCTTGGCCTGAACCAGAGCGTCTTCCAGGGGCTTGATCTTCATTACCATTCCCGGACCACCGCCGAAGGGCCGGTCATCCACTGTGTGGTGACGGTCCGTGGTGTAGTCCCGCGGATTCCAGCAGGTTAGTTGCAACAACCCCTGTTTCACCGCGCGGCTGGAAATGCCGTACTCGCTGATGGCCGAGAACATCTCGGGGAACAGGGTGATCACTTCCACGCGAAGGGTTGCCATCGCCTAGAAGTCCGCGTCCCAATCCACCCTCATCTCGCCAGCGGCCAGGTCGACCTTCAACACGCATTGCGCCGTATAGGGCAACAGGCGTTCACGATCATCCAGGCTGCCCGCGCAGGGCTTCACCACCATTACATCGTTGGCGCCGGTCTCCAACAGGTGATCGACGTTGCCGAGCAGTTGCTCTTGCAGGTCGATGACCTTCAGGCCCTGAAGCTGATACCAGTAGTAGTCATCTTCGGCCAGGTCGGGCAAAAGGCTGCGCGAGATGCAAATCTCGTAACCGGACAGAAGACTGGCTTCGTCGCGATCGTCCAGGCCTTTCAACTTGGCAACCAGATCCTTTTGCGTGGATCGGCCGCTGACCAGCTCTACCTGCTTGGTCACGCCTTCGCGCCGGAGCGTCCAGGAGGTGTACTGCAGCAGGTTTTCAATCGGATCGGTAAAGGAAAAGACCTTCACCTCGCCGCGAACGCCGTGTACCGAGAAAATCTTGCCGACGACGATCAAGTCATCAGCGGAATCTGGCGTCGCGTTCATATTGCTCAGGCCGCGGCCTTGGCATTTTCCTTCAGCAACTGAGCAACACGCTCAGAAGGCTGTGCACCGACGCTCAACCAGTGGTTGACGCGCTCTTGGTTCACGGACAGACGGATTTCCTGACCACGGGCAACAGGGTTGAAGAAACCCACGTGCTCTTTGTGGGAACCGTCACGCGGGTTGCGCGAGTCGGTTACGGTCAGTTGGTAAAACGGGCGCTTTTTGGAGCCGCCACGGGCAAGACGGATGGTTAGCATTGAACATCGTTCCTGTAGTCGGTGCTGCAAATCATAATGCACAGCGGGCACACGGGTGCCCGAAAGGCCGCATATTCTCAGGGAATACACGGACATTTGCAAATGCCTTTTTCCGATAGGTCGAGGCTTGCAGCGAGGATTTGCCTATGAGCCGTTGCAAGCAACGGAGTTTGGCCACATGGCCAGGGTATTCATCGGCACGAGGTATGTGCTTGTGGGAGCAGGCTATGCCCGTTCCCGCAGGGTTCTCGTGCCGACGCAATGCTTTACATCTTGGGCATGCCGCCACCGCCGCCGGGCAGCATGCCGCCCATGCCGCGCATCATCTTGGCCATGCCACCCTTGGTCGAGAACTTCTTCATCATCTTCTGCATCTGCTTGTGCTGCTTGATCAAGCGACCGATGTCCTGCACCTGGGTACCCGAGCCCATGGCAATGCGACGCTTGCGCGACCCGCTGATCACGTCGGGGTCGCGGCGCTCGGCCGGGGTCATGGAGTTGATGATGGCTTCCATCTGCTTGAACTGCTTCTCGGCGACATTCTGGGCGTTGCCCATCTGCGAGAGGTTCACACCGCCGATGCTCGGCAGCTTGTCCATCAGGCCGCCGAGGCCGCCCATGGTCTTCATCTGTACGAGCTGGTCGCGGAAGTCTTCGAGGTCGAAGCCCTTGCCCTTCTTCAGCTTCTTGGCCAGTTTGTCGGCCTTGTCCTTGTCCAGCGACTGCTCGGCCTGCTCGATCAGGCTGAGCACGTCGCCCATGCCCAGAATACGCGACGCAATTCGGTCGGGATGGAACGGCTCGAGCGCTTCGCTCTTCTCACCCATGCCGATGAACTTGATCGGCTTGCCGGTGATGGCACGCACCGACAGTGCGGCACCGCCGCGTGCGTCGCCGTCGACCTTGGTCAGGATCACGCCGGTCAGCGGCAGCGCATCACCGAAGGCCTTGGCCGTGTTGGCCGCGTCCTGGCCGGTCATGGCGTCGACCACGAACAAGGTTTCGGCCGGCTTGACCGCCGCGTGCAGCTGCTGGATCTCGCCCATCATCTCGGCGTCGATGTGCAGGCGCCCGGCGGTGTCGAGGATGACCACGTCGATGAACTTGAGCTTGGCCTCGCGGATCGCGGCGTTGGCGATGTCCACGGGCTTCTGGCTGATGTCGGACGGGAAGAAGGTCACGCCGATATCGCTGGCCAGGGTTTCCAGCTGCTTGATGGCTGCCGGACGGTAGACGTCTGCCGACACCACCATCACGGTCTTCTTCTTGCGTTCCTTGAGGTACCGCGCCAGCTTGCCGGCGGTAGTGGTCTTGCCCGCACCCTGCAGGCCGGCCATGAGGATGACCGCCGGCGGGGTCACCGCCAGGCTCAGTTCCTCGTTGGCCGCGCCCATCATCTCGACGAGCTCGGCCTGGACGATCTTCACGAACGCCTGGCCTGGGGTCAGGCTGCGCGAAACCTCGGTGCCGACCGCACGCTCCTTGACCTTGTTGACGAAGTCCTTCACCACCGGCAAGGCGACGTCGGCTTCGAGCAGCGCCATGCGCACTTCGCGCAGGGTGTCTTTGATGTTGTCCTCGGTCAGCTTGGCTTTGCCGGTGACGTGGCGCAGCGTCTGCGAGAGGCGGTCTGTAAGGTTTTCAAACATGTCGCGATCCTTTCTGGCTCTGGTTGAGCCGAGGTTGTGGCGGCAAGAGCAGGCCGGCGATTATAACCAAGAGTGGGTGCCACGGACACTGCGCGGTATGCAGTCTTTCGTCGGCGGGCATTTGATGCCAAACTCAGGCACTTTCCGGCTTGTGCTCCACAGGACCTATGCTCCCCTTGTCACCCAGTCTAATCCCCACCCTCGCCGCCGCCTGCCTGTACGCCGCTGCGACTGCCTATCAGGCAACCCGTATCGGCCAAGGCGGCAAGGCTGACAAGCGCGTGCTCTACCTGTTCGGCTTCCTGGCCGTGATCGCCCACGGCTGCGCGTTGTTCTCGCAGTTGCTCACGCCCCTGGGGCTGAGCCTGGACTTCTTCAGCGCGGCCAGCCTGATCGCCGTGGCGGTGATCGCCCTGACCCTGCTGGCCACCAGCCAGATACCCGTGGAAAACCTGCTGGTGCTGCTGTTTCCCCTGGGCCTGGCGACCATCCTGATCGCCCAGTTCGCGCCCGGCGGGACTGCACCGCTGATCCACGAAGAGCCCGGCATTCTCACGCACATCCTGCTGTCCATCCTGGCCTATGGCATGTTCACCATCGCCGTGTTCCAGTCGTTGCTGCTGTTGCTGCAGGACCACCAGCTCAAGCACAAGCATCCGGCTGGGCTGATCAAGAATTTCCCGCCGCTGCAGACCATGGAAAGCCTGCTGTTCGGTTTCATCTGGGCCGGCTGGGCACTGCTGTCGCTGTCACTGATTTCAGGCTGGGTGTTCGTCGAGAACCTGTTCGCGCAACACCTGGTGCACAAGACCCTGCTCGCCTGCCTGGCCTGGATCGTTTTCAGCGTGCTGCTGTGGGGACGCAATCGCCTGGGCTGGCGCGGGCACAAGGCCATTCGCTGGACGCTGGCAGGCTTCTGCCTGTTGATGCTGGCCTACTTCGGCAGCAAGCTGGTTCGCGAATACATTCTGCACATCTGACAGGTCACCCATGGACACTCTGCCCCTAGGGCCGATGCTCGGCGCGCTGGCGCTGGCCATTCTTCTCGCCGCGCTGCTTTGTGCAGTGGAAGCCGCGCTGCACACGCTGGCCGCACAGCGCCCCACCGGACGCAATGGCGATCGACCGGCGCTGCAGGCGCCGCTGCCCAGCCTGGTGTTGCTCAATACCCTGGCCCGTGCCATGGCAGTCATCCTGGGGGTGACGCTGGGCATCTATCTGCGCGGCGCCCATGGCGCCTGGCTTGGTGGCCTGGGCAGCGCGCTCGCCCTGCTGGTGCTGGCCGACTACCTGCCACGTCGCCTTGCGCAGCGGTATCCGCGGCCGTTCATCGGCATGGCCAATGCCCTCCTGGCGCCACCACTCAAGCTGGTATGGCCGTTGGCGTGGCTGCTGGATGGCGCGGCACGGCTGCTGGTCGTGCCCTTCACCCGCAAGAACCCCGAAAAAGGCGCGCAGCAAGAGCCCGCCTTACCGCGCAATGTGCTGGACGAACTGGCCACCGAAGCACGGAGCAACAAACCGCACCTGGCCAACAGCATTCATGCGCTGGACAAGATCACCGTCAACGACATCCTGGTGCCGCGCAACGAGATCGATGGGATCAATCTGGAAGATTCACTGGACGAGATCATCGACCAGCTGATGATCAGTCGCCATACCCGCCTGCCGGTCTTCCACAACGACATCAACCATGTCGAACGGGTACTCAATACCCGTCAGATCAGCCACCTGCTGCCACAGCGCGAACTCACCGTCGAGGCCTTGCTCGCCGCCTGCTATGAAGCCTACTTCGTACCGGAAAGCACGCCCCTGCAGATGCAGTTGCTGAATTTCCACAAGCAGCAACGCCGATTGGGCATCGTCGTCGACGAATATGGCGAGGTGCAGGGCATCGTGACCCTGGAAGACATTCTGGAAGAGATCGTCGGCGAGTTCGAAGATGAAGATGCGCTGGCCAATCCGCATATCCATCCGCAGCTCGATGGCCGTTTCGTGGTCGAAGGCCAGGCCTCCATTCGCGACATCAACAAGAGCCTAGGCTGGCACCTGCCCAGCGATGGCCCCAAGACCTTGAACGGCCTGGTCACCGAGGCGCTGGAGAGCATTCCGGCCAGCGCGGTGTGCCTGAAGATCGGGCGTTATCGCATGGAAATTCTCGAGACCGAGGAAAACCGCGCGTCGCGGGTGCTGATCTGGCACGCGAGCAGCCTGCCAGCGGCGTGACGGCGGTGTCGCACCTTCGCAAAACCGGCGCCGCCGCTGGGCAGGCACCGGTCGACTCAGACCTTACAATTCGACCTTGACCGCCTGCGAGGCGCGCGTGGCCTTGGCCCGGGCTGCCTCGATCGATTCGTCGCGGGCCAGGGCCACGCCCATGCGCCGCTGCCCATTGACCTCAGGCTTGCCGAACAGACGCAGCGCCGTGTCCGGCTCGGCCAGGGCCGCGCCGAGGTTGTCGAACGCAGTCTGGCGAGAATTGCCTTCGACCAGGATTACCGCCGAGGCCGATGGCCCGAACTGCCGGACCAACGGGATCGGCAGCCCGAGAATGGCACGTGCGTGCAACGCGAACTGGGACAGATCCTGGGAAATCAGGGTGACCAGACCGGTATCGTGCGGACGCGGCGAAACCTCGCTGAACCAGACCTGATCACCCTTGATGAACAGTTCTACGCCAAACAGGCCGCGCCCACCCAGGGCTTCGGTCACTGCACGTGCCACGCGCTCCGACTCGGCCAGGGCCACCGGGCTCATTGCCTGAGGCTGCCAGGACTCCTGATAGTCGCCTTTCTCCTGACGGTGGCCAACCGGCGCGCAGAACGTCGTCCCGCCAACGTGGCGGACGGTCAGCAAGGTGATTTCGTAGTCGAAGTCGATGAATCCTTCGATGATCACCCGACCCTTGCCAGCGCGCCCGCCTTCCTGGGCATAGTCCCACGCCTGCTGCACATCGGCCGCCGAGCGCAGCAGGCTCTGACCCTTGCCCGAAGAGCTCATGACCGGCTTGACCACGCAAGGGAAACCCAGGTCCTGCACTGCCCGCGCGTAGTCTTCGAAGGTGTCGGCAAAATGGTACGGCGAGGTCGGCAGGTCCAGCTCTTCGGCGGCCAGACGACGGATGCCCTCGCGGTTCATGGTCAGTTGGGCCGCGCGCGCGGTCGGCACCACGGTGAAACCCTCGGACTCCAGCTCCACCAGCGTGGCGGTGGCGATGGCCTCGATCTCGGGCACGATATAGTGTGGCTTCTCTGCTTCGATGACCGATCGCAAGGCAGCGCCGTCGAGCATGTTGATGACATGGCTGCGATGGGCCACTTGCATGGCCGGCGCATCGGCGTAACGGTCGACGGCGATGACTTCGACGCCCAGGCGTTGCAGCTCGATCACCACTTCCTTGCCCAGCTCGCCGCAGCCGCACAGCAGTACGCGGGTCGCGGTCGGCGACAGGGGGGTTCCGATACGGGTCATTTCAGGTCCTCAGGGAATCGTCTGGATCGAGGGGCAGCACGCAGGCCAACCCGACAGGGGCCGGCATTTTAACTCAACATGGCCTCGCGTGCGCCAGTCTCGCCGCCCACACGCAAGCGCTGGCCTAGCCGCCCGGAAATACCAGGCCCTGGGCCAGGGCGCGCTGATGGGTGAGACGCAGCACGTCGCGGCGCTGGTCGTCACTCATTCGCCCCCATTGGGTGATTTCCACCGCGGTGCGCTGGCAGCCCGTGCACACGTCCTGCTCGTCCAGTGCACAGACACTGATGCAGGGCGACTTGACCGGCTTTGGCAGAGGGTTCACGAGTCCTGCTCGATCAGTTCGCGGGCATAGCGCTGGGCATTGTCTACATAGTGCGCGGCGCTGGCTTCGAGCATGCGCTTCTGCGCTTCGCTCAGCTCGCGCACGACCTTGCCCGGCGAACCCATGACCAGCGATCCATCGGGAATCTCCTTGCCCTCGGCGATCAGCGAGTTGGCGCCGATGATGCAGTGCTTGCCGATCCTGGCACCGTTGAGAATGACGGCGTTGATGCCGATCAGGCTGAAGTCGTCGACGGTACAGCCATGCAGCATGGCATTGTGACCAATGGTCACGCCGCGACCGATGGTCAATGGCACGCCGGCATCGGTATGCATCACGGTGCCATCCTGCACGTTGCTGTGCTCGCCGATGTCGATCAGCTCGTTGTCGCCACGCAGCACGGCGCCGAACCAGACACTGGCGCCAGCCTGCAGGCGTACCTTGCCGATCAGGGTGGCATTGGGTGCGACCCAGCTGTCGGGATGGGTTTCGACGCGCGAGTCGCCCAGACGGTATTTCATGTGATTTCCTCGACGCGGCAGTGGTCGACACGGCACCCGGCCGCACGACAATCAGATGGCGGTGTAATGCTCGGGAGGCCGGTGCAGGCTGATCCGGGCGTCATACATCAGGTTGACGAGTTCGACGATCATGATCGCCGACAACCCCCATATCTTGTATTCGCCGAAGCGATAGCTGGGCACGTACCAGCTGCGGCCCTGGTAATCGATGCGGTGGGTATGCTCGCGCGGGTCCTGTCGGAAGAACTCCAGCGGCACGGAAAACACTGCGGCGATTTCGGCATCGTTGGGCCGGTATTCGACATAGTCGGGAATGATGCCCACGAATGGCGTGACCTTGAGCCCGTGCTTGGACACCAGCGGGCTGAGCGGACCGACGATTTCCACCAGCCCGGGCGGCAGACCGATTTCCTCTTCGGCTTCGCGCAGCGCGGTGAATATCAGGTCAGGGTCTTGCGGGTCGCGCCGTCCGCCGGGGAACGCCACTTCGCCGCCATGGGTCGAGAGCCCCGAGGCACGCAGTGTGAGCACCAGCTCGGGCTCGTCGCTGCGGGTGATGGGCAGCAACACGGCCGCTTCGGGAAAGCGGCTGTCTGTTTCCAGCGTGCGTGGCGTATGGTTGCTCACCCGGCGCAGTAGCTCGTCCAGCATGGCGTTTCTCGATCCGTGGCCTGCTGGCATGATGCACCAAAAGCCGCCGGCAGCCCAAGCTCGATTTGCCTTGCCACAGGCTTGCGGCGCCTCTGCACTACGGCCAAGATAGCGGCAGCCATCAAGGATCTGAGCATGAATTTCTGCAGCCATTGCGGCAACCCGGTAACCCTGCGCATCCCTACCGGCGATACTCGCCCCCGATTCGTCTGCGGGCATTGCCACCTCGTCCATTACCAGAACCCCAAAGTGGTCGCGGGCTGCATCGCCGTGTGGCAGGAGCAGGTCTTGCTGTGCCGCCGGGCCATCGAGCCGCGCCGCGGTTTCTGGACCCTGCCGGCAGGCTTCATGGAAAACGGCGAAACGCTGCAACAGGCGGCCAGCCGCGAAACCGTCGAAGAAGCCTGTGCGCAGGTCACCAACCTTGCGCTGTACACCGTGTTCGACCTGCCGCACATCAGCCAGGTGCAGGTGTTCTACCGCGCCGAAATGTCCACGCCTTCGTTTGCCGTGGGCGAGGAAAGCCTGGAAGTGGGCTTGTTCGCGCAAAATCAGATCCCTTGGGCGGAGCTGGCTTTCCCCACCGTCGGGCGTACCTTAGAATACTTTTTCGCCGACCGGCTGGAGCACAGCTATCCGGTTCGCAACGAATGCCTGGGGCCGCTGCTCGCGCGCTGGCCACAGACCTGACCCATCGCACCGGCCCAAACGGCGCGTTTCCATTGCAGGAATATTCCATAGATGCGCTGCCTGACCGCTCTGTTCTGCCTGTGCTTCGCCGTGAGCGCCCAGGCCGCCTTCACCGTTACCGTTGAACGCAAGCCGGTCGACCAGATTGTCCCTGCGCTGCAATCGAGCAAACGCCTGGGGGTGGACCCGATCGACAAGGTGCTGGTGCTCAAGACCAGTCGCCAGTTGCAATTGATCAGCGGTGGCCAGCCGCTCAAGAGTTACCGCATCTCGCTGGGCAAGCAACCCCAGGGCGCCAAGGTGCGCGAAGGCGACAAGCGCACGCCGGAGGGTTTCTACTGGCTCGACTGGCGCAAGGTGAGCGATCGCTTCAATTTGGCCATGCACGTGTCCTATCCCAACATCAGCGACTCGGCCCGCGCCCGCCGCGAGGGCGTTCCGCCGGGCAGCATGATCATGATCCACGGCACGCCGATCGACGAGGACTACCCGGAATGGTACTTCGCCACCCTGGACTGGACCGATGGCTGTATCGCCATGAAGAACGACGACATGCGAGAGGTGTGGAGCCTGGTCAAGGACGGCACGATGATCGAGATCCGGCCTTGAGCGCAGCGTCCTTTTCACCGACTCCGCCATGACCGTCCTTCAGCCACCATAGGAACCCTCCTACAACTGGCTCCTTTTTCTAATCCTCTCTTTCCTACTGTCTGTCAGATTCTTCCTACCAACAGCCCCTCTCCCCTGCCCGTTCCCTGGGAAGTCCTCCCTCTTAAAGTGGCCGCCTATTGATTGGTCGACGACTGGGGCTGGGCTGCAATGACGATTTTCCGCAAGGACCGCGTGTTATCCGCACTGCTTCTCGGGCCGGCCATGGCGCTGGCCGAAACCGGCGGCCAACCGCTGAACGACCAGATCCTGCGTCAGTTCGATACCCAGCGCCACGATCGTGCGGCTGCCGAACGGGCGCAACGGCTGGAAACCCTGCGTGAAGACCCAACGGTGCAAGCCAGCCCCGCACCGCAGCGGATCGAGCAGCGTGATGGCGAGTGCTGGCCGGTTTCCGCCGTGCGCGTGCAGGACAATCAGCTGCTGGACACCGCTGCGCTGCAAGGTGCCCTGCAGCCATGGGTGGCGCCGTGCATCGGCGTCGATGACATCAACCAGATGCTGCTGGCCTTGACCGGCGCCTACGTGCAAGCCGGCTATATCGCGGCCAGGCCCTATATCCTTCGAATGCCCGAAGCCGATGGCGAGTTGGTCATCGCCATGCTCGAAGGCTTCATCGAATCCATCGAAATCGCCGACGGCAGTGACAACCTGGCGCTCGGCAGCGCCTTCCCCGGAATGGTCGGTCGCCCGCTCAAGCTCACCGATGTGGAAAGTGGCCTGGACCAGCTCAACCGGTTGCGTTCCGTCGACCTGATCCTGGACATCGCGCCGGGCGCGCAGGTGGGTGGGACGCGGATCATTCTGCGCCCACAGGGCACAGGCAAATCCTGGACCCTGGGCACCGGCGTGAACAACCGGGGCAGCGATGCGTCCGGGCGCCATCAGGCGCAGTTGAGCCTAAGCCTGGACAACCCGTTTCGTCTCAATGACTCACTGGCTGCCAGTTATGCCCACAGCCTGGACGGTGGATCGGGCCACAGTCGCCAGGGCGGAATGTTCTACGAAATACCCTACGGGCGCTGGACCCTGAACGCTTCGGCGAGTCGTTTCGAGTCTCGGGCGCCGCTGGCCAATGGTCACGATGTGGCGCAGAGCCTGGACAGCTACGGGCTGAAGCTGGATCGCGGCCTTTGGCGCAACCAGACGACCCTGCTCAATGCGCACCTGCGCCTGGACCAGACGCGCACCGATCTACTGTTCGACAGCACCACCGTACGCAATGGTCGCACCACGCTGAGCGTCGCCAGCGTCGGGCTCAACCTTACCCACCTGGGTGATTCGGTGTGGAGTGGCGCCGTGGGCTATTCGCGCGGGCAAGGCTGGCTGGGGAGTGACCGCACGCCCCTGCGGCATGACGCGCCGCAACCACACTTCGAGAAATACCGGGGCACGGTCACCCGCCGCTCATTGTTCGATCTGCTCGAGCGACGCTGGGCATGGAGCACCGAACTGGACGTGCAGTACAGCCCAGATCCGCTGCCGAGCCTGGAGCAGCTGCGCCTGGCCGGCAACGCCAGCGTGCGCGGCTATCGCCTGGACAGTCAGCCGGTGTCCAAGGGCGCCACGTTGCGCAACACCCTGAGCACCTCGCAGGTACTCGCCCAGGGCCTGTACCTGACCCCCCACGCCGGGCTGGACTCGGGCTGGGGTCGGCACACGTACAACCAGGTCCAGACCCAACATGCCATCGGCTTGAGCGCCGGGGCCACCCTGAGCTGGGCGGACGGACAGCTCACTCTGGATTATCAGCGCGGCCTGCAACGGCGTGCCAGCGCTTCACCGGAGCCAGGTTTCTGGACCTTCGGACTTTCGCAAGTCTTCTGAAAAACAGGTAGATATCCTCATGACCAAACCATCACGTTGTGTTCAGCGCGACGCCTTGCGCCTGGCAATCGCCGGTGTCGTATTGGCGCCTTACATGGCCAGCGCCGACGTCATCCAGCCGGCCTTCGAGCCGGGTGCCAACCCGATCGTCATCACCAATGGCGGTGCCGCCCCGATCGTCGACATCGTGGCGCCCAATGCCGCCGGCCTTTCGCACAACCGCTACGAGCAATACAACGTCGGTATGCCGGGCGTGGTGCTGAACAACAGCCTGCAGGCCGGCCGTGCGCACGTCGCCGGCGAGTTTCAGAACGTTCAGGCCAACGGCCAGTTCAAGGGCCAGGCGGCGAGCACCATTCTCAACGAGGTGATCGGTCGCCGCCGCTCCCACATCAACGGTGAACAGGTGATCTTCGGCCAGGCGGCCGACTACGTATTGAGCAATCCCAACGGCATTTCGCTCAATGGCGCAGGCATCAACCTTGGACTGGAGAAGCAGGCGACCTTTCTGGTCGGTCGACCGCAGATCGACAACGGCAAGATCATCGGTCTCAATACCGACGGTGATGTCGATCCACGCACCGCGTTGCGGATTGACACTGGTGGCGTGACCGTGAATGGCGGCTCGCTGGCCTTGATATCGCCCACGATCGACCAGCGCGGGCCGATCAGCGCGGCGCGCAAGCTCGATATTCTGTTGGGCACACACCAGGTCGATGCCGATACCTTGGCAGTGAGAAACGTCCAGCAGAACGCGTTCACTACCGATGCGCGCCTGATGGGTGCGATGCACGCCAATCGCATCAATATCCTGAGCACTCGCGCAGGCGCCGGCATCAACATGGGCATCAGTCGGACGGCGGCTCGTGAAGGCATCGAGATCGCTTCGCAGGGCGCCCTGAACATGATCGGCACCGCCAAGCGCGATGGCTTGGCCACCCAGGGTGTACTCGACGCCGGCGCTGGCGACGTGCGGCTGAGCTCGGCAGCGGACCTCAACATCAAATCGCTGACTATCAGTGGCGCATCGATCAGCGCCGACGCCGGTGCCAACCTGAACCTGGATACCTTGACACGCACCGTCAACTCCACTCGCAGAAGCGGTGTGGATAACGACTGGTACCTGCTGCCGGCAGGCGCGACCACCACGACCGTCGACATGACCCATACCGAGCATCTGACGAACACGCTGAACGCCGCGCAGTCCGTGACCCTGACCGCAGGTCACGATGCCAGGCTCGCTGCCACCCACGTCAACAGCGTTGGCGACGTGACCATCGACGCGGGCAACACCCTGGAACTGACGGCCAATGTCGACCGCAAGCTCGACCGTGTCACCGTCAGCAACCGCCGCCAAGGCGCTCAACGCCAGGACAGCACGGCCACCCAGACCACCCAGAGCGCAGCGTCGACGCTGATCGACGGCCAGACGATCAGCCTGACAGGACGGGCGATAAAGGTCATGGGCAGCGACGTCAACAGCCGTGGCGATCTGGATCTTTCAGCCACCGACGCGGTGGAAATAGACACCGTTGTTCTGCACGGCTCGGTTGCCCAAGACAGCCGCGAAGGCCATGTGATCGTCCGGCGTTCAGCGACCGAACTGCACGACCGCGAGCAGACTTTGGCTCATCGCGGCAGTCGGCTGACCGCAAGCAACGGCACGCTGGCAGCCAAGGCCGACCACGTGGACCTGGTCGCCGCGCAGCTGGAGGCTAGGGACATTGTGCTGCAAAGCCTGTCGCAAGACCTCACGGTACAAGGTACTCAGGCCCACCAGCGTATCGACAATGCGCGCCAGGACACGGCCCTGTTCAGCTCGTCCGACCGCCGCTACGACCGTAGGCAAAGCACCTATCAAGGCAGTTCCCTCACGGCCAGTGGCGCGCTGCTTCTGGACGGCAAGCGCGACACCCGGATCATGGGTTCGAGCGTTGCCACCGCGGGCGATCTGACGGTCAAGGCCGGGCGTAATCTAATGGTCGCGGCCGGTCAGCAGAGCAGCGAATCCACCCTCAAGGGCAAGGACTGGAAGCTGACCGTTTTCGGCGAACAGGCCAAGCCAGGCTCGGGACAGCCAGACGACGCGCAAGGATCTTCCGGGCAGTGGGACGCCGGTGCAGGGGCGCGTGAACAGTGGACGCTGGACACCGCCCAGCTGAACACGCATCAGGCCAGCCAGCTCAAAGGCAGCAACGTCGCACTCGAGGCCGGGCGAGGCCTGGCCATCGTCGGCTCATCGGTGCAGGCCGAGCAGAACGTACTGCTAGAGGCCGACGACACGCGCATTCTGGCCACCGAGGCGCAACGCAGTTTCCGCAACCAGGAAACCGGTAGAACGGTGGGTTACGAGATCACCGCGGGGGTCGACCGTGTCGGCACCGGCGCAGCTTTCGCCTTGCAGACCGACACCGACGGACGCAGCGAAAACGTGCACACGCGCAGCTCGATCAAGGCCGGCAACGACGTACGCCTGACTACGAAAGGACTCACTACCCAGGCAGCGCTGGTGGAAGCGGGCCAGTTGCTGAAGGTGCGCGCCGACCGTGTCCACAATCAGGCCGTTACCGACAGCATCAAGACCTCCCTGGACTACAACAAGATCAAGCTCAGCGCAGGCAGCTCGCTGGACTACGGTGCCATTACCCGTCAGGTACAGAAGCTATGGAGCGGGGTCGACCAGACCAGCCTGTATGCCAGTGGCCTGGAAGATGGCCTGCTGCCGTGGAGCGTAGGTATCAATCTCGAGGGCGATTATCTGGATCGCAATGCCCAGTCCCTGACGCGCATCGCTCGGGTATCGCAGTTCACCGCCGGCGAGATCGATATCGCCGTGACCGGCAAGCTGCACGACATCGGTACCCAGTACGAAAGCACGCTCGGCGCCATCACGCTGAGCGCGGACCGGCATGTCATGGACGCCGCCAAAAACAGCGTGCGTACCGCGATCGACGCGCTGGGGGTAGACGCCATTGCCAGGCTGGAAACCTCGACCGGCGCCGACTGGGCGATGGGCGCGGCAGCCCGCGGTCACAGCAGCGCCCAACACAAGACGGTGGACACGGCAGTCGTCGGCAGTCTGCTGGGCAAGACGGGCATCAGTATCCAGTTGGGCACCGATGGCCTTTACGAAGGCACCCTCATGCGCAGCGCCGAGGGGCCACTCCATATTCAAAGCGGCGGTAACCTGCAGTTCCTGCAAGCCGGCAACAGTATCGTCAAGCATGACGATGGCACGCGTGGACGCGGCTCGGCGCAGATCAGCGGAGTCGTCGCTCCCGCCCCTGTGGTTCAGGGGGGAGCCATCAGTGGCAGCGGGCAATACACCGTACTCGACAGCACCGAGACCTTCGCGGTGGGCGGCAAGCTCGATACCCCCGGCGCAGTAATCCTGCAAGCCCAAGGCAATATCATCATGCAGGGCACCGATATCGGCTCGCGTGAGACGCCTGTGGGCAGCCTTTCGATCAGCGCCGGCCAGGGCGTCGTAGCGCTGGCTGCCTTCGACACCGCCACAGCCAAAGGTCATGTCTACGGAGGCAGCGGCTCGCTCAAGGCCAGTGCCCAGGCAGCGGCCGGAGGTCGACCTTTGGCGGGCAGCGCAGGTTTCGAATTCGGCCAGACCCAGGAAGACGCAACGCTGCGCCGCGGCGCACAGTGGCATACGTTGGGCGACATGGCGATCGCGGCCGGCAGCGACCATGTCGCAGCGATACTGCTGGAGGGGCTGCACGCCGAGGCCAAGCGGATCCGCCTGGAAACCAGCAACGGGGGTATCCACGTGCTCGCCGCCCAATCGACCCGCGAGCGGGATAACAAGCTGATTTCCGCTTCCTTCGGTCTGGGCGGCCAGGCGGGCGGGGCCAAACAATCCTACTCGGTGGCCGATTTCAACGCGATGTTCAAGCTTGCCTACGACAAGCTCGAGAGCAGCACTTACGCCAATGCCAAGCTTACGGCTGGCACGATTGAATTCAACAGTCCCGGCAAACTCCAACTGGCCGGCGCTCAGGTGCACGCCGACCGGGTGGGCGGCACTGTCGGCAGCCTGCAGTCAGTCAGCCTGAAGGACGATGTGGATGCGACCAAGGTCAACGTCGAAGCCCAGGTGGGCAAGGGTGGGGATCCATGGGGCGCGATCGGCAGCCTGGCGAACCTGGCAGGTGAATGGGGCGCCAAAAGCAAGCAGCGTCTGGAGCAGTTGAACGCTGCCTATTCAACCCCTGTCTCGGCCAAGTTCGACTTCGACCTGCGTCGCGAAGTGCGCGACACCGTAGCGCACAGCACCGTACTCAGAGGCAGTGACGCAATGGCTCTTGATGTCCTCGGGACGACCCAACTGGTCGGCGCACAACTGCAGAGCGGCGGCGAGCTGCAAGCGCCTGCTCTCTTGCAGACCAGCGACCTGTCCTCCCGAGACCGGCTGGTGACTGTATCGCTGCTGGCGCTGACGCCTTCGCTCGGCGCGATCAAGGATCTGTACAGTCATCTGCAGAAGGGCAAACCCGAAGAGGTGATGATCGACACCGGACTGTTCCGCGCAGGCGGGCACAACCGCACCCAGTATCTGACCGGAGGCGCGGAAAAAATCGCGCTCTGAGCACAACGCTTCGCCGGCCCGACATTCGTTTGGGCCGCATCCTACGATGGGCCGCGCGCACTGCTGCTATCGCGTCCGGCCCACCCTTCCCTAAGGTAACTCTCGTGCATCGGCCCCAGGTCGATGCACAGCCAATCCTGGACCTAAGGAAAGACCTCGATGCCTCATACCATGGAACAATTGCGCTACCTGACCCTGCGCTCGCTGCCACTGGCCATCGCCAGCGCGCTGCTGGCGCCCTGCTCTGCCGCCTGGGCCGATGGCCTGACCGCGTTTGCCGGCGGCGAAGCGGCGCCAATCATCAACGGCCAGTACAAAGTACCGGTCATCGACATCGTTGCGCCCAATGCCAACGGCCTTTCGCACAACGTCTACAGCGAATACAACGTCGGCACCCAGGGGCTCGTGCTCAACAACAGCCTGGTGGCAGGAAAGAGTGAAATGGCCGGCGAGCTGCAGGCCAATCCACAATTGGGCGGTACGGCCGCCAGCACCATCCTCAACGAGGTGATCGGCCACACCCGTTCCAACATCAACGGCCCGCAGGTAGTTTTCGGCGCGGCGGCTGACTATGTGCTGGCCAACCCCAACGGCATCACCCTCAACGGCGCCAGCCTGGTTAACGCGCCCCGTGCCACCTTCGTGGTGGGTGCGGCCACTGTCCAGGACGGTCGGCTGACCCAGTTCGATACACAGGCCACCGACGAGTTGCTGCGTGTCGACAGCGGCGGTGCCAGCAACCAGGCGGGAAGCCTGGCGCTTATAGCCCCCAGTATCGTCAGCAGCGGGACGATCGCCGCGGGCGCCGATATCGACCTGGTGCTGGGCAGCAATGTCGTCGACTACGCCAACAATGGCGTGATCGGCAGCACGCGTACCGCCAGGCTCATCGACGCCAATCTGCTAGGCGCCATGGCCACGGACAAGCGCATCCGCATCGTCAGCAGTGAAGAAGGCGCGGGTATCAGGATGCCAGGGGCTCGACTCACGGCCGGTCAAGGCATTCGTATCGAATCGGCCGGCGACCTCAATCTGCATGCACCCGCGCGGGCCGGCAAGCCACAGGCCCCCGCCGAGCTGAACGGTGGAGCGGGCGATATCCACCTGGCTGCCGGCCGCCAGCTCAATCTGGGCGCGGCACGCCTGGCCAGCGACGCCGATGTGCGTCTTATCGCCGACGGTGTCCGCAGCCAGGGCGCTGATATCGACAGTGGCGGCTTGTTGAAAGTCGACGCAATGTCCATGGTCAACACCGGGTCAAGTCGCTTTCAGGGCGGCACGGTGTCACTGGATGTCAGTGGCAAGCTGGCTGACACCGGTACCGAGTACACCAGCACCCTGGGCAAGATCGCTATCCATGCCGACAGCCATGACATGAAGGCGGCCATGCACAAGGTACAGGCGGGTGCGGCAACCACCAGCACGCCCACAGTCGGTAGCCTGAGCGCGGCCGAAGGGATAGATATCCGTTTGACCGGCAGTGGCCGCTACGAGGGCTCCCGCATCGACACCTCCAAAGGCTCGGTGCAGATCGACGCCGGTGCCAACCTGGCGTTCAACCCAGCCCACGCCATCCTCGATCGCATGGGCAAGGACGGCGCCTACCAGCAGCGTACGGCGAGCAAGGCACGGATCGATGCGCCCGGCGACGTGATCCTGCACGCCAGCGGTGATGTGCAGCTCAACGGTACTGACATAGGCACACTGGACAAGCCCGCAGACAGTTTGAAGGTGACGGCGGGAGGCACCCTCACCAGTCTTGCGGCCGTGGACAAGACAACCCTCAAGGGCGGCGGTGAATCGAAGACCGCCGAAGGTCTGCATACCTTCGGTCAACGAGACGAAAGCACGCAGCATCAGCACGGCAACCAGTGGCAGGTGAAGGGTGACATGACGCTGCAGGCCGGCGCTCGCAAGGCTCGCGCCTTGCACCTGCAGGGTGTCCAGGCCGAGGCACAGAGCATGAAGCTGGCAGCCACCGCAGGCGGTGTCTATCTGGAGAGCGCCAGTGATCAGCGGCAACTGGACCGCAAGCAGCTGAGCGCCGATGCCAGTGATCCACTCAAGCCGGCCCTTGGCCTCAGCTATCGCAACGAGCAGCAGCAGACACATCACGGTGCGCGACTGCGTGCAGCGACCCTCAGGCTCGATAGCCAGATGGACGCACGTCTGGACGGCGCACGCCTGCAGGCCGACAAGCTGAACGGCAACATCAAGGGCAAGCTGGCGGTCACTCAGCGCGCCGACAGCACGCAAATGCTCGGGGTCGAAGGGCGCGTCGCGCTCGCCGAAGGCACAGCTCCAGGCAAAATGCTCAATGAAGTGGCAGCGCTGGGCGGCAAATGGAATTCGCCGGTCAAGGAAGCTCTGGCACTGCAGCCCAACGCTGGCAAAGGCGCAGTCGAGCAGGCCACTTTCGAGTTCACCCGCACCGACAAAACGGGGGTGAGCGAACAATCCGGGGTTTTCAGTAACGAACCCATGAGCCTGAAAGTTGCACGAGGCACGACTCATGCTACGGCAGCAGGCGCGCATGATCTGCGGACCAGCCACACGATAACCACCAACAATGCAGGCCTGGATGCGGTCAAGCGGCTGTATGAGCAGGCACGCATTCGCTGAGATGAACGTGGCGACTCACAGATCGTGCAGTCGCCACACTTCGAAGGCAGGGGTTTCATACGGATGGGCCAGGCGCAACGCCTGGACCACCGGTTCAATGAGTGAATCGGCTACGACCAGTTCGACCTTCCACTCTTCGACCTTCTCCACGGTATCGGTTCGACCCAGAAATGGCTGGCTGCCATCTCGGGGTCGAAACTGACCGTGCCCCAGCACCTGCCACGCGCAGTTGTCGTAGGCGCCGATGCGACCGCCACCGGCGGCGAATACAGCGCTCTTGACGACTTCGACATGGCTGTCGGGAACGAAGAAGGCCAGTTTGAACATCTGCTCGTTCACCGACCTGTCAGTTCACCCACACGCGAGCATTGCGGAACATACGCATCCAGGCGCCGTCCTCGTTCCATTCCTCAGGCTTCCAAGAGTTCTGCACCGCGCGGAACACGCGCTCCGGGTGCGGCATCATGATGGTCACGCGGCCGTCGCGGCTGGTCAATCCGGTGATCCCGCGCGGCGAGCCGTTCGGGTTGGCCGGGTACTGCTCGGTGACCTTGCCGTGGTTGTCGACGAAGCGCAACGCCACGCAGCCTGACACATCGGCCTGCAGCAAGGCGTCGGCCGAAGCGAACTCGGCGTGGCCCTCACCGTGGGCGATGGCGATCGGCATACGCGAACCGGCCATGCCCTGGAGGAAGATCGAGTTGGATTCCTGCACCTGGACCATGGCAACCCGCGCCTCGAACTGCTCGGACCGGTTGCGCACGAAGTGCGGCCAGAACTCGCTGCCCGGAATCAGTTCGTGCAGGTTGGACATCATCTGGCAACCGTTGCATACGCCGAGGGTGAAGCTGTCGCTGCGCTCGAAGTACTGCTGGAACGCATCACGGGCACGGGCATTGAACAGTGCCGACTTGGCCCAGCCCTCACCGGCGCCCAGGACGTCGCCGTAGGAGAAGCCACCGCAGGCAACCAGACCCTTGAAATCGTTCAGGTCGACACGTCCGGCGAGGATATCGCTCATGTGCACGTCGATGGCGTTGAAACCGGCACGGTCGAAGGCCGCAGCCATTTCGACCTGACCATTGACGCCCTGTTCGCGCAGCACGGCGACCTGTGGACGGACGTTCTTCTTGATGTACGGGGCGGCGATGTCTTCGTCGACATCGTAGCTGAGGTTGAAGCTCAGCCCTGGATTGTCTTCTTCGAGCAGCGCATCGAATTCCTGATCGGCACCGGCAGCGTTGTCGCGCAGGCGCTGGATCTGGTAGCTGGTCTCGGCCCACTGACGTTGCAGCAGGCGGCGCTCGCCGCTGAACAGCAGGTCGTCGTGGTAGCGAATGTTCACCGCGCCGTTGTTGATCGGCTGGCCGACCACCGCCACGCAGTCGTTGCCCAGGCCCGCGGCGCTGAACTGCGCCAGAATCATCGGCGTGGCGTCCTGACGCACCTGGATGACCGCACCCAGTTCTTCGTTGAACAGCACTGCCGCAATTTCCTCGCGGCTGTGCGCCACGGTGGCCAGTTGCAGGTTGAGACCGCAGTGACCGGCGAAGGCCATTTCCACCGTGCTGGCCAGCAGGCCACCGTCGGAACGGTCATGGTAGGCCAGCAAGTGGCCGTCGGCATTGAGCCCCTGGATCACGGCGAAGAACGCCTTGAGGTCTTCGGCATCGTCGACGTCCGGCGCGCGGCTGGCCAACTTGCCGTGTGCCTGAGCCAGGATCGAGGCGCCCATGCGGTTTTGACCACGGCCCAGGTCGATGAGGATCAGGTCGGTTTCACCCTTGTCCATGCGCAGTTGCGGGGTCAGGGTCTTGCGGATGTCGACCACGGGCGCGAAGCCGGTGATGATCAGCGACATCGGCGAGGTCACGCTCTTGTCGGCGCCCTCTTCGCTCCATTGGGTCTTCATGGACATGGAGTCCTTGCCGACCGGAATGGTGATACCCAGCTCGGGGCACAGCTGCATGCCGACCGCTTGCACGGCGTCGTAGAGACGCGCGTCTTCGCCCGGATGGCCGGCAGCGGACATCCAGTTGGCGGACAGCTTGATGTCGGAAATTTTCGCGATGCTGGACGCGGCGATGTTGGTCAGGGTTTCACCGACCGCCATGCGTGCCGAAGCGGGCGCGTCGAGCAACGCCAGCGGCGTGCGCTCGCCCATGGCCATGGCTTCGCCGCTGTAGACGTCGAAACTGGCGGCGGTGACGGCGACGTCGGCCACCGGTACCTGCCACGGGCCGACCATCTGGTCGCGCGCGACCAGGCCGGTGATGGTGCGGTCGCCGATGGTGATCAGAAAACTTTTGCTGGCCACGGCAGGGTGATGCAGGACGCGTTCGATGGAGTCGGCCAGGTCCAGCTCGGACGGGTCGAAATCATCGCCCAGTTCTTGCTCGCGCACGGCACTGCGGTGCATGCGCGGCGCCTTGCCGAGCAACACTTCGAGCGGCATGTCGACCGGATTGTTGCCGAAGTGGCTGTCGGTAACGGTCAATTGCGGCTCGGCAGTTGCCTCGCCGACGACGGCGAACGGGCAGCGCTCACGCTCGCAGATGGCCTGGAAACGCTCGAAGTCGGCGGCGTCCACAGCCAGCACGTAGCGTTCCTGGGATTCGTTGCTCCAGATTTCCAGCGGGGCCATGCCCGGCTCGTCGTTGGGCACGTTGCGCAGCTCGAAGCGGCCGCCACGGCCGCCGTCGTTGACCAGTTCGGGGAATGCGTTGGACAGGCCACCCGCACCTACGTCGTGGATGAAGCTGATGGGATTCCTGTCGCCCAGCTGCCAGCAACGGTCGATGACTTCCTGGCAGCGACGCTCCATCTCCGGGTTTTCGCGCTGTACCGAAGCGAAGTCCAGGTCCGCCGAGCTGGTGCCGGTGGCCATGGAAGAAGCAGCGCCGCCGCCCAGGCCGATGAGCATGGCCGGACCGCCGAGCACGATCAGCTTGGAACCGACGGTGATCTCGCCTTTCTGCACGTGCTCGGCACGGATGTTGCCCATGCCGCCGGCGAGCATGATCGGCTTGTGGTAGCCGCGCACTTCTTCACCGTGGGGAGTGTCGATGCGCTGCTCGAACGTGCGGAAGTAGCCAGTCAGGGCCGGACGACCGAATTCGTTGTTGAACGCCGCGCCGCCCAGGGGGCCGTCGATCATGATGTCCAGCGCGGTAACGATGCGCTCGGGCTTGCCGTAGGGTTTTTCCCACGGCTGTTCGAAACCGGGAATGTTCAGGTTGGACACGGTGAAGCCGGTCAGGCCAGCCTTGGGCTTGGCGCCGCGGCCGGTCGCGCCTTCGTCGCGGATCTCGCCGCCAGAGCCGGTGGAGGCGCCTGGAAACGGTGCGATCGCCGTGGGATGGTTGTGGGTTTCCACCTTCATCAGGATGTGCACCGGCTCCTGCACCGCGCCGTACTGGCGGGTTTCAGGGTTCGGGAAGAATCGCCCGGCCACGCTGCCGACGATCACCGAAGCGTTGTCCTTGTAGGCCGACAGCACGCCTTCGCTGTGCATCTGGTAGGTGTTCTTGATCATGCCGAACAGGCTTTTTTCCTGGCTCTGGCCATCAATGTCCCAACTGGCGTTGAAGATCTTGTGGCGGCAGTGCTCGGAGTTGGCCTGGGCGAACATCATCAGTTCGATGTCGTGCGGGTTGCGCGCCAGCCCCTGGAAGCTGCTGACCAGGTAATCGATTTCGTCTTCGGCCAGGGCCAGGCCCAGCTCGACGTTGGCTTTTTCCAGCGCGGCACGACCGCCACCCAGGATGTCCACGGCGATCAGCGGCTTGGGTTCGGCGTGACGGAACAGGCCGGCGGCCTCTTCCAGACGCGCCAGCACCACCTGGGTCATGCGGTCGTGCAGAACGGCACCGATCAGCTCGGCCTCGGCTTCGCTGAAATCACCAGACACATAAAAGGCAATGCCGCGTTCCAGACGCTGGACCTGGGTCAGGCCGCAGTTGTGCGCGATATCGCTGGCCTTGCTCGACCACGGCGAAATGGTACCGAAGCGCGGCAGCACCAGGAACAGCCGCCCGGTGGGCTCCTGAACGGGAACGCTGGGGCCGTACTTGAGCAGACGGGCAAGGACTTGCCGGTCGTCGCTGGCGAGCTCGCCTTCGACTTCGGCGAAGTGGGCGAATTCAGCATACAGGCCAGTAACAGCGGGGACCTTCTGGCTCAGTTGCTCGAGTAATTTACCGTGGCGAAAGGCAGAAAGGGCAGGAGCGCCGCGCAGGATCAACATCGTCGGGACAGCCTCGAAAGGGGGTGTGCTTGGAGGCCGTGCATTCTAGCCTAAACCGTTCACCTAGGCACCCGACGGATGGAAAAACAGCGCGATCGTTCGTCAGATCCCTTGCCGAGGGCCGGTCGGAGGTTGCGCTGCGCTCTAGCAGACTCCTTCGCCTGCTGTCGAGATATGGCTGGAGCGACCGTTTGCGTATACTGCACCCATGCTCACCCAGACCGTCTTACGCTCGCGCTGCGCCAAATGGCTCTTCGCAACCGGACTTCTCCTGCTGCTCAGTGGCTGTGTTGATAAACCCAGCACACTCGAACGGGTCAAGGAGGACGGCGTGCTGCGCGTCATAACCCGCAACAGCCCGGCCACCTACTTCCAGGATCGCAACGGCGAGACAGGCTTCGAGTACGAACTGGTCAAGCGTTTTGCCGATGACCTGGGTGTCGAACTCAAGATCGAAACCGCCGACAACCTCGATGGCGTCTTCGCCGGTCTGAGCCAGCCTCAGGGGCCAGTGCTGGCGGCTGCGGGCCTGGTCAGCAGCGAGGCGCGGGAGAAACAGGCGCGTTTCTCCCATCCGTATCTTGAGGTCACGCCGCAAGTCATCTATCGCAACGGCCAGAGCCGACCCACCGATGCCGCCGAGCTGGTGGGCAAGAAGATCATGGTGCTCAAGGGCAGCAGCCACGCCGAGCAACTGGCCAAATTGAAGCTGCAGTATCCGACGCTCGAATACGAAGAGTCCGACGCGGTGGAGGTGGTGGACCTGCTGCGCATGGTCGACGAGGGGCAGATCGACCTGACTCTGGTCGATTCCAATGAAGTGGCCATGAACCAGGTGTACTTCCCCAACGTGCGCGTCGCCTTCGACCTGGGCGACGGCCGCGACCAGCGCTGGGCCGTGGCCGGGGGCGAAGACAACAGCCTGTTGAACGAGGTCAACGGCTTCATCGACAAGGTCAAGGGCAACGGCACCCTGCAGCGTCTCAAGGACCGCTACTACGGCCATGTCGATGTACTCGGCTACGTCGGCGCCTACACCTTCGCCCAGCACCTGCAGCAACGCCTGCCCAAGTTCGAGAAAACCTTCCAGGCCTCGGCCAAGCAGGAAAAGGTCGATTGGCGGCTGCTGGCGGCCATCGGCTATCAAGAGTCCATGTGGCAGGCCAGCGTGACCTCCAAGACCGGGGTGCGCGGGCTGATGATGCTGACCCAGAACACCGCCCAGGCCATGGGCGTGAGCAATCGCCTGGACCCCAAGCAGAGCATCAATGGCGGCGCCAAGTACTTCGCCTACGTCAAGGATCAGCTCGACGACGGCATCCAGGAGCCGGATCGGACCTGGTTCGCTTTGGCCGCCTACAACGTGGGCAGTGGCCATCTGGACGACGCACGCAAGCTGGCCGAAGGTGAAGGGCTGAACCCGAACAAATGGCTGGACGTGAAGAAGATGCTGCCGCGCCTGGCGCAGAAGAAGTGGTACAGCAAGACCCGCTACGGCTATGCGCGTGGCGGCGAACCGGTGCACTTCGTGGCCAACATCCGACGCTACTACGACATCCTTACCTGGGTGACCCAGCCACAGCTCGAGGGCAGTCAGGTCGCCGATGGCAACCTGCACGTGCCCGGCGTCGACCAGTCAAAGCCCACACAGCAGACGCCGCCGCTCTAAGAGCACCCGAGTGATCCTGTGGGAGCGGGCTCTGCCCGCGAATAAGCCCTCGGCAGCACTCCCTCCTTCAATCTCAGCCCTTCGCCCGCCGCGCCCTGAAAAATTCGCTCAATATCGCCCCACACTCTTCAGCCAACACGCCACCCTCCACCATCAACCGATGGTTGAGAAAGCCTTGAGCGAAGAACTGCCCCTGACTTTGGACGACGCCAGCCTTGGGCTCGAGCGCGCCGAACACCACCCGGGCGATACGCGCATGGACGATCAGCCCCGCGCACATGCTGCAAGGTTCGAGCGTGACGTAGAGGGTGCTGCCCGGCAGGCGGTAGTTCTGCACAGCCTGCGCAGCATTGCGGATGGCGACCATCTCGGCGTGGGCGCTGGGGTCGCTGCCGCTGATGGGACAGTTGAAGCCACGGCCGACGATCTCGCCGTCCTGCACAACGACCGCGCCCACCGGCACTTCACCCAGCGCTGCGCCCTGAGCGGCTAGCTCGAGCGCTTGCGTCATGAAAAATTGATCGCGACTACGATCGATGATCTTGGGCTGTTTCAATGTTCAGGAAACCTCTATTGCTGCCATGAGTCCGGTTTCCATGTGATCGATCACATGGCAATGGAACATCCAGACACCTGGATTATCCGCCACCAAGGCCACCTGAGCACGCTCGTTCTTGCCCAGCAGGAACGTATCGGTGAAATACGGGATGATCTTGCGTCGATTGGACGCGATCACTTTGAAACTCATGCCGTGCAGGTGAATGGGGTGCTGGTACTGGGTCATGTTCTTCAGCTCCAGCACGTAGCTCTTGCCCAACTGCAACTTGGCGATGGGGCGGTCGGCGCAGGTCTTGTCGGTGATGTCCCAGGCAATGCCATTGATCTGCCACAGGCTGGGCGGCTTGCCCTCGGTGGTGTCGGACACCTCGCCAACCCATTCGAAGTTGAAATTGAGCTTCTCGGCATTGGCCAGGTCCGGCTCGGCGATCGGGTTGGCCGGCAATGCCGGTGGCCAATCGCTCGGCGCCGCTTCGGCCGGCACCGAGCGCAGCGTGCCCAGGCGTACCGAACCGTCACGTATGGCAATCTCTTCACCGGCAGGTGGCATCTTGACTGCAAGGCAGACCCGCATGCCGGGGCCCATCCAGTAATCCTTGCCGAACGCGCGCGGTTCGATGGGGTTGCCATCCAGCGCATACAGGCGCATGTCGACATTGCCGCGGAAATTCAGACGGTAAGTGGCAGTGTTGTCCAGATTGAGGATACGCACCCGGACGATCTGCCCGGCCGGCAGATCGACGGTGGCCCGATGCACACCGTTGATCGTGGAAAGCCGGCCCAGGGTGCCGTTGCGTGCGGCCTCGCGAGGAATGCTGAACGGCAGGAACGCGCCCTCCTCGTCCACGTGCCAGTTCTTCAGGTTGAGCACCGCCTCGTGAGCGAAGCCAGTCGGCTCGCGCTCCTCGACGATCAACGGGCCGACCAGGCCACGGCCCAGCTCTTCGCTGCTGGCCACGTGCGGGTGATACCAGTAGCTGCCGGCGTCCGGCACACGAAACCGGTAGTCGAAGTATTCACCGGGCTTGACCGGCAACTGCGACACGTAGGGCACGCCGTCCATGTCCAGCGGCAGGCGGATGCCATGCCAGTGGATGGTGGTTTCCACCGGCAGCTGGTTGATGAAGCGCACCCGCAGCCATTCGCCCTGGCGCACCCGCAACTCACGCCCGGGTGCCGAACCACCGAAGGCCCAGGCCGGGGTCTGATGGCCTGCCACCAACTCGACATCCAGCGGCGCGGCAATCAGCTGATAGTCCACGCCGGCCTGGTCCACAGGCGTACCCAACCAATAACGGGCAGCGCCCCCGGCACCCACGCCGACCGCGACAACGCCCGCCAGGCCACCGAGGAATCGTCGACGAGTGAAAGACATGGCTATGGGCACCTGCGTGATGAACGTGAAAGGCCGACACCATACACCTGCAATTGAGAAAGATTAAGACTTGCGCTGCCGTGCGGCTGGGTGTCAGACAGATCGCATGCACCGCCGACGCGGCGTGCGCCGCTGCTACAGGGGCACGTGATGTCTGGCCCTGTACGTCATGGCCTGATCATGCTCGGTGGGGCCAGGGACGGATCCAGGTAGGTGAGGGGTGCTTCGCGTACGGTCAGCGCCAGGCGCCAATCGGCTTTGACCACTCCGTGCGGGTGGCCCATCGACGGCAGGTAGTACTCGCCTGGGTCCAGGGTGATGTTGGTCTGCTGGCCGGCACCGGCATCGACGATTCGCAACGCTGTCACATCATGCAATTGCGCCAGGCCCGGAACACCCTTGTAGGTGGACGCGTGAGTGTCACCGACCAGGGCAATCCATTTGCCCCGGCCTGGCAATGCACTGCGCGCAGCGATGACTCGGCTGGCATGGTAGCTGAACACCCGCTGGCGTAGCGTCTGACTGGCGCCGTAGAGGTCGTCCATACCGTCGAGTCGATAGCTGGCTGCGCAATCCAGAGCGCGCACCTGGATACCCTCGCGACGCGCGGCTTGTACCAGCGCGGTGAAGTTGTACTGACGCGCCGGGTCGGTGCGATGGCCAAGATCCTGATCGCGCAGATAATCCTGCAAGTCATTGGGCAGCCGGCCATCACTGGCCACCTGGTTCAGGTCGGCCTGATGCAGATCGGTCATCAGGTGTTCCATGTACAGCGTGTCGACGCCATCCTTGGCCAGTGCCGGCATGTTCTCGATCAAAAAGCGCTTGCTGGCGATAGACTGATGAGATTCGCCAATCACCAGCGCCCGGGACTCATCCAGCAGCCGCCGCACGGCCAGGCAGGGCGGCAGTTCCGGGTCGGGCGCATGCAACGGCGATCGGCCAGGTGAGCGCCATTGCGTGATGAATGCATCGGCATCGTCGATCAACTCGACCCGCAGTTGGTTGAGGCTGTCGAGCACCGGATTGAGCAGTGTGTAGGGGTCGAAGTATTCGCCGGACAGCATCTTTCGAAACTGGTCGCTCAACAGCTCGCGCGTGGCTGCGCGGGCCACCAGCGGCACTTCGTAGCGGCTGGCCGAGCGCTCGAACTGCACGTAACTGACCGGGGGTGGTTCCAGCTCCATCTCACCCGAGACACTCATGCAGCCACCGCCACCGCGCAAACAACCGCGGGGCACCAATTCCCATTGCAACTGGTCGTTGAAGCGCACCGGATAATTGCCAGTAAAGGCAAAGGGCCGCTGCGGATCGACGATCAGCCAGCAACGCAGGTTCGCGTCATAGCGCGCTCGGTACAGACTGCCACGCAAACGAATCGTCGGCTTGCCCGCTACCCACATCAGCCCGTCGGTATCAGGTAGCAGCGGGGTGTGCTCGAGCCCATGGGCAGGCGCCTGCAGCGGTTGCACGTCATCGAGTTCCGGCAGCCCTTGAGGGATCAGCAGCGTCGTGCTCAACAGCAGTTCGATGCCGCTGAAGATCGCCGCATACAGTGCAGCGCGCCGGTCCACCGCCTCTGCGGCGTTCACCGCACGGTCCACGTTCAGCGCGAATTTTCCAGCGCTGGCCACCACCACGATCAACGCGATCGGCCAACTGGTCATGGCCGCCGAGCCGAACAGGTGCAGGCCGGCGCCCAGATAGCCGATCCACAGCTGCTTGCGCAGCTCGCTGTTGCTGTGCAGTTGCAGGTTGGCCTCGGCCAGCATCCGTTCGCGGGTCTGCGCCGCAAGCCAGCACGCCGCATCGACAGTGATGGGCTGCCACGCCACTTTTGCCGAGAACCTGGACAGTGGCTTTTTCGCCAACAGTACCAAACCACCGGTACGCGCCAGCGCTGCGGCAGGCTCAAGCAGCGCAGCGTGATCGAGCAAGCGCTCCCGACTTTGCACGCCTTGTACCTGTTGATACAACCATGCCTGCGCAGCCTTCAGGTCGGCAAACACTTCGAACGCGATGTCGCGGCCGGCCAGGTACAACAATCGCTGGCCTGCCTGGGTGTTGAAGCACAGCACGCTGGTAAAGGCGTAACCGGCAATCTGCAGCGCACTGACCGTGACGCCGCTGGTTGCGTGATGCACACCTGACAGACCGGCCAGCGTCGGCGCCATGGCGTATTCACAACCCAGGCCATCGAACACCGCCTGCACCTGAGCTCGTGTCAGGTGTCCGCCGTGGCAGGCCTCCACGGCAGCACGCAGGCAATTGATACGGATCAACGTCTGCACCTCTTGCCCATTGTCGGCCCAGAATCGCGAAAGCGCCTGGTGATAGAACGTCGCAAAATCAATGTGCCACAGCGCGTTCAGCACCTTGTCCGGCTCCAGGCGCACCTCGTTGCGCTCGTTGAACCACAGCGCCTGCGCATCCCCCGTGTAGAACCCGCCCATGACATGCAGCAAGTCGGCATTGTCCTGATCACTCGCGCGAAACCGTCGCATTACCAACTCGGTAAACGTCATCGACTCGCTTGGCGGGCCCATGTGCGCGTAGCCGCTGAACGAACGGGGGCTGGACTGGGCATTGCCGAAGCGATGCCAGTAGAAGGTGTCGGGATGGGTGTCGATGCCCATGGAGGCGAGCATCTGGGTGGCAGTGGCGACGGCCATTTGGTGGAGGTCGGGGAAAGCATGAGTCACTTGGTGCGCAAGGGTCGCGAGGGATTGGCTCGTGGTATCGTCGGTTTCACTTGTGAGCATGTGCAGGTCCAGCCATGTGAGGGGCTGGAAAGTATGGGCACGCGTCAGGTGGCTTAAGGTTATGTATGTAGGATATGAACGCTAGGCTGAGCCACACAGCCAATTCACAGTTTCGACCCAATTCACCCGAACTGCGTACCTTTGTGCTGAAGTGACTACTACCAGATCAGTTTCTTGGCCAATGCTGCGCGGCGTGCAGCACTCGAAGAACGCGAACGGCAAACAGGTCGTGCGTATACACGACGATGTAATTATCGCGAGCTACCAACTCACGAGTACCTTCGACCCGGCCGGGCCGGTAGGCCATTGGAAATTCGCGAAGTTGAGCCGTTCGATGCTCGACGTCGTCCTTCAGCCGTTGGGCGGCGTCAGGATTGTCGTCTGAAATATAGTCGACGATAGCGAGCAGATCGGCGCGAGCTGCCTGGGACCATTCAATTTCGAGCACGGCGCTTGCTGTCTATCAACGCCTGGGCTTCGTCCATCACTTGCTGATGAGAGGTGCCAGCGGCCTGATCGCTCAGGGCTTCGTGTACCTTTGCTCTGAACCAGTCGTCATGAGCATCGGGGTTGCTGGCCAATCCTGCAGGCAGGCCGCCTTCCTTGGTTACCCGCGTGAGGAAAATCCGTACCGCTTCGGAAAGTGACAAGCCGACACTGGCCAAGGTGTCTGAGGCGTCGGCTTTCAATTGCTCGTCGACGCGAATATGCAGCATGGATGTTCGAGCGGTCATCGAGATCTCCCAAGCGAAAAAACAATCCATACTGTAGCTCAATTGAGATACGACAAACATCCTTTGTCATACCCGGTGACAGGAGGCCAACAGACACCTCCCGCCACGACGCATAATCTCATTCCTGCTCTTCCGTACATCCGGGTAGATACTCCCAAACCTCTATTTCCGCCGAGCTCTCACTCCATGATCGACTTCAACAACAAAGGCTTCTTCAAACTCAAGCAAAACGCCGAATACGCCGAACGCGTCACCGCCCTGCTGCTGGATGACGAGCAGGTGGTCGACGCCTACAAGTCGATGCGCGACGGCGTGGTGTTCACCAACAAACGGATCATTGCGGTGAACGTGCAGGGCCTGACCGGCAGCAAGAAGGACTTCACCTCCCTGCCCTACAAGAACATCGTGGCGTACTCGATCGAAACATCGGGCACGTTCGATCTGGATTCGGAGCTGGAGGTGTATTTTTCAGCGCTGGGGAAGGTGCGATTCGAGTTCTCGGGAAAGACGTCGATGGTGGAGATTTCGCGGCTGATTGCGGGGCATGTATTGAAGTGAGCTGGTTGGTCATCGGCCACGGCGCCCTACGTTTTTCCTGTCATTTCCTGGCATCGGTGCAAGGCTTGCTCTATAGCTCCCAAGGATTGATGACCGTCAGACCTGCAGCCAGGAACGGGTGAATATCGCGAGTGGCAACGATGAATCCATTGGCGAGGGCGACCGCAGCGATGCACGCATCGGCAGCCTCGATCCCACTACCGGCCTTGCGCGCCTTGGCTAGCACCTCGGCGTAAGCCTGCGTGCAGGCCAGATCAAAAGGCAAAACGCGCCCGACGAACATGGGCAGCACCTGCTTTTCCAGACTTTCGTGCAGCGTCGAACGGCGCCGGCCAACCGGCATCAACGCTACGCCGGCACGTAGCTCGGCTACAGTCATGGCCGAAAGATAGAGCGTTTCCAATGCCTGCTCGTCGATCCATTGAATGACGCACGCCTCAGGCGAATGGCGCAGAGGCTCGGAAATCACATTGGTATCGAGCAGGATCATTCAAAGCTCACTGCGCGGGCGGGGGCTTTATCGCGCGCGCTTTCGAAGGCAGCGAACTCCTCATCCGTCAGCTTGACCTTGCGGCCGGTCTGGGCCAGCAGCGAGCCCAGCTTGACCCGACCTTCCGGCCTCACCGCAGACTCGAGAATGTCGCGCATCTCGGCTTCGATGCTGCGGCCATGTTGAGCAGCCCGCACACGGATAGCACGGTGCACCTCTTCAGAAACATTTCGAACGGTAACGGATGGCATCTTTCATACCCCTTAGCTGCTGCGATTGCTTGCACTTTAGCAATCTGCAAGCAATGGGACAACTGATGGCATTTCGTTCGTCTGATGATCCCGCTGGAATCGACGCCTGCGGTGGTATCTCCCGAACAGACCACTCTCAGCTGCAGCATAGAAAGAGCTGAAAAACTCTGAACCTAAAAACCCAAAAGCCCGCAGTTACGCGGGCTTCAGGGTATGTCGTGCTAGTGGGTGCCAGTCAATGCCGGCCACCCCATCACTCCCACTCGATCGTCGCCGGCGGCTTGCTCGACACGTCGTAGGTCACCCGCGAAATCCCTTCGATCTCGTTGATGATGCGGCCGCTCACCGTTTCCAGCAGTTCGTAAGGCAGGTGCGCCCAACGAGCGGTCATGAAGTCGATGGTTTCCACGGCGCGCAGGGCGACGACCCAGGCGTAGCGACGGCCGTCGCCGACGACGCCGACCGATTTGACCGGCTGGAACACCACGAACGCCTGGCTGACCTTGTGGTACCAGTCGGCCTTGCGCAGTTCTTCGATGAAGATGTGGTCGGCGCGACGCAGCAGGTCGGCGTATTCCTTCTTCACTTCACCCAGAATGCGCACGCCCAGGCCTGGGCCGGGGAATGGATGGCGGTAGACCATGTCGTACGGCAGGCCCAGTTCCAGGCCCAGACGGCGGACCTCGTCCTTGAACAGCTCACGCAGTGGCTCGACCAGCTTGAGGTTCATCTCCTCGGGCAGGCCGCCGACGTTGTGGTGCGACTTGATCACGTGGGCCTTGCCGCTCTTGGCACCGGCCGACTCGATCACGTCGGGGTAGATGGTGCCTTGGGCCAGGTACTTGATGTTGTCCAGCTTGCACGACTCGGCGTCGAACACGTCGATGAAGGTGCGGCCGATGATCTTGCGCTTCTTCTCCGGGTCGGCTTCGCCGGCCAGGTTGCCGAGGAACTGGTCTTCGGCGTTGGCGCGGATCACCTTGACGCCCATGTTCTCGGCGAACATGGCCATGACCTGCTCGCCTTCGTGCAGGCGCAACAAGCCGTTGTCGACGAACACGCAGGTCAGCTGATCACCGATGGCCTTGTGCAGCAGGGCCGCGACCACCGAGGAGTCGACGCCGCCAGACAAGCCCAGCAGCACGTTGTCGGTACCGACCTGGGCGCGGACCTGGGCGATGGCGTCTTCGGCGATCTTCGACGGGGTCCACAGCGCTTCGCAGCCGCAGATGTCGATGATGAAGCGCGAGAGGATGCGCTCGCCCTGCTTGGTGTGGGTCACTTCCGGGTGGAACTGCACGCCGTAGTAGTGACGGTTGTCGTCGAACATGCCGGCGATCGGGCAGCTCGGGGTGCTGGCCAGCACGTTGAAGCCTTGCGGAATCTCGGTGACCTTGTCGCCGTGGCTCATCCACACGTCCAGGCCGAACACACCATCGGCGTCGATGTGGTCTTCGATGCCTTCGAGGATGCGGCTCTTGCCGACCACGTCGACGCGCGCGTAGCCGAACTCGCGCATATCGGAGCCGGCAACCTTGCCACCCAACTGCTCGGCCATGGTCTGCATGCCGTAGCAGATGCCGAAGACCGGCACGCCCAGGTCGAATACCGCCTGCGGGCAGCGCGGGCTGTTGGCTTCGTGGACCGACTCGGGCCCGCCGGCGAGGATGACGCCGCGCGGGGCGAATTGGCGAATCGCTTCATCGTCCATGTCGAACGGGTGCAGCTCGCAGTACACGCCGATTTCGCGCACGCGGCGGGCGATCAGTTGGGTGTACTGGGAACCGAAATCGAGGATCAGGATACGGTGGGCGTGAATGTCGAGGGCCATGACTCATTCTCGTCAGATGTATTCGGAAACAACACGGGGCTGTAGTGAACAGCCCCGCTGGATTGAATTTCCGTCTGCCGCCGGATGTGCACCGGGCGGCAGGCGGACTACCGGGGTCAGCCCACGCGGTAGTTGGGCGCTTCCTTGGTGATCTGCACGTCGTGGACGTGGGATTCAGCCATGCCGGCGCCGGTGATGCGGACGAACTCGGGCTTGGTGCGCATTTCCTGGATGTCGGCGCTGCCGGTGTAACCCATGGAAGAACGCAGGCCACCCATCAATTGATGGATGATCGCCGACAGGCCGCCCTTGTAGGCGACGCGGCCTTCGATGCCCTCGGGCACGAGCTTCTCGGCACCGGCCGAGGAGTCCTGGAAGTAGCGGTCGGACGAGCCCTGGGCCTGGGACATGGCGCCCAGCGAGCCCATGCCGCGGTAGGCCTTGTAGGAGCGACCCTGGAACAGTTCGATCTCGCCTGGCGCTTCTTCGGTACCGGCGAACATCGAGCCCATCATCACGCAGTAGGCACCGGCAACGATGGCCTTGGACAGGTCACCGGAGAAGCGGATACCGCCGTCGGCGATCAACGGCACGCCAGTGCCTTCAAGGGCTGCGGCGACGTTGGCGATGGCACTGATCTGCGGCACGCCGACACCGGCGACGATACGGGTGGTGCAGATGGAGCCCGGGCCGATACCGACCTTGACGGCATCGGCGCCCGCTTCGGCCAGCGCCTTGGCGGCTTCGCCGGTGGCGATGTTGCCGCCGATGACCTGCACGTCGGGGAAGTTCTGCTTGACCCAGCGCACACGGTCGATCACGCCTTTGGAGTGACCGTGGGCAGTATCGACCACGACCACGTCGACGCCGGCGGCGACCAGGGCGCTGACGCGCTCGCCGGTGTCCTTGCCGGTACCGACGGCCGCGCCGACGCGCAGACGACCTTGGTCATCCTTGCTCGCCAGCGGGTAGGCCTTGGCCTTCTCGATGTCCTTGACGGTCATCATGCCCTTGAGGTGGAACTCGGCGTCGACGATCAGCACTTTCTCGATGCGATGCTTGTGCAGCAAGTCGCGGACCAGGTCCTTGTCGGCCCCTTCGCGGACGGTGACCAGACGCTCTTTGGGCGTCATCACTTCGCGAACGGGGATTTCCAGGCGGTTTTCGAAGCGCACGTCGCGCGAGGTGACGATGCCCACCAGGTTGCCGTCATGCAGCACCGGCACGCCGGAGATGTTGTGCAGCGAGGTCAGTTCGAACAGGTCGCGAACGGTGGCATCAGCTTCGATGGTGATCGGGTCCTTGACCACGCCGGCCTCGAACTTCTTGACCTTGCGCACTTCGGCAGCCTGCTGCTCGATGGTCATGTTCTTGTGGATGATCCCGATGCCGCCTTCCTGAGCCATGGCAATGGCGAGGCGGGCTTCGGTCACGGTGTCCATCGCCGCGGAGATCAGCGGGATGTTCAACTCGATGCCGCGGGTCAAACGGGTCTTGAGGCTGACTTCATTGGGCAGTACTTCGGAATAACCGGGCACTAGAAGAATGTCGTCGAAGGTCAGGGCTTCTTGGCTGATACGCAGCATGCGGGGGCTCCCGAGCGGGAAAATGGAAGCGCGCCATTATACCCACACATGCCCCCACAAGAAAGGCAAAGATGGCCTGGCGGTCAATTGTCCTGGAACTTTACCAGCACCTGCGCGATCGGCTGGTCGAGCCAATCGGCGAATTCGGCGATGAACTCCGCCTTGAAGGGGGTCTGGCCCCAGTTATTGAAGATGAAACCCAGATTGGAGAAGGCGCAGGGCTGCAGGAACAAAAAGCCATTGATGTCGTCTTCATGGCCGCACAGCGGGCAGGTGAAGTTATCGGTCAGGCCGGGCATCCATTCCTCGAGGCTGTCGAACAGCGCCTCGCCCACTTCCTGACGGCATTCAGGGCAGCCAGCCTCCTGCAGGAAACCGTCCACGGGCGTGAAAATGCAGCGATCGGTGACCACTTCCAGACCGTTGACCGTTTGTCCGTAGGGCAGCCGTTCAGGGTGTTCGACGACCTGCCGCGCGCCCGCACCGATGGCATAGGCCATGCGGTTGCCGCTGCGACCACAGGTGCTCAGTTGTTCCTCGACGATGTCCTTGCGCACCAGCCAGCGCAGGATCGCCCGCGCACGCGGCTCGTGCACCGGCAAGGTGGAGAGGCGCGGAACGAGAATGTTCTGAGTATTCATGCAAGGGCCCGACGCTGCGCAAAAGCGGCAGGATAATCCCCTGCCCGCGCAGGTCAAGGGTTGAAATAGCGGAACAGCAGCGCCAGACCGCTGGCCAGCACCAGCCAGGTCACCAACCGCACGAAAGCCTCGCGGGACATGCGCAAGGTCAGTCGACGCCCGATCCACAGGCCAGTCGCCATGGCCGGAAGCAGGCAGACAGCGGTCAGCAGCAGCTGGGTGTTGGCGTAGACCCCCGCAATGATGAACAACGTCAGGCGCACGATGGTGCTGCAACTGATCAGCGCGCTTTGCGTGGCGCGCACTTGTTGTTTGTCGTCCAGTCGCGCGCCCAGGTAGATCGCATAGAGAAACCCGCCGCTGCCGAACAAGGCCCCGAACAGCCCGCCTATGGTGCCCATCGGTGCGGCCCACCAAGGCGACAACCGCGCAGGCCGCGCCGTGGTCAGCAGCATGTACAGGGCGTAGCTGGTGATGAACAGGCCCATCAGCAGCAACAGCAGGTCGGATTTGAGGTTGAGCAGAAAGACCACGCCCAGGGTGCAGCCCAGGGCCATGAAAGGCAGCAGGCGTTTGAGCTCCGCCCCTACCACCGACTGCCGGGCGGGAAGCAGATTGCCGAAGGCGGCGATGAAATCGAGTACCACGAGCAGCGGGATGAGCGTGGACAGTGGCATGAAATGTATGAGTACCGGGCCTGCAACCAGCGCCGTGCCGAAGCCGGCAATGCCGAAGACGATGTAGGCGGCGGCGATTGCCAGAAGCATGATGCTCCAGTCGATGAGTGCGTAGTCCATGCGCGGATTTCCTTTTTCCGGGCACTGTGGGGGAGTTGGATTGATGGCGTCAATACGGTTGGGGGTAGGTGGTGTGCCAGAGGGTTCGCGGTGTGGCTGGACGCGGCTTGCGCCGCTGCTACAGAGGAACGCCGTACCAACGGCACAAGCGATCCCCTGTAGCAGCGGCGCGAGCCGCGTCCGGGGTCGCTGCGGTCCATCTGGATGCCCCCACGCTTAATGGTGGACGAGCCCCCGGCACTGCTCCAGAATTTACCCACGCTCACAGGAGAACCTCTGCATGCTGATGGTGATATCCCCCGCCAAGACCCTCGATTTCGATACCCCTCCGGTCATCCAGCGCCACACCCAGCCTGAATTTCTCGACCATTCCCAGGTGCTGATCGAACAACTGCGCGAGCTCAGCCCTGCGCAGATCGCCGAGCTCATGCATCTCTCCGACAAGCTGGCCGGCCTCAACGCTGCACGCTTCGGCAGCTGGACACCCGACTTCACCCCCGAAAACGCCAAGCAGGCGTTGCTCGCCTTCAAGGGCGACGTCTACACCGGGCTGGACGCGACCACCTTGGACAAAGCGGGTTTCGACTACGCGCAGAAACACTTGCGCATGCTGTCGGGCCTTTACGGCCTGCTGCGGCCACTGGACCTGATGCAACCGTACCGACTGGAGATGGGCACCAAGTTGGTCAATGCCCGCGGCAAGGACCTCTACGCGTTCTGGGGCGAGCGCATCAGCCAATGGCTCAACCAGGCCCTCGCCGAGCAAGGCGACGACGTGCTGTTCAACCTGGCCTCGAACGAATACTTCTCGGCGGTCAAGCGCAAGACTCTGCAGGCGCGCCTGATCACTGCCGACTTCAAGGACCTGAAGAATGGCCAGTACAAGATCATCAGTTTCTATGCCAAGAAAGCCCGCGGCATGATGGCGCGTTTCGTGATCGACGAAAAAATCCACGACCCCCTGCAGCTCAAGGGCTTCGACCGCCAGGGCTATCGCTACAGCGCCGACCAGTCACGGCCAGACCATCTGGTGTTCCTGCGCGATCAGCCTGACGACTGAGCCTGTGCGGGCGTGGTTTTCACAGACACGCGAACGTTCTGTACGATACGCCCCACTTCTTCACCAAGGCTGGCAGTCATGTTAATCGGCATCTTTCTGATCATTTCCTGGATCATCCTGCTGGTCCGCTATCCCTCCAAGGCCCTGCCGATCTCCGGCGCCGCCGTGTTCGCCCTGGCATTGCTCGCGCTGTGGGTCATCATGAGCGACACGCGCGAAGCCCATCGCCTGGCGCGGCTGGAAATGCGCATCACCTACGATCCGCAGGGCTGTCCGGGCGACCGCCCGCTGCGCTTGAACCTGAACAACGGCAACAACGTACCGATGCAGGAGCTGCAATGGCAGGTCGCGGCTTATGCGCCCGGCCAGACCGCCAACCTGGCGGAAAACCTCTACACCGCGCCCCGCTACCGCGGCCCCGGTGAACTGCAGGCCGGCGCCGACTGGCAGGACTGTCTGCCGCTGCCGCCACTGCGCCCCGGCTATCGCCCGCAGACCCTGGAATTTCGTGCCGAACGCCTGCAGGGCAGCTTCTCTAAATAATCAGGACGCCGCTTACGGAACGGCGGGTGTGACGATGACCGTGCAGGTCGTGCCGGCGGCCAGCAGCATGCCTTCGGGCACCTCGTCCAGCTGGATGCGCACTGGCACTCGCTGCGCCAGGCGAACCCAGTTGAAGGTCGGGTTGACGTCGGCCGTCAGCTCGCGGCTCTGTGGGTTGTCGCGGTCATAGATACCACGCGAGATGCTGTCCACATGGCCCTTGAGGGTCTCGCCGCTCATCATCTGCAACTGCGCCGCGTCGCCGACATGCACATGGGGCAACTTGGTTTCTTCGAAATAGCCGTAGACCCAGAACGAATGCTCGTCGACCACGGCCAGCTTCGCCTCGCCCACCCGCGCATAGTCACCGACATGCACGTTGAGGTTGGTGACGTAGCCATCTACCGTGGCAAGCACGCGGGTGCGCTCCAGGTCCAGCTGCGCGGCCTCCAGGCGTGCCTGGGCCTGTTGATAGTCGGCCAGCGCCGAGGCGGCAACATTGCCGGCGTCCTCGCGACTTTCCCTGGAGATCACCAGCTCATCGAGATCGGCACGCCGGCTGGCGTTGACCTTGCGCATGTCCCAGGCGGCCTTGCGCGACGCCACCAGCGCCTGCGCCTGCTTGACCGCCAGGCGGTAGTGCGCCGGGTCGATCTGCAGCAGCACGTCGCCCTTGCGCACACGCTGGTTGTCGCGCACCGTCACCGCGGTGACGTAGCCCGATACATCGGCGGCGACGTTGATGATGTCCGCACGCACGCGCCCGTCACGGGTCCAGGGCGTCTGCATGTAATGCACCCACAACTGGCGACCGATGAAGATCGCCAGCGCCAGCACCAGCAGGGTCGCCAACAGGCTGAAAAACTTTTTCATTGCACAGGTTCTCACCGGTAGACAGTCAGCGCCATGGCGCCGAACAGACAGACGAACAGGCTCAGGCGCAACAGCGCCGGGTGCCAGAAGAATCGGTACACATCCAGGCTGGCAAACAGCCGGTCGAAGGCCCAGGCCAACCCGGCGGCAACCATGAACAATAAGGTCATGGTCGGCATGTACAGGCCATGGAAAGCGATTTCACGGGGCATGCCTGGTTCCTCGGAAGGCCAGTTCGGCGAGCGGCGATTGCGGGTCCAACAACGAACTGCGAATGAAGTGCAGATAGCTCTGCACCCGGCGCAGCGCCGAGGTATCGAAATGTCGGGCGAAGGGTTCATCGGTGTTCCTGACCAGGTGAATGGCCTGCTCGACAGCTGCCTGTGCGCGCTGCAGGTTGGCTTGCTGGGGCTGGATGAACAGGCGGATCAGCGCACGCCCCAGCACCCGGATCGACTGGCGCCACGGCTGCCACGAGGCATAGGCCGGGTGCACCGGCAAGCGCTCCTGCTCGCGCCGCAGCTCGATGATGGCGTGCCCCACCTCCATCACCACGAACATCCAGCGCAGCAGGTTGCGCTGCACCTGGGGCTGCCCGGCCGCCAGGCCATAGGCCTGATGCAGCAGGTCGCGGGTGCGACTCTCGAATGCCGAGCCCAGCCCGCGCGGTCTGCCGCTGATGGCGAACACCACCAGGGCGCGCAGGTCCTGCTCCAGGCGCTGCCACATCCAGCGACTGTTGGGCGGCAGGATGACCGCGCCGGCGGCAGCGCAGAACAGCATCCCCAGGACCATGCCAATGTAGTCGTTGATGAACGCATACGGATCGTACTGCGTGAGGTTGCCGGGCACCGAGCCCATGGAAAAGAAGATCAGCAGGCCCAGTCCGTAGCCAACGAAGCGAGGTCGAGAGGCAAGGAAGGCGCCCAGCGTCAGCACCGGCGCGAGGGTCAGGCACAGCAGCGCGAAGCCGTCGATCCACGGCAGCACGAAAAAGGTCGTGTAGAAGCCCACCAGCGCCCCCAGCAATGTGCCGCAGGCCATCTGGAACGACATCCGCCGCGGGTTCGGCGACGCCGCCGACAGGCCCACGGTGGCTGCCGCCACCAGGGTCATGGTCGCGCCACTGGGCCAGGCCGTCGCTATCCAATAGCCGCCTAGAAGCAGCAACACCAGCGCACCGCGAATACCGGCGGCGCCACTGGCCAGCCAATTGGTCTGTGCACGGTACGGCTCGTCCCAGCGCTCGCGGGCATGCCGATGCTCGGCCAGCGAGGCATGGGTCTGGGCATAGTCGTGCAGTTCTTCGACGAAGCGATAGAGCAACTCGAATGCGGTGTGCAAATCCAGCAGGTCGTCATCGTCCGGGCCGCTGTGTTCGAACACCTCACGCAGGCTGCGCACCTGTGCCGGCAGCGCGTCCTTGTACCGCGCCATGCGCCGGGCCAGGCGCGCGGCATCGGCATCGGTCAAGGGCTGCCCGGCGAAATCGTCCAGCACGTGCGTCAATGCCTGCAAAGCCGGTTCGATGGCCATTGCCACGCCGCGATGACCGCGCGCGCGGATACGCTCGAGCAACTGATGCAGCGCATTGAAGCGGGTGGTCACCGTCATGAATTCGCTGTTCAGCCGGCTGACCCGACCATTGCGCCGGCGCATGTGCGGGTCTTCGAAGGCGGTCACACTGCGCAGGCTTTCCAGGCCCACGGCCTCGGCGATGAAGCGTACGTTGTCGGCTTCGAACTGCTCCGCTGTGCTGTCGCCTCGCAGACCGTCGGTGACGAAACGAGCGAAGACACCAAAGCGCTGATACAAGGCATTGCGCATCGAGGCGCTGGACGACTGCGGAAAGATCGCCGCGCTGACCGCCGTCGCCACGAGAATGCCCAGGGCAATTTCCAGCACGCGCCAGACCGCCGCCATGAAGGCGCCGTCCGGATGGGCCAGGGCCGGCAGGCCGACCATGGCTGCTGTATAACCGGCCAAGACGAAGCCGTAGGCGCGGAAGTTGCGGCAGCGCATGGCGCCGGTCGAGCAGATGCCGACCCACAGCGCCAGGCCGGGCAGAAACAGTTCGGTGTTCTGCGCGAACAGGGCGATCAACACCACCGTCACGACCGACCCGACGAGGGTGCCGAGCAGACGATAGAAGCTCTTCGCAAAGACATGGCCGCTCTGCAACTGCATGACGATGAACACGGTGATCATCGCCGTACGCGGTTGCGGCAGCTCCAGGCGCATCGCCAGCCACAGCGTGGTGAAGGCGGCCAGCAGCACCTTGAAGATATAGATCCAGGTGACGCCGTCGCTGCGCGCCCACTCGAAAAAACCGCGGCGCCATTGCAGGCTGCCCAGCCAAGCCGTCATCGATCGATTACCGCCAGTGGCTTGGGCACTTGCAGACGTTCGGCAGCCGGGGCATCGGCACCCGCCCCCAGGCCGCCGCCCAGGGCCGTGACCAACTGCGCATGCACCGCCAGGCGCGCAGCCTGCACCTGTTGCTCGATCTGCTGCTGGCGCAACAGCAGGGTCTGTGCATTGAGCACTTCCAGGTAGCCGGTCAGACCGCGCTGGTAGGCGATCAGGGCAATGTCGTAGCTCTTGCGCGCCGAAGCCACCGATTGCTCGGCGAAGGCCTGTTGCTTGTCCATGGAGGCGCGGCGAATCAGCTGGTCGGAGATCTGCTTGAGCGCCTCCACCAGCGTCTGGTTGTAGTGTGTCACCGCCAGGTCGTAGCCGGCCGATGCATCGGCCAACTGGGCACGCAGCCGACCGCCATCGAAGATCGGCAGGCTCAATGCGGGGCCGGCGTTGTAGCTCAGCTTGCGGCCGGCGAGGAACTCCAGCATGCCGCCGCCAGTGGCCAGGTAGCTCAGGCTGCCGACCAGATCGACATTGGGATAGAAGCCGGCATGGGCCACGTCGATACCCCGTGCGTTCGCCGCCACGGCCCAGCGGCTGGCGACCACATCCGGGCGCTGCCCCAGCAACTGCGCGGGCAGCACCGAGGGCAACCCAAGCGGCGCTTGCAGAGACAGGCCTGGACGCATGAGTTGGCTGCCCTGCCCCGGCCCTTTGCCCGCCAGTGCGGCCAGTTGGTTCTGGGCCAGAGCAATCTGCTCATCCAGGGCGTCGATTTGCCGATGGGTTTCCGGCAGCAGGGTCTCGGCCTGGCTGACTTCCAGATGGGTGCCGATGCCGCCGCGCAGACGCCGCTGCGCCAGCGCCAGGATCTGCTCTTGCTGGGTCAGTGTGCTGTGCACGATGTCACGCTGGGCATAGTGCAGCGAGAGCTGGATGTACGCCTGCACCACGTTGCTCGCAAGCTCCAGCTGGGCCTGCCGCGCCTGAGCGACACTCATGTGCGCCAGGTCGACGGCGCGCTCGCTGGCATTGCGCTCGCGGCCCCACAAGTCCAGCGCATAGGTGAAACCCAGCCCGGCATCGTTGTCCCAAGTGGTCTGCCCGGACAGGTCGCCGGGACCATAGAACGGGTCGGCAGGCCAGTCGTGGCGATGCAAACGAGCGCTGGCATCGATGTGCACGGATTCGGCGGACTCTGCCAGCCCTGCCATGGCCTTGGCCTGGCGCACCCGGGCGGCCGCCGTGGCCATGCTCGGGCTGCCCAGCAAGGCCAGGCTCACCCAGGCATCGAGCTGCTTGTCGCCATATGCGTGCCACCACTGGGTCTGCGGCCATTGCGCGTCCTGGACGGCGGTTTGAATGGCGGCGTCGGTGGCCAGCGCATCGGCCGACAACGCTTGGTCCCGAGGGGCGATGCCGGCAGTGCCGATGCAGCCGGTCAAGGCCAGGGTCAACGTCCAGACACTGAGGGTTTTCAACTCGTCGATGAGGCGGCGCGGCACTGCGGCGATTTCCGGGAGGGGTAGAACTGCGGAGGGGTCTGGGCCGGCATTCTAGAGCCGCTGCGTGGCGCCGATAAGCTGATGTTCCTGCGATTCTTTGTTACCGAACCGGTGATAATCCTTCTGTATAATTGTTGCTTCATGCGACAATTTGTCCGTCGAACCAGAGACCGAATCATGGACACCTTGCAAAACATGCGTGCGTTCACCTGTGTGGCCGAAGCCGGCAGTTTCACTGCCGCCGCCGCACAACTTGACACCACCACCGCCAACGTCTCGCGCGCGGTGTCCAACCTTGAAGCCCACCTGCAGACGCGGCTGCTCAACCGCACCACTCGACGCATCGCCCTGACCGAGGCCGGCAAACGTTACCTGGTGCGCTGCGAGCAGATCCTCACCTATGTGGCGGAAGCCGAGGCCGAGGCCAGCGACGCCCACGCGCGGCCTTCGGGGCAGTTGAAGGTGCACACCATGACCGGCATCGGCCAGCACTTCGTGATCGACGCCATCGCGCGCTACCGGCGCACCCATCCGGACGTGACCTTCGATCTGACGCTGGCCAACCGGGTGCCGGACCTGCTCGACGAAGGCTATGACGTGTCCATTGTCCTGGCCAGCGAGCTGCCCGATTCGGGCTTCGTGTCGCAACGCCTGGGCATCACCTACAGCATCGTCTGCGCCTCCCCGGACTACGTGAAGGCGCACGGCTCGGCGCGCACGCCCGGCGATCTGCGCGACCATGCCTGCCTGCGCCTGGTCAGCCCGGTGGTGCAACTGGAAAAATGGCTGTTCCAGGGCCCCGACGGCCAGGAGATGGTCAACATCAGCAACGCGCCGTTCCAGGTCAATTCGGCCGACGCCATGAAGACCGCCATCAGCAGTGGCATGGGCGTGGGCGTGCTGCCCATCTACGCGGCCATCGACGGCCTGCGCAACGGCACCCTGGTGCGCATGCTGCCCGAGTACCGCCTGCAGGAGCTGAACCTGTACGCCATCTATCCTTCTCGCCAGTACCTGGATGCGAAGATCAAGACCTGGGTGGAATACCTGCGCGGTTCGTTGCCCGACATTCTGGCGGCGCACGACGCCGACCTGCAGACCTTCGACCTGCAGATCGCCAACTGAGGCGGGATTGTTTCTGCTCGAGCGGGAATGTTAGCGTGCTCTCATTCCCTCCCGACGAGCACACGCCCAATGAAAAAAACCGTCCTCGCGTTCAGCCGTATCACCCCTGCCATGGTCGAGCGGCTCGAAGCGCATTTCGACGTCATCGTGCCCAACCCAAAGGCAGGTGACATCGCCGCCCAGTTCAACGAGGCCCTGCCCAAGGCCCACGGCCTGATCGGCGCCGGACGGCCGTTGGGCCGCAAGCAACTGGCCGACGCCGCCAACCTGGAGGTGGTTTCCAGCGTGTCGGTGGGCTACGACAACTACGACGTCAGCTACCTCGACGAGCGCGGCATCATGCTCACCAACACCCCTGACGTACTCACCCAAAGCACTGCGGACCTGGCCTTCGCACTGATCATGAGCAGTGCCCGCCGCGTGGCCGAACTCGACGCCTGGACCAAGGCCGGCAACTGGAAAGCCAGCGTCGGTCCCGACCAGTTCGGCACCGATGTGTACGGCAAGACCTTGGGCATCGTCGGCCTGGGCAATATCGGTGCGGCCGTGGCACGCCGCGGTCGGCTGGGCTTCGACATGCCCATCCTGTACAGCGGCAACAGCCGCAAGCCTGAACTGGAGCAGGAATTGGGTGCGCAGTTTCGCAGCCTGAAGCAACTGCTGGCGGAAGCAGATTTCGTCTGTCTGGTGGTGCCGCTCAGCGACAAGACACGCCACATGATCGGCACCGCCGAACTGGCACAAATGAAGAAGAGCGCCATTCTGGTGAATATCTCGCGCGGGCCGGTGGTCGATGAAGCGGCGCTGGTGCAGGCGCTGCGCGACGGCACCTTGCGCGGCGCCGGCCTGGATGTCTACGAGAAGGAGCCGCTGGCCGAATCACCGTTGTTCCAACTCGGCAACGTCGTGACGTTGCCGCACATCGGCTCGGCCACGGCGCAGACCCGCGATGCCATGGCTTATCGCGCCATCGACAACCTGACGGCGGCGCTGCTCGGCAAACGCCCTCAGGATCTGGTCAACCCGCAGGCGTTCAAGGGCTAGGGCGAACCAGCGCCGTGCTGCCCGGCACCGGCAGCGCTCCCGACGACCCGGTCGACGGGGACGCTGCCGACCTGGCGCCCTTGCGAAACACCAGCACGTTGCCGAGCATCACCAGTACCAGCCCGCCCAGGGCCGGTGCGGTCCATTGGTACCCTTCGGCATACGCCGAGACATTCAACGCCACCACCGGGAACAGCACCGTGCAGTAAGCGGCGCGCTCGGGGCCCATGCGGCCCACCAGGGTCAGGTAGGCGGTGAAGCCGATCACCGAGCCGGGTATCACCAGGTACAGCAGCGAGCCGACGTAGCGCACGCTCCAGTCCATGCTGAACGGCGTGCCGCGCAGCAGGCAGTAAGCACTCAACAGCAGGGCTCCGTAGAGCATGCCCCAGGCATTGGTGGTCAGCGGCCTCAGCCCGGCTTTCTGCTGCACGCTGGAGAGCATGTTGCCTGCCGAGAAACACAAGGTGCCCAGCAGCGCCAGGCCCAGGCCGAGCAGGGTCTGCGGGCTGGCATCATGGCCGGCCAGCTCCGGCCAGAACAGCAGGCCCAGGCCAAGCAGGCCCAGACCACCTGCGCCGATCACGCTGGCCGTGATCCGTTGGCCCAGAAAGATCCGCGCGTTGAGTGCATTCCACAAGGTTGCCGTGGAAAACACCACGGCGATCAACCCGGTCGGTACCCACTGGCTGGCGGTGAGGAAACACATGAAATTCACGCAGAACAGGCACAGCCCCTGGGCCAGGCAGATGAGGTGACCGCGCCGTCCCATGGCCTGCAGTCGTCGGGTGGCCAGCAGGATCACGAACAGCACCAGCGCGGCGAGGCCGAACCGGTAGACGATCGACACGGGAATCTCGACCACGCCCAGTTGCAGCTTGAGGGCGATCCAGGTCGTTCCCCAGATCAGTACGGTCAGCAGATACAGCGATAGGTTCATGACAAGGCCTCCGGGGTCAGGGGCACATTGTCCGAGCGGCGGCCGATCCCGGCTTGCACAAACTTGCGCTTTTTCTGCCGCTGCACTGGCAGCTTTCCCGCGACGCAGTACCATGGCCACGGAGGTATCGACCATGACTGCTTTGCTGGACCTGCAAGTGTTTCAGGCGCTGCACAACTCGCGCCACGCGCGCCTCGAGCACAACGCCGACCTGGGCGACTCGATGGTGGCGGCGTTGTGGAGCAATCACCACGATGCCCAGGAGTATCAGGCGCCGACCCATCACACTCTGTCGTGCTACATCGGCGGCGGCACGGGTACCTTTCGCCGCGATCGACCGTGGGAGAAAGGTGCGCCCGGCAAGCAGTGCATCCTGCCGGCCGGCCATGAATCGGCCTGGGTCATCAACGGTGACATCCGCCTGGCCCATCTCTATTTCAGCGCCGAGCAGTTTGCGCTGGGCTGCGTGACGCTGCTCGACCGTGAGCCCCGGGAAATGCAGTTGCGCGAGAATACCTTCCTCGAAGACCCGGCACAGGCGCGGCGCTTCGCTCGTCTGATCACCTTGAACTGGAACGAACCGGGGGAGCGCGTGCTGACCAGCAGCCTGGCCCACGAGATGCTTGCTCACGCCCTGCTCAGCCAAGCGGTCGCGCGTCCGCAGCTGCGCCTCAAAGGTGGGCTTGCAGCTCATCAGCGGCGCCTGCTTCGCGACTTCATCGAGGTGCAATTGGCCGAACCTCTGAGCCTTGGCCAACTGGCGGCCTTGTGCAGCTTGTCGGAGTACCACTTCGCGCGGATGTTTCGCACAAGCTTTGGCTTGCCGCCGCATCAGTACGTGCTGGCTCGGCGGATCGCCCGCGCCCGCTCGCTGTTGCGCCAGACGCAACTACCCTTGGGCGAGGTGGGCCTGGCGTGCGGGTTCGCCAGCGCCAGCCACTTCAGTAATCGGTTTCGCCAGGCAAGTGCCGTATCCCCAGGCGAATATCGCCTGGCTTGCACCTGACGGCAGGCTGGCGGCGGGCTCGCGCTACCAGCGGGCCACGGCCGCCAACGGCCCCAACAGCAGGCCGAATGCGGCCAATACCAGAGCCCAGCGTGGCCGGTACGGCAACAGCCACACCAGAAATACCGCGCTGCCCATCAACACTGCGGTCCAGCGTACCAGCCCCATGGCCCAGCCAGCGCTGAGCACCGAGACCCACAGCGACAAGGCCAGCAGGGCCCAGCCCGCCATGCGCAATTGCACCTTGCGCGAAGGGCTGGGTCGATGCCCGAGCATTTCCTGATGATGGCGTTCCATGGCCAGGCACAGGGCACTGAAGCCGGCATAACTGAGCAAACCTGCAGCCAACATCAATGCACCTCGCTTGGCGTGACCGCACGCGGTGCGCGCGCCACTGGCAACGCCGCCAGCACTGAGCGGCGGCGTATCTTCGTGACCATCCAGGCCAGCACCAGGCCGCACCCCAGCGCGCTGAGGTCGACGCCTGCCACCACCCAGTCGCCAGCGGCGATGGACGCCGGCAGGCCGTGGTCGGTCGTCAGCAGACCGAGCACCGGCACGCCTGCCAAGGTAATCGCCGCCAGGCCCAACTGCTCGGTCCAGGCCTTGCTGCCACTGCGCACAGCGGCGTGCACGATGCTCAACAGCCACACGACGAAGAAGGTGTCTACCTCGATGCCGGCACGCTCCGGATAGGTCGCCGGCAGCAGCCGGTTAGCCCACATGAAGCCTGCCACCGCCAGCACCAGCCCGGCCATGCCGGCCACGTTCAACACTTCCACCAGACGCAGCTCGAAGGGCCGCACACCGCTGCGGGCATGCTTGAGCTGACGCTTGCCCAGCCACATGACCAGGCCCGTAGCGATCAGCAAGGTACTGGCCAGGCCGCAGAAGAAATACAGCCAGCGCAGCACGGGCCCGGCGAACAGCCCCATGTGCAACCCATAGAACGTGCCCGCAACGACAATCGGCATGGAGCTTTCGCGCGGCCGTTCGAGCACGGCGCCCGTGGTGCCGGCGAAGGTGATGGCCGCGCCAAGGTCGCGGCTCACGGTATCGCCGTCATGCCGACTGAACTGCACCTGGGCGTTGGCATCGCCCGGCACCTGCACCGACACCCGGCCGATGCTGCCTTCGGGCCATTGCTGCAGCGCACGGTCGTACAGCGCACCCAGATTCGCCAGCGGCGCGGGCTGCCCGGCGGCGACCTGCTGGTTGCCTGGATAGATCTCGCTGAAGAAAGCCTGGGCATCGCCATCGTAGCGGCTGTTGATGCTTGCCGGCATGAGCATGGTCATGAAGATCACCAGGCTGCTGTAGGTGATCATCAGGTGAAAAGGCAGCACCAGCACGCCGACCGCGTTGTGGCCATCGAGCCAGGAGCGCGTGCCCTTGCCGGGACGGAAGGTGAAGAATTCCTTGAAGATCTTCTTGTGGGTGATGATGCCGGTGACCAGCGTCACCAGCATGACCATCGCCGCCAGGCTGCTCAGCCAGCGGCCCCAGGGGTAGCCCATTTGCAGCTGGTAGTGGAAGCGGTAGAAGAAGTCGCCGCCGCGGCTGTCGCGTGCCTCGATTCGCTGCCCGGTCTGTGGGTCCAGGGTATGGCGGGTGAAGCTGCCGCGCCCGCTCTTCTTGGGATCCTGCCACATGACCGAAAGCGCTGGCTCGCGCGCGTCCGGCAGGCTGATGAACCAGCGCGACGATTGCCCGGCGTTGGCTTGCAGATAGGTCTGCGCCTGCGCCAGGCTGGCCCGCGCGTCGAGCGCACGCACCGGTACTTCGGGCTGTGCCCAGTGGCTGATTTCGTCCTTGAAATAGGACAGTGTTCCGGTCAGGAAGATGGCAAACAGCAGCCAGCCGAACACCAGCCCTGCCCAGGTATGCAGCCACGCCATCGCCTGGCGAAAGCCTTCTCTCACGGCAGGTGCTGCCAGTGCAGAAGGCCCGCCAGCGCGGCCAGTACCAGCCCCGGTATGGCCAGGCCCAACCAGGCCCGGCCGGCGCTGTGCGAAGCGAAACACCAGAGCACGGCCACCAGATACACCAGGAACGACAGCATCATGGCGCTGACCACGGCCTCGCCGCGCGCCATGGGCAGCAGCCAGGCGATGCACACGCTTGCAAGTGCCGCCAGCACGTAGCCGCCAAACACGGCCGCCACGATGCGAGAGGCCACCGCCCAACGATACGAGGCAGGCACCCCGCCGATTCTGCTTCTCATGAAAGACCTTCAAACGTCCGAACGCGGCACTCAATCGTGCTGATAATAATGATAAATATTCTCATGCGCAAAGACCGTCGCTGTTTATCGTGCACTGCAACATCATTTGCCGACGCTGGAACGCCTGTCGACCTTGCCCAAACGACGGCTCGCCCGTAAGATACGAACAATTCTTATTCTGCTGCGCACCCCATGGCGCCGGAGTGTTCGCGGTGACCGCTGTGACTTCCCCTGCCTCGCATTCGGTCGAGGGCCTCTACCTCGTCCATCGCCGCTGGCTGACCGAGTGGCTGCGCAGCCGCCTGGGCTGCCCGGACAATGCCGCCGACCTGGCCCAGGACACCTTCATGCGCCTGCTGACCGCGCGCGAGGTAGCGCCCATCCGTGAACCGCGGGCGTTTCTCACCACAGTGGCCAAGCGCGTGCTGTGCAACCACTACCGTCGCCAGGATCTGGAACGCGCGTATCTGGAGGCCTTGAGCCAGATGCCCGAGCCCCTTGCACCTTGCGAAGAACATCGGGCGATCATCCTGCAGACCCTGCTCGAGCTGGATGCACTCCTCGAGGGTCTGCCGGTCGCGGTCAAGCGTGCGTTCCTGATGGCACAGGTCGATGGCTTGGGCTACCGCGAAATCGCCAGCGAACTCGGTGTTTCCCTGGCCACGGTCAAGCGTCATCTGCACAAGGCAGCCTTGCGCTGCTATTTCGCGCTGTGAACGAAGCCCGCAGTTTTTCCCCGCAAGTGGCCGAACAGGCGGTGCACTGGCTGCTTGAGCTGCAACAAGGCCCGCTCGACCCGCGCCAGCAGCAAGCCTGGCAGCGCTGGCTGCAGGCCGACGGCGAACACCGGCGCGCCTGGGATCACATCCAGAAGGTCAATCAGCAGTTCGCCGGCCTGCCCGCTTCCCTGGCGCAGGCTACGGTGGGGGCACCCCACTCGCCTGGCCGCCGACGCGCACTCAAGGCGCTGTTGCTGCTGGGAATGGCCGGTGCAACCACCCTGGCCCTGCGACAACAGCATTGGCTGCCGCCGTTGGTGGCCGACTACCGCAGCCCGCTGGGCCAGCGCCGTCAACTGCAGCTGGACGATGGCAGCCGGATCCACCTCAACACCACCAGCGCCGTGGACGTGCGCTTCGATGCGGGTCAGCGCCTGATTCACCTGCTCGAAGGCGAGATCATGCTCACGGCGGGTGCCGATGCTCGGCCCCTGCTCATCAGCACCGACCAAGGGCTGATCACCGCTGGCCGGGGCCAGGTCAACGTTCGCCAGAAGCCGGGCAGCACCCAGGTGCAGGCGCTGCAGGGCGCCGTCACCCTTCAGGCCGCCGGGCTGCACGGTGAGCCGCAGCGTCTGGCCGACGGCCAGCAGCTCGAGTTCGAACGCCAGCGTTTCAATCCGCCGCGACCACTGGACGCCAACAGTGGCGCCTGGGTCGACGGCATGCTGATCGCCGCACACATGCGCCTGGGCGACTTCCTGGCCGAAGTCGGCCGTTATCGCCGCGGCCAGCTGGACTGCGACGCCCGCGCGGCCAATCTGTTGCTCTCCGGCAGTTTCCCCCTGGGCGATACCGAGAAAATTCTCGATTCACTGGAGGCGGCACTGCCAGTGAAAGTCCGGCGCTTCACCCGCTATTGGGTCACGGTGCAATCGCGTGCCTAGCCATCCCAGACTTGGCAAAAATTTATTTGCACGCTCTCTGAGCCGTTTTGCCTTGCTCGCGTGACAGACAGGGTAACTCCCCCTACATCCTGCCTGGAAACGCCGAATGTCCAACCTGCCCACCCCACTCGCTCGCGCTCTGCGCTGTCTGTTGCTCGGCACTGCCGTGAGCGTGGCGCAACTGCCGCACGCCATGGCCGCCGAGGGCTCTACCCGCGAGTACCACATCGCGCCCGCGTCGGTCGAAAGCGCAGTCAACCAGTTCGGCCGCGAGGCAGGTGTACTGATTTCATTCGGCTCGACCACCCTGGCGGACCAGCCCAGCCCCGGCCTGCAAGGCACCTACAGTGTCGAACAGGCTCTGGCGGTACTGCTTGAAGGGACCGGCCTGCAGGCTCAGCCGCTGGGCGATGGCGCCTACAGCCTGGAAGCCACACCCGTCGCGCAGCCTGGCAGCGCCGGTGCTGCCGTGGAGCTGGGTGCCTCGAGCGTCGTCGGCGACTGGCTCGGCGCCGCCGAGCAGACCAACGTGTTCGAGCACGCCGGCGCCCGCGACGTGGTGCGCCGCGAAGACTTCGAACGCACTGGCGCCACCAGCGCACGCGATGTCCTGAATCGCATTCCAGGTGTCAATGCGCCACAGAACAACGGCACAGGCAGCCATGACATGGCGATGAACTTCGGCATCCGTGGGCTCAACCCACGGCTGGCGACCCGTTCCACGGTGCTGATGGACGGCATCCCGGTGCCGTTCGCGCCCTATGGCCAGCCGCAGTTGTCGTTCGCACCGGTCAGCCTGGGCAACATGGACGCCGTGGACGTGGTGCGCGGCGGCGGCGCAGTGCGCTACGGCCCGCAGAACGTCGGCGGCATCGTCAACTTCGTGACCCGCGCCATTCCCGATGCACCTACCGTCAAGGGCGGCTTGCAGACCCAGGCCAGCCCTTCTTCGAGCCAGGATGGCTTCAAGACCACCGGCAACCTGCTGGCGGGCGGCACGGCCGACAACGGTCTGGGCGGCGCCCTGCTCTATTCCGGTGTGCGCGGCGGCGACTGGCGCGAACACAGCGATACCCAGATCGACGACCTGATTCTCAAAGGCAAGTACCAGATCGACGAAGCCAACAGCCTCAACGCTCAGGCGCAGTACTACGAAGGCGAGGCCGACATGCCTGGTGGCCTGAGCGCAGCCGACTACAAGGCCGACCCCTATCAGTCGACCCGCCGCTACGACAAGTTCTGGGGGCGCCGCACCATGGTCAACTTCGGCTACCGCTACCAGGAAGATCGCCGCGAATTCACCGCCAACACCTTCTTCACCAAGACCTTGCGCAGTGGCTATCTGGACCAGGGTAACTTTCTCTCCCTGTCGCCCCGCGAGTACTGGGTGCGTGGTGTGGAGACGCGTTTCTCCCAGGGCTTCGACCTGGGCCAGACACAGCACGAAATGAGCGTGGGCTACCGCTACATCAGCGAGGCGGGCCATGAGCTGCGCTACCGCACACCAATCAGCGCCAATCAGCAGCTGCCCAGCACCGACAGCCGCAACGACCGTGACACCCGTGGCGGCACCCAGGCCCACGCCTTCTATATCGACGACCGCATCGATATCGGCCGCTGGACGTTCACGCCCGGCATCCGCTACGAGATGATCGACTCGCAGCAGACCAACAACCTCACCAACGTCAAATACCAGGGTGACTACACCACCGCATTGCCGGCCCTGAACGTGCTCTACCACGTCAACGAGAACTGGAACCTGTACGCCAACACCGAAGGCTCGTTCGGCAGTGTGCAGTACAGCCAGATGCCCAACCGTGTGACCGGCGGCGAAGTGAAGCCGGAAAAGGCCCGGACCTGGGAGCTGGGGACGCGTTACGACAACGGTAATCTGCGCGCGGAAATCGGTGCATTCCTGATCAACTTCGACAACCAGTACGACAGCAACCAGACCAACGACACGGTGATCGCTCGCGGCGAGACTCGCCATCAGGGTATCGAGACCAGCATCAACTACGCACTGGACGGTTTGAGCCCGGCCCTGGCCGGTTTCGACGTTCACGCCAGCTACGCGTTCGTCGATGCCACCATCCGCGAAGACGGCCCGAACAAAGGCAACCGCGTGCCGTTCTCGTCACGCCACAAGGGCACCCTGGGCGTCGGTTACACCCAAGGCCCGTGGAAGCTCGACCTGGACAGCAGCTACCAGAGCAGCCAGTTCGCCGACAACGCCAACACCCAGGCCGAAAGCGCCGATGGCAGCACCGGACGCATCCCCGGCTACATGCTCTTCAGCAGCCGCGCCGGCTACGACTTCGGCCCGCAATTGTCCGACTTGAACGTCGCGGTGGGGGTGAAGAACATCTTCAATCGCCAGTATTACACCCGCTCCTTCGACGACAACAACAAGGGCAAATACGTGGGCGAGCCGCGCACGATCTACGTGCAGACCTCCGTCGCATTCTGACGCTGGCAGCGCGCTCCTGCCGCCGGTGAACCCCGGTGGCAGCGGGTCGTACGCCGCGAGTCTGCATGGGACAGTGGCGGGTTCGGCACTTATTTAGAAAAAGTTCGAAAAAGTTACTGAATATTTATCTTCGCCGAGGGGTTGAATTGTGTCTTCAACTCCCTAACCTTGTACTTCAAGAGGCGATGAATATCAGCGTCATCGAATCTCTAGCTAGCAAGCCGAATAAGGGATGAACTATGCAGATCCAGGTCAATAGCGATAACCATATTCAAGGCGATGCCCGCCTGCAGGAGTGGGTGCGCACCGTGGTGGAAAACGCAGTCGAGCACTACCAGGAGGATCTGACTCGCGTTGAGGTCCACCTCGCCGACGAAAACGGCCAGAAATCCGGGCCCGACGATATGCGCTGCCAGATGGAAGCGCGCCCCAAAGGTCACCAGCCCATTTCCGTAACGCACAAGGCGGAAACCTTGGATCTGGCGGTCGATGGCGCTGCCGAGAAGCTCAGCCACGCTTTAGAGCACATGTTCGGCAGGTTGCGCAACAAGCGTGCAGCCAACCCGCAAACCATTCCCGATGGCCCGAACGAAGCCTTGCTCGAAGAAGAGTTTCTGGAAAACGAACAGGTGCTCAACAGCAAGTCCTGAGCCCTGCAACGTGGAAGAAGGCGAGCCTTGGGCTCGCCTTTTTTATTGCCTGCGAATAAGTTTTTCACTCCGGGCACGGCGATTGCTACATCAACTGCGACGAAGTAAGGCGGCAGTTACATACAGCAAAAGATGAAACGCGGCGCCGACCAGCGGTCTTGAACCAGTAACTAATCGCCTAGTCCATTAACGAAGTTCGACTATTGCAGGTAGTACATCATGGATAATCCATTCCAAGCCCTGAGCGATGCGTTCCAACCTGAATACCGCGTCAACCTGAGCATCCAGCGCCTGGATGGCAGCATCATGCTGACCCTGTCCAACGAACGCGGCGTTGCCGCCAAGCGCGTGATCACGGCCGAACAGCGCAACGACCCCAAGCGCATGCGTCGGCTGATCGAAAGCATTCAGTTCGGCATGGCCATCGAGCAAGGTGGCAGCGCCATGCAAATCCTCGCGGCGATGACCGATGCCGGCAACGTCGAGAAGCTGGCCGGCAAGCAGGCCCTTCACGCCAGTGCCGCGCACACCTCACCGGTCGCCGCCAGCCTGCAATGAGCCGCCGTGCGGCTCAGTTGTCGGACTTCTCCTTTACCGATGGATAGCGCGAAGACCCATAGCGCACCACCAGAATAGCGAAAGCTAGGAGCAGGATGCCACCGCACAGGTAGATGATGCCCAGATCCGGTGCATTGTGGTGCGAGACGTCGCCGATCAGCAGGCGAGTCAAGGCGGTGATTGCCACGTACAGCAGAAAGCGGATGGGCATGTGGTTGGTCTTGAAATAGATCCCCACCATCGCCCCCAGCTCCAGATAGATGAACAGCAGCAGGATGTCATCCACGCTGACGCTGCCCTTCTCTACCATCCCCAGAAAAGCGCTGACGGCCGCCCAGGCGGTAATGGCGCCAATGCCGAACAGCGCCAGATAGTGGAACGCCTCAACGCACAGATTGCCCAGCGAGTCGGCCTGGGCGTGCAGGCTCCCGCGAAGCTTTTCGGCCCATTTCATTGCCTGTATTCCTTTTGCCAACCGATGGTGAGATGCGCCTGAACGCCTATGCTCGTTCAGGGCATGCAGCATAAGGGCCAGGCATGGCTGGTGAGAAGCAGCCAGACTGTCGCAGGGCACCTCGTCGGCACCTCTGTTCAAGCCCGCTGATTTGCCTTATGCTTTGCACTGTATAAACGAACAGTAGTTATACTGAAACCATTCCCTGGGCAAATGAGGTGGTCAATGGCCGTCGAAGTGGTATACCGCAGCAGCCGAGATCTGGAGCGCCTGTTTATGGACAAAGCTGAAGCCGATCGTCACGACAAAATGCTCGAGCTGGCCGAATTGTTGGCGGACGTGCTGAAAAAAGCCGTGCCGTCACTCGATGACAAGCAGGTCGAAGACGCCGGTATCTACATGGCGAAAAACCGCGATATCTTCGCCAAGGCATTCAAGAGCCAGCCCGATGCCCTGAACGAGTTGCTCACAGCTACGGACGACTCCGCCGAGCAGGCCTGATCGTCAGGCCTGCAGCGCTTGCACGAACTCGGCCAGCCAGGGCTCTGCGTCGGTTTCCGGGGTGACGCTTTCGCTGGCGTCCAGGCGCAGCATCTCCTGCACCTCGTGCACGCCCAGCTCTGCGAACAGCTCGCGCAACTGCTCGCCGCCGCCGCAATAGGTGTCGTAGCTGGAATCACCCAGCGCGATCACACCACCGGGCAGGCCACGCAACGCCGCCGGCAGTTCATCCCGCAACTGAGCATACAGCGCCATGATGTTGTCCGGCAGCTCGCCCATGCCGGTGGTCGACGTCACCGCCAGGAGCGCCTCGGGTGCGAATGCCAGCACGTCCTGCAGAGTGGCCCGCGGGTTGTGCCAGGCCTGGATATCCTGCCGCTTTAGCAGCTTCTCGGCATGCCGGGCGACTTCCTCGGCCGCGCCATAGACCGAACCGCTGAGGATGGCAACTTTCATGATGACTGTCTCGGACCGTTGAAAGCGCTGATCTTACCAGCCCGATCGCGCATTGAAAGGCAGGATCTGACGTACTGGGATCCCTCCTGCAGCCTGTATGAATTAGACTACGCTGCACGCTAGGGAACCCTGACATGATCAATGCGAAGCTGCTGCAACTGGTGATCGATGCGTCCAACGACGGCATCGTCGTCGCCGAACAGGAAGGCGAGGACAACATCCTCATCTACGTCAATCCGGCGTTCGAGCGCATGACCGGCTATACGTCGCTGGAAATGCTCTACCAAGACTGCCGCCTGCTGCAGGGTGACGACCGTGACCAGCCTGCGCGACAGCGCGTGCGCGAGGCGATCGACCAGGGCCTGGCATGCCGCGAGGTGCTGCGCAACCACCGCAAGGACGGCAGCTTTTTCTGGAACGAGCTGTCGATCACTCCGGTGCACAACGACAGCGACCAACTGATGTACTACATCGGAATTCAGAAGGATGTCAGCAGCGAGGTCGAAGCGCAGCAGCGCATCGTCGCGCTCGAGCAGCAGGTGGTGGCGCTGCAACAGCGCATCGTCGAACTCGAAAGCCCTGCGCAGCCGGGTACGGTGTGACCGGCATGGCCTTTTTCCAATCTTGCTTTGAGTCACCCCTTGCCGCGAGTGCACGCCATGCCGCCTGATGTATTGCTGACCCAGGACGAACTGGAGTTTCTGCGGGCGATGCAGGCCAACCCGCAGCTCAATGTGCGCGATACCCTGCTCAACCTGTCGATCAAGGGTGGACCGCAGGTTCGCGATCTGCTGATGCGCCTGGCCTCCCATGAACAGGTCACCATCGAGGCACACCTGGAAAACCAGCAGATCAGCTTTCCACTGCAGGTCGTGGAAGACGAGTTCCAGGCGCCGCACCTGGAGCTCGGTGCGCCCAGCATTTACGAGGACGGACCGATGCTGCGCCCGTGGCGTCTGAGCCTGGCACAGCCGATTGTGCTGCGCGACGGCGAAGGCCATGACAGCGACCTTTGGGTCCGTGACATTTCCTTCAAGGGTGCCTTGCTCGAGGTTCGCCATGGTGCACAGGCGCCCGCGCAATTTCAGCTGTGGTTCACCCCCGATGGCTGCGCACCGATCCCGTTGCGCGGCTCGATGATTCGCGAGGCCGAACCCGGCTTGTTTGCCTACCGGCTCAGCCAGAACAACGCCAAGGCGATTGAATCCCTGCGCCAGTTCATTGTGTTGCACCACCAACTGGTGCATCCGCAACCGCACCTGTAATGCGCCGGATCAGCTGTCCAGATGCCCGGCCAGGTATTGCTGCAGACGACGTTGCATCAAACGTCCATCACTGCCCAGGCAGGCAATCTCGGTGGATCGCAGGCCTTCCTGCATCATTTCGGACAACTCACCGGCCAACAGCAGCGGGCAATTCAGGGCGTTGTTCAGTCTGGCCAACTGCCTTGGCAGCGCCGGCAACGGTGGGCGATTGGAGAACAGCACCACAGCCTGGGGCGCGAGTTTTTCACAAACCAGACTGAGCTCTTCGAGCGGCTGACCCAGACCGAGCAGTTGCACTTCGACTTGCGGTGCGCCCAGCAACAGGCCTGTGACCTGAAGTTCGAGCTCCCGGCACTGCTCTGGTATGGCGACCAGCAATACCCGGTTGTCCTGGCCCTGATCGGAGGCCAGGCGCAGCCGTTGCAGCGTGCGGGCACGCAGAAAGGTGTCGAGGAACAACCATTCACTGGCCTGGCCAAAGTGGCCCTGATGCACCAGCAGCTCTTGCCAGACCGGCATCAGTACCTGTTCGAATACCACGGCCAGCGGGTAGCTGGAAAACACCTGGCCGTAGACCTGATCGAGCCGGACCTCGGCAAACTCACGCACGCACTGGCGGATCCGCTCCTGCCACTGCTGCCATTCACCGTGTTCGTTGCAGGGCCCAGGCAGCGCAGTTCTGGCCTGCTGGGTACGGGCCAGGATCTTGCCGACCTTGCTCACCGCAACGCCCCGCTCTATCCAGCCCAGGATGCTGCGCACCTCCTCGATATCGGCCAGCGAGTACAAGCGGTGCCCACTTTCGGTGCGGGTAGGCTGCACCAGACCATAGCGGCGCTCCCACGCGCGCAGCGTCACCGGGTTGATCCCGGTCAACCGGGCTACCTCGCGAATGGGGTACAGCTCGTCCAGCGCGTGGTCTTGCAGGCCAGGCAATCGGGTGCCGGATTCGCTCATTGCTAGTCAACCGCCGCCAGGAACAGGAGCGCACAGTGTAACCGCTGCCAGCGCGTTGAGGTTTGCGGATGATCCAACGGACGGTAGATGTGCACCGGGCGGTTTTCGGGAATAATACTTGCTTGATTTCAAATGCGGCCCATCACCCCGGCGCCGCATTCGATGGAGGCTCCTACCCGGAGCACCAGACTGCCCGGAGATACACAATGTCTACCTCCCCCGTTACCCTGATGGTTGCGCGCCGCGTGGCCGATGGCAAATATCAGGACCTGATCGCCTGGCTGCATGAGGGCGAGCAACTGGCCACCGATTTTCCAGGTTACCTGGGCTCAGGCGTTCTGGCCCCCGCGCCGGGCGACGACGAATTCCAGATCATCTTCCGTTTTGCCGATGAAACCACGCTGCATGCATGGGAGCATTCCGCCTCCCGCCGCTCCTGGCTGAGCCGTGGCAGTGAACTGTTCGCCCAGCCACACGTGCACCGCGTCAGCGGCACCGAAGGCTGGTTTGGCGACAGTGGCCTGCAGCGCCCGCCGCGCTGGAAACAGGCGGTGGCCATCTGGCTGGCGTTCTTTCCGGTGTCGTTGATCTTCAACTTCCTGTTCGGCCACGTGCTGAACGAGATCAGCCTGGTGCCCAGGGTCCTGCTCAGTACCCTGGCCCTGACCCCGATCATGGTGTTCTTTTTCATTCCGCTGTCGACGCGCCTGCTGCGTAGCTGGTTGCACGCCACGCCGAACCGGGCGCCGTTGCCCAAGGCCAAGGTGGCGTGAACGGCCGGACCTGCTGCGCTTTGTGATATAAATCGGCGCAGCAACCTGCCGACGAAGAGCTCGCCCCATGCCTCACCCGATCCTCATTACCGGCGCCAGCCAGCGCATCGGCCTGCACTGTGCCGAACGCCTGCTGGGCGAAGGCCAACCGGTCATCATCAGCTATCGCCAGGAGCGCGAAACCGTTGCGCACCTGCGCGAGATGGGCGCGGTGACCATCCATGCCGACTTCGCCAGTGAAGCCGGCATCCTGGCCTTCATCGACGCACTCAAGGCGCAGACCACCCAGCTGCGCGCCATCGTGCACAATGCCTCGGCCTGGATCGCGGACACTGCCGGAGACGAGGCCGCCGCGTTCCAGCAGATGGTCAACGTGCACATGCTGGCGCCCTATCTGATCAACCTGCACTGCGCCGACCTGCTGCGCGCGTCGAAACCTGCCGACATCGTACACATCAGCGATGACGTAACGCGCAAGGGCAGCGCCAAGCACATGGCCTATTGCGCGAGCAAGGCGGGACTGGACAACCTCACGCTGTCGTTCGCGGCGCGGTTCGCGCCGGCGATCAAAGTGAACGGGATTGCCCCGGCGCTGATCCTGTTCAACCCGGATGACGATGCCGATTACCGCTACAAATCGCTGGCCAAGTCGGCGCTGGGCATCGAGCCGGGTGCCGAGGTCATCTACCAGAGCCTGCGCTACCTGCTGGAAAACCCCTACGTGACGGGCACGACCTTGACCGTCAACGGCGGCAGACACGTAAAATAGGCATGCCTGCGTCGGTTCGGCACGACGCTGGCCCCGAACATTCTGCGGAGCACACAACGATGGCACCACTGCAGCCAGGAATGGCACGCATCCGGGTCAAGGACCTGCGCTTGCGCACCTTCATCGGTATCAACGAAGACGAAATCGTCAACAAGCAGGACGTGTTGATCAACCTCACCGTGCTGTATCCGGCGCTCGAAGCGGTGCGCGACAACGATATCGAGCATGCCCTGAACTACCGCACCATCACCAAGGCGGTGATCCAACACGTGGAGGGCAACCGTTTTGCCCTGCTCGAACGCCTGACCCAGGAGATTCTCGATCTGGTCATGCAGAACACCGCCGTGCGCTACGCCGAAGTGGAAGTCGACAAGCCCCACGCACTGCGCTTCGCCGAATCGGTTTCGATCACCCTCGCCGGCAGCCGCTGACCGGTTGCCGCTCAGCAGGAGAACGACATGAACGAACAACAACGCCTGGAATTGGAAGCAGCGGCTTTCCGCCGTCTGGTCAAGCACCTGGACGAACGCAAGGACGTGCAGAACATCGACTTGATGAACCTGGCCGGGTTCTGCCGCAACTGCCTGTCCAAATGGTACAAGGCAGCTGCCGACGAGCAGCAGGTCGAGGTCAGCCTCGATGAGGCCCGCGAAGTCGTCTACGGCATGCCCTATGCGCAGTGGAAGGCGCAATACCAGCAGGAAGCCAGCGCCGAACAGCAGGCGGCCTTTGCCAAGGGGACGCCCAATGCGTGATGTAAACGCGCTGCGCGCCAGTCTGGCCAGCGGTGAACATCCGTTCGCCGCGACGCTGGCTTTCGTCGCCGAGCACTATGCCTATGAACCACAGGCATTCAGCAACGGCGCTCTGGACAATGCTGCAGGGCAGAACGAAGGGTCCTGCAAGACCTTGGGCCTGGCACTGCTGGAAGGTTTGAGCGATGAAGAGGCGCTGCTGGCGTTTGGCGAGCACTACCGTTCGGTGGTGGCGACGCCCGAGGGCAGTGACCACGGTAATATCCGCAATCTGATGGCGCATGGGTTGGCAGGGGTGAAGTTTTCCCAACTGCCGCTGACCCGTCGGGGCTAACGGGCAGGCATGAAAAAACCGACCTGCAGGGGTCGGTTTTTTTGTGCCCGGCTTTGGGGCCTCTTCGCGGGTAGAACCCGTTCCCACAGGGACAGTGTCCTTCACTGGGAGTACAACACCCTGTGGGAGCGGGTTCTACCCGCGAAAGCCGCGCTGCGGTTCTGGATCAGAACGAAGCGTTGGCCAGACCGTCCAGGTAGCGCTCCACATCCAGCGCCGCCATGCAGCCGGCGCCGGCCGAGGTAATTGCCTGGCGGTAGACATGGTCAGCCACGTCGCCGGCAGCGAATACGCCCTCGACGCTGGTCGCGGTGGCATTGCCTTCACGCCCGCCCTGAACCACCATGTAGCCGTCTTTCAGAGCCAGCTGACCGTCGAACAGCGAAGTGTTCGGGGTGTGACCGATCGCGATGAACACGCCATCGACCTTCAGCTCTTCGGCAATGCCATCGTTGTTGCGCAAGCGCGCACCGGTCACGCCCATATTGTCGCCCAGCACCTCTTCCAGCGTGGCATTGAGCTTGAGCTCGATCTTGCCTTCGGCCACGCGGGCGTGCAGCTTGTCGATCAGGATCTTCTCGGCGCGGAAGGTATCGCGACGGTGGACCAAGGTCACCTTGCTGGCGATGTTGGCCAGGTACAGCGCCTCTTCGACCGCCGTGTTGCCGCCACCCACCACCGCGACTTCGCGGTTGCGATAGAAAAAGCCATCGCACGTCGCACAGGCCGAAACGCCCTTGCCCATGAACGCCTCTTCCGACGGCAGGCCCAGGTAGCGAGCACTGGCACCGGTGGCGATGATCAGCGCGTCGCAGGTGTAGGTGGCGCTGTCACCCGTCAGGGTGAACGGCTGGGCGGCGAGGTCCACGGCATTGATGTGGTCGAAAACGATTTCGGTTTCAAAGCGTTCGGCGTGCTCGCGCATGCGCTCCATCAAGGCCGGGCCGGTCAGGCCATGGGGGTCGCCCGGCCAGTTGTCGACTTCGGTGGTGGTGGTCAGCTGACCGCCTGCCTGCATGCCGGTGATCAACAGTGGCTTGAGGTTGGCGCGCGCAGCGTACACGGCAGCGCTGTAACCGGCAGGGCCGGAGCCCAGGATGATCACGCGGGAATGACGAGTTTGAGACATGACTAACTCCTGACTGCCGGACGTTGGCGCCGATCCGGTGCGGCTGGAATAAAAAGGACTGGCAAGGCACCTTGGGGAAGGTTCAACGCCGCCAGCCCAGAAATTTGCCCGTGAAATCCAGGCAGGGTCAGCGCTTACAGGCTCTTGGCATTTCCAGCCAGGTAGTCGGCGACGCCCTGGGCATCGGCCTTCATGCCTTTCTGGCCTGGACGCCAGCCAGCAGGGCAGACTTCACCGTGCTGTTCGGTGAACTGCAGCGCTTCGACCAGACGCACCATGTCGTCGACATCGCGGCCCAGCGGCAGGTTGTTCACCACCTGGTGCTGCACGACGCCTTGCTGGTCGATCAGGAACGAGGCACGCAGGGCAACGCCGTCTTCGTGCTCGACACCGTAGGCGCGGACAATCTCGTGTTTCACGTCGGCGACCATGGTGAATTCGACTTCACCGATGCCGCCCTTCTCCACCGGCGTGCTACGCCAGGCGTGGTGAGTGAACTGCGAGTCGATGGACACCCCGACCACTTCGACACCCAGCTCGCGGAACTTGGCGATACGATTGTTGTGGGCGATGATTTCCGATGGGCACACGAAGGTGAAGTCGAGCGGCCAGAAGAACAGCACCACATACTTGCCACGCAGGGAAGACAACTGGAAGCTGTCGACGATCGAGCCGTCGCCCAGTACGGCAGCGGCGTCGAAGTCAGGGGCTTGGCGGTTGACCAGAATGCTCATGAAGAACTCCTTGGAAGCGAAGATGGGAAAGGGTTGAAATTCGATGTGCCCAAGCTTAACGAGGTGGGCCCGATTAGGGAAATACCCTTTGGCAATCCAACCCATAGCCCTCGTCTATCCGCGAACGGCCCATTCGTGCAGAGCACGCAAGGTTGTTACCGGCCATTGCCGTGGTTCCCGAGCGTCGGCAAAGCCGGTACTGTCGGCACGTTTCCCCTGTCTCGGAGTTATCCATGCCTGTCCCTGCACTGTCCGGCCCGCAATACTTGCGCGAGGGCCTGAAAATGGTCTTGTCTCCTGGGCTGCGCTTGTTCGTGTTGCTGCCATTGAGCATCAACCTGGTGCTGTTCGTGGGCCTGATCTACTTCGCCGGCCACCTGTTCAGCGGGTGGGTCGACCACCTCATCCAGAGCCTGCCCAGCTGGCTGGGTTTCCTCAGCTTCATACTCTGGCCGCTGTTCGCCGTGCTCGTAGCGTTCATGGTGTTCTTCAGCTTCACCATGCTGGCCAACATCATCGCCGCTCCTTTCAACGGGTTTCTCTCCGAGAAGGTCGAAGTGGTGGCGCGGGGCAAGGACGATTTCCCCGCCTTCCGCTGGACCGAACTGTTCGAAATGATCCCGCGCACGCTGGCCCGCGAAGCGCGCAAGCTCGGCTATTTCCTGCCGCGCGCACTGGCACTGTTCGTGCTGTCGTTCATCCCGATGCTCAATATCATTGCCGCCCCTCTGTGGTTGCTGTTCGGGATCTGGATGATGGCTATCCAGTACATCGACTACCCTGCCGACAACCACAAGATGAGTTGGCAGGACATGCTCGCCTGGCTGCGCCAGAAGCGCTGGCGCAGCCTCAGTTTCGGCGGCATCGTTTACCTGGCACTGCTGATCCCGGGGGTAAACGTTTTGATGATGCCGGCAGCGGTGGCAGGCGCGACATTGTTCTGGGTGCGTGAGCGACAATAGCCTTTGCGGTAGAACCACTGGTCGTTAATGACTGCGACCAGTCCGACATCTACTATTCTCTTTCTACCCAAGCGCTTTCACGGCAGCGACTTTCGTAAAGAAACATTCTTCAACTCTCGCCAGCTTCACCCCACACCGCCGTTGGTCAAGCCATACCAAAAGACCTTACATCGCTTCTTGAAGATGTAACCTGTGCATTCCAGTAGTCGGGTTGATTTGAAACTATCACCTTGAAATACTGGAGCAATACAACTATGAATCGGAAATTGGCAGCGGAGTTTCTCGGCACATTCTGGTTGGTGTTCGGCGGTTGTGGAAGCGCAATATTCGCTGCCAAATTTCCAGAACTGGGGATCGGATTTGCTGGCGTATCGCTGGCTTTTGGTTTGACCGTCCTCACCATGGCCTATGCCGTAGGCCCCATTTCGGGGGGACATTTCAATCCTGCCGTTACCATCGGGCTATGGGCGGGCGGGCGGATCTCACCCAGTGAAGTCATGCCCTACGTGGTGGCCCAGGTTGTCGGCGCTGTCGCCGCGGCCGCAGCGCTCTATACGATTGCCTCCGGAGCGCCCCTGTTCGAAACGGGCGGATTCGCCGCGAACGGGTACGGCGATTTGAGTCCCGGCAACTATTCCCTGGCTTCCTGCCTGTTCGCCGAAGCCTTGCTGACATTCTTCTTTTTGCTGATCATCATGAAGGTCACCAGCACCAATGCGCCGGCAGGCTTTGCTCCACTGGCCATCGGCCTTGCCCTGACGCTCATCCATCTTGTGTCCATCCCCATCACCAACACCTCTGTCAACCCTGCACGAAGTACCGGGCCAGCCTTGTTCGCCGGCGGGCCTTATATCGCGCAACTGTGGCTGTTCTGGCTTGCCCCCGTGGTCGGTGGGTTGCTGGGTGGATGGGTCGGGCGGGCGATGGGCGAAAAAAATGATCTGAAGATTCCTGCTCATGTGTAGGCCTGGCAGGTTGTTCATGAAACTTTGCCAGGCAACCGTGAACTTGCTCCCACGTCGTAATTGCAACCATCGCGAGGCTGTGATGATTCCGACTCTTTCCGCTGATAAACGATTGAAACACTGGCATGTATCGTGGCACATCCGAGAGCGTGAAATCTTCTGTGTGGAATGCGGGGGCCTGCAGACGTATTCAACATCTTCTCAGCCTTTCAATTCGAATCATATGGCGAAATGCCGGAATGACAGCTGCGAGCCTCAACATCCATGGCAAGAATTGCGCGAGATATTGTTCGACTGGAAACTTGAAGTCATAAAAACCTCATGAAAGCGCCACACCTGTGCAATACATGGCTTCGAACATGAGCTGATGACAGCTCCCTCTTTGCATATCACCCTGGTTACCGAAACCTTCGCTCCCGAGATCAACGGGGTCGCCAGTACGCTCGAATATCTGTGCGAAGGGTTGCGCGGTCGCGGACACCGAGTGGATGTGGTGCGGCCGCGACAGGCGCAGGACACACGCCTGGCTGACGATGTGATGCTGTGTCGCGGCTGGCCGATTCCCGGGTATCCGGGGCTGCAGTGGGGCGAGTCGTCCAGGCGGCGGCTGGTGCGGCACTGGCGATCAAGGCGACCCGACGTGGTGTATGTCGCCACGCCGGGGCCTTTGGGCTTGAGCGCACTGCGCGCGGCACGGATGCTGGGTATCGCGGTGGTCAGCGGTTTTCATACCAACTTCCAGCAATACGCCGCACACAGCGGGTTGGGGCTGTTGACGCGGGTGGTGACGCATTATCTGCGCTGGTTCCACAACCGTACGCAGATGACCCTGGTGCCCAGCCACGGCCAACGCCTCGAGTTGCAGCGACGTGGCTTCGAGCGGTTGCAGCTACTGGCGCGTGGCGTCGATGCTCAGCTGTTCCATCCTGCGCGGCGCAGTGCCGAGTTGCGCCAACGCTGGGGGCTGGCGGAGGGTGACCTGGCGGTGATCCATGTCGGACGCCTGGCATGGGAAAAGAATCTGGACCTGCTCGCGCGTACCTTCAGCCATCTGCAGGCGTTGCATCCGCAGCGGGTGATGAAGTTGATCGTGGTAGGTGACGGCGGGCGGCGAGGCAACCTGCAGCAGAAGATGCCGGAGGCGATATTCTGCGGGGCATTGCGCGGCGAGGTACTGGCTGAACACTATGCCAGCGGTGATATCTTCGTCTTTCCCAGCCTCACTGAAACCTTCGGCAATGTGGTGCTGGAAGCGCAGGCATCAGGGCTGGCCGTGGTGGCCTACGATGAGGCCGCCGCCGCGCAGCATATTCGCCACGGGCACAGCGGCGCGCTGGCCATGCCGGGCGACGAGGCGGCGTTTCTCGACGCGGCGGGCTGGCTGCTGGAAAACCAGGAAAACCTGCGGCGGGTTCGTCTCAATGCGCGTCGACATGCCAACCGTCAGGGCTGGGAGGCCATTGTCGAGCAGTTCGAGAAGCAACTGACGAGTGCGTGCTACCTGAGGTCTTCTGCGGATCTCGCTAACACCGCGGCGCCTCTTCGCGGCCAATGACCGCTCCCACCGATGATTCGCGCCCATGAGCCTGATCAGTGTGGGAGCGGTCCGTGGCCGCGAAAAGCGCGCCGCGCAGTGCCAGCAGATAACGCATCAACCCTTCGCGGCCGCTGACCGCTCCTGCTGAGGTAGCGATGTGGTGGGGCAAAAAAAAGGGCACGTCGCTGACGTGCCCCTTTTTTGCATCTGCGCCTGGCCGCTCGCAAGAGCGCCTTGCCCAGATCAGTGGTGATGACCACCCTCGCCGTGCACGTGGCCGTGGGCGATTTCTTCCTGGCTGGCGTCGCGGATGTCGACGACCTTGACCTTGAAGTGCAGGCGCTGACCGGCCAACGGGTGATTGCCGTCGACGGTGACGTCGTCGCCATCCAGATCGCGGATGGTCACGATCTGCATCTGGCCATCTGGCGCGGAAGCGTGGAACTGCATGCCCACTTCCAGCTCGTCGACGCCTTCGAACATGCTGCGCGACAAGGTGCTGACCAGCTCGGCCGCGTACTCGCCATAGGCATCTTCAGGCTCGATGGCCACGTCCAGGTCGTCGCCGACCTGCTTGCCGTCCAGGGCCTTTTCCAGGCCGGGGATGATGTTACCAGCGCCCTGCAGATAGACCAGCGGCGCGCCGCCGGCGGAGCTGTCGATAACCTCACCGGCGTCATTGGTCAGGGTGTATTCGATGGAGACAGCCTTGTTGGCGGCGATCAGCATGAGGTAAGACCTTTTGCATAAGAATGTAGAACGACCAAGTGTAACCAAGGGTTGGCTTGAAAGCGAACCCACTCGGCCAGTGGTCGACCGGACACAATGCGCGCGGCCTTTGGGCCTTCTGCACGCATCTTGAGGTTATGACTGCCCACGGCGCGATTCGTTTCTACTTGCGGGCCGTGGCGTGATGCTTGTAGCGTGCAGCCCGAAGCTCACCCGAGAAGCTCGCATGCAAACATTTTTCATCGCGCCGACCGATTTTGGCGTCGGCCTGACCTCCATCAGCCTGGGGCTGGTGCGGACCCTGGAACGCGCCGGCCTGAAGGTCGGCTTCCTCAAGCCCATTGCCCAGCCACACCCCGGCGATCAGGGCCCGGAGCGCTCGACCGAACTGGTGGCCCGTACCCATGGCCTGCAACCACCCAAGCCCCTGGGCCTGGCCCATGTGGAACGCATGCTGGGCGATGGCCAGCTCGACGAGTTGCTTGAAGAGATCCTGACGCTGTACCAGCAGGCTTGCCTGGGCAACGATGTGGTCATCGTCGAAGGCATGGTGCCCACCCGCCACGCCAGCTATGCCGCCAGGGTCAACCAGCACCTGGCGAAAAGCCTGGATGCCGATGTGATTCTGGTCTCGAGTGCCGAGAACGAAGTGCTCGCCGAGCTTTCCGGCCGGGTCGAGCTGCAGGCGCAGTTGTTCGGTGGCCCACGTGATCCGAAGGTGCTGGGCGTCATCCTCAACAAGGTGCGTACCGATGAAGGCATGGACGTCTTCGCCGCCCGCCTCAAGGAACACTCGCCCCTGCTGCGTGGCGGCGATTTTCGCCTGCTCGGCTGCATTCCCTATCAAGCCGACCTGAACGCACCCCGCACGCGTGACGTGGCCGAACTGCTCGGCGCCCAGGTGATCAACGCCGGTGACTACGAACAGCGGCGGATGAACAAGATCATCATCTGCGCGCGGACGGTGCTCAATACCGTGCAGCTGCTCAAGCCGGGGGTTCTGGTAGTTACCCCGGGCGACCGCGACGACATCATCCTGGCAGTGAGCCTGGCCGCCATGAACGGCATGCCCCTGGCCGGGCTGCTGCTGACCAGCGATACGCTGCCCGACCCACGCATTCTCGAGCTGTGTCGGGGCGCCTTGCAGGCTGGCCTGCCGGTGCTGTCGGTGAGCACGGGCTCCTACGACACTGCCACACGCCTGAACCAGCTGAACAAGGAAATTCCGATTGATGACCGCGAACGTGCGGAGATCATCACCGATTTCGTCGCCGGCCATCTGGATGCCCAGTGGTTGCACCAGCGCTGCGGCACCCCGCGCGAACTGCGGCTGTCACCGGCGGTGTTCCGTTATCAGTTGATCCAGCGCGCGCAACAGGCCGACAAGCGCATCGTGCTGCCCGAAGGTCACGACCCCTTGACCATCCAGGCGGCCGCCATCTGCCAGACGCGCGGCATTGCACGCTGCGTGCTGCTGGCCAAGCCGGCCGAGGTGCAGGCGGTTGCCAGCGCCCATGGCATCGCACTGCCCGACGGGCTGGAGATCCTTGATCCCGACCTGATCCGCGGTCGGTACGTGGAGCCGATGGTTGCGCTGCGCAAGAGCAAAAGCCTGAACGCGCCCATGGCCGAGCAGCAGCTGGAAGACAACGTGGTGATCGGCACCATGATGCTGGCCCTGGATGAAGTGGATGGCCTGGTGTCGGGCATCGTCCATTCCACCGCCAACACCATCCGCCCGGCCCTGCAGTTGATCAAGACCGCGCCCGGCTGCAGCCTGGTGTCCTCGGTGTTCTTCATGCTGTTCCCCGATCAGGTGCTGGTGTATGGCGACTGCGTGATGAACCCGCACCCCAGCGCTGCAGAACTGGCAGAAATCGCCCTGCAGAGCGCCGACTCCGCCGAAGCCTTCGGCATTGCCGCGCGGGTGGCGATGATCAGCTATTCGAGTGGCAACTCGGCCAGTGGCGAAGAAGTCGAGAAGGTGCGTGAGGCCACCCAGCTGGCCCAGGAGATCCAGCGCGACCTGCTGATCGACGGCCCGCTGCAATACGACGCGGCCGCCAATGAAAACGTGGCGCGCCAGCTGGCCCCGGACAGCCGGGTCGCCGGCCGCGCGACGGTGTTCGTGTTTCCCGACCTGAACACCGGCAACACCACGTACAAGGCGGTCCAGCGCAGCGCCGATTGCGTGAGCCTGGGGCCGATGCTGCAAGGGCTGCGCAAACCGGTCAACGACCTCCCGCGTGGCGCTCAGGTCGACGACATCGTCTACACCATTGCCCTGACCGCCATCCAGGCCAACCGCACCATCGACCTTTAGGACCCGTCCCTTGAAAACGCTTACCGGCTTGTGCGCCGCACTGTTGCTGGCGCTGAACACCATCGTTTGCTGCACGCCGCTGTTCATCGTCAGCCTGCTCAAGCTGTGCCTGCCGTTCGCGGCGGCGCAGCGTGTGACCGACGAACTGATGCGCCACATCCACGAAGCCTGGATCAGCAACAACAAGGCCTGGATGAACCTGCTCGGCGGTATCCGCTGGAAAGTCGAGGGCTTGCAGGGCCTTGACTACCAGCACTCCTACCTGGTGACCAGCAACCACCAGAGTTGGGTCGATATCCTCGTGCTGCAATACGTGCTGAACCGGCGAATTCGTCCGCTGAAGTTTTTCCTCAAGCGCGAGCTCATCTGGGTGCCGGTAATCGGCCTGGCCTGGTGGGCGCTCGGCTTCCCTTTCATGAAGCGCTATTCCAAGGCCTACCTGGCCAGGCATCCGGAAAAGAGAGGCGAAGACCTGCTCACCACGCGCCGCGCCTGCGCCAAGTTTCGCGGCAAGCCGACCGCCATCTTCAACTTCGCCGAAGGCACACGCTTCACTCCGGCCAAGCACGCGGCCCAGGCATCACCGTTCCGCCATCTGCTCAAGCCCAAGGCCGGTGGCATTGCCTTCGTGCTCGATGCCATGGGCGAGCAACTGCAGTCGATGGTCAACGTGACGCTGTTCTACCCCAAGGGCGCTCCCGGCTTCTGGGATCTGCTATGCGGTCGGGTGGGCGAGATTCATGTGCTGTTCGAAGAACTGCCGATTCCCGCGCAGTTCATCGGCCACAGCTACGATCAGGACGAAGAGTACCGGGCTCGGTTCCAGGCGTGGGTCAACGCATTGTGGACGCAGAAGGACGCGACGCTGGAACGACTCGAAACGGACTGATCGCCCACAAAAAATCCCGCTGCCAGAGCGGGATTTTTCATGGCCGAGGCAGGGATTACTGCTGCGGGTACTGCTGGCCCGGAATCGGCTTGAGGTTGACTTCGACGCGGCGGTTCTGGGCGCGGCCATTGGCGTCGGCGTTGCTGGCGATCGGCTGGTCGGGACCTGCGCCGCGGACCGACAGGCGCGAGCCATCGACACCCTGGGAGGTTAGGTAGTTGCTGACCGCCTGGGCACGCTGCAGCGACAGGTCCATGTTGTGCTGGCGGCTGCCGGTGCTGTCGGTGTAACCGACGATCTCGATGTTGTTTTCGTTGAACTGCTTGAACGAATTGCCCAGGTTGTTCAACGGCGAGTAGAAGCTGCTGGAGATATTCGACGAGTCGGTGGCGAAGGTGATGTTGCCCGGCATGATCAGCTTGATCTGATCGCCCTGGCGCTGCACCTCGACCCCGGTGTTGGCCATGCTTTCACGCAATGCCGCTTCCTGGCGGTCGGCGTAGTAGCCATAGCCTGCCGAAGCGGCACCCGCCACGGCAGCACCGATCAGGGCACCCTTGCCGCGGTTGTTGTGGTCGATGGCGGCACCGGCCACGGCACCGGCCAGTGCACCCAGCCCGCCATACTTGGCGGTCTTGCTGATGCCCGAAGAACCCTGGGCCTGGCCCTGGTTTTCATACGGATTCTGCGACGCGCACCCGGACAACAGGGCGATGGCAGCGGCGGCAGTGATCAAGCGACGCGAGGTAAACATGGGCAACTCCTACTACAAAGGCGGAAATCTGCAAACCAGAATGCGGCGGGTCATGGACCTCTGACTGCTTTAGACGGCAAACCCCGGGAAAGATTCCCCACACCGGGCCGACCAGGCTCGACGCCTGCAGCTTGCAAAGAGCCGCTTAAAAATGCACGCCGAAGCTGAGTTCGAGGAAGTCGCGGTCATCCACCGTGGTGTACTTGCCGTCGAAGAAGTTGGTGTACGACAGGCTCGCCGTGTAGGTGTTCTGGTACTCGGCGTCGAGCCCGAGGCTGACCGCCTTGCGACCTTCCTCGAAGTTGCCGCCGGGGCTCGGCGAATAGCCGGACACATCGTGCGACCACGCCACGCTGGGGCGCAGGTTGATCCCGGCGAGCACGCTGTTGTAGTCCCAGATGGCGCGGGCACGATAGCCCCATGCGGTGCTGGTGGTAAAACCGCCGTCGGTGCAGTTGCGCGAACGATTGCTGGTCGAGGCACCTGGACCCGCAGCGGCCAGGGTAGCGCTGTTGAGCAGGGTTGCGCAGGTGTCCAGGCCGTTGGTGGCGGGCAAAGCGCCAGGTCCATGCACCGCGTCGCGACCGTAGCGCATGCGCGAACTGCTCTCCAGGCCACCGACGTGGGTGACGCCCACCTCGCCCACCACCGTCAACCGGTCTGCGCCCATGACCCGATCGAAAAAATGCGTCAGGGTGGTCTGCAGCTGGGTGATTTCCTTGCGGCGGTAGCCCTTCAAGTCCTGGCCGGGCGTGCCGTCGAGCAGCGACGAATTGCTGTAGGTACCGCCCAGTGGGCGCACACCGGCATAGAGAATGTCGGTGGTATTGAGCTGCACCGGTGCATTGGGCCGGTAGCTGACTTCGCCACTCCACGCGGTGCCGGTAGGCAGTGTGGTGGAAAAGCTCAGCCCGTAAAGGCGAATGTCTTCGGGGTAGTCGTAGAAGTAGCTGGAATTGCCGGCCACCAGCAACGGCCCCAAAGCGCCGGCGCGCGACGCTGCTGCGTAGGTCGTGGTCGATGCCCCGGTCGCGTTGAACATCGGCGCGCGGCTGTGATAGTTCATGAAATAGGCACCGAACTCGGTGTCCAGTGGGTCGTAGTTGTAGTGCAGCGCCACGCCGAACTGGCCGCTGTCGCGTGCATCACGGTCTGCACCCCGGCGCACCAGCACCCCTTCCTCGTTGACGTCCACACCGGCCGCGACAAGCGCTGGCAGAGCGGCAGCCGGCAACCCTGAGCGCTTGCCCAGCAGACGCAGGTTATCGCTGCAGCCATCGGCGGCAACGTCTGCCTGGGCGAAGAACGTGCCGCAGTTGTCAGCCACCGTCTGGTCCCATTCGAGCTGGTAGAAAGCCTCGGCCGACAGATTGTCGGTCAGGCTCTGCGAGACGTAGAACAGATTGACCGGAATCAGCCCTTCCTTGATCTCGGCACCGGGTCGGCGGAAGGCCGAGACGTCGATCGGGTTGAGTGCGTTGATGCCATTCTGGATGAAGGTGCTCTCGCCCCAGCTGACCACCTGCTTGCCCAGGCGAACGGCGCCTGGTTGATCGCCGATGGCGTAGTTGTGGTAGACGAACGCGTCGAGAAGCTGCGCACCGGAGGACTGCGCGGCCTCCTTGCGGTTGGCGTCGCTAATGTCCTTGAAGGGACGGCCTTCGTCCTTGAGTTCGAAGTCGTACCAGTATTTGCCGCGAATGAAGACGCCGCTGTCGCCGTATTTCAACTCCAGGTCGTGCAGCCCCTTGAAGATCTTGGAAAAGGTTTCACGTTTCTTGAAATTCAAGTGACCGTCGTCAGTGGTCTGCGACAGGCCCGCGCCACCATTGTTGACGCCGATCAGGTTGCGGTTCGCCCCGGCCGTGGACCAACTGGCGCCGACCGACAGCGAGGTATCGAACTGACCATCGATTTCGCCGATGTTGAAGCTCACGGCAAGCGCCGGCCCGGCAAGCGTCGCCAAACCGACTGCCAGGGGTAATCTGGCCCGGCGACAGGGCAGGTGTACTGAATTCATCGACGCTGTTCCATTTTCGTGGTGCTGCTGGCAAGAGGCGCTGCGCGGCCATTATAGCCAGCCAGGAGCGATATCCGACGCGAGTGCGCGGCAGGTTTCAGCGAATTTCGCTCAGGGCGATCTTCACGCCCAGCGCCACCAGGACCACGCCCATGGCACGGTCGAACCAATGCCCCATGCGTGCGAAGCCTTCGCGCACCCGGCGCTGGCTGAACAGCATGGCCACCAGGCAGAACCACAGCGCCGTGGCCAGCGCCAAGTACACGCCGTAACCGGCCTGGACCGGCAGCGGCGTGTGCGGGCTGATCACCACGGTAAACAGGGAAAGAAAGAACAAGGTGGCCTTGGGGTTCAGGCCATTGGTCATGAAGCCGGCCACGTAGGCACCCTTGGGCGTGCGTTGAACCGGCGCCGCGCTGCTGGCCTGCACACCGACCTCGGCCGGCTTGGCACGCAGGGCCTTGAAACCGATGTAGAGCAGGTACGCCGCAGCGGCCCATTTCAGGACATTGAACAGCACGATGGACTGGGACACGATCAGGCCGATTCCCAGCAGTGAATAGCCCACGTGAACGAAGATCGCCGTGCCTACCCCCAGCGCGGTCCACAGACCGGCCCGGCGCCCGTGGCTGACGCTTTCGCGCACCACCACCGCGAAATCCGGACCCGGGCTGGCCACTGCCAGCAAGTGGATGAAGGCAACGGTGAGAAATTCGGTCCAGTACATGACGGCAGGCTCCGTGCGCGGCAAATGCAAACGCGGTGATTACAAAAACAGCCCCGGACGCTACCTCACCTCCGCAGGCCAGGGCCACAAGATTTTCATCCAGCAGCTATGGTAGAACATCCACATCCACTTCAAGAGGTTCACCCATGCCCGCTACCCGTGCCGCCTTCCTCGACTACAGCTCCCTGGACCTGGGTGACCTGGACCCTGCCGCGCTCAAGGCCTGCTTCGAAGACCTGCAGCTCTACCCCAGCACGACGCCTGAGCAACTGCTCGAGCGCCTGCGCGGCCTAAGCGTGGTCATCAGCAACAAGATCGCTCTGGATGCCGCGACCCTGCAGGCCTGCCCGGACCTCAAGCTGGTGTTGGTGTCGGCCACGGGCACCAACAACGTCGACCTTGCGGCCGCGCGCAAGCTGGGCATCACCGTGTGCAACTGCCAAGGCTACGGCACCCCTTCGGTGGCCCAGCACACCTTGATGCTGTTGCTGGCCCTGGCCACCCGACTGCCTGACTATCAGCGCGCCATTGCAGGCGGCAAATGGCAGCAGGCCAAGCAGTTCTGCCTGCTGGATTTTCCCATCGTCGAACTGGAAGGCAAGACCCTCGGCCTGCTGGGCCATGGCGAACTCGGTGGCGCGGTTGCCAGGCTGGCCGAAGCCTTCGGCATGCGTGTGCTGTCGGGGCAGATTCCCGGCCGCCCGGCACGCGCCGATCGCCTGCCGCTGCATGAGCTGCTGCCGCAGATCGACGCATTGACCCTGCACTGCCCGCTCAACGAGCACACCCGACACATGATCGGCGCACCCGAGCTGGCGTTGCTCAAGCCCAGCGCCTTTGTGGTCAACACCGCGCGCGGCGGCATCATCGACGAGCAGGCCCTGGCCGATGCCTTGCGCCGCGGGCACCTGGGCGGCGCGGCCACCGATGTGCTCAGCGTCGAGCCACCGGTAGACGGCAACCCCCTGCTGGCCGACGACATCCCACGCCTGATCATCACCCCGCACAGTGCCTGGGGCAGTGTCGAGGCGCGTCAGCGGATCATTGGCCAACTGGCGGAAAACGCCACGGCGTTCTTCGCCGGCCAGCCCATCCGCAGCGTCTGAAACCGGCCCTGGTCTGCTAGAATCCGCGCTTTTGCCAGGAGCCCTCCCATGGACCCGCGCAGTGAAGTGCTGCTTCGTCAGGCCAATTTGTTTCAAGGTCAGCTGTTGTTGGCCGGGCTGCCTGCCGACGACCTCTTCGGCCAGTTGCCGAACGCCGCCGGCTGGTGCTGGCATGCCGGCGACCAGGCAGCGCTGGAGGCACGCTTCGAAGGCCGCAGCCATTTCGGCGTGACCATCCCCGAGACGGCGTTCGAGGGTGCAGTGCTGTTCCTGCCCAAGTCCCGTGACCTCACCAGCTACCTGCTCAATGCCCTGGCGTCCCGGCTACAAGGGCGTGAGCTGTACCTGGTGGGCGAGAAGCGTGGCGGCATCGAGGGCGCGGCGAAGCTGCTGCACGCCTTCGGCAAGCCGCGCAAGCTGGACAGCGCACGGCACTGCCAGCTGTGGCAGGTGACGGTCGAACAGGCACCACCGGCCGTGGACCTGGAAAGCCTGGCGCAGCGCTATGAGCTGCAGATTGCCGGTGAGCCGTTGACCGTGGTCAGCCTGCCGGGTGTATTCAGCCATGGTCGGCTGGACCGGGGCACCGAACTGCTGCTCGATCACATCGGCGGCCTCCCTCGCGGCCATCTGCTGGACTTCGGCTGTGGTGCCGGCGTGATCGGCGCCAGTCTCAAGCGGCGCTACCCGGACAACCAGCTGACCCTGCTCGATGTCGATGCGTTTGCCACGGCCAGCAGCCGCCTGACGCTGGCAGCCAACGGTCTGGATGCCGACGTCATCACCGGCGACGGTATCGACGCCGCGCCGCTGCATCTGGATGCCATCATCAGCAATCCGCCGTTCCATGCCGGGGTGCATACCAGCTACCACGCTGCGGAGAACCTGCTGGAAAAATCCAGCCAACATCTGAAAAAAGGCGGCGAGCTTCGCCTGGTTGCCAACAGTTTCCTGCGTTATCAACCGCTGATCGAAGGCGCTTTCGGGCGCTGCCAGACACTCTCCGAGGGACGCGGCTTCAAGATTTACAGGGCTGTCAAATAGCGAAATATTTTCTTGCCCTATCGTGATCGCCTAGGCAGAATCCGCACCGTCCTAGGGGAGTAGTCTCCCGCGAGCGCCAGCTCGCATGGCACGCGTCAACATACTTGGCCCTCAGGCCATGGCGCGTGCGACCCAGCGGCCGCACAGACGGCCCGGGTTTGACAAGACCTATGACACGCACACCTTACCCGGGGCGGGGAGGCTGTTCGTGTCATAGCCGTGTCGACCCGCCCCCATAGGAACGCTCCTGATGTTGGAATCCCTGCTTGTCCCTACCGGGCTGGTGGCCTTGGCCGAAATCGGCGACAAGACCCAGTTGCTCGCGCTGATCCTTGCCGCACGCTTTCGCAAGCCTTGGCCGATCATCGCTGGCATCGTCGCGGCCACCCTGGCCAACCATGCGGCGGCAGGTGCAGTGGGCGCCTGGTTCAGCGGGTTCTTCTCCGACGCTGCCTTGCACTGGATCCTGGCGGCAAGCTTCGCCGCGACCGCTCTGTGGACCCTGATACCGGACAAGATCGACGACGACGAGGCCAACACCGCACGGCGCTACGGGCCGTTCATGACCACGCTGATCGCGTTTTTCATTGCCGAGATCGGCGACAAGACCCAGGTCGCTACGGTGATGCTGGCGGCGCAGTATCCGCACCTGCTGATGGTCATCATCGGCACCACGCTGGGCATGTTGATTGCCAATGTCCCGGTGGTGCTGGCGGGCAATTTTGCCGCCGACAAGTTGCCGCTGACGCTGATCCGCCGGCTGGCTTCGGGGGCGTTTTTCATCCTGGCGTTCGTTGCGGTGTATCAGGCGATGAAGGTCAGCGGCTGGGTGTAGCTTAGCGGTGCGGCCTTCGCGGGGAGGGACCCGCTCCCACAGTAGATCTTCTGTGGGAGCGGGTCTCTGCCCGCGAATCAGGCGCCGCGGTCCGTCAGGATTTCTTCGCCTGCTCATACAACGGCATGACCTTGGGAATCGCTGCCTGCAATGACGATATCCGGCTGGCTGAAGCCGGGTGCGTGCTCATGAATTCCGGTGGCGAGTTGCTGCCCGCCGCTGCCGTCATCTTGTTCCACAGGGTGATGGCGGCATTGGGGTCGTACCCTGCACGCGCTGCCAGCTCCAGCCCGAACAGGTCGGCTTCGTTCTCGTTGCTGCGGCTGTTGGGCAAGGTCAGGCTGTAGTTGACCACGGTATCGGCCAGCTTCAGGCTGTCTTCGCCCAGCCCCAGCAGCGCCCCTGCCCCGTTGCGTGCCATCTGGATGCCGTAGGCCTTGGACATCGACTCACGGCCATGCTCACGCAAGGCATGCGCGATTTCATGGCCCATCACGGCGGCGATCTCGTCGTCGGTGAGTTTCAGTTTGTCGATCAGGCCGGTGTAGAAGATGATCTTGCCGCCGGGACCGCAGTTGGCGTTGAGCTCGTCGCTCTTGATCAGGTTCACTTCCCATTGCCACTGTGCCGAATCCGGACGCAGCTTGGGCGCTTGGGCGATCAGCCGATCGGCGATCGTCTGCACGCGCTTGGCTTCGGCGCTGGTCTTGTCGAGCACGCCCTTGCCGCTGGCCTCGGTCAAGGTCTGCTGGTAGGACTGGGCGTACATCTTGTTCACCTCGTCGGTGGACAACATGCTGAACATGTATTGCTTGCGCTCCACACCCACAGCGCCTGAGCTGGTGGTGTTGACGGCCTGACAACCGGCCAGCAGAAGGCTGACGGCCAGGGTGGCCGGAATGAAGAACTTGCCCATTGAAACTCTCCTGGGAAACCTGGCGGGTATCCTACACGGTGAGTATCGGACACGACACCTGTGGAAGCAGTCCGGCCGATACACCGCAGTGCCCGTTTCGCGGCCGTTGACCGCTCCCACAATGGCACAGCGCACACCCGTGGGAGCGGTCCGTGGCCGCGAAACAGGCGACGCAGCCGGAACAGTTGCACCGCCCGCACCCGTGGGAGCGGTCCGTGGCCGCGAAACAGGCGACGCGGTCTGTGCCAAGACATCACGCCGGCGTCAGGCACTCCGGGGCGTTGAGCTTGGGGTCATTGACCAGATTGGCCAGCGGACGCTCGCGCAGGGCGGCCTGCGGTGCGGCGAGCAGCGACTGCAGGGCAGCCAAGGGCGTTTCCGGGTCCAGCCAGGCCGCCTGCCCGGCGGCATCGAGGATCAACGGCCGGCGCTGGCTCATGGCCGGCTGGGTCACCACTGCCGTGCTCAACCAGACCTGCTCCTGCACCGGATAGGCTTCCCAGATACCCGCGAAAAACAGCGAAGAACCCTCGCCTGGCGTCAGCCAGAAAGGCCGCTTGCGCACATTGCCCCGCCACTCGTAGAAGCCGTTGGCCGGAATCAGGCAACGACGCAGGCGCAAGGCTTCGCGAAACATCGGCTGCTCGGCCACCGTCTCGGCCCGCGCATGGGCAGGGGTTCGCGACAGGTCGGTCAACCATGGCGGGGTCAGCCCCCAGCGCGCCTTGGCCAGGGTCGAGCGCTCACCCTCGCGGCGCTGGATCAGCACCGAGTCACCCGGCGATATGTTCCACTGCGCCTGCTGGCCTTCGGGAAAGCCCTCCTGCGCGGCGAAACCGGGTGACCAGCGAAACAAGGCAAAACGTCCACACATCAGAAAAAACTCTTGAGGGGTCTAACACAGCAGAACCCCGGGAAAACTGTCGGGCTCGTCGCCCGACATGGGCAGCGCGGCATTGTACTCACCGATCAACTGCCGTGCGTAATCGGCCTGCTCGTCGGCCACCAGCAAACCCAGCAGGCCCATGGCAGGCAGGTCTCCCATGCCGCCGACCAGATCTCGACCCGCCAGATGCACACCCACTCCTTCGTTCTCCAGCATGCCCAGAAGCATCTGCGCTTCGAGCAGGCTTGCAGGCTCGTAGATGCGCTGCATCACTCGTTCTCGCTGCGCACGTGCAGCGACCATCGCTCGCCGTCGGTCTGCAACGCGAACACGATGGGTCGGCAGCACACCGGGCAGTCTTCTATATAGTCCTGATCGCCAGCGGACAGATCGAGCACCGCTTCGGCAGGCTCGCCGCAATAGGGGCAATCGTAATCTTGGGTTTCCAGCATCGCGGCCTCCACGGCTCACTTGTGCGTATAATCGCCACTCTGTTTGCAGGCCGTTGGCTACATGGGCCCCTACCCTTTGCCCACAACCTTGCGCCTGTACCTTTACCTTAGCCGTTTCCAACAAGAGAGCATGATGGGCGAATTCGATGCCATCCGACCGTACGACGACGCCGAAGTACCTGCCGTTCTGGCACGGTTGCTCAGCGACCCGGCATTTCTGGATATCCTCACCCACTTTCGCTTCCCGCGTCAGGCCAAGACCTTTGGCTGGCTGCTCAAGCCGTTGATCGCACGGCGTCTGCGGCGCGAGTTCAAGGATGTCACCAACGTCGCCACGCTGCAGGACAAGGTCGAATTCTACGTCGACCACACCATCGACCGCGCCACCGACGGTGTGACCTACACCGGTGTCGAGCAGTTCAAGTCCGGCAGTGCGTACCTGTTTCTGGCCAACCATCGCGATATCGTCATGGACCCGGCGTTCGTCAACTACGCCGTGTACCACGCCGGGCTGCCGACGCCGCGCATTGCCATCGGCGACAATCTGCTGCAGAAGCCTTTCGTCAGCGACCTGATGCGCCTGAACAAAAGCTTCATCGTCCATCGCTCGCTGGTCGGGCGGCGGGAAAAGCTGGCGTCCTATCAGCTGCTGTCGGCCTACATCAACCACTCGATCCGCCACGACTGCGCCTCGATCTGGATCGCCCAGGCCGAAGGCCGCGCCAAGGACGGCGACGACCGCACCGATTCGGCGATCCTCAAGATGTTTCACATGAGCCGCAAGGACGAACCTTTCGGCGAAACCATCAAGGCGCTGAACCTGACGCCGGTGTCGATCAGCTACGAATACGACCCCTGCGATCAGGCCAAGGCGCGCGAGCTGTACATCCGTGCTACCAAGGGCGCCTACAACAAGGCCCCCGGCGAAGACGACGTCAGCATTGCCCAGGGCATCACCGGCTACAAGGGCCGCGTGCACATCAACTTTGCCGCGCCCATCACCGAGTCGTTCGAAGACACCAAGCAGCTGGCCGTGGAGATCGACCGGCAGATTCTGGGCGGTTATCGTCTGTTTCCCGTGCACTACCTGGCCTACGCACAGTGGGCGGATGCCGATCCCGAGTTGCAGGTACCCGCAGCAGCCGATGTGTTTCCAGCCGCCGAGCTGGAAAAGGCCCGTGCCGAATGGCTGCGGCGGTTGCGCGAGTGCCCGGTGGAACAGCGACCGTTCCTGGTGGTGCAATACGCCACGCCAGTGCGCAACCAGTATCGCGTCAAGGCAGGGCTGCCGCTCTAGGGTCAGCCAGCGTGGGGGTGTCATGCGGCCGTCATGACACCGTCATGCGCCCGTCATGCACCCTTCATGCACCCTTCATGCACCCTTCATGCAAAACAGGCATCGTGTTGCACCCTCACCCAACACGCTTCGGATGCCCGTCATGCTGCACGCCCTTAACCAGGATCGTCTCTACCAGATTACCGCCAGCGACGAGCAGGAAGCTCTGATCGACGCCCTGGCGTTCAATGTCCAGGACCGACAGTGGCTGGTGTACTGCGCCTTGGGCGGTCATCAGCACGGTGACTGGCCCGATCTGGACCTGGGCACCGGGATCAGCGTGCTCGACTTTCACATGCGCGCGGCCTGAACCCGCCACGCAGTGAAATCCAGCCCATGAAAAAGCCCGCGAACATCGCGGGCTTTTTCGTAACGGACAGACGTTGTCAGAAGTTGCTCTGGGACAGGGTCTGGCCGATGGTGGCGTCCTTGAACACGCGCGTCAGCGCATCGCTCAGAACATCGCTGACCAGCTTGGTGTTGGTTTCCTGGTTCGGCGCCATACCGAAACGCTGGTTCAAGGAAGCGCCGTAGCGGCCGCTGTAGTGACGGCCACCGTTGGTGACGTCGGCCTTGAACGTGGCGCCGATGTTGGCCTCGGTGACGTACATCTTGTCCTTGGGCGACTGGTACTTGAGTTCGGCCAGGGTGATGGTCAACGAAGGCGCGCTGCCGTTGTTGCCCGTGGGCGTGAAGCCGAGCAGTCGTACGGCCGCTTCGGCCTGGGCCTGCAGTTTGGGCAACACATCGTTGGCGGCAACGCTCACTGCGCTGGTTTCCGGATAAAGGCCGCCACGGGTGCCCAGGGTCGGCGAAGGTCGACCGTCGACGACGCGTACGGCCACTGCTTGGCCCTGGCCGACAGCGGCGAACTGCGAAGTCAGGCGCGGCTGCGGGCTGAGTTGTTGCGGGCTGTTGGCACAACCGACCAACGTCAGACTGGTCACAGCGATCATAGCGAACAACAGGCGGTGCAACATGCGCATCTCTCCGGCAACGGGCAGTGGATAAGCCGGGAGTATAGCGGGGCCTGCGGGCAATGGACCAGCCATGAAACACCTGCAGGCGACCCAGCGTGGTCCGTGTCATCAGCCTGTCACCGTCTGCGGGCAGTATCGCGTCTACAGTCCACCGCACGCCACCGCACGGAGAATCGCTCATGGGTTTTCTCAAGTCTCTGTTCAGGGCCAGCCAGCCCTACCGTTGCTACGTCGCTCTCGACCAGCAGGGCCTGTGCCGCGCCTTCAAGCAATGCCAGCAGGCGCCCGTCGGCGAGGGTTGGGTCGAGGTTGGCGATATTCGCCCACAATGGCTGGGCCAGCCATTGCCTGCCCATGCCCGCGTCAGCTCCCGTGCCACGGGGGCTGGCGGGATTCGAGCGGTGCACGCCTGACTGGCCGGTCACCAAAAGCCTGTAAATAACGATCAACTCGCCGCGTTTCATCGCTATAATCTTCCCCCGATTATAAGGACGTCTCCTGATCGGGCCTCGCAGCACTGCCAACACACTCGTCTTGGCCTCCGCACCGCCCACAGAGAGCCGCCCACGCAGGTCACGCGCTGGCGTTTCCATTCGCTCGTGCCACCCTGCCGCTGCCGATCCTCCAAGCAGCCTTCTTGAGGTTCACGACTCCAAAAGAGCGTGAAATAAACGGGTTTCACAACTTCACAAGAGTGTGGCGAGCAAATGAAAAGTCTTGGATCTGTACCAGCACTATCTGCGTCCCGAACAGCCCAACGAGGAAGGATCGAACGCTTCGCATGATGGCTCCAGTTCGCTGAACGCACGTATCCACCATGGTCCTATGGCGTTGGCGGGCCGAACGTGAGTTCATGGGCAATGCCCGGCAGACTTGTCGGCACAGGCCATTTCAGCGATGCAGTTGCGAAGATTCGGACATGGCGACCCAGGCCTGCACAGACGTACCGGGGTCCCATGCTGTCAATGGGTGCTGAAGATTTTGGAGACGCGTTAAATGGCGCAAAACGAAGCAGTCGACGTGGTATTGGTAGGGGCCGGCATCATGAGTGCCACCTTGGCCGTACTGCTCAAGGAACTCGACCCGGCATTGAAGCTGGAAGTCGTCGAGCTCATGGACTCCGGTGCCGCGGAGAGCTCCAATCCGTGGAACAACGCCGGGACCGGCCATGCCGGCCTGTGTGAGCTCAACTACACGCCGCAGGCCGCCGATGGCTCCATCGACATCAAGAAAGCCGTGCAGATCAACACTCAGTTCGAGGTCTCCAAGCAGTTCTGGGCCTACCTGAGCAGGAAAAGCAGCTTCGGTTCGGCACGTTCGTTCATAAGCCCGGTGCCGCACCTGAGCTATGTCGAGGGTGACAAGGGCGTGGCCTTCCTCAGGAAGCGCTATGAAATGCTCAAGACCCACCACGCCTTCGCCGACATGGAATACACCGAAGACAAGGCAAAGATGGCCGAGTGGATGCCGCTGATGATGCCGGGGCGTCCGGCCGATCAACACATCAGTGCTACCCGTGTGATGGGCGGTACCGACGTCAACTTCGGCGCCTTGACCAACAAGCTTTTGGCCCATCTGGCCAGCGCGCCCGGCGCGCAGGTCAAGTACTGCAAGAAAGTCACTGGCCTTGTGCGCAAGGGCAGTGGCTGGACGGTCAGCATCAAGGATGTCAACACCGGCAATACCCGCGAAATCGACGCCAAATTCGTATTCCTGGGCGCAGGCGGTGCTGCTTTGCCACTGCTGCAGATGTCCGGGATCGAAGAAGGCAAGGGCTTCGGTGGCTTCCCGGTCAGCGGCCAGTGGCTGCGCTGCGACAATCCCGAGGTGGTCAAGCAGCACCAGGCCAAGGTCTACAGCCAGGCGGCGGTGGGCTCACCGCCCATGTCCGTGCCGCACCTGGACACTCGCGTGGTCGATGGCAACAAGTCGCTGCTGTTCGGCCCTTACGCTGGCTTCACCACCAAGTTCCTCAAGCATGGCTCGTTCCTCGACCTGCCGCTGTCGGTGCGCGCGGCGAACATCGGCCCGATGCTGGCGGTGGCCCGCGACAACATGGACCTGACCAAGTACCTGATGAGCGAAGTGCGTCAGTCCATGGAGCAGCGTCTGGATTCGTTGCGACGCTTCTACCCGCAGGCCCGTGCAGAGGATTGGCGTCTGGAGGTGGCTGGCCAGCGCGTGCAGATCATCAAGAAGGATCCGAAGAAAGGTGGCGTGCTGCAATTCGGCACCGAGCTGGTGTCTGCCGCCGACGGCTCGCTGGCGGCCTTGCTCGGTGCGTCACCGGGTGCCTCGGTGACCGTTTCGATCATGCTCGACCTGCTTGAGCGCTGCTTCCCTGAGCAGACCCGATCACAGGCATGGGCGACCAAGCTGACGGAGATCTTCCCTGCCCGCGAACAGGTACTGGCGAACGATGCCGAAACCTACCGTCGCGTCAGCCATGACAGCGACGTGGCGCTCGAGCTCGCGGAAAAAGCGGACGGCGTGCAGTATTACGCCTGACACACCGCACGTACCGCCGACGCGGCTCGCGCCGCTGCTACAGGGAATTGCATCGCTCCTGTAACAGCGGTGCCAGCCGTGTCCGGGCCACCACCCTTGTAGCAGCGGTGCCAGCCGCGTCCGGTGCCACCGCCCTTGTAGCAGCGGTGCCAGCCGCGTCCGGTGCCACCGCCCTTGTAGCAGCGGTGCAAGCCGCGTCCGGTGCCACCGCCCTTGTAGCAGCGGCGCAAGCCGCGTCCGGGCCACCGCCCTTGTAGCAGCGGTGCAAGCCGCGTCCAGGCTCACCGCGTTTCCACAGACACACCGCATGTGCCGCCGACGCGGCTTGCGCCGCTGCTACGGGGGTCGTGTCAGGCTCGCTCGATCAGGTCGATGTATTCCTGGGCGTTGCGCTGGTCGCGAATCAAGGTGATGAAATCGTTGCCGTGTTCGTCCTTGCCGTCGAGCTCGTAGCCCGCTTCCTTGAAGAACACCAGAAAGCGTGCGAAGTCATCGACGCGCAGGCCACGGTACGCCTTGATCAGCTTGTGCAGCGACGGCGAGGTGGCATCAACCGGCTCGAAATTCAGGAACAGCTTGATCTGCTCATCGCCGATCTCGTCGCCAATCAATTGCTTCTTGTCTTTACGCATTACCGACTCCAACTCGCTATCACGGTCATTCACGGGGCAGGCAGTTTACCCTCGGCTTGGCGATGGGCTCAACGCGCGCGTAGGTTGCCGGTGTGCAGATCGGCCCAGACATGCCCATTGGGGTAGCTGAGGAACTGCACGTAGACGGTGTCGTTGCGCAGCAGGTCGAGCAGTATCCGGTACTGGCTCAGCGGATAGGTCAGGGCCAAGGTGCCGGTGGCCGCGTCGAAAGCTGGCCGCTTCAGGCTTTTGCTTTCGCCATCGAAGGTGATCAGCACTTCGGCCAGTTTCGCGTCCTTGCTCAACGCCTTGCCCTTCAAGCGCAACAGCATAGGCGCGGTCACCGGTATGGGCTGCTGGTTGGAAAGGCGCTGGTTGCCCATGACCACCGAGTAGCTGGTCACCTGCAACAGTTGCTGCTGCGGATCGCCTTCGCGCAGGGTCTGCTCATCGGGCGGCAGGAACTGTTCATGAACAACGCCATGCCCAGGCGCTGCAGCCAGCGGCAGACAGGTCAGCAAGGCAATGGCGGCAACGGTCAGGCGCATGGGCGGCTCCTTGTGGAAGAGCCGCGGACTTTAGCATGTTGCAAGGGGGGCGAGTCTGCGGCGAGCCCGGACGCGGCTCGCGCCGCTGCTACAGAATTCCGCAATCCGGTCTGGCGCTGAACAGGCCCTGTAGCAGCGGCGCAAGCCGCGTCCGGCAGCGCCCGCAACCCTGTAGCAGCGGCGCAAGCCGCGTCCGGCAGCGCCCGCAACCCTATAGCAGCGGCGCAAGCCGCGTCGGCGGCACACGCAATCCCTGTAGCAGCGGCGCAAGCCGCGTCGGCGGCGCACGCCTTGGATCTGGGGGGAATGCGATAAACCCAGGCTCGGTGTCCGGAGGGAGGCTTACATGCCCTTGACGGCGAAGATACCCGCAGCGTTGCGCCAGTAACCCTTGTAATCCATGCCGTAGCCGAAGATATAACGGTCGACGCACGGCAGACCCACGAAGTCGGCCTTGAGGTCGGGGCTGGCCTTGCGGTCGTGGTCCTTGTCGATCAGCACGGCCGTGTGCACGGCGCGGGCGCCGGCATGCTTGCAGAAGTCGATGATAGCGCTGAGCGTGTGGCCCTCGTCGAGGATGTCGTCGATGATCAGTACATCGCGGTCGATGAAGGAGATTTCCGGCTTGGCCTTCCAGAACAGATCGCCGCCGCGGGTTTCGTTGCGATAGCGGGTAGCGTGCAGGTACGAAGCCTCCAGCGGGAAATCCAGATGGGTCAGCAGCTTGCCGGAGAAGATCAACCCGCCGTTCATCACGCAGAACACCACGGGGTTGCGATCGGCCAGTTCAGCGTTGATCTGCGCGCCGACCTTGGCAATGGCGGCCTCGACCTGGGCTTCTGTGTACAGGCAGTCGGCCTCTCGCATGACTTGACGAATGTGCTCGAGATCAGCGGACATGACGCTCTCCAAGGGGGGCGGTGGAAGAAAAGCGGGCAAAGGTACGCACACACCTGACGTGAATCAAGCACAATCCAGGCTTTCATGCACTAACGTGCAGTATGTCTATAGGACAGCCCGATACAATAGATTAATCTACCGCCGTTTTTTTGCCCGTTCGGAGCCTTTCCCCATGCCTATCCGTGAGATCCGCCACCCGCTGATCCGCCACAAGCTCGGCCTCATGCGCCGTGCCGACATCAGCACCAAGAACTTCCGCGAGCTCGCCCAGGAAGTCGGAGCCTTGCTCACCTACGAGGCTACCAAGGATCTGCCCCTGGAAAACTACGAAATTGCAGGCTGGGCTGGCCCGGTGCTGGTCGAAAAGATCGCGGGCAAGAAAATCACCGTGGTGCCCATCCTGCGCGCCGGCATCGGCATGCTCGACGGCGTGCTCAGCCTGATTCCAGGTGCCAAGGTCAGCGCCGTGGGCGTTGCGCGCAACGAGGATACGTTGCAGGCGCACACCTACCTGGAAAAGCTGGTCGATGAAATCGACGAGCGCCTGGCGATGATCATCGACCCGATGCTGGCCACCGGCAGCTCCATGGTTGCCACCATCGACCTGCTGAAGAAGGCCGGCTGCAAGGAAATCCGCGCCATGGTGCTGGTGGCTGCCCCCGAGGGCATTGCCGCCGTGGAAAAGGCGCACCCCGACGTGCAGATCTACACTGCTTCGATCGACGAACGCCTGAACGAGCATGGCTACATCATCCCCGGGCTGGGCGATGCCGGCGACAAGATCTTCGGCACCAAGCAGAAGGACGCCTGACCCATGCAGGACGAGTTCAACGATCCGCTCTGGCGGCAGGTACTGTCAGGCGCGCAGATGCTCTTCGTGGCGTTCGGCGCGCTGGTACTGATGCCGCTGATCACCGGCCTGGACCCGAACGTGGCGCTGTTCACCGCGGGCCTGGGCACGCTGCTGTTCCAACTGGTGACGGGTCGTCAGGTGCCGGTATTCCTGGCATCGAGCTTTGCCTTCATCACGCCTATCATCCTTGCCAAGGGCCAGTTCGGCCTGGCCGAGACGATGGGCGGGATCATGGCGGCCGGATTCGTCTACACCTTCCTTGGGCTTGCGGTGAAGATCAAGGGCACCGGCTTCATCGACCGCCTGCTGCCACCCGTGGTTATCGGCCCGGTCGTGATCTCCATTGGCCTGGCGATGGCGCCGATCGCTGCCAACATGGCGATGGGCAAGGCCGGCGACGGCACCGAGCTGATCCCCTACGCCACGGCCATGTGGATCTCCATGCCGGCGCTGCTCACCACCATCGTCGTCGCCGTGTTCGGCAAGGGCATCTTTCGCCTGGTGCCGATCATCGCCGGGGTGCTAGTAGGCTTCGCCATGGCATTCGTTTTCGGTGTGGTGGACACGGCCAAGATCGCCGCAGCCTCTTGGCTGGCCCTGCCTCACTTCACGGCGCCGGCGTTCAACTGGCAAGCCATCCTGTTCATCGTGCCTGTGGCGCTGGCACCCGCCATCGAGCACATCGGTGGCGTGATCGCCGTGGGCAGCGTGACCGGCCGTGACTACCTGAAGAAACCCGGACTGCACCGCACTCTGCTGGGCGACGGCATTGCCACGACTGCCGCCGGCCTGTTCGGCGGACCGCCCAATACCACCTATGCGGAAGTGACCGGCGCGGTCATGCTGACCAAGAACTACAACCCCAAGATCATGACCTGGGCGTCGATCTTCGCGATCAGCCTGGCATTCGTGGGCAAGTTCGGCGCGCTGCTGCAAAGCATTCCAGTGCCAGTGATGGGCGGCATCCTGTGCCTGCTGTTCGGCTCCATCGCAGCGGTGGGCCTGAACACCATGATTCGCCACAAGGTCGACATGGCCGAGGCGCGCAACCTGGTGATCGTCTCGGTAACCCTGGTGTTCGGTATCGGCGGCGTGCTGGTCGGCACCGGTACCGGGCCCGATGACTTCGGCCTCAAGGGCATCGCCTTGTGCGCCGTGGTAGCGATCGCCCTGAACCTGCTGCTGCCGGGGCATGGTGACTGGAAAAAGGACTCGCAGGCCTGAAGCCGTCAGGGAGCGCCATTGCGGCGCTCTCTGCTGACAGATTCAGCGTCACAGCATCAAGGGTGCCCGCTCGCACAGGGTATTCAACGCTTCACCCCATTGCGGGTGATCGTTCAGGCACGGCACCAGCACCAACTCCTCGCCCCCCGCCTCGCAAAACTGCTCGCGCCCACGGTCGCCGATCTCCTCCAGGGTCTCGATGCAATCGGCGACGAACGCCGGGCACATCACCAGCAACTTCTTCACCCCTTGCCTGGCAAGTTCATCCAGGCGCGCCTCGGTGTAGGGCTCGATCCACTTGGCCCGGCCCAGTCGCGACTGGAAGGACACCGACCAGCTGCCCTCGGCAAGGCCCATGCGCTCAGCGAAGGCGCTGGCCGTACGCAGGCACTGCGCGCGATAGCAGACAGCGAGCACTTCGGGCGGCGCATTCTGGCAGCAGTCGGCGGAACGCAGACAGTGGCCGCCGGTAGGGTCGATCTTGGTCAGGTGCCGTTCGGGCAGTCCATGGAAGCTCATCAACAGGTGGTCGTGGGGTTGCGCCAGGTAGGGCTTGGCACTGGCCACCAAGGCATCCACGTATTCGGGCTGGTCATAGAACGGCTGCAGCACGCTGAATTGCATGGCCAGCTTGCGCTCGCGCACCACCTTGCGTGCCTGCTCGATCACCGTGGTCACGGTGCTCTGGGCGAACTGTGGATAAAGCGGAGCCAGGGTGACTTTACGCACCCCCTGCTCGGCCAGGCGCGCGAGTGCCGTATCCAGCGACGGCTCGCCATAACGCATGGCGACTTCCACCGGACCATGGCGCCACTGCTCGGCCATGACCGCCTGCAGGCGCCGGGTCAGCACCACCAGCGGCGAGCCGTCCTCCCACCAGATCGAGGCATAGGCGTGTGCCGATTGCTCGGGGCGCTTGACCAGGATCAGCGACACGATCAGACGCCGCAGCGGCCACGGCACGTCGATGACATAAGGGTCCATCAGGAACTGGTTGAGATAGCTACGTACATCGGCCACCTGGGTCGATGCGGGCGACCCCAGGTTGACCAGCAGCAGGGCGTGATCGGTCATGCAGCGTCCTATTTCAGGTTCGTCGTTTAGAGCTCAGAGGCGCCGCGACAATTCGGTCAGGGCGGCGGATAGTTCGCTGTAGCGGAAATTGAAACCTGCGGCCTGCAGCGCCACCGGGCGTGCGCGCTGGCCACCGAGCAATAGCCCTGACAGCTCGCCGAGCCCCGCCTTGAGCAACAGCGAGGGCAGCGGCAGGAAAGCCGGACGATGCAGGGCACGCCCCAGTTGTCGTGCGAATTCACGGTTGCGCACCGGCTCCGGCGCACACGCATTATAGGGACCGCGGCACTGGGTCTGGTGCAAGAGAAAATCAATCAAGGCGATTTGATCATCGATGTGAACCCATGGCATCCACTGCCGGCCACTGCCGATCGGGCCTCCCAGCCCCAGCTTGAATGGCAGCGCAAGGCGCTTGAGAAAGCCGCCCTGACTCGCCAGCACCAGCCCGGTGCGTACCAGCACCACCCGCACGCCCAACGCTTCGGCGCGCAGGGCGGTCTCTTCCCAGGCAATGCACAAGTGACTGGCGAAGTCCTCCTTGACCGGTTGCGAAGTTTCGTTCAACTCCCGCTCGCCACCATCGCCATACCAGCCCACGGCGGAGCCGGAAATCAATACCTCGGGGCGCTGCGCACGGCTTTCCAGCCATGCCAGGAGGCGCTCGGTAAGGGTGATCCGGCTGCTCCACAGCAACGCCCGGCGTCGCGCGGTCCACGGGCGATCGGCAATCGGCGCGCCGGCCAGGTTGACCACTGCGTCCACCGTTTCGTCGCCGATTTCCTCGAGCTGCGCCACGCCGCGCACGCTGGCCCCGCACAGCTGCTTGACCTGGCCCGGCTGGCGACTGAGCACCGTCAGGCGATGCCCCTGCCCTACCCAGTGCTGGCAAAGCTTGCGGCCGATGAGCCCGGTGCCGCCGGTCAGCAATATGTGCATAAGGTTTCTCCAATGTGGCGTTGCGTCTGCAGCGCTAGTCTATTTTCATGAGACAGGCACTTTCCATCCGCGTGCCTCTCTCATGAACCATAGGACACCTGAGCAAAAAGGATCCCGTTAACTTATACTTATTAAGTCTTTTGTACAGGTTTGTTTTTCGAACACACGTGTGCATAGCGCTTACGAAGCTGTTACGAGGGCACTATGACTTTACCTACGGCGACTTTACCTACGGCACCTGCGACGTCTTCGACTCCGGCGACTGGACCTTCAGCAACCGTACCTATCGCAATCATCGGTACCGGCATGGCGGGGCTCTCCGCCGCCCAGGCGTTGCACAAGGCTGGCCACGCGGTGCAGCTTTTCGACAAGGCGCGCGGTGTGGGTGGCCGCATGTCGAGCAAGCGCAGCGAGGTCGGCTCGATCGACCTCGGCGCGCAGTATTTCACTGCCCGCGACCGGCGCTTCGTGGCGCAGGTCCAGCAATGGCAGGCCGACGGTTGCGCACAGCCGTGGTCGCCTTCGCTGTACAACGCCAAGCAGGGTCGCCTCAGCCCGTCGCCCGACGAGCAGGTACGCTGGGTCGGTGCGCCACGCATGAGTGCCATTGCCAAGGCCATGGCTGTCGACCTGCCTGCTGCTTTTTCCTGCCGCATCGCCGAGGTGTTCAAGGGCGAGGAATTCTGGGAGCTGCTGGATGCCGAGGGCGTCAGCCATGGACCCTTCAGCCACGTCGTGCTCGCCGTGCCGGCGCCCCAAGCCACCGCGCTACTGGCCAGCGCGCCCAAGCTCGCCACACAAGTGGCCGGGGTCAAGATGGACCCCACCTGGGCGGTGGCGTTGAGTTTCGACACGCCACTGGACACACCGATGCAGGGCTGCTTCGTGCAGGACAGTCCGCTCGACTGGCTGGCGCGAAGTGGCAGCAAGCCCGGCCGCGACGACGGCAGCGACACCTGGGTGCTGCACGCCACCAGCGCGTGGAGCAAGCAGCACATCGATCTGTCCCGCGAGGCGGTGATCGAACAGCTGCATGGCGCCTTCGCCGAGCTGGTAAATTGCCCGATGCCTGCGCCAAGTTTCAGCATCGCCCATCGCTGGCTCTACGCGCGCCCGGCTCAGCCCCATGAATGGGGTGCGCTGGCCGACCCCGACCTGGGCCTGTACGTGTGCGGCGACTGGTGCCTGTCAGGCCGCGTCGAAGGCGCCTGGCTCAGTGGCCAGGAAGCCGCGCGGCGCCTGCTCGAGCACTTGCAATGAATGCCCGGCATCGGCTCAATCCGCGCAAGATGTTGCTGTCGAAATGGACCGCCGTGCGCCCCGTGAACCGCGAGAAGCATTTCCTGGTCAGCGAAGTGTTCTGCGATGACGAAGGCGTCGTGCTGGAGGTCGAGTTGCAGGCGGTTCTCACCCACCGTACCGAACGTCTGCCGTGGCAGGCCCTGCAGGATATGCAGAGCTGGAAGATGGGCTGGCAGTGACACCCTGCCAATGACTGTAATTCTGTACAAAGCATTTGACCTGTACAAATACGGACCTAAGATGAAACTATGCTGTACAGCGTTGTCAGTATGTACAGGTTTCAGAAGAGGTCCGTCATGCAAGAGCCCAGCGTCAGCAAACCCAAGATCGGTATCAGCGCCTGCCTGCTCGGTGCACCCGTGCGCTACAACGCCGGGCACAAGGAATCGCGCTGGTGCAGCCGGATCCTGGTCGAGCATTTCGAGTTCGTCCCGGTCTGCCCCGAGGTCGCCATTGGCTTGGGTACGCCGCGCGAGCCGATTCGTCTGGTCGGCGACAAGGATCACACCCAGGCGGTGGGTACCGTACATCCCGACATCAACGTCACCGCACCTTTGGCTGCCTACGGCGAACGAATGGCCGGCGAACTGACCGATCTCTGTGGCTACATCTTCATGCAGAAATCGCCGTCCTGTGGTTTGGAGCGGGTGAAGATCTATCGCGACAACGGCGCTCCTCAGCGCGAAGGCGGCCGCGGCATCTATGCCCAGGCATTCTGCGCACGCCACCCGGATTTGCCGGTGGAGGAAGAAGGTCGTCTGTGCGATCCGGTACTGCGGGAAAACTTCCTTGTGCGCGTCGGCGCTTATGCCCAGTGGCAAGCGCTGCTGGCAGACGGTTTGACGCGACGTGCCCTGACGGAATTCCACTCGCGCTTCAAATATCAGTTGATGGCTAACAACCCGCTGCAATACAAGGTCCTGGGCAAGCTGCTGGGCAGCATGGGCCGCGGCGACGCGGCGCAGATCGGCCCGCAGTATTTCAGTGAACTGATGCAAGCGCTCAAGCGCTGCGCCACCCGCGGCACCCACAGCAACGTGCTGCAGCACATCAGCGGCTATCTCAAGCGCGACATCGATGCGCAGGACAAGCAAGAGCTGCAACAACTGATCAATCAGTACCGCGAGGGCATCGTGCCGCTGGTGGTACCGATGACGCTACTCAAGCATCTGTTCCGCATCCATCCAGACCCCTACATTGCCCAGCAGACCTACCTGCAGCCGCACCCGGAAAACCTGAGCTTGCGCAATGCCATCTGACGCCAACGGCACCGACTGGCTGCCGATCCGCGAAGTCACCCGGCAAACCGGTGTGCACCCGGTCACCCTGCGCGCCTGGGAACGGCGCTATGGCCTGATCGTGCCTCACCGCACCGCCAAGGGCCATCGTTTGTACGACGCCGCACAGATCGCGCGGATCCAGCACGTGCTGACCTGGCTCAACCGAGGCGTGGCCGTCAGCCAGGTGAAACAACTGCTCGACGCCCCGCGCGATGCCCAGCCGCAGGTTCACAACGATTGGCAGCAGCTGCGCCAGACATTGATCCAAGCCATCACCGATATGGCCGAGCGTCAGCTGGATGATCTGTTCAATCAAGCGATGGCCCTGTATCCGCCTGCCACTTTGTGCGAGCACTTGCTGCTGCCGCTGCTGACCGATCTGGAGCAGCGCTGGGCCGGCCAATTCGGGGCGCAGATGCAACGTGTGTTCTTCCATGGCTGGCTGCGCAGCAAACTGGGTGCCCGCCTCTATCACAACAACCGCCAACTGAGCGGCGCACCTGTGGTGCTGGTCAACCAGGCCGACATCACTCCGGACCCTTACCTGTGGCTGGGCGCCTGGCTGATCAGCAGCAGTGATTGCCCGGTGCAGGTGTTCGACGCGCCGCTGCCGGCGGGCGAACTGGCCCTGGCCTGCGACAAGCTTGAGGCACGCGCGCTGGTGCTGTACGCCGACAAGGCCCTCAACCTCGCGGCGCTGGGGCGGTTGCTGGTCGGTTGCACGTGCCCCAAATGGCTGGTGGGCTCGGCCGTGCTCATTCACCGTGCCGCCGCGGGCGACGGCCCTTCCCCCATTGCCGATCTGCACCTGGCGACCGATCCGTTGCACGCCCAGCAGATGCTGCAGGCGTCTGGCGTATTGGCCGACCGGCAACCCTGAATTCGAATGACGAGGCTTTCATGCAATTGATCTGGCTGCGCAGCGACCTGCGAGTGCACGACAACCCCGCCCTGGCGGCCGCCTGCGAGCAAGGCCCGACCCTGGCCGTGTTCCTGCTGAGCCCCAGGCAGTGGCTGGAACACGACGACTCACCGAACAAGGTCGACTTCTGGCTGCGCAACCTCAAGGAACTGAGCGCGAGCCTCAAGGCCCTGCACATCCCCTTGTTGCTGCGTGAAGCGGACACCTGGGACAAGGCGCCCAAGGTAATCAGCGCCCTGTGCGCCGAGCACAAGATCGAAGCGGTGCATTGCAACGACGAGTTCGGTGTCAATGAGAACCGCCGCGACGAGGCGGTTGAGGCGGCCCTGGCCAAGGTGGACATTCCCCTGCACCGCTATCTGGATCAGGCGCTGTTCAAGCCCGGCAGCGTGCTGACCAAGGGCGGTACTTATTTCCAGGTCTTCAGCCAGTTCCGCAAGGTCTGCTACGAACGACTGCACCAGTCAGTCCCTGCGCTGGTGAAAAAGCCCAGTGCGCAGAAACCTGTGCACATTGCCGCCGACAAAGTGCCCGATCAGGTGAAAGGCTTCGCCGCTCCCGACAAGGCGCTGATCAAGCTCTGGCCGGCCGGAGAGGAAGAGGCGCACAAGCGCCTGGACACCTTCACCGACCAACCGATCGAAGACTACAAGGTCGAGCGCGATCTACCCGCGCACCCTGGGACCAGTCAGATTTCAGCCTACCTGACTTCCGGCGTGGTTTCTCCGCGCCAGTGCCTGCATGCGGCGCTCAACAGCAATCGCGGTGAATTCGAGAGCGGCAACGTCGGCGCCGTGACCTGGATCGGCGAGCTGATCTGGCGCGAGTTCTACCGGCACATCATGGTTGGCTATCCGCGCGTTTCGATGCATCGGCCGTTTCGCGAGGAGTACGCCGCCCTGCCCTGGCGCAAGGCGCCCAGCGAGCTGCAGGCGTGGAAAGAAGGACGCACCGGCATTCCCATCGTCGATGCGGCGATGCGTCAACTGGTGTCCACCGGTTGGATGCATAACCGCCTGCGCATGATTACCGCGATGTTCCTGAGCAAGAACCTGCTCATCGACTGGCGCGAAGGCGAGCGTTTCTTCATGCAGCACCTGATCGACGGCGACCTGTGCTCCAACAACGGCGGCTGGCAGTGGAGTGCTTCCACAGGTACCGATTCGGTGCCGTACTTCCGGATTTTCAACCCGGTGAGCCAATCGCAGCGGTTCGACGAACAAGGCGTGTTTCTCAAGCAATGGCTGCCCGAGCTGGAAGGCCTGGATCGCAAGCAGGTCCATGCGCCGTCAGGTGACGCACTCAAGCAGAACGACTATCCCCGCCCCATCGTGGATCTGAAGGAAGGACGCGCACGCGCCCTGGCGGCATTCAAGAACCTGCCACGCAAAGCCAAATAGGAAAGAAGGATTGCAGCAATCGCGGGCAGAGGACCCTGCCCGCGCGACGGCCAATGCTGGCCGAGAGACAGCTTACAGCGGCATGCGATAGTTCAGGGTATAGGCTTCGATACCATCGTTCGGCTCTTTGATGCCGGCGTTGGAGTAGTGGATCGCTCTCACACCCAGCTCGTGACCGCCACCGAAGCGCACGCCGAAGCCGATACGGTCTTCGAAGTTGAACGAGGAACCCAGCTTGTTGCCTTCGATCTGTGTGTGCGCGAAGGCGGCGACACCGATGCCGGCTTCGATGTAGGGCTTGATCGAACCGCCGCCGAATTCGTAGACGAACACCGGCGCGAACGACAGACTGTGGTTGTCCTTGAAGTCCTTGCCATCCCAGTAGGTATAGCCGGCATCCCAGTAACCGGTCAGGCGACCGACGTCGGTCTGGAACCAGCTCTTGTCCCAGTTGGATTGCAAGCCAATGCGGTAGACCTGGGACGATTCGCCCGTTTCGCCCGCAGAAAACGATAGGTCGGCCGCGTTCGCGGTCACCGATTGCCCCAACATCAAGGCCGCAAGCGCAGCCAAACTGAACAGTCTCTTCATGAGAAACATCCTACCGAATGCAGTTGTAAGAATTTTTGTCGAAAAAATGGACAAGCTATGGAATCGGAGTTGGAACGTAAGTTCAGTGTTACACCCCGTTTTTTTCACATTTTTTTTACAACGTGAATACTTGCACATTGTCAGAAAATTTCCACAGCTTCGGTAGGACATTTCTAAAAATATCTGCCGACCCACTGGTCCAGAACTGCGCGGGCTGCGCCGGCCCCTCCGCCAGCTGGTTTCCTGCACTCAGCAATCGCTGCAGCTGACGCGCCACGGCGGCGCCGGTATCGACCAGCGCCACGTTGGCCGGGACCATGGTGGCCAACAGGGGCTTGAGGAACGGATAGTGCGTGCAGCCCAGAATCAGGGTGTCGCAACCGGCGTCCAGCAGCGGTTGCACGTACCCCTGCAGCAGCAGGCGCAGCGCCGGACTGTCCAGGTCGCCGGTTTCGATCAGCTCGACCAGTCCGGGACACGGCTGGGTGATGACCTGCACTTCATTGGCAAAGCGGTCGAGCAGTGCCACGAATTTGGCGCTGCGCAGGGTACCGGTAGTAGCCAACACACCGACGACACCACTGCGGGTCGCTGCTGCGGCAGGTTTGACCGCAGGCTCCATGCCAACGATGGGCCAGTCGGGATAGCGTTGACGCAGATCCGCCACTGCAGCGACCGTGGCCGTGTTGCAGGCCAGCACCAACGCTTTGGCACCTTGCCCGTGAAAGAACCGTGCAACCGTGGCACAACGCTCACGGATGAATTCGCTGGATTTCTCGCCATAGGGAATGTGGCCGGTGTCGGCCACGTACAGCAGGGATTCGCGAGGCAGCAGCCGTTCGATTTCGCCAAGCACCGACAAGCCGCCGACGCCCGAATCGAATACGCCGACAGGCGCTTCAGACATGCCGCGTGCTACAGACCGGGCATTTGGGATCGCGCTTGACCCGCATTTCGCGGAAATGAGTGCCCAAGGCGTCGATCAACAGCAGCCGACCCACCAGCACATCACCAAACTGCGCCAACAGCTTCAACGCTTCCAGTGCCTGCAGGCTGCCCACCAGCCCGACCAGCGGGCCCACCACGCCGGCCTCGCTGCAGGTCAGCTCGGCATCGCTGCCTTCACCGTACAGGCAATGGTAGCAGGGGCTTTCCGGACGCCGTGGGTCGAACACCGACAACTGCCCTTCCAGGCGGATCGCGGCACCACTGACCAGCGGCTTGCCGGCGGCAAAGCAGGCGGCGTTCACTGCCTGACGCGTGGCGAAGTTGTCGGAACAGTCGAGCACCAGGTCGACGGCGGCAACCGCTGCGCTCAGCGAGTCTTCATCCAACGCGGCGCGGTGCGCCACCAGGGCGATTTCGGGGTTGATCGCCCCCAGCCGGGCAATGGCCGAATCGACCTTGCTGATACCCACCGAGGTGCTGTCGTGCAGCACCTGGCGCTGCAGGTTGGTCACATCGACCGTGTCGAAGTCGGCCAGATGCAGCTCGCCGACGCCCGCTGCCGCCAGGTACAGCGCCACCGGCGAGCCCAGGCCACCCAAGCCGACGATCAGTACGCGGCTGCCCTTGAGCCTCAATTGGCCTTGGATGTCGACCTGCGACAGCAGCACCTGCCGGCTGTAGCGCAGCAGCTCCTGATCGGTCAGCACAGCAACCGCCCCAGCGTGATGCGCTCGTGACCGCCGAGATCGATACGGCTTTCGATCTGCTCGAAATCGTGTTGGGCCAGCAGTTCACGGACCGCCGGTGCCTGGTCGTAGCCGTGTTCGAGCAGCAGCCAGCCGCCCGGATGCAGGTGTGCAGGTGCCTGGCCGATGATCAGGCGCAGATCGTCGAGGCCGTCTTCGCCGGCCACCAGCGCACTGGCGGGCTCGAAGCGCACGTCGCCGGCCTGCAAATGGGGGTCGGTGCTGGCAATGTAGGGCGGGTTGCTGACGATCAGGTCGAAACGCTCACCTTGCAAAGCACTGAACCAGTGACTCTCGAGCACCCGGGCGTTGCCCAGGTTCAGGCGCACGCGGTTGCGCTCGGCCAGGGCCACTGCTTCGGCAACTCGATCGACTGCGGTGACTTGCCAGGCACTGCATTCGCCGGCCAGAGCCAGGGCGATCGCGCCCGTACCGGTGCCCAGATCGAGTAACCGCGCCGAGCGGGCCGGCAGCAATTGCAGCGCAGCCTCTACCAGCAGCTCGGTTTCGGGACGCGGGATCAGCGTGTGCGAGGCCACTTCCAGGTCGAGCTTCCAGAACCCCTGCTGCCCCAGGATATAGGCAACCGGCTCGCCCGCCTGGCGACGCTTGATGAAGGCGGCGAAGGCATTGGCGGCATCGCTGGGCACGATGCGCTCGGGCCAGGTGTGCAGGTAGCTGCGCGATTTGCCCAGCGCCGCAGCCAGCAGCAGCTCGATATCCAGGCGCGCGGTCGGGGAATCGGGCAGTTCGACAGCTCGCAACAGACTGGCAATGATGGTCATGTTCTATTCACCCAACGCGGCCAACTGATCGGCCTGGTATTCAGCCAGAAGCGGCTCTATCACTGCATCGACGCCGCCGGCCAGCACTTCATCCAGACAGTACAAGGTCAGGTTGACACGATGGTCGGTTACCCGGCCCTGCGGGAAATTGTAGGTGCGGATGCGCTCGGAACGGTCGCCCGACCCGACCAGCAGCTTGCGCTCGCTGGCGATGGCATTGGCCGCGGCGCTGCTCTGCATATCGTTGAGCTTGGCCGACAGCCAGCTCATGGCGCGGGCGCGGTTCTTGTGCTGCGAGCGCTCTTCCTGACATTCCACCACGATGCCGGTCGGCAGGTGGGTGATGCGGATCGCCGAATCGGTCTTGTTGACGTGCTGGCCACCGGCGCCGGAGGACCGGTAGGTATCCACCCGCAGATCGGCCGGGTTGATCTCGATGGCCACCTGCTCGTCCGGTTCCGGCAACACGGCCACCGTGCAGGCCGAGGTGTGGATACGGCCCTGGGATTCGGTTTCCGGTACGCGCTGGACACGGTGCGCGCCGGACTCGAACTTGAGCTTGCCGTAGACGCTGTCGCCTTCGACGCGGGCAATGACTTCCTTGTAGCCGCCATGCTCGCCTTCGTTTTCGGAAAGAATTTCCAGGCGCCAGCCACGGCGTTCCGCATAGCGCGAATACATGCGGAACAGATCGCCGGAAAAGATCGCCGCTTCATCGCCGCCGGTACCGGCGCGGATCTCGAGGAACACGTTGCGACCGTCGTTGGGGTCCTTGGGCAACAGCATGCGCTGCAGCGCACTTTCCAGTTGCACCAGCTGCTCGCGGGCTTCGCGCACTTCCTCGGCAGCCATCTCGCGCATGTCCGGGTCGTTGTCCTTGAGCAACGCCTGCGCGCCCTCCAGGTCAGCCAGCACCTTGGCCCATTGCTGGTAGCCCAGCACCACGGGCTCGACCTCGGCGTATTCCCTGGAATAGGCACGGAAACGGGTTTGCTCGGAAATGACTTCAGCGTCGCCCAGCAAGGCGGTCAGTTCCTCGAATCGGTCCTGGAGCGTGTCCAGCTTGTTGAGCAGTGACGCTTTCATTGCGGCGGCTTATCCGTTGAGCCCTCATGGAGGGCAAAGAGTTCCTGGGCCATGGCCAGCGCATCGACGCGGCCTTCGGCGGAGAGCTTTTTCATGTGCACGCTGGGTGCGTGCAGCAACTTGTTGGTCAGGCCTCGGGCCAGTTGCGCGAGTACCTCTTCGGCGTTGCTGCCGTTGGCCAGCAGGCGCATGGCCTTCTGCAACTCCTCGTCGCGCAGACGCTCGCCTTGCTGGCGGTAGGCCTTGAGCACGTCCACGGCCGCCAGCTCGCGCAGGCGCAGCATGAAATCGTCGGCACCCACGCTCACCAGTTCTTCGGCGGCCTGGGCGGCACCCTGGCGGGTTTTCAGGTTCTCGGCAACCACTTCGTGCAGGTCGTCGACGGTATAGAGGTAGACGTCGTCCAGTTCGCCGACTTCGGGTTCGATGTCGCGCGGCACGGCGATATCGACCATGAAGATGGGTTTGTGCTTGCGCAACTTGAGCGCGCTCTCGACCGCACCCTTGCCCAGGATCGGCAACTGGCTGGCGGTGGAGCTGATGACGATGTCGCTGTTGACCAGTTCCTGGGGAATATCGGAAAGCAGCACGGCATGGGCGCCGAACTGCGCAGCCAGAGTACTGGCGCGCTCCAGCGTGCGGTTGGCCACCACGATGCGCTTGACCCCCTGCTCGTGCAGGTGGCGTGCGACCAGGGTGATGGTTTCACCGGCGCCGATCAGCAAGGCCTGGCTGCGCGCCAGGTCGCTGAAAATCTGCTTGGCCAGGCTGACGGCGGCAAACGCCACCGAGACCGGGTTTTCACCGATGGCGGTGTCGGTGCGCACCTGCTTGGCAGCGCTGAAGGTGGCCTGGAACAGACGCCCCAGCAGCGGCCCGATGGTGCCGGCCTCGCGGGCCACGGCGTAGGCGGATTTCATCTGCCCGAGAATCTGCGGCTCGCCCAGCACCAGCGAATCGAGCCCGGACGCCACGCGCATCATGTGACGAACAGCCGCATCTTCTTCGTGCACATAAGCGCTCGCGCGCAGCTCTTCGACACTCAAGCGGTGGTAATCGGCCAGCCAGCGCAGCACGGCATCGGCAGCCAGGTGATCCTGTTCGATGTACAGCTCGCTGCGATTGCAGGTCGAGAGGATCGCTGCCTCACGGCTGTCGGTCAGCCGGCAAAGCTGCTGCAGGGCCTCTACCAGCTGCTCCGGAGTAAACGCCACGCGCTCGCGCACGTCTACCGAAGCAGTCTTATGGTTGATACCGAGGGCGAGAAAGGCCATTCAAGGTCGCTGATGATGTCGAGAAGCCGGTAATTGTCCTACTTCGTCCGGCCCAGAACAACCACCGCTATCTATTGTCCTAATAGGCAACCTCGAGTTATGGGTTTGACCTGTGGCTTGTGTCATGATGATCCGACCGCAGGTAAGCCGCCAAAATCCCCTCTATGAATAGAACCTCCACGTTGCTCCTCGCCTTCGCCTTGCTGCAGGGCTGCCAGTCATGGCCACCCAGAGAGCAGGCGACTCCGGTTCCTGTGGCGCAGCCCGCGCCTGCGCCGGACGAGACGCCCAAGGTCTACGGCTCGTTCAGCGAGGAAACCGTGTTCAGCCTGCTTAGCGCAGAGTTGGCCGGGCAGCGCGATCGTTTCGATCTTGCCCTGGGCAACTACGTGACCCAGGCCCGCAAGACCCAGGATCCGGGCATTGCCGAGCGCGCCTTCCGCATCGCCGAATACCTGGGCGCCGACCGGCCGGCGCTGGAGACCGCGCAGTTGTGGGCGAAAAACGCCCCCGCCGACCTCGACGCGCAGCGTGCCGCCGCCATCCAGCTGGCGCGCAATGGCAAGTACGACGAGTCGCTGGTGTACATGGAGAAGGTCCTGCAAGGTCAGGGCGACACTCACTTCGACTTTCTCGCGCTGTCGGCGGCCGACACCGACGAAAGCACCCGACGCGGCTTGCTGCAAAGTTTCGATCGCCTGCTGGGCAAATACCCCGGCAACGGCCAGTTGATCTTCGGCAAGGCCTTGCTGATGCAACAGGATGGCGATACCGAAGGCGCCCTGGCGTTGCTGGAAGACAACCCACCCCAGGAAGGTGAAATCGCCCCCATCCTGCTGCGCGCCCGCCTGCTCGCCGCGCTGGATCGCGGCAGCGAAGCCATGCCGCTGCTGGAAAAAAACCTCAAGAAAATTCCCGACGACAAGCGCCTGCGCCTTACCTACGCGCGCATGCTGGTCGAACAGAACCGCATGGACGACGCCAAGCTGCAGTTCGCGATGCTCGTTCAGCAATACCCGGACGACGACGAACTGCGCTATTCGCTGGCCTTGGTGTGCCTCGAAGGCAAGGCCTGGGACGAAGCCTACAACTATCTCCAGCAACTGGTGGAGCGTGGCAGCCATGTCGACTCGGCACACTTGAACCTGGGCCGGATCGCCGAAGAACGCGGCGATCCACAGACGGCGCTTGATGAGTACGCCCAGGTGGATGTCGGTACCGACTACCTGCCCGCACAGCTGCGTCAAGCCGATATCCTGATCGCCAATGGCCGCGCCGACGAGGCTTCGCGGCGCCTGGCCGAGGCACGCGATGCCCAGCCCGATTACGCGATCCAGCTGTACCTGATCGAAGCTGAAACCCTGGCCAACAACGACAAGACCCAAGCTGCCTGGCTGGTGCTGCAGAACGCCATCAAACAGAATCCGGACGACCTGAACCTGCTGTACACCCGGTCGATGCTGGCTGAAAAACGCAACGACCTGGTACAGATGGAAAAGGACCTGCGGGCCATTCTGGCGCGCGAGCCGGACAATGCCATGGCCCTCAATGCGCTGGGCTACACGCTGTCCGACCGCACCACTCGCTTCGAGGAGGCCCGCGCCCTGATCGAGCGGGCCCACCAGATCAATCCCGAAGATCCAGCCGTGCTGGACAGCCTGGGCTGGGTCAATTACCGCCTGGGCAACCTCGACGCCGCCGAGCGCTATCTGCGCGACGCGCTCGAACGCTTTCCCGACCATGAAGTGGCCGCTCACCTGGGCGAAGTGCTGTGGGCCAGCGGCAAACAGCGCGAAGCGCGCAGAATCTGGGGCAAGGCCCTGCAAGAACAACCCGACAGCCCGGTCCTGCGCAGCACCATCCTGCGCCTGACCGGTTCAGAGAATCTTTAATCCATGTCTTTGCGTCCTACCTCCTACATGATGCGTCACCTGCTGGTTGCCACCTTCATCGCCGTGCTCACCGGCTGCGCCAACATGGGCTCCCACGAAGCCCTGCAGGGCCAAGGCAATCCACAACAGTGGCAAGCGCACAAACAACAACTCACCCAGCTCGACGGCTGGGAGATCAACGGCAAGATCGGCATCCGTGCGCCCAAGGATTCCGGTTCCGGCACCCTGTACTGGCTGCAGCGCCAGGATTACTACGACATCCGCCTGTCCGGCCCATTGGGGCGCGGCGCAGCGCGCCTGACCGGGCGTCCTGGCGATGTCAGCCTGGAGGTGGCCAACCAGGGTCGCTACCAGGCTGCCACGCCCGAGGAGTTGCTCGAACAGCAACTGGGCTGGAAGCTGCCGGTCTCCCATCTGTCCTGGTGGGTGCGTGGTCTGCCCGCCCCCGACAGCAAGAGCCAGCTGACCCTCGACGGCGACAGTCGCCTTGCGGGACTTGCGCAGGACGGCTGGAAAGTCGAATACCTGAGCTACACCGAACAGAATGGCTACTGGCTGCCCGAGCGGATCAAGCTGCATGGCCAGGACCTGGACGTGACCCTGGTGGTCAAGGATTGGCAGCCGCGCCGGCTGGGGCAGTGACATGAGCGCAGGCACTTCCATGAACCCCGTACTGACCCTGCCGGCGCCTGCCAAGCTCAACCTGATGCTGCACATCCTCGGCCGGCGCGCGGATGGCTATCACGAGCTGCAGACTCTGTTCCAGTTTCTCGACCACGGCGATGAACTGGATTTCGCCCTGCGCGACGACGGCGTGGTTTACCTGCACACCGAGATAGCCGACGTGCCCCACGACAACAACCTTATCGTCAAGGCCGCGCGACAGCTGCAGGCACTGACCGGTACGTCGCTGGGCGCCGATATCTGGCTGCGCAAGGTGCTGCCCATGGGTGGCGGTATCGGCGGTGGCAGCTCCGATGCCGCCACCACCCTGCTCGCCCTGAACCACCTCTGGCAGACCGGCTGCAGTGAAGATCAGCTCGCGCAGCTGGGGCTTTCCCTGGGCGCCGATGTGCCGGTGTTCGTGCGCGGCCACGCGGCCTTCGCCGAAGGCGTGGGCGAGAAACTGACGCCGGTCGAACTGCCACAGCCCTGGTATCTCGTGCTTGTGCCGCAAGTCTCTGTAAGTACAGCGGAAATTTTTTCGGATCCGTTGTTGACACGTGACTCTGCGCCCATTAAAGTGCGCCCCGTTCTTGAGGGAAACAGTCGTAATGACTGCCAGCCAGTAGTAGAGCGTCGTTACCCGGATGTACGTAACGCACTGAATTTGCTTGGCAAATTCACTGAAGCTCGGCTAACAGGCACTGGAAGTTGTGTGTTTGGGGCCTTCCCAAGCAAAGCGGAAGCTGATAGAGTTTCGCACCTTCTTGCAGACACCCTTACAGGGTTCGTGGCCAAGGGAAGCAACGTTTCGATGTTGCATCGCAAGCTGCAAAGTCTGTAACAGGAAACGAGTGCTGGGCACTCGGAAGTTTCAAGCTACAGGGGCGTCGCCAAGCGGTAAGGCAGCAGGTTTTGATCCTGCCATGCGTTGGTTCGAATCCAGCCGCCCCTGCCATTTTCCTATACTCATCCAGGTATACCCTCAGCCGGCAGGTACTGCGCGTGTCCAAGATGATGGTCTTTGCGGGGAACTCAAACCCCGATCTGGCTCGACGCGTTGTGCGTCAGCTGCATATCCCTCTCGGTGATGTCTCCGTCAGCAAGTTTTCCGATGGTGAAATCAGCACCGAGATCAATGAAAACGTTCGCGGTAAAGACGTCTTCATTATCCAGCCTACATGTGCGCCGACCAACGATAACCTGATGGAACTGGTGCTGATGGCTGATGCCTTCCGCCGCTCCTCGGCTTCGCGAATCACCGCCGTGATCCCCTACTTCGGTTACGCTCGTCAAGACCGCCGTCCGCGCTCTGCACGTGTGGCAATCAGCGCCAAGGTCGTCGCCGACATGCTGACCGTAGTGGGCATCGACCGTGTACTCACCGTCGACCTTCACGCCGACCAGATTCAAGGCTTCTTCGATATCCCGGTCGATAACATCTACGGTTCTCCGGTTCTGGTGGACGATATCGAAGACCAGCGCTTCGAGAACCTGATGATCGTTTCCCCCGACATTGGTGGCGTGGTGCGTGCACGCGCCGTGGCCAAGTCGCTGGGCGTCGATCTGGGCATCATCGACAAGCGTCGCGAGAAGGCCAACCACTCCGAAGTGATGCACATCATCGGTGATGTCGAAGGCCGTACCTGCATCCTGGTCGACGACATGGTCGATACCGCCGGCACTCTGTGCCATGCGGCCAAGGCCCTGAAAGAACATGGCGCGGCCAAGGTGTTCGCCTATTGCACCCACCCGGTCCTGTCGGGTCGTGCGATCGAGAACATCGAGAAATCCGTGCTGGACGAGCTGGTGGTGACCAACACCATCCCGCTCTCCGCAGCCGCACAAGCCTGCGGGCGTATCCGTCAACTGGATATCGCCCCGGTTGTTGCCGAAGCGATGCGTCGCATCAGCAACGAAGAATCGATCAGCGCGATGTTCCGCTGAGGGCCCTGCCCTTCGCGAACACCGTTCTGACGAAAAGCGCCCCGGCCCGACACTCTTGTCGGGCCGGGGCTTTTTTGCCCGTATCGCCTTGGCGCTGGTCGCAAACGCTGGGCGAACGTGGTTATTTTGGAGAAACACATGAACGATTTCACTTTGAATGCCGAAGCGCGTTCCGACCTGGGGAAAGGTGCGAGCCGCCGCCTGCGTCGTCTCGCCAGCCTGGTACCAGCTGTTGTCTACGGTGGCGAAAAAGCCCCTGAGTCGATCAGCATGCTGGCCAAGGAAGTTGCCAAGCTGCTCGAAAACGAGGCTGCCTTCAGCCACGTGATCGAACTGAACATTGGTGGCACCAAGCAGAACGTCCTGATCAAGGCACTGCAGCGTCACCCAGCCAAGGGTCACGTCCTGCACGCTGACTTCGTACGCGTGATCGCCGGCCAGAAACTGACCGCCATCGTGCCTCTGCACTTCATGAACCAGGAACCGGCTGTCAAGAAAGGCGGCGAGATCTCGCACACCGAGACCGAGCTGGAAGTCACCTGCCTGCCGAAAGACCTGCCTGAGTTCATCGAAGTCGACATGGCTGACGCTGAAATCGGCACCATCATCCACCTGTCCGACCTCAAGGCTCCGCAAGGCGTCGAGTTCGTGGCACTGGCTCATGGTACCGACCTGGCAGTTGCCAACGTTCACGCTCCGCGTATCGTTGCCGACGAAGAAACCGAAGAAGGCGCTGCCGAGTAATCTTACTCGCGCGCCGAGCTGTGGATGACACCCTCGGGTGCCGTCCACGACTCGACAAGGAAGAGCCCCTGCCGTGACCGCCATACAACTGATCGTTGGCCTGGGTAACCCCGGCCCCGAATACGAACAGACCCGGCATAACGCAGGGGCTCTTTTCGTTGAGCGCATCGCCCAGGCACACCGTGTGAACCTGGTAGCCGATCGCAAGTATTTCGGCCTGACGGCGCGTTTCAGCCATCAGGGCCATGACGTTCGTCTGTTGATCCCCACCACCTACATGAACCGCAGCGGTCAATCCGTCGCAGCGATGGCGAATTTCTTTCGCATACCGCCGCAAGCGATCCTGGTGGCCCACGACGAACTCGACCTGCCCCCCGGCGTCGCCAAGCTCAAACTGGGCGGCGGGCACGGCGGGCACAACGGCCTGCGCGACATCATCGCGCAGCTCGGCAATGACAATGGCTTTCACCGTCTGCGGCTTGGCATCGGCCACCCGGGTGACAGCAAGTTGGTGTCCAATTTCGTTCTTGGCCGCGCCCCGCGCGCCGAACAGGAAAAGCTGGATGCCAGTATCGATTTTGCCCTCGGTGTGCTGCCGGATATCTTCGCCGGCGAGTGGAATCGCGCGATGAAAAACCTGCACAGCCAAAAGGCCTGACTCTTCGAAGAGGGATTCACCATGGGATTCAACTGCGGCATCGTCGGCCTGCCCAACGTCGGCAAGTCCACCCTGTTCAACGCCTTGACCAAATCCGGGATCGCGGCCGAGAACTTTCCGTTCTGCACCATCGAACCCAACAGCGGCATCGTGCCGATGCCCGATGCGCGCCTGGAAGCACTGGCTGCCATCGTCAATCCCAAGCGCGTGCTGCCCACCACCATGGAGTTCGTCGACATCGCGGGCCTGGTGGCCGGCGCCTCCAAGGGTGAAGGGCTGGGCAACAAGTTTCTCGCCAACATCCGCGAGACAGACGCCATCGCCCACGTGGTGCGCTGCTTCGAAGACGAGAACGTGATCCACGTTTCCAACAGCGTCGACCCCAAGCGCGACATCGAGATCATCGACCTGGAGCTGATTTTCGCCGACCTCGACAGCTGCGAGAAGCAACTGCAGAAGGTTGCGCGCAACGCCAAGGGCGGCGACAAGGACGCGGTGGTGCAGAAGGGCCTGCTGGAGCAGTTGATTGCCCACTTTACTCTGGGCAAGCCGGCCCGCAGCTTGATGCGCACCATGGGTAACGACGAGAAGGCGGTCGTGCGCGGCTTTCATCTGTTGACCACCAAGCCGGTCATGTACATCGCCAACGTGGCCGAAGACGGCTTCGAGAACAACCCGTTGCTGGACGTGGTACGGGTGATTGCCGAAGAAGAAGGCGCGATCGTGGTGCCGGTGTGCAATAAGATCGAAGCCGAGATCGCCGAGCTCGACGACGGTGAAGAGAAGGACATGTTCCTCGAGGCCCTGGGCTTGGAAGAGCCCGGCCTGAACCGCGTGATCCGTGCCGGCTACGAACTGCTCAACCTGCAGACCTACTTCACCGCCGGCGTCGAGGAAGTCCGCGCCTGGACCGTGAAGATCGGCGCCACCGCGCCACAGGCCGCCGGTGTGATCCACACCGACTTCGAAAAAGGCTTCATTCGCGCCGAAGTCATCGCCTACAACGACTTCATCCAGTACAACGGCGAAGCCGGTACCAAGGAAGCGGGCAAATGGCGTCTGGAAGGCAAGGAATACATCGTCAAGGACGGTGATGTGATGCACTTCCGCTTCAACGTCTGAGCCGCCCCGCCACACCGCTTCACGCACATCTCGAAAGCCCCGTCATCGCCCTGCGATGCGGGGCTTTTTGCGTTCAGGCATCAGCCGTTGCCCAGTCCTCGATCCGAAGCCCAGGCACGCGCATGAACTCTTTTGTGTTGTTGCTAACCAGGATCAGCCCTCTGGAGCGAGCGTGTCCTGCGATCATTTGGTCGTAGGAGCCGATTGGCGTACCCAATCGAGCCAGCTCGGCACGCAACTGCCCAGTGTGAGCAGCGGCGCCGTTGTCGTAATCGAGCACCTCCAACCGCGCGGCGAAACTTTCCACCACTTCTAGATTGCGCTGAACGTGCAAGGATTTCTCGGCACCGTAGATCAGCTCCATCAGGGTGACGCTACTGATGCACATCTGGCCGTGGCTACGCTTGAAGGCAGTACGAACGTGTCCGGGACGGTTCTTGATGGTGAAGATGCAGATGTTGGTGTCGAGCATGAATTTCAGCATCAGAATCCGTCGCGCTCCTGGATGGCTGGCTGCTCTCGATCGAGCATGAAGTCGCTGGTCACACCTTCACCCTCGAACCAGCTATCCCATGACTCGCCGGCAGGGGTAAGGATGCGTGTCCGGCCTATGGCGACCACGTCGACTCGCTTGACGCCTTCGGGCAGCGCCAGCGCTTTGGGCAAACGAACGGCCTGGCTTTTGTTGCTCAAGAAGACAGAACCTTGCTCCATGGGTGCACCTCGCTTCAAATCGTGAATCTGCAGTCAATCGCCAGACAATGTATATACCTAATGGATATACATTTCAAATCGATGCGCGACATGTGATCGTCTGACGTCCAACCGGACCTGTTAAAGATAGCGCATGGCCAGCCGACAACCTGTGGACCAGACACGTGCACGGCTTACCGCGCCCTGGTGACCACCCGCTGCCCTCGACCGCGCCGTAGTTCCCCCTAGCAGACGCCACCCCATGAACGAAAATTCCGATGTGATGTACAGGCTGCTCGTACAGGGTGTGGTGGACTATGCGATCTACATGCTCTCGCCGCAGGGCATCGTTTCGAATTGGAACGCCGGGGCGCAGCGGGCCAAGGGGTATCGCGCGGAGGAGATCGTCGGGCAGCATTTTTCGTGCTTCTACACCCCCGCGGACCGCGCTTGTGGCTTGCCGGCGCAGAGCCTGGCGACGGCGCTGGAGGCGGGGCGTTTCGAATGCGAAGGCCAGCGGGTGCGCAAGGACGGCACGCTGTTCTGGACCCATGTAGTGATCGAGCCCATCCATGACGACAGGGGCCAGTTGCTCGGCTTCGCCAAGGTCACGCGCGACATCAGCGAGAAGCGTGCGCGGGACTTGAGCCTGCTGGAAGCCAAGCGCCTGGCGGAAAGTCACAGCGCCGAGATGGCCTCGTTATCGATGTTTCTTGATTCGGTCATCGCCAATATTCCGTCCAGCGTGATCGTGCAGGACGCCGTCTCACGGCAGATCCTGTTGGTGAATCTGCAGGCCGAGCGGCTGTTCGGCAATGCGCGTGAGCAGATGATCGGTCGGCAGTTGGAAGAGTGCCTGGCGCCGGCGTTGAGCGGTTATCTGCGCAGGTTGACCGACCAGTGCGTGCGTACCGAGGGGTTGCACCATGCCCAGAGCCAGCAGCACACGCTGCTGGGCCTGCGGACCTTGCGCAGCAAGACGGTGACCATACGCGGCAAGGAACTGGGCAGCAGTTACGTGCTGCTGATCGTTGAAGACATCACCGACGAAAACGCTGCCCAGGCGCGCATTCGCCACATGGCTCACCACGACAGCCTGACCGGGCTGCCCAATCGGGCGCTGTTTCGCCAACGTCTCGACGAGGCCTTGCGTGAAGACGCCAGCCGCGACCGCGTGACGGCGACCCTGTGCCTGGACCTGGACAACTTCAAGAACGTCAACGATGCCCTCGGCCATGAGTTCGGCGACCGTCTGCTGCGCGCCATCGCCACGCGCCTGCGCGACGTGCTGCGGGTCAAGGATACCTTGGCGCGCCTGGGCGGCGACGAGTTCGCGGTGATTCTCCCCGAACTCAAGAACGGTGAAGACGCGCAGCTCAGCGCGCAACGCTTGATCGACACCATCGAGCCGGCTTTCCTGATCGAGGGCCACAGCCTCTGCGTGGGCCTGAGCGTGGGCATTGCGCTGGCCTCCAGGGATCAGAACACGCCGGAGGAATTGCTGCGCTGCGCCGACATGGCCCTGTATGAGGCCAAGCGCAATGGCCGCCATCGCTACGAATACTTTCATCCACGCATGGATGCCTTGGCGCAGAAGCGCCGCACGGTGGAAAGCGACCTGCGGCAGGCCATCGTCGACAAACAGCTGCATCTGTATTACCAGCCCATCATCGACAAGCGCGACACGCGGATCATTGGCTATGAGGCGCTGATGCGTTGGCAGCATCCGCAACACGGCATGATCATGCCGCTGGATTTCATCGCCATCGCCGAAGAAACCGGGCTGATCCACGAGCTGGGTGCGCTGGCATTGCGCGAAGCCTGCCACGAAGCACAACGCTGGCCGGGCGAGCTGACCGTGGCGGTCAACCTGTCGCCGGTGCAGTTTCGCAACAATGGCCTGGTGGAACTGGTACAGGCAGCGTTGAGCGAGTCGGGCCTGGACGCCGCACGGCTCGAACTGGAGATCACCGAATCGGTGTTGCTGGACAACAACCAGGCCAACATCAGTATCCTGCAGCGCTTGAAAGCCCTGGGTGTGCGCATCGCCCTGGACGATTTCGGCACCGGTTATTCCTCCCTCAGCTACCTGCGCGCATTTGCCTTCGACAAGATCAAGATCGACAAGTCATTCGTGCACGACATGGGTGACAGCAACGAGGCCATCGCCATCATCCGCGCAATCACCGGCATGGGCCGCAGCCTGCAGATGCAGGTCACGGCCGAGGGCGTGGAAAGCGACGAGCAGTTCATGCGACTCAAGGCCGAAGGCTGCTCGCATTTCCAGGGCTACCTGTTCGGCCGCCCGCAGCCGGCCGAGCATCGCGCCCGCTAGCGCTACTCTAAACCGCCTTCCTGGTGCTCGGCAGCAGGATCGTCAGGATGCCGAACAAGGGCAGGAACGAGCAGAGCCAGTACACGTACTCGATGCCGTGAATGTCCGCCAAGTGGCCGAGCAGCGCCGCGCCGATGCCGCCGAAACCGAACATCAGGCCGAAAAACACCCCGGCGATCATGCCTACGTTGCCTGGCACCAGTTCCTGCGCATACACCACGATCGCGGAGAATGCCGACGCCAGAATGAAGCCGATGACCACGCTCAGCACGCTGGTCCAGAACAGGTCGACGTAGGGCAGCATCAGGGTGAACGGCGCCGATCCCAGAATGGAGAACCAGATCACCGCCTTGCGGCCGATCTTGTCGCCGATGGGTCCACCGAAAAAGGTCCCGGCCGCCACAGCGCCGAGGAACAGGAACAGGTGCAACTGCGAACTGGCCACCGACAGGTCGAACTTCTCGATCAGGTAGAAGGTGAAGTAGCTGGTGAAGCTGGCCATGTAGAAATACTTGGAGAACACCAGCAATGCCAGCACCACCAGCGCGGCTTTCACTCGCCCCTTGGACAGACCGTGGCTGGCGCTCTGGCCTGCGCGCGCCTTGAACTGGTTGAGATGGCCACGGTACCAGCGACTGATGGCATACAGCAGCGCCACGGCAAACACCGCGATCAGGCCGAACCAGGCCACATGCCCCTGCCCGAACGGAATGACGATCGCCGCAGCCAGCAGTGGGCCGAACGCCGACCCGGTATTGCCCCCCACCTGAAAGGTGGATTGCGCCAGGCCGAAGCGACCACCGGAGGCCAGCCGCGCCACCCGTGAGGTTTCCGGGTGAAAGGTCGAGGAGCCGATGCCGATCAGCGCCGACGCCAGCAGAATCATCGGGAAGCTGCCGACCATGGACAGCAGCATGATGCCAATCAATGTGCAGACCATCCCGGCAGGCAACAGCAGCGGCTTGGGATGGCGATCGGTATAGAAGCCGATCCAGGGTTGCAGCAGTGACGCGGTGACCTGGAAGGTCAGGGTGATCAGGCCCACCTGGGTGAAGGTCAGCCCGTAGCTGGCCTTGAGCATGGGATAGATCGACGGCAGCACCGCCTGGATCAGGTCGTTGACCAGGTGCGCAAGGGCGCAGGCACCCAGGATGCGCATCACCAGCGGACTGGTCTGGGCAGCGCCTGGCGCGTCGTGGGCGATTGTTGTTGGAGTGGCCATGGGAATTCCGTTTGCAGGCAGGCATGGCCGCACACTCTGCCATTTTGCGTGCGCCGTCGCCAGTTGCCGACGCAGGCGAATCGGGCACGGTGCAATGGCGTCAACGAATACAACTTCGCTCGTGCGGTGATAAACTGGCGCCAGTCACTAAAAACCCATGAAGAATCGATAAAGTTCCAGAAACCCTCCGCATGAGGCACCGGGGTTTCGCCAGAATCAGGAGCGATCATGCCCAAAGTTTCCCACACGGCCCTGCGTCGCCAGTTCCGTGAGCTGCTTGCTTCAAAACAGTGTTATCACACCGCTTCGGTGTTCGATCCGATGTCCGCCCGCATTGCCGCCGACCTGGGCTTCGAGGTCGGTATTCTCGGTGGCTCGGTGGCGTCGCTGCAGGTGCTGGCGGCTCCCGACTTCGCCCTGATCACACTGTCCGAGTTCGCCGAACAGGCCACGCGCATCGGTCGTGTGGCGCAGTTGCCGGTGATTGCCGACGCCGACCACGGCTATGGCAACGCGCTGAACGTGATGCGTACCGTGGTCGAACTGGAACGCGCCGGCATCGGTGCCCTGACCATCGAGGATACCCTGCTGCCGGCGCAGTTCGGTCGCCGCTCCACCGACCTCATCTCGGTGGCCGAAGGGGTCGGCAAGATCCGCGCGGCGCTGGAAGCGCGGGTCGATCCCGAGTTGACCATCGTCGCCCGGACCCACGCCGGGGTGCTTTCGACCCAGGAAGTGATCAGCCGCACCCAGGCCTACCAGGCCGCTGGCGCCGATGGCATCTGCATGGTCGGCGTGAAGGACTTCGAGCACCTGGAACAGATTGCCGAAAACCTCAGTGTGCCGCTGATGCTGGTGACCTACGGCAACCCTGCGCTGCACGACGACGCACGCCTGGCGGCGCTGGGTGTGCGCGTAGTGGTGGATGGCCACGGCGCCTATTTTGCGGCGATCAAGGCGACCTACGACTCGCTGCGCGAACAGCGCCAGCAGTTCAGCAAGAGCACCGACCTGAGCGCCACCGAACTGACCCACACCTACACCCATCCGGAGAGTTACGTGAGCTGGGCCAAGGAATTCATGAACGTGAAGGAGTGACCGACGGGCCAACCCCTCGGGAACATCATGCGGTCATGTGGGTCGGTTAAAAGGGAACCGCTGCAGGAGTGTGCAGCGGTTGCAGTGCCAGCCAACCGAGCAACTTACGAAAACGCGACATTTTTAGTTGCTCTCAAGCCTTCCACGCCCTAAAGTTCGCGCCGACCGTCCATGCTGGAAACGATCCATCCGGCTCAAGTACTGACGACGAGACAACAGGCCATCGGAAAGCAGCTTTCCGTGGCCTTTTTGCTTTCGCCCGACATGCCTTGGGAAGTAGGCGAACCAAAGTGGGGATACAGAGGATGGTCATTTGAGCCCATTTATATTCACGACGTTTGCCACCAGGAGTCCCTAGCATGTCGATCAACGTCGAAGACTACTTCGCACGCGATACCTTCAACAAAATGAAGGCGTTCGCCGACAAGCAAGAAACCCCATTCGTAGTTATCGATACCGCCATGATCAGCAAGGCCTACGATGACCTGCGCGCCGGTTTCGAATTTGCCAAGGTGTATTACGCGGTCAAGGCCAACCCGGCCGTGGAAATCATCGACCTGCTGCGCGACAAAGGCTCGAGCTTCGACATTGCCTCGATCTACGAGCTGGACAAGGTCATGAACCAGGGCGTGGGGCCGGAGCGCATCAGCTACGGCAACACCATCAAGAAGTCCAAGGACATCCGCTACTTCTACGACAAGGGCGTGCGCCTGTACGCCACCGACTCCGAAGCCGACCTGCGCAACATCGCCAAGGCCGCGCCGGGCTCGAAGGTCTACGTACGGATCCTCACCGAAGGCTCGACCACGGCCGACTGGCCGCTGTCGCGCAAGTTCGGCTGCCAGACCGACATGGCCATGGACCTGTTGATCCTGGCGCGCGACCTGGGCCTGGTGCCGTACGGCATCTCCTTCCACGTGGGCTCGCAGCAGCGTGACATCAGCGTCTGGGACGCGGCGATCGCCAAGGTCAAGGTGATCTTCGAACGCCTCAAGGAAGAAGACGGCATCGTTCTCAAGCTGATCAACATGGGCGGTGGCTTCCCGGCCAACTACATCACCCGCACCAACAGCCTGGAAACCTATGCCGAGGAAATCATCCGTTTCCTCAAGGAAGACTTCGGTGACGAGCTGCCGGAAATCATCCTCGAGCCGGGCCGTTCGCTGATCGCCAACGCCGGCATTCTGGTCAGTGAAGTGGTGCTGGTGGCGCGCAAGTCGCGTACCGCGGTAGAGCGCTGGGTGTACACCGACGTGGGCAAGTTCAGCGGGCTGATCGAAACCATGGACGAGTCCATCAAGTTCCCGATCTGGACCGAGAAGAAAGGCGAGATGGAAGAGGTGGTGATCGCCGGGCCGACCTGCGACAGCGCCGACATCATGTACGAGCACTACAAGTACGGCCTGCCGTTGAACCTGGCCATCGGCGACCGCCTGTACTGGCTGTCCACCGGCGCCTACACCACCAGCTACAGCGCGGTGGAATTCAACGGCTTCCCGCCCTTGAAATCGTTCTATGTCTGAATGCACCTGAGGCTTGCGGGTAGCCTTGGGGCTGCCCGTGGTTCTACTGCTCCAGCGCTTGCAAGCGCTGCGCGAAGAGGCCGGCCATCGCCCTGATGGCCGGCTGCCTGGCCTGCTCCAGCACCTTCAAGCTGCTGCGCAGGAAATTCGCGTTCCCCCCTTCGAGAGCCCGCTGCAGCCAGATCAGTGCGGTATCGACGTCGCCTTCCTCTGCCAGCATCGCGGCATGGCTGAATTGCCCGCGGAAGTCTCCCGCTTGCGCTGAACGCATGTACCAGACCTGCGGCCTGGGCAGATCGGCGCCCGCCACCAGCCCCTGTTCCAGGTAACGCCCTACCAGATTCATGGATTTGGCGTGGCCCATGGTGGCCGCCTGCAGATAGCAGGCGAACGCTCGCGGGTGGTCGAGTGCCACGCCGCGTCCGGTACCCAGCAGATTGGCCAGGTTGTACAGGCCCCAATCGAGCCCGGCCCGTGCGGCGTACAGGTAATGGCCGGCGGCACGTTCGGCACTGGCCTCGCAGCCCCAACCGTGTTCGTGGCAGCGACCGAGCATGTTGTGCGCCATGGCATGGCCTCGGCCGGCTGCGATGGCAAACCATTTCAGTGCAAGCACTGCATCACGTTCGATACCGCGGCCATCGAGCAGGATCTGCCCGAGCAGTGCCTGGGCATCGATCACGCCCTGCCCCGCAGCGATCACCAGCGCCTGGGCGGCCTTGCGCGGTTCGGCGGCGAGCATCGTCTTCAGTTGCTCATTGTCCAGCACCTCCAAGCGGCGCAGGCTGAAGTCGGCACTCATACATCCACCCAGCGCCGCAGCAGGTTGTGGTAGGTGCCGGTGAGTTGAATCAGCGAGGGGTGCTCGGGGACGTCGCGGCTCAACTGCTGGATTGCCCCGTCCATCTCGAACAGCAGCGCCCGCTGGCTGTCTTCGCGCACCAGGCTTTGCGTCCAGAAGAACGACGCGAAGCGCGCGCCGCGGCTGACCGCACGCACCTTGTGCAGGCTGGTGGCCGGGTACAGCAGCAGGTCGCCGGCCGGCAGCTTGACTTCGCGGGTACCGAAGGTGTCCTGGATGACCAGTTCGCCGCCTTCGTAGTCCTGCGGATCGCTGAAAAACAACGTCGAGGACAGGTCGGTGCGTACCCGTTCGATGCTGCCCTTGGCTTGGCGTACGGCATTGTCGATGTGAAAATCGAAACTTCCGCCTGCGGTGTAGCAGTTGATCAGCGGTGGAAACACCTTGTTCGGCAATGCCGCCGACATGAACAACGGGTTGGCCCAAAGTCGTTCGAGCAGCGCTGCGCCAATCTCCATCGCCAGCGGATGGCCTTCGGGCAGTTGCAGGTTGTGCTTGGCCTTGGCCGACTGATGGCCTGCCGTCATCCGCCCATCCGCCCAATCGGCCTGCTCCAGGGCCTGGCGAATGCGCAGCACTTCGTCAGGCGCGAACAATCCGGGAATGTGTAGGAGCATGGGAAGTCACCGCAAGCCAAGGGGCAGCAATGGTATTGATTCCCATTGCCGGAACACAAGCGCGCATGTCCTGAAATGCAGACAAAACCGTCGACCAAATTGTAAAGAATGTAAACGGCTCTCGAATAGCAATATTTCGCAATTGCTACAAATATGCAGTTACATTATGCTCCGCCGCCTCATAACCTTGGGGAAGGTTTCCACCATGACGCGCCAACACCACTTCATTCCGGTCTCATCGCCACGGCTGCTGGCCTCTGCCATCGGCATGGCCCTGGGCGCTACCTGCGCCGCGCCAACGGCACAGGCGGCGCCGGCCAACGAGGCCAAGGGCGCCTCGGTATCGCTCGGCGCCACCAGCATCACCGGCGACGCTCAGGAGCCGACGTCCTACCAGGTCGAGCGCGCCTCGTCCGCCAAGTACACCGCGCCGCTGGTCGATACGCCGCGCTCGGTGACCGTGGTGCCGCAACAAGTGATCAAGGACACCGGCGCGCTCAATCTGCAGGACGCCTTGCGTACGGTACCGGGCATCACCTTCGGCGCCGGCGAAGGCGGTAACCCGCAGGGCGACCGACCCTTCATCCGCGGTTTCGACGCACAGGGCGACACTTACCTGGACGGCGTACGCGATGCCGGCGCGCAAAGCCGGGAAATCTTCGCCGTGGAATCCATCGAGGTCAGCAAGGGCCCCAACTCGGCCATCGGCGGCCGTGGCGCTGCGGGCGGCACCATCAACCTGGTGAGCAAGAAAGCACATCTGGGCGACTCACTGGATGGCGGTTTCACCTGGGGCTCGGACCAGACCCAGCGTTATACCCTGGATGGCAACTACCAATTCAGCGACAGCGCCGCCGGGCGACTCAACCTGATGAGCCACCAAAGCAACGTGGCCGGCCGCGACCAGGTCGACTACGACCGCTGGGGCATTGCGCCGTCGCTGGCCTTCGGCCTGGGCACCGGGACGCGGGTCTTCCTCGACTATTACCACTTGGAGAGCGACGACCTGCCCGACTCGGGCATTCCCTACAGCATTCCGGCAGCGGGCAACGCCGGCCGCACCTCGGCCAATCCGGACAAGCCTGAGGACGGTGGCAGCAGCAGCAACTTCTATGGCCTGAGCGACCGTGACTTCCGCAAGACGCGCAGCGACATCGCCACCTTCGCGATCGAGCACGACCTCACCGATGCCTTGACCGTGAAAAACACCCTGCGCCATGGCAACACCATGCAGGACTACATCCTCACCCAACCCGACGACAGCCAGCGCAACGTCAACAACGGCAGTGTCTGGCGCCGCGCCAACAGCCGCGTCGGCAACACCGCGACCACCACCAACCAGACCGATCTGTTCGGTGATTTCTACCTCGGCGGGTTGAAGAACAGCTTCTCCACCGGCATCGAATTCAGCCGCGAAGACAGTGACCGCAGTTCCTACACCGTCAACACCGACACCACGCCGCGCACCGCCGGCGCGAGCACCAACTGCACTCCGGGCAGCATCGTTTCCAGCGGCTACAACTGCACGTCGCTGGCCAACCCCAATCCGGACGACCCTTGGAGCGGCGCCATTGCCCGCAACTACGCCGGCACTGACACGTCCAGCAAAACGCGGGCGATCTACGTGTTCGACACGCTGGAGTTGAGTCCGCAATGGCAGGTGAACGCCGGCCTGCGCTACGACCACTTCGAAACCGACTACCGCACCTTCACCGCCGCCGGTGCCACCACGGCCAAGAGCAAGGACACCAGCGAATTCGTCACCGGCCAACTGGGGCTGGTGTGGAAACCCGCCGAGAACGGCAGCGTGTACGTGTCCTACGCCACCTCGGCCACCCCACCCGGTTCGCTGGTGGGCGAAGGCATGGAAGGCAACCCGCTGGGCGGCGCTCCGGATCGCGCGGGCAACCTGCTGAGCAGTGATCTTGAGCCCGAAGAAACCACCAACTACGAAGTCGGCACCAAATGGGACCTGCTCGACCAGCGCCTGTCGCTGACCGCCGCGCTGTTTCGCACCGAGAAAGAAAATACCCGCGTGCAGACCAGCACGTTCGCCTATGAGAACGCTGGCAAGACCCGAGTCGATGGCCTGGAGTTGTCGGCGTCCGGCAAGCTTACCGAGCAATGGCAGGTGTTCGCCGGCTACAGCTACCTGCAGGCGCGCGTGGTCGACAACGGCCCGCTGGGCGCGGCCAACGATGGCAATCAGATGCCCAATACGCCAAACAACAGCGCCAGCCTGTGGACCACCTATAACCTGACGCCCAAGCTGACCATCGGCGGGGGCGCCTTCTATGTCGACGACGTGTTCGGCAATGTCGCCAACACCACCATGGTCGACAGCTACGTGCGCCTGGATGCCATGGCCAGTTACAAGATCAACAAGCATTTCGACGTGCAGCTGAACGTGCAGAACCTGGCCGACAAGACCTACTACGACAAGGCGTTCAGCACCCATTTCGCCAACCAGGCGGCGGGACGCACGGCGCTGCTGAGCACCAACTTCCACTTCTAGCGATTGCGCATCGGTTACTGCGCCCCGCTCGTTTCGACGACGCGGGGCGTTTCCCGTCGCAACGGCAATGAATGGAATCGGTGCGCCTGAGACTGATTCTCAGCCAGTGCTGCATAATGCCGTCTGCCCTCCTTTCGATCGGCCCGCTCAAGGTGATTCGTGTTCAAGAACGTCCTCTTCCAGTTGCACTGGTTTTTCGGCATCACCGGCGGCCTGGTGCTGGCCCTGATGGGTCTCACCGGAGCCAGCTACTCGTTCGAGGATGAGATCCTGCGCGCACTCAATCCGCAGACCCTTAACGTGCAGATTCGCGAGACCGGCATCCTGCCTGCTGCGCAGTTGGTGGAAATTCTCGAGCAGCGGCAAGGCAGCAAGGTCGCTGCACTGCGCGTGGATCTGGTCGACGGCAGCGCCGCACGGGTGTCGTTCACCCCGCCGCCAGGGCAACGTCGAGGGCCTTCGGCCTATTTCGATCCGTACACCGGGGAGCTGCAGGGCGATGTGGTCGGCGAAGGCTTCTTCGACTTGATGCTGGATCTGCATCGCTTCCTGGCCATGGGCGCGACGGGCCGGCAGATCACCGCCGCCTGCACCTTGATGCTGGTGTTCTTCTGCCTTTCCGGCCTGTATCTGCGCTGGCCGCGCAAGGCGCTGCAATGGCGCACGTGGCTGACCCTGGACTGGGCCAAGAAGGGTCGCGCCTTCAATTGGGACCTGCATGCGGTGTTCGGCACCTGGTGCCTGCTGTTCTATCTGCTGGCGGCCCTGACCGGCCTGACCTGGTCTTACCAGTGGTTCGGCAATGCGGTGAACAGGATGCTCTCCGACAACCCCGCTGCCCAGCGCATGGAGCGGCGCACCGCGTCTTCTGCCGATGTGGCACCCATGGTGGACTACGACGCGCTGTGGGCCAGCATCCAGGGCGCGGTCGGTCCACAATTGAGCGTGGTCAACATGCGTATTCCGGGCAATGTCGGCCTGCCAGCGACGGTGTTCTACCTGCGCACGGATTCGCCCCATGATCGTGCCTTCGGCCTGCTCAGCCTCGACCCCACTACCGGTCAGGTCAAGGACATCCAGCGCTATGAGGACAAGTCGCTGAAGGCGCAACTGCTGACCAGCATCTACGCCCTGCATGTGGGTAGTTATTTCGGCCTGGTCGGTCGTATCCTGATGATGCTGGCGAGCCTGACAATGCCGTTGTTCCTCATCACGGGCTGGCTGCTGTACCTGGATCGGCGTCGCAAGAAGCGCCAGGTACGCCTGGCCCGCGGCGCCTTGCACCAGCAGGACGAAACATCGGCTGGTTGGTTGATCGGGTTCGCCAGCCAGAGCGGTTTCGCCGAGCAACTGGCGTGGCAAACCGCCGGGCAACTGCAGTCGGCCGGTCAGAACGTGCGTGTCCGCGCCTTGGGCGAGGTGGATGAAGCGCAGCTGCGGCAGGCCGACAAGGCGTTGTTCGTGGTCAGCACGTTCGGCGACGGCGAGGCACCCGACACCGCGCGCGGCTTCGAGCGCAAGGTGCTCGGCAGTGCTTGTGCCCTGCCCGGCTTACGTTACGCCGTGCTGGCCCTGGGTGACCGGCAATACCAGCAGTTCTGCGGCTTCGCTCATCGTCTGGACCAATGGCTCGATGCCCGTGGCGCCCAGCCGCTGTTTGCCTCGATCGAGGTCGACAACGCCGACCCGGCAGCCTTGCAGCACTGGCAGCAGCAATTGAGCGGGCTGACCGGGGGCGTCACCCAGGCCGTGTGGCAGGCACCGGTGTTCAGCCCTTGGACCTTGCTCGAACGCCAGCTGCTGAATCCGGGGAGTGAAGGCGCGGCGGTCTATCGCATTGCCTTGCACAATCATGGCGAGGTGCAGTGGCAGGCTGGCGATCTGGTCGACGTGCTGCCGCGCAACAGTTGCGCGGGCATAGAACAGTGTTTGTCGGGGCTGGGGCTGCAGGCGTCGGCAATGGTTGCGGTCGATGGTCTGCAAGAGCCGCTTGGCCAGGCGTTGGCCAGTCGCCAACTGCCGGCCAGTCGCGGGCATCTGGTCGGTCTGCATGCACAGGCGCTGGTGGATGCGCTGATTCCTCTTGCCGCACGCGAGTACTCCATTGCTTCGCTGCCCAGCGACGGCCGGCTGGAATTGATCGTGCGCCAGGAGCGCCACGTCGACGGCAGCCTGGGCCTGGGGTCGGGATGGCTGACCGAACACGCCCAGCTGCACGGCGCGGTCAGCTTGCGTTTGCGGCGCAACGCCGGCTTTCATCTGCCGCAGGAACCGGTACCGGTGATTCTGCTGGGCAACGGCACGGGGCTGGCTGGCTTGCGCAGCTTGCTCAAGGCGCGCATCGAACAGGGTCAGCGGCGCAATTGGTTACTGTTCGGCGAACGTAACCGGAACCATGATTTCCTGTGCGCGGATGAGTTGCTGAGGTGGCTGGCAAGCGGTGACCTGGCGCGACTGGATCTGGCGTTTTCGCGCGATCAGACGCACAAGGTGTACGTGCAGGATCGGTTGCGCGAGGCCGGTGAGGTGTTGCTGCAGTGGGTGGAGGATGGCGCGGTGATCTATGTGTGCGGCAGCCTGCAGGGAATGGCCAGCGGCGTGGATGAAGTGTTGACGCAGATACTGGGCCGCGAACGCCTGGACGACCTGATCGAAACCGGCCGCTACCGCCGCGACGTCTACTGACCCATCGCGCGTACCGCCGACGCGGCTCGCGCCGCTGCTACAGGGGCTGCGGTGTGCCCCCCTTTGTAGAAGCGGCGCAAGCCGCGTCGGCGATGCATGCGGTGTATCGAACACATCGAGGTGAAACCGCACACGGCATGCGGCGTGCCCGCCCCATCCAAGCTGATCGCGCCCCTGTAGCAGCGGCGCAAGCCGCGTCGGCGATGCATGCGGTGTATCCGCCTCACCGCGATGAAACCGCACACGGCATGCGGCGTGCCCACCCCATCCAAGCTGATCGCGCCCCTGTAGCAGCGGCGCAAGCCGCGTCGGCGGTACATGCGGTGTATCAGCCTCACCTCGATGAAACCGCACACCGCATGCGGTGTGCCCACCCCATCCAAGCTGATCGCGCCCCCTGTAGCAGCGGCGCAAGCCGCGTCGGCGGTGCCTGCGGTGTATCAGCCTCACCGCGATGAAACCGCACACCGCGTGCGGCGTGCCCACCCCATCCAGGCCGATCGCGCCCCTGTAGCAGCGGCGCAAGCCGCGTCGGCGGTGCATGCGGTGTATCAGCCTCACCGCGATGAAACCGCACACGGCATGCGGCGTGCCCACCCCATCCAGGCCGATCGCGCCCTCTGTAGCAGCGGCGCAAGCCGCGTCGGCGGCACATGCGGTGTATCGGGTTCACCACGGTGAGGCCGGGCGCGGCTTGCGCCGCTGGTACGGGATCAGGCCTTGACCGGTTCTACGGCAATTTCCTGGACCTCAGGTTTCTTGATCACTGCGTACACCACCGCCGTCAGCAGGGCCCCGGCAACGATGGCCAGCAGATACAGCAAGGCATGGTTGATCGCGTTGGGAATCAGCAACACGAACAGCCCACCGTGCGGCGCCATCAGCTTGCAGCCGAAGTACATCGACAATGCGCCGGTCAACGCGCCACCGACCAGGCTCGCCGGGATCACCCGCAGCGGATCCTTGGCAGCGAACGGTATGGCGCCTTCGGAAATGAAGCACAGCCCCAGCACCAATGCCGCTTTGCCAGCCTCACGTTCGGTCTGGGCAAACTTGCGCCGGGCCAGGAACGTGGCCAGGCCCAAGCCAATCGGCGGCACCATGCCGGCAGCCATGGTCGCGGCCATCGGCGCGTAGCTCTGCGAGGCCAGCAGCCCTACCGAAAACGCGTACGCCGCCTTGTTGATCGGTCCGCCCAGGTCGACGCACATCATCGCCCCCAGCAGCACACCCAGCAGCAACGCATTGGTCGTGCCCATGCTGTCGAGGAAGGTGGTCAGCCCAGCGAGCATGCCGGCCACCGGTTTGCCCACCACGTAGATCATCACTAGGCCAGTGAACAGGCTGGCCAGCAGCGGAATGATCAGGATCGGCTTGAGCGCTTCCAGGCTCGCCGGCAGGCGCGCATAGCGGTTGATCGCCTTGGCGGCGTAACCGGCGATGAAACCGGCCGCGATACCGCCGATGAAACCCGCACCCAGCGTGCTCGCCAGCAAACCACCGATCATGCCCGGCGCAAGTCCCGGACGGTCAGCGATGGAATAAGCGATGTAACCCGCGAGCAACGGCACCATCAGCTTGAACGCCGCTTCGCCACCGATCTGCATCAACGCCGCTGGCAAGGTGCCGGGCTCCTTGAACGCCTCGATACCGAACACAAAGGACAGCGCGATCAGCAAACCGCCTGCCACCACCATCGGCAGCATGAACGACACACCGGTCAACAGATGCTTGTAGACGCCGGTCTTTTCCTGCTTCTTGGGCGCACCGGCAGCGCCGCCGGTGGACTCCACTTCACCTTCGGCCAAGGCCTTGTTCAGCGTGGCCTGGGCCTGCTTCAAAGCGATACCGGTGCCGCAGCGATAGATCTTCTTGCCGGCAAAGCGCTCGGTAGCCACTTCGATGTCGGCGGCCAGCAGCACCACGTCAGCTTCGTCGATGGCCTGCACGCTCAACGGATTGCGCGCACCCACCGAACCCTGGGTTTCAACCTGCAGCTCATAACCCAACTGCTTGGCGCCCTGCTGCAATGCCTCGGCCGCCATGAACGTGTGCGCCACCCCGGTCGGGCAAGCGGTGACCGCTACCAGCCGTGGCGCGCGCGACGCTGCCGCGGCGGCTGCCGGGGCGGCGGCATAGGACTTGGCCTGATCGGCGGCCTGGCGCAGGAAGCCGTCGACGTCCTGCAGGGCGTGGGCCGGGCTGCTCTGGAACAGACGCTTGCCGACGAAGCGGCTCAGGTCCATGGCGCCGGTGTTGACCACCAGCACCCAATCCGCGTTCTCGATATCGGCTGCGCTCAGGCGCAGTTCCGGGTGTTGCGGGTCGAACACTTCAACGAAGGTGGTCCAGCCCTGGCGACGGGCCGCAGCGTCGAGCAGACGTGCGCTCAAGACGCTGGACACCCGCCCGCTGGGGCACGCGGTGACAATAGCTAGTTTCATCTTCAACCCTCTTATTGTTCTGTCAGCGGACGTACGCTGACGCCGCTTTCAAGCCGCGCCAGGTGCGCGGCATCACTGATTCCGAAGCCGATCTGCGTCACCGCCATGGCGGCGATCGCCGTGGCCATGCGCAGGCTGTGTTCCGGCGCCTGCTCGCTGAGCAGACCGTGCACCAGCCCGGCCAGCAGCGAGTCCCCGGCACCCACGGTACTGGCGACCTCGACGGTGGGCGGCAAGGCCTGCAATGCCAGGCCGGCGGCGAACCAATTGACGCCGCGTTCGCCCTGCGAGATCACCACATTGGCGACACCGTCAGCCAACAGGTGCTGCGCCGCAGCCGCTTGCTCGGCCGGCGTTTCCACGGAACTGCCGAGCACCTCGGTAAGCTCGTGGGTATTGGGCTTGATCAGCCATGGACGCGTCTTCAAGCCCGCGCGCAAGGCAGCCCCGCTGGTATCGAGTGCTACCTTCAAGCCCATGTGAGCAAGCTGTTCGAGCAGTGCCTGAAACCATTCAGGGCTCACCCCACGCGGCAGGCTGCCGGCCACCACGACAGCATCGTGACCCGCTGCAATGTCGTGCAGGCGTGCCAGCAGGGCGGCCTGGGCCTGGTCGTCGACCACCGGGCCCGGACCATTGAGGTCGGTGACCCGGCCACTGCGTTCGGCCAGCTTGATGTTGCTGCGCGTCTCGCCCGGTACGCGAATGAACGCATCGGTGAAACCGCGTTGAGCGAACAAGGCCTCGAACGGTTTCGGGTTGGCCTCGCCCAGAAAGCCGCTCACCGTCACCTGATGGCCGAGGTCGGCCAACACCTGGGCAACGTTGAGGCCCTTGCCGGCGGCGTGCCGGTGCAAGGCATTGCTGCGATTGACTTCGCCCAGTTCCAGCCCGTCGATTTCCACGGTCAGGTCCAACGCCGGATTGAGCGTCAGGGTCAGGATGCGTGCCATCAAGATTTCTCCACCAGGGCACGTACCTGCGCAGCGGTGCCCAGCCCGAGCGCATGCCGGGCCAATTGTTGCGCGTGGCTGAGCGTCAGCTCGCGCACCCCCGCCTTGACCTCGGCGATGCTGCGCGCCGAGACACTCAATTCATCCACGCCCAGCCCGACCAGCAACGGCACCGCCAGCGGGTCGGCTGCCAGTTCGCCGCACACGCCCACCCACTTGCCGTAGTCGTGCGCCGCACGCACGGTGATGTCGATCAGTTGCAGCACCGCGGGGTGCAGGCCATCGGCCTGGGCCGAGAGGGTCGGGTGACCACGGTCGATGGCCAGCGTGTACTGGGTCAGGTCGTTGGTGCCGATGCTGAAGAAGTCGACCTCGCGGGCCAGCACCGGGGCCAGCAATGCCGCCGACGGCACCTCGATCATGATGCCCAGCTGCAGGTCCTTGACCGGAATCTCGCGGCGCACGCGCTCGGTCATGTCCTTGGCCTGGCGCCACTCTTCGAGGCTGCCGACCATGGGGAACATGATCCGCAACGGGCGGTTGTCGGCAGCGCGCAGCAGGGCGCGCAGCTGGCCTTCCATCACGTCGGGGCGCTGCAGGGTCAGGCGAATGCCGCGCACGCCCAGGAACGGATTCTCTTCCTTGTCGATCGGCCAGTACGGCAAGGGCTTGTCGCCGCCCACATCGAGCGTGCGCACCACCAACGGCCGCCCTTGCAGGCCATCGAGCACGCGGCGGTACTCGGCTTCCTGCACCGCCTCGTCCGGGGCTTGCGAATGGGCCATGAAAATCAGCTCGGTGCGCAGCAGGCCAACGCCTTCGGCGCCCTGCTCCACGGCCTTGGCGACACCGGCGCTTTCGCCGATGTTGGCGAACACTTCCACCGCGTGCCCGTCGAGGGTGACGGCGCTCTCCATGCGTCGCTCGGCTGCCGCCTGCAGGCGCTGTTCGCGACGGTCACGGTCGGCCAGCGCCTGTTCCAGCACCTCGGGCGCCGGGGCCACGGTCAGCAGGCCGCGCTGGCCGTCGATCAACAGCGCCGTGCCGGCGGCAATCTGCAACACCGCCTCGCCTGCGCCAACCACGGCAGGAATACCGAGGGCACGCGCGACGATGGCGCTGTGCGCAGTGGCGCCACCGCGGGCGGTAAGAATCCCGGCCACGCGGGTCGGGTCCAGACGGGCAACGTCGGATGGACCCACCTCGTCCATTACCAGGATGTAGGCTTGCTTGGGTTCTTCCAGCGTGGGCACGCCACACAACTGCGCCAGCACGCGGCGGCCGATGTCGCGCAGATCGGCTGCACGCTCCGCCAGCAGGGCATCCTGCAGCGATTCCTGCTGCACCGCGGCCGCTTCGATCACCGTGTTCCAGGCCGCGGCAGCGCTTTCGCCCTGCTGCAGGCGGGCAGCGACTTCATCGGTCAGGGCCGGGTCGTCGAGCATTTCCTGGTGAGTGACGAAAATTTCGCGGATGGCTGGCGCCTGGGCGCGCTGGATCAACCCATCGATGTCCTGACGGACCTGGCCGAGGGCGGCTTGCAAGCGCTCACGCTCAAGCGCCACGGACTCGCCGCGCTGGGGAAATTCGAAATCGTGCAGCACCTGGATGTGCGCCGGGCCCATGGCGATCCCGGGGGCAGCGGCGACACCCTGCACCTGCGCGCCCGTGCGTGGCGCCTGTGGCTTGACCTTGGCCGCCTTGGTCACAGCGGGCTGCGCAGGCGCAGCCTCGGTCACGGTTGGCAGCGGTTCCACTTCCTCGCCGAGGCCCTCCTCGATGGCCGCCAGCAACGCCGGCAAGGCGTCGCCGGCAATGGTCGGCTCGGCGACCAGTTCCAGGGTCTGACCGCGCTGCGCACCCAGGCTGAGCAGCTTGCTCAGGCTCTTGGCAGACACCGCGAGGCCGCCGGACTCGACCACCCGCAAGCGGATCTCGCCTTCGAAGCTCTTGGCCAGCTGCGCCAGGATCTTTGCCGGGCGTGCGTGCAGGCCATGTGCGTTGGCCAGCACGATGCGTGCGCTGGGCCAGTCGGCAGGCAGCTCGCCGCCCAGCGCTTCGAGCACGGCCCGGGTGCTGGTGGCAGCGCCCAATTCGTTGCCGCGGCCTTCGATGAGCAACGCGCACAGGCGTTCGAGCAACGCCTGGTGAGCTTCGCCCAGGCTGGCCAGGCAGAACAGCCCGGTCAGGGGCTGGCCCAGGTAGCGCAGGGGTTTGTCGGGGGTCACGAAGGCCAGGCCCGGACGCTTCACGGTCTGTTCGCTGTGCAACCACCACAAGCCATCGCCCAGCGGCAAGGCTTCGACTTGCTGAAGCAGCGCGGCAAAACCATTGCTCACGCAGTCGGCCTGGCGCAGCAAACGCGCACCACGCCAGACCAGTTCCTCGAAATCTTCGGCCATCACACTCAGGCCGATCATCTGCGCATCCAGCGCCAATTCCTGCGGCGCTCCTTGCAGCAGCTTCAGCAGCGCGGGTGCATCGGTGGCCTGGCGCAGCGCTTCACCCAGATCGGTTTCACCCAGCGCGCGGGTCAGCAGTTGCAACAGGCGCAGGTGTTCGTCGGACTTGGCGGCGATGCCGATGGCCAGATAGACCTTCTGGCCGTCACCCCAATCCACGCCTTCGGGAAATTGCAGCAGGCGCACGCCGGTAGTGAACACCAGGTCACGGGTGTCGGGCGTACCGTGGGGAATGGCGATGCCTTGGCCCAGAAAGGTCGAGCCTTGAGCTTCACGCGCCTGCAGGCCGGCCAGGTAACCTTCGGCAACCAGACCATCGGCAACCAGTTTGTCGGCGAGCAATTGCAGGGCGGCGGGTTTATCCACGGCGCTCTGGCCCATGGATATCTGCTCTATAGTGAGCTCCAGCATTGCCTCTCTCCTTTACAGCGGCGGCAGCGCGCTGAGGTATTGTTGTGAAGTGTGAGCATAGAGCATCGAGGTGCGCGCTCTGTACTCTCGATGGGTCCGGCCTGCGTTGCCGAGGGTAAGGATGAGACCTCGACAAGAGATGTTTTACGGCAGGAAACACGCAGGCTGAAACGTTTAATCTAGAATGCAGCGCACGTTACTCGATAATCTTCGATGATTGAAGTCCAACCTGTCGGTTACGTTGCCTGAACTTAGCCTGGCGCCACCCGACAAACGATGAATGAGCGCGCTTCAATGCCTCGGCATGGGCGCGACGACACTAAGGAATCAACGGTTGAAACTCAGCGATATTGCTCGCCTGGCTGGCGTCTCGGTCACCACTGCCAGTTACGTCATCAATGGCAAGGCCGCTCAACAGCGCATCAGCAAGGCGACGGTGGCGCGCGTCGAGGCCATCGTCCAGGAACAGGGCTTCACCCCCAACCCCCAGGCTGCCGGGCTGCGCAGTCGGCACACGCGTACGTTGGGCTTCATCCTGCCAGACCTGGAAAACCCCAGCTACGCGCGCATCGCCAAGCTGCTCGAGCAAGGTGCCCGCGCCCATGGTTACCAGCTGCTGATCGCCAGCTCCGACGACGATGCCGCCAGCGAGCGGCAACTGCTGCAACTGTTTCGCGCCCGTCGTTGCGACGCGCTGTTCGTTGCCAGTTGCCTGCCGGCCAGTGACGACAGCTACCGTGAATTGCAGGCCAAGGGCACGCCGGTGATCGCCATCGACCGGATGATGGACCCGGCGCAGTTCTGCTCGGTGATCAGCGATGACCGCAACGCCAGCCTGCAATTGACGCAAAGCCTGCTGCTGCCCAAGCCTCGACACATCGCCTTGATCGGCGCACGGCCGGAGCTGAGCATCAGCCAGGCGCGAACCGAAGGCTTCAATACTGCGCTGGCGGACTTCGATGGCAAGGTGCTGGTCGAGCACAGCGAATACTTCAGTCGCGAAGGGGGCCAGCACTCCATGCAGGCCTTGCTCGACAAGCTTGGCCACCTTCCCGATGCGCTGGTGACCACCTCCTACGTGCTGCTGCAGGGCGTGTTCGATGTGCTGCAGGAGCGGCCGCTGGATTCCCAGGCAGTGCACCTGGGCACGTTCGGCGACACCCAACTGCTGGACTTCCTGCCGCTGCCGGTCAACGCCATGGCCCAGCAGCACAACATGATCGCCAGCAAGGCATTGGAACTGGCACTCGCCGCCGTGGAACAAAAGCAGTACGAGCCCGGCGTGAATGCCTTGGCCCGGACCTTCAAACAGAGGATTCACGAGGCCTGATGGTGCGCTTGATCGACACCCACACCCACCTGGACTTCCCCGACTTCGATGCCGATCGCGCCCACGTGCTGGACACCGCCGCAGCGCGTGGTGTGGAGCGGGTGGTAGTGCTGGGCGTGCATCGAGCCAACTGGCAGCGGGTGTGGGATCTGGCGTTGGCGGATGAACGGGTGTATGCGGCCTTGGGCCTGCACCCGGTGTTTCTCGAAGAGCACCGGCCCGAGCATGTGAATGCCTTGCGCGAGTGGCTTGAGCGTTTGCACGGACACCCTAAACTGTGTGCAATCGGCGAGTTCGGCCTGGATTACTACCTCAAGGACCTGGATCGCGATCGCCAGCAGGCGTTGTTCGAAGCGCAGTTGGACCTGGCCGTGGCGTTCGAGCTGCCGGTGCTGCTGCACGTGCGGCACAGCCATGCGGCAGTGATCGCAACCTTGAAGCGCTTCAAGCTGCCTCGCGCAGGGGTCATCCATGCATTCGCCGGCAGTTGGGAGGAGGCACGCGAGTATTTGAAGCTGGGTTTCAAGCTGGGCCTAGGTGGCGCGCCGACCTGGCCGCAGGCGCTGCGCATGCACAAGGTACTGCCGCGTTTACCGCTGGAGGCCATCGTTCTGGAAACCGACTCGCCGGACATGGCGCCCGCCATGCATCCGGGTGTCCGCAACAGCCCGGAGCATCTGCCGGACATTGCCGAAGCGTTGGCGCGCATCATGGGCACCGACGCCGCAACCCTGGCAGCGGCCAGCACCCGGAACGCCAATGCGGTGTTTGGTTGGCCGGATACGCAGTGAACCCGGACACGGCTCGCGCCGCTGCTACACAGGGGGAGAAGCGCCAGTGCTCCCTGTAGCAGCGGCGCAAGCCGCGTCGGCGGTCAACACCATCAACCCTGCAGAATCACGCCAACACCGAACACACCGCCAAAACCGCGTACCACAACACCCCTGCGCGCACGACCATCTGCCACAGGCTGTCCAGCGTCTCCACTCCCACCTGCCCTACCACCGGCGCCGGAACATCACCGGCCACTCGCCCGACGCGATCGATCAGCGCCGCAGCAGTGATTTCCCAACTGAGCACTTCGTGCAGCATCACCCGGCTGACTGCCACAAAATTGCCGACCAGGGCAAAACTGGCCGCCAGCAGGCGCACCGGCAACCAGTCCAGTGCATGACGCAGCCGCTGCGCCCGCAGGGCTACCGCAGGATGCCGAGACTGCTCGGCCACCAAGGCCACCAGCCGATAGACCAGCGCTGCCACCGGACCCAAGGCGGCGTACCAGAAAATCACTGCGAAAAAGCTTTGATAGGCCTCCCACAACAGATGCCCCTGCACCCTTTGCAGCAGGCTGGCGCCGGTGTCGGCAGTGACGCCCATGTCGCGTTCGGCCACATGCACCGCCGCCTGGGTGTCTTCACGGCGCCAGGCATCGCGGAACGGCCCCAGGCCAACAGTGATGTCACCGCGGCCCAGGCTGTAGATCAGCACCAGCAGATGCACCGGCAGCGCCAGCAAGCCATACGCCACCGGCTGCAGCGCATACAGCACGAACGCCAGCAGCAGCGCCGGCAGCGCCACGCCGATGCCCAGCACCAGCCACGGCTCGCGCGCCAGCCCCGGCCGCGCTTCGAGCCGGTGCAGTTCACTCAGGAAAAAACCGTCACGTTGCACGCGCTGGCGCAGCCCGGAAAACTTCTCGGCCAGCAGGACCAGCAGCAGCACCAGAAAAATCATCGTGCATCCTCTTCATTCAGCAATGCGGCACGGTAGCGTGCCCAGTCGAAACAAGGGCCGGGGTCGGTCTTTCGGCCCGGGGCAATGTCGCTGTGGCCGCAGATGCGCTCCACGCTCAAGGCCGCAAAACGCTCGAGCAACAGCCGGGTCAAGGTGACAAGCGCTGCATACTGGGCATCGGCGAAGGATTGATCATCAGTGCCTTCCAGTTCGATGCCTACAGAAAAATCATTACAGTTTTCGCGGCCATCGAACAACGACACCCCGGCGTGCCACGCGCGATCCAGACAGGAGACGAATTGCGTCACCGCACCATCACGCTCGATCAGAAAGTGTGCGGACACGCGCAGATGGGAGATCCCTTCGAAATAGGGATGTTCGGTGTGATCCAGGCAGTTCTGGAAAAACTCATGCACCTTGCCCGTGGCAAACTGCGCGGGAGGCAAGCTGATGTTATGGATGACCAACAGCGAGACCTCGCCGTCGGGACGCTCATTGAAATTGGGCGAGGGGCAATGGCGAACGCCGTCGCACCACCCTGTGAGGCCGTTCAAGCGCATGAGATCAACCGCATCTGGAGTCCTGCCGGAAATCAAGGCGCTCCAGTATGAACCCTCACGCGCAGGAAGGCAGCCTGCGCGTCGCCGATCAGTGTGCCTTGAGCTTGCGCAGGTTGGTGACCACCGAATCCAGTGCACGATCGAACAACAGAGTGTCATCGAGCACCCGCACGGTGCCACGGCGGAACTCGATCGCCAGGCCCATGCGGGTCTTCTCCAGCACCTTCATGCCGGTGCGGTTGACGAACACGTACTTGCCCGAAGTTTCGATGATGGCGGTCAGCTTGCAGCGCAACTTGAACTCGTCGTTCTCCTGCAATTCCACCCAGCTTCCGACGCGGAGCTTGTCGACCTGCAGCAGGCCTGGGTCATCGTCGGCCAGGCGCACCTGGGAATCGCTGTCGACGGCTTCGCCTGGGGATGCAAGCACGATCTCCTCTACCACCTGTACCAGCGAGCTTTCGCTGGCCGTCACTCCCTCGACATCCACCAGTTCACGCTGGAACGCCTGCACATGCAGCACCTCCAGCTGACTGAAGAATTCACTGGTGGCGAACGGATCGAACGCGGTGCTGGTAAGACCGTCGCGCAGGGACTTGAGCAAGCCGGGCACCAGTTCCAGCAGACGCATGCGCATTTCCGGGTCGTCGTGGGGTTCGACGCTCCAGATCAGATCGTCGACCGTGGACAAGGCCGCCTGCCACTCGGACGAATTGGCCCCATGCTTCAGGCACACCAGCAGCAATACGCGGCTCCAGGCGTCCTGCAGCACATTGACCACCACCTGTGGCAGCTTGCGCCCCAGCAAGCGGCTGTTGAGTTCCTTCTCGACCAGATGCCGCGCCAGATCCGCACGGGCACGGCCCTCTTCGGCATCACGGGTACGCTGTTCGAGCAACTCGCTGCGGCGACGCTCGTCGTTGCTGAAGGCCAGGAAATCGACCAGCAGCTCGGAAAACAGAGAAGTGTCGTCAACGAAATCGTTGAGCAGGCGCTGCACGATCTGATCGATGCGCAGGTACAGCGCGTCGCGCTGGTAATCGTCGCGGCTGCCCCAGCCCATCGCCGCCGAGGCGATTTCGTTGAGCAGCCGCCGCGCCGGGTGCGCACCCCGGCTGAAAAAGCTCTTGTCCAGCACTGCGACCTTGAGCATGGGAATCTGCAGACGTGCGATCAAGGCCTTGAGCGAGTCGGGCAGATTGCGATCGTCGAGGATGAATTCGAACAGCATGGCGATGAGGTTGATGACGTCTTCGTCCATCACCCCCACGACGCGAAACTTGCCGCTCTTGACGCTGACGCGGGTCAGCAGCTGTTCAAGCTGCTGACGCAAGTCGTAGTCGTTCTGCGGCGGTTGCTGAGGCACGTATTGCTGCAAGTGGGACAGCAGGCGCAGCAGATCGCTGGTCGAGATCGGCATGGCCTCGCTCGGCGGCTCCATCTTCGGCGCCATGCTGCCACGCAGGTCGTGCAACAAGTCCTGCAGGGCGCCAAACGCTTCCTGCACGTTCTCATCACGCTGAGCGGACCTGCTCGGCGCCTCGGCGCGCGTTTCCGCCTCGGCAACAGCGGGACGCGGGCGGTCGCTGGAACGGTCAGCGGCGCGACGGGCAGGCGCAGCCTTGAGCTCGGGCAGAATGCCGGCTGCGATAAGCAGTTGATTGGCCTCGGCGTACAGCTGATCGGTATCGGTAAGGACGTATTTCTCGAACAGCTTGAGGATGATCAGCTTGACCTTGATCTCCACACCCAGGCTGCGCCCGGCCTGGAGAAAATAGTCGCACAACATGACCGGCCCGAGCGGATTGGTGGAATCGTCCAGGCGGCGGGTCAGCAGTACATTCAGGCGGGTCGTCAGTTGGCCCAAGGCAAAACTGTCACGGCTGAGGACCTTGGCTACCATGGCATCCAGTGCCACCGTGCGTTCCAACTCATCGTTGGGCACCAGCGCCAGTTTGTCGTAGCTCAGCGGCGGCGGCGCGCTGGCCTCGACCGTGTCGTACTGACCCACGCGCACGAAGCTTTCGTAGAATTTCTCGAGGAAGCCGCGCTCGATGCTCTTGCGCTTGAGGCGCAGGTCGCGCATGGCTTCGAAGAAGGTATTCTGATCGACATTGTTCAAGGCCCGGTCGGCCATCTCGAACAGGGTGTCGTCGGCGTTATCGAACAACACCTGCAGGGCCTGCTTGAGTTGCAGCGCGGCTTTGTCGCGCACCTGCAACAGGACGACAGGCAGGCGCACACTGGCAGGCTGACTCGCGTGATCGGCGGCAGCCTTGTTCAGTGAAACCACTTTCCCATCGTTCGCCATCAAGACCCCCACCAAGAGAAATAGAGCGTCGACATCCCTGTCAACCACGTGACGTCATTTACCTGACCTCACCGACAGTGATCTCTGACTACCAAGGTGGCAAGCAGTTCAGCGAACACGGGGCTAAGTAAGAGATTGACCCTAAATATGTACGAAAGCTCACAGCAGCCGACCAAATGCACAGCTTTTTACACCGCGTGAAGGCGCGGACTACAGGGCTTCGCTCCAAGCGGTGCAGTATCCTATAATCCGGCCACTTTGCCGATGGAGCGCGTCATGTCCAACCTTCGTCTTGCCGATCTGACCGCTGAAATCGAAGCCAACGTGCGCCGTGCGTTGTCCGAAGACGTGGGCAGCGGCGATATCACTGCACAATTGATCCCGGCCGAACGCCTGGCCAAGGCCAGCATCATCACCCGTGATGCCTGCACCGTTGCCGGCAGCGCCTGGGTCGATGCCGTGTTTCGCCAACTCGACCCGCGCGTGGCGGTGCATTGGCAGGTGGTGGATGGGCAGCAGGCTCAGCCCAACCAACCCCTGTTTCACCTCGAAGGCCCGGCACGCTCGCTGCTGACCGGTGAGCGCAGCGCGCTGAATTTTCTGCAACTGCTGTCGGCCGTGGCCACCCGCGCGCGGTATTTCGCCGAGCGTGTCGGCCATACCCAGGTCAAGCTGCTGGACACGCGCAAGACCTTGCCGGGCCTGCGCCTGGCGCAAAAGTACGCGGTGACCTGTGGTGGCTGCCACAACCACCGCATCGGCCTATACGATGCCTTCCTGATCAAGGAAAACCACATCGCCGCCTGCGGTGGCGTGGCTCAGGCAGTAGCGGCGGCGCAGCGCATCGCGCCGGGCAAGCCGGTGGAAATCGAAGTCGAAAGCCTGGACGAGTTGCGCGAAGCCCTGGCAGCGGGCGCCGACATTGTCATGCTCGACGAGCTCAGCCTCGCCGACATGCGTGAAGCAGTGAGCATCAATGCCGGCCAGGCCAAACTCGAAGCCAGTGGCGGCATCAATGATTCGACCCTGGTCAGCATTGCCGAAACGGGGGTGGACTACATTTCGATCGGCAGCCTGACCAAGGATGTAAAAGCGGTAGACCTGTCCATGCGCCTGAGCCTGTGACAGCCCACATAGATATCGACCAGCAAAGGTATGGAGTTTTCGCAGTGACCAGCACATCCACCCAAGGCGCTTACCAGGTCTACATCATTCGCATCGACGGCACCCGCTTCGGCCCCTTCGACTCGTCCCTGGAGCCCAACAAGGCGTTGATCTACGAGGTGACGCTCAATGCCGGCGCAGGCGACCGCATCGAATTGCATGACGCCGCCGGCGAGGTACAGACCCACGTGATTTCCAACACCCACTTCCAGCCACAGATGAGCGACGTGCCTGCGCACTATACCGTTCGCTGGCGCTGAGACCCCGCGGGCCTCTGTGGGAGCGGAGCTTTGCGGGAGCGGGCTCTGCCCGCGAAGAGGCCATTGGCCTTCCACCCTCCTCCAAGCCCCCCACATCTCCCCCAAACAGTAAATTCCCTTGACTCCCCCCCACAAATCGCCCAATGGTGCTCAAACAAAACCCGTGTAAGGAAGCAGCCTTGAGCATCGTCGAACAGTTCCACTCAGGCCTCAAAGCCGCCCTGCCCGCCGCCAGCCTTGACGAACTCGCGTTCGCCACCGGCGCCTCGCCCACCCAACTGGACGCCCTCAAAGAGGTCTACCCGGACTGCCCGGACAGCCTGCTGCAACTGCTTGCCAAGATTAACGGCACGCACTGGCAGAAGTACGAGAAAGGTGAAGTCTCGGTGCTCATCCTGGGCTCGGACATCGCCGAATACCCGTACTACCTGCGCTCGGTCGAGCAGATCCTCGAAGACCGCGCCGCCAACGACAAAAGCATCGCCGACATCTACGACGACTTCTTTCTGGAAAACCCGGAAATGGTCGATCGACGCATCGACGCCGACGTCAGCCTGGGCGAGCGCCTGTGCTTCTCGCACTGCATGAACAACGGCGGCACGTCCACGCTGTTCATCGACTTCAACCCGACCAGCAAAGGCACCAAAGGCCAGGTGATCCGCTTCGTCCACGACCCGGACGAATACGTGGTCATCGCCGACAGCTTCGACGACTACCTGAAGATGCTGATCGACGACAAGTTCGCGTTCATTCTCGAAGATTGATGCACCCCTGACCGAGCTCACTCCACGAATGAGCTCGGTCATTGCATGGATAGTTACCACTCGTATTGCCCCTCGGCCTCCGGGCCTTCCCGTAACGCCGCACACCCTTCGTATCACTTCCATTTATCCGAAAACCCGGCCCTGCGCTACACATAGCTGGGCAGCACACATTGACTTGAAAATGGATAGCAACTAAATTCAGTTGCATAAAAAGGAGTGGTAATGTCCAGGCATGGAAAGCTGGTCGCCAAACTGATTTCGCAGGAAAGTGAGTTCACATGGCCTGAACTGGTGAGCCTGCTGCAGGGGTTCGGCTTTCAGCCAGTCCAGGGAAGCGGCAGCCGCGTGAAGTTTAACAATGGCAATCCCGCAGCGTTGATCAGCCTTCATCGCCCTCATCCGGGTAGTGAAATCAAGCCCTATATCCGCCGCCAGATCATCGCGCAATTGAAAAATGGAGGCTTGCTGCCATGAACCAACTGCTTCAACACCGCGGCTACTTCGGATCGATCGAAGCAAGCCCGGAAGACGACTGCCTGTATGGCAAAGCACAGTTCATTCGGGCGCTGATCAGCTATGAAGGGCAAACCGTTGCGCAATTGATTGCCGCTTTTCAGGCCGCAGTGGATGACTACCTGGAGACCTGCGCGGATTTGAAGGTCACGCCGGAGATTTCCTGCAAGGGCTCCTTCAATGTGCGCATTGGCCACGAACTGCATCTGGCGGCCAGCATCGCGGCAAATCGGCAAAGCATTACGCTCAATGACCTGACCAAACAGGCACTCGCCAGTTATCTGCATTACGAGTCGACAAACCGTACCGACTGATCAGCCTGCCAGATACTTCAAGACTTGAGCGGCAACTCACCGATGGCGGGCCGGGCGAACAGGTAGCCTTGCTGCAAGTCGATACCCAGTGCCTGCAAGGCCGCACTTTCACCGACGGTTTCGACGCCTTCGGCCACCACCGTGATGTTCAGCTTGCCGGCCACCAGCACGATCCCCGCCACGATGGCTTGCCGTACAGCGTCCTGATCCAGCGCGCGAGTCAACGCCATGTCGATTTTCAGCACATTGGGCTGGAACGTCGCCAGCATGTTCAAGCCTGAATACCCCGAGCCGAAATCGTCGATTGCCGTGGTGAAGCCCTGCTTCTCGTATTCGGCGAAAATTGATTGAAGATGTGCCGGATCATCCACACGCTCACCTTCGGTGACTTCGAACATCAGCCGATTCAGCGGGAAACCGAATTCCCGGGCAGCCTCGAGCGTTGCGCGAATGCAAGTCTCGGCGCGGTAGACGGCCTTGGGCAGGAAATTGATGCTCAGCAGGCAGTCGGGCAAGTCGAGCAAACCCCAGCGGGTGGCGAGTTCGATGGCCTTGACCCGGCAGGCCTGGTCGAAGCGGTAGCGATTGCCGTCGTTCACCATACTCAGAATGCTGAACGCGGACTCGCCGTTGATTCCGCGCACCAGCGCCTCGTACGCCCAGGGCTTGCCACTGCGCACGTCGAGAATCGGCTGGAACGCCATGGTGAAGTCGAAACCCAGCGCATCCAGGTTTCGACAGTCGGAACAACCCACCGCCTTGAATGGCTGAGGAAAAATAATCGAGCTCATACGAGGCTCCGTGGGCAAAGAACGAATGATAGCGCATTGCCACTTCGACAGCTCATAGCCTCGCTAGATCCGTCTGATTGGCTGAACGGTCAGCCCAGTACGACCAACCGATCCGGTAACTCGTTACGAGGATGAGTGACCGGCACGTGCTCTCGCAACACCTCACCACACGCCTGGATACAGCCGACGAAACCTTCCATCGTTTCACCGCGCTTGACCCGCGCGGTGAACGCTTCGACGATCGCGTTCCAGGTGTCATCCCCGACGCGACTGGAAATCCCCTCGTCCACCAGAATTTCCACGTACCGTTCTGCCTCCGAAACGAAGATCAACATCCCCGTTGCGCCCTGGGTGTGATGCAATTTGCGCTCCAAAAACTGCCGACGCGCCATGTTCGCCGCTCGCCAATGCCGCACTCGACGCGGTACCAACGCCGTAGTCAGGGCCGGAATGCGAAACAGCAGCCCCAGCACGATGAAGGTTGCCCACTGCGCCAGCAGCAAGTGATGAGCGTTCAGCCAGCCGGGGTAATAGTTGATCAGACCCGGCACCAGCAACGCGATCAACCCCGCCCACAACAACGGGATGTAGGTGTAGTCGTCCGAGTGCGGTGCAAGCACCGTGACCAGCTCGGCGTCGGTGTGCAGTTCTGCCTCGGCAATCGCCGTGGCCACGCGCTTCTGCGCGCTTTCGTCCAGTAATGTCATGCTGCGTACCCGCTCGATTTACCAGCCACCCGATGCACCCCCGCCGCCGAAGCCGCCGCCACCGCCTCCAAAACCGCCACCGCCGCCGCCGAAACCACCGCCACCACGGCCTCCGCCGCCCAGCAGGCCGCCCAGCACCGCACCCGTGAGTACCGAACGACCACCGCCGCCTCGGCCACCGCGCCCGCCTCCGCCACCACCGCGGATCATCACGATCACGATAATGATCAGAATCAGAAACGCCGGCCAGGGCAGACGCTGCTGGTCCTGGCCCTGGTCCTGCGCGTCGCTGCGCTGCGGCTCGGCCAGGGGATCGCCCCCCAGCACCTGCAACATGGCCGCCGCGCCCGCACGAATGCCGCCAGCGAAATCGCCCTGGCGGAACGACGGCACGATCACGTTATTGATGATGATGGAGGACTGCGCATCGGTCAGCTGCCCTTCCAGGCCATAACCGACCTCGATGCGCACCTTGCGCTCGGCCTTGGCGACGATCAGCAAGGCGCCATTGTCCTTGCCTTTCTGGCCAATGCCCCAGGCACGCCCGAGCTGGTAGCCGTAATCGGCGATGTCCGTGCCTTGCAGGTCCGGCACGGTCACCACCACGACCTGCTCGGAGGTCGCCTGCTCGTGGGCCTCGAGCATCTGGCTGAGCTGGCTGCGGGTCTGCCCGTCGAGCAGGCCCGCCTGGTCCACCACCCTACCGCTGAGCGCTGGAAACTCCAGCGCCCCGGCCGTGGCAGCCCACAGCAGCATCAACAGCGGCAGGCACCGCCATGGCTTCATTGGAACTTCACGCTCGGCGCTTGCTCGGCATTGGGTGCCGTGGCCTTGAAGTTCTCGCGAACCTTCTGGTCACGGTACATGGTCATCTGCCACAGCTTGCCGGGGAAGGTACGGATCTCGGTGTTGTACTTCTCAACCGAGGCAATGAAGTCGCGACGCGCTACCGCGATGCGGTTTTCCGTGCCTTCGAGCTGCGACTGCAGCGCCAGGAAGTTCTGGTTCGACTTCAGGTCAGGATAACGCTCGACCGTCACCATCAAACGGCTCAAGGCACCGCTGAGTTGCTGCTGGGCCTGATCGAACTGCTGCAGCTTGGCCGGATCGTCCAGCGTGTTGGCATCGACCTGGATCGACGTGGCCTTGGCGCGCGCCTCGATCACTCGCGTCAGGGTGTCCTGCTCCTGCTTGGCGTAGCCCTTCACCGTTTCCACCAGATTGGGGATCAGGTCGGCACGGCGCTGGTACTGGTTCTCCACCTGAGCCCAGGCCGATTTCACCTGTTCGTCATATTGCGGAATGTTATTGACGCCGCAGCCACTGAGCAGCGTGGTGAACATCAACACGGTCAACAACCGTGTGCGCAGGGAAATGGTCATGGTGGGGTCAAGCTCCTTGGAAGGCAGTGGTCATGCCCACTGCAACGCGCCGACGCCTGGTTCGGTTCGACGCTTGAATAGGTGAGGTTAGCAGGCCTGGCTGGGCGAAACGCCAAATCGCAGGCAAAGAAAAGCCCGCCGACGGGGAGGAAAGCGGGCTTGAAGAAGGAGCAAGGTCAACATTACGCCCGAGAATGTAAATGCCGCGTGAAACGGATGTGAACGGACGGTTAGCTGCACTTTTCTCCCTTTTCACGACATCAACGACCGTCGGCGATCTTGCGTTCGATCTCGGCGGTCTTGCGCTGCAAGGTCTCGGCATCCTGCTCTTTCTCCTTGATGGAGGTGGGCGTGATGACCTTGTCGACGCCTTCGGTAGCTGGCGTTTCATTCTCGATGTCGCGCTCAACCACGTTCACCGGCTTACCGCTCTCATCGAGGGTCGGGGCTTTTGGCTGGATCTCATCGCGTGTGGTCATGGTAGGAAGCCTCTGATGGTAAGTAGAGATTCGAGGCATTGCAGGCAAGGTAAGTTCCTGTGCAACGCTTCGGACTGCACCTTGGCCGAGGGCGCCGGTCACAGCTTCTTTGGGAGGAAAAACCATGGCCATCTCAGTCAAGAAACTCGAAGGCAATGACATCCCCGAGCCGTACCGTGCGCAAGGCGTGGACCCGGTGTTTCAGGTTCAGGACAGCGAAGGGCAACTGCACATCCGCACCAGTGACGTGGAAGCCGCTGCCCTGGCAGTGGAATTCAGCGAACAGGACAAACAGTCCGAGTGACCGAGCCAGGCGTGCAAGACGTTGCCGACCTGCGCGCCTCGTTCAACGGCCAAGCCTAATCGCCCAGCAGCCACGCACCGGCGCTGACCAACGCAGCCATCAGCGTGCCGCCGAACAAGGCGTACTCGAGCTTGCTGCGATTCAGCGCCTGGATCACGTGCTCGACATAGGCCTCGATATCCGCCGCCCGGCGACGCATCTCCAGGCCTTCGATGACGTCCTGCACGCGCGCATCGAGCAACGGCGATACACACAGGTAGACCGAGGTGTAGCTGGCCAAAATGATGAAGAAGTATTTCACGGTTGGCATCCTTGCCCAGAGTCAGGGGCGGGCTTACAGGCTGTCGGCACACAGGACGAAAACGATACAGGTCAAGGCTTACAATCGCCATTCTCGGTGCCGATTGAATCAAAGGCCAACGTCGAATCATGTACAACGTATGGACTAAAAACAACGACGCACGCCCATGACCGTTTTCTACCTCAAGTTGCTGATCACGCCGCTGCTCATGCTGTTCATCTCCATCGCAGCCAAACGCTGGGGTACACACGTTGGCGGGCTGCTGTCCGGGCTTCCAGTGACCTCCGCCGTGGTGATGCTGTTTCTCAGCCTCGAACAAGGCCCGGGGTTCGTGGCGATGGCAGTGCCCGGCGCATTGGCCGGCGTGGCGGCAATTCAGGCGACCTACCTGTTCTATCTTGCGGTGACTCGCCGTGTTTCGGTGGTGCTCGGATGCCTGGCCGCCGTGGTTTTCTACGTTGCCACAGCGCTACTGATGAACCGGCTGGAATCACCCCTTGCGGCCATCGCCATTACCCTGTGCCTGGTGGTCGTGCTGATTCGGGTGACGTCGAACCATGGTAAACCCCTGGGGCGCCCGGTTGCGCTACCCAGCTGGATCATCCCCATGCGGATGTTGACCGCGACCCTGCTGCTGCTACTGATCACCGCAGGTGCGCAGTGGTTGGGCCCCGTAGTCAGCGGCTACCTGGCGCCCATTCCGATCATCGCCTGGCCGCTCGCTGTTTTTGCCCATGTGCAGGGCGGACGCCAGGAACTCGCAGCGATTGTCAGAGGCAACGCGATTGGCGCCGTCGGCGTGATTGGCTTCTACCTCAGCTTGCAGGAGATGGTAGTGCAACTGGGCATACTGCCCGCCGTGGCGACAGGCGTGGTGCTGGCGGTACTCCTGACGGCTGGGGTCGCGCGCTTGGCCAACTCACGTCGGACTTAAGCTGAACCGGCCATATCCGATGCGTGAACGAAACATAACTTGTTGCCTTCCGGGTCCCGGCAATAGGCGCCGTAGTAGTCCTCTGAATACTGCGGCCGCAAACCCGGCGCCCCCTCGTCCATACCGCCCTTATCCAACGCCGCCTGCCACGCGTCCCGCACCTGCTGCTGCGACTGCGCCGCAAAGCTGACCTGCATGCCGTTGCCCCATGTGGCAGGGAGGCCGTTGAACGGGAGTTGGACGTAGACTTGGGGCCAAAGCTTATCGGGCCGCTGCCAGCCGGCGCCAGCTGGGCCCCCGTCGTTTTCTTCCGGGATGCGGATGAGGCCGAGGGCTTGGAATACTTGGTCGTAGAAGGCGACCATTTTTTGTAGGTCGCGGGCGCCGATTTGGATGTGGCTGAACATGGGGGCTCCTGGGCATGTCGTGTGGGCTATCCATGTAAGGAACCGAACTGGAAAGCTTTATGCCCTGCTCCCGATTCACTACTGCGCCATGATTGCCTGATATCTCTTTTGATACTCGTCGTAGGGCAAGTTCTGCTGCATCAGCAAATCGATCTGCCGATCTTTGTACTCAGCGGACGACAGTGGAGCGGGCGTTGCCGCCGGCGCTGCCTGGGAAGGTGCCGCTGCCTGGCGAGCAGGCACATGAACTGGAGGCTGCGCGGAGCCTAGGTAATTGAGTGGAGCGGATACGCTGCCCAGATTACCCAAGCACTGATATTTTTTTGAGACCCGCCATGCCGAACAATCACCAAAACCACGTCTGGCAGTGCATTCCTGGGTGGCTCCGCCAAAAGGCTCTGCGTCTACATAGCCCCACAGGGAGCATTTGGACCGGGCGATAGTGTACGCCTGCTTCAGATCGACAAACGGCGTTTCCAGATAATTGAAATCATAGGCAACGTCGATAACGCCATCCGCACGGCTGCCTCCGGTGGCGTAGAAATCCTTGTGAGTGGAGCAGGCGGGCAGTGCCGCCAGAAACACAAAAGCCGCTGCGAGGCGGCTGAATCCTGTGAGAACCATGGTGATTTCCGTATTCTAGGTTGCGGCATCATCATTTTCAGAACCGAATTTGACGATGTTTAGAGAGTGCTACTGTGTTGGGGATGGTGCCGGAGATAGGAATCGAACCTACGACCTTCGCGTTACGAGTGCGCTGCTCTACCGACTGAGCTACACCGGCCCAAATTTTAAACCTAAAAATTTATCGCTTAACTACGCAATCTCCTTGATCCTCAACGGCAATGCGCCGGCAGGATGTCAGGTGCTATGCCTGAGCTGGCGGTACAAACCCATTGTCCTTGTGTGGACCGTCTGTAAGTCAAAATGCCGCCTTCAAGAGCTCCATAGACATTCAAAAGCTCGCACATCACAGCTACATCTGACGTGGCGGTAATTCCAATCGAGAAATGGCAACGACTAGAGTCAGTAACTTCTAAATCCGTGAGATTAGGCGAAGCATTCCCACTCAAATGCAAAGCATCATAACGACCGACCAAGCTCCTGAGCTCGCTTACACCGTTAGCCAGCTTGGCCCTATTAGAATATGTTTGAAACATATAAACAGCTAAAAACGACAAAATTCCCACAATCGCGACTGCAATCATCATCTCGATGAGGGTAAAGCCATGACTTCGTGAGCGGTCCATGTTGCTTTACCTTCAGCGCATGCAAAAACCTAAAATAGGCATGTGGGGTGGCACATAGGCCACCCCGGCCTACAAGTCGAGAATAACCGTTTAGGCTTTGCCGACGCAGCCAGTAGGAGCGTACTTAGGAAGCGCAGTCGTAGCGCAACTCCATACGCCGGCAGTAGTGCGTGTCAGTGTGAGAGTTTTGGCTGCAATGTCTGGATTACCAGCCATGGTGCAGGCAATAGACGCATCTCCAGTAGTCTTTACCGATACGGTATAGGCAGTGCAACGTGCAGAAGTCGTTAGACCGATATCTTCAGCTTTTGTGATTTCTGCTGCAAGCCCTTCGTTGAGCTTAGCTTCGGCTTGAGTTTTGCCTGGGGTGACTTCGGCCAAGGCAGCGGTGACCTGAGATTTACCTGTGTAGGTTTGATAAGCAGGTAGGGCAATAGCTGCCAAAATACCAATAATTGCTACTACGATCATCAACTCAATCAACGTAAAGCCTTTTTGCGCGTTCATTTCACATCTCCGAAGATGACGGGTATACGTCGTTGGAAAGACCTAAGCACGAGGCATGCCAACTATCCATCGCTCATTCCAAGGCGAGTTCGCTCGTGTCGTAAAGACCGGCACACCGTAACCGGGACACAAACTGACGAATTTTGTCACCTGTTTACCCGCGCTTGGCTTCGTAGGTGCTTGTGCGCTATAAATATCTAAATTTGAAAGGATCGGTGCTGAGATGAACGATTTGGCCCTCACTGGCCTTGCTAAGCAATTGGTGGTAGCAGAACTGCTTACAGAAAAAGCAGCTCAGCAAGCAGTACATCAGGCTCAAAAAAGCAGACTATCTTTTGTTCATTATCTCGTACAAGCAAAACTTGCAAATAGTAAAGCGATTGCCGAAGTAGCTGCCGATCAATTTGGTAGCCCTTTACTAGATTTGTCTGCAATTGATAAAGAACATCAACCTAAAAATCTGGTAAGCGAAAAGCTCATACGCCAACATCACGCTCTCCCTCTCTGGCGTAGGGGTAACAAATTATTCATCGCTCTATCTGATCCAACGAATCATCAAGCTATTACCGACATCCAGTTCAGCACCGGGTTGAACACTGAATCAATTCTTGTGGAGGATGACAAGCTATCTGACGCAATCGAGCGTTTTTTTGAAAACGGGAATACTGGCTTAGAGGACATGGCCGATATAGACCTTGACGGGATCGATATCTCAGCCGATGGCGGGGACAAAGAAGATAATATAGTGGGCCAGGGCCAAGATGCAGATGACGCCCCCGTGGTTAGATTCGTCAATAAGATGCTACTTGACGCGATCAGAGGTGGCTCTTCAGACCTGCATTTCGAGCCGTATGAGAAAATCTACAGGGTCAGGCTTCGAACTGACGGTATGTTGAAGGAAGTCGCGCGCCCACCTATAAACCTTGCAGGGAGAATTGCAGCGCGACTTAAAGTCATGGCGAGCCTTGACATATCCGAGCGTAGAAAACCTCAAGACGGCCGAATAAAGATGCGAATTTCTAAAACTAAAACGATAGATTTTCGAGTAAATACTCTACCGACGCTCTGGGGTGAAAAGATCGTTATGCGAATTCTGGATCCGTCCAGCGCGCAAATGGGAATCGATGCACTTGGATACGAGGCTATTCAGAAGGAATTGTACCTTCAAGCACTACGTCAGCCACAAGGTATGATTCTGGTGACTGGGCCTACTGGCTCGGGAAAAACGGTATCGCTTTATACTGGGCTTAATATACTCAATACCGTTGATATTAATATTTCAACCGCCGAAGACCCAGTTGAAATAAACATGGAGGGCATCAACCAGGTCAATGTCAATCCTCGTCAAGGTCTTGATTTTGCCCAGGCTTTGCGCTCGTTCTTGCGACAAGATCCAGATGTCATCATGGTGGGTGAGATTCGAGATTTGGAAACTGCAGAGATTGCCATAAAGGCCGCGCAGACAGGGCACCTAGTGCTATCTACGCTTCACACCAATAGTGCGGCGGAAACACTGACTCGCTTGCAAAACATGGGCGTTGCGGGCTTCAACATAGCCACATCAGTTAACTTGATTATCGCGCAACGCCTGGCTAGAAAGCTTTGCCCTATTTGTAGAACGGAGAAGTCAATCCCTGTTCAAGCTCAGATCGAAGAAGGCTTTCCGCCGGCCCAGATCGGACAGTTCAAAATCTATGAACCTAAAGGTTGCGACCAATGCAATGGCGGCTACAGAGGACGGGTAGGGATATACGAGGTAGTTAAGAATACGAAAGAATTGCAGCGGATGATCATGGCGGCCAATAACGCGATAGAAATAGCTGAACAAATGCGAAAGGAGGGTTTCAATGACCTTAGGACTTCCGGGCTGTTCAAGGTCATGCAAGGCGTTACCAGCCTTGAGGAAGTCAACCGCGTGACCAAGGATTAATCATGGCCATCAAACCTACAAAGCCTCCGACATTTGCCTGGGAGGGAACGGACAAGAAAGGAAATCTCGTCAGAGGTGAGTTGACCGCGCTGAGCCCAGCGCTGGCGAAGGCCTATCTGCGCAAACAGGGTGTTACGCCATTAAAAATAAAGAAAAAAACATCTTCTATTTTCAGCAAAGGAAAAAAAATAAAACCGCTTGCAGTGGCGCTATTTACGCGACAACTAGCCACAATGATGAAAGCTGGGGTGCCCTTGCTTCAATCCTTCGACATTATCGCCGAAGGCGTTGACAATCCAAATATGAAACGATTGGTAGAAGATGTAAAGCAAGATGTCGCTGCAGGGAACAGCCTGGCTTCGTCGGTAAGGAAACACCCTTTGTATTTCGATGACCTCTATTGCAACCTAGTTGATGCAGGTGAACAAGCCGGTGCGCTTGAGACTTTATTGGATAGAATTGCCACCTACAAGGAAAAAACCGAAGCCCTTAAAGCCAAAATCAAAAAGGCGATGACTTACCCTGCTGCAGTGCTGGTAGTAGCCTTCATCGTGTCCGGAATTCTGTTAATAAAAGTCGTCCCTCAATTTCAGTCGGTATTTGCTGGATTCGGAGCCGAGCTACCGGCTTTCACCCAAATGGTTATAAACCTTTCCAATGCGCTGCAGGAATGGTGGCTCATCGTACTAGCAGCTTTAATCGGCTTCTTCTTCGTCTTTCGTCACGCATACAGAACCAGCAGGCCAATGCGCGATACTATCGACAGGGCATTGCTTAAAACACCGATTGTAGGAGGAATACTTTATAAATCAGCTGTTGCCCGATATGCACGTACGTTATCCACTACCTTTGCGGCAGGTGTCCCTTTAGTGGATGCGCTGGACTCAGTAGCGGGAGCGACCGGCAATGTCGTATTTAAGAATGCTGTAAATACCATCAAACAGGACGTTTCAACGGGCACACAGCTCAACGTCTCCATGAGATCCGTTGCGATATTCCCAAGCATGGCAATCCAAATGACCGCGATAGGCGAAGAGTCCGGCGCGCTCGATGATATGCTGGAGAAAGTTGCCACCTATTATGAAGCGGAAGTGGACAATGCCGTTGACAGCCTCACCAGCTTGATGGAACCAATGATTATGACGGTATTGGGGGTGGTCGTAGGTGGGCTGGTTATCGCTATGTATCTACCTATCTTCAAACTCGGCGCAATCGTCTAATATGCTCTTACCAGAATCCATCCTAACCTCAGAACCCATTTTACTTCCATGCGCCCTCCTCCTGGGCCTCATCATCGGCAGTTTCCTCAACGTCCTCATCCACCGCCTGCCGATCATGCTCGACCGGGACTGGACCACCCAATCCCGTGAAATGCTCGGCCTGCCGCCGGAGCCCAAAGGCGCCACCTACAACCTGCTGCTCCCCCATTCCGAATGCCCGCACTGTGCCCACAAGATCCGCGCCTGGGAGAACATCCCGGTGGTGAGCTATCTGATGCTGCGGGGTAAGTGTGCCAGTTGTCGGGCGAAGATCAGCCTGCGTTATCCGCTGGTGGAGCTGGCCACGGGCATCTTGAGTGCCTTTGTGGTTTATCACTTCGGGTTGAGCTGGCAGGCCGGTGCGTTTCTGCTGCTGACCTGGGGCTTGCTGGCGATGAGTCTGATCGATGCCGATCACCAGTTGCTGCCGGATGTGCTGGTGCTGCCGTTGCTGTGGCTGGGGTTGATCGTCAATGGCCAGGGGTTGTTTACCAATCTCTACGACGCGCTGTGGGGCGCGGTGGCGGGTTATCTGAGCCTGTGGCTGGTGTATTGGGTGTTCAAGCTGATCACCGGCAAGGAAGGCATGGGTTACGGCGATTTCAAGTTGCTGGCCATGCTCGGGGCCTGGGGTGGCTGGCAGATTTTGCCGCTGACCATTCTGTTGTCGTCGCTGGTGGGGGCGGTGCTGGGGGTGTTGATGTTGCGGATGCGCAACGCGCAAACCAGTACGCCGATCCCGTTCGGGCCTTATCTGGCCATCGCGGGGTGGATTGCATTGCTGTGGGGTGATCAAATAACCACTTCATACATGCAGTTTGCCGGGTTCCGATGACAACAGCTGTGGATAAACCTTGGGTGCTGGGCCTCACCGGTGGCATCGCCAGTGGCAAGAGCGCGGCAGCGCAACGCTTTGCCGAGTTGGGCGTGCACGTGGTGGACGCCGATCAGGCTTCGCGCTGGGTGGTGGAGCCGGGGCGGCCAGCGCTGGCGGCGCTGGTGCAGCGCTATGGTGTGGCGCTGTTGCAGGCTGATGGCAGCCTCGACCGTGGGGCGTTGCGCAAGGTGATCTTCGAGGATGCGCAGGAGCGGCGCTGGGTCGAGGCTTTGTTGCATCCGTTGATTGCCGAGGAAATCGCTCGGTCGCTGGCTTCGGCAACGTCGCCCTATGCGGTGTTCGTGTCGCCGCTGATGGTCGAGTCGGGGCAGTACCGGACTACCCAGCGCTTGCTGGTGGTGGATGCGCCGGAGGCGGTGCGGGTTGCGCGGACCTTGCTGCGCGATCACACCACGCCCGAGCAGGTCCAGGCGATTCTGAAAGCTCAGGCTAGCCGCGAGCAGCGGCTGGCGCTGGCGGACGATGTGCTGGTCAACGACCGCGATCTGGCCTGGCTGCATTCGGAAGTCGAGCGGCTGCATGCTTTTTATCTGACTTTGCGTGGAGGCCGAGAATGAGCCAACCCTTGACCGTTGATTGCCCGACTTGCGGGGCGCCGGTGGAATGGACGGCAGCGAATGCGAACAGGCCGTTCTGTTCCGATCGTTGCAAATTGATTGACCTGGGCGCCTGGGCGTCCGAGGAGCACAAGATTCCGGTGAGCCCGGATGCCGAGGACGACCTGTTCAGCGAGGACCTGCCACCGCGCGGACATTGAGGCGGTCGGGCACCAGGCGATAGTGCTTGCACCTGTGCATGGTTCGCGGCCACGGACCGCCCCCACAGTGGATATCGGGTACCCGTGGGAGCGGTCATCGGCCGCGAAGAGGGCTCTGCGGATTGTCTGGGATACCGCGGTGCATGGTTCGCGGCCACGGACCGCTCCTACAGGGTATCTACAAGGCGATCACGCCAATTCGAACACCACCTCTTGCGCACCTTCCCACAAGGTCTTCACGCCCAGGGCGCGGAGGTTTTCCTTGCCCTGCACCACGGTAAGAAAGTGATTGCCGGCCAACTGCCCCATCTTGCTGGCGAAGCAGCATGACCCGTAGGCCAGCAGAATTTCCGTCTCGCTGTACGGCCCGGGATAAAACAACACGTCCCCCACCGACGGGTGGCTGGTGTGGTTCTCGAACCCGACCGGCTCGTCACCGCGCAGCAACTGGAATTCACCCAGCGGCACCCAGCACGCCTCGCCACTCCAGCGCACATGGATGATCTTCTGCCGATACGGCAGCAGCTTGAGAAACGCATCCACCGTCTGCGGTGCATCGGGATGGGTTTCGGCCAAGAATTCGTAGCCGCCGGAGGTGATCTTGATGCTGGGCATGGTGCAGCTCCTGGGAAAATCCCATCCTTACCCATCGCCGAAGGATTTTGAAGCGTCGAGCGTTATTCTTTTCGTCGCACAGGCGGGCTAAGCTAGGGCCATGGATGACTCCGACTACCTGCGTTTGCTCACCAGCCAGGCCGAACAGGCCAATGCCTTCCTCTCCAATGCGCGCAAGTGGGAGCGCGAGCGTTGGGTGTGCGAGCGCCTGTTGCAGGGCCTGAACATCGCCTACCGTGACGATGAGTTCACCCCCGCCGGCCAGGAGCCGCCGGACGTGCTGTTCCGTGAAGCCAGTTTCGAAGTGTTCTTCGTGCTCGACGAGGGGCGCCGGCTCAACGATGAGTGGCGCGAGGAGTTGCAGCGCCGCCGCAGCGCTTTCTCCCTCAGCCAACTGGTCCGGCGCGAGGCACGCCCCAAACGCATCCGCGCACCCGAGCTGCTGCAGCGGCTGGCGCCGACCCTGCGCAAGAAAGCCCACAACTACCGCGAACGCGGGCTGGACCTTGGTGAGTTGGACATCATTGCCTTCGCCAGCCTGAAGCGCGAAGCCTTGGACCTGAACAGCCATTTTCCGCCGCCTACCGAGTTTCTTCGCCAAGGCTGGCGCTCGCTGTCGCTGGTCGGCCCCACCTTTGCCCGGGTCTTGTTCGCGCATCCGGATGCGCCGGACTTCCTGCGCAACAACCTGGGCCGCAGCATCGTTTTCGATGTAGGCATCAGTTTGTGAATCCACCCCTTTACCAGTCATGGCGCAGGGGCCGTGCGGATGATACAAAGCGCTCTCGCCCGCACCGCCTGTCAGGAACCCTGTAGCCTTGCCCGCGTCTGAAACGTCTACCTGTTCAGGGTCGCCTGCCCTGCCACGTGACTCTCGCCATTGATCGGCGGTCACCCGTGCGCGCCTCGGTTGCAAGTCGAGCAGCTGCTTCTTGCCCTGGGGACAGCCGTAGCAGGGCTTGTCGATCCATCTGTTCGAAGGTGTGGAGCTATGAGCTGCCTTGCGCTCGCCCCCCTTCGCAGACACCCGAATTCGTTAACCTTATGAGAGCTTTCCATGACACATCGCATCGTTATTGTCGGCGGCGGCGCCGGCGGCCTGGAACTGGCCACCAGCCTGGGCAAGACTTTGGGCAAGCGCGGTACGGCCAGCGTCACGCTGGTGGACGCCAACCTGACCCATATCTGGAAACCGCTGCTGCATGAGGTGGCAGCCGGCTCCTTGAATTCGTCCGAAGACGAGCTCAACTACGTGGCACAGGCCAAGTGGAATCATTTCGAGTTTCAGCTTGGCCGCATGAGCGGTCTGGACCGCGCGGCCAAGCAGATCCAATTGAGCGCCACCCTCGATCCGGAAACCGGCCTGGAGCTGGTCCCGGCGCGCAGCATCGGCTATGACACGCTGGTCATCGCGGTGGGCAGCACCACCAACGACTTCGGCACCCAGGGGGCGGCGGAGCACTGCCTGTTCCTCGACACTCGCAAGCAGGCCGAGCGTTTCCACCAGCAACTGCTTAATCACTACCTGCGCGCCCATGCCGGGCACGACGAGAGTCGCGCGCAGATCAGCGTCGCCATCGTCGGTGCCGGTGCCACAGGAGTCGAGCTGGCGGCCGAGCTGCACAACGCGGCAAAAGAACTGGCGGCTTATGGCTTGGGCCGCATCGCACCCGAGAACATGCGCATCACCTTGATCGAAGCCGGCCCGCGGGTGCTGCCGGCGCTGCCCGAGCGCATCGGTCAGCCGGTGCACCAGACCTTGGAGAAGCTCGGTGTGACGGTCTTGACCAATGCCGCGGTGAGCGAGGTGACTGCCGAAAGCCTGCTGACCAGCAGCGGCCAGGTGATTCCGGCCAGTTTGAAGGTGTGGGCAGCCGGTATTCGTGCGCCTGGCTTCCTCAAGGAGATCGATGGCCTGGAAACCAACCGCATCAATCAGTTGGTGGTACGCCCGACCCTGCAGTCCACCCGTGACGACGACATCTTTGCCTTCGGTGACTGCGCGGCGTGCCCGCAGCCGGGCACCGACCGCAACGTGCCACCGCGCGCGCAGGCAGCCCATCAGCAGGCCTCGTTGCTGGCCAAGTCGTTGAAGCTACGCATCGAAGGCAAGGCGCTGCCGGAGTACACCTACAAGGATTACGGCTCGCTGATTTCCCTCTCGCACTTTTCGGCGGTGGGCAACCTGATGGGCAACCTGACCGGCAGCGTCATGCTGGAAGGTTGGCTGGCGCGCATGTTCTACGTGTCGCTGTACCGGATGCACCAGGCGGCGCTGTATGGCCTGTTCCGCACCGGCATGCTAATGCTGGGCAGCCGCATCGGCCGCGGCACCGAGCCGCGATTGAAGCTGCATTGATCCATCGTTGCCTGCAATCCCGGTAGCAGCGGCGCAAGCCGCGTTACCGGCGATGCGGTGTGCCTGATTAAACGCGGTGCGGCCGGACGCGGCTTGCGCCGCTGCTACAGGTGGCTTCGTGGGAGCGGTCCGTGGCCGCGAAACAGACACCTCGGTGCAGCAGACAACACGCAGAGCTGCTTTCGCGGCCAATGACCGCTCCCACGGGGTACCCGTAGAGACTGGGGTGGAATGGCATGAAATCGAGAGCAAAAAAAAGGCGCCCATGACAGGCGCCTTTTTTCATGAATATGGTCGGGGTAAGGGGATTCGAACTCCTGACATCCTGCTCCCAAAGCAGGCGCGCTACCGGACTGCGCTATACCCCGGTACAAAAAAGGCACCCCGGAAGGCGCCTTTTCTGCTGCCCACCGCTGTTAAACGGTGGGGCTTTTTAAGATTCGATCCAGCGAACCGGAATCAAAAATGGTGGGTCGTGTGGGATTCGAACCTACGACCAATTGGTTAAAAGCCAACTGCTCTACCAACTGAGCTAACGACCCAAATATGGTCGGGGTAAGGGGATTCGAACTCCTGACATCCTGCTCCCAAAGCAGGCGCGCTACCGGACTGCGCTATACCCCGATATGAAATTTGGCTCCGTGACCAGGACTCGAACCTGGGACCCAATGATTAACAGTCATTTGCTCTACCGACTGAGCTATCACGGAACTATCAATTTCAGTACATCTACAACCGCTGCAGCTTCAAGCCTGTATCACTACCGCCTTGAACTCTTCGACCTGTTCGCATCGCTGCGTTCATGTCTCTGAGGCGCGCTATTCTACAATCTTCAAAACCTCTGTCAACCCTTTAAATTGCTTTCAAGACACTGATTTGCAACTTTTTTTCAGAACCGGGTGAAGCCAGTGGTTCTGCGGGATGACGTACAGCGGGGCGCACTTTACAAGCCTTGAAACGAAAATGCAACGGTAAATCAATGGGGTGGGTTAGTGAGGGCCTCTTCGCGGGCAAAGCCCGCTCCCACAATGACTTGAGCGCCCGCGGGAGCGGGCTCTTCCCGCGAAGAGGCCCTCACTGCCACTCATCACTCAAGCAAACACGATCTCGTCATCGACCACCGACGCCTGCACCGAAGTCCCTGGCAGGAATTTGCCCGAGAGAATCAGCTGCGCCAGCGGGTTCTCGATCCAGCGCTGGATCGCACGCTTCAACGGACGCGCGCCATACACCGGGTCGTAGCCCACCGCGATCAGCTTATCCAGCGCCTCATCGCTCAGCTCCAGGCTCAGATCGCGCTCGGCCAGACGACTACGCAGCCGTGCCAACTGGATCTGCGTGATCCCGGCGATCTGGTCGCGCGCCAGTGGCTCGAAAATCACCACCTCGTCGATCCGATTGACGAACTCGGGACGGAAATGACTGGTGACCGCATCCATGACCGCTGCGCGTTGTGCCTCGCGGTCGCCGACCAGCTCCTGGATACGCGCCGACCCCAGGTTCGAGGTCATTACGATCACGGTGTTGCGGAAGTCCACGGTACGCCCGTGGCTGTCGGTCAGACGGCCATCTTCCAGCACTTGCAAAAGCACGTTGAACACGTCCGGGTGGGCCTTTTCGACTTCATCGAGCAGCAACACCGAGTACGGCTTGCGACGCACCGCTTCGGTCAGGTAGCCGCCTTCTTCATAGCCAACGTACCCAGGTGGCGCACCGATCAGGCGAGCGACCGAATGCTTCTCCATGAACTCGGACATGTCGATGCGCACCATTGCCTCTTCGGTATCGAAGAGAAACTCGGCCAGCGCCTTGCACAGTTCGGTCTTGCCCACACCGGTCGGGCCGAGGAACATGAACGAGCCGCTGGGCCGGTTGGGATCGGACAATCCGGCACGCGAGCGCCGCACCGCGTTGGACACGGCAACCACGGCCTCTTCCTGGCCGATCACGCGCTGGTGCAGCAGGCTTTCCATCTTCAGCAGCTTGTCGCGCTCGCCTTCGAGCATCTTCGACACGGGAATCCCCGTCCACTTGGAAACCACCTCGGCGATCTCTTCCTCGGTCACCTTGCTGCGCAGCAACTGGTTCTCGCTCTTGCCGTGCTGATCGACCATCTGCAGGCTGCGCTCCAGGTCGGGGATGACCCCGTACTGCAACTCGGCCATACGGCTCAAGTCGCCGCGCCGACGCGCTGCTTCCAGTTCTTGACGTGATTGTTCGATCTTCTGCTGAATCTGCGCCGAACCCTGCACTTCGGCTTTTTCCGAAGTCCAGATCTCTTCCAGGTCGGCGTATTCGCGTTCCAGTCGGTTGATTTCCTCGGTCAGTTTTTCCAGACGCTTGATCGCGGCTTCGTCATCCTCTTTCTTCAAAGCCTGGGACTCGACCTTGAGCTGGATCAGACGGCGCTCCAGGCGGTCGAGCACTTCGGGCTTGGAGTCGATCTCCATGCGGATGCGGCTGGCCGCCTCGTCGATCAGGTCGATGGCCTTGTCGGGCAACTGGCGGTCAGTGATATAGCGATGGCTGAGTTTGGCTGCCGCGATGATCGCGCCGTCAGTGATCGCCACCTTGTGGTGAACCTCGTAACGCTCTTTGAGGCCACGCAGGATGGCGATGGTGTCTTCCTCGCTCGGCTCCTCGACCAGCACCTTCTGGAAGCGTCGCTCCAGGGCAGCGTCCTTCTCGATGTACTGGCGGTATTCGTTGAGCGTGGTGGCACCTACACAGTGCAGCTCGCCACGGGCCAGTGCCGGCTTGAGCATGTTGCCCGCGTCCATCGAGCCTTCGCCCTTGCCAGCGCCGACCATGGTGTGCAGTTCGTCGATGAACAGAATGATCTGCCCTTCCTGCTTGGACAGCTCGTTGAGCAGCGACTTCAGGCGCTCCTCGAACTCGCCGCGAAACTTGGCGCCGGCGATCAGCGCGCCCATGTCCAGGCTGAGCAGGCGCTTGCCGCGCAAGCCATCGGGGACTTCGCCATTGATGATGCGCTGAGCCAGGCCTTCGGCAATGGCAGTCTTGCCCACACCGGGCTCGCCGATCAGTACCGGGTTGTTCTTGGTGCGGCGCTGCAGCACCTGGATGGTCCGACGGATTTCGTCGTCACGGCCGATCACCGGGTCGAGCTTGCCTTCCTCGGCGCGTTTGGTCAGGTCGACGGTGTATTTTTCCAGGGCCTTGCGCGACTCCTCGGCGTTGGGGTCGTTGACCGCCTCGCCACCGCGCAGGTTGCTGATGGCATTTTCCAGGGCTTTCTTGCTGACGCCCTGCCCCAACAGCAGCTTGCCCAGCTTGCTGTTGTCGTCCATGGCGGCCAGCAATACGAGTTCGCTGGAGATGAACTGATCGCCCTTCTGCTGCGCCAGCCGGTCAGCCTGGTTGAGCAGGCGCGCCAGGTCCTGGGACATGTTGACGTCGCCGGTCGGGTTCTGGATTTTCGGCAACTGGTCGAGCTCTTTGCTCAGCGCCTTGCGCAGGCTGTTGACGTCGAAGCCCACCTGCATGAGCAACGGACGGATCGAACCGCCCTGCTGGTCGAGCTGGGCCTGCATCAGATGCGCCGGTTCGATGGCCGGATGGTCCATGCCAACGGCCAGGGATTGTGCGTCGGATAACGCGAGTTGAAGCTTGCTGGTCAAACGGTCTATACGCATGAGTCACCTTCCTGAAAAGGGGCAGGCCGGAGCGATGGACACACCTGATAAAGAAAACCTGCCGGGGATGACAGTTAGATGGGGGGTGTTGGTGAAGATTCAAGGTTGGGGGTTGCAGATCGAGGGAGGTTGTGTCTATACCGCCCGCTTCCATAATGCTAGAACTGCGCGAAGATCATTGTGGGAGAGGTCCGTGGCCGCGAACCAGACGCCGCGGTGGATCAATTAATCCGCAGTGCCCCTTTCGCGGCCGATGACCGCTCCCACAGGATGCAATCTACTCTGTGGGAGCGGGCAGTGCCCGCGAAGAGGCCTCCCGCGGCGAAGCTACGACTCCAGCCACACCAACGAAGCGAACCGCCCTGTGACCGACGCGCGGCGATAGGAAAAGAACCGCTCATCTTCCACGGTGCACATCCCCCCGCCATATACCGCCGTCATCCCTGCCGCCGCCAGGCGAATCCGCGCCAAGGCGTAGATATCAGCCAGGAACTTGCCGGGCGCGGCACCCGGCACGAACGCCTCATTTGCTTGCGGATGAGTCGCGATGAATGCGTCACGCACCTCGGCGCCGACCTCGAACCGACGCGGACCGATCGCCGGCCCCAGCCAGGCCATCAGCTGCTCGGGCGGTTCCTGGAAACCATCGACGGTGGCTTCCAGCACCCCGGCCGCCAACCCGCGCCACCCGGCGTGGGCCGCCGCCACACGGGTACCTGCCCGGTTGCAGAACAACGCAGGCAGGCAATCGGCAGTCATGGCGGTACAGGCAATGCCGGGGGTGGTGGTCCAGCTCGCATCCGCTTCGAGCACGCGGCTCGGGTCGGCCTCGACCACCCGGACCCCATGCACCTGGTTGAGCCAGGCCGGCAGGATGCCGAAGTGGGCGGTCAAACGCAGGCGGTTCTGGACCACGCACTGTGGATCGTCGCCCACATGCGCGCCCAGGTTCAGACTGGCGTACGGCGCCGGGCTGACGCCGCCTTCACGGGTAGTCACGCAGGCCCTCACCGACGCCGGAGCCGGCCAGTCGGGAAACAGCAGGCCCTGCGCGAACGTGGTCACCCGATGAAGGCCTCGCGATCCTGCTTGAGCAGCGACAGCAGCCAGACGAAGTCGTCGGGCAGAGGTGATTCCCAGCCCATGCGCTCACCGGTCGTCGGATGATCCAGCTCGAGGAAGCGCGCATGCAGGGCCTGGCGCGGGAAGGTTTTCAGCGCATCGACCATGGTGGCGCTGGCCGCAGGCGGAATGCGGAAGCGGCCGCCGTAGGCCGGATCGCCCACCAACGGGAAGTTGATGTGCGACATGTGCACGCGGATCTGGTGGGTCCGACCGGTTTCCAGCTTGACCCGCACATGGGTGTGGGAGCGGAAACGCTCGAGCACGCGATAATGGCTGACGGCTTGCTTGCCGCCCTCCATCACCGCCATGCGCTGGCGCTGCTGGCCGTGCCGACCGATCGGCGCGTTGATCTTGCCGCCTGCGGTGACCACGCCGATCACGATGCACTCATAGATGCGGCTGACCGAGCGACTCTGCAACTGTGTCACCAGCTGCGTCTGCGCCTGTATGGTCTTGGCCACTACCATCAGACCGGTGGTGTCCTTGTCCAGGCGGTGGACGATGCCGGCACGCGGCACGTTGATGATGTCCGGCACGTGGTGCAGCAGTGCATTGAGCAGGGTGCCGTCGGCGTGTCCGGCGGCCGGATGGACCACCAGGCCGGCCGGTTTGTTGATGACAAGGATCTGGTCGTCTTCGTAGACGATGTCCAGATCAATGTCTTGGGCCACCCACTCACCTTGGGCTTCCTGTTCGGCATTGAGCTCGAGCAGGGCACCGCCATGCACGGTATCGCGCGGGCGCAGAACGCCCCCGTCCACGGTCAGGCGGCCCTCTTTTATCCAGGCGGAAAGGCGCGAGCGCGAGTGCTCAGCGAATAATTGGGCGGCGACTTGGTCGAGGCGTTGTCCGCCCAAATCGGACGGTACCTCTGCGCGAAGTTGTATGATCTCGGACATGCTCGGACTAGGCGGCGGCACAGCCTTTGGTTTCGGCTGCACGCTTGTGGTTAAATACGGCGTCTTTTGCCCCGGTGGTTCCACGGGGTGCTCATCATAACAGGACGGCCACGCCCGAGACAGCGGCCGTTTATAGGGACGCTAGCCGCCATGCAAGTGAAACACCTGCTGCTGATCGCCATCCTCGGACTCACCGCGGCCTGTTCTTCGACCAAGGAAGTGGTCGATGAAAACCTCAGCGAAGTCGAGCTGTACCAGCAGGCGCAGGCCGACCTGGACAACAATAGCTACACCAGTGCCACGGCCAAGCTCAAGGCGCTGGAGTCGCGTTATCCGTTCGGCCGCTATGCCGACCAGGCGCAGCTCGAGCTGATCTACGCCAACTACAAGAACTCCGAGCCGGAAGCGGCGAAGTCGGCTGCCGAGCGCTTCATTCGCCTGCACCCGCAGCATCCGAACGTCGATTACGCCTATTACCTCAAGGGCCTGACCTCGTTCGACCAGGACCGTGGCCTGGTGGCGCGCTTCCTGCCGCTGGACATGACCAAGCGTGACCCGGGTGCTGCCCGCGATTCCTACAACGAGTTCGCCCAGCTCACCAGCCGCTTCCCCAACAGCCGCTACGCGCCCGATGCCAAGCAGCGCATGATCTACCTGCGCAACCTGCTGGCGTCCTACGAGATCCACGTGGCTGACTACTACCTGACCCGTCAGGCCTATGTCGCTGCCGCCAACCGTGGCCGTTACGTGGTGGAGAACTTCCAGGAAACGCCGTCCGTCGGCGACGGCCTGGCGGTGATGACCGAAGCCTACATGCGTCTGCACCTGGATGACCTGGCCGCGACCAGCCTGGACACCTTGAAGACCAACTACCCGGATCACCCGAGCCTGGAAGACGGCAAGTTCGTGCCCCAGCAGGACGAAGCGGACAACCGCTCGTGGATCTCCAAGGCCACTCTGGGCTGGATCGGCAACAACACCGACCCGCTGCCGCCGGGCGAAACCCGCGCCAACCAGGATGTGCAGCGTCAGTATCAGGAAGCGCGCGACGCCATTCCGAAAGAACTGCTGCCGCCTGAAGACGGCGGCACCGCCGACCAGCAGCAGCCGAACGCCGAAGAAGGCAAGAGCCGCTCGTGGTTCAGCTATGCCACCTTTGGTCTCTTCGACTGAAGCTGGGTTGCATTGAAAAAAGGGGCCTGACGGCCCCTTTTTTTTGCTACACACAAACCTGTGGGAGCGGTCCGTGGCCGCGAACGGCGCACCGCGGTATACCTGATGCACCGCAGCGCCCTTTTCGCGGCCGATGACCGCTCCCACGGGCGTAACAGCGATCACCGCTGCTTGCTCCGCATCGGGCGCGCTCCTACACTGCGCCATCTCCCCTGGCAAAGCTGACCATCCCATGATTCGCCTGATTTTCTGGATCGCCGTCGTGTTCGCCGCCATTTGGCTGTGGCGCAAATTCAAGAACCCGGCGCGCGCGCCTCGCCAGGATGACAAGCCTGCATCGCTGAGCATGGTTCGATGCGCCCAGTGCGGTGTGCATCTGCCAGAAGACAGCGCGCTGCGCCGCGACAGCCACTGGTATTGCAGCAAGCCGCACCTGGAGCAAGGGCCCGGCAACGGTGCCCGCTGAAGCGCAGTTTCTCGGCGGCGCCCAGGCGCAGCGGATGCTGCGCCTGTACCACCTCTACCGCTTGACCATCGGCCTGTCGCTGGTCCTGCTGATTTCCAGCAACATGGACAACCGCCTGCTGGAAGTGGCCGATGGCGAACTGTTTCGCGCCGGCAGCTGGCTGTACCTGATCCTGAACATCCTCGTCGTAGTGCTGATGGGCAACCCGCGCCGGGTCTTGCCGGTGTTCAGCCTGGCCACCGCCGACGTCATCATGCTCGCGGGCCTGTTCTACGCCGGCGGCGGCACACCCAGCGGTATCGGCAACCTCATGATCGCCTCGGTGGCCATGGGCAATCTGCTGCTGCGCAACCGCCTGGGCCTGTTGATCGCCGCGCTGGCCACCATCGGCATCATCTACCTGACCTTCTACCTGAGCATCTCGCGGCCCACCGCCGCCAACGACTACCTGCAGGCCAGCACCCTGGGTGTCCTCTGCTTCGCCGTGTGGTTCGTGGTTCAAGGGCTCAGTCGACTGCTGCGCACCAGCGAGAACCTGGCCGAGCAGCGCGCCAGTGACGTCACCAGCCTGGAAGCCCTGAACGCGCTGATTCTGCAGCGCATGCGCACCGGCATCCTGGTGCTGGACACCGAACTGCGGGTGCAATTGGCCAACCAGGGCGCTTTGGGCCTTTTCGGCCGCATGACACTCAATGGCGAGCTGATCGCCGTCCACTCACCCGACCTGATCGAACGGTTGCTGCAGTGGCAGACCAACCCCGCCCTGCGCGTGAAAAGCCTCAAGTTCTCCCCTACCGGGCCGTCCATCCAGGCCAGCTTCATCGCCCTGCGTCGCGGTGGTGAACAGCAGCAGACCCTGGTGTTTCTTGAAGACCTGTCGCAGATCGCACAGCAGGCCCAGCAACTCAAGCTGGCCGCGCTCGGTCGCCTTACGGCCAGCATCGCCCACGAAATCCGCAACCCGTTGGGCGCCATCAGTCATGCCGGACAACTGCTGCAGGAGTCCGAAGACCTGCCGGTGGCCGACCGGCGTCTGACGCAGATCATTCAGGATCAATGCAAGCGCATGAACCTGATCATCGAGAACGTGCTGCAGCTGTCGCGCCGGCGCCCCAGCGCACCGCACCCGCTGGACCTCAAGGCGTGGCTGGAAAACTTCGTCAGTGACTTTCGCACCACCGCGCGCCCGGGCCAGCAACTGCACATGTACGTCAGCGACGGCACCCTGGAAACCCGCATGGATGCCAACCAACTGACTCAGGTGCTGAACAATCTGGTGGAAAACGGTATGCGCTACAGCGCCCAGCAACAGGGCCGCGCGCAGGTCTGGTTGAATCTTTTCGTGGAGCCGACCGACGGCCTGCCGATCCTCGAGGTGCTGGACGATGGTCCGGGCTTTGCCGCCGATCAGTTGCAGCACATGTTCGAGCCTTTCTTCACCACCGAAAGCAACGGCACCGGGCTGGGCCTGTATATTTCCCGCGAGCTGTGCGAAAGCAATCAGGCCCACCTAGACTACAGAGCACGTGAAAAAGGGGGCAGCTGCATGCGCATCACCTTCGCCCACCCGCGCAAACAGGGATGACTATGAGCGCCAGGCAAAAAATTCTGATCGTGGACGACGAGCCGGACATCCGCGAACTGTTGGAGATCACCCTCGGCCGCATGAAACTGGAAACCCGTAGCGCGCGCGACGTCAACGAGGCCCGCGAATGGCTGGGCCGCGAATCGTTCGACCTGTGCCTGACCGACATGCGCCTGCCCGACGGCACCGGTCTTGAGCTGGTGCAGTTCATCCAGCAACGCTACCCGCAGGTGCCGGTGGCGATGATCACTGCCTTTGGCAGCCTGGACACCGCCATCAATGCGCTCAAGGCCGGCGCTTTCGATTTTCTTACCAAACCAGTCGATCTGCCGCGCCTGCGCGAGCTGGTTGGCACCGCGCTGCGCATGCCGGCGCCCGCCCCTGTCGGCAAGGAACCGAGCATCGACCAGCGCCTGCTTGGCGATTCGCCACCGATGTTGGGGCTGCGCAAGCAGATCGGCCGGCTGGCACGCAGCCAGGCGCCGGTCTACATCAGCGGCGAGTCGGGCAGCGGCAAAGAACTGGTCGCCCGGCTGATTCACGAGCAGGGCCCGCGCGCGGATCGGCCATTCATTCCGGTCAACTGTGGGGCCATCCCCGCCGAGCTGATGGAGAGCGAATTCTTCGGCCATCGCAAGGGCAGCTTCACCGGTGCCACCGAAGACAAGCCGGGGCTGTTTCAGGCGGCCAATGGCGGCACGCTGTTTCTCGACGAAGTGGCCGACCTGCCGTTGACCATGCAGGTGAAGCTGCTGCGCGCCATCCAGGAAAAGGCCGTGCGCGCCGTGGGCGGGCAGACTGAAAACGTGGTCGATGTGCGCATTCTCAGCGCGACCCACAAGGACCTCGCAGCCGAGGTAGCGGCCCAGCGCTTTCGCCAGGACCTCTACTACCGACTCAACGTGATCGAGTTGCGCGTGCCGTGCCTGCGCGAGCGCCGTGAAGACATTCCGCTGCTGGCTGGCAGCGTGCTGGCGCGCTTGGCGCAGGGCAGTGGCCTGCCACCGGCGCAGCTGACCCCGGCAGCCCTGGAAACCCTCAAGGGCTACCGCTTTCCCGGCAACGTGCGCGAACTGGAAAACATGCTCGAACGGGCCTACACCCTGTGCGAAGACGATCGCATCGAGGCGAGCGACCTGCGCCTGAGCGAAACGGCAGTCAGCGTGGAGTCCGGCGAACCCAGCCTGGCCCAGGTCGACAACCTGGAAGACTACCTGGAAAGCGTCGAGCGCAAGCTCATCCTGCAAGCGCTGGAAGAAACCCGCTGGAACCGCACGGCAGCGGCGCAGCGGCTGAACATGTCGTTTCGCTCGATGCGCTATCGCCTGAAAAAGCTTGGACTGGATTGATTCCGTGCCACCGCGTCAAACCCGGACGCGGCTCGCGCCGCTGCTACAGGGTTTGTGTGGTGCGCGTGATTGAACGCATCGGTGATGCACGCGGTGTGCCCGAACAGAAGCGTCGGCGGTGCTCGCGGTATGCCCGAATGACCGCGGCCGGGCCGGACGCGGCTTGCGCCGCTGCTACAAGACAACGCGATCCCCGTAGCAGCGGTGCAAGCCGCGTCGGCGGTTAGCGCGGTGTGCCTGAATGAACGCGTCGGCGGTTTACGCGGTGTGCCTGAATGAACGCGGCGAGGCCGGACGCGGCTTGCGCCGCTGCTACAGGGGGATGCGGTCCTGCGGCGCGTAGGGGGCTGGATCGATCACGGCTTCGCGACCCAGCAGCAGGTCGGCCAGCAGACGACACGAAGCCGGCGCCAGCACCAACCCATTGCGGTAATGCCCGCAGTTCAACCACAAACCCGGATGCCGCGGCAGCGCACCAATGAACGGTATCCCCTCCGGCGACCCCGGACGCAACCCGGCCCACTGCTGCACCGGCGTGGCCTCGGCCAAGGCTGGTAGCAGATCGACCGCCGAGGCCATCAGGCTGTGCAGCGCTTCCTGCGTTGTCGTCTTGTCGAAGCCCGCATGCTCCAATGTGCTGCCGATCAATACATGCCCATCGCGACGGGGAATCGCATAGCGCCCCTTGGCCAGCACCATGCTCGGGAGAAAGTCGGCCGCGCATTTGAACAGGATCATCTGGCCCTTCACCGGCTCAACCGGCAAACCGATGCCCAGGGTCTGCAACAACTCACCGCTCCAGGCGCCCGCAGTCAGCACCACCTCGTCGGCCAGCGCCTCCCCCTGCGCCGAACGCACACCGACCACCCGCTGGCCATCTAGCAAAAAGCCCTGCACTTCACACTGCTCGCGCACCGTCACGTTGGGCATCGCCGACAAAGCCGCTTTCAAAGCCTTGATCAAGCGCGGATTGCGCACGTTGGCGACATCGGCCATATGAATCGCCCGCCCGAACCCGGGCCCCAGCACCGGCACGGCCTCATAGGTAGCTGAAATATCCACTGCCGCCAGCCCCCGACGATTGACCCGTGCCCAGGCAAGCGCCTCGGCTTCATCGTCCAGGTCCAGCCAGTACAAACCGGTGGTGTACACCTGCGGGTCGATGCCCGTATCGACGGCCAGGCGCTGCCCCAGGCGCGGATAGAAATCCTGCGACCAATGCGCCAACGCCGTAACCGCCGGGCTGTAGCGCCAGGGATACAGCGGCGAAACGATGCCGCCGCCGGCCCAGGAAGACTCCTGGCCGACCGCGCTGCGGTCGATCAGGGTAATGCGACCCACATGGGCAGCAAGGTTGTAGGCCGTCAGCAGGCCCATCACGCCGCCGCCGACAACCAACACATGGTCAGACATGAAACGATTCCAAAGAAGGCTCAGCGGCCCCAGCAGGTGGCAGAGGTGTTGCCGGCGGCCATACCGGTGTTGGTCCGCGCGCCGGTTTGATTGATGACGAAACTGCCGCACTTGTCACCGACCATCATGGTGCCCGCCCTTGGCGCCGCCGTCAGGCTGAACGTGGTGGCGTCCTTCACCGTCAGGATGTTGTACCAGGCATTACCCGCGACGTCGGGCACGTTGGCGTAACTGCCCGTTCGGGTGAATCCTCTTTCAAAATTCTGCGCACCTTCGGCTAGCACCTGCCCGATCTCGACCCGATGGGTACGCTTCACGTACTCGGTGTAGCTGGGGTAGGCGATGGCGGCAAGGATGCCGACGATGGCGACTACGATCATCAATTCTATCAAGGTAAAACCCTGCTGCTTTTCCATAGGCATGCTCACTGTCGTTGTCGCCACATGATCCGCCGATTCTGTACGGCGCCGGGCTCGATATAGGTGAAAAGGTTACCATTGGAATCCTGCACCGTGATGGTTTGACTGGGTGAGTCGGTGCTGTTGCTATCGCTGCCTACGAAGGCAGAGAAATTGGGTAATCCGCCGCTGATGGTATAACCACTGATCGAGGTCGTACTTCCAAACACTGCAAAGTTGGTGAGCATTTTACCAGTAGCGGCATCCACCTCCATGATTTTGCCCGAACCGGAGCTGGAGCAAGGATCCGTAGTATCCAGAATGGCGGTACTGAAATAGATACGACCCTCGATCAAACGCGCAGCGTAAATCACGCGCTCACCGGCATTGATGCCCTGATAGGTGAGCGGCATGTACCAGCCCATACGAGACGTGTAGTCGACGCTGTTCTGGCTGGTGTAAACAGTTTGACCCGTGATGTTGGTAATGGTCTGCTGCTGCAACTGCGATTGGGTGTAGTTCGTCGTGGAAGCATCACTGTCCAGGATGGCGTAAAAGGCTTGCGGGCTCTTGGTGGTTTTATCGGCCGACTCGTTGAGCTTTCCGGTACCGAAGAAAATCAACTTGCGGCCGTTGGTGTAGTTGCCTATGACGGGTTGGGCGGTGATCGGTTGTGTGGCTTCGCCAGCGGCTGTGAACAAGGGTGTGGTTGGATCGACACCTTTGGTTGATGTCGTGAAGTTAAACTTCCAGAGCCGTCCCTTGAGGTCGCCGCCATAGGCATACTGAACATAGCCTTGTGCGTCCAGCCGCAACTTGACCGACGACAAACCGTTATCGGTTTCTCCAGCCTTCACAACGGGTGTTGTGAGTTTGCTGATGAAGGCTCCTGTGTTCAAGTTCACGACATAGAGAGCCGCTCGCCCCGTAGCGCTGCCGTAACCATTACTGATGAAAGCCGCCCACGTACCGTCCTTCAATCGACCCACTTCCGGTTTGGCATAGGCATAGCCCAGGTCATTGAAAGTATTACTGGTGTCGGCGGTATCAGGCGCACGAATCTCCCACAGTGCCTTGATGCTGTTGCCTGCTGAGTCGTCGAACAACTGCAAGGCATAGAATACCTTGCCACCGGCTCCAACTCCGCCCAAGGCAATGGTTCTCCATGTCTTGCCCTGTGGCGCATCGGCCACCGTGATTTGCCCATCTGCCAGAAAGGTATGAGACGTGCCGTTGACATAATCGGTATCGGCCACGTAATGCAGGTTGGGTAGCACACTCGAAGGCATGTACGCATAGACTCGGCGACCGCTGGTGCTGATGACATTGACGAACCCATCGTTGGTATTAACCAACAAGTTGGGATTCATCGATTTGGCTTTATTGGTCAAATAGGTTGAATAGCTGTTGTCATCGACCGAGTCGGAAGCGGTATTCGCGGTGGGAGAAGCATAGACGAGCGGCGAGTTGATGATATCGCCCAACAGTACCGTGCGCGTTTTCAGTCCTGTTTTATTGGTACCCTTGCTCCATTCCACCAGATCCCCGCCCGTGATGGAGCGAGGCAGGTTGGCGTTCAGCGACGCTTTCTGTGCAGTAGAGAAGTTATCGTAGGCCAGCGTGACGGCGGCGTTACTGGTCGTATTCCAGGATTGATAGACCGATGTCGTACCGGGCTTGATCAAATCGTCGGTACTCCAGTTGTACTTGCTGGTGTTGACCGTGCCATTGGCGTTGTAGTTGAACGCCTTGATCGTGCCGCGCCAATCAGTTGGGTCGTAGAACGTCTCGTAATACTGCGCGCCTGTCGTCAACGTTGCCGAACTGGAAACCCCCGCCCCACCTGAGCCCGCGACCGAAGAAATGGCATTGAGCGCGGAGCCCAGTGCCGCCGTTAGTCCGGCAGCATCGGTGGCTTGGTAATACTGGCCTTTGCCGTAGTCGGCAGCGTCCGAAAGCATGTCGTTGTTGGCCGTAAAGCCCACGGTGTAGGTAAACATGTTCTGCTGGACGAAATCACTCGAGTCCCAACTTTTGCCAGCCAGGTCGGTACCGCCCGAGCGCATGTCGATGTCATAGGCGAATTTGGCGATATCGTCCAGGTAGAGGGTGTCGCCCTCACCGTCGCCGTTGATGTTGTTGCCGTCGTTCGCACTGATCCCATCCCAGTTGGGCAAGTTGCTACCGCCCAGGGGATCGTCTTTGGGAAAGGTACGATCATAGGTCGGCAGACCGTCGGTGATCACGACGCCGTAGTTTTTTTGACAGCGGTACTGAATGGGGCTGGTATAGGTTGAAGGCGATGAATTGTAGTATGGCGCCATGCCACGAAAGTAGCGCGTAACCTCATAGTAGGTTTCAGCCAGCGGCGTGTTTGCTACAGCACCCAAACCATTGATGGCATTGACCAAGGCGGTGTAGTTGGCTTTGGTCGTGTCCGAGGTGGCCGAGATGTCCGCGACGGCTCGAGCAATGTTGCCACCCGGCCCAGGGTTGCCGGTAGCAGGCGGATTGAACGTCGCGAGACCGATCCGAAGATTGCGATTGGCGCCTACCAAGTCGACCGCCGTCTTGCGAGCTACGTTGATTCGGTAGTCATTGGGAATGACAACACCATCGGTGTAGTCCCTGTTTGGATTACTGGCCGGAACTTGGTCGTATAGGTAGGAAACATAGTTGGCCGAGTAACGCGTGTTGCCCGAGCCGACAGGATCAGGCAGTTTCATGCAGACAAGACGGTTCGTAGTGAATTTGTAGAACATCCTGTAGCCGATCAGGCCCCTGTTTGTACAGGTGCCTTGGTTGAAACTGCTGTAGAAAACGTTCTCGCTGCTCATGTCCAGCGCGTTTACATATTGGCAGTCGTTGTTTGCATTACAGGTGTAAACAGCTGTCTGGGCGTCCAACTGATTGAACGCAGTCGATCTGATGAGACTGTTCATGCTCCCGGAGTTGTCCACCAGCAGCACCACGTTTGGGGTCACAGCGCCGGCGCTAAGCAAGGGTGAACTCGATGGCGTAAAACCATACGCAGGCATCGCCACATAGCTGCTCACCAATGCACCGAGCAGGCAGCTACGCCACCATGCCAGGCGCTGCATCGATTTATTGCTGCTTGGCATAGAGGGTCTCCAGCACTGTACGGGATGTGCCCTGCAATCCGACGCCCGTGATTCTGTAAAGCGTGAATGAGACGCCGTTTTCCGTCACGGGAATACTCGCAGCAAGAATGGCAGGGTCTTTGGTGATGCCCAGTTTTTGAACCCCGTACAGACCACCACTGGCTGCAGCGGTCCATACCACCCCGGAACTGGCATCATTGCCTGCTGCGGGGAGACCGGTATTGGCCAGGACAGGAGGCGCACACCGGGTCACATCGGCGCAGACCGCCAACGTATAACCCGACGCCGCAACCGCATTTTCACCCAGTCGTAACGCCGCTTCGGCCATTTGAAAGGACTCGTTGCGCAGCTTTACACTGCCAGCCATCTTTTCCTGCAGCGTTGCGTTTTGCATGGACGAGATACCGATCAATGTCAGCAGCAGAAGAAATACCAACGCGATGATCAGCGTCATGCCTCGCTGTGGACCAGGGCGTCGCCTCATCGAAATTGAACCCAACGCAGGCCTCCTCACAATAGACGGTTCCGAATGGAAGCCACGATGCTGAACGACTGCTCCTTCGCCAATGCAGTCGCATTGCCATCGGTGACCTTCAGAGCAATGCGCACGCTGCGAATGAGGGCGAAGTTGGTAGGCGTCGCCACATAGCTGGAAGCAAACTCGTCGGCGTCGTTGGAGGCCATGCCGAAGGTCACATCGAACTGGCTGACATTGTTGATCAAAGGAGAAACGCTATCAGCCTTTGGGCCGACATTGATCGAGTTACTGCTGTAGGAGTAAACCACCCTGCGGATGGGGAAAGTCAGTTGCCCTGCCGTCAATGCAGGCGTCTGTCCGCCGGTGTACGCGGTCGCGCTAAACCTACAATCCGAACGAATCTGCCAAGTGGGCAACGGGCCATTCTCGCCGACATCTGCGTACACTAGCGTCAGGACCACATTGCCATTCGAAGATCTGGTAACGGTAATAGGTGTCGCGAAGGCAGCGGCGAAATCCCCCTCCTTACTGCTGTCCTGCACCGTGGCCAGGCAACCAAACATCCCCACGGAACGGACTTCCTGAATCATCTTGCTCAGTATGAACCGCGCGTCCTCCTGAATAGCGGCTGCCGCGCTTTGCGAGCGGTAGGTGTTCTTCGCCGTCAGGAATATCTGCGTCACGCCCAGTGTGATGACCAGACCCAGGGTCATTGCCACCATCAGCTCGATCAGACCGATACCGGCCATGCTCCGTCTCATTTGATGTCCTTGTCCATTGCCACGCGGCTGACGAGCTTGTACTCCTGAACGGCGGCATCGGTGCCGGCTACGTTGGAAACATTGGACGCGCCCGCTGCACGAGCATCGGACCATCTGATGGTGATCGTCACCAACCGACCTTTGACGTCGATGCTGCTGGTTGCGGCATCTGCTCCCCCGAGCGCAGTGACGTTGGCGGCGAAGTCGACCAGATCCTGATTGCGAGTGGAACCACCGGCACTGGTCGGCGCGGCACTCAGGGCGGACAGCGCGTAGTTGGCATTGGGGTTGGCACGGATTCGATCCATCATGTCATAGGCGAGGAAACTGGCCTGGCTGCTCAAGGTGGAGCTATCAGTGAACTTCAAGGCATTGAGCTGGAGGGCCGCCGCGCCAAGCAGTCCGATGCCCAGCACCAATAGCGACACCAGCACCTCGATGAGGCTGGCACCCTTCTGTTTCGCAGGCCGAGTCATGGACAAGCCCCAGTCGGCACTATGCGACCGTTCGCACAGACGCCCAGAGTCCTGCTGAAGCTTCCGCGCGTGTAGACAAACTCAAACTTGCTGGCCGGCACCACCAGTGCGCCCAGACTGCTGTATTCGATAAAAGCCAGGTCGTTGGGAAGTACCACGGCAGAGGTGGCCATGGGGGCGATCACCCTGAGCGTATCGACCACGGCGCCATTGGCAACCGACTGGATATTCAGCTGGCTGGTCCAGGTGTTCGCTGTCTGTGGTCTGACCCGCACATTCATGCCCCTATTGATCGCCTCGAGCCGCGCATAGTTAAGTGCCCGATACAAATCCGTCGACTCAGTGTCGGCTTTGGTGTTGTTCATCAAGGCAACGAACGAGGGAATACCCACGGTTACCAGGATGGCCAACACCGCGATCGTCACCATCAGCTCGACCAGCGTAAACCCCTTGTAACCATGCCGCATTGGACGCCTCCCCCAGGAGCACTGACTATAAACCAGCGCTCGCGCAGTTCGCTGGGCGCACAGGATATACGGTTGTTCTAGAGGGATCAGCGCCTGTTGCACAGAAACCCAGGGAGGGTTGGCATGAACAGCAAGGGAGTGACATTGGTAGAGCTGGTGGCGGTGCTGGCAGTGGCGGGGATATTGGCAGCGATCGCGGTGCCCGCCTTCCGCGCGATGCTGCAGGAGCAGCGGCGTCAGATGATCGTCAGCGAGCTGGTCGCGACCCTGAAAATGGCCCGAACCGAAGCGGTTGTGAGGCATACCCCTATGGTCGTCCGCGCGTCGGACAAGGGGTGGGGCTGGGGATGGAAGGTAATGCCAGACAGGCGCGGGCTGCCTTCCAGCTCGAGCACTGTGCTGCGCGAGCGCGTATTGGACGGCGCGATCAGGATCGAAGGAAACCTATGGATACGCAAGGAGGTGCGTTTCAACACGTTCGGCGCCGTTGCCGGAGTAAGCGGCGCCGGCAACCCCGGAACGCTCTACGTGTGCGACCGCACCGACAAGGCGCGTACGCGCCTTATCCTCAGCTGGGCCGGAAGGCTCAGGCTAGACAAAAGCTACGTACGCAATCGCGACGATCAGTGCCGCAAGTCACTCAAGTAATCGTCTTCACCCGCAATTCCTTGGGCATCGAGAACGTGATGTTCTCCGGCCGGCCGATCAACTCGTCGGCGCCGGTCGCACCCCAGGCGTGCAGTTGCTCGATGACACCGCGTACCAGCACCTCGGGCGCCGAGGCACCAGCGGTAATGCCGATACGCTGCACGCCGTCGAACCACCCTTGTTGCATGTCCTGCGCGCCGTCGATCAGGTACGCCGGGGTGGCCATGCGCTCGGCCAGCTCGCGCAGCCGGTTGGAGTTGGAGCTGTTCGGGCTGCCCACTACCAGCACCACGTCGCACTCGTCGGCCAGGATCTTGACCGCGTCCTGGCGGTTTTGCGTGGCGTAGCAGATGTCGTCCTTGCGCGGCCCGCCAATGGCCGGGAAGCGCGCGCGCAACGCGTCGATGACCCGGCTGGTGTCGTCCATCGACAAGGTCGTCTGGGTCACGAAGGCAAGGTTTTCAGGGTTGACCACGTTCAGGTTGGCAACGTCTTTCTCGTCTTCGACGAGGTAGATGGCGCCGCCGTTGCTGACATCGTACTGGCCCATGGTGCCTTCCACTTCCGGATGCCCGGCGTGGCCGATGAGAATGCACTCACGGCCATCGCGGCTGTAGCGGGCCACCTCGATGTGCACCTTGGTGACCAGCGGGCAGGTCGCGTCGAACACCTTCAGGCCGCGTCCGGCCGCTTCCTGGCGCACGGCCTGGGAAACGCCGTGGGCACTGAAGATGACGATGACGTCGTCAGGCACCTGGTCGAGCTCGTCGACGAAGATGGCGCCGCGATTGCGCAGGTCTTCGACCACGAACTTGTTGTGCACCACTTCGTGGCGGACATAGATCGGTGCGCCGAAGACTTCCAGGGCGCGGTTGACGATCTCGATCGCTCGGTCCACACCCGCGCAAAAGCCACGGGGATTGGCGAGTTTGATTTGCATGCTTGCCTCGGTGCCCTTAAAGGGCCGTGACCGAAAGAATTTCCACTTCGAAGGTCAGGGTCTTGCCTGCCAACGGGTGGTTGAAGTCTACCGTCACTTCATTGTCGTCGAATGCTTTCACCACGCCCGGAAGCTCGGTGTTGGCCGCGTCGTTGAAGATCACCAGCAACCCTTCGGACAGCTCCATGTTCGCGAACTGCGAGGCTGGCATGACTTGCACGTTCTGCGGATTGGGCTGGCCGAAAGCGTTTTCCGGCAGCACCTTGACGGTACGTCGGTCGCCGGCCTTGAAGCCGAACAAGGCGGCTTCGAAACCCGGCAACAGGTTGCCATCGCCGACCTTGAAGGTCGCTGGCGACTTGTCGAACGTGCTGTCGACGGTGTCGCCGTTTTCCAGGTGCAGGGCGAAGTGCAAGGTCACTTCAGTGTTTTCCCTGATGCGCTGCTCAGTCATTCACCGCTTCTCCGGTTTTCTTGCTCTTGAACATATCCAACGCCAGCATGATCGCACCGACGGTGATGGCGCTGTCGGCCAGGTTGAACGCCGGGAACCGCCAGCGATCCTGCCAATGCACCAGAATGAAGTCGACCACATGGCCGAGCACGACACGGTCGAACAGATTGCCGACCGCGCCGCCCAGCACCAGGGCCAGCGCTATCGCCAGCCAGGTGTCGCTGCGCCCCAGGCGCTTGAGCCAGACCACCAGCACCACACTGACCACCACGGCGATCAGGGTGAACAGCCAGCGCTGCCAGCCGCCACTGTCGGCCAGGAAGCTGAAGGCGGCGCCGGTGTTGTAGGCCAGGGTCCAGCTGAGCAGGTCGGGAATGACCACGATCTGCTCGTACATCTGCAGGGTGCCGTCGAAATAGAACTTGGTGGCCTGGTCCAGCACCATCACCAACACGCTGAGCCACAGCCACTTCAAATGGCCGTAGCGACCGAAGGACGCCGACGAATCAGGCATAGTGGCGCACCTCGCCATCACCGCTGATGTTGTCGACGCAGCGACCGCAGATTTCCGGATGCTCGGGGTCCACGCCCACGTCGTCACGGAAGTGCCAGCAACGCGCGCACTTCACGCCACTCGACTTGACCACCTTGAGCTTCAGGCCGGCGACCTCGGTGACCACCGCATCGGCCGGAGCCTGGGTGAACGGTGCCAAGGTGGCACCCGAGGTGATCAGCACGAAGCGCAGCTCGTTGCCCAGCTTGGCCAGGTCGGTGTTCAGCGCATCTTCGCTGTACAGGGTCACTTCGGCCTGCAGGTTGCCGCCGATGGCCTTGGCTGCGCGCAGGTTTTCCATTTCCTTGTTGACTGCGGTCTTCACCGCCATCACGCGTTCCCAGTAGGCGCGATCCAGCTCGAAGCCCTCGGGCAACTCGCTCAGGCCCTGGTACCAGGTGTTGAGCATCACCGATTCGTTGCGCTCGCCCGGCAGGTACTGCCACAGCTCGTCGGCGGTGAACGCCAGGATCGGCGCGATCCAACGCACCAGCGCCTCGCTGATGTGGTACAGCGCGGTCTGGCAGGAACGCCGGGCAACGCTGTTGGCGCCGGTGGTGTACTGGCGATCCTTGATGATGTCCAGATAGAAGCCGCCCAGCTCCTGCACGCAGAAGTTGTGCACCTTGGAGTAGACGTTCCAGAAGCGGTATTCGCCGTAGTGCTCTTCCAGCTCGCGTTGCAGCAGCAACGCACGGTCGACGGCCCAGCGGTCCAGGGCGATCATCTGATCGGCCGGCAGCAGGTCGGTGGCCGGGTTGAAGCCGCTGAGGTTGGAGAGCAGGAAGCGCGCCGTGTTGCGGATGCGACGGTAGGCGTCGGCACTGCGCTGCAGGATGGTGTCCGACACGGCCATTTCGCCCGAATAGTCGGTAGCCGAGACCCACAGCCGCATGATGTCGGCACCCAGGGTGTCGTTGACCTTCTGCGGGGCGATGACGTTGCCCAGCGACTTGGACATCTTGCGGCCGTTCTCGTCCACGGTGAAACCGTGGGTCAGCAGCTCGCGATACGGCGCATGGTTGTCGATGGCGCAGCCGGTCAGCAGCGAAGAGTGGAACCACCCGCGGTGCTGGTCCGAACCTTCCAGGTACAGGTCGGCACGCGGGCCGCTTTCGTGGCCCATCGGGTGCGAGCCGCGCAACACGTGCCAATGGGTGGTGCCCGAGTCGAACCAGACGTCCAGCGTGTCGCTGATCTTGTCGTAGTTGGCGGCGTCATCGCCCAGCAGTTCGGCGGCGTCGATCTTGAACCAGGCTTCGATGCCTTCGACTTCGACGCGCTTGGCTACTTCTTCCATCAGCTCGACGGTGCGTGGGTGCAGTTCACCGGTGGCCTTGTCGAGGAAGAACGGAATCGGCACGCCCCAGTTGCGCTGGCGCGAGATGCACCAGTCGGGACGGTTGGCGATCATCGAGTGCAGGCGCGCCTGGCCCCAGGCCGGGACGAACTTGGTTTCTTCGATGGCCTTCACCGCGCGCTCGCGCAGGGTGTCGCCTTCGACCGGTGGCTTGTCCATGCCCACGAACCACTGCGCGGTGGCGCGGTAGATCAGCGGGGTCTTGTGCCGCCAGCAGTGCATGTAGCTGTGACTGACCACTTCGGTGTGCATCAACGCACCGACTTCGGTCAGCTTGTCGACGATGTTCGAGTTGGCCTTGAAGATGAACTGGCCGCCGAAGAACGGCAGCGATTCGACATAGACGCCATTGCTCTGCACCGGGCCGATGATGTCGTCATTGGTCAGGCCGTACTGCTTGCAGATATTGAAGTCGTCCACGCCATAGGCAGGCGAGCAGTGAACCACACCGGTGCCCGCGCCCAATTCGACGTAGTCGGCCAGGTACACCGGCGACAGGCGGTCATAGAACGGATGTCGGAAATTGATCAGCTCGAGCTTGGCGCCCACGGTAGTGGCGAGCACCGTGCCTTGCAGGCTGTAGCGCGCCAGGCAGCTCTCGACCAGTTCTTCGGCGAACACCAGCAGGCGATCGCCGACATCGACCAGGGCGTAGGTGAATTCGGGATGGACGTTGAGCGCCTGGTTGGCCGGGATGGTCCAAGGGGTGGTGGTCCAGATCACGATGCTGGCAGGCTTCTCCAGGCCTGGCAGGCCGAAGGCGTCGGCCAGCGCTTGCTGGTCGGCGATCGGGAAAGCGACGTCGATGGTCGGCGACTTCTTGTCGGCGTACTCGACTTCGGCCTCGGCCAGGGCCGAGCCGCAATCGAAGCACCAGTTCACCGGCTTGAGGCCCTTGAACACGAAGCCGTTGCGGACCATTTCGGCCAAGGCACGGATCTCGCCGGCCTCGTTGGGGAAGCTCATGGTCTTGTACGGGTTGGCCCAATCGCCCAGCACACCCAGGCGGATGAACTCGGCCTTCTGCCCTTCGATCTGCTCGCTGGCATAGGCGCGACACAGTTCGCGGGTCTTGTCGCCGCCCAGGTTCTTGCCGTGGGTGACTTCGACCTTGTGCTCGATCGGCAGGCCATGGCAGTCCCAGCCCGGCACGTACGGCGCATCGAAGCCGGCCAGGGTCTTGGAACGGGTGATCATGTCCTTGAGGATCTTGTTGACCGCATGACCGATGTGGATATTGCCGTTGGCATAGGGCGGGCCGTCGTGCAGGACGAACTTGGGACGGTCCTTGCCAATCTCGCGAAGCTTCTGGTACAGGCCAATGCTGTCCCAGCGCTGCAGAGTTTGCGGCTCGCGCTGGGGCAGGCCGGCCTTCATTGGGAAGGCGGTGTCCGGAAGGTTTAGCGTGGCTTTGTAGTCGGTCATTTCAGGCTCTTCAATTTAAGCGGTTGGCTTGGCCCAGTGGGCACGCGCGGCGGCGACATCCGCATCGATCGCCGACTTCAGCGCCTCAAGCGAGGCGAAACGCTGCTCATCACGCAGCTTGTGGTGGAACGCCACCGTTAAATGCCGGCCATAGAGGTCACCGGCAAAGTCCAGCAAATGCACTTCCAGGTGGGCACTGCCATCACCTGCAACGGTTGGCCGCACGCCTATGTTGGCGACTCCTGGCCAGGTCTTGCCGTCGATGTCGACACTGACCAGGTATACCCCGGTGAGCGGCGCGCGACGGCGCTTGAGTTGCACATTGGCAGTGGGCCAGCCCAGTTGGCGGGCCAGCTTCTGCCCATGCAGGACCCTTCCTTCGATGCAGAAGGGCCGACCGAGCAACTGCCCGGCACGTTCGAAATCGGCCGCAGCCAGAGCCTTGCGGACCTGGGTGCTGCTGACGCGGACACGGTCCATTTCGACGGTCTGCGCCGACTCGACGGTAAAGCCCTGAAGGCTGCCGGCCTGGGTCAGGAAGTCGAAGTCCCCTGCCCGGTCGCAGCCGAAGCGGAAGTCATCGCCGACCTCCAGATGTTTCACGCCCAGGCCGTCGATCAGGATGGTGTCGACGAACTCCGAGGCACTGAGCTGGCTCAGGCGCTTGTTGAAGGCCAGGCACAGCACCAGATCGACCTGTTCCTCAGCCAGCAGCTGCACTTTGTCGCGCAGCCGGGCCAGACGTGCCGGCGCGGTCTGCGGGCTGAAGTATTCGCGCGGCTGGGGCTCGAAGATGACCACACAACTGGGCACGCCCAACTCGCGGGCACGCTCGCGCAGCCGGGCCAGAATAGCCTGGTGGCCACGATGGACACCGTCGAAATTGCCAATGGTGGCGGCGCAGCCCCGATGCTGGGGCCGCAGATTGTGAAGGCCTCGAACCAGCTGCATAACGCGCTTCTTGCTCATAAAGTGGTCGATTATAACCATACCGACGCGCCGACGACAGGCAACAGCGTGCATGGATGTTCGCTAACGCATAAAACCGCTCGCGGCCAAGGGCAGCCCGTGCGCTCGAGGATCACGCCAGCCCGCGGCGAGCGAAGTCCTTGAGGCGGAAGCCCATGGCCAACAACATTCCGAAATACACTAGCACGCCTGTCAACACCAACAGCCCCAGGCGCAGGAAACGCTCGAGCATCTGCCCGTCGGCCCATGCCGGCATGTACTGCAGCAGCACCAGCAAGGCAGCGGCCATGGCCAGCACGGCCACGCCCAGTTTGCACAGAAAAGCGGTCCAGCCCGGCTGCGGCTGGAACAGGTCCTGCTGACGCAGCTTCCAATACAGCAACCCGGCGTTCAGGCAGGCGCCCAGGCTGATGGCAAGCGCCAGGCCCGCGTGCTGCAGATGGCTGATGAACATCAGGTTGAAGACCTGTGTTGCCACCAGGGTAAAGATGGCGATCTTCACCGGCGTACGAATGTTCTGCTGGGCGTAGAACCCGGGCGCCAGCACCTTGATCAGGATGATGCCCAGCAGGCCGATGGAATAGGCGATCAGCGCGCGCTGGGTCATGGCCGCATCCAGCGCGGTGAACTTGCCATACTGGAACAACGCCACCGTCAAAGGCTCGGCGAGCAGCGCCAGGGCCACCGCGCACGGCAGGACCAGCACGAAACACAGGCGCAGCCCCCAGTCGAGGATGCGCGAGTATTCATGGCGGTCCCTGTTGGCGTAGGTCTTGGCCAGGGTCGGCAGGAGGATCGTGCCCAAGGCTACGCCCAATACCCCCGACGGCAGCTCCATCAGGCGGTCGGCGTAGTACATCCAGGACACCGAGCCGGCCACCAGGAACGAGGCGAACACGGTATTGATGATCAGCGAAATCTGGCTCACCGATACGCCGAGGATTGCCGGCAGCATCTGCTTCATCACACGCAGCGCGCCGGTATCACGCAGGCTCAGCCGTGGCAGAACCAGCAGGCCGAGCTTTTTCAGATGCGGCAATTGATAGAGTAATTGCGCCAACCCACCCGCCAGCACGGCCCAGCCGAGCGCCATCACCGGCGGATCGAAATAGGGCGTGAGGAACAGGGCAAAGAGGATCATCGACACGTTCAGCAGCGTGGGCGTGAAGGCCGGCACCGAAAAGCGATTGTAGGTGTTGAGGATGGCACCGACGAAGGACGACAGCGATATCAGCAATATATAAGGAAAGGTCACCCGCAACAGATCGCTGGTGAGCGCAAATTTTTCCGGGGTATCGGCAAAGCCTGGGGCGGTTGCCCAGATCACCCAGGGCGCAGCGAGGATCCCGGCCACCGTGACCAGCGCCAGTGCCAGGGTCAGCAGGCCGGCGACGTAGGCAATGAAGGTGCGCGTGGCCTCCTCGCCCTGCTGGCTCTTGTACTCGGCGAGAATGGGCACGAACGCCTGTGAGAAGGCGCCCTCGGCGAAGATCCGGCGCAGCAGGTTGGGCAGCTTGAACGCGATGAAAAAGGCATCGGTGGCCATGCCCGCGCCGAAGATGCGCGCAATGATGGTGTCGCGGACGAAGCCCAGCACCCGCGAAATCATGGTGATGGAGCTGACCGCGGCCAGGGATTTAAGTAGGTTCATCGAAAGTTTTTCATGCCCATGGACGAAGAGCAGGCCCATATCCGGCCCAGGTGTGCGATACTCCGCGCCGCATCAGCAGGCAGAGCCAGAACTTCGCGAGTGTACAGGTCGCGGGCCAGAAGTGAATCACTTCGACACCCGTCCAACCACTTAGCGGATCGTCTCACGTACCCTTGACAACCAACTCGTTGATGGGCATGATTCGCGGCCTTATTTGTTTGCTATTTCAAAAAGTCTTTCGAGGAGCTCGACGGTGGCCAACTCACCTTCCGCCAAAAAACGTGCAAAACAGGCTGAGAAGCGTCGCAGCCACAACGCCAGCCTGCGTTCCATGGTTCGCACCTACATCAAGAATGTAGTCAAAGCCATCGACGCAAAAGACGCAGAAAAAGCACAAGCTGCTTACGTTCTGGCCGTGCCAGTTATCGACCGTATGGCCGATAAAGGCATCATCCACAAGAACAAAGCTGCTCGTCACAAGGGCCGTCTGAATGGCCACATCAAAGCACTGAACCAGGCTGCTGCTGCCTGATCAGCTGTACGATGTAGAAAAAGCCGACCTCAGGGTCGGCTTTTTTGTGCCTGTGTGAATGTGCCGGTATCGCAGCGCCCTTTTCGCGGCCGATGACCGTTCCCACAGAGGCTGTGCATTCTTCCGTAGGGGCGGCCTGTGGCCGCGCGGTTATTCGGTCCAGGGGCGGATGGGGATGGCGGTCACGGCGTTCTGCGGGCTGCCCTCGATCATGCGGTCGCTGTAGACCAGATACACCAGGGCGTTGCGCTTCTTGTCGTGGAAACGGACCACTTGCATGGTCTTGAACACCAGCGAGGTGCGCTCCTTGAACACCTCCTCGCCTTCCTTCAAATTGCCCGGCAGCTGGATCGGCCCGACCTGGCGGCAGGCGATGGACGCCTCCGCGCGGTCTTCGGCCAGGCCCAGACCACCCTTCACTCCGCCCGTCTTGGCGCGCGACAGATAACAGGTAACTCCAGGCACCTTGGGATCATCGAACGCCTCGACGACGATGCGATCGTTGGGGCCGACAACCTTGAACACCGTGGACACCTGGCCGATTTCCTCGGCACTGGCCAGCATCGGCAGGCACAACATGGCAGCCGCGAGGGCCTTGAGCACTTTCATCGAAACGTTCCTGTAGGGATCAAACGAGGATCAGATTGTCTCGGTGCACCAGCTCGGGCTCGGCCATATAGCCCAGCAAGCGCTCGATAACGTCCGACGACTGACCAATGATTTTCTGGGCTTCCAGCGCACTGTAGTTGGCCAGGCCGCGTGCGATCTCGCGGCCATCGGGCGCCACGCACACCACCATTTCACCCCGCCGAAAACTGCCCTGGACCACTTTCACGCCTACCGGCAGCAGACTCTTGTGGCCACCGGTCAAGGCCTGCACGGCTCCTTCGTCGAGTACCAGGGTGCCTCGGGTCTGCAGATGCCCGGCCAGCCACTGCTTGCGTGCAGCGAGCATTTCACGCTCGGGCGACAGCAGGGTCCCCAGGCGCTCGCCAGCCTTGAGCCGATCTAGAACGCGCTCGATACGGCCACCGACAATCACCGTATGCGCCCCGGAGCGCGCCGCCAAGCGTGCAGCGCGCAGCTTGGTCTGCATGCCGCCACGCCCCAGCGCGCCGCCGGTGCCGCCGGCAACGGCATCCAGCGATGGGTCGTCGGCGCGCGCCTCGAAGATCAATTTTGCATCGGGGTTGGTGCGCGGATCGGCATCGAACATGCCATCGCGATCGGTGAGGATGACCAGCAGGTCCGCCTCGACCAGATTGGCCACCAGCGCCGCCAGGGTGTCGTTGTCGCCGAAGCGGATTTCGTCGGTGACCACGGTATCGTTTTCATTGATGACCGGTACCACGCCCAGCTCGACCAGGGTCCGCAATGTGCTGCGCGCATTGAGGTAGCGCTTGCGATCGGAGAGGTCATCGTGGGTCAGCAGGATCTGCGCGGTATGCCGGCCATGCTCGGCAAAGCTCGACTCCCAGGCCTGCACCAGCCCCATCTGGCCGATGGCGGCGGCGGCCTGCAGCTCGTGCATGCCACTGGGACGCTTGACCCATCCAAGACGACTCATGCCGGCCGCTACGGCCCCCGAAGAGACCAGCACCAACTCGACCCCGGCATTGTGCAAAGCAACCATCTGCTCGACCCAGACACTCATCGCCGCGCGATCCAGACCCTTGCCGTCCGCGGTCAGCAGCGCACTGCCGATCTTCACGACCCAGCGTTGCGCACCCGTCACCTTGCTCCGCATCATCTGCCAACCTTTGCCCGGTAGAAAAACAAAAACGCCGCTCATGGTGAGCGGCGCTTAGTTTAACACTGGAGATCACTGTGGGAGCGGTCATCGGCCGCGAAGAAGACGCCGTAGAGTGTCAGGCACACTGCAGCGCGCCCTTCGCGGCCGCGGACCGCTCCCACAGGAGCGTCCGCGCCGATACAGACTAATCGCGGACGTAGATGATTTCCGGACCGTCTTCGGCGTCTTCTTCTTCCCAGTCGTCGTTATCGCCGATGTCGTGGACGCTTTTCACGCCGCTGCGGCGCAGCGCACGCTGATCGTCCAGCGCCTGCAACTGGGCGCGAGCCTCGTCTTCGATGCGCTGATCGAGCTCGGCCAGTTCATCGGCATAGGCCGGGTCATGGGCCAGGCGATCGGCGCGGTCTTCGAGGTAGCGCATGATGTCGCGGCTCAGGCGCTCGGTACCTTCCTTGGCGATGGCCGAGATCACGTAGACCGGACCTTCCCACTCCAGGCGGTCGACGATTTCCTTGACCCGCTCTTCGTGCTCTTCTTCCAGAATCTGGTCGCACTTGTTGAGCACCAGCCAGCGCTCGCGCTCGGCCAGCGACGGGCTGAACTTGACCAGCTCGTTGACGATCACTTCAGCCGCATCGGCAGCACTGGTTTCATCCAGCGGCGCCATGTCGACCAGGTGCAGCAGCACGCGCGTACGCGCCAGGTGCTTGAGGAAGCGAATGCCCAGGCCGGCGCCGTGGGAAGCACCTTCGATCAGACCGGGAATGTCGGCAACTACGAAGCTCTTCCAGCGATCGACGCTGACCACACCCAGGTTCGGCACCAACGTGGTGAACGGGTAGTCCGCCACTTTGGGCTTGGCCGCGGAGACCGAGCGGATGAAGGTGCTCTTGCCGGCATTGGGCAGGCCCAGCAAGCCAACATCGGCCAGCACTTTCATTTCCAGCTTGAGGTCACGCTGCTCACCCGGCTTGCCCGGACTGGTCTGGCGCGGTGCGCGGTTGGTACTGGACTTGAAGCGGGTGTTGCCCAGACCGTGCCAGCCGCCGTGGGCCACGAGCAGGCGCTGACCGGCCTTGACCAGGTCACCGATCACTTCCTGGGTGGAAGCGTCGATCACCGTGGTACCTACCGGTACGCGCAGCTCCATGTCCTCACCCTTCTTGCCGGTGCAATCGGTGCTGCCACCGTTGGCGCCGCGCTCGGCATCGAAGTGGCGCGTATAGCGATAGTCGACCAAAGTGTTGAGGTTTTCGTCGGCGATCATGTAGATCGAGCCGCCATCACCACCGTCGCCGCCGTTGGGGCCGCCATTCTCAATGAATTTTTCGCGGCGAAAGCTCATGCAGCCGTTGCCACCGTCACCCGCTTTCACGCGGATGGATACTTCATCTACAAACTTCATGAAAAATACGCCTCTCGCCGCAGGGACGAGCTAATGAAACTGAAACGTAAGGCTCTTGCGAAAATGAGCGCGGCAAACCCGTCAATGACTCTCGTACCGACAGCCCATGCAAACCTTTGCAAGAGACTCACTCCAAAAACGAAAAAGCCCCGTCGCAAGACAGGGCTTCTCCAGCGACGTCGCGATTAAGCTGCGACAACGCTCACGTAACGACGACCGAAGGCGCCCTTTACTTCGAACTTGATCACGCCTGCGACTTTCGCGAACAGGGTGTGATCCTTGCCCATGCCAACGCCGTAGCCAGCGTGGAACTGGGTGCCGCGCTGACGCACGATGATTTTGCCTGGGATGATAGCCTGGCCGCCATACATCTTCACGCCAAGGCGTTTGGCTTCTGAGTCGCGACCGTTACGGGTACTACCACCAGCTTTTTTGTGTGCCATGAGTCAATTCTCCTAGTGAGGAATTAGGCTGAAATTAAGCCTGAATACCGGTGATTTTGATCTCGGTGTACCACTGGCGGTGGCCCATGCGCTTCATGTGGTGCTTACGACGACGGAACTTGATGATGCGGACCTTATCGTGACGACCTTGGGAAATCACTTCAGCCACAACGGTAGCGCCGGCAACCACTGGAGCGCCGATGTTCACGTCGTCGCCATTGGCGACCAACAGAACGCGATCAAAGGTAACGAATTCGCCGGTGGCGATTTCCAGTTTCTCGATCTTCAGGTATTCACCTGGGGCGACCTTGTATTGCTTGCCACCGGTAACGATTACTGCGTACGACATGGTATTTCTCCGATAATCCTGCTCACCCAGCTCTTTATAAGTAGAGTGTCGGCTGGCATGGCTGCATGGGTTGGAACGCCCCAAATGCAATTGCGTAAGGCAGGTGCTGCCCAGGAAGTTCAGGGTGCGCGATTGTACGCAAGCGGCGAACCTCTGACAAGAGGCCGCCAGTCGCCTCATTGGCTTGGCGGACCTGGCAGAACGCCTTTCACGGGCCATACCGGGCCGTGCCGGCCCTGCACACGGGCGCACGGGGCCATGGACGCGCCTTGACACACCCCGACCCGCGTCCTAGCATGCCGCGCAACCCTTCTGGAGCGACTCTCGCTGATGCAACCCCAAGCTTTCTACCGCGCGGTGGCGGACGATTTCAGCGCCGTCGACGGGATCATCAAGCAGCAGCTGACCTCGCGCGTGCCGTTGGTATCGACGATCAGCGACTACATCACCTCCTCTGGGGGCAAGCGCCTGCGGCCGCTGCTGGTGCTCCTGGCCGGCAAAGCATTGGGCCATCAAAGCGACGACCTGCGTCTGCTGGCAGCCACCATCGAGCTGTTGCACACCTCGACCCTGCTGCATGACGACGTGGTCGACATGTCCGGCATGCGCCGTGGTCGGTCCACCGCCAATGCCAAGTGGGGCAACGCGCCAAGCGTGCTGGTGGGCGATTTCCTCTATTCGCGCTCGTTCGAAATGATGGTCGAGCTGGGCTCGATGTCGGTCATGAAGATCCTGTCGCACGCCACGCGCATCATTGCCGAAGGCGAAGTGCTGCAGCTGTCCAAGGTACGGGACGCCAGCACCACCGAAGAAATCTACATGGAAGTGATCCGCGGCAAGACCGCGATGCTCTTCGAAGCCTCGGCACACAGCGCCGCGGCGCTCACCGGTGCCAGCCCCGAACAGTGTGAAGCGCTGCGCACGTTCGGTGATCACCTGGGCGTCGCTTTCCAGCTGGTCGACGATCTGCTCGATTATCGCGGCGACGCCGAAACCCTCGGCAAGAACGTGGGGGACGATCTGGCCGAGGGCAAGCCCACCTTGCCGCTGATCTACACCATGCGTGAAGGCACCGCCGAGCAGGCAGCGCTGGTCCGCCAGGCGATCCAGAAAGGCGGGATCGAGGATCTGGAACGTATCCGTGTTGCGGTCGAGGATTGCGGCGCGCTGGATTACACCGCACAGCTGGCACGCGATTATGTGGCCAAGGCCATTGCTCAGCTGGAAGCACTGCCTGCCAGCCAATACCGGGATGCCCTGGTCGAGCTGAGTGAGTTTGCGGTGGCGCGTACGCACTGATTCGGTGGTGGGCCATTCGCGGGCAGAGCCCGCTCCCACACGTGTCTGATTCCACGACGGGTTGGCGGTGGGCTCTTGCGGGCAGCGCCGGCTCCCACAAAAGCCCTGCTCCCCGACAACAACCATACTGCCAATGAAGGCGCAGCTTGCATGGCAGCTGGCGCTGATGGGCTCTTGCGGCAAAAACCCTATATACTGCGCGCCTTTATTCCCTACCCCCGAGGAATCTCGTGAGCACGCTGCCGCCCTGCCCCAAATGCAACAGCGAATACACCTACGAAGACGGCACTCAGCTGATCTGTCCCGAATGCAGCCATGAGTGGTCGGCCACGAGCGACGAGAGTGCCGATGGCGATGCTTTGACGATCAAGGACTCGGTGGGCAATGCCTTGGCCGACGGCGACACCGTTACTGTGATCAAGGACCTCAAGGTCAAAGGCTCTTCGCTGGTGGTCAAGGTCGGCACCAAGGTCAAGAATATCCGCCTGTGCGATGGCGACCATGACATCGACTGCAAGATCGACGGCATCGGTGCCATGAAGCTCAAGTCCGAGTTCGTGCGCAAGGTCTGAGGCATTGCCCGACCAGCGGTCCGGGCCGTCGCGAGGCGCCCGGCCTGACTTCCACAGGTGCAATGCCTGCGCAAGGCAAATAGTCGCTTGCTATTATATGAGTAAGAATTATTCTCATTGAATGCCCTCAAGGAGAATTTCCATGACCTATCTTATCGACGCCTGGCTGGACCGCCCACATCCCTACCTGCGCATCCTGCATCGCGAGACAGGCGAAGTCTGTGCAGTGCTTGGCGAGGATGCTCTGGATGAGCTGCGCGACCAGGGCGACCTCGACCTGCATGGCTTGAGTTCGAGTGAACCTGGAGTGCTCAAGGAGGTGGTGCGCAATCTCTTCCTGTTCTGCTACGCAAGGGCACTGCGGCCCATGGGGGAGTTGCACTGATACACCGCGCTGAAGCCGGACGCGGCTTGCACCGCTGCTACAGGATTGCGGCGTCTGTACCAGCCGCGCAAGCACTGTCGGCGGAGGATGTGGGGCACCTGTACCAGCGGCGCAAGCCGCTTCGCGGTAGATGCGATGCACCTGTAGCAGCCGCACAAGCCGCGTCGCGGTAGATGCAATGCACCTGTAGCAGCGGCGCAAGCCGCGTCAGCGGTAGATGCCGGGCACCTGTAGCAACGGCGCAAGCCGCGTCAGCGGTAGATGCCGGGCACCTGTAGCAGCGGCGCAAGCCGCGTCGGCGGTAGATGCGGGACACCTGTACCAGCGCAGCAAGCCGCGTCGGCGGTAGATGCGGGGCACCTGTACCAGCGCCGCAAGCCGCGTCGGCGGTAGATGCCGGCCACCTGTAGCAGCGGCGCGAGCCGCGTCGGCGGTGGGTGCGGTGTATCTGGACGCACGCGGTGAGGCCGGACGCGGTTTGCGCCGCTGCTACAGGGATCGCGTTTCCACTGGCGGGTTACAGGACTTCGAGCAGTTCCACGTCGAATACCAGCACGCTGTGCGGCGGAATGCTGCCGACGCCTTGGGCGCCGTAGGCCAGTTCGCTCGGTACGTGGACACGCCACTTGCTGCCGGCAGGCATCAATTGCAGGGCTTCGGTCCAGCCAGCGATCACGCCGTTGACCGGGAATTCGGCCGGCTCGCCACGGTTGTAGGAGCTGTCGAACACGGTGCCATCGGTCAGGGTGCCGTGGTAGTGAACGCGCACGGTGCTGTCACCGGCCGGCTTGCTGCCTTCGCCTGTGCTCAGCACTTCGTACTGCAGACCGCTGGCGGTGGTGGTGATTTCGGCACGCTTGGCATTTTCAGCCAGGTACGCCTTGCCTTCGCCGGCCGCAGCTTCGGCTTTGGCCTGCTGCTCGGCCTGCATGATGTCGCGGATCACCTTGAAGCTGGCGTTCAGCTCTTCTTCGCTCACACGGCTTTCATGGCCACGGAAGGCATCGGTCAGGCCGACCAGGATGGCTTCCAGGCTGACGCCAGGTGGTGGGTTGTCGCGCAGTTGGCCGCCCAGTTGACGGCCAATGCCATAGCTGACGCGGGTTTCGTCGGTCGACAATTGTACTTCGGACATAACACTGCTCCGCTGCGGGGCCGCGCCGCAATCTTCATGCGGGGATGAAGGGCGCGCCCGGATAAAAGGGCCAGCAGACTAGCACACTGCAGGCCCGCACTTCAGCAGGCCGGGCCGTGTGCGCCCACGCTACAGGTGCAATCAGTGCTTGGTCAGCTTGTCCAGGTAGCCCATGGCGAACGCCGAAATGACGAAGGTCATGTGGATGATCACGTACCACATGAGGTACTGCGGCTCGATGTTCTTGGCATCCATGAACACACGCAGCAAATGGATGGACGAAATGGCCACGATCGACGCGGCGACTTTCATCTTCAGGGAAGAGGAGTCCATCTTGCCCAGCCAACTGAGCTTCTCGACGCCTTCTTCGATGTCCAGCTGAGACACGAAGTTTTCATAGCCGGAAATCATCACCATCACCAGAAGGCCGCCAACCAGCGCCATGTCGATGAGCGAAAGCAGCACCAGAATCACTTCCGATTCGGCCATGGCGAAGATGTTGGGCAGGACGTGGAAGATTTCCTGGAAGAATTTCAGCGCCAGCGCCAGCAGACCCAAGGACAGGCCAACGTAGATCGGCGCCAGCAACCAGCGCGAGGCGTACATGGTTTTTTCGATGAAGCGTTCCATTGAGGCTCACAGGGTGGTGGAAATTGGCGACGATTATAGCCACGGCCATGGCAAAGCACGACGTGCGACGGTGTGTCGCAGCCGCATGCCGCTCGCAGAGGTCAGTTTCCTATAATTGATGGCGCCCCCCTGGCCGGGTGACACCTGCACGACGCTGCAGAGGGGCCGACCCGCGCTGGGTGGCCCCGCGAGCACCTACACCGTTGGCCGGACCTCGACCAGTTCTTCCAGCGCGTGCTCTTTCTCGGCTTCCTTGAGGTCATCCTCGCTGATCATTTCAGCGATCACCCGCAGTCGCTCCACGACGCGGGCATTGATGCTGCCCTCGGGAAACGCGCCATTCTCGTCGGGCTCGCCGGCTGGCTCACCGGCCAGCAGGCTCAACGCCTCGTCCGCCTGGCGCACGGCATAGACATGGAACTTGCCCTCACGGACCGCCTGCAGGACCTTTTCGTCGAGCATCAAGGTGGCCACGTTGGCCTGCGGAATGATCGCACCCTGCTCGCCAGTCAGGCCGCGGGCCTCGCACAAGCGGAAGAAACCCTCGATCTTTTCATTGACTCCGCCTACCGCCTGGACTTCGCCGAACTGGTTGATGGAACCGGTGATCGCGAAGCACTGCTTGAGCGGCATTTTCGAGAGCGCCGAGATCAAGGTGCAGGCCTCGCCCAGCGACGCACTGTCGCCATCCACGTATCCGTAGGATTGCTCCAGGGCGATGCTGGCGGAAATGGCCAGGGGAAATTCCTGTGCGTAGCGACTGCCCAGGTAACCGGTGAGAATCATCACCCCCTTGGAGTGAATCGGCTGGCCCAGGTTGACCTCGCGTTCGATGTCGACGATGCCGCTGCCGCCCGGATACACCGTGGCCGAGATGCGCGCTGGCACGCCGAACGCCGAGTCGCCCACTTCCAGCACCGTCAGGCCGTTGCACTTGCCGACCGCGGCGCCGCTGGTGTCGATCAGGATGATGCCCGCCAGCATGTCATCGAGGATGCGCGCCGAAACCCGGCCGGTGCGCGTGGCCTTGGCCTTGAGCGCACGCTCGATGTGGCCGGCGTCGGTACGTTCTTCGTTGGCCAGGTGGCGGATGAAGTCCGCCTCGCTGACCAGCTGGAACAAATCGCCGATGCGTGCCGACAGCCGCCCCTGGTTTTCCGCCAGACGCGCACTGTAGGTGGCCAGGCGCGCGACGGCGTCACCGGTCAGCGGCGCCATGCCCTCCTCCGAGGTACGCGTCTTCAGCAGTTGGGCGAACTGCTCCAGGCTCTCGTCGACCATGGGGATGTCTTCGTCGAAGTCCACCAGTACGCGGAACATCTCCTGGAAGTCGGGATCGTGATCCTGCAGCGCGTAGTACAACTGGCGAGCACCGATGATGATGACCTTGACCTGCAGGGGAATCATCTGCGGCGTCAGCGTGACGGTGGCCAACCGGCCGAACTCGCCCAGTGGCGATTCCATCTTCAGCTTGCGCGACTGCAAGGCGCGCTTGAGCGCGTCCCAGACGAAGGGCTCGCTCAGCATCTTTTCGGCTTCCAGGATCAGGAAGCCACCGTTGGCCCGATGCAGCGCACCGGGGCGCAACTGTTTGTAGGTGGTGTAGAGCGCGCCCTGATCGGTGCTGTACTCGATGCGACCGAACAGGTTGTCGTAGGTCGGGTGTGGTTCGAACACCACCGGCGCGCCACCGCTCTGGTGATGACCGACCACCAGGCTGGGGCTGTACTGCTCTTCCAGCAGCTTGCGGGCCTGGGCATCGGCCTTGCTGTCATCGACCAGCTGTTCGACCACGGTCTTGAGCAGATTGACCTGAATGGCCTGCAGGTAGCCGCACACCGCAGCATTCTCGGCATATTTTTCCGACAGCGGCGCGAGCAATGGCTGCAGGGCCAGGGTGATGGTTTCTTCGTTGAGGTGACGCAACTGGTTGCTCGACTCGCGTTTCCACTGCGGCAGGCTGGCCAGCTCCTCGTTGAGACGCTCTTCCAGATTGGAGATGTCGGTATGGAAGCGCTCGCGGTCAGCCTCGGGCAACTGGGCGAACTCGGCTTCATCCAGGGCCTTGCCGTCGAGCATCGGGGTGAAGGCGATGTTGCTGCTGTCGCGGTACAACGCGATGTCTTTTTCCAGCGAAAGCTTTTCGATCACATCCAGTGCGCGGTCGTAGCGCTGATTGAAGGCGCGGTCGATGGCGCTCTTGCGCTGCTGGTAGGACGGATGCTCGAACACCGCTGGAAACGTCGCCAGCAGATTGTCGATAAGCATTCCGATGTCGCCGATGAAGGCCCCTGCACTGCCGGGCGGCAGTTCGAGGGCACGGGGTTCGCGCGGCTCATCGAAGTTGTTCACGTAGACCCAGTCGGCCGGGGTCTGCAGGCGCTTGCCCTCGGCCTTCAGGTAGCGTTTGACGAACGAGAAGCGGCCGGTGCCAGGCTCGCCCATGACGAATACGTTGTAACCGGGGCGTGGCATGGCGACGCCGAACTGCAAGGCCTCGACGGCGCGTTCCTGGCCCAGGACGCCGCGGAAGGGTTCCAGGTCGTTGGTGGTGGTGAAGTTGAACTGTTCAGCGGAAAACGGGCGGGTCAGTGCCTCGGGTGCAAGACGCAGGCTGGCAGCTACGGAATCGGGCATCGGGCATCCTTACTTCGGTGGGGCAGATGCGGTCATTCTGGGCGCTTCTGTGGCGACGGTGCAAGCTGCAGCGGGGCTGGACGCTGAAGGCTGCAAGTTACTCATTTCGTGCGGAACTGCAACGCTTGCCTAAACTCCAAGTTACGCGGCTGGCCAAATAACCGGCCCGTCCTGGATCCCCAGGCACTTAGACCCTTGGTAAGCACATCAAAAAAGAGAACAACGCTATGAAACGGATTCTGCTGGGTACTCTGTTCGCCGCCGTCTCGATCAACGCCATGGCGCAAGCGCCCGGCGGTCCGGATTGCGGTTGGGGCAACATGTTGTTCGAAGGCCAGCGCGGCACTCCGGCGCACTTCCTGGCTTCCACCACCAACGGCACTTCGGGCAACGCCACCTTCGGCATGACCTCGGGCACCAACGGCTGCTCCACCAACGCTGCACTGACCTATGGCGGTAAATCCTGGATTGCCATGAATGGCATGATGGACGAGCTGTCCGAAGACATGGCCAAGGGCCAAGGCGAAGCACTGACCACCTACGCCGTGGTTCTGGGCGTCGCTCCCGAAGACCGTGCCTACTTCCAGTCGGTTACCCACGAGCACTTCCAGCAGATCTTCAGCAGCGCCGACAGCACCGCTGAAGACGTGCACAGCAACACCATCGCGGTCCTGAAAAACGATCCACGTCTGGCCAAATACGCCACCCAGGCTTAAGCTCGACCCGCCCGCTCCTTTCGGAGCGGGCATCTCCCCCTTCCGATTTCGCCGAACTAGTTGCCGACAATGCTCAAACGCCTTGCCTTCCTGGCGCTCTGTGTGTGCGCCCCGCTGCATGCCGCTCCGCACCTCGACGCTCAGCGTCTGCAACAGTTGGCCAACGATCCTTACTGGATTTCCGTCGGCCACTACGAGCGCGGCAAGCTCGGCGGCTGGCGCAGCTATGTCGATGACCGCAAATTCTTCCTCGCCGATGATGGCGCGCACCATCCGGATGCCGAGCTGCAGGCCACGCTGAAGGCTATCTATGCACCCGCAGGTACCGGCGACCGGCATGCGCAGTGCGTGTTTCCAGCGCGTACCCGCTGGTTGCGCGAGCAGCTCGGGCTGAACGACCTGCCGACCGTGGAGTGCGCCGAGTTCCGCAAGTGGTTCTCGGACGTGGCGCCCCACAGCGCGGTGCTGATCTTCCCGGCGGCGTACCTGAACAGCCCTTCGTCGATGTTCGGGCATACCTTGCTGCGCATCGATCAGGCCGATGTGCAAAGCAACAACACCGCATTGCTCAGCTATGCGATCAACTTCGGCGCCTATGTCGAAGGCGGTGACAACAGCATTCTCTACGCCTGGAAGGGCCTGGCCGGCGGCTATCCCGGCTTGTTCGCCTTGGTGCCCTACCAGGAAAAGCTTTCCGAATACCGCAGCCTGGAAAACCGCGACCTGTGGGAGTACCGGCTCAACCTCACGCCGGAAGAAACCGGGCGCATGGTCGAGCACGTGTGGGAACTCAAGCAGGTGCAGTTCGACTATTTCTTCTTCGATGAAAACTGCTCGTACCGTCTGCTCGAACTGCTTCAGGTGGCCAGGCCAGGACTGGACCTGACCTCGCAGTTCCCCCTGACGGCCATTCCCACCGACACGGTGAAGGCAGTGAAGGCTGCCGGGCTGGTCGAGAAAATCGACTATCGCGCATCTCGCGAGCGCGAGCTGCTCGAACGTGCCAAGCCGCTGGACAGCAGCGAGCAGCAGTGGGTACAGCGGATCGCTGCCGACACGGCGCAGATCGACAGTGAAGGTTTTCAGGCGCTGGGCAAGGAACGGCAGGCGCTGATCCAGGATGCCGCGTTTCGCCTCGAGCGCTATCGGGCCACCGGCCAGGAGCGCGATCCGGCAAGGACCCAGCGCAGTTTCCAGTTGCTGCGCGCGATCAATCGCAATCCCCCGCCACCGCTGGATATCGACCGGCCGGGCTTGCCCGAGGATGGCCATCAGTCACGCACCTGGAGCGCGGGGGTGGGTACCCGCGGTGATACCGCGTTTGCCGAGTACGGGCTGCGCATGGCCTATCACGACCTCAATGACAACGCCGAGGGCTTTCCGCTGGGCGCGCAGATCGAGATCCTGGGCTTGAAAGTGCGTCAGTACGAAGGCAATGACTGGCAATTGCAGCAACTTGACCTGGCCACGATCCGTTCGCTGACGCCGCGCAATGAACTGTTGCAACCCCTGTCCTGGCAGGTGACCGGCGGCCTGGAACGGGTACTGGGCAAGCATGGCGACGAGAATCTGGTGTCCCATGTGAACGGCGGTGCCGGCGGTACATGGCAGCTGAGCGAGCACCTGCTGGGCTTTGCCTTGGGGACGGCGCGGGTGGAACACAACAATGACTTTGCCCAGTTCGTCACACCGGCGGCGGGTTTCAACAGCGGTGTGCTGTGGAAGAACGCCTTGGGTAATTTCAGCCTGGAGGGCAAGGGTGACTACTTCACCAATGGCGAAGTGCGCCGCAGCCTGAGTCTGAATCAGCAGTGGGAAGTTTCCCGCAACTTGGGGTTGCGCCTGAGCGCCCAGCGCGAGTTCAGCCATTTGAGTTCGCCGCGCAACGAAGTCATGCTCGAGGTGAAGTGGTACCACTACTGATCGGTTATGAACGCAGCTGCAATCTTCAGCGATCTCGCGGCCCCGTTCGATTCAGCTGAACCGGTTGGATACGGCTTATGCAACTCTGATGCGGTTTTGCGGCCCAATCTTCTACAAGCATCCGTTCTTGTAGGAGTAGGGCTTGACCGCGATCCACGTACAGCCTCCAGGTTGATACATCTCGGCTCCCCTACAGCAAGCTGGGCGAGTTGTACCGCCCCTCAAGGGAGGAAGACCATGAGCCGTGCATTCGTGAATGAAGACCAGGCTGCTGAGCAGGCGAGCCAACCTGTAGAGCGACTGATCAGTACGCAGCCCAACTACGTGACCGCCAGTGGCCTGGCCCAGTTGCAGGCGCGGGTCGCTGAAGTGCAGATACTGCAGGCCGAGCAAATGGCGATGGGTGAGCGTGCCGACCGTCAGCGTGTGGCCGACCTGAGCCGGGACATGCGCTACTACCAGCACCGCCTGCAACATGCCCAGGTGGTGGCACCGGTTACCTCGACCGCCAAGGTACAGATCGGCAGCTGGGTGACCTTTGCCGACGAGCAGGGCGCCGAACAGCGCGTGTGTCTGGTCGGTGAGGACCAGGCAGACGCCGGCGTTGGCTTGATCAACTGGGCTTCGCCGCTGGGTCGCGCGCTGCTGGGTGCGGAGGTGGGTGAAGAGCGTGTATGGCGTCGGCCTGCGGGTGACCTGACCGTGGAAGTCACAGGTATCCAGACGGGCCCTTGAGCGACACACCGGCGCCGTTCTCCAGCCTACATCCCCTGCACTGCACAAAAAAATGGGGCCCTGCTAAGAGGGCCCCATTTTTCATTTATGCCAGCTTCTTGTGGCGAACCCGGTGCGGCTGGGCAGCCGCTTCACCCAGGCGCTTCTTGCGATCGGCTTCGTACTCGGTGTAGTTACCTTCGAAGAACACGGCTTGGGAGTCGTCCTCGTAGGCCAGGATGTGCGTGGCCACGCGGTCGAGGAACCAGCGATCGTGAGAGATCACGATGGCCGCGCCGGGGAAGTCCAGCAGGGCTTCTTCGAGCGAACGCAGGGTTTCCACGTCGAGGTCGTTGGACGGTTCGTCGAGCAGCAGGACGTTACCGCCCTCCTTCAGCGTCAGCGCCAGGTGCAGGCGACCGCGTTCACCGCCGGAGAGGTCCTTGACGAACTTCTGCTGATCGCCGCCCTTGAAGTTGAAGCGGCCCACGTAGGTGCGTGACGGGATTTCATAGTTGCCGATGCGGATATTGTCCGAACCGTCGGAGACCTGCTGGAACACGGTCTTGCTGCCGTCCAGGTCGTCGCGGCTTTGATCGACGCACGCCAGCTGCACGGTTTCGCCCACTTCGATGCTGCCCGAATCCGGCTGTTCCTTGCCCATGAGCATGCGGAACAGGGTGGATTTACCGGCACCGTTACCGCCAATCACGCCGACGATGGCGCCTTTGGGCATGGCGAACGACAGGTTGTCGATCAGCACACGGTCACCGTAGCCCTTGGTGACGTTCTTGAATTCGATGACCTTGTCACCCAGGCGCGGACCGGCCGGGATGTAGATCTCGTTGGTTTCCGAACGCTTCTGGAATTCCTGCGACTGCATTTCTTCGAAACGCTGCAGGCGCGCCTTGGATTTCGACTGACGGGCCTTGGCGCCTTTGCGCACCCATTCCAGTTCTTCTTTCATGGCTTTTTCGTGAGCCGACTGTTGCTTGGATTCGGCAGCCAGGCGATCGGACTTGGCTTCGAGCCAGCCCGAGTAGTTGCCTTCGTACGGAATGCCGGCGCCGCGGTCGAGCTCCAGGATCCAGCCGGCGACGTTGTCGAGGAAGTAACGGTCGTGGGTGATGGCGACCACGGTGCCGGGGAAGTCGTGCAGGAAGTGCTCCAGCCAGGCGACGGAATCGGCATCCAGGTGGTTGGTCGGTTCGTCTAGCAACAGCATGTCAGGGGCCGAGAGCAGCAGGCGGCACAGGGCCACGCGGCGTTTCTCACCACCGGACAGGTGCTCGATCTTGGCATCCCAGGCCGGCAGGCGCAGAGCGTCGGCAGCGACCTCCAGTTGCCGTTCCAGGTTGTGGCCGTCGCTGGCCTGGAGGATGGACTCGAGCTTGGCCTGTTCGGCAGCCAGCTTGTCGAAGTCGGCGTCCGGTTCGGCGTAGGCGGCGTAGACCTCGTCTAGACGAGCCTGGGCGTCCTTGATCACACTGACCGCTTCCTCGACCACTTCGCGTACGGTCTTGGTCGGATCGAGCTGTGGTTCCTGAGGCAGGTAGCCAACGTTGAGCTCGGGCATCGGGCGGGCTTCGCCGTCGAATTCCTTGTCGACACCGGCCATGATCTTCAACAACGTGGATTTGCCCGAGCCGTTCAGGCCGAGCACGCCGATCTTGGCGCCGGGGAAAAAGGACAGGGAGATGTTCTTGAGGATTTCCCGCTTCGGCGGAACGACTTTGCTCAGCCGATGCATGGTGTAGACGTATTGAGCCATGGAATGAACCTGGATAAAGAAGGTGCGAGATAGAGGATGGAAGCTTGGGCCCCCGCAAGGTGTTCAAAGCTACCGGAATGCGGGAGTCAGGGCAAACCAGCGCGCGCCCGGTGACGCGGTGTGCCAGGCGGATCGTGGCGAGAACGAACGTCCGGAAGCGCCGCGAGCGCTGTAGCAGCGGCGCAAGCCGCGTCGGCGGTGGATGCGGTGTGTCAGGCGCAGCACGGTGGCTTTACGCTGCGCTAGCCGGCCTTGGGCGCTAGCGCTTATAGTGCGAGGTGTAACACGCATGATTCACGTGCCCTTTGGTAGGGCCCGCGCCTATGCCTGCCCCCGACTGTCATATCGCAGGATTTCAGTTTGACCAATTTCAATCAGCCGTCCTCCTTGCGCCCGCCCGTCCAAGGGTCAGGTACGCCGCTGCACGGTTCGTTGAAAGGCGCACTGGCATTCGTGGTTCTGATGCTGCTGGCGCTGCTGTTCTGGCAACTGCTCGACCAGTTCCAGCGCACCCAGGCCGATCAGCGCCAGCACAGCATCGACTACAGCGCTGACCTGGCCGATCACGTCAACCTGAACATGGCGCTCAATGCGCAGATCGCGCTGAACCAGCTGCTCACGACTCAGCCCTTCCCCAGTGCGCGGGAACGCGCCGAAACGCTCGCTCGCGTCCGCCACTCGGTGCCCGAACTGCAAAGCCTGGCCTGGCTCAGCGGCGATGCGCGGGTTATCGCCGACACCCTGCCGGACGCGAGCGACGCGCCGTTCATTGCGCTACTGGCAGGTCGCCTGGATGGTGATAGCCACTACTACACCAACAACACAGCCGCAGACCTGGTCTATCTGCTGATCCGTCAGCCTGGCGAAAACACCAATGGCTATTGGCTGCTGCGCATGAGCCCGATCGTCATCAGCCGCCTCATCCACCAGGTCGAGCGCGAGGAGAACCCCAGCTGGGTCCTGGAAAATCACGCAGACAAGCACATCATTGGCCGCGCCGGCCCTGCCCCGTTCGCTGCCTCCGAACTCAGCGCCACCGAGCTTGAACAGAGTGTGCTGGTGACCCCGCTGAGCCATAGCGACTGGCAATTGCGCAGCCTGTTCGATGCCGGGCAGGCGCGCCTGGCGCTCTTGCCGCCCTTGCTGGGCAAGTGCCTGTTGGGCCTTCTGGTGTCATTGGTACCGTTGCTTGCGCTGTTGGGCATGCGCCGCCGCCAGCGCGAACTCAACGAAGAGCGTCGCCGCTATCAGGACATCTTCGAAGGCGCCGGAGTGGCGCTGTGCGTGCTCGATCTGTCGGGCGTCCTGGCGTTCTTCGAGCGGGTCGGGCTCAACGGGCACACCGACTCTGCACAGTGGCTGCAGGACAACCCGGCCATGCGCCACGACCTGTTGCAGGCATTGCGCGTAACCGAAGTGAACCAGGTTGCCTTGCGGGTGCTGCAGGTGGATACCGGCGAACAGGCGTGGCGCAAGCTTATCGAAGGCGGCTCGGCCACCGGCATCGGACACCGTTTGATCACTGCGCTGCTGGAGCGCCAACAGCAACTGGAGCTGGAGATCCGCCTGGTCAACCAGCAGGGCCACGATCAGTACCTGTGGCTGACCGTGCGCTTTCCCGAGCACGCCGAGGACTACCGTGCAGTCATTCTCAGCATCACCGACATCACCAGCCACAGAACGGCGAGCGAATCGCTGCGCCAGAGCGAAAAGCGCCACCGCATGCTCGCCGAGAGCATCAGCGACGTGATCTTCTCGACCAACAACCGCTTGGAACTCAACTACGTCAGCCCCTCGGTGCAGAGCGTGCTGGGCTACGAGGCAGACTGGGTGCTGGAGCACGGTTGGCAGGGCATGCTGGCCAACCCCGCGCAGATGACGGGGATCAATGCGCTGCTGGCGCAGGTTCGTCGGGCGCTGCACGTGCCGGCCGAGCTGGCTGCCCTGCGCAGCGATCTCAAGACCCAGGTCTTCATGTTTGACTGCATGCGCAACGATGGCCGCAAGATTCCCATCGAGCTGCGCCTAGTGTTGATCTGGGATGCGCAAGGGGCTCTGGAAGGCATGCTCGGCGTGGGTCGCGACATCAGCCAGCAGCGCCGCGCGGAGAAGGATCTGCGCATGGCTGCCACGGTGTTCGAGCATTCGACGTCGGCGATTCTCATCACCGATCCGGCGGGCTACATCGTGCAGGCCAACGAAGCCTTCAGCCGGGTCAGTGGTTATGCCGTGGCCCAGGTGCTGGACCAACTGCCGAACATGCTGACCGTGGATGACCAGCAGGAAGCCCACCTGCGCTACGTGCTCAAGCAACTGCAGCTGCGTGGCACCTGGGAAGGCGAGGTCTGGCTCAAGCGGCGCAATGGCGAGCACTACCCAGCCTGGGTCGGCATCACCGCGGTGCTCGATGACGAAGGCGATCTGGCCAGCTACGTGTGCTTCTTCAGCGACATCAGCGAGCGCAAGGCCAGCGAACAGCGTATTCATCGCCTGGCCTACTACGATGCGCTGACCCACCTGCCCAACCGCACGCTGTTTCAGGACCGGCTGTACAACGCCCTGCAGCAGGCCGAACGCCAGCAGTCGTGGGTGGTGCTGATGTTCCTCGACCTCGACCGCTTCAAGCCGATCAACGATTCGCTCGGCCATGCCGCTGGCGACCGCATGCTCAAGGACATGGCCACGCGCCTGCTGGGTTGTGTCGACGACGATGACACCGTGGCGCGCATGGGCGGCGATGAATTCACCCTGCTGCTGCAACCCCGCGCCACCCGTGAGCTGGCCTTGAACCAGGCCATCCATGTGGCGGAGCAGATTCTCGGCAGCCTGGTCAAACCGTTCGTGCTCGAAGGCCGCGAGTTCTTCGTCACGGCGAGTGTGGGCATTGCCTTGAGCCCCCAGGATGGCGGCGAGCTCAGCCAATTGATGAAGAACGCCGACACCGCGATGTACCACGCCAAGGAGCGCGGCAAGAACAATTTCCAGTTCTATCAGGCCGACATGAACGCCACGGCGCTGGAGCGTCTGGAGCTGGAAAGCGACTTGCGCCATGCCCTGGAGCAAGAGGAATTCGTGCTGTACTACCAGCCGCAGTTCAGCGGCGACGGCAAGCGCCTGACCGGTGCCGAGGCACTGTTGCGCTGGAACCACCCACGGCGCGGCCTGGTGCCGCCGGGCGAGTTCATTCCGGTGCTCGAGGAGCTCGGTCTGGTGGTGGACGTGGGCGACTGGGTGCTGGCCGAGGCGTGCCGTCAGCTCAAGGCTTGGCACTTGGCCAAGGTACGGGTGCCCAAGGTGTCGGTGAACATCTCCGCGCGGCAGTTCGCCGACGGCCAGTTGGGCAAGCGGATTGCCCGCATGCTGGAACACATCGGCCTGCCACCGGCGTGCCTGGAGCTCGAGCTGACCGAGAGCATCCTGATGCGCGAGGTCAACGAGGCCATGGTGATTCTCGACATCTTGAAGAACCTCGGCCTGAGTATCGCCATCGACGATTTCGGCACGGGTTATTCATCGCTCAACTACCTCAAGCAATTCCCCATCGACGTACTGAAGATCGACCGTACCTTCGTCGATGGTCTGCCCTCCGGCGAGCAGGATGCGCAGATAGCCCGGGCTATCATCGCCATGGCGCACAGCCTCAATCTGTCGGTGATCGCCGAAGGAGTGGAGACCCACGAGCAGTTGGAGTTCCTGCGCGAGCATGGCTGTGACGAGGTTCAGGGCTACCTGTTCGGCCGACCGATGCAGGCCCACCGCTTCGAGTCGCAGTTCAGTAACGACGCGCTGTTCCTGTTTCAGTGATTCTCCCTGATTGTGGGAGCGGTCAGTGGCCGCGAAGGGCGCCCTGCGGTAGATCAGTGGAACCGCAGCGCGACTTTCGCGGCCGCTGACCGCTCCCACAGATGTTTCGCGGTCGCGGGTTGCTCCCACACAGGTTTGCGGCCAATGACCGCTCCTACGGGGTGCCGAGGTGCCGGTGGACATGAGGCCTGCTTGTTCACGCAGTGACTGCCTTTCATATGCCAGATAAAAGCCGATGGGGTAGAATGCTCGCCTTTCCCAACATCCCGATCCTTGAGGACCGCCATGTTCAGCCGTAGCCAGACACTCGCCAAGTACGACGCCGATCTCTTTGCCGCCATGGAGCAAGAAGCCCTGCGTCAGGAAGAGCACATCGAGCTGATCGCCTCGGAAAACTACACCAGCCCCGCTGTCATGGAAGCCCAGGGCTCGGTGCTGACCAACAAGTACGCCGAAGGCTATCCAGGCAAGCGTTACTACGGTGGCTGCGAGTACGTCGACGTGGTCGAGCAGCTGGCCATCGATCGCGCCAAGCAACTGTTCGGCGCCGACTACGCCAACGTCCAGCCGCACGCCGGCTCGCAAGCCAACAGCGCGGTCTACCTCGCCCTGCTGCAGGCAGGCGATACCATCCTGGGCATGAGCCTGGCCCACGGCGGTCACCTGACCCACGGCGCCAGCGTTTCGTCGTCGGGCAAGCTGTACAACGCCGTTCAGTACGGCATCGATGCCCAAGGCCTGATCGACTACGACGAAGTCGAGCGCCTGGCCGTCGAGCACAAGCCGAAGATGATCGTGGCCGGTTTCTCCGCCTACTCGCAGATCCTCGACTTCCCGCGCTTCCGTGAGATCGCCGACAAGGTCGGTGCCTATCTGTTCGTCGATATGGCCCACGTGGCAGGTTTGGTTGCCGCTGGCGTGTACCCGAATCCGGTACCGTTCGCCGATGTGGTCACCACCACCACCCACAAGACCCTGCGCGGTCCCCGCGGCGGCTTGATCCTGGCGCGTGCCAACGCCGAGATCGAGAAGAAGCTCAACTCGGCAGTCTTCCCGGGCGCCCAGGGCGGCCCGCTGGAGCACGTCATCGCTGCCAAGGCCGTGTGTTTCAAGGAAGCGCTGCAGCCTGAATTCAAGACCTACCAGCAGCAGGTCGTGAAGAACGCCAAGGCAATGGCCAAGGTGTTCATCGACCGTGGTTTCGACGTGGTGTCCGGTGGTACCGAGAACCATCTGTTCCTGCTGTCGCTGATCAAGCAGGACATTTCCGGCAAAGACGCCGATGCCGCGCTGGGCAAGGCATTCATCACCGTCAACAAGAACTCGGTGCCGAATGACCCACGCTCGCCGTTCGTCACATCGGGCCTGCGCTTTGGTACGCCGGCAGTGACCACCCGTGGTTTCAAGGAAGCCGAGTGCCAGGAGCTGGCCGGCTGGATCTGCGACATTCTGGCGGACCTGAACAACGACGCGGTGATCGAAGCCGTGCGCGAGAAGGTCAAGGCTATCTGCGCGAAGCTGCCGGTGTATGCCGACTGATAGCTGTGCCTTGATGTGAAAAAGCCCGGCTCATTGAGTCGGGCTTTTTTATGTGTCAGGGCGGCCCTATCGCGGGCAGAGCCCGCTCCCACAGGGATCGTTGTCGTGCTGGAGATCCCTGTGGGAGCGGGCTCTGCCCGCGATAAGGCCGGCGCAGGCTTTAGAGGGTTTCGAATCCGGCGCGGATCTTGGCTTCGGGTAGATCATCGGCGATGAACACCATCACGCTTTCGCGCACCTCCCCCTCGGCCCATTCGGTGTCCCAATCGAACCCGTAGAGTTTCAGCACGCCTTGGAACACCAGGCGTCGATCTTCCCCTGCGATATTCAAAACGCCCTTGTAGCGCAGCAGTTGTTTGCCGTGCTCTTCCAGCAGTTCATTCATGAAGGTGCTGAGCCGGTCGATGTCCAGCGGCTTGTCGGTGCGCAGCACCAGGCTGGCGATGCGGTCGACGCTGGGACCCTGGTTGACCGGGCGCAACGCCAGGCCTGCATTGAGATTGAAGCCCCGCACATCGAGCAGTTCCGCTAAATCGATACGGCCGTGCTCGACCACTCGAATCGGTGCCCGACGGTTGATGCGGGTCAGGCGCTCGCTGAGTTCTTCCAGCACCGTCGGTGGCACCAGATCGGTCTTGCTGATCAACAGGCGATCGGCGAACCCGACCTGCGCCTGGGCGATGGTCTGGGCCAGATGAATGCCGGCATGGGCAGCGTCCACCAAGGTCAGAATGCCGTCCAGGATGTAGCGCTCGCGCAGCTCCTCATCGATGAAAAAAGTCTGGGCGACAGGCGCTGGGTCGGCCAGGCCCGTGCACTCGATGACCAGTCGGTCGAAGGCGATCTCGCCGCTGTCCAGGCGTTCGAGCAACAGGTACAGCGCCTTGGTCAGGTCGGTGTGGATGGTGCAGCAGACGCAGCCGTTGGCTAGCGTCATGATTTGCACCGGCTCGTCGCCCAGCAGCTGGGTGTCGATGCCGGCGTCGCTGAATTCGTTCTCGATCACGGCGATTTTCAGGCCGTGTTCGGCTTTGAGCATGTGGCGCAGCAAGGTGGTCTTGCCGGCGCCGAGAAAGCCGCTGAGGATGGTGACGGGAATCGGGGGGGCGGCTTCGGACAAGTTCATGAACTCCAGGAGTTTCTAAATGCAAATGGCCTCTTCGCGGCCACTGGTCGCTCCTACAGGGATAATCAATCACTTGTAGGAGCGGCCAGTGGCCGCGAAAGGGCCATCACTCACGACACATCTCTACGAGATGGCATACCTCAACAACACTTGGGCCCACCCTTGCCGCCGTACCTGGCTTCCTGGCGTTCACGGAAGAACGCCTCATAGTCCATCATCGGCTTGTCCGGGTGCTTGGTCTGCATGTGCTCGACGTAGTTGTCGTAGTCCGGCATGCCCACCATCAGGCGTGCCGCCTGTCCCAGGTATTTTCCCAACTTGCTCAAGTCATTGAACATGGCGGCAGCCCTCGATCATCACGCATTGGGGAACGGCTGGAACGGTGCTTCCTTGTCGGTACGCTCCTTCTTGCCCCAGGCGGCGACGCCGACCTTCAAGGCGAAGAACAGGATGCTGAAGACCACCAGCAGGAACAGTACGGTCAGGGTTGCGTTGGTGTAGGCATTGAAGATCACGTGTTGCATCTGCTCGACGCTCTTGGCCGGTGCAATGACCTGGCCCTGGGCCAACGCGTCGCTGTACTTCTTGGCCAGCGCGAGGAAGCCGACTGCAGGGTTGGCGTCGAACAGCTTGATGAAGCCTGCCGTCGTGGTGCAGATCAGCAACCATACGGCGGGCAGCATGGTGACCCAGATATAGCGCTGACGCTTCATCTTGATCAGCACGACGGTGGCGAGCATCAGGGCAATACCGGCCAGCATCTGGTTGGAGATGCCGAACAGCGGCCACAGGGTATTGATACCACCCAGCGGATCGATCACGCCCTGGTACAGCAACCAGCCCCACAGGGCCACGCAACCAGCAGTGGCGATGACGTTGGCGGTCCACGACTCGGTGCGTTTGAGCGCCGGGACGAACGAACCGAGCAGGTCCTGCAGCATGAAACGTCCGGCACGGGTGCCGGCGTCCACGGCGGTCAGGATGAACAACGCCTCGAACAGGATTGCGAAGTGGTACCAGAAAGCCATGGTGTTTTCACCCGGCAGCACCGAGTGCAGGATCTGCGCGATACCCACGGCCAGCGTCGGTGCACCGCCGGCACGCGCCAGGATGGTGGTTTCGCCGATGTCATGGGCCACCGCCTGCAACGCTTCCGGGGTAATGGCAAAGCCCCAACTGCTGACCGCCGTTGCCACTGCGACCACGTCGGTACCGACCACTGCGGCCGGGCTGTTCATGGCGAAGTAGACGCCCGGTTCGATGACCGAAGCGGCAACCATGGCCATGATCGCCACGAACGATTCCATCAACATGGCACCGTAGCCGATGTAGCGGGCGTTGGTTTCGTTGTCCAGCAGCTTGGGCGTGGTGCCCGAGGAAATCAGCGCATGGAAACCGGACACCGCGCCGCAGGCGATGGTGATGAACAGGAACGGGAATAGACCGCCCTTCCATACCGGGCCGGTGCCGTCGGTGAACTGGGTCAGCGCGGGCATCTTCAGTTCAGGCATGGTCACCAGGATGCCGATGGCAAGGGCGATGATGGTACCGATCTTGAGGAAGGTGGAGAGGTAGTCGCGCGGTGCCAGGATCAGCCACACAGGCAGCACGGCAGCGACGAAGCCATAGCCTACCAGCATCCAGGTGATCTGAATGCCGGTGAAGGTGAAGGCCTTGGCCCAGACCGGATCGGCCGCCACCTGGCCACCCAGCCAGATCGAGAGCAACAGCAGGAACACGCCGATGATGGAGATTTCACCGATGCGGCCCGGGCGGATGTAGCGCATGTACACGCCCATGAACATCGCGATGGGGATGGTGGCCATGACCGTGAAGATGCCCCACGGGCTTTCGGCAAGTGCCTTGACCACGATCAGCGCCAGCACCGCGAGGATGATGATCATGATCAGGAAGCAACCGAACAGGGCAATGGTGCCGGGAATGCGGCCCATTTCCTCGCGTACCATGTCGCCCAGCGAGCGGCCGTTGCGGCGCGTGGACAGGAACAGCACCATGAAGTCCTGCACTGCGCCGGCCAGGACCACGCCAGCAATCAGCCACAGCGTGCCGGGCAGATAGCCCATCTGCGCAGCGAGCACCGGCCCGACCAGAGGGCCGGCACCGGCAATGGCTGCGAAGTGGTGACCGAAAAGAATGTGCTTGTTGGTCGGTACGTAGTCCAGACCGTCGTTGTTGAGCACCGCAGGCGTGGCCCGGCGCGGGTCGAGCTGCATGACGTGGTTGGCAATGAACAGGCTGTAGTAGCGGTAGGCAACCAGGTAGATGGCCACTGCCGCGACGACGATCCATAACGCATTGATTGCTTCACCGCGGCGAAGTGCAACGACGCCCAGGGCACAGGCACCAATGATCGCCACGATCAGCCACGGAACGTGGCGGAACGCACTGCTATTGTTTTTCATATTATTGTTTCCAGCTCAGTGGATGAGTGTCAGCCTTACCGAGTCTAGCGATTTTTTGCCCGATGGCCATCCCCACGTTGGTCTAGAGCGGCGCGGGGCGCAAGGTCGGGGCGCGGCGGAACACTCACCCCCTGCACGGGTCGCAATAAAGGTGTCCCAAGCGAGTCGACCCATGCCCAAGCCACCTGTCCAAGCCGCCCTGCCCCCACCACTGCTGTATCTGGCGTTCATCGCCGTGGCCATGGCCCTGAGCTATGCACTGCCTGTTGGGCTGCCGGTCAACAGTTGGACCGCCGCCACGGCGGCGGCGTTGATCATCCTCGGCCAGAGCCTTTCCTTCTGGGCCATGCTGCGTTTCAAACGACAGCACACGGCGACCAGCAATTTCGACGCGCCTCACGAATTGCTGCGCGACGGGCCGTTCGCGCTGTCGCGCAACCCGATCAATCTGGGTGACACCCTGGCCTACGTGGCGCTGTCGTTGCTGATGGGCAGCCTGTGGCCGTGGCTGTTGCTTCCGGTGTTGCTGTACCTGATGAACTGGCTGGTGATCCGGCCTGACGAAATCCAGCTGGAAGGGCTGTTTGGGGAGACTTATCGCCAGTATTGTCGACGGGTTCGCCGCTGGCTTTGAGTCTCTGCGCTATAGTCCAGCAAAACTCGAGGACCCGATCATGACGCAAACCCATACCGAACGCCGGCGCTTCAAGCGCATCGCCTTCGATGCCAAGACCGAACTGCGCCAAGGCACCGAGCGCTGGCCGGTCAAGCTGCTCGATCTGTCGTTGAAGGGGCTGCTGATTGAAAAGCCGTCCCCTTGGCTGGGTGATGCCAGCAAACCCTTCAATGTGGATGTGAAGCTGGGGCCGCAGGAGGATGTGGTGATGGAGGTCAAGCTGGCCCATGACGATCATGGGCAACTGGGTTTCGTGTGCACCCATATCGGTCTGGAGTCGATCAGCCATCTGCGTCGGTTGATCGAGCTCAACCTGGGTGACCCCGAGGAGCTGGAGCGGGAGTTGGGGGCTTTGCTGGACGTTTGAGGACGGCAACGGGGCCTTCGCGGGCAGAGCCCGCTCCCACAGGGGTGAAGTGCACTGTGGGAGCGGTCAATGGCCGCGAAAAGGGCGATGCGGTGTGTCTGATGAACCGCGGTGAGGCCTTCGCGGCCGATGACCGCTCCCACGGCGAGTATCGCTACACCAAGTGAGCCGGCAGCCCCCATTGGGCGGGATCGAAGCCCAGCAGGCTTTGCAGACGATCGTCGGCATGGTGATAGCGCTCCGGCGCCATAGCGGCATCCGGTACGGCCACCGCGAACATCCCGGCGGCTTTGGCGGCGGTGACGCCGAAGGGCGAGTCTTCGAATACCAGACAATCCCTAGGCTCTACCCCCAGACGCTTGGCCGCCACCAGGAAGATATCAGGCGCAGGCTTGGCCGCACCCACCTCTGGGTCATCGGCGGTGACAACCGTGTCGAACAGCGCAAACCACTCCTGATGCAGAGTGGTTTTCATCGCAAAGTGCCCGCGAGACGAACTGGTACCCACGGCGATCGGAATGTTGTGCGCCTTCAGATGCCGCACCAGCGCCTCGGCGCCGGCCATCGCCTGCGCATGGGGAAAACGCTCGGCCATCAGCGGCGCACGCGCTTCGATGAATTCAGCGGGCGTCAGCGGCAAGCCCAATGTCTCGACGATATAGGTCGAGAGGTCATTGGCCCCCAGGCCGATGGTGTTCTGCTTGACGCTCCAGTCGAAGACCTTGCCGTAACGCTCGGCAATCATCTGCGTGACTTCGGTGTAGATGCCCTCGGTATTCAGCAACAAGCCATCCATGTCGAAGATGACGGCCTTGACGGGGCCCATGCCCGGCACTGCAGTGTTCATAGGGCGCGCTCCATGGTCGGTGTGAGGACCTCAGAGTACGGGGCTCGCCGGGGGTTGAGCAAGTTGGGGTGGCAGTGCCGGCGCCTGGCCCGGGCGCCAGCACTGCGCCGGCTCAAGGTACCGACAGCGTGCGAATCATCGACAAGGTCAGATACAGCCGCGGCGCGATGCTGCCCAGTTCGATGTATTCGTCATCGGCATGCAACCCTGCCCCTACCACGCCCATGGTTTCCAGCACCGCAGGCTTGTCGCTGCCGGGCACGTAGGCATAGCCGGCATCGGTACCGAAGCGCATGGCGATCGGCTCGATGGATTTGTCGATCGCCGCATAAGCTTTTTGCGCTACCCCGGCCAGTTGCTCTGAGCCACTGTTCTTGGCCAGCGGCGGCCGACCTTTCTCCAGACGCAGACTGACCTGGGTGTCGTCGATCAATTGCTTGCGGATCAGACGCTGGCCTTGCGCAAGCACGCGGTCGGTTTCTTCGATGTCCGAATAGCGCATGTCGGCTTCGGCCGTCGCCAGGGCCGGAATGATGTTGCGCTTCTCGCCCGCCTTGGCCATGGTCCAGTTCACGGTGGTGCCCTTGTCGGGATCGCCCAGGTCTTTGAGCTGGACCAACTGATGGGCCAGTTCGGTGAGCGCATTGCGACCTTCTTCAGGCGCTGAGCCAGCGTGGGACGAGCGCCCTTTGACTTCCAGGATCAGGCCGTTGATGCCATTGGTGGCGGTGGTCACTGCGTCCTTGTTCGGCGGCTCGTAGGAAAAGACATAATCGTTCTGGGCAGCCAGTTCGGCGATGATTTTCTTCGAGCCAGCCGAGCCCATTTCCTCGTCCGGGTTGAACAGCACGGTGAGCGTGCCGTAGCCGTCGAAGCCTTGGGCCTTGAGCAGTTTCAACGCGTGCAGGATCATCGCCACACCGCCCTTGGCATCGGCCACGCCGGGGCCGTAGGCACGCGCCTCGTCGGTGCGGAACGGACGCTTGGCGGCGGTGCCCGGCAGGAATACCGTGTCGTAGTGGACCATGAGCAGGAAATTCTTGCTGCCGCTGCCCTTGAAGGTGCCGACGATGTTGTCGCCCACCGACGGCGTGGCCGGAGTGGTCTGGACCGTGGCGCCCAACTCCTTGAGGCGCTTGACCAGCAGCGCGCTGACCGTGGCCAGGCCTTTTTCCTGGCCGGTGCCGGTGTCCACCGAGACCAGTTCCTTGACCGTTTCCAGGTAGCTGGGTTGTTCGGCCTGGGCCTGTTTGTAGAGATCGGCGGCAGGCAGTTCGGCGGCCTGCGTCGACAGCGAGAACAGGCAGGCTGCAGCGATTGCGGTGACGCGTGAAGGTCGAACGGGCATAGGTCGGAAGCCTCGGGCGGGTGTGGTTTTTGTAGGCAGGGCTGGCGAAAGCGCCTGACCTGACATTCAACAACCTTAGCCTACTGCGGCGTGCGCGCTACTCGAACAAGGCATCCAGCGCTTGTTCCAGACGCGTCACGGCGATGACCTGCAGGCCTGGCGGCGCTTCCTTGGGCGCGTTGGCCTTGGGCACGATGGCGCGCTTGAAGCCATGTTTGGCCGCTTCCTTGAGCCGTTCCTGACCACTGGGAACCGGGCGCACTTCGCCGGACAGGCCGACTTCGCCGAACACCAGCAAGTCGTGCGGCAGCGGACGGTTGCGCAGGCTGGACATGATTGCCGCAAGCAACGCCAAGTCGGAAGCGGTTTCCAGCACTTTCACGCCGCCGACCACGTTGAGGAACACGTCCTGGTCATGGGTGGGGATGCCGCCGTGCCGATGCAGCACTGCCAACAGCATGGCCAGGCGGTTCTGGTCCAGGCCCAGGGTGACCCGGCGCGGGTTGGACAGGTGGCTGTCGTCGACCAGCGCCTGCACTTCCACCAGCATGGGCCGGGTACCTTCCCAGGTGGCCATGACGACACTGCCGGGGACTTCTTCCTGGGCACGGGTGAGAAAGATAGCCGACGGGTTGGAGACTTCTTTCAGGCCCTTGTCGGTCATGCCGAACACGCCCAGCTCGTTGATCGCGCCGAAGCGGTTCTTCACGGCCCGCAACAAGCGCAGGCGGCCATCGGATTCGCCTTCGAAGTACAGCACGGTATCGACCATGTGCTCGAGCACGCGGGGCCCGGCCAGGGCACCTTCCTTGGTCACGTGGCCAACCAGAAAGATGGCTGTGCCACTCTGTTTGGCATAACGCACCAGCAGCGCGGCGCTTTCGCGCACCTGCGAAACGCCGCCGGGCGCGGACTGCAGGTTTTCGGTGAAGATGGTCTGGATCGAGTCGATCACCATGACCTTGGGCTGCTCGACCTTGGCGGTGGCGATGATGGTTTCGATGCAGGTCTCGGTCATGACCTTGAGTTTGTCCTGGGGCAGGCCCAGGCGTCGCGCGCGCATGGCCACCTGTTGCTGCGATTCTTCGCCGGTGACGTACAGGGCGGGCATGCGCATGGCGATGTTGCACAGGGTCTGCAGCAGGATGGTGGATTTGCCGATACCGGGGTCGCCGCCGATCAGCACCACCGAGCCATCGACCAGGCCTCCGCCGAGCACGCGGTCCAGTTCGGCGGATGCAGTCGAGAAGCGCGGGATCTCTTCGATGCTGACTTCGGCCAGGGTCTTGAGTTGCGCCTGCTGCCCTGTCCAGCCGGTGCGGCCACTGGGTGGTGCGGCAGCGCCGCTTTCGATGACGGTCTCCACCAGGGTGTTCCAGGCACCGCACTCACCGCACTGGCCTGCCCATTTGGGAAACGTGGCACCGCACTCGGTGCAGCCGTACATGCGCTTTGCCTTGGCCATGAAAATTCCTGTTCGAAAAGTGCGTTCATGATAATCGAGCGCGCTGGAATAGTGGGCAAATCAAGCCCTTGCAGCGCGGAAAAGCGTCTAGTCTGTACTTTGACAAAACTTCTAGGGCGCAGTTGGGTCCCTTGCAGCAGGCATGGAAAATGAAGCATCTCGCTGATTTGGAATGCGTTGACCAACCTCATCTGTAATAAGGAATAACCTCATGAGCGTGCTAAGTGAATTCAAGGCCTTTGCGGTCAAAGGCAATGTAGTCGACATGGCCGTTGGTATCATCATCGGTGCGGCGTTCGGCAAGATCGTTTCATCCTTCGTTGGCGATGTGATCATGCCGCCGCTAGGACTGTTGATCGGTGGTGTGGATTTCAGCGACCTGGCCATTACTCTGCGCGCCGCGGTTGGCGATGCCCCAGCGGTGGTGCTGGCCTATGGCAAGTTTATCCAGACGGTCATCGACTTCATCATTGTGGCGTTCGCGATCTTCATGGGCGTGAAGGCCATCAATCGCCTGCGTCACCAGGAAGAAAAGAAGCCTGCGGCGCCGGCTGCGCCAACCAAGGAAGAGCTGCTGCTGGGCGAAATCCGCGACCTGCTCAAGGAGCAGAACGGCAAAGGCACCGTGGTCACCACTGCGCCGACGCCTGGGCCGCAGATCTGATACCGCGGTGTGCCGTTCGCGGCCGATGACCGCTCCCACAGGTGGGCCGGGGTGGGCCAAGCAATTGTAGGAGCGGTCTGTGGCCGCGAAGGGTTGATGCGGTGGGTCAGGTGGTGAGGCGGTTGCTACCAGTAGTTTTCGACGGCGACCTGGCCGGGGCGGCGGCTCAGGCTGAGGTTCATGGCGCGGCCCTTCAGCAATTGGCGGGTGTCGTCGATCATCTGGGGGTTGCCGCAGATCATCACCCGTGAGTGCTCAGGCACCAGCTCCAGCCCTGCAGCCTTCTCCAGCTCGCCATTCTGAATGAGATCGGTGATACGGCCATGCAACGTGCCCGCCACCTGCTCGCGAGTCACGATCGGGATGAACTGCAGCTTGCCGACAAACTCGGCCAGGTAGTCCCGCTGTTCCAAGCCAGCGATCAACTCTCGATACGCCAGCTCCTGACCTTCCCGCGCGCTGTACACCAGCTTGATGTGCTCGAATTTTTCCCACACGGGAAAATCCTGCAGAATCGAAACGAAGGGCGCCACGCCAGTGCCGGTTGCCAGCATCCACAGGTCGCGACCATCGACGAAGCGGTCCAGGGTGAGGAACCCGGTGGCCATTTTCTCCACCAGCAGCTCGTCTCCCGGGCGCAGTCGGCTCAACTCGCTGGTGAACTCGCCACCCGGTACGACGATGGAGAAGAACTCAAGGAACTCGTCATGCGGCGATGAAACCATCGAATAGGCGCGCCACACCACAGTGCCGTCGGCCTTGGTCACACCCAGACGAGCGAACTGGCCGGCGACGAAGCGAAAGCCGGCATCACGGGTGGTGCGCAGGGTGAACAGGCTGGGGGTCAGCGACTGGACCTCGATGATGGTCTGGCGAGTGAATTTTTCTGCGCTGGCGGTCATGAGGCGCTCCGTTGTTCAAGTGCCGGCATTTTCCCGCAAACCGCCAAAGATAAACACCGTTGGTTTGTGTGGCCACCGGTGAGCCATCTGCCTGCGAAGGTCGCACCGCAGTGCGTCTGATGTTGCGCGGTGAGCCCTTCGCGGGTAGAACCCGCTCCCACAGAGTGCTACTGCGGTAGGGCTTTCGCGGCCGATGACCGCTCCTACAGGGATGACCGTTCCGGCCTGGGCATCCTGATCCACTGTGGGAGCGGTCTGTGGCCGCGAAGGGTTGATGCGGTGGGTCAGGCAGTATGAGCCAAAGCTTTCGCGGCCGATGACCGCTCCTACAGGCACCGCGTGCGATCGGGTAGAATCGCGGCTTTATTGCCGCTTCCGTGCCCTTTGCCATGCCTGTACTGACCTCGCCCTTCGCTGAACTCGATCTGATCCGCCAGCCCGATCAACCCAACGAACCGCTGCAGGCGTTCGACGCGGCGGACGAGTACCTGCTGACCTACATGGCCGAGCACCCGCTGCCCGCCCAGGCTCGCGTGCTGATTCTCAACGACAGTTTCGGCGCTTTGGCCATCAGTCTGCAGAGCGTCGTGCAGGTCATCAGCAGCGGCGATTCGTTTCTGGGGGCGCTGGGGCTGGAAAAGAACCTGGCGCGCAATGGTCGGCCATTCGACAGCGTCGAGTTCATCCCGGCCAGCACCGCTGTGCAAGGTCGGTTCGACCGTGTACTGCTGCGCGTGCCCAAGACCCTTGCCCTGCTCGAAGAGCAACTCATCCGCCTGCATGGCCATCTGGCACCCGGCGCCGAGGTGGTGGCCGCCGGCATGGTCAAGCACCTGCCTCACGCCGCCGGTGACCTGCTGGAAAAATACATCGGCACGATGCGACCGTCATTGGCCGTCAAGAAAGCCAGGCTGTTGATTGCTACCCATGAAGAAAAACCTGCACAGGCATCGCCCTACCCTACCCGCTATGCGCTGGACGAACCTGCGCTGACGCTGCTCAACCACGCCAACGTGTTCTGCCGCGAAGGCCTGGACATCGGCACTCGCGCATTCCTCCCGCACCTGCCGCGCAACCTGGGCTCGGCCCGCGTGGCCGACCTGGGCTGCGGCAACGGTGTGCTGGCCATCGCCAGCGCCCTGGCCAACCCGGACGCGCACTACACGTTGGTCGATGAATCGTTCATGGCTGTGCAATCGGCGCGGGAGAACTGGCAAGCAGCCCTGAGCAGCCGTGAGGTCGAGGTTCGCGCCGGCGATGGCCTGGCGGGCCAGGCACCGCAGTCGCTGGACGTGGTGTTGTGCAACCCGCCGTTCCATCAGCAACAAGTGGTGGGCGATTTCCTGGCGTGGCGGATGTTCCAGCAAGCGCGCGAGGCCTTGGTTACCGGCGGCGACCTGTACATCGTCGGCAATCGCCACCTGGGCTATCACAGCAAACTGGCGCGCCTGTTCCGCGCCGTCGAACAGGTCGCGTCCACGCCCAAGTTCGTGGTGCTGCGCGCACGCAAGTAAGCGCACTGCACAGGCACTCAGCTGCCCTCAGGCAAAAAAAACCCTCCGCAAGGAGGGCTGTAAAATGAGCACTGCCAGAGCAGCACTGATGGGATTCAATGGGATTTCATCCCCGCCGCCGTCATGAACAGGCGGATCAACATGGCAAACAAGCCCAGCGCGACGACGCTGCCGGCATAGATCACCACCAGCCAGCCCAGGCGTTTCCACAAGGGCTTTTTCTCTTCGCTGTGCGTAACGATCGGTTTCTCGCTCATGCTTCTACTCCTGCCCGACCCAGGCCTTGCAGCCTGGGCAGCGGCGGTTGGACTAGTGGTAACCGTCTTCATGGGTAACCTTGCCGCGGAACACGTAGTAGCTCCAGAAGGTGTACACCAGAATGATCGGAATGATGAACAGCGTGCCCACCAGGATGAACCCCTGGCTCTGCGGCGGCGACGACGCGTCCCAGATCGAGATCGACGGCGGGATGATGTTCGGCCACAGGCTGATGCCCAGCCCGCTGTAGCCCAGGAACACCAGCAGCAGGGTCAGCAGGAACGGCGTGTAGTGCGCGTTGCGTTTCACCGAGCGCAGCAGGCCGACGACCGTGGCCAGCACCAGGATCGGCACGGGCAGGAAGTAGAACAGGTTCGGCGTGCTGAACCAGCGCGTGGCGATGTCGTCATGGGCCAGCGGCGTCCAGATGCTGACGATACCGGTCACGATCAGCAGCCCGTAGGTCAGCGGCGGCGCCAGCTTGTGCATGGCCTGCTGCAGGCTGCCTTCGGTTTTCATGATCAACCAGGTGCAACCGAGCAACGCGTAGGCAACGATCAGTGCCAACCCGCAGAACAGGCTGAACGGCGTCAACCAGTCGAAGCCACCACCGGCATAGTTGCGGTCGACCACGGCAATACCGTCGATGTACGCACCCAGTGCCACGCCCTGGAAGAATGTAGCCGCCAGCGAGCCACCGATGAACGCCTTGTCCCAGACATGGCGCTTGGCTGCAGTGGCCTTGAAGCGGAACTCGAACGCCACGCCACGAAAGATCAGGCCCATCAGCATCAGGATCAGCGGCAGGTACAGCGCCGACAACACCACCGAGTAGGCCAGCGGGAAGGCGCCGAACAACGCCGCGCCGCCCAGCACCAGCCAGGTTTCGTTGCCGTCCCAGACCGGCGCCACGGTATTCATCATGACATCGCGGTCACCTTCGTCCTGCATGAAGGGGAACAGGATGCCGATGCCCAGATCGAAGCCGTCCATGATCACGTACATCATGATGCCGAAGATGATGATCACGGCCCAGATGAACGGAAGGTCGATACCCATGCTTAGTGCCCCTTGCTCAAGGTGTCGGTGTGGCCTTCTTCGGTGCCTTCATGGGCCGCCGAAAGAGGACGTGCAGGCGTGCGCTGGGTACCAGGGCCACCGGAGTTGATCTTGTCTTCGTGCGCCTTGGGACCCTTGCGCACCAGGCGCATCATGTAGCCCAGGCCCACGCCGAACAGCGCGAAATACACCACGACGAACATCACCAGGGTGAAGGTCATCTGGCCGATGCTGTGGTTGGAGGAGGCGTCGGCGGTGCGCATCAGGCCGTAGACCACCCACGGCTGACGGCCGATCTCGGTGGTGAACCAGCCCGCCAGGATCGCGATCAGGCCAGATGGCCCCATCCACAGGGTCAGGTAGAGGAACGGACGGCAGGTGAACAGCGCATCTTTCTTGCGCAGCCATACGCTCCACAGACCGACGAAGATCATCAGCATGCCCAGTCCGGCCATGACACGGAACGACCAGAAGATGATGGTCGAGTTGGGCCGGTCTTCCTTGGCAAAGGACTTGAGAGCGGGTACCTGCTTGTCCAGGCTGTGGGTCAGGATCAGGCTGCCCAGGTAGGGAATCTCGACGGCGAAACGGGTCTTCTCCGCTTCCATGTCGGGCCAGCCGAACAGGATCAGCGGGGTGGCCTCGTCACCCTTGTTTTCCCAGTGGCCTTCGATCGCGGCGATCTTGGCCGGCTGGTGCTCGAGCGTGTTCAAGCCGTGCATGTCACCCACGAAGGCCTGCACGGGCGCCACGATCAGCGCCATCCACATGGCCATGGAGAACATCCGGCGGATGGCCGGGGTGTTGCGACCGCGCAGCAGGTGCCAGGCCGCCGAGGCGCCGACGAAGAACGCCGTGGCCACGAACGCGGCAATGGACATGTGCACCAGGCGATACGGGAACGAGGGGTTGAAGATGACCGCGAACCAGTCGACCGGAATCACCCGGCCGTCGATGATCGCATGGCCCTGGGGGGTCTGCATCCAGCTGTTGGACGCAAGAATCCAGAACGTGGAAATCAGCGTGCCGATTGCCACCATTATCGTCGAGAAGAAGTGCAGGCCACGGCCCACGCGGTTCCAGCCGAACAGCATGACACCCAGGAAGCCCGCTTCCAGGAAGAACGCAGTGAGTACTTCGTAGGTCAGCAACGGCCCGGTGACGGCACCGGCGAAGTCGGAGAAGCGGCTCCAGTTGGTGCCGAATTGGTAGGCCATCACCAGACCGGACACAACGCCCATGCCGAAGTTGACTGCGAATATCTTCGACCAGAAGTGATACAGATCGCGGTAGGTGTCGTCACGGGTTTTCAGCCACATGCCTTCGAGCACAGCCAGATAGCTGGCCAGACCGATGGTGATGGCGGGAAACAGAATGTGGAACGAGACCGTAAACGCAAACTGCATTCGGGCGAGATCGATTGCCTCTAAACCGAACATGGGGCTTCCTCTATCAGGTGAACCGGCGCAGGCGGGCGGCCCATGCCAGCGGCCCCTGCGAGGGGAGCGCGGTCTGATGACTTCGTTCTAGTGGAGTCCACGTCGCAGGGATTGTGGCCGTTTGGCCGCCATGCCGCGCCAGACAAGGCGTTGACATGGATGAAGACACCTTCAAAGAGTAGCCTTGTTTGCAGCCTTGGCCTGTGTGGTTTAGTGCCGCACGACCAGATGTCGCACCCGGTTTACTTTCATCTGGTATGGGCTTTGAAGAGGCTATCTGTTACCCGAACAGGCCCGACAGGTGCCGTGCAGGCACGCGCCGGGCCAGGTTCCTCAGAGCACCTTGTCCAGCGTGATGGGAAACTCGCGGACACGCTTGCCGGTGGCGTGGTAGATCGCGTTGGCCACCGCAGCGGCAACCCCGACGATACCGATTTCACCGACGCCCTTGGAGCCCAGGGCGTTGACGATGTCGTCAGGCTCGTCGACGAAGATCACTTCGATGTCGTTGATGTCCGCGTTCACTGGAATGTGATACTCGGCCAAGCTGTGGTTCATGAACCGGCCCAGGTTATGGTCGGTCTGAGTTTCTTCCTGCAGCGCCATGCCCAGGCCCCAGACCACGCCACCGAGAATCTGGCTGCGGGCCATTTTCGGATTGACAACGCGACCGGCGGCCACGGCGCTGACCACACGGGTCACGCGGATGGTGCCCAGGTCTTCGTCGACCTCCACTTCAACGAACACCGCCGAATGAGTGGCCGTGGCATAGCCTTCGCGCTTCTTGTCCGGCTTGGCGTCGACCTGCGCTTCAAAAGTGTCCGAGCCGTCGATGCTGGCCAGGTTCGCCAGCGACAAATGGTGGCCAGGGCAACGCAGTTCGCCGCTCTCGACGAACACCTGAGCAGGATCGGCGTCGGCAAACGCCGGCTGCACCTGGCTGGCCGCGTGGATCAGCTTGGCCTTGAGTGCCTCGCAGGCCTGCTGCACAGCCGTGCCTACCGAAGACACGGTGAACGAGCCACCCTGCAGCGGCGCCGTGGGCAGCGACGAGTCGCCCAGCTTGAACTCCACGTCCTGCGCGGCGACGCCGGCCGCCGCAGCGGCAATCTGGGTCATCACGGTGTAGGTACCAGTGCCGATGTCGGTGGTCGCACTGCTCACCACCAGCTTGCCCTGCTTGTCCAGCCTGGCCTTGGCGCTGGCCGGCATCTGCATGGCTTCCCAGACCCCACCGGCCATGCCCATGCCTACCAGTTGGTTATCGCGGCGCATGCTGCGCGGCTCGACCTTGCGCTGGCTCCAGCCGAAGCGTTCGGCACCCTGCTGATAGCAGGCCTTGAGCTCTTTGCTGGAATACGGCTTGCCTTCGTTCTGATTGGTGTCGGAGAAGTTGACCAGGCGCAGCTGGACCGGGTCGATCTTGGCCGCCACGGCCAACTCGTCCATCGCGCACTCCAGGCCGATCATGCCCAGGGCTGCACCCGGTGCCCGCATGTCCAGCGGCGTGAACACGTCCAGCGGCACCAGGTTGTAGGTCAGTTTGACGTTGTCACAGTGGTAGAGCATGCCGCTCCATTCCACGACATGTTCCGAGAAGTCTTCGAAGCGCGAGGTCTGCCCGGTCGCGGTGTGGCCGACCGCCTGCAGCTTGCCATCGGCACTGCACGCCAGCTGCAGTTGCTGCACGGTGCGTGGGCGGTAGCCAAAGGTGAACATCTGCTGACGGGTCAAGGTGACGCGCACCGAGCGCCTGAGGTGCAGGGCCGCCATCACGGCCAAAGGCAGCTGATACTGCGGACGCAGGCCGGAGCCGAAGGCGCCGCCGACAAAGGCGGCCATGACGCGCATCCGCTCCTTGTCCATGCCGAACACGTTGGACAGGTAGGTCTGACAGTTCTGCGTGCTCTGGGTCTTGTCGTGGATGATCAGGCTGCCATCGGCCTGGTAGAGCGCGGTGCTGGCGTGCGGCTCCATCGGGTTGTGGTGCTCGACCGGCGTGTCGTAGGTCGCGTCGACGGTGATCGGCGCAGCCGCGAATTGCCCGGCGAAATCGCCACGTGGCTCGGGCAGCTCGGCGGGTGCCGGCTTGGCGGCGGACAGCTGGGCGCGCAGGTCGGTCTGGTGGGATTCCTGGGAGTACTCGATGTGCACCAGCGAGCCTGCATGGCGGGCCAGTTCCAGGTTTTCCGCGACGACCAAGGCCAGGGGTTGACCGCTGTACAACACATTGTCGTTGTACAGCGGACGAAACGGCGAGCCATCGGCGGAGTCGTCGTCTTCGTATTTTTCGTCGTAGCTGGCCAGTTTCGGCCGGTTGCTGTGGTCGATCACGGCCACCACACCGGGCAGCGCCAGCGCCTTGGAAGCGTCGATGGAAACCACTCGACCGTTGGCGATGGTGCTGGAGACAACGCTGCCGAACAGCAGGCCGTCTTCCGGGAACTCGCCGGCGTAGCGCGCTTGCCCCGTTACTTTCAGCAGACCGTCGACGCGGTCCATGGGTTGGCCGAGTGTGCTCATGGCTGCATCTCCCCTTTTGCGGCATCGCTCAGGGCACGGACTATCGCGCGGCGGGCCAGCTTGATCTTGAAGGTGTTGTGTTGCAGGCCGCGAGCGTCCTGCAGCAACAGGTCGGCGGCTTTGCCAAAGGTTTCGGCAGTGGCGGGCTGGCCGATCAGCAGGCGTTCCACCGCCTCGTCACGCCATGGCTTGTGAGCCACCCCGCCCAGCGCCAGGCGGGCGTCGCGGATGGTCTCGCCGTCGAGTTCCAGAGCGGCCGCAACCGAGACCAGTGCGAAGGCATAGGACGCCCGATCGCGAATCTTCAGGTACTGGCTGTGGGCGGTGAAGCCGGCGGCAGGCAGTTCCACCGCGGTGATCAGCTCGTCATCGGCCAATTGGTTGTCGCGCTCGGGGGCGTCGGCAGGCAGGCGATGAAAGTCGGCGAACTCGATGGTGCGTGCGCCGTTCGGGCCTTGCACATGAACCACGGCAGCCAGGGCCGCCAAGGCCACACACATATCCGAAGGATGGGTGGCCACGCATTGCTCGCTGGCCCCAAGAATGGCGTGAATGCGATTCAGACCGTCCTTGGCCGGGCAGCCGGTGCCAGGCTCGCGCTTGTTGCACGGCATCTTGGAATCATAGAAGTAGTAGCAGCGCGTGCGTTGCAGCAGGTTGCCACCGGTGCTGGCCATGTTGCGCAGCTGCGGCGATGCGCCCGCCAGAATCGCCTGGCTGAGCAATGGGTAACGCTGCTCGATCAATGGGTGCCAGGCCAGGTCGGCATTGCTCACCAATGCGCCGATGCGCACGCCGCCGTCGGCGGTCTCCTCGACTTCGCGCAGAGGCAGACCGGTGATGTCGATGAGCTGCTCGGGCTGCAGGACGTTTTCTTTCATCAGGTCGAGCAGGTTGGTGCCGCCGGCGATGAAGCGCGAGTGCGGGCCGGCCAGGCGTACGGCTTCATCGACGCCTGCGGGCTTGGCGTAGGTAAACGGATTCATGAGCGCTCACCCCCCTGCACTTCGACCACTTCTTCGATGGCCGCGCGAATGTTGCTGTAGGCGCCGCAGCGGCACAGGTTGCCGCTCATCAATTCCTTGATGTCGGCGCTGGAATCGGCACGGCCTTCGTTGATCAGGCCAACGGCGGAGCAGATCTGCCCGGGCGTGCAGTAACCGCACTGGAAAGCGTCGTGCTTGATGAATGCGGCCTGGACCGGATGCAGTTGGTCACCCTGCGCCAACCCTTCGATGGTGGTCAGTTCGGCGCCATCGCACATCACTGCCAGGGTCAGGCAGGCATTGACCCGCTTGCCATTGAGCAGCACGGTGCAGGCACCGCACTGGCCGTGGTCGCAGCCTTTCTTGCTGCCGACCAGGTCGAGTTGTTCGCGCAACAGGTCCAGCAGAGTGGTCCAGGGCAGCACGTCGAGTTGACGTGACTGGCCATTGAGTTGCAGGGAAATGCTGTGGCTGGCGTACGGCTGCGCACCAGCGCTGGGAGAAAGCGTGCTCATCGGGTCGACCTCACGGTAATTCAGCTTGCTGCGCGACATTTTTCTTGTCGCGTCGTTTGCAGGTACGACTTTGTGCGGTCGCCATTCGTTCAGACGAGCTGATGAGTGTTTCGATGCGGTGCTGCTGGTATGATGCGCGGCTTTTTTTACCGCCCGGATGTGCTTTGCTATCAGGGTCGACACTAAAACACTCGACAACAACGGCAACGGCGCAAAAAGCGCCACAGGGAGCAGGCATGCTGGAAAGGCTGTTTCAACTCAAGGCGCACAACACCAACGTGCGCACGGAAATACTCGCCGGGGTGACGACCTTCCTGGCGATGGCCTACATCCTGTTCGTCAACCCCAGCATCCTGGGTGAAACCGGCATGGACAAGGGCGCGGTCTTCGTCGCGACCTGCCTGGCTGCCGCCATCGGCTCGACGATCATGGGCCTGATCGCCAACTACCCGATCGCCCTGGCGCCCGGCATGGGCCTGAACGCCTTCTTCACCTACACCGTGGTCCTGCACATGGGCCACACCTGGCAAGTGGCGCTGGGTGCGGTGTTCATCTCGGCCGTGTGCTTTTTCCTGCTGTCGATCTTTCGCATCCGCGAATGGATCGTCAACAGCATTCCCCTGCCGCTGCGCTCGGCCATCGCCGCCGGCATCGGCCTGTTCCTGGCGCTGATCGCCCTGCAGGGCGCTGGCATCGTGGTCGGCAATCCGGCCACGGTGGTGGGCATGGGCGACCTGACCAAGCCTGGCGCGGTGCTGGCGATCCTCGGCTTTTTCCTGATCGTCGCCCTGGAGGCGCGCAAGGTTCGCGGGGCGGTGCTGATCGGCATTCTGGTGGTGACCACCGCGTCGATCCTGCTGGGCTTCAGCCCGTTCAACGGGCTGGTGTCGATGCCGCCGTCGCTGGCGCCGACGTTCATGCAACTGGACATCGCCGGGGCCCTGGACATCGGCCTGCTGAGCGTGATCTTCGCCTTCCTTTTCGTGGACCTGTTCGACAACTCCGGGACCTTGATCGGCGTCGCCAAGCGCGCCGGCCTGATGGGCAAGGACGGCCACATGCCGAAGATGGGCCGCGCGTTGATTGCCGACAGCACGGCGGCCATGGCCGGCTCGCTGCTGGGCACCTCCACCACGACCAGCTACATCGAGTCCGCCGCAGGGGTCAGCGCCGGTGGCCGCACCGGGCTGACCGCCATCGTGGTTGCGGTGCTGTTTCTGCTGGCGCTGTTCTTCGCTCCGCTGGCCGGCAGCGTACCGGCCTATGCAACGGCACCGGCGCTGTTCTTCGTGGCGGTATTGATGGCCTCGGGGCTGGCTGAAATCGACTGGGACGACATCACCGAAGCCGCACCGGTGGTGGTCACTGCGCTGGCCATGCCTTTGACCTATTCGATCGCCAACGGCATCGCCTTCGGCTTCATCGCCTGGACCTTGATCAAGCTGCTGGCGGGCCGTACCCGCGACTTGAATTCGGCACTGGTGATCCTTTCCATTCTGTTCGTTGTGAAACTGGGCTGGTATCCATGAGTGCTGTTCTCGACCCCTCCTCCTACACCCAGCAACTGGATGAAAAAGTGGCGCGCCTGCGCGCGCTGCTGGCGCCGTTCGACGCGCCGGAACCGGCTGTCTTCGATTCGCCGCGCGAGCACTACCGGCTGCGTGCGGAATTTCGCCTGTGGCGCGAGGATGGCCAGCGGCACTATGCGATGTTCGCCCCCGGCGAGAAGCATGTACCGATCCTGATCGACAGCTTCCCCATTGCCAGCATCCGCATCAACGAGCTGATGCCGCGCCTCAAAGCCGCCTGGCAGAACGATGCAGCGCTGAGCAACAAGCTGTTCCAGGTGGAGTTCCTGACCACGCTGGACGGCGACGCCATGGTCACCCTGTGCTACCACCGCCCGCTGGACGAGCATTGGCAACGCGCGGCCGAGCAGTTGGCGAGCGATCTGGGCGTGAGCCTCATCGGTCGTTCCAAGGGCAAGCGTGTGGTCATCGGCCGCGACTATGCAGTCGAGGCGCTCGAAGTCGCTGGTCGTACCTTCCGCTATCGCCAGCCCGAGGGAGCGTTCACCCAGCCCAACGGCACGGTCAACCAGAAGATGCTCAACTGGGCGTACGAGGCCCTGGGCCCGCGTGACGATGATCTGCTGGAGTTGTACTGCGGCAACGGCAATTTCACCCTGCCGCTGGCCACACGGGTACGCAAGGTCCTGGCCACGGAGATCAGCAAGACGTCGGTTGCCGCCGCCCTGCACAACCTCGACGACAATGGTGTCGATAACGTGACGCTGGTGCGTCTGTCCGCCGAAGAGCTGACCGAAGCGCTGAACGAGGTGCGTCCTTTCCGCCGTTTGCAGGGAATCGATCTCAAGGCCTATGACTTCGGTAGCGTATTCGTCGATCCGCCGCGGGCCGGCATGGATGCAGACACCTGCGAGCTGACCCGGCGCTTCGACAACATCCTGTACATCTCCTGCAATCCGGAAACCCTGGCGGCCAACATCCAGCAGCTGCATGACACGCACAAAGTGGCCAAGTGCGCGCTGTTCGACCAGTTTCCGTATACCCACCACATGGAATCGGGGGTCCTGCTGGTGCGCCGTTGAGGCGCGCCATGCGCCATCGTCGAAAACCATTTGACGTAAGTAACTAGTTCGTACAATTTATCTCCATTGCACAAACAATAACAATGGAGTCACCCGATGAGCGGCAATAACGTCCTGGCAGGCCTGATCGGCGCCGGTATCCAGCAGTCCCGTACCCCGGCCATGCACGAGCGCGAAGGCGCCGCGCAAGGCGTGGGTTACGTCTACCGGTTGATCGATCTGGATGCGCTGAAGCTCGACAACGGCGCTCTCGAAGAGCTGCTCACTGCCGCTCAGCGCATGAGCTTTACCGGCTTGAACATCACTTTCCCCGCCAAGCAGGCGATCATTCCCCTGCTCGATGAGCTGTCGCCGGAAGCGGCCGGGATCGGCGCGGTGAATACCGTGGTGCTCAAGGACGGCAAACGGGTGGGCCACAACACCGACTGCCTGGGTTTCGCCGAAGGCTTTCGCCGCGGTATGCAGGGTGCCAAGCGCGACCGCGTAGTGCAGATGGGCGCCGGTGGCGCCGGTGCGGCAGTGGCCCATGCGTTGCTGCTCGAAGGTGTGGGGCAACTGAGCATTTTCGATGTTGAGCCGGCACGGGCGCAGGCCTTGGCGGACAACCTCAACCAGCATTTCCCGGGGCAGCCGGCGCGCGTGGGCAGTGACCTGCTAGCGGCCTTGGCCGAGGCCGACGGACTGGTCAATACCACGCCCATGGGCATGGCCAAGCTGCCAGGCATGCCGGTGCCCAAGTCGGCCTTGCACCCGGCGTTGTGGGTGGCCGAAATCGTCTATTTTCCGCTCGAGACCGAACTGCTGCGTGAAGCCCGCGCCTTGGGTTGCCGTACGCTGGATGGTGGCACCATGGCGGTGTTCCAGGCGGTGAAGGCCTTCGAGCTGTTCAGCGGCCGGCAAGCCGATGCCGAACGCATGATGGCGCATTTCGCCGAAATGAACGCATAAGTCAAAACCCACTACGCGGTGCGGCCGGACGCGGCTTGCACCGCTGCTACAGGAGATCGCGGTGTCTGTAGCAGCGGCGCGAGCCGCGTCGGCGGTGGGTGCGGTGTGTCAGGCGCAACGCGGTGCGGCCGGATGCGGCTTGCGCCGCTGCTACAGAGGGTGATATCGGCGCACATTGGGCATTTGTAGCAGCGGCGCGAGCCGCGTCGGCGGCCAAGGCGGTGTGTCAGGTGGAATGCGGCTACGGGGCCTTGATGAAGCGCAGGAGCGATTCGCAGAGCATTTCGCGGTGGTGCAGCTTCAACGTGGCTTCGTTGAAATCGACCTGGAACAACTCGCCGAAGGTGTGCTTGTTGGACACTCGGTAGAAGCAGAACGAGCTGATCAGCAAATGCACGTCCATGGCATCCAGGCCCGGACGAAACACGCCCTGCTCGGTACCACGCCGCAGCAGGTCGGCCAACGCCAGCAGCACGGTCTTGTTCAACTCGCGAATGCTCGTGGACTTCTTGACGTACTCGCCCTTGTGCATGTTTTCGTTGCACACGATACGCACGAAATCCTCGTTGCGATCATGGTGATCGAAGCTGAACTCCACCAACCGCCGGATGCCTTCCACCGGCGTCAGCTCGTCCAGATGCAGCTTGGCTTCGGTGCCGCGAATATCGCCGTAGAGTTTTTCCAGCACCTCCAGGTAAAGCTGCTCCTTGCTGCTGAAATAGTAATAGATCATGCGCTTGGAGGTGTGCGTACGCTCGGCGATGGCATCCACGCGCGCGCCCGCCAGACCCTGCTCGACGAACTCGGTGATGGCGGCCTGCAGGATGTTCTCGCGGGTCTTCTCGGGGTTGTTCTTGCGGGGCTTGCGAGGAACGTCGGTCGATTGCGCGTCCGCCTCTGAGATCGTAGTCATGCTGGGCTCACGGCCGTCGTTGGTCAGCGGCCATTATGCGGCGCGCCGCGCGCCCATGGAAAGCCCGCAGCACACCTGCGCTGCGGGCACGCCTTCACAGCTTGGCGTGACGGATGCCACCGGCGCGCGCCTTGGCCATGGCCGACAGCCGCACGGCGACGTTGGCCGCGCCATAGCCGGCATAGCCACCACGACGCTGCAGCACCTCGAAGAAGAAACGCTCTTCGAACGGCTCCGTGTACACGTGGAACAGCTCGCCACCGTTGGCGTCACGGTCGTACAGCACGTTGTAGTACGCCAGCTCGCTGAGGAATTCGTCGTCGAAATCGAACCGCGCGCCCAGGTCGTCGTAATAGTTGAGCGGGATGTCCAGCAGTGCCACCCCTGCCTCCTTGGCTTTGCTCACGGCCGCGAAAATGTCGTCGCAGTCGAAGGCGATGTGATGCACGCCCGAGCCGCGATAAGTCGACAGTGCATGGGAGATCGCCGTGTTGCGGTTCTCCGAGATGTTCAGCGGCAGGCGGATCGAGCTGCACTGGCTGCGCACCGCACGGCTTTTCACCAGGCCATAGGGGTCAGGCAGCACCACCTCGTCGTCGGCCTTGAAGTCCAGCACGGTCTTGTAGAACAGCACCCAGCTGTCGAGAGTGTCCGGCGGTATGGCCATGGCCATGTGGTCGATGGACTTGAGCATGCCGGGTGTCGCCGCGGGCGCACTGAGGCTGAAATCGGACTCGTAGATGGTCGGCCCGTCGCTGGCGTCGTCCACCAGGTAGATCAGGCTGCCATCCAGGGCCCGCACGGCGGCCAGCTGGCGCTCGTTGGGGCCGACCAGACCGCGGAAAGGCTGGGCCTTGTAGGCCACGGCGCGCTCCAGCGCCTTGGCGCTGTCCTTGACCCGCAACGCCGTGGCACACAGTGACGGGCCGTGGGATTCGAAGAAGTTGTGGGCAAAAGAATAGGGTTCGGCGTTGAGAATCAGATTGATATCGCCCTGACGCAGCAGGCTGACGTTCTTGGAGCGATGCTGGCCGGCCTTGGCAAAACCCAGTTGCTGCAGCCAATGGCTGAGCTTGGCGCCCAGGCTTTCGTCCACGGCGAACTCGAGAAACTCGATGCCCTGGTATTCATCCGCAGCCGGGGGGGCGAAGAGAATGTCCAGATTGGGCACCGCCGTGGCCTCCTGCTCCAGCAGCTTGCGGGTTTTTTCCTCGAGGTACAGCAGCGAGCGCAAGCCGTCGGCCGCGTTGGCCCGAGGCGGTGCGGCACGGAAACCGTCGTTGAAGATTTCCAGAGACAACGGCCCGGTGTAGCCGGTCTTGATGATCGGCGCGAGAAAGCCCGGCAGGTCGAACTCGCCCTGCCCGGGGAAGCAGCGGAAATGTCGGCTCCACTCCAGCACGTCCATGGCCAGAATGGGCGCATCGGCCATCTGTACGAAGAAGATCTTGTCACCGGGAATATCGGCAATCGCACGCGGATCGCCCTTGAGCGACAGGGTGTGAAAGCTGTCGAGCAGCACGCCCAGGGCCTTGTGGTCGGCCTGGCGAACGATGTCCCAGACCTGCTGGTAGGTGTTGACGTGGCGGCCCCAGGCCAGGGCTTCGTAGCCAATGCGCAGGCCACGCTTGTCGGCGCGCTCGGCCAATTGGCGCAGGTCGTCGACGAGAATCTGCTGTTCGCCCAGGGAGTCGGCAGCGGTATTGCTGCATACCAGCACCAGGTCGGTACCCAGTTCCTGCATCAAATCGAACTTGTGCTCGGCGCGGTCGAAGTTGCGCGCCATGCGCGAACGGTTGCCGCCTTCGAAGTCACGGAACGGCTGGAACAGGGTGATGGCGATGCCCAGGTCGGCGCACATCTGCCGAACTTCCCGGGGGCTGCCGTCGTAGTACAGCAGGTCGTTTTCGAAGATTTCCACGCCATCGAAACCGGCGGCGGCGATGGCTTCGAGTTTTTCCGGCAGGGTACCGCTCAGGGACACAGTGGCGATCGAACGCTGCATGGCACGCTCCAATGGCTGCTCGAGGGCTTACGGGGAGGCCTCGAAACGAGCCTTTTTCTGCAGTTCTGCCGTGCCCTTGCAAGCAGGCAAAACCGTGATGAAAGAAGTGGTTGTATCAGCTTGCTACTCTACCCGAGCACGTACCAACCAGTTAGTTTTGCGTGCGATTATCGACCAATTACCGCATGGGTCGATTGATTCGCCGGGGCCGTGTGCCCACCATCGTTCCGACAGTGAAGCTGGTCGATGCACATTTTGCCAATCGACCGAGCGCGGACCGTCAGCAACGCCGGTCAACACCCCATAAGAATTTCAAGAACCCAGGTAATCGCTCATGCACACCCCTATCTGCTCCTGCGCCGTGTCCGTACCCGTCTTCGGTTGCGTCGAAGACTACCAAGACGCACCTGTCTGACCCCACCGAGCGCACCCCTGACGGCGACGTCTTTGATACCGTGCACGCCGCTGTATCGGACTGCGCCGCGCTCAGTCGAAGTTCGGCGGTGGCTCCTGCCCACCGCGCCTGTACGGAAGGCCCCAATCATGACACAACCCCACAGCTCCGCCCTGCCCCGCGCCCAACAAGCGCCTGATGCCAAAGTCGGTTTCCGGGACATGGTCAAAGCCGGCGCCGCGGTCGGCAAGACTCGCTGGGGCATGCTCGCCCTGGTGTTCTTCGCGACCACCTTGAACTACATCGACCGCGCCGCGCTGGGCGTTATGCAGCCGATTCTGGCCAAGGAGATGAACTGGACGGCGATGGACTACGCCAACATCAATTTCTGGTTTCAGGTGGGCTACGCCATCGGCTTCCTGCTGCAGGGCCGGTTGATCGACAGGATCGGCGTCAAGCGCGTGTTCTTCTGCGCGGTGCTGCTCTGGAGCCTGGCCACCGGCGCGCATGGCCTGGCCACTTCGGCGGTGGGCTTCATGGTCTGCCGGTTCATTCTCGGGCTCACCGAGGCGGCCAACTACCCGGCCTGCGTGAAGACCACCCGGCTGTGGTTCCCGGCCAGGGAACGCGCGGTGGCCACTGGCATCTTCAATGCCGGGACCAACGTGGGTGCCCTGCTGACGCCGATGATGCTGCCACTGATCCTCAGCGTCTGGGGCTGGCAGGCGGCGTTTCTCACCATCGCCCTATTGGGCCTGGCCTGGGCGGTATTCTGGGGCCTGAAGTACTTCGACCCGGACCAGCACCCCCGGGTCAAGGCCAGCGAACTGGAATACATCCAGGATCAGGAAGCGCCCGAACAAGCGGGCGTGCCGTTCTGGAAGATCATGACCATGCGCGGCACCTGGGCCTTCGCCGGGGCGTTCATGATGACGGCCCCGGTGTTCTGGTTCTACCTGTACTGGCTGCCGCCGTTCCTCAATCAGCAATACCAGTTGGGCATCAACGTCACCCAGATGGGCATTCCGCTGATCATCATCTACCTGAGTGCCGACGTCGGCAGCGTGGGCGGCGGCGTGCTGTCGTCGTTCCTGATTGGCCGCGGCATGCAGCCGGTCAAGGCGCGGCTGTTGTCGATGCTGGTGTTTGCCGTAGCGATCATCAGCGTGGTATTCGCCGCTGGCGCGGCCAACCTGTGGGTAGCCGTGGCGGCGATTTCGCTGGCCATTGCCGCGCACCAGGCGTGGACGGCCAATATCTGGAGCGTGGTGATGGACTACACGCCCAAGCACATGATGAGCACGGTGTTCGGCTTCGGCGGCATGTGCGCGGCGGTGGGCGGGATGTTCATGACCCAAGTAGTGGGGTACATCCTGACGGTGACCAACAACAACTACACGGTGCTGTTCACGATCATTCCGGCGATGTATTTCACTGCCCTGGTGTGGTTGTACCTGATGGCACCGCGCAAGGTGCCGCAGGGGGTTTGAGACAGGCAGGGGTTCGCGGTGGGGCTATTCGCGGGCAGAGCCCGCTCCCACAGAGGCTCGCCGCATATCCATGTGGGAGCGGGGCGGGCGGCGAGCCCTCTGCCCGCGAAGGGGCCGGTGACCCCACCCTAGATTCTGGCCAATAACGCCTGGGTTTTCTCGAGGGCCATCCGCGCTCTTTCATAAGCGCTCACACCCTGTTCCAGCAGGCGCGCCGTGGGTATCTCCAGGCTCAGCGGGATATCCCCAGGCAGTGCCCGCAGCAAGCCGACCAGGTCGCAATCACCGTCTCCGGGAAAACGTCGTTCCTGGCGCGCCTGGCGCAGTATCTCGGCCATGTCATCGGGACGCGGTCCGGCCACGTCGCACAGCTGGGCATAACGCAAGCGGTGCGCCGGCAGGGTGCGCAGGTCTTCGAGCCGCGAGTTGGAACGGTCGAAATGAAAGGCATCGACCAGGATGCAGGCATTGTCGCGACCGGCCTTGTCGAGCATGACCATCGCACTGGCCAGGTCCGGGCAGTCGGTCCAGGGCATGAATTCCAGGTGCGGATGAATGCCATAGGGCCGCGCCAGGTCGCACAGCTGGGCCAGGTTGTCGCTGGCTCTTTGCACGTCTGGATCATTACCCGCCACCAGCAATTCGCTCGCGCCGAACTCGGCGCCCAAGGCCAGGTGAGCTTCGAACTCCGCCACGCGGGTAAACGGCTTGAGCCGCAGGATCTCGATGTCCAGCACCTTGATGCCGGTGTCACGCAACCGCGCGGCGGTCTGGCGTTGCAATGCCTTGTCGCGCAGCAGCGGATAGTGGTGCTCCTCGGCGGTAGCCGGCTCGGTACGCAGGCCGACATGGCTGTAGCCGGCGCGGGCAGCGACTTCGACCATCTCGGGGGGCGACAGCTCGAGCACGGTCAATGCGGCCAGGGACAGGATACGGTGGGTCATGGACGGTTCCTTGGGGCGTGAAAGGGACGACGGGGGCCAGGGCACGAGGATGTCAGCCAACCCACCGGGCTAGCCCAAGGCGCGTGGCGCACAGGCGCATCCGCTGCGTATCGCTTCGCCGATGGCGTCGACCAACGCCAGGGTGCGCGCGGCATCCGCTGCGCTCACCAGTGGCTCGGCGCGCCCACGCGCGACCTCGACGAAATGCTCCAGCTGCACGCGCAGCGCCTCTGCAGAGTCAAAGGTTTCCTGCACCTGCAGCAACGGCTCATGCCAACCTGCGCCCGGTTCGGCGTAATGCCAGCGCTTGAGTTGCGGCACGCTCAGCGCACCGGCAGTGCCCGCCAGCAGGTAGCACGGCTGATCGGCCTGGCGTGGATAGACCGGGTTCTCGCCCGAGCCGAGCTCCCAGCTCCAGGGCGCAGCCACACCGTCGGAACCGGTCAAGGTGCCCAGCGCGCCGTTTTCGAACTGCAGCAACACCGCCAGACTGTCGTGGTTGCCGAAGCCGCGAATGCCATTGCTGCCGAAGGCCTGCACCTGGCGGACTTCGCCGCACAGGTAGCGCAGCAGATCGAGGTCATGAATCAGGTTGGTCAGCAGCATTCCGGCCCCTGGTTCGCGGCGCCAGGCAATGTCGAAATAACTGTCGGGTTTCTGCAGCTGCCACAACGCCGTCACCGTGGTCAGGCGGCCGAGCACACCGCTTTGCACGACTTGCCGGGCCCGGCTGATCATCGGGTTGTGCCGCCGGTGATGACCGACCAGGACCGGTACGCCGCTGGCGGCGCTGGCAGCCACCAGCGCGGCCACTTCGTCCAGATCGACTCCCACCGGTTTTTCCAGCAGCACGGGCACACCGGCTGCCAGGCAATCGAGTGCCGTGCGCACATGCTGAGCATTCGGATTGGCCACGATGACGGCTGCGGGCGCTACCTGCGCCAGCATCTGCCGATGATCGGTGAAATGCGGCACCGCACATTCAGCGGCAAACGAGGCTGCCTGAGGACCGGGGTCGGCGATGGCGCAGAGTTGGGCTGCATCCACCTCTCGCAGGTGCTGGTAATGCTGTCGGCCCATGGTGCCGGCACCGATCAGGGCAATTCGCAGAGGGACGGTCACGATGAAATCCTTTGTTTTTTATTCTCTCCAATTATTTAGAACCGAGTTCCGGAATATTGCAAGTCACCCATCACGGATTGGCGACCCATTGATGGACCCTGACGACACCGCTAATTCCAGTGCTCAGCTGAACAGCTCCGACGCCAGGCTGACCTGAGACAGCTCCTGTGCCGCAGCCAACAGCCCATTCGCCAATTCGTGCAGGCGCGCTTCGGACAATCGCGCACTGGGCCCGGCGACGCTCAGCACACCCACCACGTGAGCGTCCCGTGGATGCCGGATGACTGCAGCCAGGGCCGAAGTGCCCAGCGCAGAGCTCTCGACCACCCAGGCATAGCCGGCCTCGCGGGCCAGGCGCAGACGCTCGAGCAGATCGGCATTGGAACGCGGGGCGTTCGGCCCGAAGTCGTCACGGCTGGCAATACCTTGCTGCTCCACCAGGGCCAGCGCCTTGGCATCGCTCAGCGTGGCCAGCCAGGCGTGGCCGGAGGCGGTGTAGAACAAGGGCGCGTCGCGCCCCATTTCCGGGTCGTAGCGCAGGCCGGAGCGAGCGCCCTGGGATTTGGCGATCCAGGTTTGCCGCTCACCCTCGATCACCCCAAGACGCACCAGTTCGCCTGTGTCCTGAGCCAGGCGATCGAGAATCGGCTGGACGATATCGGCGCCACTGCCCGACAGGTACTGGAAGCCCAACGCAACCAGCTTGGTCGACAGGTGATAGCGCAAGGTTTCGGTGTTCTGCCGCACATACCCCAACCGGCTCAATTCGGACAGCATGCGATGGGCCGCGCTCTTGGGCATGCCCAATTGCTCGGCAAGGGCCTGCAGGGCTTGGCCGCGGGGTTCGTTGGTGAGGCGCTCAAGCAGGCTGAGCGCCCGTTCGATCTGACTGCCGGCCATGATAGGGCTCTCGGGAAGTTGGAACGGGTAGAAAAATTCTGCCGATTCTACACTTGGCGATTCGACCAGCAATCCATAGAATATGGAACCAGGTTCTATAAAATCCAGTTCGACCCACCTGCTGCTTTGGAGATTCGCCCCATGCCTGCGCCCGATTGCGTAACGCCCCCTGTGGAGTGCGATGTACTGGTGATCGGCTCGGGGGCCGCAGGCCTGGCCACGGCGGTCACCGCCGCCTACCACGGGCTGAGCGTGATCGTGGTCGAAAAGGACAGCACCTTTGGCGGCGCAACCGCCTGGTCCGGTGGCTGGATGTGGGTGCCGCGCAACCCGTTGGCCCGGCGCGCCGGCATCGATGAAGATCCGGCCCTGCCTCGCACCTACCTGCAACACGAACTGGGCGCGCACTTCGATCCGGCGCGGGTCGATGCCTTCCTCGAGGCCGCCCCGCAGATGGTCGCGTTCTTCGAGAAACACACCCATCTGCAATTTGCCGACGGCAATGCCATCGCCGATATCCATGGCGATACCCCAGGCGCCGGCACCGGTGGCCGTTCGGTCATCGCGGCCCCCTACGACGCACGCCAGCTCGACAAGACGCTGCTCAAGCGCTTGCGCAGAACGATGCGCGAAACCTCCTTTCTGGGCATGCCGATCATGGCGGGGGCCGACCTGAGCGCCTTTCTCACGCTGACCAGATCATGGCGTTCGCTACTGCACGTCAGCCAGCGAGTGGGCCGACATCTGTTCGACCTCGCCTGGCACGGACGCGCCATGCAACTGCGCAACGGCGTGGCGCTGGTGGCGCGGCTGGTGAAGTCGGCCGATGATCTGGGCGTGGTGCTGTGGGAGTCGGCACCGGTCCGGCGCTTGTCGATGCAGGGTTCGCGGGTCTGCGGTGCCGTGGTCGAGACGGCCAAGGGTGAGGTCACGATCAGCGCGCGCAAGGCCGTGATGCTGGCCACTGGCGGTTTCGCCAACGATATCGAGCGGCGTCGCAGCCTGTTCCCGCGCACGCCCACTGGCCGTGAGCACCTGGCCCTGCCACCGCTGGGCGTCGACGGCGACGGGCTGCGCCTGGGCGAGGCGGCCGGCGGCGAAGTGGCCACCGAACTGGCTTCGGCCGCAGCCTGGTGCCCGGTCTCGCGAGTGCCCTACGCCGACGGCAGCGTCGGCCACTTCCCGCACATCATCGAACGGGCCAAGCCCGGCATCATCGGCGTGCTGGCCAACGGCAAGCGCTTCGTCAATGAGGCTGACGGCTACTACGACTACGTCCAGGCCATGGTCGAACACGCCCCCGGTACTGAGGTCGCTTCCTGGCTGATCTGCAGTCATCGCTTCCAGCGTCGCTACGGATTGGGCATCTCGCGGCCTTTTCCCCTGCCGCTCAAGCCACACCTGGACAGCGGATACCTCAAGGTGGGCAGTACCGTGGAGGCACTGGCCAGCGCCTGCGGCATCGACCCGGCCGGGCTGCGCCGTACGGTGGACGACTTCAACCGGCACGCGCGCCAGGGGCAGGACCCGGCATTCGGCCGCGGCGGCAGCGCCTACAACCGCAAGCAGGGCGACGCGCTGCACCGACCCAATCCATGCGTGGCACCGATCGAACAGGGGCCGTTCTATGCGGTCAAGGTTGAAGCGGGCAGCTTCGGCACCTTCGCCGGGCTCAAGACCAATGAGCACGCACAGGTGCTCGATCGTCAGGGCCTGCCCATTGCCGGGCTCTACGCCGCCGGCAGCGACATGGCCAGCATCATGGGCGGCCATTACCCGGCCGGGGGCATCAACCTTGGCCCTGCCGCCACCTTCGGCTACGTCGCCGCTCGGCATATTGCCGGGGCGACGCGGGACGAATAAACGCCAGCAGAGAAGGAGATCGACATGCAACTCATCACCAACGCGCAACAGCTGAAGATGCCGAAACTGGGCCTGGGCACCTGGCCCATGCTCGGCGACGAGTGCACCTCGGCCGTGATTCAGGCACTGCAACTGGGCTATCGGCACATTGATACCGCCGCCGGATACAACAACGAGGCCGCCGTGGGTCGTGGCCTGACCGAATCCGGCGTGCCGCGCGGCGACATTCATGTCACCAGCAAGGTCTGGTGGGACAAGCTGGCGCCCGACGCCATGCGCGAATCGTTCCAGAACACCCTGAACGCGCTGCAAAGCGACTACATCGACCTGTTCCTGATCCACTGGCCCGGTCAGGAGGGCTGGGATGTGAAAGCAGCCATCGACACCCTGGTGTCGTTCAAGCAGGACGGCCGCGCGCTGAACATCGGCGTGGCGAACTTTCCCCTGCCGCTGCTGCGCCATGTCGTGGAGGAGTTGAACGCCCCGTTGGCAGCGATCCAGGTTGAATACCATGTGACCCTGGGCCAGAACGCCCTGCTCGACTACGCCCGCAAACATGACATGGCGCTGACCGCCTACAGCCCGTTGGTGCGCAACAAGGTGTCGCAGATTCCCGAGCTGCAGCAGATCGCCAGCAAGCACGGTGTGCTGCCGACCCAGGTGGCACTCAAGTGGCTGCTGGATCAGGAGAACGTGGCGGCAATTCCGAAGGCGGCGAGCAAAGCCAACCAGCAGAGCAACCTGGATGCGCTGAAGGTGCAGTTGGACGATGAAGATCGTCGGATCATTGCGGCGCTGCCCAAGGATCAGCGGTTGGTCAGCCCGGATTTTGCGCCGAAGTGGGATTGAGGTAGGGCTTTGAATCGCGGTGCTCCCATTCGCGGGCAGAGCCCGCTCCCACAGATTGCACAGAGGTCACATGGGAGACCTGTGGGAGCGGGCTCTGCCCGCGAATGAAGGCACCGCAATATCTGATCAGAAATCGAAAAACACCGTCTCCCCTTCCCCTTGGATACGCATGTCGAAGCGGTAGGCCAGCTTGCCGTACACCTCGCAGCGCGTTGCAATCAGGGTTTCGCGCCGCGCGGGTTGTTCGATCAGATTCAGCACCGGGTCCTTGCCGTTGGCTTCCGCCTCGTCGCTGAAATACAGCCGCGTGTGCAGGTGAATGTTCACCCCGCGGGCGAACAGACTGATGTTGATGTGTGGCGCCATCGGTACTCCGGCGGCGTTGCAGACCACACCCGGTTTGATCGTCTGCACCGTCCATTCTCCAGCATCGAACGTCGTGGCGGTACGGCCAAAGCTGTTGAAGGGTTGGTCCTGGTCGAAATCGATATGGTAGTGGCCCTGATCATCGGCCTGCCACAGTTCCAGGAACGAGTCGCGCACCAGATGGCCATTGCCGTCGTAGACATTGCCCAACAGCAGGATGTGCTCGCCCTGCGCCTCGGGCTTGGCCATCTGGTTCCAGATTTCATGCTCGCGCGGCTCGATGCCGGCAGCCGCCAGGGCCAGGCCGATGTGAACGTAGGGGCCAGCCGTTTGTGACGGGGTTTCTTTGAGCAGTTCGATAGGCATGTCGATTCCCCTCAACGGTTTTCGAAGTGAGTCTTGCGCTGACCGCGCAACACGATGTCGAAACGGTAGGCCAGGCAATCCATGGGATTGGCGTTGGCCATGTCCAGCCTGGCGATCAGGCTCTGCACCGCCTCGGGGTCGTTGATCGACTTGACGATGGGGCACATCGGAATCAACGGGTCGCCTTCGAAATACAGCTGGGTGATCAACTTGGTGGCGATCGACGGACCGCTCACCGAGAAATGCACGTGGGCCGGGCGCCAGTCGTTCGGGCCGTTGCGCCATGGGTACGGGCCCGGCTTGATGGTACGAAAACTGTAGTAGCCCTCGCTGTCGGTCAGCGTGCGGCCGACACCGCCGAAGTTGGGGTCCAGGGGCGCCAGGTAGCGGTCGTTCTTGTGCCGATAGCGGCCACCGGCGTTGGCTTGCCACATTTCCACCAGGGTATTGGCAATCGGTTTGCCGAATTGGTCGCAGACGCGCCCGGCCAGAATGATCCGCTCACCGATCGGCAAGCCACCATGGTTGTAGTTGAGCAGCAGATCGTTGTCGAACTCGCCGAACTTGAGGTGGGCGAAATTGGGGCCGGTGCTTTCACTGGCCGACTGCGGAATGCTCACCAAGGCCTGGCGCGGCGAGCGCATGGTCGAGGTCTTGTAGTCCAGCGTCAGCGCCTTGGGGTGCCAGTTGCGATCACGGATGATGAAGCGACTGCTGTCTTGGGAAGACATGCCGTTCTCCTGTTATTCGATTTATAGAGGACCTGTTTTCAGGCTTCGTACTAGTCTCAAGGAAATGGCCGACAACGAATATTGAAAAACACGGTCACAGGCATACCCGAATGGTTATGCATGAATCGAGTGAGGATTTGCCATGTTATGGAAGAAAGGCCGACGCAGCGATAACGTCGTGGATGCCCGCGGTGATGGTGGCGGCAGTGGCGGCGGCGGGATGCGCATGGGCGGCAAGGGCCTGAGCCTGACCGCCGTGGTGCTGATCGTCGGCTTCGGCCTGCTGACCGGGCAGGACCCCATGCAGATCCTCGGTGAACTGACGGGCCAGGGCCAGCAGGCCGCGCCGGTCGACACCAGCCAGCGCAAGGCGCCACCGGCCAACGATGAGCAGGCCGAGTTCGTCAGTACGGTGCTGGGCGATACCGAAGACACCTGGAAGCAGATCTTCCAGCAAGGCGGCCAGACCTACAAGGAACCCAAGCTCATCCTGTTCAGCGGCCAGGTGCAGTCGGCCTGTGGCTACGCGACGGCGGCCAGCGGACCGTTCTATTGCCCGGCCGACCAGCAGGTGTATCTGGACATGGCGTTCTTCCGCGAAATGTCCCAGCGTTTCGGCGCCGCCGGCGATTTCGCCCAGGCTTACGTGATCGCTCACGAGGTGGGTCATCACGTACAGACCTTGCTGGGCGTGTCGGATCAGGTGCAGAAAGCTCGTCAGGGTGGCCAGCGCATGGAAGGTGCCAATGGCTTGCTGGTGCGTCAGGAACTGCAGGCCGATTGCTTCGCCGGGGTCTGGGCGTTCAATGGGCAGAAGCGCTTGAACTGGCTAGAGCCGGGTGACATCGAAGAAGCCTTGAATGCGGCCAATGCCATCGGCGACGACCGTCTGCAACAGCAGGGCCAAGGACGTGTAGTGCCAGATTCGTTCACCCACGGCACTTCGGCACAACGCGTACGCTGGTTCAAGGCCGGCTTCGCCCAGGGCCAGATCGCCCAGTGCGATACGTTCGCGGCCAAGAGTCTCTGAATGGTTTGCCCACCACCACCTGCCCAGCAGGTGGTGGCGGATTCAGATCAGTTCGCGCAGGTGTTTGCAGTCCAGCGCATGCCAGTCCGCCAGCTCCGGCCAGAGGTTCTCCGGCTGGTTGACCAGCACCGTGGCGGTGCCAGCCGCCCGGCCGGCCTGCAGGTCCATCCGATGATCCCCTACCATGACCATGTCCGGCTGGCGCACGCGCCAGGCGCTGGCCAAGTGCAATAGCCCGGCCGGGTCCGGCTTGTGCGCAGCTTCGTCGCGGCCCAGCACATCGTCGGTTTGAAAGCAGTCGGCGATGCCGATCGCCTGCAGGCTGATGTGCGCCAGTTCGCGCGCGTTGCGCGTGAGAATCCCCAGGCGGTGGCCCCGATCGGCCAGTTCGCGCACCAGTTGCACAGCCCCGGGCGCCGCCGTCGAGCCCACTGCCAGAGCACGCTCGTGTTCCAGCAACCAGGCATGCTTGGCTTTCGACTCGTCGGCTGGCAAGGCGGCCAGGTGACCGAGGATGTCGGCCTCCGGCGGAATCTCAAGATGACGGCGAATGGCGGCAAAGTCGTGCACGGCCACGGTCAGCGTGCCGTCCAGGTCGAACACCCAATGGCGAACCCGCGCCAGGCTCATGACCAGTCCTGCCGATGGCGGATCAGACCTTCCTGGGCCGACGAGGCCACCAACTGACCGGCGCGGTTGTACACGCTGCCGCGGGCGAAGCCGCGCGCGTTGCCCGCCCAGGGGCTGTCCAGTGCATACAACAGCCAGTCGTCGGCGACCAGGTTGCCGTGGAACCACAGCGAGTGATCGAGGCTGGCGATCTGCATGTCGCTGTGCCACACCGACTTGCCGTGGGGCAGCAACGAGGTGGTCAGCAGGTTGAAGTCCGAGGCATAGGCCATGACGTACTTGTGCAAGGCGGGGGTCTGGGCGAGTGCGCCGTCGGCGCGAAACCAGATGTATTTGATCGGATCGGTCGGCGTGGGGTTGTACGGGTCGCGCTCGGCCACCGGGCGCATCTCGATGGGTTTGCCGCACAACAGCTTGTCGCGCATGTGCGCAGGGATCAAATGGGCCACCTGCTGCATCAGCTCGAGCTCGGTGGGCAGGTTTTCCGGGCCGACCACCTCGGGCATCACACTTTGATGGGCAAAGCCTTCTTCGTCGTACTGGAACGAGGTGGTACCGGTAAAGATCGGTTGGCCCTTCTGCACGGCGGTCACCCGGCGCGTACTGAAACTGCCACCGTCACGCACTCGGTCGACCATGTACACCACGGGCAGCTGGGCATCGCCGGGGCGCAGGAAGTAGCCATGCAGCGAATGCACGTGGCGATCGGGCTCGACCGTCTGGCTGGCAGCCGACAACGACTGGCCCAGCACCTGGCCACCGAACAGCTGGCGAAAGCCCAGGTCCTGACTGCGGCCGCGGAACAGGTTTTCTTCTATGGGTTCCAGGCTCAGCAGCTCGACCAGATCGTCCAACACATGGCTCATTCAAAACTCCTCGGCGTACGCAGAACCAAATGGGCGCAATGATAGCGGACAGCTGTGCCGCGAACACCTGTGGGAGCGGTCATCGGCCGCGAAAAAGACGCTGCGGTACATCTGACACACCGCAGCGCGCCCTTCGCGGCCACGGGCCGCTCCCACAGGGGATTGCGGACAGCTGTAGGAGCGGTCATCGGCCGCGAAAAAGACGCTGCGGTACATCTGACACACCGCAGCGCGCCCTTCGCGGCCACGGACCGCTCCCACAGGGGATTGCGGACACCTGTGGGAGCGCTAGCGAGTGTGCTGCCATTGATCCTGGGTGATGCGGTACAGCATGTGCCGCTGCAATTCATGCCCGGGCAGGTTCGGGTGGTCGAAGTCGCCCTCTGGGTCGCGCAGCATGCCGATCGATTGCATCACTTTCTCCGACGACACATTGGCCACCGCCGTGAACGCCACCACTTCGTCCAGGCCCAAGCGGCCGAAAGCGCAATTCAGACAGGTCCAGGCCGCCTCGCTGGCGAAACCCAGGCCCCAATGCTCATAGGCCAGGCGCCAGCCAATCTCGGTAGCCGGGGCAAAGGGCGCATCGAAACCCACCTGGCCCAGTCCGGCGAAGCCGATGAACTGCCCACTGTCCTTGCGCTCGAGCGCCCACAGGCCGTAGCCCAATTCGGCAAAATGGCCACGCACGCGGCCGATCACGGCGGCGCTCTGCAGCCGTCCCAGGGTTTCGGGAAAATAACGCATGACCCGCGGATCGGCGCACATGTCAGCGAACGCCGGCAAATCGCTGTCTCGCCACTGACGCAAGATCAGTCGCGCACTTTCAAGTTGGAGGATCCCGCTCATTGCTGATTCCTTGTCGATACCCGCTCGCCCCGGCCTGATTCGACGTGGCAAACACCTTCCCGCTCCTTTCGAACGCGAGGTGTCAGGGGAGTTTTCACGGCAAGACCAACGGCGCATACAGGCAGATCGAGCAGGCCTTTCGACACAAGGGGTTGCGCTCGGCCAGGTGCGCTATCGCCGGGTACTGCGCTCGTAGGCCGCCAGCACAGTGCGCTCCGAACGCACCAGATAGGCCTCGAGCAACTGCGTGGCCTCCTGCGCACGTCCTTCTTCCAGGCACTGCAGAATGGAGCCATTCATGTCCAGGTAGGGCATGTGCAGGAACCGCGGATCGTCGAGCAGGCCGAAGGCCAGCCGCAACTCCGCCGAAATCTGTGCATAGAACGACTCCAGGCGCGGGCTGTCGGCCAATTCGACGACCGCCTTGTGGAACATCATGTTGGCGGTGCCCACTGCTTTCCAGTCCCTGGCCTCGCCAGCCTGCTTGCCCATGGCAACCGCTTCGCGCATGTGCACGGTGCCAGGGTGCAGTGGATAGCCCTGGGCAAGGGCCTGGCACTCGATGAAGCGGCGCACCCGGTAGATGTCGATGATCGATGCCATGTCCGGCACCGCCACGGTCACGCCGCGATTCGGCTCGTGCTTGAGCAGGCCTTCGCGGGTCAGACCCCTGAAGGCCTCGCGCAGGGTGTTGCGCGAGATCTGCAGGGTTTCCGCCAGGGCGGCCTCGGACAGCCGCTGTCCGGGGACCAGCTCACCTTCCACCAGCATCCGGCGAATCTCCTGGGTGATGGATTCGCCCAGCGAACGAGGCAGGGGAAGCGTAATGTCATTCATGTACGGTCCAGGCGCGAAAAAGTCGCTTCGATGTTCACCCACCGCCCGATCACAGGCAAGGCGAATGCCACTGCCATGCATCATTAAGTAACGGCGATAACCGCAAGCGTTACAAAATGGTGCACATTGTGGATCAACACGAAAGGCATTGTTGAACAATACAAGGTATACAGATCAACACTCTCGGCCAGATTATCAGGCTTTGGCATACTCATTGCTCTACCCCTGTCATCTCCCATCGCAGGAACGATGCCGTGACACAGACAGCCGCGACACAGACCGCCAAGGATTTTACCAAGGCGCGTCGCTCTTCCCTGATCGCCGCGATCTTCATGATGGCGACTTCGGCCATCGGCCCGGGCTTCATCACCCAGACCGCCACCTTCACGGCCAAGATGGGCGCCGCGTTCGCGTTCGGCATCCTGGCGTCGATCCTCATCGACTTCGTGGTCCAGCTGAACATCTGGCGCATCGTCACGCTGACGCGCATGCGGGCGGCCGACATAGCCAACAAGGCGATTCCAGGCAGCGGCTACTTGCTGGCCATACTGGTCATCTTCGGCGGCGTAGTGTTCAACGTCGGCAACATCGCCGGTGCAGGCCTGGGCCTGAATGCGCTGATGGGGCTGGATCCGAAATGGGGGGGCGCCTTGAGTGCCCTGATGGCCATCGGAATTTTCCTGTCTCGCCGTGCGGGCATGGCTGTGGACCGAATGATTGTGGTGCTGGGCCTGGTGATGATTGGCATGACCCTGTTCGTCGCCTTCGCTTCCAACCCACCGCTGGGTCAGGCGTTGTACCAAACCATCCTGCCGGAAACCGTGGATTTCGCCATCATCACCACCATCGTCGGTGGTACGGTCGGTGGCTACATCACCTACGCCGGCGCGCATCGCCTGCTGGACCGCGGCACCACCGGGATCGAGAATCTACAGGCGGTGAACAAGGCGGCTTTGAGCGGCATCCTGGTCACTGGCCTCATGCGCTACATCCTGTTCCTCGCCATTCTTGGCGTGGTAGCCAGTGGCGTGGTCATCGACATTTCGGGTCAGGGCGCAAATCCAGCGGCGCAGGCCTTCCAGGCCACCGCAGGGGAGTTCGGCCTGCGCATCTTCGGCCTGATCCTCTGGGCCGCCGCCATCACCAGTGTGATCGGTGCGGCCTATACCTCCATCTCGTTCATCACTGTTTTTTCGCCCACCATCAGCGAAAAGGCACGCAACCGTGCCACCACCGTGTTCATTGCCGTGTCGCTGCTGATCTATGTCCTGATGGGAACGGCGCCTGCCGCGCTGCTGCTCTTCGCAGGTGGCTTCAATGGCCTGATCCTGCCCATAGGGTTGAGCATCTTCATCTACGTGGGCTGGCGCCGGTCCGACCTGATGGGCGGCTACCATTACCCTCGCTGGCTGCTGGTGCTGGGCGCAGTGACGTGCCTGCTGACCTGGTACATGGCGATCAAATCGGTCGGGCCGATCTTTGCCTTCCTCAAGGTCGTATGAGCCAGAACAATTACAAGGAATCTCTTCAATGCCAAGCATAGATATCAACAGCGACCTGGGCGAAAGCTTCGGTGCCTGGAGCATGGGCGACGACGATGCCATGCTCGACATCGTCACCAGTGCCAACGTTGCCTGCGGCTTCCACGCCGGCGATCCGGCCGGCATCCTGCGCACTCTCAGGGCTGCCGCGGCCCGGCAGGTCAGCATTGGCGCCCATGTGTCCTACCCGGACAAGGTCGGCTTCGGCCGCCGCAACATGGATGTGGCCAGCGACGAGCTGACCGCCGACGTGATCTACCAGATCGGCGCCCTGCAGGGCCTGGCCCAGGCCGCGGGCACCTGCGTCAGCTACGTGAAGCCCCATGGCGCTTTGTACAACACCATCGCCCATGATCGCCGTCAGGCATTGGCCGTGATCGCTGCAATCCGCGCAGTCGATCCCAGCCTGGTACTGGTCGCTCTGGCCGGCTCGAGCCTGATCGAGCTGGCACGTGAGGAAGGCCTGACATGCATTGCCGAGGCCTTCGCCGACCGCGCCTACACCCCCGAGGGCACCTTGGTTTCACGCCGCGAGCCGGGCGCGGTCCTGCACGATCCGCAACTCATCGCCCAGCGCATGCTGCGCCTGGTCGAGGACGGTACGCTGGAAGCGATCGACGGCAGCATCACGCGCATCCAGGCCGACTCGATCTGCGTGCACGGCGACAGCCCGGCCGCCGTGGCCATGGCCCGCGAGCTGCGCCGCGTGCTGGAGCAGGCGAACATGCACCTGCAGGCGTTTGCCGGAGACCGACCGTGAGCGCCCTGAAGCTCGCCGCCCAGCGCGCTGTCGACGCAGCCCGCGCAGCGCGCGCGAGCTACCGTGGTGGTCTGGTTGCACCGTCTGCCGGGATCGCGCCGGGCATGACCCAGGCCAACCTGATCGCCCTGCCCCGCGACTGGGCCTATGACTTCCTGCTGTACGCGCAGCGCAATCCGAAAGCCTGCCCCATCCTCGACGTCAGCGATGCCGGCAGCCCGCACACCGTGCTGGCAGAAGGCGCCGACCTGCGCACCGACCTGCCGCTGTATCGGGTCTGGCGCAACGGCCAATTGGCCGAAGAAGTCAGCGACGCCCGTCACGCCTGGGCCGAGCACGACGACATGGTGACCTTTCTCATTGGTTGCAGCTTCACCTTTGAAACCGCGCTGCAGGAAGCCGGTATCGAAGTCCGGCACATCGCCGATGGCAGCAATGTGCCGATGTACCTGAGCAACCGGGCCTGCCGCCCAGCCGGGCGACTGCGCGGTGACATGGTGGTGTCCATGCGCCCGATTCGCGCGGACCGAGTGGCCGAGGCCTGCACCATCACCGCGCGCTACCCTTCGGTGCATGGCGCGCCGGTGCACGTGGGCGATCCAGCGCTGCTGGGCATCGTCGACCTGGCCCATCCCGACTTCGGCGAAGCCGTGCGCATCGAACCGGGCGAAGTGCCGGTGTTCTGGGCCTGTGGCGTCACGCCCCAGGCGGCGGTCATGGCGTCGGGCGTGCCTTTCGCCATAACTCATTCGCCGGGCCATATGTTCATCACCGACGTGCCTGACAGCACGTACCACGTCTAGGAGATTGCCGTGCGTTTTCTACCGGTCAACCTGGACACCCTGCTGGTCGAGCTGAACGACCTGGAGCAGACCCTGGCCCTGTTCGACGCCTTGAGCGCCGAGCCGCTGGCGGGGGTGGAAGAGATCATCCCGGCCGCGCGGACGCTGCTGATCCAGTTCCGCCCCAGCGCCATTACCCGCCAGGCGCTGGTCGACCACGTCGCCCGTCAGGACCTGGGCCAACGCCAGGCCGCCGAGCAGCGCCGGGTGGAAATTCCCGTGCACTACAACGGCGAAGACCTCGACGAGGTCGCCGCGCTGCTGCAGATCAGCCGCGCCGAAGTGATCCGCCGCCATACCGCCGAGGATTACAGCGTGGCGTTCTGCGGCTTCGCGCCGGGCTTCGGCTACCTGACCGGCGGCGCCGGGTTCCAGGTACCGCGCCGGCAGACGCCGCGCACGCGCATACCGGCGGGCGCCGTGGCGCTGGCCGGCGAGTTCAGCGGCATCTATCCCAAGGCCAGCCCCGGTGGCTGGCAGATCATCGGCGTCACGCCATTGCAGATGTGGGACCTGGAGCGCGCCGAGCCGGCCCTGCTGCGCCCCGGCTACAAGGTGCGCTTCACCGATGCCGGGCCGCTGCCTGTAGGTGGCTTGCCCGTGCCCAGCCAGCCCGCTGCGGCCCTGCCACCGAGCGGCGCGTACCTGCAAATTCTCAGCCCCGGCCTGCACAGCGTGCTGCAGGACACCGGCCGCATTGGCCAGACCGGCCAGGGCGTGTCCCGCTCCGGTGCGCTCGACCTGGGCGCATTGCGCGCGGCGAACCGCGCGGTCGGCAACCCCTCTGACACGGCCTGCGTGGAAACCGTGCTCGGCGGCTTACGCTTCACCTGTCATGGCCACGCCGTGATCACCATCACCGGCGCGCAAACCCCGGTCACCCTGACCAGCGCCAGTGGCCTGCAATGGCCTGTGGACAACTATCGACCCATCGAACTGGTACCGGGTGACACGGTCATCCTGGGCACGCCCAGCGCCGGGCTGCGCAGCTACCTGGCGATCCGCGGCGGCTTCGACGTGGCGCCGGTGCTCGGCAGCCTGTCGACCGACACCCTGGCCCAGGTCGGCCCGCCCGCCCTGGCTGCGGGAGACCTGTTGGGGTTCACGTCGCCAACGGGCGGCACCAGCGTGTCGCTGAGCGAAGCCCCGGCGTTCGCCCTGCCCAAAACGGCCGACATCGTCACCCTGGATGTGCTGATGGGGCCGCGCATCGACTGGTTCACCACTGACGCCATCGAGCGCTTGAGCAGCCAGCTCTGGCAGGTCACTGCGCAATCCAACCGCGTCGGCATCCGCCTGGCCGGTGATACGCCGCTTACGCGCAGCAACCCGCAGGAGCTGCCCAGCGAAGGCACCGCCGTGGGCGCGATCCAGGTGCCAGCCAGCGGCCAGCCGGTATTGTTCCTGGCCGATCACCCGCTGACCGGCGGCTACCCGGTCATCGCCGTGGTCGCCAGCTACCACCTCGACCTGGCAGGGCAGATACCGGTCAATGCACGGATCCGCTTCAACCCGGTGGCCGCCTTCGAAGAGATCCAGCCCACCGCGCCAGCCTCTTCTTCCTCTGCCGATGTGGAAAAACTTCCATGAAAAAACTCCTGATTGCCAACCGCGGCGAGATCGCCGTGCGCATCGCCCGTGCCTGCCGCGACCATGGCGTGCAATGCGTGGCGGTGTACGCCGATGCCGACATCGACGCGCTGCACGTGCGCCACGCCGATGAAGCCTACGGGCTCGATGGCCAGCGGCCCGCCGAGACCTACCTGAACATCGAGAAACTCCTGGACGTGGCCCGGCGCAGTGGCGCCGACGCCGTGCATCCTGGCTACGGCTTTCTCTCGGAACGGGCTGATTTCGCCCGCGCGGTCATCGACGCGGGGCTGATCTGGGTCGGCCCCAATCCCGAGACCATCGACGTGCTTGGCGACAAGGTCGAGGCGCGCAAGATCGCCCAGGCCGTAGGCGCACCTCTGGTTGCCGGTACACCGGGCCCGGTAGCAAGTGCCGACGAGGTGCTGGCCTTCGCCGAACAGCACGGCCTGCCGATCGCCATCAAGGCCGCGTTCGGGGGTGGTGGGCGCGGCATGAAAGTCGCCTGGCGCCTGGACGAAGTGGCTGAGCTGTTCGCCTCGGCGGTACGCGAGGCAGAAGCGGCGTTCGGCCGTGGCGAATGCTACGTGGAACAGTTTCTCGACCGGCCCCGGCACATCGAAGCGCAGATACTGGCCGACAAGCATGGCCAGGTCGTGGTGGTGGGTACGCGCGACTGCTCCCTGCAGCGCCGCAACCAGAAGCTGGTGGAAGAAGCCCCCGCGCCGTTCATCACCGAACAGCAGCGCGAGCGTATTCACCAATCGGCCCGCGACATCTGCGCCAAGGCCGGTTATGTCGGCGCCGGCACGGTCGAATTCCTGCTCAGCCAGGACGGCACCCTGTCATTCCTGGAGGTCAACACGCGCCTGCAGGTCGAACACCCGGTCACCGAAGAGACCACCGGCGTGGACCTGGTGATCGAGCAACTGCGCATCGCCGACGGCTTGCCGCTGTCGTTCGCTGAAACCCCAGCGCCGCGCGGTCACAGTTTCGAATTTCGCATCAATGCCGAAGATCCGGGCAAGGGCTTCTTGCCTACTCCGGGGCAGATCGACGAGTTCCTGCCGCCGTTTGGCCCGGGCGTGCGCCTGGACAGCGGGGTGACCAGCGGTTCGAGCGTGCCCAGCCACTTCGATTCGATGATGGCCAAACTGATCGTCACCGGCGCCACCCGCGAACAGGCCATTGCCCGCGCCCGGCGTGCCCTGGCCGAGTTCCGCATCGAGGGGATCGCCTCGGTGCTGCCGTTCCACCGCGCCGTGATGGATCACCCGGACTTCACCGGCAGCGACGGCTTCGCCGTGCACACGCGCTGGATCGAAACCGACTTCGCCGAGGCCATCACCCTTGCGCCGCGAGCCGCACCCGTGGCCGACACGGACATTCTGCGCACCTTCGTCGAGATCGATGGCAAGCGCCACGCGCTTGGCCTGCCAACCGCACTGTTGCGTGGCATGAGCCTGGATGCGCCAGCCGCTGCCCCACCGCACGCAACGGTCGCTGCAGACGTCGATCCGCAGGCGTTGCTCACGCCGGTGGCGGGCAACCTGCACACCTGGGTCGTGGAAGACGGCGCGACGGTATCCAGTGGTCAGGTGGTGGCAGTGGTCGAAGCGATGAAGATGGAAAGCTCGGTGCTTGCCCCGTGTGCTGGCCGCGTACGCATCAGCCAGCAGGCCGGTGACTACTTCGAGGCCGGCGCCGTGATCGGCCGTATCCAGATCGACGACTGACCCAGGGCAGCAGGCGGCACCGGTTCTTGGCCCGGGTGCCGCCAACTGGAAAAAGCCCAGCCATACGCACTGCGCATCTGAAATAATGCCGGCCTTCGTCACGCGCAACACTCCATGGATTTTGCACAAGGCCTGCAACAATGCTTTCGATCGTCGCTTCACTCCTGCCCATCCTGCTGGCGCTGGCCGGTGGCTGGCTGCTGGCAATCTTCATCAGCCCTGCCCTGCGCCAGCGCCTGGTGAAGCTGATCACCCCGTTCATCTGGCTGCTGCTGTTTTCCATCGGCTACGAATTCGGCAACGTCTTGGGCGCCCTGAACTCGGCGCGCGAATCGGCGTTCACCGCGCTGGTCTTCGCCCTGCTCACTACCGCCGTGCCGTGGTTGTTGCTGTCGTGGGGCACCACCGCTGCCGTGGCTCGCCCAGCGTCGGCCCGCCAAGGGCTGGCGGCCATTGTCCCACCGCTCAAGGAGTGTCTGATCGCCCTGCTGGCGCTGGCACTGGGCGTCGGCATGTATCACCTGTGGGGCGCTGCCGACGGCTCGGGCTTCGCCTGGCCTTCGACCAGCTACTTCCTCTATGTACTGATCGTGCTGGTCGGGCTGGACCTCTACGGGGTCCGGCCCGACCCGTCGTGGTACTCGCTGCGCACGCTGAAGATTCCCGCCATGGTGGTGATCGGTTCATTGCTGGGCGGCCTGCTCGCGGCCTGGGCCACCGGCCAGCCGCTGGCCATTGCCATGGCACTGTCCAGTGGCTTCGGCTGGTTTACCTTGTCCGGCGTGCTGGTCGGCCACCATGCCGGTGAAGCCTTCGGCGCCATGGCCCTGCTGACCGATCTGTTCCGCGAGATCCTCGCCATTGGTTTGCTTTATGCCCTGGGTGCCCGACGCCCTTTGCAGTGCATCGCTGCGGGCGGTGCCACGTCGCTGGACTCGACCTTGCCGATCGTCAAGCAGAAGTGCCCGGCCGAATTGCTCCCAGTGGCCCTGGTCAGCGGTTTTCTGCTGACCTTGATCGGCCCTTTGTTGATGGTGTTTTTCCTGACCGTATGAGTTATGCACAGTGCTGCGGCGGTGGATAAGTTACGCACAGTGGCTGTGCAACCGCCTGTGGATAATCTGCGCATAAGCGGCTGACGTCACGCACAGCCGGGGGCTTGGGGGATGTGATCATTTTTTGATCAAAAGCGGTGAGCGGTTTTGCACACGCCACAGCAGTTACCCACATCCGCTGTGCAACCGCATGTGGATAACCTGCGCAAAACAGGCTGCAGGCCACGCGCTGCGGGGCTTTCAGTAAGCCGATCAAATATTGATCAACGTCGCCTGTGGATACAGGACCGGAACGAGCCGTGTAGAATTCTCGTTCTTTCCCCTGTCGATCCGTTTCCATGCCCTCTTCTTCCCCTCGCGTTGCCGTGATCGGCGGCGGCCCGGCAGGCCTGATGGCCGCCGAAGTGCTGAGCCTGGCCGGCGTGACCGTCGAGGTCTACGACGGCATGCCGTCGGTGGGCCGCAAATTCCTCCTGGCTGGCGTTGGTGGCATGAACATCACCCATTCCGAGCCCTACCCTGCCTTCGTGTCTCGCTATGCGGAACGTGCGCAGGACGTTCGGGAGTGGCTGGAGCCCTTCGATGGGCTACGGCTGCGCGAATGGATTCACGGCCTGGGCATCCAGACCTTCGTCGGCACCTCCGGACGGGTGTTCCCTACCGACATGAAAGCCGCACCGCTGCTGCGTGCCTGGCTCAAGCGTCTGCGCGAGGCTGGGGTGGTTATCCACACCCGGCATCGCTGGCTGGGATGGAACGCCGACGGCAGCTTGCGCATTGCCAATCCACAAGGCGAATTGGCCATACGTGCGGATGCCACGGTGTTGGCATTGGGTGGCGCTAGCTGGGCGCGGCTGGGCTCCGACGGCGCCTGGGTGCCGTGGTTGCATGATCGCGGTGTACCGATCAAGCCGCTGCAACCGTCCAACTGCGGCTTCGAAGTGCCTGGCTGGAGCGCGCTGCTGCGGGAGAAGTTCGCCGGCGCACCGCTGAAGAACGTTGCCCTGGGGTTGGCAGGCGAGCCCGCGCGCAAGGGTGAGTTCGTGCTGACCCAGACAGGTGTCGAAGGCAGTCTGGTCTACGCGCTGTCAGCGCGGATTCGCGAGGCGATCAACCACGCCGGCAGCGCCAACCTGCACCTCGACCTGCTGCCGGATCACCCTGTGGATAAAGTCCGGAGCATCTTGCACAAGCCACGCGGCTCGAAGTCCATGGCGCGCCATCTGCAGGGGCAACTGGGTCTGGAAGGTGTGAAGGCCGGGCTTCTGCGGGAATTGTCCGACGCGCAGACCTTCACCGATCTCGATGCACTGGCCTTGGCAATCAAGGCCCTGCCGCTGACGCTGGTGCGCGCGCGCCCACTGGACGAGGCCATCAGCACAGCGGGCGGTGTGGACTTGCGAGGGCTGGACAAGCGCCTGATGCTCGGCGCCGTGCCAGGCACGTTCTGTGCCGGCGAGATGCTGGACTGGGAGGCGCCTACCGGGGGCTATCTGCTGACAGCCTGTTTCGCCAGCGGGCGGCGCGCGGCGGATGGCGTGCTGGAGTGGCTGGCTCGGGGGTGATGTTTGCCTTTAGGGCCTATTCGCGGGCAGAGACCCGCTCCCACAGGGTTGCGCTTGATCCTGTGGGAGCGGGGCGGGCGGCGAGCCCTCTTCGCGGGCAGAGACCCTAAAGGCCCCCACACACCTCAAGGCTTACGCTTGCGCGGCCCGGTATTGAACACCGGCACCTTGCGCACCGGCTTGACCACCGGCAGCGCATCCACCGGTGAATCGCCGCTGTCGACCCACTTGCCCAGGTTCTTCTTGCTGCCACTGACCTTGGGCTTCTTCGGCTTTTTCGGTTTCTTCACCACTTGGCCACTGGCATCGGTGTCCGGCACGCGGTGGTCGGGCACGAAGTCAGGCTCGTCGACGCGCTTCAGCGTCTGCCGGGTGAGTGTTTCGATGGCCGACAGCAACTGCACCTCATCCGCGCAGACCAGCGAGATCGCCTCGCCCGTGGCCCCGGCCCGGCCGGTGCGACCGATGCGGTGAATGTAGTCCTCAGCGACGATGGGCAGGTCGAAGTTGACCACCAACGGCAGGTCTTCGATGTCCAGGCCGCGCGCAGCGACATCGGTGGCCACCAGGATCTGCACCTCCGAGGCCTTGAAGCGATCCAGCGCACGCTGGCGCGTGGCCTGGGGCTTGTCGCCGTGGATGCCGTCGGCGTTGATGCCCAGCCCCTGCAGCTTCTCGACCAGCGCGTCGACGCCGTTGCGGGTCTTGGCGAACACCAGCACCTGCTTCCAGCGCTGTTTTTTCAGCAGATGGCAGAACAGTTCGGCCTTGCGCTTCTTGTCCACCGGCACGATCCACTGCTGCACCGAGCTGGCCGCCACGTTGCGCGGGCTGACTTCGATGCTCAGCGGGTCGTTGAGCATCTGCCCGGCAAGCAAGCGAATGGCATCGGAAAAAGTCGCCGAGAACAGTAAGGTCTGACGCTTCTTCGGCAAGGCCGCATAGATGTCGCGCAGTTCCTCGGAAAAGCCCAGGTCGAGCATGCGGTCCGCTTCATCCAGCACCAGGGTCTGCAGCTGGGAAAACTTGACCGCGTTCTGCCGATACAGATCGAGCAGGCGTCCAGGCGTCGCCACCAGCAGATCGACGCCCTTGCGCAGCTTCATCATCTGCGGATTGATGCTGACTCCGCCGTACACGGCATAGGTGCTCAACGGCAAGTGCTCGCCGTACTCGACGATATTGGCGTGAACCTGCTCGGCCAGCTCGCGCGTGGGGCACAGCACCAGCGCGCGCACCGAATTGCTCGCCACCTTGGGCCCTTCCATGGCCAGCAACTGCAGCAATGGCAGGGCGAAACCGGCGGTCTTGCCGGTGCCGGTCTGGGCGGCGGCCATCAGGTCGCGGCCGGCCAGTACCGCGGGAATGGCTTGGGCCTGCACCGGAGTCGGCGTCTGGTAGCCAAGCGTTTCAAGGGCGCGCTGCAGGGGTTCGATCAGGCCAAGGGTGGCGAATGTCATGGGTCTACCGTCAGAAGATGTTTCGCAATGGCCGGCAGTTTACCCTGTCGGCAGCGCTTTCGCCTTGCGCCATTGCGGCACCCCGATCAACACCACCGCGCCGATGATCACCGCCATCGCCACGCATTCCTCGACGCCGATGTGCTCGCCGGCGAAGAGAATGCCCAGCAGCACGGCCACTGCCGGGTTGACGTAGGCATAACTGGTGGCGGCCGCCGGGCGCACGTGCTTGAGCAGGTACATATAGGCACTGAAGGCCACGATCGAACCGAAGAACACCAGGTAGGCCAGCGCGCCCCAGCCAGCGGCGGTCGGCCATTGCTGCAGGCGCTCGCCGGAAATCAGGCTGCCGAGCAGTAGCACCGCGCCGCCGATGAGCATTTCCGCCGCAGCCGCCATGGCGCCCTGGGGCAATGGCAGGCTGCGGCTCCACACCGAGCCAAAGGCCCAGGCGGCTGCGGCGAAAATCAGCAAGGCGGCGCCCAGCGGGCTGGCCTGCAGGTTGGAACCCAGGTTGAGCAGACCGATGCCGATCAGCCCGAGAACGATGCCGGCCCACTCCAGACGAGTATTGCGCTGGCCGCGAAACAGACCGAAGAACAAGGTGAACAGTGGCACGGTGGCCACGGCCAGCGCCGCTACCCCGGACGACACGCCCGCGTGTTCGGCGACCGTCACCCCGCCGTTGCCGCAACTGAGCAGCAGAATGCCCACACACCCGGCCGCGCGCCATTGCGGCCAGCTGGGGTTGGGCGCGCCGCGCAGGCGCAGGAAGGTGTAGAGAAGGGTTCCGGCGATGACAAAGCGCACTCCGGCCATCAGCAACGGTGGCCAGGACTCGACGCCGATGCGGATGAACAGGTAGGTCGAGCCCCAGACGAAGTACAGGGCCAGAAAAGCGCCGATGAGCAGCAGGGGAAAGCGGGACTTGGCAGGCATTTCAAAGGTCATCCATGGTGTGTTTTTATTATTTCCTGATGGGAGCGGCGCGGGCGGCGTTCCCATCTACCCGCTAAGAGGCCCCCGCAGCACTACCCCATCCGATGCTTCTGCAACACCTCGCGCATCTTCGCCATCGGCACTTTCTGCAGCTTGCAGAACAGCCCGTGGGACACCTCGGCCAGCCCATGCCGTTCACGCAACTCGCGCGCCAGGTGCTGGGCCAGGTTCGCGGCCATCTCGGCATCGGCCATGGCCCGGTGAGCCTGGCCGGTGTGCGGCAGTTTCGCCCACTGGGTCAAGGTGCCCAGCTTGTGGTTCGGCGCGCCGGGGAACAGCCGCCTGGCCATCAGCATCGAGCAGGCAAAGCTCTGCACCCGCTCGCGACGCAGCAGGCTCAGCTCGTGGTCCCAGAACTTCTGATCGAAGGAGGCATTGTGCGCCAGCAACGGGGTGCTGCCGACGAACTCGGCCACTTCGGCCATGACCTCGGCGGCCGGCGGCGCCTTGCGCACCATGGCCGTGGTGATGCCGGTGAGGCTGGCAACGAAACCAGGCACGGGCAGGCCCGCGTTCATCAGGCTCTGGTAGCGCCCGACGATTTCGCCGCGCTCGAGCATGACCACGGCGATTTCCGTGGCGCGGCAGCCCATGTTCGGCGAGATGCCAGTGGTTTCGAAGTCGATGACAGCAATGCGTTCCAAAGCGGTGAAACCTCAGTTCTTCAGCAGCAACGCACCTTCGATGGGCACGTAGCGGGTGGCGGCGCGGATCAGTGAGTTGGCGGTCAGGCCCGGCACCCCATAGGCGACGGCCTCGACGCCATGCTTGCCGATGATGCGATCGAGCAGCAGGTCGAAGTCGCCGTCGCCCGAGGCGAGCACGATTTCGTCGACATGATCGGCGGCGTCCATGATATCGATGGTGATGCCCACATCCCAGTCGCCCTTGGCCGAGCCATCGCTGCGCTGGATGTAGGGCTTGAGTTTGACCGTGAAGCCGAGGTTGCGCAGGATCTGCTGAAACTGCTGCTGCTTGCTGTCGCCACGGTCGATGGCGTAGGCATAGGCTTCGACGATCTGCCCACGCTGGCCGATGTCGGCCCACAGCGCGGCATAGTTGAAATGGCAGCCGTAGGCCTGGCGCACGGTGTAGTAAAGGTTCTGTACATCGGCGAACACCGCGATCTTCTTCACCGCACTTCCTCGTCGCGCTGGGCGCCTGAGCTTCTGGATAGCCAGTATGCCAGTGTTGGGGCAAGGATGGGGGTGCCTGTGCCGGCCTCTTCGCGGGCAGAGGGCTCGCCGCCCGCCCCGCTCCCACAAAGGCCGGCATAACTCTGTGGGAGCGGGCTCTGCCCGCGAAGAAGCCTGTCTCACCAGCCGCGCGGTACCCTGTGGGAGCGGGGCTCTGCCCGCGAAGAGGCCCTCAGCCTTTACACGAAATCATCATCCTCGGACATGAAGCCGCCGTCATCGCCGCTGTCATACCCGGCATCCGCCAAACCACCCTGCTCATTCCAGCTGTCATTGCTGACCTGCTGGGCATCGCCGCTTTCGTTCCAGCCACCGCCGTCGCTGGCCTGGGCGGGCTCTTCCTTGATCACCTCGACGATCTCCTGCGGGTTGTCATGGTGAAACAGACTGCTGATGCCCTGCGCCAGCATCACACCGCCGGCCACACCTGCGGCCGTCTGCAGGGCGCCGCGCATGAAACCGCCGCCTGCGGCCGGCGCCTGAGCACCTGGGGCGGCGTAGTTCTGCTGTGGCGGCGGCTGGTACGCCGGCGCCTGGCGAGCCGGCTCGCGCCAGCCATTACCCTGCGGCTGCACCGCCCGCGCGGGCTGCTGCGCATCGCGAGTGCCACCGCCGAAAATGCTCGACAGGAAACCACCACCGCCCTGCTGTGCCGGTGCTGCCGATTGGCTGCGCGCCTGTTGCAATTCGGTCTGCAGCTGCTGGTTCTGCTCGCTCAGACGCTTGATCGCCGCTTCCTGGACCAGGATTGCCTGCGCCATGTAATAAGGCGCGGCCGGCTGGGCGGCGACGTGTCCCTTAATGCGCTCGTCGGCTTGCGCATCGCGCGCACTGCCTTCCTTTTCGGCCTGCTGAAGGCGGGTAAACAGACCGTCGATCAAGCTTTGTTCATCAGTGTTCATGGCGACCTCGCTCGATTGCCCACAAAATGGGTACAGCCGGCGCACAGTGCGTCGGTTCTGCTGCAATGATGGGGCTCGCGCCCCGCCTTTCAATGACCGGCCGTGATTAAACTTTGTTCACCCTCCCCCGTTGCCGCCGTTCGCAGCCTGCGGGCCGGGTGTTGAAAAGCGCCACCATCGGCTAAAGTGTCGGCCTGCTTTTTGACCTGTGACCCGGCCCCATGAACCCGCTGATCGTATTGCGCGACTCGCTCTATTTTTTCCGCATCAACCTGTGGGCGATCCTGCGCCTGTGCCTGCCGCTGGTGGTCTGCGAGGCCCTGGCGCGCGAACTGGTGGCGCGCGCCAGTGGCCCCGACGCCACCGTCATGTACGACGTGGCGGTGGGCCTGCTGTTCTACCCGCTGTACACCGCGGCGCTGATCCTGTTTCTCGATGCCCGCACCGACGGCTACGAGCCGCAGGGCCGACACCTGCTGGGCAAGGCCTTGCACCTGTGGCCACGCTTCGCCCTGATGGCTGCCCTCAGCACACTGCTGATCATGTTCGGCATGTGGCTGTTCGTGCTGCCGGGCCTGTACCTGATGATCAAGCTGTCGTTCTCGGAATACCTGCTGGTGCTGCGCAACATCACCCCTTTGCAGGCCATGCGCGAAAGCTTCGACATGACCAAGGGCAAGTTCTGGCCGATTCTGTTCACCCTGCTGGCAATCATGATCCCGCTGTGGCTGCTCGACGGCCTGAGCGCCATGGCCTGGACCGACACCCAGCCCACGCTGGTGCGGCTGCTGGTGGACAGCGTCAACAGCTTCCTGCAGCTGCTGCCCAGCGTCGTGTTGTTTCGCCTGTTCATGTTGATGAGCAAGGCTGACTGAGCACTGCGTTCAGGCGCTGGCCTGGGTGCCGGCCAGCTCGTGGTAACGCCGAGCGAAGTAGACCAGCACATCGGCTTCGTTTTGCTGGCGAATATCCAGTACTTCGCACACCAGAATGTCGTGGGTACCGACGCTGGTACTGCTGGTGATCTTGCAGTCGAAAGACAGCTTGGCACCTTCCAGTATCGGCGCACCGGTGACGCCTTGGCTCCAGCAGCCACCCTCGAAGCGCTGCGCCTGGGGCGTCTTGCCGCCAAAGGCGTTGGACAGCGCTTGCTGGCCATTGCCCAACGTATTGACACACACCGTGCCGTTGCCCGTGAACGACTCGTACACCGAGGCATTGCGATTGATGCACACCAGCAGCGTCGGCGGCTGGTCGGTCACGCTGCACACCGCCGTGGCAGTGAAGCCCGCGCGCCCATGGGGGCCGTCGGTGGTGATGACGTTCACGGCGGCGGCCAGGCCGGCCATGGCGTCACGGAAGGCTTGACGCTCGACGGGAAGCGAATGAGGCACGGTCATAGTGAAAGTCCTTGAAAGTAATCCAGCACAGCATGATGGAAGGGTTGCGGGTCGCTGACGCTTGACGCGTGCCCGCCGTATTCGAGTACCACCAGCGTGGCGTTGGGCAACTGATCGGCCAGGTGCCGGGAACGCTGCCACGGCACCAGCATGTCGTCCCTGTTGGCGATCAGCAGCGTGGGCGTATGAATGCCCTGCAGCCGCGATTCGATGTCGAAGGTTTCCAGCGCGTTGATCCGCCGCAGCAGGTTGTCATGGCTGGGAAAGTGGGCCAGAGCATGGGCCTCGTCTTCGGCCAGACGGACGCCGTTGCTGGCGATCCAGTCGGCGGGATACAGGAACAACGGCTGCGCTTGCACATAAGCCTCTGCGCCGCAGTGGCGCAGCAGGTTCTTGCGTACCGCAAAACAACGGGCGCTGTGTGGATTGGGGCTGCTCCAGGCGTTGATCAGCACCAGGCTGCTCAACCGCTCCGGGCACATCGCTGCCAGTTCCAGCCCAACCAGGCCGCCCAGGGCATGGCCCATGAAATGGCATCGCTCGATGTCGAGCTCATCGAGCAGTGCCAGCAGTTCTTCGGCCATGTGCGCGATGCGGTAGCCATCGGGCAGTTGCGCAGGGCTGCGCCCGGTGCCGGCGTGATCGTAGGTCACGACGCGAAAATGCTCGCCGAGCACCGCCAGGTCACCGGCCCAGAATCCGCCCGAGCCGCCGAGACCTGAACTCAGCAGCAAAGTAGGCGCGCTGGCGTCCTTCCGACCTTGAATGGAGTGATGCATGGAAACCTCCGGGTTGAGCGTCAGCCGACGTGAGCGATGCTGGCGATTTCGATCAGCGCGTCGGGTTTGACCAGACCGCACTGGATGCAATAGCGCGCAGGCTTCTCGCCGGCGAAGTACTCGGCGTACACCTCGTTGACCTTGGGGTAGTCGGCCCAGTCGCGGATCATGATCATGTTGAAGGTCACGTCATCCAAGGTACCGCCAGCGGTTTCCACCACGCCCTTGATGGTTTCCAGCACGTGACGGGTCTGCGCTGCCGCGTCACCGACGTGCACCACGTTGTTGTCCTTGTCGAACGGCAGGGTGCCCGAGACGTACAGCACGCCATCGGCCAGCGAACCCGGAACGAACGGAGCCAGGGGCTTGCCGGTGCCTGCAGGGATAATCGATTGCTTGGTCATCTGTGCGTCCTCAAGAAGGTTGCCCGACAGGGGCGAAGGTGGTGCAGAAGTCATCGACGCTGGAGACCCAGCCAAAGAAGGTTTCGATGTTGAACAACGCGGCTTGCTGAGCGAATGCGGGGCCCGCCTGATGGGTGGCATCGGCCAGCACCACACCGAAATACTCCAGATGGAAGCCGTCGCGCAGGGTCGACTCGACGCACACGTTGGTGGCAATACCGGTGAACACCAGGTTGCGGATGCCGCGCGCGCGCAGGGTGCTGTCGAACGTGGAGTTGAAGAAGCCGCTGTAACGGGTCTTCGCAACCACGATGTCGCCCGGCTGCGGCTTGAGTTCGTCGACCAGGGCATAGTCCCAACCGCCCTTGGCCAGCAGCTGGCCTTGCAGCTCGGGGCGCTTGCGCATGGTTTTCAGCGCATTGGACTTGTGCCAGTTGGGCGAGCCGGGGCCGCCGGCCTCGACGTAGGCAGGGTCCCAGCCGTTCTGGAAGAAAATCACCGGGATGCCAGCGGCGCGGGCTGCCGAAATGGATCGCTGAATGGCGGCGATCACCGGCCCCGTGCTCGACACATCGAAACCGGCCAGGTCCAAGTAGCCACCGAGTGTGGCGTAGGCGTTCTGCATGTCGACCACCACCAGCGCGGTTTCACTGGCTTTCATGCGCAGCGCTTCGGGGCGTGCAGGCAGTTCACGGGCGGGGTGCGGGTCCAGCGGCAGGGACACGCCGGAAACGTTCACGGGCGTATTCATCACACCGCCTCCAACGTGGGCATCACGTGGCGGCGGCTGCTCATCAGCGGCTGGATCTTGCGGCCGAAGTCTTCGATGCCTTGCACGAAATCATCGAACGTCAGCATCACGCCCTGGGTGCCCGGCACGCTGGCGACTTCGTCGAGCATGCGCGCCACATTGGCCCACGAGCCGACCAGGGTGCCCATGTTGATATTGACCGCCGACGTGGGGTCGGCCATCTGCCGCAGGTTGGAGCTGGCACTTTTGTCTGCCGAGCCCTTCTCGCCCAGCCAGGCAATGGCCTCCTGGTCGGCGCCGGCCTTGATGTGCTCCCAGCGCGCGCGGGCCGCCTCGTCGCTGTCGGCGGCGATGATCATGAACAGCACGCAGGAGGTCACATGGCGCCCGGTCTTCTTGTTGGCCTCGACCAGCGCCTGGGCAGTGGGGGCGAACGCGGTCGGGGTATTCACGCCTTTGCCGAAGCAGAAATTGTAGTCGGCGTATTGCGCCGAGAAGGCCATGCCGGCTTCGCTCTGGCCGGCGCAGATCAGTTTCATGTCGGCCTGCGGACGCGGGCTGACGCGGCAGTCCTGCATGGTGAAGTGCTCACCCTTGAAGTCGCTGCGCCCGGTACTCCACAGGTCGCGCAGTACCTGCGCGTATTCGCCCAGGTACTGGTAACGGGTGCCGAAGAACTCGTCACCGGGCCACAGGCCCATCTGCTCGTACTCCGGCTTCTGCCAGCCGGTGACCAGATTGACGCCGAAGCGGCCATTGGAAATCGAGTCGATGGTTGCCGCCATGCGTGCGGTGATGGCCGGCGGAATGGTCAAGGTGGCGACGGTGGCGAACAACTGGATCTTGCTGGTCACGGCAGCCAGGCCCGCCATCAGCGTGAACGACTCCATGTTGTGTTCCCAGAACTCGGTCTTGCCGCCGAAGCCGCGCAGTTTGATCATCGACAGCGCAAAGTCGAAGCCATAGTGCTCGGCCTTCTGCACGATCTGCTTGTTCAATTCGAAGGTGGGCAAGTACTGCGGCGCGTTTTCGGAAATCAGCCAGCCGTTGTTGCCAATGGGAGTGAAAACACCGATATCCATGTGGGTCCCTCTCTGAGTGATGAACGTTGCGCACCGGACAGGTTGCGCATGAAAGGGTACTTAGCAGGGATCGGGCCATGTTTTATTAAGCTATATATTTCATTAACTTATGCATAAAACTGGCAATCTTGTGGACCAAGTGGTCCGAAGTAGAGCACTTGGTTTGTGCGATTTTCCGGCTGCCGGTGCAAAACGATGCACGACGCTCCCCTGCCTGTATCGTCGGCAGACATTCGCCCGTTATCATGGCCGTCTACATCCAGCTGCAGGTTCCAGTCGCGTGAAAGAACAGCCACCCGTCAACGAGCCCCGTGCCAAGCGCGCGCGCAACGTCAAGCCCAAGCCTGTGGTCAAGGCGACCCGAGAGCCCAGCGCCGCGGCACTCAAGCGCCGGCTGCAACTGATGGAAAGCAAGCGCACCGCCATACTGGGCGCCGCACTGGATGTGTTCTCGCGCTATGGCCTGCACGGCAGCAGTCTCGATCAGGTGGCCACCCGGGCCGATGTGTCCAAGACCAATCTGCTGTACTACTTTTCCAGCAAGGACGACCTTTACCTGAGCGTGCTCAGGCAGTTGCTGGAGGTCTGGCTGAGCCCACTGCAGTACTTCACTGCCGACAAGAACCCGGTAGAGGCCATCGGTGCCTATATAAAAGCCAAGCTCGAACTGTCCCGGGACCACGCAGCGGAATCACGTCTGTTCTGCATGGAGATCATGCAGGGTGCGCCCCTGATGCTCAGTGAACTGCAGCAGCCCTTGCGCGAAACCGTCGACACCAAGGTCGCGGTGATCGAGCACTGGATCGCAACGGGCCAACTGGCGCCGGTCAACCCGCACCACTTCATCTTTTCGCTGTGGGCGACCACCCAGCATTACGCCGACTTCCGCACCCAGGTGGAGGCCGTGACCGGCAAGACCCTGCACGATCCGGTGTTCTTCGAAGAGGTCCTGGTGGGGTTGCGCGGGTTGATACTCGATGGCGTGCGACCGAGAGCGAACTGAGCGCCCCGTAATCGTGCCGGGCGCACAAACCAAGTGCTCTACTTCGGACCAACTGCTCTGAATCAAGCTGGATGAATAACTCAAGCACCTGTTAAACAAGCGTTTTTCTGATATGGCACGGATGCTGCTTCCGAGCTTCGGGCGGCCAAGGGCAGATTTCTGGCCATGGCAGCGCCCTGCTGCCCCACGCTCATATTTCAGGAAGGCGCCTCATGCTCAAGACACTGCTGCCAGGAATGTTGCTCGCCGCTTCGGCCTACGGGACAGGGAGTGCGGCGTACGCCGAGGGCCTCACCCTCAAGGGCCCGGCCAAGATCGCCATGGTCTACATCAGCCCGCGCAACGACGGTGGCTGGACCCAGGCCTTCGACGAAGCCCGCATCAAGCTGGAAAAAAGCCTGGATCAGAAAATCCAGTACGTTGAAAGCGTCCCCGAAAACGCTGCGGCGGTCACCCCGGTGGTCGACCGCCTGATCGCTCGCGGCGCCAACATCATCATCGGCACCGCATTCGGTTACTCCGACACCTTCCTGGCGCTGGCGAAGAAGTACCCAGAGGTAGCCTTCCTCAATGGTTCGGGCACCACCAACGCCGCCAATCTCGAATCCTTCTACGGCCGCACCTACGAAAGCCAGTACCTGTGCGGCATGGCGGCTGGGGCAGCGTCAAAATCAGGCAAGCTGGGCTTCGTTGCCGCCAACCCCTTCGGCCAGGTCAACTGGACCATCAACGCGTACGAACTGGGCGCTCAGCAAATCAATCCCGCTGCCACGGTCACCGTCATCTACACCGGCGCGTGGAACGACCCGGTGAAAGAGCGCGCCGCGACCATGGCGCTGATCGACAACGGCATCGACGTGATCGGCCAGCATGTCGACAGCCCTACTCCGCAGATCGTGGCGCAAGAGCGCGGTATTCATGGCACCGGTCATCATCGGGACCTGAGCGAGTTCGCGCCCAAAGCCACGGTGTGCTCGTCGATGTGGGTGTGGGATCGCTTCCTGACGCCTGAAATCAAGAAAATCATGGCGGGCAACTGGGTACCCGAAGCCAACGGCGCGTTGCTGTCGATGCAGCAGGGCGGCACCGATATCAGCCTGACCAAGGACGCCGCGATCAGCCCCGAGAATCGGGCGAAAATCGAAGCGGCCCGGGCTGAACTGCTGGCAGGCACGAAAACCCTCTACAAAGGCCCCATGGCCGACCGCGATGGCCAGCAGCGGCTTGCTGCAGACCAAGTCATGAGCGATCCGGACCTGTGGAAAATGGACTGGTTCGTCAAAGGCGTGATGACCCAGAAATGAGCCACGCCAACGCGCTTCAACTCACCGGTATCAGCAAATCGTTCGACGGTTTCAAGGCGCTCAGCGAAGCCGACTTCAGCGCACGCTGGGGCGAGGTGCATGCCCTGCTCGGCGAGAACGGCGCCGGCAAGTCGTCCTTGATGAACATTGCCGCAGGCCTGTACGCACCGGAAACCGGCAGCGTGCTGATCGACGATAACAGCGTGCGACTGAACAGCCCGAAGGATGCCAGCCGGCACCGCATCGGCATGGTTCACCAGCACTTCAAACTGGTGCGCCCCTTCACCGTGGCGCAGAACATCCTGCTGGCCCTGCCCGAGCAACCGGGCGAAGGCAGCTATCGCAAGCGCCTTGCAGCGCTTGAGCAGACCATCGCCAGCAAAGCCGAGGAGCTGGGTTTCGTCCTCGATCCGCGCCAGGTGGTAGAGACCCTGTCGGTGGCCGAGCAACAGCGCGTGGAAATCCTCAAGGTGCTGCTGGCCGGGGCGCGCATCCTGATTCTCGATGAACCGACCGCCGTGCTCACCGACCAGGAAGCAGAGCGCTTGCTGAGCACCGTGCAGTCCTTTGCCCGCCAGGGCGCCGCCGTGGTGCTGGTCACGCACAAAATGGCCGATGTGAAACGCTATGCCGACCGGGTCACGGTCATGCGCGGCGGCCGCACGATAAAAACCCTGGACCCGCAGGGCGTCAGCATCGAAGAACTGGTGCGCCTGACGGTGGGCGAGTCGGCGCCCCACGGCGCGGTATTGCCGGCAACGCCTGGCGAGCCGTTGCTGCGGGTCAGGAACCTCACCAGCGTGGCCGGCACCGGCGCGCTGCGGGGCGTCGACCTGACGCTCTGCGCCGGGCAGATCTACGGCATTGCCGGCGTCGGTGGCAACGGCCAGGGCGAGTTGGCCAATGCCCTGATGGGCCTTGAACAACCTACCGAAGGGGATATCCATCTGCAGCCCTTCGGCGACCTGCGCAACGCCAGCGCCGCACAACGTCGGGCCCTGCGCATCGCTGCCATCCCTGCCGATCGATACGGCGCCGCGCTGGCCGGCTCGCTCTCGGTAGCGGAAAACTTCGCCATCGGCCAACTGCACGATGGGCGCTACGGCTCCTTCCTGCGCTTGCGCGGCCAACGCCTGCTGGAAGATGCCGCCCAGGCCGTGGCCGATTTCGATGTGCAGGGTGTTCGCTCGCTGCAGCAGAAAGCGGCGCTGCTCTCGGGCGGCAATGCCCAGAAGCTGGTGATCGCACGCGAGTTCAGCCGTGATCCGCGGCTGATCCTGGTGCATAGCCCCAGCCGTGGCCTGGACGTGCGCGCGAGCCAGGCGGTGCACGCACGCCTGCGCGCCGCGCGTGACGCCGGGGCCGCCGTGCTGGTGATCAGCGAAGACCTTGACGAGGTCATGGCCTTGGCCGATCGCATCGGTGTGATGAATGGCGGCCGCATCGTCGCCGAATTCGACTGCCCGGCAGACCGCCAGGCCATTGGTAAAGCGATGGTAAGCCATGACTGAACTCTCCCAACCCTTGGCCAAGACGCCACGCCAACCCCTGCTCGGCAGACGCTACACGCTGGAGCTGCGCCAGCAGATGGGCTGGAGCGGCCAGGCCCTGGTGATCGGCCTCGCGGTGATCGTCGGCCTGGCCTTGAGCACAGCCATTCTGGTGGCAGCGGGCGTGCCGGCCGATCAACTGCTGGAAGAGTTCGTCGGGCAGACGCTGCTCGATGCCGGCAACTTCAAGGCCGTGCTGTTTCAGGCGGCGCCGATGATCCTGGTCGGCATGGCCGGTTGTCTGGCGTTTCGCGCGCGCTTCTGGAACCTGGGCCTGGAAGGCCAGATGATCTGGGGTGGCATTGGCGCCGCGGCCGTCTCGATCTTCCAGATCGGCCCCGAAGCGTTGCGCCTGCCCTTGATGATGGCATCGGCCATCGCCTGCGCGATGCTCTGGACCCTGGCCCCGGTTCTGCTGAAGTTGCGCCTGAAGGTCAACGAAGTGATCTCGACCCTGATGCTCAACTACATCGCCGCCAACTTTCTGCTGCACCTGCTCTACGGCAGTTGGAAAGACCCCCGGGACAACTTCCCCTACTCACCGGCCTTCCAGCCGTTCGAACGCCTGCCGGACCTGTTCGCCGGCTACAACGTGGCGATCGTCATCGCCCTGGTCATCATGGCCTTGGCTGTGTGGTTCATCAGCGTATCGCGCGCCGGACTGTACCTGCGCTTCGTCGATGCCAACCCAAAGGTTGCCAGCGCGGTCGGCGTCCCCGTACGGCGGATGATCCTCAGCACCGTGTTGCTCTCCGGCGCTCTGGCCGGGGTGGCAGGCTTCATCGTCAGCGCGGGTCAGGAAGGTCGGCTGACCCAGTCGTTCTATCAGGGCTATGGCTTCTCCGGAATCCTCATCGCGTTTCTGGCCCGCAACAACCCGTTCGCGGCCGCCGTGGTCGCGCTCGTGGTGGCGATGCTGTTCGTCGCCGGGCGCAACCTGCAGGTGTTCTACCAGATCCCCTTTTCGATGGTGCAGTTGATCCAGGCCATCCTGGTGATCTGCGTGGCCTCGTCGGACTTCTTCATACGCCACCGTTTGCGGCGCATCCAGGCAGGAGAACAGTGATGGATCTGGTGACTTACTGGCTGAGCAGCGTTCCCGAATTCGCCGTGCCTTTCGCCCTGGCCGCGCTGGGCCTGATCATCATCGAACGCGCAGGCGTGCTGGCCCTGGGCGCCGAAGGCATGATGCTGGTCGGCGCCCTCGCAGGCATCGGCATGCAACTGGCCCTTGGCCTGCCGGGGCTGTCGATGTTGGCGGCCATGGCGGCGGCCATGGCGGCGGCCAGCGCGGTCTCGTTGCTGTTCGCGCTGATGGTGCTGGTACTGCGCATCAACCAGGTCATCGCCGGCCTGGCCCTGGTATTTTTCTGCCAGGGCCTGACCGGGTTGCTCGGCACCTTGCTGGGCTGGACCAATCGTCCGGTCAGCGGTTTGCAGGCCGCGGAGCTCTGGCCATTGAGCGAGCTACCGGTGGTCGGCGGCCTGTTCAGACAGAACCCGATGGTGTTCCTCACCGTGCTGATCTTTGTCGCGGTGGTCTGGTTTCTCAACCGAACGCGCACAGGACTCAAGCTGCGCGCCGTTGGCGAAAACCCCCAGGCCGCCGATGCCGCGGGTCTGCCGGTGCTGCGCTATCGACTGGCGGCAATTCTGGCCGGCAGCGCATTGATGGGCCTGGCGGGCGGCTTCATCGCCGTGCTCAGCACCAAGATGTGGATCGCCGACATGACCGGTGGCCGTGGCTGGATCGCCATCGCGCTGGTGATTTTCGCCCGCTGGTCGCCCTGGCGCGCCTTTGCTGGTGCCCTGCTGTTCGGCGGCATCGAGGCGTTGATCCCGCAACTGGCCGCCGCCGGGGTGCAACTGCCGCAATATTTCATGCTGATGACCCCCTATGCCGTGACCCTGGCAGTGATGATCTGGGTCGCTGCCAGCAAGCGCGCAGGCGCCAGCCAGCCTGGTGCATTGGGCGAACCCTACGTTCGCGAAGAGCGCCGTTGACCGATTTTTGAGCTATCGAGGTTTCCACATGAGCGGTACTGTTTTCATCACCGGCGCAACGTCCGGTTTCGGCCGGGCAACGGCCCGTCGTTTTGCGCGGGCGGGCTGGTCGTTGATTCTCACCGGGCGGCGCCTGGAGCGCTTGCATGCCCTGCAGGATGAACTGGGTGCGCGCGTGCCCGTGCATGTCGCCGCCATGGATGTGCGCGATGCCGCGGCCGTCGCCGCAGTGGTCGCCGGCTTGCCCGAGGCTTTCCAGGGCGTGACGGCACTGATCAACAATGCCGGCCTGGCCCTGGCACCCGTGCCGGCGCAGCAGGCCAGCCTCGACGACTGGCACACCATGATCGACACCAACGTCACCGGCCTGGTCAACGTTACCCACGCGGTCCTGCCGGCGCTGCTGGAAACCGGCGCCGGCGCGAGCATCATCAACATCGGCTCGATCGCCGGTGCATGCCCCTATCCCGGCAGTCACGTGTATGGCGCGAGCAAGGCCTTCGTCAAACAGTTTTCCTATAACCTGCGCTGCGATTTGCTGAGCACGGGCGTACGCGTCACCGACGTGGCCCCCGGTATCGCCGAAACCGAATTCACCCTGGTGCGCACCCAGGGCGACGAGCAGGCTGCAGGCCAGGTGTATCAAGGCACGACCCCACTGACGGCAGACGATATCGCCGAGCAGATTTTCCACGTCGCCACACTGCCCGCCCACATCAATATCAACCGCCTGGAAATGGTCCCCGTGCGCCAGGCCTGGGGACCGTTCGCGATTGACCGCGATTGAACAAGAAGCGTCGTACAACCGGTTTCGGTTTTCAAGACGCCATTGCGCTACACCCCTGCGCGTTGTGCAGGTTCAGCTATCGAACTGCGTGGTCTGCCCATCAATACGGCGCCCGGTCCTGGACATTTGTCGGACGAATACCGGTGCGCTCCAAATAAAACATTGATTGATGGGTAAAACATGAAGAACGCTTGGGGAGCATCACTGTGCATGTTGGGTCTGCTGGGGGCAGGTGCCGCACATGCGCAAGGACCATTGTTGTGGCATGGCGAAAGTGTGTCGTATCTGTACGGCAAAAATTACAATGTCGATCCGGCCATCCAGCAAACCATCACGCTGGAACATGCCAGCGCATGGACGTGGGGCGATCTGTTCGCCTTCGTCGATAACAGTTGGTACAACGGCGCCCGGTCCGGCAACGGCAATTACAGTTTGTATGGCGAGTTCAGCCCGCGCTTCAGCGCCGGCAAGCTGCTGGGCCAGGACCTGTCGTTCGGGCCGGTGAAAGACATACTGCTGGCCACCACCTACGAGTTCGGCGATGACGACGTAGACGCCTACCTGATAGGTCCGGGCTTCGATCTGGCCATTCCCGGCTTCGACTATTTCCAGTTGAATTTCTACTACCGCAAACCCGACGGCAACCGCGTGCCTTCCGGTGCCTGGCAGATCACCCCGGCCTGGTCCTATACCCTGCCGCTGGGCAACTCGAACCTGTTGATCGACGGTTTCATCGACTGGGTGGTGAACAACAAGAGCGGCCATGGCAATGGCCAGGCGGATTACCACGCCAACCTGCACTTCAACCCGCAGATCAAGTATGACTTGGGTAAAAGCCTGGGCTATGAAGCTAAGCACTTGTACGTCGGCGTCGAATATGACTATTGGTCCGACAAGTACGGCATCAAGGATGACGGCTCTTTCACTACCGACCAAGACACCGCGAGTTTGTTGGTGAAGTACCAGTTCTAGCTCTGTCGGGGCTGCCCATGCCGAGGTGTTTATTGCGGCCACTGCTCCAGCAAGATCGCAACGAACTTCTCGGCAGCGGGCGAGAGCGAGCTGCCCCGTCGCGTGACCAGGCCCAGGGTTCGGTCCACGACAGGTTCGATCAGCGGTACGCTCACCAGGGTGGGATGCTCCCCGGCCGGCATGGCCAGGCTGGGCATCACCGAAATACCCAGCCCGGCCTCGACCAGCCCCAGTGACGTGGACAGGTGCTGCACCTCGTAGAACCATTTCAATCGCCAGGGCAGCCCTGCCAGGGCGTTGTCGAGCAGCATGCGATTGCCGCTCAGCCTTCCCACCCCGATCAGTTGATGGCCGGCCAGCTCGGTCCACTTCACCGACTTGCGGCTCGCCAGTTCATGGTCGCGCCGGCAGGCCAGCACGAACGGCTCCTTGACCAGGGCATGGAACTCGATGTCCGGATGCTGGCCGCTCATCATGTTGATACCGAAATCCGCTTCGCCGCGCAGAACGGCCTCCAGCCCCTCGTTGGCACTCAGGTCCAGAAGCCTGATGCGAATCTGCGGATATTGCTGGTTGTAGATACGAATGACCGACGGCAGGAAATAGAACGCCGCCGTAGGAATGCACGCCAGAGTCACCTGACCCACCTGCCGTTCCGCCAGCTCCTTGATGTTGAGAATGGAGTCTTCGAAATCGTCGAGCAGGCGTCGCGCCTTGGGCAGGAAATCGCGACCGACGCTGGTCAGGCTGACCCGTCGTGTCGTGCGATCGAGCAAGGCCGTACCCAGCCCCTCTTCCAGCTTCTTGATACGCCGGGTGAGTGCCGGCTGCGAAATGTGCAGGTGATCCGCAGCCTCGTGAAAACTGCCAACTTCGGCGATTTTCACGAACGATCGTATATCGACCAGCTCATATTGCATGAATTTCTTTCCTCAAATACTGGATCGGAGCGACAGGTGATTATTCTGTTTGATGGAATAATCACTACGATCTTTGCATTGGATCTACCAAATCAAGCTGTGTAAATCTTCACTCCAATACATCAATGACGTCCATTGATTACCAGAGTCGTGACTTATGCAACTGATTCCTTGCGTACTGATGCGTGGCGGGACCTCCAAAGGGCCAGTGTTTCTGGCGTCCGATTTACCGGTCAGATCCGAAGAGCGCGACGAGATGCTGCTGGACGCGATGGGCTCCGGGCACGAGCTGGAGATCGATGGCATTGGCGGCGGCAGCCCACAGACCAGCAAGGTGGCCATCGTCTCTCGCTCCGATCACCCGGACGCGGACGTGGACTACCTGTTCGTCCAGGTGATGGTTTCGCAACGACGCGTGGACACCGCGCCCAACTGCGGCAACATGCTCTGCGCAGTCGGCCCGTTCGCCATCGATCAGGGCCTTGTCCAGGCACAGTCGGGGGTGACTCAGGTGCGCATCCGCAACCTCAATACCGGCACGTTCATCTGCGCCGATGTGTGCACGCCCGACGGCAAGGTCACCTACGAAGGCGATACCGCGATCGACGGCGTACCCGGTACGGCCGCCCCGGTGGGGCTGACCTTTCTGGATGCCGCCGGCAGCAAGACCGGCAAGCTGTTTCCCACCGGCGCCACGGTGGACTGGTTGGGCGACGTGCCCGTCACCTGCATCGACATGGCCATGCCGATGATGCTGGTCGAAGCGGCTCAGCTGGGCAAGACCGGCAGCGAAAGCCCGGCAGAACTCGACGCCGACAAGGACTTCCTGCACAGACTGGAAACCCTTCGCCTGCGCGCCGGGCAACTGATGGGGTTGGGTGACGTCACCGACAAAGTCATTCCCAAGCCTGTACTGGTTGCCCCGGCTCAGGCCGGCGGTACGCTGCAGGTGCGCTACTTCATGCCGCACAATTGCCACACGGCGCTGGCCATCACCGGTTCGATCGGCTTGGCGACCGCCTGTGTCACCGACGGCACAGTGCTGGAACGCATGCTCGGCCAGCGCCATGAGAAGCGTTTGACCACCGTGAAGATCGAACACCCCAGTGGCGCCATCGAAGTCGGCCTGTCTTACGTAGGTCACAATGCCAGCATCGTAAGGGCGTCGGTGGTCAGAACCGCGCGCAGGCTTTTCTCAGGCAGTGTCCATGTTCCCAATGCTCAACGGCTGGCCGGTTGAGGCAGTACTCGCTTCAACCTGATCGACCTGCTTCTGCATCAGCGCAACTCCCCAAATAACTACAAGAGATAACTCATATGCTGGCGCTGTTAGGCTTAGCCATGGTGGTCGTGTTCACCTACCTGATCATGTCCAAACGCTTGTCCCCCATCGTCGCACTGACCGTGGTGCCGATCGTGTTCGCCATCATCGGCGGATTCGGCGGCACCACCGGCAAGATGATCCTCGATGGCCTGAAAGTGGTCGCCCCGTCTGCCGCGCTGCTGTTGTTCGCCATCCTGTTCTTCGGCCTGATGATCGACTCCGGCCTGTTCGACCCGCTGATTCGCAAGATTCTCAAGAAGGTCAATGGCGACCCGGTGAAGATCGCCATCGGCACCGCGCTGTTGTCGCTGACCGTTGCGCTGGATGGCGATGGCACCACCACCTACATGATCACCTGCGCGGCCATGTTGCCCCTGTACAAGCGCATCGGCATGAACCCGATGGTTCTGGCCACCGTAGCCATGCTGGCGCTGGGCATCATGAGCGGCATGTCGCCCTGGGGCGGCCCCGCCACCCGTGCCATTGCCGTGTTGGGCATTGATGCGAGCGAGTATTTCATTCCGCTGTTGCCGACGATGGCGGGCGGCGCCGCCTGGGTGGTGTTCACCGCGTACCTGCTGGGCAGGGCCGAGCGCAAGCGCATCGGCAGCGTGCAGTTGCAAAGCGGCGGTGGCGATTGCTACATCGAGGCGATCCTTGGCGATCAACCGCACAAGCGGCCCAAGCTGGTCTGGATCAACCTGTTGCTGGTGATCGGCGTCATGGTGGCGCTGGTGATGGGGCTGGCCCACTCGGCGGTGCTGTTCCTGATCGGTTTCGTGCTGGCGCTGATGATCAACTACCCGCAGCTGGACATCCAGAAGGAGCGCATTCTCGCCCACTCCGGCAACGCCATGACGGTGGTTCTGCTGGTCTTCGCGGCGGGCGTATTCGCTGGCATCTTCAGCGGCACCAAGATGGTCGATGCGCTGGCCCAATCGCTGGTCGACATGATTCCTCCATCATGGGGCCACCTGTTTCCGCTGGTGGTCGCGGTCACCAGCATGCCGTTGACCTTCGTGCTGTCCAACGACGCCTATTACTTCGGTGTGGTACCGATCCTGGCCAACGCCGCGGCCGCCTATGGCATCTCCCCCGTGGAAATCGCCCGCGCCTCCATCCTCGGCCAGCCCGTGCACTTGATGAGCCCGCTGGTAGCGTCCACGTTATTGCTGGTCGGCATGGTCGACCGCGACATCGGCGACTTTCAGAAGGCAACCGTCAAATGGGCGGTGCTGACCTCCCTGGTAGTGACCGCCCTGGCACTGCTGACAGGTGCAATCACCTTGTTCGCGTGAACGTAACCCCCCGCTATTCATAACAAGAAGAGAGTTCATCTGATGCGTACAACCCTGATCGGCGGGTTCGCCTTGCCGTGCCTGAGCGTATTGTTCCAAGGCTCGGCACTGGCTCAAGGTTTCATCGAAGACAGCACCTTGAAACTGCAACTTCGCAACGTGTACTTCAACGAAAACTTCCGCGACGAAAACGGCCTGGGCGCACGCGCGGCGGCCACTGCAAAAAGCGAGCGAACCGAATGGGCGCAGGGCGTGCTGCTGGATTTCCAATCCGGCTATACCCCAGGCACCGTCGGCGTGGGCTTCGATGCCCTGGGCCTGTTGGGCGTCAAGCTCGACTCCGGTCGCGGCCGCAGCGGCACAGGGCTGCTGCCCGTGCACAGCGATGGCCGCGCCGCCGACGAGTCGACCAGCCTGGGCCTCACTGCCAAGGCGCGCTTCGCGCACACCGTGGTCAAGCATGGCACGCTGCTGCCGAAGACCCCGGTATTGGTCTACAACGATGCACGCCTGGTGCCGCAGACTTATCAAGGCACCCAACTCGTCAGCAAGGATTTCGAAGGCTGGCTGCTCACCGCCGGCCAACTCGATCAGTTCAAGCTGCGTGACTCCACCGACAGCCGCTCGATCATCCCCGACGGGTATTCCGGCAGGGAGGGTGGCGACTTCACCTATGCCGGCGCCGACTACACCGTGAACAAGCAGCTGCGACTCAGCTACTTTCTTGGCCAGCTCGACGACTTCTACAGCCAGGACTTCTTCGGCCTGCTGCACACCCTGCCGCTGGGCGCCGGCGTACTGACCAGCGACCTGCGCTATTTTTTCAGCCGGGATGAGGGCAACCACTATTCCGGACAGATCGACAATGGCATGTTCAGCGGTCAGTTGAGCTTCGCGATTGCAGGCCACACCGTTGCCGCCGGCTACCAGCAGCTCCACGGCGACGGCGGCTTGCCCTACATCAACGGCGCTACCGTGTACTCGTTCAGCAACGTCGGCATCGGCAAATTCATCGAGGAAGATGAAAAGACCTGGCTCGCCAGTTACGGATACGACTTCAAGAACCTGGGTTTCCCCGGCCTGAGTTTCATGACCCGTTACATCAGCGGCTCGGACGGCAAGTCGGGCCCTGCCGGCGTGAACGAGTGGGAGCGCGACATCGAACTGGCCTACGTGGTACCGACCGGTACCCTGAAGGGCCTGGGGGTAAAGCTGCGCAACTACGTCTATCGCTCCGACACCGCACGCGGGCGCGACAGCAATCGGCTGTACCTGACGTATGACATTGCGGTCTGGTAGGTGGGGTTTACTTGCGCGGTTTGATGCGCGCCGTGGGTTCGGCCACCAACGGATCCTCCGGCCAATAATGCTTTGGATACCGCCCCTTCAAATCCTTCTTCACTTCCTCGTAGGTGTTGGCCCAGAAACTGGCCAGGTCCTGGGTCACCTGCACCGGCCGCCGCGCTGGAGACAGCAGGTGCAGTTTCACCGCCTGCCGCGCACCGGCTATGCGCGGGGTTTCAGCCAGGCCGAACAGCTCCTGCAAACGCACCGCCAGAATTGGCGGGTGCTCGCTGTAGTCCAGGCGTACCGATGACCCTGACGGCACGGCGATGTGGGTTGGCGCCAGCTCGTCGAGTTTCTGTGGCAGCGGCCAGGGCAAGCTGTTGCGCAGGATGGAGGACAGGTCGAGCTGGCCGAAGTGGCTGAGGCGTGTGACCTTGCCCAGGTAGGGCAGCAGCCAGTGTTCCAGCTGCTTAAACAACGCCGCGTCGCTGACGTCAGGCCAAGGGTTCTGGGTGTCCAGCGCGCGCAGCAGCGCGACCCGCGCCTGCCACTGGCGCAGTTCCGGGGTCCAGGGCAGCAGCTCCAGGCCCTTGCGCCGCACCAGCCCGAGCAGCGCGGTGGCGCGCGCGTCGGCGTCCAGCCCTGGCAGCGGTTCGCGGCTGAGGATCAGTTCACCGACCTTGCGCTGGCGTTCGGCGCGCAGGACGCCCTCGCGCTCGTCCCAGTCCAGGTGATCGACGCGGCTGACCTGTTCGGCCAGCACCGTATCGAACAACCCGGGATCGAACTCGGCAGCCAGGTAGATGCGTTCTTCACGCTGTCCCTGGCGGCTGCCCAGGTCGGCGATGACGATCCAGGCTTGTTTCATCAAGCCGTCCACCTCGCCGAACAAGGCAGCGCGGCCGTTGGCGAGGCGATACTCGGCGCCGCCTTCGCGACGCTGCTGGGCCACGCGATCCGGGTAGGCCAGGGCCAGCAGGCAGCCCAGCCAGCGCGGGTGCGCAGGGTTCTCGACCGGCTTCGCCGGCCTGCCACGCAAGTAGCCGCGGTACTGCCGGGACAACTGCCGTATGCGTTGCACGGCGCCGTGGCTCTGGCGCTGGGCCTTCTGCTCGCCTGACAGCAACACGAGGCGGCTGTGCAGGTCGGCACCGGCACCGCGCAAAATGTCGCGTTCACCTAACAATGCTGCGACATCGCAGGCCATGTCGCCGAGGCCCAAGGCATGGCCGCGCAACAACAGATGAGCGATGCGCGGGTGCGCCGGCAACTGCGCCATGGCTTGGCCATGGGGGCTGAGACGGCCGTCGGGCAGGCGTGCGCCGAGGCGCAGCAACAGGTCCTGCGCTTGGGCATACGCCGCGCCGGGCGGCTGGTCCAGCCAGGTCAATTGAGCCGGCTCGACACCCCAGCGTGACAATTGCAGGGCCAGGCCGGCGAGGTCGGCCTGGAGGATTTCCGGGCTGCCGTAGGCCGCCAACTGGGCGTGCTGGTCTTCGGACCACAACCGATAACACACGCCCGGCTCCAGGCGCCCTGCCCGTCCGGCCCGCTGGGTGGCGCTGGCGCGGGAGATGCGCTGGGTGTCCAGGCGGGTCATGCCGCTGCCTGGATCGAAACGCGGTACGCGGGCCAGGCCGGCGTCGATGACCACGCGCACGCCGTCGATGGTCAGGCTGGTTTCGGCAATGTTGGTCGCCAGCACGACCTTGCGCTTGCCACAGGGCGCAGGCTCGATCGCGGCGCGCTGGGCATTGAGGTCCAGCTCGCCATGCAGCGGGCACAGCAGCACATTCACATTACCAGCCAGGGCTTCGGCCAACTGCTGATGCACGCGGCGGATCTCGGCCTGGCCCGGCAGGAATACCAGCAGGCTGCCGGTCTGTTCATCGAGGGCGTCGAGGCAGGTCTGCACCACTCTTGGCTCGATGAACTCACCCGGCTGCCACGGCCGCCCCCAGCGCACGTCCACCGGGTACATGCGGCCCTCGCTGCGCAATACCGGGGCATCGTCGAGCAATGCCGACAGGCGCTCGCCTTCCAGGGTGGCGGACATCAGCAGGATCTTCAGCGGCGGCTCGTCACGCAGCAGCTCCCGGCCGTTGAGGCTCAAGGCCAGCGCGAGGTCGGCATCCAGACTGCGTTCGTGGTACTCGTCGAAGATCACCAGCCCCACCCCGTCGAGGGCCGGATCATCCTGCAGGCGCCGGGTGAGAATACCCTCGGTCACGACCTCGATACGGGTGTTCGGACCTACCTTGCTGTCCAACCGGATGCGGTAGCCGACCGTCTCGCCGACCTGCTCGCCCAACTCACTGGCCAGCCGCTCGGCCGCCGCCCGCGCGGCCAGGCGCCGCGGTTCGAGCATGAGAATGGTCTGCCCGGCCAGCCAAGGCTCGTGCAGCAGCGCCAGGGGCACGCGAGTGGTCTTGCCCGCGCCGGGCGGGGCTTCGAGCACCGCTTCATGGCGCTCGGCCAGGGCTTGGCGCAGGGCAGGCAGGACGGCGTCGATGGGTAGCGAGATCATGAAGGCTCCAGGTCGGGCGCGAAGTATAACGCCGCTCCGAGGTGCAGGCGCCGAGCACGTATGGATAGCACGCCAAGGTCTGCGAACCGACCTTCGAGGAACACGGTCTTTCCTCTCGGTTTTACCGTTTGTTTGTAACATTGCGGCTTATTTCCGGGACGGTGCAGCATTGAGGTGCGTTGTATACTGAACTCAGTGCACGGAGGGCTTCATGAGCAATCTATTGAAAATGATCGGCAAAAAAGATGACTTCGCATCCAAGGTGTTGAGTCGTTACAGCGCAAAGAAGGCTGTTGGCTCGTTTGCGCGTGATCTCTTTCGCTCCGAGGATGCTGATTCCATCAACGCGCGCTTCGCAAGAGCCAAGCAATCGGCCTCTCGGTAACATGTGGAAAAAGCGCCTTAATCGCCACTCCTTTAAACCATCCAGCAAGCAATCCGCTCCCGCGTCCAAAGTGGCTTCCCCTGCGGAGATCGAATACAACGTCGTTTACCAGCAGCTGGTCAACGATGATAACGACGTTGTAGGCCAGCTTGCCTATTGTCTTTATAAGCAGAGCAAACAGCAGTACCTCCAAGAATTCGAGCGCTTGAACCAACGACGTCCGACGGACCTGGAGCTGCGAAACCATGTGGTCTGCGCCGAGTTACCTGCCTTGGGAATGTACCGCGAAAAGTCTACTCGCGTAGTTGCAGAACTGCTGGCACAGGCTGCCGAAGAAAAACAAGAAGAACTGGAAGAACGTTTCAAAAATCGACTTTGGAAGTTCATTGCAAAACATCAGCACGAGACCCTTGGCGAGCGGTTCTGGCATAGGGTAAAGGTACTGACGTTTGGTGGCGCAGGCGGTGTAATCGGCAATTTCTTCACCACGTTAGCCGTACTGCTTATCCTGTTCTTCGCGGCATCGAGCGGTGAGCGAGATGAGTTCTCTAGAAGTGCCAAGGAGCGATTCGTTTCCGGGCTGGCCGAGGTTATCGGCGTCGGGGTACGTATAGACAGGCCTGAGTCAGCAGGCACTCCTGCCTCAGCGGCAACCGTGCTACCTGCACCTGCGCAATCAACATAATTCGGGTCCGGTGGGCAGCAGCCAGGCGCGTATAGATATGACGCCAAGGTCAGCGAACTGACCCTCAGGTAACACGGTCCATCTACTCGGCTTGACCATTTGCTTGTATCGTTGCGGCCTATTTTGCGGAGATTGCCATGCGTATTCCTTCACGTTTGATCGGCGGCGCCGTTGTCGCTGCCCTGGTGACCCAACTGACCGCCTGCGGCACCCTGTTCTGGCCGGATCGGCGCGGGCAGATCGAAGGGCGTATCGACCCTGTAGTGGCGGCGCTGGACGCCATCGGTATCCTCTTCTATGTGCTGCCGGGGCTGATTGCCTTCGGTGTGGACTTCGCCACCGGCGCGATCTACCTAAATGACGGCAAGACCGCGCAGGTAGCGCCGGAAAAGCTGCAGCAGGCGATTGGTCGCGACGGCAAGGTCGATAACCTGAAGCTGCAGGCCATTCTGGAAACCGAGCTGGGCCGCAGTCTGCCACTCGACGATCCGCGCCTGATCCAGCACACCGGCAGCGTCGAACAGCTGGCCATGTATGGCTTGAAGCCGGTCATCTAGGGATTTGTAATGGCAACCAGCAAGGAACACGCACGCCTGCTGCGACTGGCGACAAGGGCGTCGCTGGCGGTCGCCAGCATTCTCATCGTGGCCAAGGCCGTTGCTTGGTGGCTCAGTGGTTCGGTGAGTCTGCTGGCGGGGCTCACCGATTCGGTGCTCGATGGCGCGGCGTCGTTTCTCAACCTGCTGGCGGTGCACTATGCGCTGCGTCCGGCCGATGACGATCATCGGTATGGACATGGCAAGGCCGAGGCTCTGGCGGGGATGGCCCAGGCGTTGTTCATCGGTTCGAGTGCGGTGCTGATCGGTTACCAGGCTTGGAAGCAGGTGCAGGACCCGCAGCCGCTGGGCGCGGCCGGGGTGGGCATCGCGGTGATGATTCTTTCTTTGGCGCTGACCGTGGCGCTGCTGGCCCTGCAATACAAGGTCATCCGCGAAACCGGTTCGACAGCCGTGCGCGCGGACTCGCTGCACTACCGTTCGGACCTGCTGCTCAATGGCAGCATTTTGGTAGCGCTGGTTTTGGCCAGTTATGGCTGGCCGCAGCTGGATGCTTTCTTCGGCTGCGGTATTGCGCTGTACATTTTGTGGAGTGCGGTGCAGATCGCTCGCGAAAGCACGGCAATCCTGATGGACAAGGAGCTGCCGGTGGATGTCAGTGAACAGATGCTGGCGCTGGCGTGCAATGTGCCGGGCGTGCTCGGGGCCCATGATTTGCGCACGCGCATGTCGGGCAATCATTGGTTCGTGCAGTTGCATCTCGAGTTGCCAGGGCAGCTGTCGCTGGCCGAGGCCCATGGTATTTGCGAGGGCGTGGAAACAGCCATCGAAAGCCAGTATCCACGTGCCGAAGTCCTGGTTCACGCCGACCCCATTTGAGTTGAATGCGGTCAGCCAGGGAAAACGCAATGTTCGCCGACGCGGCTTGCGCCGCTGCTACAGGGGATCTGGGCGCCACGTAAACGCATGCCGCGCGCCGACAGAACGCGGTCCCATGTAGCAGCGGCGCAAGCCGCGTCGGCGGCGAATACAGTGTGTCAGCCAAAACGCGGCACCTGTAGCAGCGGCGCGAGCCGCGTCGGCGGCGAATGCGGTATGTCAGCCAAAACGCGGTCCCCGTAGGCGCGGCGCACGGCCGATCAGTTCACCGTATACCCACGCGATGCGAAGCAATTGGCCAGATTCTGCCGGTACACGCTGACCACTTCGGGCGACGGCGCATAGGTCGCACTGGCTGGATCGAAGCGGCTTTGTTCCACGGCCCAGCGCTTGCACTCGTATTGATCCTGGGCGATCTGCTGCGGACTCTGGCCCTGGGCCGGATAGGCTGCGACGTCATAGTTGGTCAAGGTCGGCGCTGGTTGCGGGGTGCTGGCATTCACTGGGGGATTAACCACCACGTATTCCTGGGTATTGTCGGCCCATTGATAGTAGGTACCGGCCGCGACGAAGAACACCGAACTACCGATCCACATGCGCTGGGCGTAGTCGGGCAAGACGCGCACCCGAACGCCGCGCGGCGGCTCGATCACCACGTATTGCGGACCCTGCGGTCGATACCAGTACCCACCGGAGTAGTAGTAATCCTGCCCTCGATACGGCACGCGGTAGTTCTGACCGGGGAAACGGTCGATCACCTGCCCAGGACGATACTGGGGGCCAGGCCCCCAACCACCGCCGTGCCCGCCGGGCCAGCGGTCACCATCGCCCCAGCGCCTGTCGTTGTCTCGTCGCAGGTCTGGATAGCTGCCTCGCAGTGGCGCCTGGGTCTGTCGCACCGCGTCGGGCTTGCCGATGATCGGCGGCCGATTGTCTTGCTGAGCGCCCTCGGGCCGACCCTGTTCCGGCCGGCTGCCCTGCCACTGGTTCTGGTTCTGGTTCTGCCACTGGTTCTGGTTGCCGCCACCGGGTCGTCCCTGCCACTGGTTCTGATTGCCCTGATTGCCTTGCGACGATCGCCCCTGCCACTGACCCTGATTGCCACCCGGCTGTGGGCGGTACTGCCCACCGCCTTGCGGCTGCCCCGGCCCGGCATTGCCCCCACCCGGCCCACGCTGGCCACCATTGGAACTGCCGCGCAACTGGTCTTGCGGACCTTCCGCATACGCAGGCGCGCCCACCGCCAGGCAGAGCACAGCGACACCGGCCATACGCCATAGGGGCAAGTTCATGCTGTTCCTCGCAGAAAAAGGGGGTTACCCAGTATAAGACTGACAAACCCCAACGCGGTTCTGTGAAGATCCCGTCAGGTGCCTGCAAAGGATATCGGCACGTACCACGCGTTCATGACCGCACGCCAGGTACCGTTCACATACATTTCGCAGACAAAAAAAGAGGAGACCCATAGGCCCCCTCTCGCGAAACTGTGTCCTTGCTCGACGCTTGTGACGTCGGCTCACCTCACGCTGCCTTCTAGGCCGCATGCAGCCCGGGGGCCAGCGCGACCCCGGTGGGGGCGGTGGCCGCAATTCGCCTGATTCAGCGGATCGCAGTGGACGTGTGTCCGGGCAGTGATTCTGTGAATAACAATAGCGCCAAGGACGCAGCAGCCGATTGCGAACATTGCTGATTTACACAGCACTTGCGCAATTTTTGCCTTCGGATAGATAATTTGCCGCAACGCAAAACACGAAGGCAGATTTGATGAGCAAGCTTGATCGCTATGACCTGAGCATTCTGGCGGAACTGCAGCGTGACGCGCGCATTTCCAACCAGGAACTGGCCGAACGCATTGGTCTCTCGCCGTCGCCCTGCTCACGGCGCGTCAAGCAGCTCGAAGACGACGGCTACATTTCCCGCCAGGTCGCCCTGCTGGACCGCAAGAAGCTGGGGTTGAGCCTGACCGCCTACGTGCTGATCGGCATGGACCGGCACACGCCGGAACGCTTCGAAACCTTCGAAGCGGCGATTCGCGGGCTGCCTCAGGTCCTCGAATGCAGCCTGGTGACCGGAATGGATGCCGACTATCAGCTCAAGGTGGTGGTGCCGGACATGGACCACTACCAGAAGCTGCTGCTGGGCCACCTGACGCGGATCGAGGGCGTCACTAGCGTGCGTTCCAGCTTCGTTCTCAATCAGGTCATGGCCAGCACTGAATTGCCGTTGACCCATCTGCGCTGAGCTTAAGGCCTGAGACAGACTTGCAGCACCTTCGCGGGTAGAACCCGCTCCCACATTAGCCACAGGTCGGCTACAGACTGGCCGGCACCTCTCGCCACTCGCCCTGCCCCAGGCCCTGGAGGCTCCAGTCACCGATGCGCACCCGCACCAGGCGCAAGGTCGGCAGGCCCACTGCGGCCGTCATGCGCCGCACCTGACGGTTGCGCCCCTCTTTGATCACCAGCTCCAGCCAATGGGTCGGCACGCTCTTGCGAAAGCGCACGGGCGGATCGCGCGGCCACAGGTCCGGCTCGTCCAGCAACCGCGCTTGCGCCGGCAGGGTCATGCCATCGTTGAGCTCGACCCCGGTGCGCAAACGCTGCAACTGGTCTTCGTCGGGTACGCCTTCCACCTGCACCCAATAGGTCTTGGCCAGCTTGTGCTTCGGGTCGGCGATACGCGCCTGCAACTGGCCGTCGTTGGTCAGCAACAGCAGCCCCTCGCTGTCACGGTCCAGGCGACCGGCCGGATAGACCCCGGCAATGTCGATGAAATCCTTCAGCGTCGCGCGCCCTTCACCGTCGCTGAACTGGGTCAGCACATCGAACGGTTTGTTGAACAGCAGCAGCCGCGGCTGGGCCGGCGGGGCCTTGGCCACACGGCGGCCGCTGGCGGGTGGACGTTTGTTGGAGCGAGGAGGAAGAGGCATGACGAAACGGCTTTCGGGCTGGCAAGGGCGCTCATGCTAGAGGCCCTTGCCAGCCACGGCAAACCTGTCAGCGGAACGGCGGCTCGTCGAAGCTGCGCAACTTGCGCGAGTGCAGCGAGTTGAGCTGGTTGCGCAGCAGGTTCAAGGCCGTGATACCGATGTTCAGATGCTGGCTGACCGCGCGGTTGTAGAACGCGTTGGCCGAGCCCGGCAGCTTGATCTCACTGTGCAAGGGCTTGTCCGACACGCACAGCAGAGTGCCGTACGGCACCCGCAGGCGATAACCCTGGGCGGCAATGGTGCCGCTCTCCATGTCCACCGCAACGGCACGCGACAGGTTGATCAGCGGTCGTTCCTGGGCCCAGCGCAGCTCCCAGTTGCGGTCATCGTAGGTCAGCACGGTGCCGGTACGCAGGCGCTTCTTCAAGTCGTCGCCACGCTCGCCGGTCACCTGTGCCGCTGCTTCCTGCAACGCCAGCTGCACTTCGGCCAAGGCCGGAATGGGGATGTTCGGTGGCAGGACCCGATCGAGGATGCCGTCCTGGCGCATGTAGGCGTGGGCCAGCACATAGTCGCCGATGGTCTGCGACTGTCGCAGGCCACCGCAGTGGCCGATCATCAGCCAGCAATGCGGGCGCAGCACGGCCAGGTGGTCGGTGATGTTCTTGGCGTTCGAAGGGCCGACGCCGATGTTCACCAGCGTCACGCCATCGCCGTCCTCGGCAATCAGGTGATACGCCGGCATCTGATAGCGGTGCCACACCACGCTGGCCACCAGCGCCTGGGCCTCGCCGTTGTCCATGCTCTTTTCGATGATCACGTTGCCGGGCATCACCAGGCGCACGAAGCGCGGGTCGTTGCGCAGCTGTTCCAGGCCGTGGGTGACGAACTGGTCGACGTAGCGGTGGTAGTTGGTCAGCAGAATCCACGGCTGCACGTGCTTCCAGTCGCTGCCGGTGTAGTGGATCAGGCGACGCAGGGAGAAATCCACCCGCGCGGCGTCGAACAGCGCCAGCGGCAGCGGATCGGCAGTGGCCCAGTCGTACAGGCCGTCGGCGATGCCGTCGGTGGCGGCAGACAGGTCGGTACTGGGGAACACCCGCGCCAAGGCGGCCGCGGTCACACCGCTGCCGGCCAGCTCGTCGCCCTGGTCGACGACATAGGGATAAGGAATGTTCTGCTCGCTGACACCGACTTCGATGGTGACGGCGAAGTCGCGCATCAGCGGCCGCAACTGGTCCAGCAGATAACCGCGGAAGGCGGCCGGTTGGGTCACGGTCACCGAGTACACGCCAGGCAGGTTGACCTTGGCGTAGGCCCGGGTGATGGCAGGCAGCTCGCCGCCGTAGGCGTAGGTCAGGCGCAGTTCAGGGTAGCGAAACAGATCACGCTCGGCCGCATCCGGCTCGCTGCGATCCTTGAGGTAGCGCTTGAGCGCCTGGCTCAGGGCGCGAGTGGCCCGTTCGTGCAGTTCTGCCAACCGATCCACGGCTTGTTCGGCAGTTTCCACAACTACGAAGTCTGGAGCATTACTCATGGGGCATGTCCTGGCTGATCTGGCAGGCTTGCATCTTGCCTGCAATGCCGACGAAAGGCACCCCCGGTGCGACGGCCTTGGTTATGCCGGGGCAGCGCCGGGAGGCGCATCTGCGGTCAGTGGCGACACAGGTTTGGGATGGCTGAGGATGCAGCCGTGCAAAACCGCCTGAAGCTCTTCGAAGCGCACCGGGCGCGCCAGGCAGACCGATACTCCGGCAGCCAGGCACGCCTCGCGCTGGGCCTGGCCAGGTTCGGTGATCGCCAGCACCGGCAATCGCTCGCACCCTGGCAGGCTGCGCAGCTGGCGGGTGGTGTGCAGAGCGTTCTCTGCGGGCAGGCAGTGCTCAATGAGCACGGCATCGAAACGCTCGCGAGTCAGCAGGCCCAGCGCACCGGCGCCGTCCTCGGCGGTGCGCACGCGGTAGCCGAGCTTGAGCAGCATGGCCCGCACGACCAACTGGTCGACGCTGTTGGCGTCCACCAGCAATACAGTGCATTCATGGGCGGCGCGCTGGGTGCCAAAGGCACCGGCGCTGGTGCTCAAGGCACGACCCGGATGCGCTTCGACAACACCCAGGCGCACGCTCAGTTCGAAACAGCTGCCGCGTCCAGGCTCGGACTGATGATGAAGCTGGCCGCCCACCAGTTCGGCCAGCTGGCGACAGATCGCCAGGCCGATACCCAATCCGCCGTACTCGCGGGTCACCGAGCCATCGAGCTGGTAGAAGCGTTGGTAGAGGGTCTCTTCGTCGCGATGACTGAAACCGATGCCGCTGTCGCTGACCGTGAAGGTTATCTGCAGGTGATCACTCACTGGCTCGCCGCCACTGACGCGCACATTGACACTGCCTTCGCGGGTGAACTTGATGCCGTTGTCGATCAGGCAGCCCAGGCACAGGGCAAGCTTCTGCGAATCGCCCTGCAGGCGGTCGGGTAGACCGGCTACGCGCTCCACGGTGAACGCCAGCCCCTTGCTCTGGGCCTGACGGCTGAACTGCATCTGCATGCTGTCCAGCAGCGCCTGCAGGCTGAACGGTTCGTTGCGCGGATAGAGCCGCCCGGCTTGCAGCTCGGTCAGGATCAGGATGTCATCGACCATGCGCATCATGTGCCGCGCCGAACCTGCAGCGGTGTGCTGGTACTGCGCCAGCTCCGGCCCCATGGGCACGGTCTGCATCAGTTCCAGCGAGCCGATCACGCCATTCATCGGGGTGCGCAGCTCATGGGTGACAGTGGCCAGGAATTCGTCCTTGAGGCGGTTGCTCGCAGCCAGTTCCTGATTCGCCTGCTCAAGCTTCAGCCCGGCTTGCTTGAGGGTCTGCGCCTGCTGGTCGCGCAGCACATTGATCCGGTCGGCGAGGGCCAGCGACAGCAGGCCGACCTCCAGCGCCGAACCGATCTGGCTGGCGTACATGGTGATGAACACATTGGGCAGATAGCCCAGCACCATCAGGGTATTGACGATGCCGCCCAGCAGGAACGCGCTCCAGGCAATGATGAAGTAACGCGCCAGGCGCATGCCACGCAACCAGGCGAGGATGCCGGCGGAGAAGATCACCACGGTGAAACACAGCGCTAGCAACGTGGCCAGGCGCAATGCCAGGGCGTAGCTGGTCGACAGCGACAGCACCATGACCAGGGCGCCGTAGACCATCAGGCCGAGCAGCAGTCGATCCATCCAGCGACTGTGCCGCGCCGTCTGCAGGAAGCTGCGCGAGAACTGGCAACCGAAGAAGCCGGCCGCGCCGATGAAGAATGGCGTGGCAGCGTTGGCCCACCACGGATTGTCGGGCCAGAAATACTCGACCCCGGCACCGTTCACCGACACCTGGTACAGGCCGAACGATGCGATATAGACGATGTAGTACAGGTAGCTGCGATCGCGCACGCTGAGGAAGATGAACAGGTTGTACACCAGCATGCCCAGCAACACACCGTAGATCAGCCCGAGTACGTACAGCCTCGAGGGTTGTGCCTCGAGGTACGCGTTGGCCGACCACAGGCTGACCGGCGCCTGCACCGAGCCTTGGCTGTGCAGGCGCAGGTACACGGTCTTCGCTTCACCTGGCTGGAATGGCAGTTCGAACAAGTAGTTGTTCTGCTTGATCTGGCGGCTGGCATACGGCAAGGCATCGCCGGTTCGCTGCACCGAGCGGTACTGCCCGGCGGCATCGGGCAAGAACAGTTCCAGGTGGTCCATGGGCGGATAGGCCAGCTCCAGCAGCCAGCTGTGCGGCGATCCGTCGGCGCGCGGTACATAGCGCAGATCGATGCGCAGCCAATACACGGACCGCGAGTAGCCGGCATTGAGCACGTCGCTGTGGTGCTGACGAAAAGCGGGGGCCAGGCCGGTGGTGATCTGCTCGATGGTGGCGTCGCCCGACACATCCTCGTAGACCTGCATCGTGCGCCCCAGCGCGAGGCTGCGCGTGGTTTCGTCGAAGTCGACCGCACCTGCCAGCATGGGCAGCCAGGCCATTATCAGGATAAGCAAATAGCGCATGGTGCCTTCGGGATGTGCTGCAGCGTAGTGTCAATATGATACATAGGCACCCTGCAAAGCGCGAACGCCGTTCACCGATCGCAGCGCGGCAGGCGCGCTCGCCGCCGCTCGCGACCCTGCTACAACGCCCTGCACCGTGATAAGCTCGCGCACCATGAATATCTATAGTTCCCGCCCCGTTGTCCTCTGTCTCTCCGGCCACGACCCCAGTGGCGGCGCCGGCCTGCAGGCAGATATCGAAGCCTTGCTCGCGCAGGGCTGCCATGCCGCGCCGACGATCACGGCGCTGACCGTGCAGAACACGGTCAATGTCAGCGATTTCCGCGTGCTCGACCGCGAGTGGATCCTGGCCCAGGCCAATGCCGTGCTCAGCGACTCGCCGGTGGCGGCGGTCAAGCTGGGCATGCTCGGTTCGGTGGACATGGTCGCAACCGTGGTCGAGCTGTTGTCCGCCCACCCCCATCTGCCGATGGTCTGTGACCCGGTATTGCGCGCCGGCGGCGGCGGCAGCCTGGGCAAGGACGAGGTCGGCTACGCGATGCGCGAACAGCTGCTGCCGCTGGCGACCATCGCGACGCCGAATCTGCCCGAGGCGCGCATTCTCGCCGACTTGCCCGAAGGCAGTGCCGATGAATGCGCACAGAAGTTGCTGCCGTTCTGCAAGCACCTGTTGATCACCGGTGGCCATGGCGACGAGCACGAAGTGCACAACCGCCTGTACAGCCGCGACGGCAGTCGTCGCACGTTCACGTGCCAGCGTCTGCCTGGCAGTTACCATGGCTCCGGATGCACCCTGGCCAGCGCCCTGGCCGGCCGCCTGGCGTTGGGCGAAGGCCTGGAAAGCGCGGTGCAGTCGGCGCTCGACTACACTTGGCGCACTCTGCGCGACGCCGAGCAGTTGGGCCAAGGGCAATTCGTGCCGCGCCGCCTGCCCCTGGATTTCTGCTCTTGAGCCGAACCCCTGCCCCCTGCCTCAGGACCGAGCGATGAACCTACGTGGCGTCTACGCCATCACCGACAGCCAGCTGTTGGCCGGCAAGTTCCTCAAGTACGTCGAGGCTGCACTGGACGGCGGCATTACCCTGCTGCAATACCGTGACAAGAGCAACGACGACGCCCGGCGCCTGCGCGAAGCCGACAAACTGCGCCAGCTGTGCGAACGCTACAAAGCGCACCTGATCATCAACGACGATGCCGAACTGGCCGCGCGGCTCAACGTCGGCGTGCACCTGGGGCAGACTGATGGTCCGCTGACGCCTGCCCGCGCCTTGCTCGGCCGCAAGGCGATCATCGGCAGCACGTGCCACAACCGTCTCGACCTGGCCCACCAGGCCGCCCGCGAAGGGGCCAGCTACGTTGCCTTCGGGCGCTTCTTCGCCTCCCAGACCAAGCCCGACGCATCGCCTGCCAGCCTGGAACTGTTGGCGCAGGCGCGTGCCGAACTGAAATTGCCGATTGCCGTCATTGGCGGCATCACCCTGGACAACGCCGCTCCGCTGGTGGCCCAGGGTGCCAACCTGTTGGCCGTGGTGCATGCGCTGTTCGGCGCCGACACGGCCCAGGAAGTCACCCGTCGCGCCCGTGCGCTGAACGCGTTGTTCGAAACTGCCTGATGCAAGAGAGCTTATCTATGTCCCGTTCCGAAACCCTGTTCGCCAACGCCCAGAAGCACATCCCCGGTGGCGTCAACTCGCCCGTGCGCGCCTTCAAGAGCGTGGGCGGCACGCCGCTGTTCTTCAAGCACGCCGCCGGCGCCTACGTCACCGACGAAGACGACAAGCGCTACGTCGACTACGTGGGTTCATGGGGTCCGATGATTCTCGGCCACAGCCACCCGGACGTGCTCGATGCGGTGCGCAGGCAGCTTGAACATGGCCTGTCGTACGGCGCCCCGACCGAAATGGAAACGCAGATGGCCGACCTGGTCTGCGCGATCGTGCCGTCCATGGAAATGGTGCGCATGGTCAGCTCGGGGACCGAGGCAACCATGAGCGCCATTCGCCTGGCCCGTGGTTTCACCGGGCGCGACAGCATCATCAAGTTCGAGGGTTGCTACCACGGTCATTCCGACAGCCTGTTGGTCAAGGCCGGTTCCGGCGCCCTCACCCTTGGCGTGCCCAGCTCGCCCGGCGTGCCGGCGGCGTTCGCCAAACACACCCTGACCCTGCCGTTCAACGACATTGCCGCAGTAGAGCAGATGCTCGCCGAAGTCGCCGACGAAGTGGCGTGCATCATCGTCGAACCGGTGGCGGGCAACATGAACTGCGTACCGCCCGCGCCGGGCTTTCTGGAAGGCCTGCGTCGGCTGTGCGACCAGTACGGTGTGGTGCTGATCTTCGACGAAGTCATGACCGGTTTCCGCGTGGCCCTCGGTGGTGCCCAGGCCTACTATGGCGTGACGCCGGACCTGAGCACGTTCGGCAAGATCATCGGTGGTGGCATGCCCGTCGGCTGCTTCGGCGGCAAGCGCGAGATCATGTCGCACATTGCGCCGCTGGGTCCGGTCTATCAGGCTGGCACCTTGTCGGGCAACCCACTGGCCATGGCCGCCGGCCTGACAACCTTGAAGCTGATCAGCCGTCCCGGTTTCCATGACGAGCTGAGCGACTACACCGCACGCCTGCTCGACGGCCTGCAGCAGCGTGCCGATGCCGCGGGCATTCCGTTCGTCACCACTCAGGCCGGGGGCATGTTCGGCCTGTACTTCAGCGGCGCCGATGACATCGTCACCTTCGAAGACGTCATGACCAGCGACGCCGATCGGTTCAAGCGTTTTTTCCACCTGATGCTCGACGGCGGCGTGTACCTGGCGCCGAGCGCGTTCGAAGCGGGCTTCACCTCCATCGCCCACGGCGATGCCGAGTTGGCGATCACCCTGGATGCTGCCGAGAAAGCGTTCGCTGCGCTGAAGTAACCCCGGACCGGGATTATCCATCCTGTGTAGGGCTGCATCCTGTGGGAGCGGTCAGTGGCCGCGAAGAATCCACCGCGCAGTGTCAGACTTACTGCGCAGCAGCCTTCGCGGCCACTGACCGCTCCCACAGGCAACCGAACCAACCATTCCACGTCCTCACATTGATCACGCCCAAGGCCCTTCCACCCCGTGAAACAGTGCCATCTGGGCGATATCGCAGAAAAACGAGTAAAGACTTTGTAACAGCCCCCCCGCTTATTTCATAATGCAGCACCCGCCACGTTTCGACGTCGGGTCCGCCCGCATTCCGCAGAGGTAAGTCGATCCCCATGAACCGCACCGGCCGCGCCCTTGCATTGGGCTGCCTGTTGCTTCTTCAGCCGCTAATGGCTACCGCAGGCGGCAATTCGTTGTTGATTCCGGCGGTGGGTCGCTGCACCCTCAATACCTCTGCCCAGGCATTGCCCGCGGCGCTGGCTGCCTGTCAGCAGGCCGCCAAGGACGGCGACGCCCAGGCGCAATTCGAGCTTGGTCAGTTCTATTACGACGGTACTCGAACCGAACGCGACTTGAACCAGGCCCTCAGCTACTTCGAACAAGCGTCCCTGCAAGGGCATGCCGAGGCCCAATATCATCTGGGCACCATGTTCTTCAAGGGCGAAGGCGTGGCGGCCAACAACGTCCAGGCCTATATCGTGCTGAAGATGGCGGCGGTCAACGGCGCCGAGGATGCGCTGGACGTGGCCGACGAGGTGTCCGGGCAGATGCGCCGCGAAGACCTCGAAGTGGCCACCCAGGTGCTGGGGCAGATCTTCCGCAAATACCTGCTCGAGCTGCAGACGGCCGACGGCGGCAGCCGGTCGCCTTTCGCCCCGCTGCCCTGAGCTTGGCAGCGGTCCGACAGATGACTACTTGTCGGGCATCGGCATCGGGAATGGCATGACATTGCCGGTCATGCGTGCCTCGCTGATCTTCGGCGTGCCCAGGCGCTCCACTTCATCGATCCGCACGATCGAGTGCATGGGCACGAAGCTGCGCGTCACGCCTTCGAACTGAGCCTTGAGCTTTTCTTCGCTGGGGTCGACGACCATGGTGGTGCGCTCGCCAAAGACGAATTCCTCGACCTCCAGAAACCCCCACAGATCACTCTGGTAGATCTGCTTGGCGTACATCTCGAATACCTGGCCCTGGTTGAGGAAAATCACTTTGTAGATTGGAGCTTCGCGTTTGGTCATCGTCGGCAGATATAAGGTCGTGAGCTTGGAAGAGGGCGAAAACTATAGCATAGCCGCCCGACAGGCAATGCTAGGAACCACCGACCACGGGCACTATAATGCGCGGTTCTTTGAACCACTTGATGATCACCCCATGGCCAAGAAGCTTTATATCGAAACCCACGGTTGCCAGATGAACGAGTACGACAGCTCGCGCATGGTAGACCTGCTGGGTGAACATCAAGCCCTGGAAGTCACGGCACGCGCAGAAGACGCCGACGTGATCCTGCTCAATACCTGCTCGATCCGCGAGCGTGCCCAGGACCGCGTCTATTCGCAACTGGGCCGCTGGCGCGAACTGAAGCTGGCCAAGCCAGACATGGTCATTGCGGTCGGCGGCTGCGTGGCCAGCCAGGAAGGCGCAGCCATCCGCGATCGCGCGCCCTACGTCGACGTGGTGTTCGGCCCGCAGACCCTGCATCGCCTGCCCGAGATGATCGACGCGGCGCGCATCACCCGCCTGCCGCAGGTGGACATCTCCTTCCCCGAGATCGAGAAGTTCGACCACCTTCCCGAACCGCGGATCGACGGGCCGACCGCCTACGTTTCGGTGATGGAAGGCTGCAGCAAATACTGCACGTTCTGCGTGGTGCCCTACACCCGCGGCGAAGAAGTCAGCCGACCGTTCGACGATGTTCTGGCCGAGGTCATGCACCTGGCCGACAACGGCGTGCGCGAAGTCACCCTGCTGGGGCAGAACGTCAACGGCTACCGCGGCCAGACCCACGACGGTCGCCTGGCCGACCTGGCCGAGCTGATCCGTATGGTGGCCCAGATCGACGGGATCGAGCGCATCCGCTACACCACCTCGCACCCACTGGAATTCTCCGACAGCCTGATCCTGGCCCATGCCGAAGTGCCGCAGCTGGTCAAGCACCTGCACCTGCCGGTGCAATCGGGCTCGGACCGCGTGCTGGCGGCCATGAAACGCGGCCACACGGTGCTGGAATACAAATCCAAGCTGCGCAAACTCAAGGCGGCGGTACCGGACATCTGCATCAGCTCGGACTTCATCATCGGTTTCCCCGGCGAAACCGAGAAAGACTTCGAGCAGACCCTGAAACTGGTGACCGATGTGGGCATGGATTTCTCGTACTCCTTCATCTATAGCCAGCGGCCTGGTACGCCGGCGGCGGGTCTGGCCGACGACACGCCCGAGACGGTGAAGAAACAGCGCCTGGATGCGCTGCAGCATCGGCTGAACCAGCAGGGCTTCGAGATCAGTCGTCAGATGGTGGGCACTACCCAGCGCATTCTGGTCACCGATTATTCGCGCAAGGATCCCGGCCAGTTGCAGGGTCGTACCGAGAACAACCGCATCGTCAACTTCACCTGCTCGGATGCGCGGCTGATCGGCCAGTTCGTCGAAATCCACATCGCCGAAGCCCGCCCCCACTCGCTGCGCGGCGAACTGCTGGCCTGACAGATCCACACCGCGGCGCGACGTTCGCGGCCGATGACCGCTCCCACAGGGTGACCGCGATCCTTGTGGGAGCGGTCCGTGGCCGCGAAAGGGGCACCGCGGTATGTCAGGTCCACCGCGCCGAACCCTTCGCGGCCGATGACCGCTCCTACAGGGTGACCGCAATCCCCGTGGGAGCGGTCATCGGCCGCGAAAGGCACACTGCCGACAGCCAGCCAGGCGCCGGCCAAGGCCATTCGCCGCCCACCCCTTTCGCCTCGCCCCTGACAGGGGTTATCCTTGGACTCATTTCAATTGCCGTCGGGCGGCCGAATACGACCTTGAACGCACCTATCGAACCACATCGCTTCCTGCTCGAGCCTTTCGAGGCTCGCCGCTTCGCCAACCTGTGCGGGCAATTCGACGAGCATCTGCGCTTGATCGAACAGCGCCTGGAAATCGAAATCCGCAACCGTGGCAATCAGTTCGAACTGATCGGCGACGCCCGACACACGCGCTCGGCGGAAAACCTGCTGCGCCGCCTGTACCGGGAAACCAAGGCTACCGAGCTGTCCCCCGATACGGTCCACCTGTTTCTGCAGGAGTCGGCCGTCGAGGAGCTCGACGATCCGACCTCCGGCGAAGTCCCGGTCGCACTGCGTACCCGCAAGGGCATGATCAAGCCCCGGGGCTTGAACCAGCAGCGCTACGTCAAGGAAATCCTGAGCAACGACATCAACTTCGGGATCGGCCCTGCAGGTACCGGCAAGACGTACCTGGCCGTGGCCGCCGCCGTCGATGCGCTGGAGCGCGAGCAGGTCCGACGCATTCTTCTGGTGCGCCCTGCCGTGGAAGCGGGCGAAAAGCTTGGCTTTCTGCCCGGTGACCTGGCGCAGAAGATCGACCCCTACCTGCGTCCGCTCTACGATGCGCTCTACGAAATGCTGGGGTTCGAACACGTCGCCAAGCTGATCGAGAAACAGGTCATCGAGATCGCGCCGCTGGCCTACATGCGCGGACGCACCTTGAACAACAGCTTCATCATCCTCGATGAAAGCCAGAACACCACCGTGGAACAGATGAAAATGTTCCTGACCCGGATCGGTTTCGGCTCGACGGCGGTGATCACCGGTGACATCACCCAGGTCGACCTGCCCAAGGGTACCAAGTCGGGCCTGAGCCAGGTCATCGACGTGCTCAAGGACGTACCGGGCATCAGCTTCACCCACTTCAAGCCCAAGGACGTCGTCCGTCACCCGCTGGTGCAGCGCATCGTCGAGGCCTACGAGCGCTTCGAAGCCCAGCCCGCTGCCGTCAACGAGGCCGGGGACAAACGCCGCGATGCTTGAGCTTGACCTGCAACGGGCCAGCACCGCGCCTGGCCCGAGCGACGCCGCGTTCCGTCGCTGGTGCGAACTGGCGTTGCGCCAGCGCAGCGCCGATTCGGAGATGACCATTCGCTTGGTCGATGAAACCGAAGGCCGCGAGCTGAATCTGACCTATCGTCACAAAGATTACGCAACCAACGTACTTTCATTCCCTGCGGACGTGCCGGACGAGATGCTCGACATCCCGTTGCTGGGCGACCTGGTCATCTGTGTGCCGGTGGTGGAACGCGAAGCTGCCGAACAGGGCAAGGCCCTGGACGCCCATTGGGCGCATCTGGTGATGCACGGCTGCCTGCACCTGCTGGGCTACGACCACATCGACGACGATGAGGCCGAGGAAATGGAAGCGCTGGAACGAGAGTTGCTTGCAGAATTGGGTCATCCGGACCCCTATGCCGCCGACGAACACGTCGACGACACCCCCACCAAAGCAATTGGCAAGGATCACGAGTAAAGGGCTATGAGCGAAGATCGATCGAGCAACGGGCAGAAGTCATGGTTGGGTAAACTGACCCAGGCTTTTGCCCATGAGCCCAAGAACCGCCAGGAACTGCTGGAACTGCTGCGCGAAGCGCACCAGAACAAGCTCCTGGACAGCGAAGCATTGACCATCGTGGAAGGCGCCATCCAGGTCGCCGACCTGCAAGTGCGCGACATCATGGTACCGCGCTCGCAGCTGATCAGCATCAAGTCCACCCAGACGCTGCAGGAATTCCTGCCTGCGGTCATCGACGCTGCGCACTCGCGCTACCCGGTGGTCGGCGAGAATCACGACGACGTGATCGGCGTGCTGCTGGCCAAGGACTTGCTGCCGCTGATCCTGCAGAACGACCACGCGAACTTCAACATCAAGGACCTGCTGCGCCCGGCCACCTTCGTGCCCGAGTCCAAGCGCCTGAACGTGCTACTGCGCGAGTTCCGTGCCAACCACAATCACATGGCCATCGTCATCGACGAATACGGCGGTGTGGCGGGCCTGGTGACCATCGAAGACGTGCTCGAACAGATCGTCGGCGACATCGAGGACGAGCACGACGTCGAGGAAGACAGCTACATCAAGCCGCTGCCCAGCGGTGACTTCCTGATCAAGGCGCTGACGCCGATCGAGAACTTCAACGAGTTCTTCGAAAGCCAGTTTTCGGACGATGAGTTCGACACCGTCGGCGGCCTGGTGATGAGTGCCTTCGGCCATCTGCCCAAGCGCAACGAGACGACCGAGATCGGTGCCTACCGCTTTCGCATTCTCAATGCCGACAGCCGCCGCATCCATTTGCTGCGCCTCACGCCAATCGCCCGCTGAGGCTTCTGCCCAGACTCCTCGTTAAGGAAAATAATGCGCTGGATCACCCGCCCCGGCTGGCCCGGTAACCTGCTGGCCATGGCGGCCGGCGGGTTGACCCCGCTGTTCCTGGCCCCATTCGATATCTGGCCGCTGGCCCTGCTTTCGCTGGCCCTGTTCTACCTTGGTCTGCGCGAGTTGAAACCACGCCAGGCGCTGGGCCGTGGCTGGTGCTACGGTTTCGGCCTGTTCGGCGCCGGCACCAGCTGGATCTACGTCAGTATCCATACCTATGGCGGCGCGTCGGTGGTGTTGGCGGCGTTGCTGATGCTTGGCTTCGTCGCTGCCGTGGCTCTGTTCTTCGCCCTGCCCGCCTGGGCCTGGGCGCGCTGGTTCCGGCGCACCGATGCACCATTGGCCGACGCCCTGGCCTTCGCTGCGCTGTGGCTGGGCCAGGAAGCGTTCCGCGGTTGGTTTCTGACCGGCTTCCCGTGGCTCTACAGCGGCTACAGCCAACTGCATGGCCCACTCGCCGGACTCGCACCGGTGGGCGGCATGTGGCTGGTGTCCTTTGCCCTGGCCCTCACTGCAGCGCTGTTGTGCAATCTGTCGCGCCTGCGCGAGCGCAAGCCATTGCTGGCCGCCGGCGTGATCCTGCTGCTGGCGCCCTGGCTGTTGGGCCTGGCATTCAAGGGGCACGGGTGGACCACGTCCGCAGGCGAGCCGCTCTCGGTTGCCGCCGTACAGGGCAACATTGCCCAGAGCATCAAATGGAACCCCGAAGCGGTCGACCATCAACTGCAGCTGTACCGCGACAAGACTTTCGTCTCCAAGCCGGCGGATATCATCGTCTGGCCGGAAACGGCGGTGCCGGTGCTCATGGACTCGGCTCAAGGCTATCTGGCAGTGATGGGGCGGTTTGCCAGCGACCGTCATTCGGCGCTGATTACCGGTGTCCCCATTCGCCAGGTGGAGGACGGGCAGCGCCGGTTCTATAACGGCATCACCGTGGTGGGTGAAGGCGAAGGCTTGTATCGCAAGCAGAAGCTGGTGCCCTTCGGTGAATACGTGCCCTTGCAGGATCTGCTGCGCGGCCTGATCGCATTTTTCGACCTGCCCATGTCCGACTTCGCCCGCGGCCCGGCCGACCAGCCGCTGCTGCAGGCCAAGGGGTATCGGATCGCGCCGTTCATCTGCTACGAAGTGGTGTACCCGGAGCTGGCCGCGAGCATGGCTGCGCGCAGCGACCTGCTGCTGACGATCAGCAACGACACTTGGTTCGGCACTTCGATAGGCCCGCTGCAGCATCTGCAGATGGCACAGATGCGCGCGCTGGAGGCCGGCCGCTGGATGATTCGTGCTACCAACAACGGGGTCACGGCGCTGATCAATCCGTTCGGCAACATCACCACCCAAGTGCCGCAGTTCGAAGAGGCGGTGCTGTATGGGGAGGTGACGCCCATGCAGGGTTTGACGCCGTATCTGCAACTGCGGTCATGGCCGATGACGGTGGTGTGCGTGTTGCTGCTGGGTTGGGCATTGCTAAGTAGAAGGGCTGGCAGCAGGGCTTGATGTTGCCTGTACTGGCCTCTTCGCGGGCAGAGGGCTCGCCCGCGAAGAGGCCCTCAAGATCACCGATAAAACATCTTGTACCCCACCAACCCCACCGCCTCATTGAGCAGCTGGCCGTTCTGCCAGATGGCCTTGCTTTCAGGCAGCCAGCCTCCCAGCGGCCGTGCATTGTCGGTGCCCAGAAAGCCCACCGGTGCCGGCACCACCTCCAACCCGTTCTGCTCGAAGCTCCAGCGCGAGCGCTGCATGTGCCAGGCTTGGGTCACCACCACCACACGCTTGATGCCATGCTCGGCGAGCAGTTCGGCGCTGAACCGGGCGTTCTCCCAGGTCGTGCGGCTGCGCTCTTCCATCCAGCGCGCGGAAGCGCCGAAGTCGTCGCGCAACGACTGCGCCATGATCCACGCTTCGCTGGGCGGCGAGCCAAAGTGCAAGCCGCCGGACGTCAGCACCGGCAGCCCGGATGCCTTGGCCAGCCGCGCCGCGTAGCGAACCCGCTCGAGCGCGACACCAGTGGGCTGGTCGATGCCATCCCAGGCCGGGTCGCCGCGCTCGCGACCGGCACCGAGAATGACGATGGCGTCGGCACGCTGCGCCAGGCTGCTCCAATCCTCCACGGGCAGCGCCGGCTGATTTTCCAGCCAGCCGGCCGCACCCTGCACCACCACCGGCAGGCTCATCAACCACAGCCCGCCCAGCCCGACGACGAAGCAGGCGCCGGCCAGGCGCGGCCAACGACGGCGCAGCCACCAGCCCGCCAACAATAGAACGAAAAAGATGCCGGGAGGCAACAGCAATTGTTTGAGCACAAAACGTGAAAACATCGGGCATCTCCAGAAGATGCCCGAAGCCTAAGGGTTGCCACGATGACGAACAACTGCCGTCACGACTTTCCCGAATACCCGTGACCGTGCTTGCCTATCGGCGAACGGCGCCGGTCGTGCTCGTGCAGCCAGTACACTTTCGCCGACGCCTTGGGCGCAGACGCGAGCGGGGCCTGGGGCTCGGCACAGGCGCGTTCGCCACAGGCGTGCAGGTAGGCATCGATCAGTTCGTATTCGGCCCGGCTCAAACCGCGCAACTCCAGTTCCGCAGGTTTTTCATCGCGCAGGCGCACCGCAGTGCGGGCCACATCCAGGGCCAGCCCCAAACGATCGATGAGTCGCTCGTAGACATCGGGCTGCATGACGTTGATAGGCGGCTCCAGCATTCGCTCACCTCATTTGAGAGAAAACGTTCTTTGCTTCATAAGCTTAGCGCCGGCTGGAAAATCAGCCGGTTGCAGCGACCAACGGAATGCGTCAAGTGCCTGCCACGGTCCGCGCAGCTGCAATCAAGGTTTCCCTCGATAGACGGGGGTCATGTATGCTACGGCGTTTAATATCATCGTACCTTGCCAACAGGCTCAGCCTATTTAGCAGCTGCCGGATAAGGTCACCCATTTCTCAGCGCAAAGTAGCCATGCACGAACTCTATCAGCCCCGCGAAATCGAAGCCGCCGCCCAGTCTTTCTGGGATGCGAAGAAGTCTTTTGAAGTGAGTGAACAGCCAGGCAAGGACACTTACTACTGCCTGTCGATGTTCCCCTACCCCAGCGGCAAACTGCACATGGGGCACGTGCGCAACTACACCATCGGCGACGTGATCGCGCGCTACCAGCGCATGCAGGGCAAGAATGTCCTGCAGCCGATGGGCTGGGATGCGTTCGGCATGCCGGCGGAAAACGCGGCCATGAAGAACAACGTCGCGCCGGCCAAGTGGACCTACGAAAACATCGCCTACATGAAGACCCAGCTCAAAAGCCTGGGCCTGGCCATCGACTGGTCGCGCGAAGTCACCACCTGCAAGCCCGACTACTATCGCTGGGAGCAGTGGCTGTTCACCCGCCTGTTCGAAAAAGGCGTGATCTACCGCAAGAACGGCACCGTGAACTGGGACCCGGTCGACCAGACGGTACTGGCCAACGAGCAGGTCATCGACGGCCGTGGCTGGCGTTCGGGCGCGCTGATCGAGAAGCGCGAAATCCCGATGTACTACTTCAAGATCACTGCATACGCCGATGAGCTGCTGGAAAGCCTCGACGAACTGCCAGGCTGGCCGGAACAGGTCAAGACCATGCAGCGCAACTGGATCGGCAAGTCCAAGGGCATGGAAGTGCAGTTCCCGTACCACCAGGCCTCCATTGGCGAAGCCGGCACGCTGAAGGTCTTCACCACGCGTCCCGACACGCTGATGGGTGCGACCTACGTGGCCGTCGCCGCGGAACACCCCTTGGCCAGCCTGGCCGCGCGCTCCGATGCTGCGCTGCAGGCGTTCATCGACGAGTGCAAGAGCGGCAGCGTGGCCGAGGCCGACGTGGCCACCCAGGAAAAACGCGGCATGCCGACGGCGCTGTTCGTCGAGCACCCGCTCACCGGCGAGAAACTGCCGGTCTGGGTCGCCAACTACGTACTGATGCACTACGGCGACGGCGCGGTCATGGCCGTGCCGGCCCACGACGAGCGCGACTTCGAATTCGCCTTGAAGTACGACCTGCCGATCAAGCCGGTGGTGCGCACCAGCGCGGGCGACCTGACGCCTGCGCCTTGGGTCGCGGCCTACAACGAGCACGGCCCGCTGATCAACTCCGGCGAATTCGACGGACTCGATTTCGAGGGCGCCTTCGACGCCATCGAAGTGGCCTTGATCAAGAAAGACCTGGGCAAGTCACGAACTCAATTCCGCCTGCGCGACTGGGGCATCAGCCGTCAGCGCTACTGGGGCTGCCCGATTCCGATCGTGCACTGCGACGCCTGCGGCGACGTGCCGGTCCCGGAAGATCAACTGCCGGTCGTGTTGCCCGAAGACGTCGTTCCCGACGGTGCCGGTTCGCCACTGGCGCGCATGCCGCAATTCTACGAGTGCAGCTGTCCAAAATGCGGTGCGCCGGCCAAGCGCGAAACCGACACCATGGACACCTTCGTGGAATCGTCCTGGTACTTCGCCCGCTACGCATCGCCGCATTATGAAGGCGGCATGGTGGACCCTGCGGCGGCCAATCACTGGCTGCCCGTGGACCAGTACATCGGCGGTATCGAGCACGCGATCCTGCACCTGCTGTACGCACGCTTCTTCCACAAGCTGATGCGCGACGAAGGCCTGGTCAGCTCCAACGAGCCGTTCAAGAACCTGCTCACCCAGGGCATGGTCATCGCCGAAACCTACTACCGTCTCGAAGCCAACGGCAGCAAGACCTGGTTCAATCCGGCCGACGTCGAGCTGGTCCGCGATGCCAAGGCCAAGATCATCTCGGCCAAGCTCATCAGCGACGGCCTGCCGGTGGAAATCGGCGGTACCGAGAAGATGGCCAAGTCGAAGAACAACGGCGTCGATCCGCAATCGATGATCGACCAGTACGGCGCCGACACCTGCCGCCTGTTCATGATGTTCGCCTCGCCACCCGACATGAGCCTGGAATGGTCCGATTCCGGCGTTGAAGGCTCGCACCGCTTCCTCAAGCGCGTCTGGCGTCTGGCGCAGGCCCATGTTGGCCAGGGTTCGCACGCGCCACTGGACGTCGCCACGCTCGACGACGAGCAGAAGGCCATTCGCCGCGCCATCCACCTGGCGATCAAGCAGGCCAGCCAGGACGTGGGCCAGAACCACAAGTTCAACACGGCCATTGCCCAGGTGATGACCTTGATGAACGTGCTGGAAAAAGCCCCGCAGGCCACCGACCGGGACCGTGCCTTGCTGCACGAGGGCCTGGAAGCCGTGACCCTGCTGCTGGCGCCGATCACCCCGCACATCAGCCATGAGCTGTGGCAGCAACTGGGCCACACCGACGCCGTGATCGACGCCAGCTGGCCGACGCTGGACGAGTCGGCGCTGGTGCAGGACAGCCTGCAGCTGGTCATCCAGGTCAACGGCAAGCTGCGTGGGCAGATCGACATGCCTGCCAGCGCCAGCCGCGAAGAGATCGAAGCCGCCGCACGGGTCAACGAGAACGTGCTGCGTTTCACCGACGGCCTGACCATCCGCAAGGTCATCGTCGTACCGGGTAAACTGGTCAACATCGTCGCCAGCTGATCGACCGGCGCCCGTTCCATCGGGCGCCCGTCAAGCACGCCACAGCCAACAAGGCTTCAAGGGAGCAACAAGATGATCAAACGCAATCTGCTGGTTATGGGCCTGGCTGTCCTGCTGAGCGCCTGTGGTTTCCAGCTCCGGGGTACCGGCACCAACCAGCTGGCCATCAAGGAACTCAACCTCACGGCCCGCGACGCCTACGGCCAGACCGTGGTGCAATTGCGCAAGGCGCTCCAGGGCAGCGGCGTCAACGTCGCCAGCGGCGCTCCGTACACCCTGGACCTGGTGGACGAGCGTGGCGACCAGCGCACGGCCAGCTACAGCGGGTCGGCGCGCTCGTCCGAGTACGAGCTGAGCAACACGCTGCAATACGAGATCCGCGGGCAGAACAACCTGACGCTGCTCAACGACAAGATTCAGGTGCAGAAGGTTTACGTCCACGACGGCAACAACCTGACCGGCTCCGATCAAGAGGCGAGCCAGGTGCGCCGTGAAATGCGCAACGAGCTGGTGCAGCGCATGATGCTGCGCCTGCAGCAGATCACCCCTGCGCAGCTGGAAAAGCTCCAGGTCGACGCCAACGCACGCGCCAAGGCGGAAGCCGACGCCGCTGCCGAAGCTCAGCGCGTAATGGATTCGACGCCACAGCAGTCTCCGATCCAGATTCCCAACCAGTAAGGCAGACAAGGGCGCTCAGGCGCCCTTTTCGCTGTCATTGCCCCCGTGAAGATTTCAACCCTGTCGATGCGTCCATGAAGATCAGCCCCGCCCAACTCGGCAAGCACCTGCAAGGACCGCTTGCGCCCGTCTACGTGGTGAGTGGCGACGATCCGCTGCTCTGCCAGGAGGCGGCCGACGCCATTCGCGCGGCGGCGCGCCAGCAAGGCTTCGACGAGCGCCAGGTGTTCAGCGCCGACAACAATTTCGATTGGGGCACGCTGCTGCAGGCCGGCGCCAGCCTGTCGCTGTTCGCCGAGCGACGCCTGCTGGAGCTGCGCCTGCCGTCGGGCAAGCCGGGCGACAAGGGCGCTGCAGCGCTGATCGAGTATTGCTCGCGGCCTGCCGAAGATACCGTGCTGTTGATCAGCCTGCCCAAGCTGGACGGCAGTGCGCAGAAAACCAAGTGGGGCAAGGCGCTGGTCGAGGGCGCGCAGACCCAGTTCGTGCAGATCTGGCCGGTCGATGCGCAACAGTTGCCGCAATGGATCCGCCAGCGCCTCGCCCAGGCCGGACTGGCTGCGCAACCGGACGCGGTCGAGCTGATCGCCGCTCGGGTGGAAGGCAACCTGTTGGCGGCAGCGCAGGAAATCGAGAAGCTCAAGCTGCTCGCCGAGGGTAATCAGGTGACGCTGGAGACGGTGCAATCGGCAGTCGCCGACAGCGCCCGATTCGACGTGTTCGGGCTGATCGACGCGATCCTCAACGGCCAGGCCGAACATGCCCTGCGCATGCTCGAAGGGCTGCGGGGCGAGGGTGTCGAGCCGCCGGTCATTCTCTGGGCGCTGGCCCGCGAGCTGCGCCTGCTCGCCAGCCTGTCGCAGCAATACAGCCAGGGTGTCCCCCTGGACAAGGCCTTCAGCCAGGCCCGTCCGCCAGTGTGGGACAAGCGCAAGCCATTGATGAGCAAGGCCCTGCAGCGGCATTCGGCGTTGCGCTGGGCACAGCTGCTGCAGGATGCACAGCGCATCGACGCGCAGATCAAGGGCCAGGCACCTGGGTCGGTATGGACAGGCTTGTCGCGTCTATCGCTGTTGATGGCCGGCCAAAGACTGAGCCTGCCTGCAGAATAGCGTCGTCCTCTTCGCGGCCGATGACCGCTCCCACGGAGGGACTGCAGTGTGTCTGTAGGAGCGGTCCGTGGCCGCGAAAGCCGCGCTGCGGTTTGTCAGGGTGACCGCTGACAAGGCTAAACCGATGCTACAGGTTCGGCTGGCATGTTAAGGTTTGCCTCTGCCCCGAAAGCCCTGGACTTGTGAATGTCTTCTCGTCGTACCTCAGGCTGGCCCATGCGCCAGTTCGCCGTGACTACCTGCCTGGCCTTGCTGGTTGCCTGCGCGGAAAAACCCACCGTCGCCGATACCCTGCCTGCCCCCATCGTCCAGCCAGCGTTGCCGGTGCCCATGGCGCCCGCGCCAAGCAGCGTGGACACCCCGGTGCTGCCCACCCAGACATTCGCCGAATGGCAGCAGGGCTTTCGTCAGCAAGCCTTGCGCAGCGGCGTCGACGCGCAGCTTTTCGACCGCGCCTTCCAGGGCGTCACCCCCGACATGAGCGTGATCAAGGCTGACCGCAGCCAACCCGAATTCAGCCGCCCGGTGTGGGAATACCTCGACGGCGCCATCTCCCCGACCCGCCTGCGCCGTGGCCAGGCCATGCTCGAGCAGTACGCCGACGTGCTGGCGAGCATCGAACAGCGCTACGGCGTCGAGCGCCAGGTACTGGTTGCCGTGTGGGGCATGGAAAGCAGCTTCGGCCAGATCCAGGGCGACAAATCGGTGATACGCTCCCTGGCGACCCTGGCCTACGAAGGCCGTCGCCCTGAATTCGCGCAAAGCCAGCTGCTGGCCGCGTTGCAGATTCTGCAGAACGGCGACATCCAGCCCGACCGCATGCTGGGCTCGTGGGCCGGTGCCATGGGCCAGACCCAGTTCATTCCCACCACCTACAATTCCCACGCCGTGGACTTCGACGGTGATGGCCGGCGCGATATCTGGAACAGCGCCGCCGATGCGCTCGCCTCCACTGCCCACTACCTGCAGAGTTCGGGCTGGCAGAGCGGCCAGACGTGGGGCCTGGAAGTGCGCCTGCCCGAAGGCTTCGACTATGCGCTGGCCGACGGCAACAGCCGCAAGCCGGTCAGCGAATGGCAGCGCCTGGGCGTTGCGGCGATGCCAGGCGGCGCCGTCCCGGCGGGTAGCGAAAATGCCGCAGCAGCGCTGCTCCTGCCAGCCGGGTATCGCGGCCCGGCCTTCCTGGTCTTCGACAATTTCCGCGCGATCCTCAAATACAACAATTCCTCATCCTACGCATTGGGCGTCAGCCTCTTGGCGCAGCGCCTGCAAGGAGCAGGCTACATCCAGGGCACCTGGCCCAAGGACGACATGCCGCTCACGCGCACCGAGCGCATCGAATTGCAGAGCCTGTTGAGCGCACGCAATTACGATGCCGGCGCTCCTGACGGCATCATCGGCGCCAACACCCGCAAGGCTATCCGCAGCGCCCAGCAAGCCATGGGTTGGCCAGCGGACGGGTATCCGACCCACAAGCTGCTCGAGGCGCTGCGTACGCAACAGTGAGCGCGCTGACCTGCACGGGTGGCCCAGGCTTCGCCTAGGCCACCACATCCTGCTCCAGCCAGACCTGCTGGGCAGTGGCATCGAGCCTGACCTGAACGCCCAGTGGCAGGGTCAGGTTTGGATCGCAGTGGCCACTGCGCCAGCCGGCCAGGACAGGGATACCCTCAGCCTGGAATGTCTCGAGCAGCAGCGGGGTCATCTGCTCGACAGCGATTCCGGCGAAGTCACCTACGATCACGCCCTGCACGCCCTTCAGTTTGCCTGCCAGACGCAGGTGAGTCAGAAAGCGATCCACGCGGTACAAGGGCTCGTTGACATCTTCGATGAACAGCACGATGCCGTCACCGGGAAGCTCGTACGGCGTGCCGAGCGTGGCACTGATCATCGCCAGATTACCGCCCATCAAGCGACCCTGAGCCTGCCCCGGCACTACCGTGGTCAACGGCCACTCGGGCGGATGACGCAGCATGTCCCCGGCCCCAATCTCGCCGCGCAGCGCCTGCCATAGCGACGACTCGGTGGGTGCGTGCTTCTGTGTCAACAGATCGGCCTTGAACAGCGGCCCATGGAAGGTCACGAACCCTGCATGGCGGGCGATGGCCAGATGCAGTGCGGTGATATCGCTGTAGCCCACGAAAGGCTTGGGGTGTCGCCCCAGCAACGCGAAGTCGATCTTGTCCAGCAGACGGGGCGTGCCGTAGCCGCCGCGCAGACACAGGATGGCGTCTACCTCAGGGTCGGCGAAAGCGTCGTGGAGGTCTTGCAGGCGGGCCTGATCGCTGCCGGCCAGGTAACCCTGGGCGAGCCCGACACCAGGGTAGATGCGCAATGTGTAGCCGCGCTCGCGGAACCAGCCGCTGGCGGCCTCGGCGTCCAGCTCGATGGGGCCGGCTGGCGCGATCAAGGCGATCGTGCCGTGGTCGGGCAGGCGTGGAGGTAATCGCATGGTTGAAACTCTCGATCCCGGGAGGAAGGAGCGGCAACCCCTACCCTCGGCTTATGCGGCGCGTATGCGCACTTCGCGGGCAGCGCCCGCGCTGCCCGAAGGGCACGCAGGCTTGTTCGGTTCGATCAGAGCTTGATCTTGGCTTCGTGCGCCTGCTGATCGGCGTGGTACGAGGAACGCACCAACGGCCCGGAGGCGACGTTCTTGAAGCCCATCTTGTGGCCCTCTTCGGCGAACCAGGCAAAGATGTCCGGATGCACGAAGCGCTGTACTGGCAGGTGACTGCGCGAAGGTTGCAGGTACTGGCCCAGGGTAAGCATGTCGATGTTGTGCTCGCGCATGCGCTGCATGACCTCGATCACTTCCTCGTCGGTCTCGCCCAGACCCAGCATCAGGCCCGACTTGGTCGGCACGTGGGGAACCAGTTCCTTGAACTTCTGCAGCAGGGTCAGCGACCACTGGTAGTCCGAACCGGGACGCGCGGCCTTGTACAGGCGCGGGACGGTTTCCAGGTTGTGGTTGAACACATCCGGCGGCTCCTGCGCGGTGATGGCCAGGGCCACGTCCATGCGTCCGCGGTAGTCGGGCACCAGGGTTTCCAGCTGCACGCCCGGCGACAGCTTGCGGATTTCGCGCAGGCAGTCGGCGAAGTGCTGGGCACCACCGTCACGCAGGTCGTCGCGGTCCACCGAGGTGATCACCACGTACTTGAGGCGCAGGTCGGCGATGGCCACGGCCAGGTTCATCGGCTCGTCGGCATCCAGCGCCTTGGGGCGACCGTGGCCGACGTCGCAGAACGGGCAGCGACGGGTGCAGATGTCACCCATGATCATGAAGGTTGCGGTACCGCCAGAGAAGCATTCACCCAGGTTGGGGCAGGACGCCTCTTCGCAGACACTGTGCAGCTTGTGCTTGCGCAGCAGTTGCTTGATGCGGTCGACCTCGGGAGACACCGGGATGCGTACGCGGATCCAGTCGGGCTTTTTCGGCAGCTCTTCGGTGGGGATGATCTTTACCGGGATGCGCGCGACCTTTTCGGCACCGCGCAGCTTGACGCCCGCCTCGACCCTGGGCCGTGGCGCATTGGCCTTGGGCGCACCCTCGGCGAGGTTCTGCAGGGGGATCAGCGTTTGCACAGCTTCTGTCGCGGTAGTCATATCAGTCGATTCCGCCCGTAAGGGTCGTCTGCTCAACATAGTCGAGGTGCTTGACCAGCTGCGCTCGCAGCCTCGCACTGACCTCGGCAAATTCAAGGGGTGCGACATGATCGCACATCTGCGTCATCGGCAGGCCGGCATATCCACATGGATTTATCCGCCGGAACGGCGCGAGGTCCATGTCGACGTTCAAGGCCAGGCCATGGAACGAGCAACCGCGGCGGATGCGCAAGCCCAGCGAAGCGATCTTTGCTCCGTCCACGTAGACCCCGGGTGCATCGGCACGGGCGGCGGCCTGCACGCCGTAGGAGGCCAGCAGATCGATCAGGGTGTGCTCCATGCGGGTGACCAGCTCTCGCACGCCATAGCCCAGCCGGCGCACATCCAGCAACAGGTAAACCACCAATTGCCCGGGGCCATGGTAGGTCACCTGGCCGCCGCGGTCGACCTGCACCACCGGGATCTCGCCGGGCACCAGCAGATGCTCGGCCTTGCCCGCCTGGCCCTGGGTAAAGACGGCCGGGTGCTGGACCAGCCAGACTTCATCGGCAGCCTCAGCGTCGCGCTGGTCGGTGAACTGCTGCATCGCGTGCCATACCGGCTCGTAAGGCAACAGGCCGAGTTCGCGAAACCCCAGGCATCGCGGCATCACAACACCATTTTGACGATGCCGGTGGCGCGCAGCTCACTGTTGATGTTGTAGAGCTGCTCCTGGCCGGTGGCCAGGATATGCAGCTGCAAGGTGGTGTAGTTGCCGTTGCTGCTCTGGCGCTCGGCATTCTTGTCGTGATTAACGGCTGCGTGCTTTTCGACGATCTGCACCACCGTGTCGCGAAAGCCCACACCGGTATCGCCGATGATCTTGATCGGGTAGTCGGCGCAGGGAAATTCGATTTTCGGCTCTTTTACTTCGGTATCGGTCATGGCGATGACGGCCTCGGGTAAACCGTGAAAACGACAACGCCCCCGCCTGTTGCAAAGGCGAGGGCGCGCAGTCGCGATATCAGTTGAACAAGCCGTAGAAGAATAGACGAACGCTATCCCATACGCGGCGGAAAATACCACCTTCCTGCACATCGTCCAGCGCGATCAGGTCGGTGGTCTGAACGATCTTGTCACCGTTCTTCACTTCGACCTTGCCGATCACGTCGCCCTTGGCGATAGGCGCGGTCAGCTGTGGGTTCATGGTCATGCTCGCAGCCAGGTTCTTCAACTGGCCCTTGGGCAGGGTCATGGTCAGGTCTTCGGCCAGGCCGGCCTTGATTTCGCGGATGTCGCCCTTCCACACCGGTGCCTTGGCCAGCTCGGTGCCCTTCTGGTAGAAGGTCTGGGTTTCATAGAAGCGGAAGCCGTAGGTCAGCAGCTTCTGGGTTTCGGCAGCGCGGGCCTGCTCGCTGTTGGTGCCGAAGACCACGGCGATCAGGCGCATGCCGTCACGTACGGCCGAGGACACCATGCAGTAGCCGGCTTCTTCGGTATGGCCGGTCTTCAGGCCGTCGACGGTCTTGTCGCGCCACAGCAGCAAGTTGCGGTTGGGCTGCTTGATGTTGTTCCAGAAGAATTCCTTCTGCGAGTAGATCGCATAGTGAGCCGGGTCTTCGTGAATGATGGCCCGGGCCAGTACTGCCATGTCGTGCGCAGTGGAGTAATGCTCGGGGTTCGGCAGGCCGGTCGGGTTCATGAAGTGGCTGTTGGTCATGCCCAGCTTGCCAGCCGTGGTGTTCATCATGTCGGAGAAGGCGTCTTCGCTGCCGGCGATGTGCTCGGCGAGCGCCACCGAGGCGTCGTTGCCCGACTGGATGATGATGCCGTGCAGCAGGTCGCTGACCGACACCTGGGTGCCGACCTTGATGAACATCCGCGAGCCGCCGGTGCGCCAGGCGTTTTCGCTGACGGTGACCGGGTCGTTCTCGCCGATCTGGCCGCGACGGATTTCCAGGGTCGCGATGTACGCGGTCATCAGTTTGGTCAGGCTGGCTGGCGGCAGACGCTGGTCGCCGTTGTTTTCAACCAGCACGTTACCGCTGGAAGCTTCCATCAGCACGTAGGATTTGGCAGCCAGTTGCGGCGGCGCTGGCATCATCTGATCTGCCGCCCAAGCGGCAGGGGCGATGATCAGCGGTACAAGCAGGCACAGGCGTTTGGCAAGTGTGGTGATGTTCATCCGTCTCTCGAAATTGCTGATGGGCACATGCCCTTGCGGGCAGTCTTGTTGTGGGCGGCGGCCCGGTGTCGCACGCCCGTTGCCGGGCGCTCATTGCAGCGCCGCCCGCAGGCGGCGCGGTTCAATCCAGTGTCACCAACTTGGGCACGCCAAGATTGGCCATGCGCACGTTGTCCTGTATCTGCTGGGCTTCACCCTGGGAATTGATCGGTCCCAGGCGTACCCGATAGAACGTCTGCTGGTTGACGGCGATCTGGCTGGTGAAGGCCGGCGCGCTGACCATCGAGCTCAGCTTGGAACGCAGCAGTTCCGCAGCGTCGGGGTTGGCGAACGCTCCCACCTGGAGATACAGGCCAGACGCTTGTGCAGAACCGTTTTTTTTTGCGTCCATCTGCACCGGCAGCGTGGCGACCGCGTGTTGCTGCGGCGGTGGCGTGTATTGCTCGACCGTACCGGCCGACGGCGTGATGTTGGGCCGGGCCTGCGCCACCACCGGTCCCTGGTTGAGCACCAGTGGCGCCGGACGGCCGCGCTGCGCCCACCATTCCTGCGGGTCGATACCTTCGACACGCACCCGCGCCGTACCCGTTTCGGCGTAGCCCAGTTTCTTCGCCGCAGCGTAGGACAGGTCGATGATGCGGTCGGAATAGAACGGTCCGCGGTCGTTGACCCGCAGGACCACGCTGCGGCTGTTGTCCAGGTTGGTCACGCGTACATAGCTGGGCAGCGGCAGCGTCTTGTGTGCCGCGCTCATGCCATACAGATCGTAGACCTCGCCGTTGGCGGTGTTCTGACCATGGAACTTGGTGCCGTACCACGACGCGGTACCGGTCGCCAGATACTGACGCGATTCGGCGATCGGGAAGTAGGTCTTGCCCAGTACCGTATAGGGGTTGGCCTTGTACGGCCCGGTGTGCAGGGTTGGCACGGCGTCGGGAATCTTCGACACGTCGACGTCCCACCACGGCGCGCCGTCCTTGTGCGCCCGGTTGATGTTCAGGCCGGGCATGGCCTTGACGGTCGGGCCGGACGACTTCACGGTACGCGACGGTGGCGGCGTCGAAGAGCAGCTGGCGAGCAGCAGGCCCAGGGCCGCGCAGGCCGCGATGGCGGAGGATGTATGTATCGGCATTGCCCGCATTACTTGACGCCCCGTGCTTGAACCAGCGATTCCGACAGTTGGTGCACAGCCATGGCGTACATCACACTGCGGTTGTAGCGAGTGATTGCATAGAAATTCTTCAGGCCCAGCCAATATTCCGGGCCCTCGGCGCCCTGCAGGCGAAAGGCGGTCACCGGCAGGTCATCGCGTAGCGCATCATGACTCGACCAGCCCAGCGCCCGCAACTGCGCGACATTCTTGACCGGGTCGATGCCCGGGCTCAAGCCGTCGTCGACCTGCGGCCCGGAAACGCTGGCACGGCTGACCACCGGTTGACCGGCCACCCAGCCATGCTCCTTGAAATAGCTGGCAACACTGCCGATGGCGTCGTCGGGGTTGGTCCAGATATTGATGTGACCGTCGCCGTCGAAATCCACGGCATAGGCGCGAAAGCTGCTGGGCATGAACTGCGGCAGGCCCATGGCGCCGGCGTACGAACCCTTGAGGGTCAGCGGATCGAGTTGCTCGTCGCGTGCCAGCAGGAGGAACTCGCGCAGCTCCTTGCGGAAGAATGGCGCGCGTGGCGGGTAGTCGAAGCTCAGGGTGGACAACGCGTCGATCACCCGGAAATTGCCGGTATTGCGACCGAAGAAAGTTTCGACACCGATGATCGCGACGATGACCTGCGCCGGTACGCCGTATTCGCGTTGCGCACGGGCCAGCACCGCTTCGTGCTGGCGCCAGAAATCCACGCCGCGGGCAATGCGAGCATCGGTGATGAACATTGGCCGATACTCGCTCCACGGTTTGACCCGCTCGGCGGGACGCGAGATCGCGTCAAGAATCGACTGCTTGCGCTCGACTTCCCTGAACACTTCGTTCAACTGCTCGCTGGCGAAGCCGTAGTCGCGGGTCATTTCACCAATGAACTGGGTCACCTGCGGTGAGCCACCGTAGTCGCCAGCGCTGGCTTGCTGTGCCGACCCCAACAGGCCCATCAGGCCGATCCAGGGAACGTTCCGAGCTGCCCAGCTACGCATTACTTGCATGCAATTGCTCACCTTATTCAAACCTGTGCGATCCACTTGCGATGGGTGTGGATCGACATCAAAACGCCAAACGCTGACAGCAGGGTCACCAGCGAAGTTCCGCCGTAGCTAATGAAAGGCAACGGCACCCCCACCACCGGCAGCAGGCCACTGACCATACCGATATTGACGAAAACGTAAACAAAAAAAGTCATGGTCAAGCTGCCGGCAAGCAACTTTCCGTACAGGGTCTGGGCCTGCGCGGTGATCACCAGGCCACGGCCGATCAACAACAGATAGATCAACAGCAGTGCGCAGATGCCGACCAGGCCGAACTCTTCGCCGAGTACCGCGATGATGAAGTCAGTGTGGCTTTCGGGGAGGAAATCCAGGTGCGACTGAGTACCCAGCAGCCAGCCCTTGCCGAACACGCCGCCCGAACCGATGGCTGCCTTGGACTGGATGATGTTCCAGCCGGTGCCCAGCGGATCGCTCTCCGGGTCGAGAAAGGTCAGGATCCGTTGCTTCTGGTAGTCGTGCATGATGAAGAACCACATGCCGACCGCTACCGGTACCGCCGCCGCCAGTACGCTGGCGATCCAGCGCCAGCGCAATCCGGCCATGAACAGCACGAAGGAGCCGGAAGCCAGGATCAGCAGTGATGTGCCAAGGTCTGGCTGGCGCACGATCAGCGCAAAGGGAATGCCGATCAGGGCCAGGCTCACCGCCACGTGCTTGAGGGTCGGCGGCAAGGTCCGCTTGGCCAGGTACCAGGCGATCGTCGCCGGCATGATGATCTTCATGAACTCCGAGGGCTGGAAGCGGATGACCCCGGGAATGTTGATCCAGCGCGTGGCACCCATGGCGTTGTGGCCCATCACGTCCACCACCACTAGCAGTATCACCCCGGTCACGTAGGCCAGGGGCACCCAGCGCGCCATGAACCGTGGTTCCAGCTGGGCGATGATGAACATCGACCCCAGGCCCAGGCCGAAGGACGTGGCCTGCTTGATCAGCAGGTCCCAGTTCTTGCCGCTGGCCGAATACAGCACGAACAGGCTGCCCGCCGCCAGGGTCAGCAGCAGGATCAGCAACGGGCCGTCGATGTGGATGCGCTGCAGGAATGTCGCGCGGCGACGCATCACATCCTCGCTGGAGAGGATGCGGTCGAAATTACTCTTCAAGGGCGGTGATCTCCGCGCCCGTGGCGCTGGCGTATTCGGGTTTCAACTGGCCGTCGGGGCCGAGCAGCCAAGCGTCCATGATCTGGCGCACCACCGGCGCCGCCACGCCCGAGCCGGACTCGCCGTTCTCGACCATGACCGAGACCACGATGCGCGGGTTGTCCGCGGGCGCGAAGCCGACGAACAGGGCATGGTCGCGATGGCGCTCCTGGACCTTGCTGCGGTCGTACTTCTCGCCCTGGCGAATGGCGACGACCTGGGCCGTGCCGGACTTGCCGGCGATCCGGTACTTGGCGCCGATGGCAGCCTTGCGCGCGGTACCGCGCGCGCCCTGCATGACCTGCTCCATGCCGTGGGTGACCTTGGCCCAGTCGGACGGATTGCGCAGCACGATGTCGGGCACCGGGTTCTCGTCCACCGGCGGCACGCCTTCGATGGTGCGCGCCAGCCGCGGGCGGTTCCACTTGCCCTTGTTGGCGACCAGGGCAGTGGCCTGGGCCAGTTGCAGCGGCGTGGCCTGCATGTAGCCCTGGCCAATGCCCAGGATGAGCGTTTCGCCGGGGAACCAGGCTTGCCGGCGGGTCTTGCGCTTCCATTCGCGCGAGGGCATCAGGCCCGGCGACTCTTCGAACATGTCCAGCGAGACCTTCTGGCCGATGCCGAACTGGCCCATGTAGTTGTCCAGCTTGTCGATGCCCAGCTTGTGCGCCAGGTCGTAGAAATAGGTGTCGTTGGAACGCATGATGGCGGTGTCCAGGTCTACCCAGCCATCGCCGGTACGGTTCCAGTTGCGGTATTTATGGTCGTAGTTGGGCAGTTGATAGAAGCCTGGGTCGAACACCCGCGATCCGGCATTGATCACGCCTGAATCCAGCCCGGCAATCGCCACTGCAGGCTTGATCGTCGAACCGGGTGGATACAGGCCGCGCAACACACGGTTGAACAGCGGTCGGTCGATGGAATCGCGCAGGTCGGCATAGGCCTGGAAACCGATGCCGGTGACGAACAGGTTGGGATCGAAGCTGGGCTGGCTGACCATCGCCAGCACCTCTCCGGTGCGCGGGTCCATGGCCACGATCGCGCCGCGACGGCCGCCCAGCGCCTCTTCCGCGGCTTCCTGCAACTTGATGTCCAGGCTCAGGACGATGTCCTTGCCCGGCTTTGGATCGGTGCGCTTGAGCACCCGCAGCACACGGCCGCGTGCATTGGTCTCGACCTCCTCGTAGCCCACCGTGCCGTGCAGTTCAGGCTCGTAGAAACGTTCGATGCCGGTCTTGCCGATATGGTGAGTGCCGCTGTAGTCCACCGGATCCAGGGTTTTCAGTTCCTTCTCGTTGATGCGCCCGACATAGCCCACCGAGTGCGCGAAATGCGCCCCCTGCGGGTAGTGCCGCACCAACTGCGCGACCACTTCCACACCCGGCAGGCGAAACTGGTTCACCGCGACCCGGGCGATCTGCTCTTCGTTGAGCTCGAACAGGATCGGTACCGGCTCGAACGGTCGACGTCCCTGTTTCATGCGACGCTCGAACAGCTGCCGGTCTTCGTCGCTGAGTTCCAGCACCTCGACGATGGTATCGAGCACCTGGCGCCAGTCACCGGAGCGTTCGCGGGTCATGCTCAGGCTGAAGCTGGGGCGGTTGTCGGCCACGACCACGCCGTTGCGGTCGAAGATCAGCCCTCGGGTGGGGGGTATCGGTTGCACGTGCACCCGATTGTTCTCCGAAAGCGTGGAGTGATATTCGTACTGGATCACCTGCAGGAAATACAGGCGCGCGATCAGCACGCAGATCAGCACCAGGATCGCCGCCGCACCGACCACGACGCGGCTGCGCACGGTGCGCGCGTCTTTCTCGTGGTCCTTGAGGCGAATCGGCTGGGACATCGGCTGGTTTACGGCCTATTTGTGATAAGGGTGCCCGGACAGCACGGTCCAGGCGCGATACAGCTGTTCACCGATAAGTATCCGTACCAGCGGGTGAGGCAAGGTCAGCGGCGACAGCGACCAGCGCTGCTCGGCGCGGGCACAGACTTCCGGCGCCAGCCCCTCGGGGCCACCGACCATGAAGTTCACCGTGCGCGAGTCCAGGCGCCAGCGATCCAGTTCCACCGCCAACTGCTCGGTGCTCCAGGGCTTGCCGTGCACTTCCAGGGTAACGATGCGCTCACCCGGGCCGACCTTGGCCAGCATCGCTTCGCCTTCCTGGCGGATGAAGCGGGCGACGTCGGCGTTCTTGCCACGGGTGTTCAGCGGGATTTCGACCAGGTCCAGTGCCAGCTCGGCGGGCAGACGCTTGGCATATTCATGCCAGCCGTCTTCCACCCACCGAGGCATGCGCGAACCCACCGCGATCAGACGCAGACGCATGGCCCAGGCTACTCTTGGTCGTTAAGAGCCTGGTTGCCAGGGGTATGGTGCGCAGCGCTGGCGGCACGGCTCTGCTCGGCACCCTGCCACAGGCGTTCCAGGTCGTAGAACTGGCGGGAGGCAGCGGTCATCATGTGCACCACCACGGTGTCCAGGTCCAGCAGCACCCAATCGCTCTCGCCCTTGCCTTCTTCGCCCAGTGGCTGGACGCCCTTGGCCTTGACCAGCTCGCGAACCTTATCGCCCATGGCGTTGATCTGGCGATTGGAGGTACCGGTAGCGATCACCATGAAGTCGGTGATGCTGTTCTTGTCACGCACGTCGATGACCAGAACGTCCTGGGCCTTGACGTCTTCCAGAGCAGCTTTGGTCAGCTCGACGATTGTTTCAGCGGGAATTGCTTGTTTCTTGCTCATAAAAAAACTCGTTCAGTTCAATTGGACGCACGGTACAGCCCGTGCGCCTCGATGTAGGCCAATACTGCGTCGGGCACCAGGAAACGTACCGACTTGCCGCTGGCCAGCAGTTGACGGATCTGGGTGGCCGACACCGCGAGCGGTGCCTGCCAGACGAAAGTAATCTGCCCGCAGGCCCCCTTGAGGGCTTGCGGGTCGCTGATGGAACGCGCCGCCACCAGGTTGCGCAAGGCATCCGGCAGCTCGGTGTCCGCATCAGGTCGCTGCAACACGACGATGTGGCAGTGTTGCAGCAGTTCTTCCCAGCGATACCAGGAGGGCAAGCCACAAAAGGCATCCCACCCCAGCAGCAGGAGCAACTGGTCCTGCGGGTCAAGCTCTGCACGCATCGACACCAGCGTGTCGAGGGTGTACGACGGTTTGTCGCGCGCCAGTTCACGGTCATCCACGGTCAGGGGCGCCAGCCCCTCTACTGCGGCACGCACCATGGCCAGGCGCTGCTCGGCCGACACCTGCGGCTGGTCGCGATGCGGCGGCCGGGCGCTGGGCACCAACCGCAGATCGTCCAGCCCCAGGGCCTCGACCACTTCCACGGCGCCGCGCAGATGACCGATATGCACCGGGTCGAAGGTACCGCCCAGCACGCCGATTCGACGTGCAGTGCGCGATTGTACAGCGTAGGGACCGGGCCGGTTCGGTGCGGTCAACTCAGACCGGCTCCTGGCCGCGCAACTGGCCATCGCCGATCACCACGTATTTCTCGCAGGTCAGGCCTTCGAGCCCCACCGGACCGCGGGCGTGGATCTTGTCGGTGGAAATGCCGATCTCGGCACCCAGGCCATATTCGAAACCGTCGGCGAAACAGGTCGGCGCATTGACCATCACCGACGCGGAGTCGACTTCGGCAACGAAACGACGGGCATGGCCCTGCTGCTCGGTGACGATCGCATCGGTGTGATGGGAGCCATGCTGGTTGATGTGTTCGATGGCCTGGTCCAGGCCGTCAACCACCCGAATGGACAGGATGGCCGCCAGGTATTCGGTGTTCCAGTCCTCTTCGCTGGCCGGCACGGCCTCGATCAGGTCGCGGGTACGCCGGCAACCGCGCAGCTCGACGCCTTTGTCGCGGAACTGCGCCGCCATCGGCGGCAGGAAACTCGCCGCCACCGACTGGTCGACCAGCAGGGTTTCCATGGCGCCGCAGATGCCGTAGCGGTAGGTCTTGGCGTTGAAGGCGATGCGTTGCGCCTTGGCCAGGTCGGCCCCGGCGTCGACGAACACATGGCAGATGCCGTCCAGGTGCTTGATCACCGGCACCTTGGCATCGCGACTGACCCGTTCGATCAACCCACGCCCGCCACGCGGGACGATGATATCGACGTACTCGGGCATGCTGATCAGCGCGCCGACCGCGGCGCGGTCGGTGGTGTCCACGACCTGAACCACGGCGGCGGGCAGGCCGGCTTCGGCGAGGCCGCGCTGGATGCAGGTGGCGATGGCACGATTGGAGTGGATGGCCTCGGAGCCGCCACGCAGGATGGTGGCATTGCCCGACTTCAGGCACAGGCTGGCCGCGTCGATGGTCACGTTGGGCCGCGACTCGTAGATGATACCGACCACGCCCAGTGGCACGCGCATCTTGCCGACCTGGATACCCGAAGGCCGGTAGCTCATGTCGCGGATCGCCCCGACCGGATCCGGCAGGCTGGCCACCTGGCGCAGGCCGACGATCATGCCGTCGATGCGTGCAGGGGTCAGCGCCAACCGCTCGAGCATGGCCGCGTCCAGGCCATTGGCCCGACCCGCTGCCAAATCCTGCTCGTTGGCGGCAACCAGTTCGGCACGGGCGCTGTCCAAGGCACTGGCCGCCGCCTGCAGGGCGCGATTCTTCTGCGCGGTGCTGGCACGGCCAATGACCCGCGAGGCTTCACGGGCAGCGCGACCCAGGCGGGTCATGTAGTCAAGAACGGACTCGGTCATGGTCTCTGTGGTCTTGGCAAAGAGGAAAGCGGCTGATTATAGCTGTCACGTACGCCCACTAACAGCGATGACGGGCGGATGGTCGAAAACACCTCTTTAAACATATGTCCACGGGCCTCACCGATGCGCAATTGCTATCATCCACCGCGACACCGAATGGACCCCGTTATGTTCAACCCGTTGCCCGATGCCTTTTTCGACACCGACGCGCAATCCCTGGCCCGTGCGTTACTGGGCAAGGTCATCCGCCACCGCCAGGGTCCGTACTGGCTGTCGGCGCGCATCATCGAAACCGAGGCGTACTACGTTACGGATCGCGGCAGTCATGCATCGCTGGGCTACACCCACAAACGCCGCGCGCTGTTCCTCGAAGGCGGCCACATCTATATGTATTACGCCCGCGGCGGCGACTCGCTGAACTTCAGCGCACAGGGGCCGGGCAACGCGGTACTGATCAAGTCCGCCTACCCCTGGCTCGACGCCCACACCGATGGCAACGCCTTTGCCCAGATGCAGCTGAACAACCCCGATGCGGCGGGTCAACCACGTCCGGCCGAGCGCCTGTGCGCCGGGCAGACCCTGCTGTGCAAAGCCCTGGGCCTGAAGGTACCGGTTTGGGACGCCCAGCGTTTCGACACCGAGCAGCTCTTCGTCGACGATGTCGGCGCCCGTGTCACCCATGTTCTGCAGACCACGCGCCTGGGTATTCCCCTGGGCCGCGACGAACACCTGCCCTACCGCTTCGTGGATGCCGGCTATGCCCGTTTCTGCACGCGCAACCCCCTGCGTCGCGGCCAGACAGACGGCCGCGATTACTTCTCGATCTTTCAAGGAACCTGACTCATGGGCGAATGGCTGGACAGTCTGACAGGCTGGCTGACGCTGCATCCACAGTGGCTGGGGGTGGCGATCTTCGCCATTGCCTGCATCGAATGCCTGGCAATCGCTGGCATTGTGGTACCCGGCACCGTGGTGTTGTTCGCTGTGGCCGTACTGGCCGGCAACGGCGCGTTGTCGCTCAGCGAAACACTGATGCTGGGCTATGCCGGCGGTCTTCTCGGCGATGCCATCTCGTACGCCCTGGGTCGGCGTTTTCAACAGAGCATCCGCGGCCTGCCGCTGCTGCGCACGAACCCGCAATGGCTGGAAACTGCAGAGGGCTACTTCCATCGCTATGGCGTGGCGAGCCTTTTGGTCGGACGCTTCATCGGCCCGCTGCGGCCAATGCTGCCCATGGTCGCCGGCATGCTGGAAATGCCGTTGCCCCGCTTCATTCTGGTCAGCCTGGTGGCCGCCGCCGGCTGGTCGGTGGCCTATCTGCTGCCGGGCTGGGCGACGGGCGCCGCTTTCCGCTTGCCGCTGCCCGAAGACTTCTGGCCACAGGCCGGTATCGTTGCGGCCTGCATCGCCCTGTTGATGGGGCTCAGCCTGCATGCCACCTGGCGCGACCGCGAGCGCGGGACGTTGTTGATAGCCCTCGCCTCGCTGATCATGCTGATTGCCCTGTTCTTCGGCTTCCCGCACCTGAGCGCACTGGACAACGGCCTCAAGGCGTTGGTCCAGGAACATCGCAGCGAAGCGGCGGAAACTTTCGTGGTGCTGGTCACGCGCATCGGTGATTTCCGCACCCAGTTCATGGTGGCCGGACTGCTCACCGCGTTGCTGCTGATCACCCGCCAATGGCGTCCGGCGCTGTTCGCCTGCGCGACCATGCTGATCACGGCGCTGCTCAACGGCTCGTTGAAACACCTGGTCGCCCGACAACGACCCGACGTGCTGCTCGAACCGCTGACCACGTTCAGCATGCCCAGCGGGCACAGCTCGGCGGCGTTCGCGTTCTTTCTGAGCCTGGCGATACTGGCAGGGCGTCGACAGACACCGCGCATGCGCCTGGTGTGGATCATTCTGGCGAGTATTCCGGCACTGTCGATCGCGCTGTCGCGGGTGTACCTCGGTGCTCATTGGCCGACCGACATCATTGCCGGCAGCATGCTTGCCTGTTTTGTCTGTGCCTCGTGCCTGGCCGCCGTGGAATACCGTCGGCCACTGCCGGCGATGCCGTTGCATGTATGGTGGCTGGTCGTGCCAGCGTGTACGTTGCTGCTGGGCTTCTTTGCCGTGCACGGACTGCCGTCGGCTCTGGAAGGCTATCGCTACATGGAATGAGAGCGCACCAGGCGGCCTTGGCCTGGTTGCATCAGGCCAGGGCGTCGCCCTGCAGGCTGTCGAGCAGCGCCTGGATCACCACCAGGCGCAGGCCCGGGTCGCTTTCGGCAAGCAACTGTTCTTTCTCCTGCTCGGTGAACGGCAGCAGATAGGCCAATTGGTTGCCCAGCGATTGCTGGCCCTGAGCACCGGCGGTCATGCCCAGCGCCGCCACCATCGGGTGCTCGGCCAAGGCCAGCAGCAGGGCCTGCAGGTCGGCGTGGGTATCGGCCAGCGGCTGCTCGGCCTGATCTTCCAGCCACTGTACGTCTGCCGTCAGCAATTGATCGCGCTGCAGGTGGGTGGTCTCGATGCGGAAACGCCGAGCGCCCTGCACGCGGATACCCAACAGACCGTTGTCTTGCTGCTGGAAATCAGTGATCACCGCTTCGCAGCCGAACGTGGCATGCGCGCTGGGCGCCTGGCCCACTTCGCGTCCTGCCATGATGCCGACCACGCCAAAGCCGGCGCCCTGCTTCATGCAGCGACCGATCATGTCCAGGTAGCGCGCTTCGAAAATCTGCAGATCCAGCACGCAACCGGGGAACAGCACGGTATTGAGGGGAAAGAGTGGCAATGTCATGGCTTGTGTCCTCACGCGAATACGCTGATGGCCAGTGGCAGGAAAACGGCGGTACCCACCCCCATCAGACTCATGGCCAGCGCCGCGAAGGCACCGGTTTCCTCACTTTCCTGCAACGCCAGCGATGTACCCACGGCATGCGCGTTGAGGCCCAATGCCATGCCGCGCGCCGCCGGGTGGTCGATGCCCAGCAGCGTCAGCAGGCCGGGACCGAAGATTCCGCCGATAACGCCGGTGATCAGCACGAACACGGCCGCCAGTGCGGCGACGCCACCGATCTGTTCTGCCACCAGCATGGCGATCGGCGAGGTGACCGACTTGGGCGCCATGGTCATCAGAATCATGTGGTCGGCGCCCAAACCCCAACCCAGCAACAGGCACAGCACGGTCGCGAACAGCCCGCCCAGGCCCAAGGTGATCAGGGTAGGCCAAAGCAGTTGGCGAATGCGCCGCAGGTTGAGAAACAGTGGCACCGCCAGGGCCACGGTCGCCGGGCCGAGCAGGATGCCGAGAATCTCGGTGCTCTTGCGGTACTCGGCATAGCTGATGCCGCAGCCTACCAGCACCGCGACCAACAGCAGCATGGACAGCAGAACCGGTTGCAGGAAGACCCAGCGGGTCTTTTCGTAGCCGGCGAGCACCAACTGGTAGGCGCCCAGGGTAATGCCGATGCCAAACAGCGGATGGTGGATGACGGCCTGCAGCGTGCCTTGCCAGTCCAGCATCATGGTTGCACCGGGGTATCGCGGCGACGCCTGCGAATCAAGCGCTGCATCAACCAACCGACGAACACGGTGGAGACCGTGACGGAAATCACCAGCGAGCCGACGATGGCCCAGAAGTCATCGGCGATCTGCTGGGCATACACCATCACGCCCACGGCAGGCGGCACCAGCAGCAGTGGCAGATAGCGCAGCAGGCTGTTGGCCGCCAGGCTCAGGGGCTCGCCGACCTCGCCACGTACCATGAGGTAGCCGAGCAGCAGCACCAAGCCGATGATCGGCCCGGGCAGTACGGGCAGCAGCAGGTGATTGAGGGCAGTGCCCAGCAGCTGGAACAGCACCAGCCAGGTCAAACCGCGTAGCAACATTGCAGGTCTCCTTCGCAAGCCAGGCATTATAAGCACCCAAGGCATGCCCTAGGGTGATGCAAGATGGCGCACCCCACGATTGGGTCCGGCAGCGGCACAGTCATCCGGCAGTCATCCGGCTCTGGCCTTAAAAGCGCCCTGCATCTGTTGTCCACCCCGGCATCTGCGGCATACTCGGCGCCTCAATCGCCCGGACCCCCTCATGCGCCTTCTTGCTCCCCTCGCCCTTTCGTTGTTGATCGCCGCTTGCGGGGATGGCGAGCCACTGTCGCCGCCCGACGCGCGACTGCCCGATGGCGGCCGCTATCGCGGCGAGGTGGTCAATGGTCTGCTGCAAGGTCAGGGCCGGGTCGACTACCCCAACGGCAGCGGCTACGCCGGGCAGTTCAAGGACGGCCAGTGGCAGGGTCAGGGCCAATGGCATGGGCGCAACGGCGAGGTCTACACCGGTGGCTTCGACCACGGTCTGTTCCATGGTCAAGGCACCCTGATCGCTCGCGGCACCACCTACACCGGCGGCTTCGTCAAGGGTCGACGCCAGGGTGAAGGGGCCTTCAAGGAAGCCGGCGTCTCCTATCGCGGCGGTTTCAAGGAAGACCAGTACTCGGGCGCCGGCCACATCGAGCTCGACGACGGTAGCCAGTACCAGGGCTGGTTCGCCCACGGCAAACCCAATGGCGAAGGCACGCGCAGCGACGCGGCAGGCAACCAGTTCAGTGGCACTTTCGTCAATGGCCTGCTCGAAGGCCACGGCACGTTCAGCAATGCCGACGGCGATCAGTACATCGGCAACTTCCATCTCAACCAGCTGCACGGTCGCGGCCGCTACGAAAACGCTGCAGGCGATGTGTGGATCGGTACGTTCAAGGAAGGCGTGCTCAGCGGCAAGGGCGAGATGTTCGCCAGCGACGGCAGCCACTACAAGGGTGAGTTCGCCGACTGGCGCTTCAGCGGCAAGGGTTGGCTGGCGCTGGCCGACGGCAGCGTCTACAGCGGCACTTTCGAGAACGACACCTACCAGGGCCAGGGCAGCCTGACCCTGAAGGACGGCAGCAGCCAGGTCGGCTACTGGCTCAATGGCCAGCGTATCCGTGATGCACAAGGCCACCTGTTGCCCGATCCATTGGAGCTGGGGCTGCTCAACCAGGGGCAATTGCTTGAGCAGGCGCTCGCGGCCATTCCGCCGTCCACGGCGGCAATCGAACTGTACAGCCTGGCGTTGGCCGGTGACGGCAAGCAAAGCGTGTTCATGCGCGAAGCCGACTACGTAACCGGCATGCTGGCCAGTCGTTTTGGCGCGGTCGGACAGATCACTCTGGCCAACCACCGCGACCACTTGGCCGATCGACCGATGGCCACTCGCGAGACCTTGAGCCGCAGCGTGCAGACGCTGGCCGCGCGCAGCGGCCCTGAAGACCTGGTGTTCATCTACCTGACCAGCCACGGCACCAGCGAGCACGAGCTGGTGCTCGACCAACCCCGCTTGCAGTTGGGCGACCTGCCGGCCGATGAACTCGCCGCGGTGCTGGCGCCGCTCAAGGGCCGCGACAAGGTGGTGGTCATCTCGGCCTGCTATTCGGGCGGCTTCATCCCCGCGCTCAGGGACGAGAAAACCCTGATCATGACCGCCTCGCGGGCCGACCGCGTGTCTTTCGGCTGCTCCGAAGAAGCCGACTTCACCTATTTCGGCGACGCCCTGTTCGCCCAGGCCCTGAACCAGACGGACGACCTGCAGCAGGCATTCGAACTTGCCAGCCGGCACGTTGCCGAACGGGAGATCGCCGATAATTACGAAGCCTCGCAGCCACAGATCTGGGCGCCCAAAGGGGTCCTGGCGCATTGGCAGCGATTGCGCCAACAGCAGGCCAAGCGCGCGTTGCTCGACGCCGCCACGCCTGACAACAAGCAATAAGGCATCTGCTTCACGCTGCCTGTATCAAGGGAGACATTGCATGTACTTGACCCCGCAGCACATCCTACTCGCGGGCGCCACCGGCCTGACCGGCGAGCACCTGCTCGATCGCCTGCTTGCCGAGCCGACCGTGCAACGGGTCCTGGCCCCGACCCGCCGCCCCCTGGCCGAACACGCGCACCTGGACAACCCGGTGGGGCCACTGCTGCCATTGCTGGCGGATCTGCAGGGGCCGGTGGACATCGCCTTCTCGTGCTTGGGCACGACCATCAAGCAGGCCGGCTCGCAAGAGGCGTTTCGCGAAGTCGACCACGAGCTCATCGTCGCCTATGCCCAGCGCGCCCGCGAACTGGGTGCACGCCACTTCCTGCTGATCAGCGCCATCGATGCCGACCCGCAATCCTCGGTGTTCTACAACCGCGTCAAGGGTGAAACCGAGCAGGCGCTGCGTGCCCAGGGCTGGCCGCAACTGACCATCGCCCGGCCGTCGGTGCTGATCGGCGACCGCGTCGAAGCACGCCTGGCCGAGCGCATTGCCGGGCCGCTGTCGAAGCTGATTCCGGGCAAGTACCACGGCATCGAAGCACTGCAACTGGCGCGCGCCCTGTGGCGCCTGGCGCTCGAGGAGCAGGACGGCGTACGCGTGGTGGAATCGGACGAGCTGCGGCGCCTGGGCAAATAACCTGCAGCCGGCGCGTCAGTCGTCGCTGCCGTGGTGGTGCTCACCCCAGCGCGGCAGCATGTCCTGAGGAATATCCAGCAGGTTGAGCACCCGCGCGACGACGAAGTCGATCAGGTCGTCGATAGTCTGCGGCTGGTGATAGAAGCCCGGCGCCGCCGGCAGGATCACCGCACCCATCTGCGACAGCTTGAGCATGTTCTCCAGATGAATGGTGGAGAACGGCGCTTCGCGCGGCACCAGAATCAACTGCCGACGTTCCTTGAGCGTTACATCGGCAGCGCGCTCGATCAGATTGTTGCAGGCACCGGTAGCGATGGCCGACAAGGTTCCAGTCGAGCATGGCACCACCACCATGGCGCTCGGCGCGCCGGAGCCGGAGGCCACCGGCGACATCCAGTCTTCCTTGCCATACACGCGGATCTGACCGGCGGACGCACCGGTGTACTCGTTGAGAAAGGCCTGCATGGCCTGCGGCTTGGCCGGCAAGCTGACGTCGGTTTCCGTGGCCAACACCAGTTGCGCGGCCTTGGAGATGAGGAAATGCACCTCGCGGTCTTCGCGCACCAGGCAGTCGAGCAGGCGCAAGCCATACTGCGCGCCCGACGCGCCGGTCATGGCCAGGGTGATCCGCTGCGGGCCGCTCACTTGAGGGCCTCCGCCAGTTTCAGATGCAGACCGCCGAAACCGCCGTTGCTCATGATCACCACATGGGTGCCCGGCCGTGCCTGGCCCTTGACCCGCTCGATGATGGCTTCCAGCGAGTCGGCGACGATGGCCGGAACCGGGCACTGCGCAGCCGTGGCGGCCAGATCCCAGCCCAGGTTGGGCGGCGCGTACCAGATCACCTGATCGGCGTCGCGGACACTTTCCGGCAGGCCGTCGCGGTGCGCGCCCAGCTTCATCGAGTTGGAGCGCGGCTCGATCACGGCGATCAACGCTGCGTCGCCAATGCGCTTGCGCAAGCCGTCCAGGGTAGTGGCGATGGCCGTGGGGTGGTGGGCGAAGTCGTCGTAGAGAGTAACGCCCTGCACTTCGGCCACCCACTCCATGCGCCGCTTGACGCTCTTGAACGCGCACAACGCCTCGATACCCAGCGGCGCGACCACGCCCACGTGGCGGGCGGCAGCCAGCGTCGCCAAGGCGTTGGCCACGTTGTGCTGGCCGGTCAGTGGCCACTCCACCGTGCCCTGCACGACACCTTCGAAGGAAACCTCGAAGCGCGATCCATCCGCACTCAGCAGGTTTGCCTGCCACTGGCCGTTCTCGCCGGTGGTCTGCACCGGTGTCCAGCAACCCATCTCGATCACGCGGCCCAAGGCCGGCTCGGTGGTGGGGTGGATCACCAGGCCCTCACTGGGCACGGTTCGAATCAAATGGTGGAACTGGCGTTCGATGGCGGCCAGATCCGGGAAGATGTCGGCGTGGTCGAATTCCAGATTGTTCAGAATCGCCGTGCGCGGACGGTAGTGGACGAACTTGGAGCGCTTGTCGAAAAACGCACTGTCGTATTCGTCCGCCTCGACCACGAAGAACGGCGTCTGCCCCAGCCGCGCCGACACCGCGAAATTCTGCGGCACACCGCCGATCAGGAAGCCGGGCGCCATGCCCGCATGCTCCAGCACCCAGGCCAGCATGCTGCTGGTGGTGGTCTTGCCGTGGGTACCGGCCACGGCCAGCACCCAGCGCCCCTGCAGCACATGGTCGGCCAGCCACTGCGGGCCGGACACATAGGGCAAGCCCTTGTTCAATACATACTCGACCGCCGGGTTGCCGCGCGACAGGGCATTGCCGATCACCACCAGGTCGGGCGCAGGTTCCAGCTGGGCCGCGTCATAGCCCTGGGTCAGCTCGATGCCTTGAGCCTGCAACTGGGTGCTCATGGGTGGATAGACATTGGCGTCCGAGCCTGTGACACGGTGGCCCAGCTCCTTGGCGAGCACCGCCAGAGAGCCCATGAAGGTGCCGCAGATACCGAGAATGTGAATGTGCATGATTGGCCTCGTAAAACGTGGAGGCAGGGTAGCGTAGGGTAGGAAAAATCTCATCCTTTGATTGGCGAACGCCCCTCTCCGACCGGCCGGCAGGGTTACACGTGTTTCAAAGCGCCGCGCTCGCCTTTGTTCTACGCTTACTGGGCGCCACGGCGCGTCCTCCACAGAACCACAACAGCAGGAGACACCCCATGCGTTACGCACACCCGGGCACCGAAGGCGCCAAGGTCGAATTCAAGGCCAAATACGGCAACTATATCGGCGGTGAGTTCGTCGCGCCGGTGGACGGCAATTACTTCACCACCACCTCGCCAGTCAACGGCCAGCCGATTGCCGAATTCCCCCGTTCCAACGCCAAGGATATCGACAAGGCGCTGGACGCTGCCCACGCTGCCGCCGACGCCTGGGGCGCGACCTCGGTGCAAGCCCGCTCGCTGATCCTGCTGAAGATCGCCGACCGTATCGAACAACACCTGGAAACCCTGGCCATCACCGAAACGTGGGACAACGGCAAGGCCATCCGCGAAACCCTGAACGCCGACATTCCGCTGGCGGCCGATCATTTCCGCTACTTCGCCGGCTGTCTGCGCGCGCAGGAAGGCAGCGCTGCCGAGATCGACGGCAACACTGTCGCCTACCACATCCATGAACCGCTGGGCGTGGTCGGGCAGATCATCCCGTGGAACTTCCCGATCCTGATGGCGGCCTGGAAGCTCGCCCCGGCACTGGCCGCCGGCAACTGCGTGGTGCTCAAGCCGGCCGAACAGACGCCGCTGGGCATCACCGTGCTGATGGAACTGATCGGTGACCTGCTGCCACCGGGCGTGCTCAACGTGGTCCAGGGTTTCGGCAAGGAAGCAGGCGAGGCTTTGGCCACCAGCAAGCGCATCGCCAAGATCGCCTTCACCGGTTCGACGCCGGTGGGCTCGCACATCATGAAGTGCGCGGCCGAAAACATCATTCCCTCGACCGTGGAACTGGGCGGCAAATCGCCGAACATCTTCTTCGAAGACATCATGCAGGCCGAGCAGACCTTCATCGAGAAGGCTGCCGAGGGGTTGGTGCTGGCCTTTTTCAACCAAGGCGAGGTGTGCACCTGCCCTTCCCGCGCGCTGGTGCAGGAATCCATCTACCCGGCCTTCATGAAGGAAGTCATGAAAAAGGTCGAGCAGATCAAGCGCGGCGATCCGCTGGACACCGACACCATGGTCGGCGCCCAGGCGTCGGAGCAACAGTTCGACAAGATTCTGTCCTACCTGGAAATCGCCAAGAGCGAAGGCGCCGAGCTGCTGACCGGTGGCCAGGTGCAGAAGCTCGAAGGTGCCCTGTCGACCGGCTATTACATCCAGCCGACCCTGCTCAAGGGCACCAACAAGATGCGTGTCTTCCAGGAAGAAATTTTCGGCCCGGTGGTCAGCATCACCACCTTCAAGGACGAAGCCGAAGCCCTGGCCATCGCCAACGACACCGAGTTCGGCCTGGGCGCCGGGGTCTGGACCCGCGATATCAACCGCGCCTGGCGCATGGGCCGTGGGATCAAGGCCGGGCGTGTCTGGACCAACTGCTACCACCTGTACCCGGCGCACGCCGCGTTCGGCGGTTACAAGAAATCCGGTGTAGGCCGCGAGACGCACAAGATGATGCTCGACCACTACCAGCAGACCAAAAACCTGCTGGTCAGCTACGACATCAACCCGCTGGGCTTCTTCTGATTCAATGGCAGCGGGGCGCGTCTTGACGCGCCCCGCCGGCCGTTGCGAGCACATGATGCCTTGCGGCCCTGCACGGCGACCGTTCGTCGGTTGCGCAGGCCTTGCGCGCCGACCCAACAAACCTGCCTCACCCATCGGTATACTGCGCGGATTCTTCACGTTCGGATCCGCACAGGTACCTCCCATGGAATTCAGCTTCATCGACCTCATCCTGCACCTGGATGTGTACCTCAACATGCTGGTGACCCAGTACGGCACCTGGGTCTACGCGATCCTGTTCCTGGTGATCTTCTGCGAAACCGGCCTGGTGGTGATGCCTTTCCTGCCCGGTGACTCGCTGCTGTTCATCGCCGGCGCGGTGGCCGCAGGTGGTGGTATGGACCCGTTCCTCCTCGCTGGCCTGTTGATGACTGCCGCCATCCTCGGCGACAGCACCAACTACATCGTCGGGCGTACCGTGGGTGACAAGCTGTTCAGCAACCCGGACTCGAAGATTTTCCGCCGCGATTACCTGGACCAGACTCACGCCTTCTATGCCCGCCATGGCGGCAAGACGGTAACCCTGGCGCGATTCCTGCCGATCCTGCGCACCTTCGCCCCGTTCGTGGCCGGTGTCGGCAAGATGCACTACCCGCGCTTCCTGGGCTTCAGTGTGCTGGGCACGGTGTTGTGGGTCGGTGGTCTGGTGACCCTGGGCTACTTCTTCGGCAACATGCCGTTCATCAAGCAGAACCTGACCCTGTTGATCGTCGCGATCATTCTGATTTCGCTTCTGCCAATGATCGTCGGTCTGCTGCGCAGCCGCACGGCCCGTACCGCACCGACGCGCTGACCCGTGTGGTCTTACAAGGCCTGGCGGCGACAGCGAACCCTGAACCGCCACCGTATCGCTGAATCGCTGTGGCAGGCGGTGCGTGCCGAGCTGCCGATCCTCGACGGCCTCGATGCCCGGCAGGACCTGCAACTGCGCGAAGCCTGCGTGCTGTTCCTGCAGGCCAAGACCCTGACCTGCCTGCCCGGCGTCGAACTCGACGACCGGGCGCGCCTGCACCTGGCAGCACAGGCGCAACTGCCACTGCTGCAACTGGGCGACCTGGACTGGTATCAGGGTTTCCACGAAATAGTCCTGTACGCCGACGACTTCGTCAGCCCGCAGCGCTACCGCGACCCCAGCGGCGTCGAGCATCAATGGGACGGTGAGCACAGCGGTGAGGCCTGGCAACAGGGGCCGGTGATTCTTGCCTGGTCCGGTGTGGCAGCCAGCGGCGGTTGGGATGGCTACAACCTGGTCATCCACGAACTGGCGCACAAGCTCGACATGCTCAATGGTGATGCCAATGGGCTGCCGCCATTGCATGGCGACATGCGTGTGAGCGATTGGGCCCGCGCCATGCAGGACGCCTACGACGACCTTGATCGCCAGCTCGATGCCAATCCAGAGGCGGAAACCGCCATCGACCCCTATGCCGCGGAAAACCCAGCGGAATTCTTCGCCGTCACCAGCGAGTATTTCTTCACCGCGCCGGATTTGCTGCACCAGGCCTTCCCACAGGTCTACGAGCAGTTGCGCCTGTTCTACCGCCAGGATCCGCTCGAGCGGCTCTCGGCCCTCCCCCGACCTGCGTAACGCCGTGACGCGGCTTGCGCCGCTGCTACAGGGACCGCGTTCATCCACGCCGCGTCGGCCGTCGACATCCAATCCCATTCCCCAACGCCGTGCTTGATGGCAAAACCATTCCCTGTAGCAGCGGCGCAAGCCGCGTCGGCGGGCGCCGCATGATGTCACGTGGCCCACGGCGCGTATGGCATGCGCCCCTGCAATGTGCCTATAATCGCGCCCACATTTTCGGCCTGCACGGCCTTCAGACTGGCCCAAACCACGGGGGCAACGCCCAATGAGCTACAGCAAGATTCCGGCTGGCAAAGACCTGCCGAACGACATCTACGTCGCCATCGAGATTCCGGCCAACCACGCGCCGATCAAATACGAAATCGACAAGGACAGCGACACCCTGTTCGTCGATCGTTTCATGGCCACGCCGATGTTCTACCCGGCCAACTATGGCTTTATCCCCAACACCCTGGCCGACGACGGCGACCCCCTCGACGTGCTGGTCGTCACGCCTTACCCGGTCACGCCCGGTGCGGTCATCCGCGCCCGTCCGGTCGGCATCCTGCACATGACCGACGACGGCGGCGGCGACGCCAAGGTCATCGCCGTACCGCACGACAAGCTGTCGCAGCTGTATGTGGACGTCAAGGAATACACCGATCTGCCACCGCTGCTGCTGGAACAGATCAAGCACTTCTTCGAGAACTACAAGGATCTCGAAAAAGGCAAATGGGTGAAGATCGAAGGCTGGGGCAACGCAGACGCCGCCCGCGCCGAAATCACCAAGTCGGTCGCCGCGTTCAAGGGCTGATCCGTCGCTGTACGAAAAACCCCGGCCCCGGCCGGGGTTTTTCATGGGCGCTGCAAAGGGATCGGGTGAAAAGAGATTTGCACAGGCGAGCGGCCCTGCGTATTCTTTGGCCCTCACCAGCCTAGGCTGGTCATCAGTTGCAGGCGGTTGCGGCTTACCAAAAGTAAGGCAAGATCGTCGACGAGAAGCCGGCCATAAGCCGGCTTTTTAATGCCCCGAAAAAAGTCCGTGTCCCAGTGGGGGCCATCACGCCACGCTTCCACACGCTGCATGGCCACGAACACCGGCCTCTATCCGACATGCAAATTGCGTGCGTTGCGCTCCGGGCAGCTTGCCAAATGCACTGTGTTCTTCTCGACGTCTCACTTCGCCGCCCAAGCGATCGAACCCGTCGAAGCTATCAACCTGGACGTCATTACTGTAAAGGCCACCATCGCCCATATCGTCAAAACATTTGACCAGCAGAATGCCATCCCATCAAAGTTGTCTCTCCTGGCCGAATCTTCACGATTTTGTTTCTGGTGCCTACGCCAAAGCACTCTGCAGAACAAAAACGTGGGGCAGGTGTTACTGTACGAATTAGGGTAAATCAGAGATTTTTCTTGAATGATTTATAGCAATCTGAATCCTGAGAAGGCTTTGATCTGGCGTATCGTTCACCGCGATAACCTGCCTTGGATTCTGGACAACGGGTTGCATTGCGCCAGTTCGAACGTACAGGCGCAGCATTACGTGGACATTGGCAACCCTGACCTGATCGACAAACGCCGATCCCGCCGTGTGCCCATCGCGCCGAAAGGTTTTCTGGCCGACTACGTACCCTTCTATTTCACCCCCTTCTCTGTGATGATGAAAAACATTCATTCTGGGTGGAGTGTTCAGCAGCGCGGCAACGACGAGATCGTAATTCTGGTCTCCAGCCTGTACCGCGTCGAACAGCTTGGCCTACCTTTCGTCTTCACAAACGCCCATGCCTACCCGGACTGGACAAACTATTACAGTGATCTGGCAAGCCTAGGCGAGATCGACTGGCCTATCCTTCAAAGACGCGATTTCAAACGTGACCCCGACGACCCTAGAAAGATGGAGCGTTACCAGGCCGAAGCGCTGATTCACCGCCACCTACCGATTACAGGACTCCTTGGCATAATGTGCTACACCGATGCAACGAAAGAACGCACGCAGCACGACGTGGCCGCCAGAGGTCTGACACTGGCTGTCCATGCGCGTCCGGGATGGTATTTCCAATGATCAGATTTACCCAAGGCAACCTTCTCGAAGCCAAGACCGAAGCCCTCGTCAACACCGTGAATACCGTCGGCGTCATGGGCAAAGGCATTGCGCTGATGTTCAAGGAGCGCTTCGTGGAAAACTATCGGTTGTACTCGGCCGCCTGCAAGGCAGGCGAAGTGCAGACAGGCAAGGTTCATGTGACTGCAGTCAACGAACTGGAAGGACCTCGCTGGATTATAAATTTCCCTACCAAACGGCACTGGCGATCACCTTCTCAGATGGTCTGGGTGACAGAAGGCCTTCATGATCTGCGCCGTTTCCTGATTGAAAATCAGGTGACTTCCGTGGCTCTCCCGCCACTCGGCGCCGGTAACGGTGGCCTGAAGTGGCCCGAAGTCCGCGAGCAGATCATTGCTGTATTGAGTGATCTGGATGTGGATGTCGTGGTGTTCGAACCTTCCAACCAGTATATGAATGTCGCCAAACGTAGCGGGGTGGAAAAGCTCACGCCTGCTCGCGCGCTCATTGCCGAACTGGTTCGACGCTATTGGGTTTTAGGCATGGAATGCAGCTTGCTCGAGATACAGAAGCTGGCCTGGTTTCTGGAGCGCGCCATAGAAAAGCTACCGGACATCAAGAACCCTTTGAACCTGAAGTTTGTAGCTCATAAATACGGGCCGTATGCGAATCGGCTGGAGCATCTGCTCGACAATCTCGATGGCAGCTATCTGCATTGCGACAGACGCATCAGTGACGCAGGTATCAATGATGTGATCTGGTTTGAGGAAGAGCGTAGAGCTTTCTTGCAAACCTATCTTAGAACTGAAGCCAAGGAGTACACCCAAGCTTTGGAGCGCACCACCGAGCTGATCGACGGCTTCGAGTCGCCCTTTGGCATGGAGCTATTGGCAACGGTCGATTGGTTGCTGAGCCAGGGCGGGATTTCTCCAACAGTTCCCGCAGTGCGTGAAGCGCTGAGGCATTGGGATGGCGGTGCCGCTGCTGCCGCTCGCAAGAGCAGGCTGTTCGATGATCAGGCGCTGGATATAGCGCTCAAACGCCTGACAACCAGTATTTTCAAACCTGACATGGCTGCCTGCCAGGGGTAGCTCCAGTAGGAGCGGTCATCGGCCGCGAAGACGCCTCCGCGGCCGACCCGACCCTGCCCTCATCACCCCTCGCAGAACCGAATCCGGTTACCGAACGGGTCATACACCTCCAACAGCCGCCCCCACCCTTGCTCGACAATTTGCGGACGGCCATAGCCATACCGCTTGGCCAGCAGTTCATCGCGCAACGCCTCGACCCCATGCATGGGTACGAACACGGTCGAGCCCGGCGAGCAGTCGCCATGGTGTTCGGACAGATGGAGTTGCAGGCCCGCGCGCTCGACGCCCAGGTACAGCGGCAGGTCGGCCTCGAAGCGGTGCTCGAACTCGACCGTGAAACCCAGGAAGTCCAGATAGAACTCGCGCGCCTTGGCTTCGTCGAAAATCCGCAGGATGGGGATGGCCTTGTCGAAACCGATCACCACTGAGGCAGTCGGCGCCAGGCTGGCCGAAGCGGTGTTCCAGTCCTTGTGCCCCATCTGCCGGGCAACCATTTCCAGAGCGGTGGAATGCGATACGTCGTGACCCTGCGCCTGCAGCGCGACGCGCAGCGTCTTGGCCATCTGCTTGGCGTGCTCGATTGAAAACATGACAGCTCCCGAGTCGATGCATGCTGGTGCTCGCGTTGCCAGGCCTCGACCATCAAGAGAGGTATGAAGGCGTGAGGATGCAAAATGCTTTCACCTTTCCTTGCGGAGCGAGCGGCGGGCAGCATGGGCCGCCGCCGATGTTAGCGCAAAGCGTCGAAGGGGTCACCACGGGACACTCCCGCAGCTGGAAAATCCCGTTTGCCAGACACGATTAAAAGGTCGGCATGGCCCTCGAAAATATCGTGGGTAGGACGTGCACAACCGGCCCGGGAAAACGCCTGTACAGGAATTTTCAGGCCTGCCCACCCGCATTCATCGGGCGCTTGTCGCTATCGATCGGCAAGGGCTTCGAGCACAAGCCGGTGAGTGCGGACCGTGCGTACCCGAGTGTAAATATCCTTTCAAACCAAGCCTGTTGCGCCTCGATTGACCGTGCCCTGGCGCGCTGCTAACTCTTAGGACAGCGACACCGACCGTCAGTTTTCCTTCGAGACGCTATCCATGAATACAGCCATGAACGCCTTACCCACGGCCTTGCCAGCGGAGGCTCCGAGCACCCGCTCGATTGCCGATGCGCTGTCGCACCAGAGCATTCACCACCTGGAGCGCTATTACGATCACTGGGCCCGCCACTATGACGCCGATGTGCAAGCCGAGGCCTACTGCGGGCCGACGATGGTCGTCGACTTGCTCGACGCCGTAGCGCAGCGAGGCAACGTCCACCACGACAGCCGCGTTCTCGATGCCTGCTGCGGAACCGGCCTGGTCGGACGCACGCTGAAAGAGCGCGGCTATCGGCAGATCGGCGGCTGCGACCTGTCCCGGCCCATGCTCGATCAGGCAGAAGCTTCCCGGGCCTACCAGCATCTGCACGGCCAGATAGACCTGACCCAGCCTTTGCCACCGGCCCTGCTTCGGCATTTCGACGCGGTGGTCTGCTGCGGCGCCTTCATTCCAGGTCATCTGCCCGCCTCGGCGCTGTGCGGCCTGGTTGCCATGACCCGGCCCGGGGGCGTGGTGGTGATCAGTGTTCGCGAAGCTTACTTCGACACCGCCGGCTTCGCGCCGTTGCTGCAGAGCCTGGGCCGCGAGCAGGGACTTGCCGTGCTGGAAGCGCGAATGTCGGCCCGCTACCTGCAAAATGCGCGCGCCCACTACCTGGCGTTGCGCGTCGTATGAACGGGGTGTACGGCATGCCTGTACTTCCTGTCATCTCCCTGGCGCAACTGGCGGCACGTGAGCCCTGGGCGCTAGCGCAACTGAGCGCGGCGTGCGAGCAAGACGGCTTCTTCTATCTGGTGGATCACGGGCTTCCAGAGGCACTGATCGAGCGATACATGGGTGCGGCCGAGGCGTTCTTCGCGCTGCCAGAGCCGGTCAAGCAGCGCTTCGGCCATGCTCACCAGCCCGGCTACCCGCACACCGCACGGGGCTACGTCGGGGCCTATGGCGAAACGCTGCATCCCGATGCAGGCCCGGACAACAAGCAGCATCTGGACTGGGGCATCGACCGGCCCGGTGGCGCGCCGTTCAGCGGGCCGAGCCTGCTGCCCGGCGACGACCTCGCGCCTGGTCTGAACGCTTGCGCCTACGCCCTGCAGGTCGAAGTCATGCAACAGGTGTTCCCCCAGCTGCGCCGAGCCATCGCCAGTGCCTTGCAGCTGCCCGCGCAGGCGTTCGATGCACACTTCCGTCAGCCAACCCTGATCCAGCGCGCTTCATATTATCCAGCCGGGGCGGGAACGGCCGGCAAACATACCGACAACGGCTTTCTCACCCTGCTGATCCAGCAACCTCTGCCGCAGCCTTCACTGCGCATCTACAGCCGTGGCCAATGGCTCGACGTGCCGTGCCTGGAGGGCGCCGTACTGGTCAATCTGGGCGACATGCTGCAGCGCTGGACCGACGAGCGCCTGATCAGCACGGCCCATCAGGTCCTGCATCGTCAGCCGAGCGCACGGGTGTCGCTGGCGTTCTTCATCTACCCGGATATCGACGCGATCATCGCACCCATCGGCGGCGGACCGAGCTTCTCCCCGGCCGAGGTCATGCTGGAGAACTTCGATTCGATCTGGGTAAGCAAACAGGGCGCTGGAAGGGCCCGCCAACTGGTTTGAACACACAAGGATTGGTTCGATGACCCCCTCTATCGGTTTTATCGGCGCAGGCAACATGGGCCGCCCATTCGTTCGTGCATTGCTCGACAACGGCTTCACAGTGACCGTCCACGACCATGATCCGGGTTGCGAACACTGGGTGCGCAGCCTAGGCGCGCAATGGGCACCGAGCCCCGCGGCTGCGGCCGACGGTGCCGCCCTGCTGATCACCTGCCTGCCGCTGCCCAGGCACGTACGCGAAACGATGCTCGGTCATGACGGCGCGCTGGCAGCCTTGGGCCGGGGCGCGGTCTGGATCGACACCTCGACCACCGACTACCACAACACGCTGGATATTGCCCGACTGGCCGGGCGGCGCGGGGTCATGAGCCTGGAAGCACCGGTCAGCAACCTCTCGCACATGGGCGTGGACTTCAACAATGTCTGTTTCTATGTCGGCGGCGAGAAAGCGGCCTGCGACATCGCGCGCCCGGTGCTGGATGCGATGGGCCAACACACCCTCCACGTCGGCGCCATCGGTCACGGCCAGTCGGTCAAGCTGCTGACCAACCTGTTGTTCTACGGCGCCACACTGGCCTGGGCCGAGCTGTTGCTGGTGGCACAGAACCAGGGAATGGACCTGCGTTGGCTGTGGGACGTGGCGAAGGACTCGCGAGCCAACTGCTTCGTGGTCGACCAGGTCACACCGATGCTCCTCGACGGCAGCTATGACCACTCCTGCACCCTGGAGATCACCGTCAAGGACATGGCCCTGACCGTGGCCCTCGCCGACGAACTCGATGTCGAGCTGCGGCTGGGTCGCCGAATCGAGGCGCGCTATCGCCAGGCCGGGAAACGTTACCCGGCCCAGGCCAACCATCTCAAGGTGGTGGCGCTGATGGAAACGGAAAACCAGCGCCGCCTGTTCATCGACGGTTTCGCTGCGCCCTCGCCCTATGGCGCCGACCGCACCTATCGCCATCCCGGCACCTTTGTCGTCGACGCGCGCGGGCGGCGCAAGCCGAGCCTGCCGGAACGCTTTCGCTATCCGCTCAGCCATCCCGCCTGCGGCCACTATGCGCAGTGCCTACTGGAAGTCATGGCGTGGATCAACCACATCCTCCGGCAAGAGGCATTGCAACTGGGACGCGCCATGGGTCTGGAGCCGTCACTGCTCGAGCAAGTGGTCAGCCGCAGTTGCGGCGCCAGCTGGGTGGATGATCACCACGACCACTACACGCCGAACCAGGCGCTGCTGCGCGACCTCCCCGAACTGATGGGCGCGCTGCACCTGCCCATGCTGCATCAGCTGAACCTCGCCACCGTCGTCGACCCCGTGAGGCATGCATCATGAAGATCACCCGCCTGCGTATCTACCAGGTCGACCTGCCGCTGGACAAGCCCTACGCGCTGTCCGGCGGGCGCCTGCACTACAGCGCGCTGGACAGCACCATCGTAGTGATCGAGACCGACCAAGGGGTGTCCGGGATCGGCGAAAGCTGCCCGTGGGGCGCCTCGTACCTGCCGGCGTTCGCCCTCGGCGTGCGCGCCGGGCTGGCCGAGCTGGCGCCTCACCTGCTGGGCTGCAACCCGCTCAACCTGAATTCGATCAACCAAGTCATGGACCAGGCACTGCCCGGCCACCCCTACGTCAAGACAGCGATCGACATGGCGTGCTGGGACATTCTCGGACGCCATAGCAACCTGCCGGTGCACGCCCTACTGGGGGGACGCCTGAACGCCGAGCTGACCCTGCAGAGCAGCATCCCCACGGCCACGCCCCGACAAATGGTGGCCGACATGCACCTGGCGCATGCCGAAGGCTATCGGACCCATTCGTGCAAAGTGGGATCGGGCGTGGTGGCGGATCTGGCGCGTATCCAGAGCCTGCTCGCCGAGCGCATGAACGGCGACCAACTGACCTTCGTCGCAAATCGTGCCTGGCTACCGGCCCAGGCGGTGGCCGTAATGAACGCGGTCAGGGAGTGCGATGTGCATTTCGAGCAGCCCTGCGAAACCCTGGAACAGTGCCAGCATGTCCGCAGCCTGACGCGGCAGCCGCTGATTCTGGACGAGTGCATTCACAGCGCCAGCGACCTGTACCGCGCCAGCGCCTCGAATACGGCCCAGGCCATTGGCCTGAAGATAGCCCGTGTCGGCGGGCTGACCAAGGCCCGGCAGCTGCGCGACTACTGCATCCAGCAGGGTATCCAGATGAACATCGAAGACGTGGGCGGCAGCCAGATCGCCGACACCGCGGCCATGCACCTGGCCCTGGCCACCCCCAACCAATACCTGCGCGCCAGTTGGAATGCCTGCCGCCATCACAGCATCGTCACGGCTTTGGGCGGCGTGCACGTAAGCCGTGGCATCGCCCGCCTGGACGACACGCCGGGGCTCGGCTTGACCTTGTGCTCGAACGCCCTGGGCGAGGCGGTGGCCATTCATGAATGAGTCATTGGCAAGGACCACTAACGTGCCCCTGGACACCGGCGATTTCCACCCCGATGCAGGACGCTCGCACAACCTGCCGGGGGCTTTCTACTTCGACCCGGATCACTGCGGGCAGGAACTGCAGCATATTTTCTACCGCACCTGGCAGTACGCCTGTCACCTCTCCAGGCTGGCCGTGGAAGGTGCCTATCTGGTCTGCGAGATCGGCGAGCAAAGTGTGCTCGTGCTGCACGGCCAGGACGGCCAGCTGAGGGCTTTCCACAATGTCTGCCAGCACCGTGCGCATCGCCTGCTCGAAGGCTGTGGGCACCTGCGTGGGGCAATCACTTGCCCCTACCATGCATGGCGCTACGATCACGCAGGCAGATTGCAGAGCGCCCGGCACAGCTGCGAGGTTTCGGGCTTCGAACCTGCCCGCGCCCACCTTGCCGGCGTGCGCCTGGAAGTGATGTGCGGACTGGTCTTCGTCAACCTGGACCCGCACGCCCCGCCCCTGGCCGACCAGCTCGCCGGGCTCGAGGCGCAACTGCGCAGCTTCTCGCCCGCGCCCGAGGCGCTCTACCACAGCTACAGCCATACCTATGCGCTGCGAGCGAACTGGAAGGTCTCGGTGGAAAACTATTCGGAGTGCTATCACTGCCCCGGCTGCCACCCCAGCCTGTCGCAGCAGACCTTGGAGCTGAGCAGCTACCGGATCGATATCCACCCAGGCTTCCATGCCCATCTGAGCAGCGATCAGGGCGAACGGCAAGGCTATGCAACCAACCCTGACGCACCACGCAGCGGCGAATTCGGTGCCTGGTATGTCTGGCCGAACCTGTGCATCGAGGTCTATCCGGGCGGCTACATGAACCTGTTGCACCACGTACCCACGGGCGCGCAGCGCTGTGAGCAGCGTGTGCAGTGGTTCACCCAGGGGCCCCATCCGGATGCCCAGGAGCAGGCGGTGATCGATTTCGTGGCGGTGGTGCGTGAAGAGGACCTGCCCTTGTGCGAAAGTGTCCAGAAGGGCCTGCACAGCCAAGGCTACCGCGGTGGCCGGTTGGTGGTGGACACGGCTCGCAGCGGTTTCAGCGAACATGCCGTGCACGATATTCAGAAGCGCGTGCTGCAAGCCTTTGCCAACCATGGAGCAAGCGATGGATAGACCTTCTCCCGACACAGCCCGACTGCCGATCTGGCGGCGCCTCGGCACGCGCCCAACGGTCTTGTGGCTGACGGGTCTGCCGGCTGCCGGCAAGACCACCATCGCCAAGGCTACCGAGGCGGCACTTGCCGCCCTCGGCTATCACTGCGTGGTGCTCGATGGCGACGAACTGCGCCGCGGGCTCTGTCGAGACCTGGGCCTGAGCGACGACGACCGGCAGGAACACGTGCGGCGCACCGCCGAGGTTGCACGCCTGCTGTGTGCCCACGGCACCCTGGTGCTGGTCGCGCTGATCTCACCGCGTATCGCGCACCGGGCCCTGGCGCGGCAGATCATCGGTGACGAGGCTTTCGTCGAGGTGTTCGTCGACACGCCGCTGGCGCTGGCCGAAGCACGCGATCCCAAAGGCTTGTATCGGCTGGCGCGCACCGGCGCGCTGAGCGGTTTCACCGGGATCGATGCCGCCTATGAAGCACCGCCGGCGCCTCACGTCAGGCTTGCCACCGCCCGCATGAGTTGCGCATGTTCGGTGCAGTGGACTGAAGATCAGGCCAGCACGGGCCGGGGATCGAGCAACAGCTCCTGCAGCCATTGCACCAGCAGGCGGGCAGCCGGCGACAGCGGGTTGGCATGCCATTTGTAGACTCCCAACGCATCGCCCATGGACCACTGCTTGTCGAACAGGCGCACCAGCCTGCCGTCGGCCAGCATCTGGCGCGTGGTCATTCCCCAGCCCAAGGCCACACCGTGACCTTCCAGAGCTGCCTGCATCATGACCGGGAAACTGTTGAAGCCCATGCCTTGGCTGCCAACGCGAAACGACGCACCGACACTTTCCAGCCATTGATCCCAGATCACGAAGTCCTGCGCACGGGGTTCGTAATGCAACAGTCGGCACTTGGGCAGATTGTCCAGGCTCAGCCACGGGGCGATGCTCTTGAAGTAGTCGGGGCTGCAGACCGGGAACACTTCATCGGGCGCGCTGAACAGCAGCACGTGATCGGCACTGGCCCGGCCCATGGTCTGCACCGCCACGTCGAAACGCTCGCGCTCCTCGCCTATGGCCGCCAGCGTGGAATGCAGCTTGAGCTCGATGTGCGGATGTTTCTGATGAAAGCCGGCCAGCGCCGGCATGAACAGGTAGAAAGCTTCCACCAGCTGCGACGAGAGCACCACGGTGCCGCTCGACGACTGCTGCTGACGCAGCTTTTCGGTCTGCCGAGCGATATCGAACAGGGCAGCCGCGACCGTCTGGCGAAAGCTTTCGCCCGCATCGGTGAGAAAAACCCCGCGGCTTTTGCGATCGAACAACTGCACGCCCAGATTCTCTTCAAGGGAGCGAATCTGTCGACTGATCGCCGTTTGGGTGAGGTGCAATTCCTCGGCTGCACGAGAAAAACTCTGCAGCCGGGCAGCCGCTTCGAAAGGGATCAGACTCGATAGAGGCGGCAGTTTGCGCCGGAGGTTTTCCATAACCTGAAGTTGCCCTGTCCTGCGAAATGGTCGTTTCAAACGATGTCATCTTTTAGCGCATCATGCAAAGACAGACCGCTTGGGCTTTCTGCATGGAACAGCGACCGCTTCTCCACGACACACGCTCAAGCGTAGCGCTGATCACCGCTTCGGTATTCCTGGTGTCCGCTTCCGATGCGCTGATCAAGCTGGGCAGTGCCGATTTCACGGTATGGCAGCTGTACGTCGTTCGTTCCTCGATCGCCATCGTGCTGCTCCTGCTGTGGCTGGGTTTTTCGCGAAGTGCCAGCCTGTGGCGCAACCTGATCTGCGATCGCTGGATACTCTTGCGCAGCGCTGCCTTGACCCTGATGTGGATCGCTTTCTATGCGGCCCTGCCGCACATGAGCCTGAGCCTGGCCGCACTGGCGCTCTACACCGCGCCGCTGTTCATTGCCCTGCTGTCGGCGCTGGTGCTGCGCGAAAAGGTGAGCCCCAGCCGCTGGCTGGCCATTGCCCTGGGCTTCGTCGGCGTGCTGATCATTCTGCGCCCGACGGCTGCGGATTTTTCCGGCATGACCCTGCTGCCGGTGCTGGCCGCCCTGCTCTATGCCGTGGCTGCCGTACTGACCCGCGCCCGCTGCAACGATCACTCGGCGCTGGCACTGGCGCTGAACCTGAACCTGTGTCTGTGCCTGGTCGGCGCGACGATGCTGCTGGGCCACCAACTGCTCAGTACGCCCCATCCATCATTGCCCAGCGACTTCCTGACGCCGCATTGGGTGGTGCTGGGGCCTGTGCAATGGTTGCTGATGGGCGTGCTCGCGGTCCTCATGGTGCTGATGAGCGCCGGCGTGGCCAGGGCCTACCAGATCGGTCAGAGCGCGGTCGTGGGCGCCTTCGATTACAGTTATCTGCTGTTCGCGATGTTCTGGGGCTTTGTTCTTTTCAAGGAAATCCCCGATGCAGGCATGGTCCTGGGCATGGGCCTGATTGCCGCATCCGGGGTCTGGGTGCTGCGTAGTTGACCAAGGAGCTGGACATGTTGATGCGACCGCTGCGAGTGATCATCTGGGCCGTGTCCAGAAGCCGCTCTACCGCACTCGAACGCTGTGTTATGGAACACCCCGCCGTGCACGTGCTGCACGAGCGGCTGAGCGAACCGTTCCTGATGCAGCACTGGCCCGACAAGTACCGCAGCGTGCTCGACACCCGCCGCAGGACCGGCCACCGGGAGCCTGTCCCGACCTACGGCCAGGCCTTGGAGGCACTCGCCCACGGCCCGCTGCCTGCGGGCAAGTCAGTGTTGCTGAGCAAGGAAATCGCCTGGTTCTGCGACTTCGCCCAGATCGACGATGGCTGGCTGCAGCAGTTCAAGCACGTGTTTCTGGTGCGCGAGCCACTGGCGGTCATGCGCTCGCTGTATCGCGTCGGCACCCAGGGCGAAAATACCTGGTTCGATCCCGACGAGTCAGGGTTCGAGGAACTGTTGGCACTGTACTGGCGCGTGCAGCGGGCGTGTCCGGCCCAAAGTTTGCTGGCCCTGGAAAGCGATCACGACCTGATGCAAGACAGCACAGGCGGCTTGAGCTCCCTGTGTGATTTCATCGGCGTGCCGTTCAGTGCAGCCATGCTGCAATGGCAAGCGCACGAGGTGCCCGCCTGGCAGTTTTTCAAGGGCTGGCACGAAGAGGCTCAGCGCTCGACCGGTTTCGCCGCCGTGCATCATCCCGACCAGCCCTACCCTGCGGTGGTCGGCGAATGCGCAGCCAGTGCCCAACTCACCTGGCGATTCTTCGCCCTGCTGGCTGGCCGGCATCGGCCGGGCAGTCCCGCCGGCCTGCTGCGCAGCCTGCATCGCGCGCCGTCGGCGCAGCTGGATATCGTCCTGTTGCACCGTGGCGGCGAAGATCTCAGCCACCTGCTCTGGAGCATTGCCCAATTCCCCGAAGTGAACTGCCACGCCCTCGACACGCTGGCACTCATGTCCACGGACGCCGGAAAGCTGCCCGAACTGCACGATCTGATCGGCCAGCCACTGCTGCTGGCGTGCAGCGAAACAGCCGCCGCCGGGCAGCAGCCGTTGATCGACAGGCTGGCGGCGCAGGCATGCGTGATCGGCCTGCTGACCGAAACCGGCTTCCACCTGCTGGACGCCCAAGGCCGGACCGGCCCTTCGCCATTGCCCGCGCCCCAGGCCTGTGCCTTGCACCTGCAGCGTTTGCGCGAACGCAGCCTCGATGACTGGGCGACGTTCAACCATTACAACCAAAGCGCGGCAGCCGTTCCCGATTGGCTGGACACGTTCAGCGCCGCCGTGGCTGCCGACCCGGATCACATTGCCGTCAGCGATGGACGCGACAGCCTGACCCTGCAGCAGTTGCACGACCGCGCGCAGCAGCTGGCGAGGGTCTTGCAGGCCCGCCTGGCGCCCGCCGCGTGGGCGGTGCTGTTCAAACGCAAGAACATTCACACCGCCGTTGCCATGACTGCCTGTGCCCTGGCAGGCCGGCCCTATCTCGAGGTACCTGCCTGGTACAGCGCTCACCATTGCCAGCAGTTGCTGGAGCGCCTGGGCGAGTGCCTGGTGCTGTGCGACGCCGATAGCGCACGGCAACTACCGGCTGCACAACCCCATATGTTGGAAGGCCAGTTTGCCCGCCAGGCGCCTGCGGACTGCCCGCCGTGGGCTCGCACGCATCCGCCAATCGCCTACGGCTTGTTGACCTCGGGCACCAGCGGCCCGGCCAAGGTGGCGCTGATGCCAGCACCTGCCGTGCTCGATTCCCTGAGCCTGTGGCAGACCTACCTGCAACCGGGGCAACGCGTAGGCCTGAATGCCTGGCTGACCGGCTACCTGTATTACCCGCTGCTCAGTCGATGCACCACGGTGGTCATCGCCGATGAGGTGGTGCTGGATCCGTTGCGTCTGATGGACTTCATTGCCGACAACCATTTGCAGCAGATCATGATCACCCCCTCGCTGTTGCAGGGGCTGGTCCGCGAAGAAATTCGCTTCGTGTCCTGCTGTGCAGGCCTGCGGGTACTCTGGAGCAGCGGCGAGAGCCTGTCGGCGGCCCTGCGTTCCCAGGTACAGGCGTTGCTGCCCAACTGCTGCCTGATCGACCTGTACGGTTCCAACGAAGCCGGTGACGTCGCCCTCAAGCACGACGACGGCACGTTGCAGTTGATCAAGGGCGTGGAGGCGCGTGTGCTCGACCGGCAAGGCCAGGCCGTGCCCCGCGGCGGCGCAGGCCACCTGCATCTGCGCACACCGGGGCTTTTACGCGGTTATCTAGGCCAGCCGAGCAACGTCCCGCTACCCAACGGCGGGCTGTTCGACACCGGCGACCGTGTGGTCTGGCTGGGCAACGGTCGCCTGCAGTTGCTCGGACGCGACAGTGCCCACCTCAAGATACGTGGCTACAAGGTGCATCCGGAACACGTGGAGCAGGTCTTGAACAGCCACCCGCTGGTGGTCCAGACCTGCATCGGCAGCCGGCACGAGGGCGCCGCCCGCCAGTTGCTGGCCTACGTCGTCCCCGCAAGCCCGGCGCATCTGCCCACGGCCACGGCCCTGCGCGCCTGGGCCAGCCTGCACTTGCCGTTCTTCGCCGTGCCCAGCGCCTACTATGCCGTGGCCAGCCTGGGTGCCGGTCACAATCAGAAGCGCGAGCCGCTGAGCGACGCGCACTTGAGCCAGGCCGTGCCGCTGCCCGAGGATGAGGTGTCGCTGACCGCCACCCAGGCTCAGGTTTCCACGGTGTGGCAGGCAGTGTTGGGCAACGATATCCCCGCACTGCACCCGGACGATGATTTCTTCGACCGCGGCGGCAGCCTGCAACTGAGCGAATTGCTGCTCGAGCTCAACCACAGCTTCGACGTGCAGCTTTCGCTGGCGGCGCTGCTCGAAGACACCCGCCTGCAAGGCATGGCTCTGGCCATTGATCGCGCTCGGGCCGGGCTGCCCGCCGCAGCGATCCTGCGCGAAGTCGCTGTGGAGGCGGCGCGCTATGCCTTCATTCCCGGGCCGCTGCGCGGGGAAGACATTCTTCACGCCTATCGGACCAAACCAGGCAAGCGCATCCTGCTGACCGGCGCCACGGGCTTTTTCGGCGCCTTCCTGCTCGCTGCCCTGGCCCGCCAGCCCGAGGTCGAGCAGGTCATTTGCCTGGTGCGCGCTCAGGACCTGGCGGACGCGCGTCGGCGCTGCCTGGGCAGCCTGCAACGCCATGGTCTGGTACCGCCCGGCGTCCCCCTGGACTGGCTCGGCAAGTTGCAGATGGAATGCGGCGACCTGGCGGCTGCGCACCTGGGGCTGTCGCCCGCTGCCTACCAGAGCCTCACGCAGACCGTCGACTGCGTGGTTCACGCCGGGGCCGGAGTCAACTGGGTCAAGCCTTACGCCAACCTGGTGCGGGGCAATGTCGAAGGCACCGCCCAGATCGTCCAACTCGCCCTCAACGGTGCGATGCCGCTGATCATGGTGTCGACCCTGGCCACAGGCGGCAGCGCGCGTACAGGCTACGAGGAAAGCAAGCATGTGGCCGAAGCCCTGGCGCTGAACGCCGCACGCGAACATGGCCTGCCGGTCATCATCGCCCGCTGTGGTGACCTGGCCGCGCCGCTGGAGGTCGAGCGCAGTACCATCAACGATAACGACTACGTGTGCCTGCTGTTGGGCGCATGCATGCTGCTGGGATGCTGGCCGGCCGACCTGGAAGGGGGTGTCAATCTGACGCCTGTCGACGTTGCCGCACAGATCATGGCAAACCTGGCGCTCCAGGCGCCCGCCGGCAGTCTGGGCCGGGCCTCGAACCTGTGTCATCCACACGGCGCCCTGTCCTGGCAGATCCTGTGCGGATGGGTCGCCGACAACCTCGCAGCCGGCAGCTTCGCGCCGCTGCCCCTGGAGCGCTGGCGGCTGCGCCTGGACAACGACTCCCGTCAGCACCCGATCATTGCCAAGACCCGCCTGATTCTGCCGATGATTCTCGACGACCTGACCGCCCCATCGCCGCGCAACGATTTCGAGTTTCCCGCCACCTCGCCGATTCGCCTCAGCCCACAGTGGGCCGCCCGACTGACTCGGCAATTGCTGCAGACCCTCGGGCAGGCCAGTCGATGAATGGGCGAATGGTCACCGCCTGGGCGGCAGCGCAACGCCAGCGTGAACTGATGACGCTCAGCTACCGCAGCCCGCCGCTGCGGCCGATGGATGTGGAGATTCAGATCACTCATTGCGGTCTGTGCAGCAGCGATCTACACCTGATAGATGGCCACTGGGGCGAGGCCAGTGTCTATCCCCAGGTGTGCGGGCATGAAGTGATCGGCCGCGTCAGCGCCGTGGGTGAAAACGTAGCCGGGCTGCGCCTGGGCCAACGCGTCGGCGTCGGCTGGTACCGCAGCTCCTGCCTGGCATGTGAATTCTGTCTGCGTGGCGAGGAGCAGCACTGCCCTTGCCTGATCGCCACCTGTACCCATGGAGAACAGGGTGGGCTTGCCGACTACCTGTACTGCGACAGCCGTTTCGTGTTCTCCATCCCCGACGAGTTGAGCAGTGAGCACGCCGCGCCCCTGCTGTGCGCCGGTGTCACCGTGCACACGGCGCTCAAGCGCGCCACCTGGCCTGGCATGGCCGTCGGCATCGTCGGCATCGGTGGCTTGGGCCATCTTGCCATCCAGTTCGCGGCCAAGCGCGGCTGCCGCGTCACAGCGCTCTCGAGCAGCCCGCACAAGCAGCGCGATGCCCTGACCCTGGGCGCCAACCGTTTCATCGACCTCAGCAAACCAGTGGACTGCAAGCAAGTGCGCAATGCTTTCGACTACATCCTGGTGACCAGCGCGGTCGCGTGCGACTGGTCGGCCATCGTCGACATGCTCCGGCCCTTCGGCGTGCTGTGTTTCGCCGGTATGCCACCGCCGGTGACATTCGATGTCGCGGCCATGATGTACAAGACGCTGAGCATCACCACCGCCAACGTCGGTGGGCGTCAGGATATCCGAGACACCCTGGCTTTCGCGGCGGCGCGCCAAGTGCGGCCCTGGGTGCAGTCGTGGCCGCTGGAAGATGTCAACCACGCCATACGGCAATTGCGCAAAGGACGAGTCCACTATCGAGCGGTGATGCAGGTCGGCGAAGAGCCGGTCCAGGCTCTTTAAGCGCGGCTTGGGCGCGGCGCTCCATTTGCCCCGCAGCCGCCCGTCTGCTAACGTCGCCCGGTTTCAATCCTTCTCGCCGAGACCGCTGCCATGGCCCGCAAAAAAGCATCCCTGGATTTCGAACAATCCCTGGCCGACCTGCAGACGCTGGTCGAACGCCTGGAGAACGGCGAGCTGTCGCTGGAAGACTCGCTGAGCGCTTTCGAGAACGGCATCCGTCTTACCCGCGACTGCCAGAGCGCGTTGGCCCAAGCCGAACAGAAAGTCCAGGTCCTGCTGGAAAAGGACGGCGAGCTCACCGAAGAACCCTTCGATACGGAACAGCCTGAATGATCGCCGCCTACCAGGCTCTCTGCCAACAGCGTGTGGATGGCGCCCTGCAAGGTCTGTTCGTGCCGCCTTCGGCCGAGCTGACCCGGCTGTACCAGGCCATGCGCTACAGCGTGATGAACGGGGGCAAGCGCGTCCGCCCGCTGCTCGCCTATGCTGCCTGCGAGGCATTGGGCGCCGATGCCACCCAGGCCAACGGCGCTGCCTGCGCGGTCGAGCTGATCCACGCCTACTCGCTGGTGCACGACGATCTTCCTGCCATGGACGACGACGATCTGCGCCGTGGCCAGCCCACCACGCACAAGGCGTTCGACGAAGCCTGCGCGATCCTGGCCGGCGATGGCCTGCAAAGCCTGGCTTTCACCGCGCTGCTCGACCCGACCCTGAGCCCGCAAAGCGATGCCATACGACTGAGCATGGTCCAGGTGCTGGCACAGGCTGCTGGCCCGGCCGGCATGGTCGGCGGCCAGGCCATCGACCTGGGCTCGGTGGGCCTGCAGTTGAACCAGCAGGCGCTCGAGTTCATGCACCGGCACAAGACCGGCGCCCTGATCGAGGCCAGCGTACGCCTCGGCGCGCTGGCCAGCGCGCGGGCACAGCCGTCACAGCTCGAGTGCCTGCAGACTTATGCGCGAGCGGTTGGGTTGGCTTTCCAGGTGCAGGACGACATCCTCGACGTCGAAAGCGATACCGCCACCCTGGGCAAACGCCAAGGTGCCGATATCGCCTTGAACAAACCGACCTACCCGGCGCTGCTCGGGCTTGATGCAGCCAAGGCCTATGCGCTGGATCTGCGCGATCAGGCGCTGCATGCATTGCATCCATTCGATGCCGCTGCCGAGCCGTTGCGCGAACTGGCACGTTACATTGTGGCGCGACGCAACTGACGAGCGCGTGCGCACCCGACGCCGCATCAGGTAAACTGCCCCATTCCTAGAACTCATAACGATTCGCCTGATGCCCACGACGTTTCAAGAGATCCCCCGCGAACGCCCGGCGACGCCTCTGCTCGACCGTGCTGACACTCCTGCCGGCCTGCGCCGTCTGGGCGAAGCCGAGCTCGAAACACTGGCAGACGAACTGCGCCAGGAGCTGCTCTATACGGTCGGCCAGACCGGTGGGCATTTCGGTGCCGGCCTGGGCGTCATAGAGCTGACCATCGCCCTGCACTACGTTTTCGACACGCCCGACGATCGTCTGGTGTGGGACGTCGGCCACCAGGCCTACCCTCACAAGATCCTCACCGGCCGCCGCGAGCGCATGGCCAGCCTGCGCCAGAAGGACGGCATCGCCGCCTTTCCGCGGCGCAGCGAAAGTGAATACGACACCTTCGGCGTCGGTCACTCCAGCACCTCCATCAGCGCCGCCCTGGGCATGGCCATCGGCGCACGTCTGCAGAACAGCGGACGCAAGGCCATTGCCGTGATCGGCGATGGCGCGCTGACTGCCGGCATGGCCTTCGAGGCGCTCAACCACGCGCCGGAAGTCAACGCCGACATGCTGGTGATCCTCAACGACAACGACATGTCGATCTCGCGCAACGTCGGCGGACTGTCCAACTACCTGGCCAAGATTCTCTCCAGCCGCACCTACACCAGCATGCGCGAAGGCAGCAAGAAAGTACTGTCGCGCCTGCCTGGCGCCTGGGAAATCGCCCGTCGCACCGAGGAATACGCCAAGGGCATGCTGGTCCCCGGCACCCTGTTCGAAGAACTGGGCTGGAACTACATCGGCCCCATCGATGGCCATGACCTGCCAACCCTGGTGGCCACCCTGCGCAACATGCGCGACCTCAAGGGTCCGCAGTTTCTGCATGTGGTCACCAAGAAGGGCAAGGGCTTCGCCCCGGCCGAGGTCGATCCGATCGGCTACCACGCCATCACCAAGCTCGACCCGCTCGACGCTCCGGTCGTGGCTCCCGCCAAAGCCAGCGGGCCGAAGTACTCGGGCGTGTTCGGACAGTGGCTGTGCGACATGGCGGAAGCCGATTCGCGCCTGGTCGGCATCACCCCAGCCATGAAGGAAGGCTCGGACCTGGTTGCCTTCAGCGAACGTTTCCCCGAGCGTTACTTCGACGTCGCCATTGCCGAACAGCATGCGGTGACCCTGGCGGCCGGCATGGCCTGCGAAGGCGCCAAGCCAGTGGTGGCGATTTATTCGACATTCCTGCAGCGCGGTTACGATCAGCTGATCCACGACGTGGCGGTGCAGAACCTCGACGTGCTGTTCGCCATCGACCGCGCCGGCCTGGTCGGCGAGGACGGTCCGACCCATGCCGGCAGCTACGACCTGTCGTACCTGCGCTGCATCCCCGGCATGCTGGTGATGACGCCCAGCGACGAAAACGAGCTGCGTCTGATGCTCAGCACCGGCCACCATCACCCAGGTCCGGCGGCCGTCCGCTATCCACGCGGCAACGGTCCGGGCGCGGCGATCCACCAAGGCCTGGACAGCATCGAGATCGGCAAGGGCGTAGTCCGCCGGCAGGGTCGCGGAGTCGCCATTCTGGTGTTCGGCGTGCAGTTGGCCGAGGCGCTGACAGTGGCGCAAAAGCTGGATGCCACCGTCGCCGACATGCGCTTCGTCAAGCCACTGGACGAGCAACTGGTACGTGAACTGGCCGACGGCCACGATCTGCTGGTCACCCTCGAAGAGAATGCCATCATGGGTGGTGCAGGTTCGGCGGTCAGTGAATTCCTGGCCCGCGAAGGCGTGCTCAAGCCCGTGCTGCACCTGGGCTTGCCAGATGCCTATGTGGAACACGCCAAGCCGGCGCAGATGCTCGCTGAATGCGGCCTGGATGCGGTGGGTATCGAAGCTGCCATTACCCTGCGCCAGCGCCTGCTGCAACGCTGACGCCACTTCGGTGCAGGGCTGACATGGTCAGCCCTGCACCGCGCTACACCCCTTCGCTACCCTTGCGGATCGTGCCGACCACTTCACCCTGATGCTCGCTGCCCATCATGTGGCCAAGCTTGCCGGCCTTGGTGGCCAGGTAGTATTTGTTGTGGGGGTTTTGGCCGGTGTGCAGCGGTACGCGCTCGGCAACGTTGATGCCCATGTCGGTCAACGCCTTGACCTTGCGCGGGTTGTTGGTCATCAGGCGCAGGGCCTTGACACCCAGGTGCTCGAGCATCGGTTCGCACATGCCGTAGTCGCGCTGGTCGGCAGCGAAGCCCAGGCGCTCATTGGCCTCGACCGTATCGGCGCCGCCGTCCTGCAGTTCATAGGCACGGATCTTGTTCAGCAAGCCAATCCCCCGGCCTTCCTGCCGCAGGTACAGCAAGACGCCGCGCCCTTCCCGGGCAATGGCCTGCAACGCGGCTTCGAGTTGCGATCCGCAGTCGCAGCGCTGGCTGAACAGCGCGTCCCCGGTCAGACATTCCGAATGCAGGCGCCCCAGTACGGGTGCGCCGTCCGCCACATCGCCGAGGCTGAGCACGACATGCTCGCGGCCCGTGGCCTCATCGAGAAAACCATGCATGGTGAACAAAGCGAAAGGCGTGGGAAGCTGAGAAGCAGCGACAAAAACGACGGGCACCGGGTGCTCCTGATTCTTGATGAACTTGACAAGGGCAGTATTGTAACAGCAGCTCTGCGCACCTGCTCAGTGGATGATCGTGGCGCCTGTGCAGCGGCTCGATCAAGGGGCTGGCAACGGGGGGTCGAACGGATACGGTTGACCCCAGCGCTGGTAGATCCCGCGCAGCTGCCCGGTCTTCACCAACTGTTCCATGCGCTGATCGTAGACGGCGAGCAATGCCCGACCACGCGCACTGTCGCTGAACCCCAGGTACAGCGGCAACTCGGCCACGTGCACGCGCTTGAAACGCTCGGGCTCGACCGCCTGGCGCAGGATCACTTCGATTTCGGTCAGGGCATCGACGTAGTAGTCGGCACGATCGTGTTCGAGCATAGACAGAATGCCGGTGCGGCGCTGGACCTCATTGTAGGTACGCGCGTTGGGCAGGTACTTCTGGAATTGGTAGCCGCGCACCCAAGCCAGGCGATAGCCGCCCAGGCTGGCGAAATCGACCTGAGGCTTGTCGGCCAGGCTCAAGGCGAAGATATGATCGGTGTCGTAATGCCAGCGCGGGTACAGGGCATGCGCCTCGTTCTGGTAGGAACCGACCCAGGCATCGGCCTGACCCTGCTGCACCAGCCCGACGGAACGGATATAGGGCTCGCTGCGTGTGACTACTGTGATACCTGCCGGTTGGAACACCTCGCGCAGGACGTCCCAGGCCAGGCCCGTGCCATCTGCGTTGGTGTAGTCTTCCCAGGCTTCACTGACCAGATCGATGCGCGCAGGCTGCAGCGATACGCCTGCACTGGCTGCCCAGCACACCAACAGCATCGCTGCTCCCAGCAACCCTCGCCATCCAGCCATCCGTTGCGCCCTCAAAGCCGACCTGCACAGGGCCGATTCACACGAAGCTCCAGCCCCACACCAGCAGCTGCATGGCGAGCCAGGCGAAGACCCCGGCCAGCACATCATCGAACATGATACCCACACCGCCATGGACGTGGCGATCTATCCAGCGGATCGGCCATGGCTTGAGAATATCGAAGAAGCGAAACACCAGAAAACCCACCAGCAGCCAGACCCAACCTTCGGGCACCAGCCACAGGGTGATCCACATGCCGACCATCTCGTCCCAGACGATGCCTTCATGATCGTGCACGCGCAAGTCGTCGGCGACCTTGCCGCACAGCCAGATGCCGAACAGCATGCTCACACCCAGCATCAGCCAGTAGCCCCAGTCCGGCAACATCTGCCACAGCGGAATGAACGGCACGGCGACCATGGATCCCCAGGTGCCAGGCGCCTTGGGCAAGGTTCCGGAGCCAAAACCGAAGGCCAGGAAATGCCATGGATTACGCCACACCGAAGGGGGCACGAACTCCGCTGGAACCTGGTTGGGATGGTCTGTCACGGTGTCTCCGCAAAATGTTGGTAGCCCCGAACAGTCGGGGTGATGTCCTGGCCGTGACGGTCGACCAGCGTGACGCCTTCGCCAACACTCGCTTGGCCGATGACGAAAAACACCGCGCCCTGAGCGCGCAGGGTGGTTTCTTCTTCAGGAGGCAGGGTGAAGGCCAGTACATAGTCGTCCCCCCCGCTCAGCGCCGCTGACCAGGCCTGTTCCAGGCCGAGCAACGACTGCAGGGCATTGGACACCGGCAGTCGCTCGCGTTCCACCCGCAAGGCGACTTTCGACGCCCTGGCAATGTGGCCGCAGTCGGCCAACAGGCCGTCGGAAATGTCCAGCGCCGCGCTGGCCCTGCCCCGCAAGGCCTGGCCCAGCGCGAATTGCGGCAGCGGTGACCAGTAGTGAGCCAGCAAGGGCCCGGCCACCGCAGGCTCGGCATGTCGCTGGCCAAGCACCAGCGGCAGCGCACCCGCAGCGTCGCCCAGCCTGCCGCCGACGCACAGCAGATCACCCGGTCGGGCACCACTGCGCGTCAGCGCCAAGCCTTGGGGCAGACGGCCGAACACGGTCAGGGTCAGGCTCAAAGGGCCACGTGTGGTGTCACCACCGACCAGGCGCAGGCCGCAGCGCTCGGCCATGGCATCCAGGCCGGTGGCGAACCCTTGCAGCCACTGCGCCGAAAAGCTGGGCAGGGTCAGGGCCAAGGTGAACCCCAGGGGGCTGGCACCCATGGCGGCCAGATCGCTGGCCGCGACAGCCAGGGCGCGCTGACCCAACAGGAGGGGGTCGGCACCCTGGGGAAAATGCACGCCGGCCACCAGCGTGTCGGTGGAAACCGCCATCTGTTCGCCCGGCGCCAGCGCCAGCAGGGCGCAATCGTCGCCGATGCCCAAGGCCACACCGTCGCCGGCTCGCGCACAGGACGCGGCGGCGAAATAGTGTCGGATCAGCTCGAATTCGCCCATGGGCTGCATGTCGGAGATCAGCGCTTGTGCGCTGCCACTTCCGGGCCACGCAAGCTCGGCGCCAGCTTGTCGAGCACGCCGTTGACGAATTTGTGTCCGTCGGTGGAACCGAACACCTTGGCCAGCTCGATGCCTTCGTTGATCACCACGCGGTAAGGCACGTCGACCCGCTTGAGCAGTTCCCAGGTGGACAAGCGCAGCACGGCCAACTCGACCGGATCGAGCTCGTCGATGGTGATGTCCAGGCACGGCGCCAAAGCGCTGTCGATCTCATCGCGGCTGGCCGGCACACCGTGCAGGATTTCGCGGAAATAGGCGCCGTCGACGTCACCGAAATCGTTGTCGACGCGGAACTGCGCCTCGATCTCGTTCAGCGAGTGCTTGGCCATGTGCCATTGGTACAGGGCCTGGGTCGCCAATTGACGCGCTTCGCGGCGCTTGGCGCTGCGTGAAGGCTTGCCGGCATCCGCAGGCTTAGGATCGCGTGGATTGAAGCGATCGCTTTCGTCGTTGATCACTTGGCCTCCAACTGCGCCAGCAGGCTGACCATTTCCAGGGCAGAAAGCGCAGCTTCCGCACCCTTGTTGCCAGCCTTGGTGCCGGAGCGCTCGATGGCCTGCTCGATGGTGTCCACGGTCAGTACGCCGAAGGCGACCGGCACGCCGAACTCCATCGACACCTGGGACAGACCCTTGGTGCATTCGCCGGCAACGTATTCGAAGTGCGGCGTGCCGCCGCGAATGACCGCGCCCAGCGCGATGATCGCGGCGTACTCGCTTTGCTGCGCAACCTTCTGCGCGACCAGCGGGATCTCGAACGCACCCGGGGCGCGAATCAGGGTGATGTCGCTTTCACTGACGCCGTGGCGAACCAGGGCATCGACGGCGCCGCTCACCAGGCTTTCGACGACGAAGCTGTTGAAGCGGCCAACCACCAGGGCGTAGCGGCCTTTGGGGGCGATGAAGTTACCTTCGATGGTCTTCAGGGTCATTCGGGTCTGTCTCATCTTAAAGAGCCAGGCCGCCTGCAGGCGGCCTCTGCGGATAATGGATCACGAACATCGAGACTGCAGGTCACGGGCAGGCCGGTGCATCGGCACCGCCGCAACCCTTGCAGCCGGTCTTTATTCGGAGGGCACGTATTCTACAACTTCCAGATCGAATCCGGATATCGCATTGAACTTCATCGGCGAACTGAGCAGGCGCATCTTGCGCACGCCCAGGTCGCGCAGGATCTGCGAACCGGCGCCGACGATACTGTAGGTGGTCGGGGTTTTCACCGCAGCCTGCCCGGCACTTTCCCGCAGGTGCGCCAGCAGCACGTCGCCGTCCTGCTGGTGGCCGAGCAGCAGCACCACGCCGCTGCCGGCCTCGGCAACCGCGCTCATCGCCGCGCGCAGGCTCCAGCGGCCCGGTTGCTTGACCATCAGCAGGTCGCGCAGCGGGTCCATGTTGTGCACCCGCACCAGAGTCGGCTGGTCCGGCACCACTGTGCCCAGGGTCAGCGCCATGTGCACGTCGCCTTCCACCGAATCACGATAGGTCACCAGGTTGAACTGGCCCAGCTCACTGTCCAGCGGCTGCTCGGCAATCCGCTGAACGGTACGTTCATGGATCATCCGATAGTGGATCAGATCGGCAATGGTGCCGATCTTGATGTCATGCTGGGCTGCGAACACCTCCAGCTCGGCACGGCGCGACATGGTGCCGTCGTCGTTCATCACCTCGCAGATCACCCCGCTGGGCTCGAAACCGGCCATGCGCGCCAGGTCGCAGGCGGCCTCGGTATGGCCGGCACGGGCCAGCGTGCCGCCCGCCTGGGCCATCAGTGGGAAGATGTGCCCAGGGCTGACGATGTCCTCGGCGCGTGCATCGGCCGCAGCCGCGGCCTGCACCGTGCGGGCGCGGTCGGCGGCGGAGATGCCGGTGGTCACGCCGGTGGCCGCTTCGATGGACACGGTGAACTTGGTCCCGAAGCCCGACCCGTTGCGCGGCGCCATCAGCGGCAGCTTGAGGGCCTCGCAGCGCTCGCGGGTCATCGGCATGCAGATCAGGCCACGCGCGTGGCGGGCCATGAAGTTGATGTGCTCGGCCTTGCAGCATTCGGCGGCCATGATCAGGTCGCCTTCGTTTTCGCGGTCTTCGTCATCCATCAGGATGACCATCTTGCCCTGGCGGATATCTTCCACCAGCTCTTCGATCGTGTTGAGCGCCACGCGGCACCCCCTTGTGTTCAGAACAGCACGCTGCTCAGGATTTCAGGTAGCCGTTGGCCGCCAGGAAGCTTTCGCTGATCGCGCCCTGGCTCGGCTCGCTGGCCTTGTCGCCCAGCAGCAGACGCTCCAGGTAGCGCGCCAGCAGATCGACCTCGAGGTTGACCAGGCGACCGGGACGGTAGTCGTCCATGATGGTTTCGCTCAGCGTGTGCGGGATGATCGTCAGTGCGAACTCGGCGCCATCCACGGCGTTCACCGTCAGGCTGGTGCCGTCGACGGTGATCGAGCCCTTGTGGGCGATGTACTTGGCCAGCTCTTTCGGCGCGCGGATACGGAATTCCACGGCACGGGCGTTTTCCTGGCGTGAAACCACCTCGCCAACGCCATCGACATGGCCGCTGACCAGGTGCCCACCCAAACGCGTGGTGGGAGTCAGGGCCTTTTCCAGGTTGACCCGGCTGCCGTTCTTGAGCTGGTGGAAGGCGGTGCAGTCCAGGGTTTCGCGGCTGACGTCGGCGATGAAGCCGTTGCCCGGCAGCTCGACGGCCGTGAGGCACACGCCATTGATGGCAATGCTGTCGCCGAGCTTGACGTCGCTCAGGTCGAGCTTGCCGGTGTCGACGTGTACGCGCACGTCACCGCCCTTGGGGGTCAACGCACGGATGCTGCCGATGGATTCGATGATGCCGGTGAACATGAGTCCTCCTCGAGAACAAGGCTGGCGCCAGGCGCAAGCCGGAAATTATACGCGCTTTGCCGGGGCCGTAGCGGGCTGTGGCGCAAGGGTCGGGGTCGGGACGGCGATCACGCGCCAGTCGTCGCCCACTGCCGTCATGTCGATGATCCGCAACTGCGGCGATTCGCTCATGTGCGCCAGTGGCCAGTCGAGCAACGGCCGCGCCGTGGAGCCCATGAACTTCGCGGCAATGAATATCTGGTACTCGTCCACCAGGCCCTGGCGGGCGAAAGCCCCTGCCAGGCTCGCTCCGGCTTCCACCAGGACTTCGTTGAGGCCTCGGCGCGCCAACTCGTGGCACAGAGCCGGCAGATCGACCCGCCCCTCCCCGCCCGGCAAGCTCAGCAGCTCGTGACCGGCCTGAACGTATTCGGGGTGCTCCTTTGCGTCTGCGCAGGTGACGACCAGCGCAGCGCCGGCCTGAAAGAACGGTGCATCCAGCGGCACCCGCAGGCGGCCGTCGATCAGAATGCGCAGCGGTACGCGGCGCGTTGCCAGCTCGGTATCTTCGGCATCCAGCCCCAGCTCGGCGGCGCGCACGGTCATCCGCGCACCGTCGGCAATTACGCTGTCGGCGCCGGTCAGTACGGCGCTGGATTGCGCCCGCAGCCGCTGCACCGCCGAACGCGCGGCAGCACCGGTGATCCACTGGCTCTCGCCGCTGGCCATGGCCGTGCGCCCGTCCAGGCTCATGGCCAGTTTCACCCGGACGAAGGGCTGGCCGTGCTCCATGCGCTTGAGAAATCCGGGGTTCAGCGCCCGCGCCTCGGCGGCGAGCAGCGGGCACGTGACGGCAATGCCCGCTTGCCGCAGGCGCTCCAGGCCCTGCCCGGCCACCTGCGGATTGGGGTCCTGCATGGCCACCACCACCCGCGCCACGCCAGCTTCGACCAACGCCTCGGCGCATGGCGGCGTACGCCCGTAGTGGCTGCACGGTTCGAGCGTTACATAGGCCGTGGCGCCCTGCGCGCGGGTGCCGGCCTGGCGCAGGGCATGCACTTCGGCATGGGGGCCGCCGGCCTGGACGTGCCAACCTTCGCCGACCGTTTCACCGTCACGCACGATCACGCAACCCACGCGCGGATTGGGATGAGTGGAATACACGCCCTTGCGCGCCAACTCCAGAGCACGGGCCATGTGCCGGGCATCGCCGGCCGTCGGGTCGGACATGCTCATCACTCCTTGGCCGGCTCGCGCGCCAGGCGGTCGATTTCCTCGCGAAACTCGTCCAGGTCCTGGAAGCGCCGGTACACCGAAGCGAAACGGATGTAGGCCACTTCATCGAGCTTTTGCAGCTCGGTCATGACCCACTCGCCGACGACCAGCGACTTGACCTCGCGTTCGCCCGTGGCGCGCAACTGATGCTTGATGTGCACCAGTGCCGCTTCGAGGCGTTCGACACTGACAGGGCGCTTTTCCAGCGCTCGCTGCATGCCCGCGCGCAGTTTTTCTTCGTCGAAAGGCTGGCGGCTGCCGTCTTGCTTGATCAGTCGCGGGAGCACCAGTTCGGCGGTTTCGAAGGTGGTGAAACGCTCACCGCAAGCCAGGCACTCACGGCGCCGGCGTACTTGCTCGCCCTCGGCGACCAATCGTGAGTCGATGACCTTGGTGTCGTTGGCACCGCAGAAGGGACAGTGCATGGTGGCAGGCAACAAAAAAAGGGAGGGCCATGGTAGCGCATCCCACTGGCAAGACAAGCCCGGGGCTTTGCGGTATACAGACGGTTCTACTTTCGCTGGGTTTCGAAATGCCGTCCAAGTCGCTCGTTCTGCTCGCTCTCTTCAGCCTGCTCGCTGCCTGCAGCAGTGATGCGCCCAAGCCGGTGGCCACCGTCGCCCCGCCCGCAGCGGCACCCGTCATCAAGGCGCCCGTGGAACTTGGGCCATTGCCCGCCTACCAGCGCCAGCTCAGCGGCAACCTGATCGGCGTACCCGCCGGCGCCGAAGTCGAGATGGCGCTGTTGGTGATCGATTCCCGCGGTCGGCCGCAGAAACTGCTGTCCAGCGCCAAGCAGCGGGGCACCGGCCAACCCCTGCCCTTCCAGCTGCGCTTTGCCGCCGAAGCCTTCCCGGCCGGTTCGCGGGTCGAGCTGCGCGCCCGCGCCAGCCAGTCGGGGCAGTTGATCCTGCACCTGCCTGCCGTGCAGATCAACCAGCCCACCACCCAGCTGCTGGGCAACCTGGAAATGACCAAGGCCCCCTGACACGGCCTGCCTACGCCCACCACCGGGCCAAACGAGCGGCGGTGGTGGGCCCGATTCGAATCCCTTATAGTCCACCGAAACGTTGATCCTCGAGATTCACATGAGTCAAGAAACCCCGTACATCATCGACGTTACTACGGCCAGCTTCGACCAGGCCGTCATTGAGGAATCCTTTACCCGGCCCGTGCTGGTGGATTTCTGGGCCGAATGGTGCGCCCCCTGCAAAGTGCTGATGCCTTTGCTGCAACAGATTGCCGAGGGCTACGCAGGCGAGCTGGTTCTGGCCAAAGTCGACTGCGAGGCCGAACCCGACATCGTTGGCCGCTTCGGCATTCGCAGCCTGCCCACCGTGGTGTTGTTCAAGGATGGTCAGCCGGTGGATGGCTTCGCTGGCGCACAACCTGAGTCGGCCATCCGCGCCCTGCTCGAACCGCATGTGCAGATGCCACCGCCGGCGGCGGCCGATCCACTGGAACTGGCACAGGCCCTGTTCAGCGAGAGCCGCTTCGGCGAAGCCGAGCAGACCTTGAAGGGGCTGCTGGCCGAAGACAATGCCAATCCAGGCGCGTTGATCCTGTTCGCTCGCTGCCTGGCCGAACGCGGCGAGCTGGACGAAGCGCAACAGGTGCTCGATGCCGTGAGTGGTGACGAACACAAGGCGGCCCTGGCCGGTGCCAAGGCGCAGCTGACGTTCCTGCGTCAGGCCAAGGCCCTGCCCGATGCGGCCGACCTCAAGGCGCGCCTGGCCCGTGACCCTGGCGACGACGAAGCGGCGTATCAGCTGTGCGTCCAGCAGCTGTCGCGCCAGCATTACGAAGCAGCGCTCGACGGCCTGCTACAGCTGTTCACGCGCAATCGCAGTTACGGCGAAGGGCTGCCGCACAAGACGTTGCTGCAGGTGTTCGAACTGCTCGGCAACGATCACCCGCTGGTGACCATCTACCGCCGCAAGCTGTTCGCCGCGCTGTACTGACGGACTGCGGCAGGCCCCGGCGCAAGACGTGGCCTGCCGCACCGCTAGCCGACCCAGCAATACACCGGTGCATCCGCCCCGGCTTCCACCTTCACCTGCGGGCTATGGCGCAAACGCACCAGCATCCGCTTGCCAGCCGCCACGTCCCCCACCAGTGCCTGAACCTGATCCAGCAACGCTGGGCCCTCTATCCTTCCTGCCTGTTCCAGCAGCAACAGCACGCTGCGCCACACGCCGTTGTCCTCGGCCCTGGCCTTGCTCTGCGCAGGCGGCGTTGCCGCCGTTGTCGCGCTTTCGGATGCTGTCGCGAAGGGACCGGTCAGGTGCGCCCAGTCCTGAGCGTCCATTTCTATGGCCAGGTCTACCGGCAGGTTGCCTACGGTGCCTTTGATTCTGATCATGCGGATGCCCTTTCATAACGAGGCATCGTTGTAGCAGCGCCCCACCGGTGAAGCAATCCCGCCTTTGACTTCACGACGCCTGCACGCATTGCTGAAGCGAACATGAATCTTTACGGACGCATGGTAACCGGATGTAAATTTGTTATAACATTGCGTTTTACCCAGACCACGAGATTTCCCCAATGCGCCGTGTCATGCTTGTTCTACCCTTCGCCCTGCTGCCATTCGTCGTTCATGCCCACGAAGAAGGCCATGAACATGAGCATGAACATGAGCACGGCAGCCTCGGCGCCCACGAACATGGCGTGGCCCGCCTGGACGCCGCACTGGATGGTCAGTCACTTGAACTGGAACTGCAAAGCCCGGCCATGAACCTGGTCGGCTTCGAGCATGCCGCCAGCAGCGATGCCGACAAGGCCAAGGTCGCCGCGGCACGCAAGACTTTGGAGCAACCGCTGGTGCTGTTCGGCTTGCCCGCCGCAGCCAACTGCAAGGTCACCGAGCAGAAGCTGGAAAGCCCGTTGTTCGGCGACAAGGCTGACCACGAGCACGACGCCGCAGAAGCCAAGCAAGGTGAAGAGCATCACCACGAGCACAGCGAGATTCATGCGCACTACCATTTCACCTGCGCTTCGCCACAGGCCCTGGAACACCTGGACCTGGCGCGCTTGTTCAGCACCTTTCCCGCCACCCAGAAAATTCAGGTACAACTGATCGGCCCGTCCGGCCAGCAGGGTACGGACCTCACCCCCAAGCAAAGCAGCCTGAAATTCTGACCCATGAGCGATGCATTGATCGAGCTGGCCGAACTGGGCTTTGCCTGGCCCGGCCAAGCGATGTTGCTGGACATCCCCGCGTTCCGCCTGGAGCGTGGGGAAACCCTGTTCCTGAAGGGCCCCAGCGGCAGTGGCAAGACCACCCTGCTCGGCCTGCTCGGCGGCGTGCACACGCCGCAGCGCGGCAGCGTTCACTTGCTCGGGCAGAACCTGAGCGAGTTGAGCTTTGCCGCCCGTGACCGGTTTCGCGTCGAGCACACGGGCTACATCTTCCAGCAGTTCAATCTGCTGCCGTTCCTGTCGGTGCGCGCGAACGTGGAGCTGCCCTGCCGCTTCTCTCGCCGCCGTACCGCGCGTGCCGAGCAGCGCCATGGCAGTGTCGCCCAGGCTGCCACGCAACTGCTGGCACACCTTGGCCTGACCGATCCGGCGCTGCTCCAACGCCGTGCCGACACCCTCTCCATCGGTCAGCAGCAACGCGTGGCAGCAGCCCGCGCGCTGATCGGCCAACCCGAACTGGTGATCGCCGACGAGCCGACCTCGGCACTGGACAGCGACGCCCGCGAAGCTTTCATCCAACTGCTGTTCGCCGAATGCCGCGCCGCCGGCTCGAGCCTGCTGTTCGTCAGCCACGATCAAAGCCTGGCACCCCTGTTCGACCGCCACCTGTCCCTGGCCGAACTCAATCATGCAGCACGTCCTGCCTCACCCGAGGTGCCTTGATGTACCTGCTTCGTCTTGCCCTGGCCAGCTTGGCCAACCGCCGCTTCACCGCATTCCTGACCGCCTTCGCCATTGCCCTGTCGGTGTGCCTGCTGCTGGCCGTGGAGCGTGTGCGCCACGAAGCCCGTGCCAGCTTCGCCAGCACGGTCAGCGGTACCGACCTGATCGTCGGCGCGCGCTCCGGCTCGGTCAACCTGCTGCTTTACTCGGTGTTCCGCATCGGCAACGCCACCAACAACATCCGCTGGGACAGTTTCGAGCATTACGCCAACAACCCGCAGGTCAAGTGGGCCATCCCCATCTCGTTGGGTGACTCGCACCGCGGCTACCGGGTCATGGGCACCAACCAGAGCTATTTCGAACACTATCAGTACGGCCGCCGGCAGTCGCTGCAGGTAGTCCAGGGCCGTGCCTTCCAGACCGACCCGTTCGAGGTGGTGCTTGGCGCGCAGGTCGCCGATGCCCTGCACTACAAGCTGGGCGACAAACTGGTGCTGGCCCACGGCGTGGCGGCGATCAGCCTGGTCAAGCACGACGACAAACCGTTCACCGTCGTCGGCATCCTCGCCCGCACCGGTACGCCGGTCGATCGCACGCTGCACATCAGCCTGGGCGGCATGGAAGCCATCCATGTCGACTGGAAGAATGGCGTTCCGGCCCGCGGCGCCGGACGCATCAGCGCCGACCAGGCGCGCAACATGGACCTCACACCCAGCGCCATCACCGCGTTCATGGTCGGCCTGAACAGCAAGATCGCCACCTTCGCCCTGCAGCGCGACATCAACGACTTTCGCGGCGAACCGTTGATGGCGATCCTGCCGGGCGTGGCCCTGCAAGAACTGTGGAGCCTGATGGGCACTGCAGAACAGGCGTTGTTCGTGATCTCCGTATTCGTCGTCCTGACCGGCCTGATCGGCATGCTCACGGCCATCGTCACCAGCCTCAACGAACGCCGCCGCGAGATGGCCATCCTGCGCTCGGTCGGCGCCCGCCCCTGGCACATCGCGGGCCTGCTGATTCTCGAAGCCTTCGCCCTGGCACTGGTCGGAATCCTCGCGGGCATGGCATTGTTGTACCTGGGCATTGCCTGCGCGCAGGGCTACGTGCAGTCCAACTACGGCCTGTTCCTGCCGCTGAGCCTGCCCAGCGCCTATGAATGGTCGCTGCTGGGGATCATTCTCGCGGCCGCGGTGGTCATGGGCGCAATCCCGGCCTGGCGCGCCTACCGGCAATCCCTGGCCGACGGCCTGTCGATCCACCTGTGAGGATTTCACCTATGTTGCGCGCGGTATTGGCCCTGTTGCTGCTGACCAGCGTGTCGCTGTCCGCAGCCGAGCTCAAGGAAGTCAGCTGGGAGGCGCTGATCCCGCCAGATGCGCCCCGGCTGGCCCCGCAGATGACACCCATGCACGACCTGGCGCAAATGGGCACCGCGCTGGCCGAAGCCGGCCCTGCAGCCCACCAGCAGGCGCCCGATGCGCCGGTGGTCCAGGCACTGGACGGCCAGCAACTGCGCATCCCTGGCTACATCGTACCGCTGGAGGTCAACGAAGCCGGCCGGACCACCGAGTTTCTCCTGGTGCCCTATTTCGGCGCCTGCATCCATGTACCGCCGCCGCCGTCCAATCAGATCGTGCACGTCACCAGCGCCGTCGGGGTCAAGGTCGAAGAGCTCTACCAGCCCTACTGGATCGAGGGGCCCATGCAGGTCAAGGCCAGCACCAGCGACCTGGCGCAGGCCGGTTACCAGATGGCCGCGGCAAAAATCTACGCCTACGAGCTTCCCGACTGAGCCAATGACTTTTCATTGAGCCAGATCAAAAAACCGCAGCGCCGCACTGACTACCATTGGGCGAATGTCCTTCGCATTCCCCAATGGAGCCCCCATGAACAAGTCCTTGCTCGGCGCCTCACTGATTGCCCTGGCGCTGGCAACCACGCAGGCCCAGGCACACCAGGCCGGCGATATGATCATTCGCGCCGGCGCCGCGACCACCGCCCCCAATGAAGACAGTGGCCAGCTCAAACTGGACGGCGTCAAGGTCGAAGGCACCAAGGCCACCCTTGACAGCGACACGCAGCTGGGCCTGGCGTTCGCCTACATGCTCACCGACCACGTCGGCATCGAGCTGCTGGCGGCCACTCCGTTCCAGCACACCGTGGGCGTGCGCGGGGTCAGCGCCGCCACCGGTATCGGCGGGCTCGACGGCAAACTGGCAGACGTCAAGCAACTGCCTCCCACCCTGTCATTGCAGTACTACCCATTGGCGCCCACCTCGCGCTTCCAGCCCTATGCCGGCGTCGGCATCAATTACACCTTGTTCTACGACGAAGATCTGAGTGGTGCGCGCAAGCAACAGGGCTTCAACAACCTGAAGATTCAGGATTCGGTCGGCATCGCCGGGCAATTGGGATTTGACTACATGGTGGGCGAGCACATGATGCTCAACGCGTCGGTCTGGTACGTCGACATCGACACCAAGGCCAGCGTCGACGGCCCTACGGCGTTGGGCGTCGGCCGCACCAAGGTCGACCTGGAAGTCGATCCGTGGGTGTACATGGTGGGTGTAGGCTACAAGTTCTAGGCAACGACCCTGCCGCCAGCCCTGCCCCACCGGTACGGGAACGGCCTGGCGAAAGTGGGGCGGCCTACAGCCCCAGGAGGCGCCGCAACCCTTCTTCCAGCGGCGTCACCGGACCCAGCTCGAAGCGTTCCAGCAGCAAGGCGTTGTCGGCGCGCGAGTGACGGATATCGCCCCCCCGCGCCGGCCCATGGCTCACTGCCGGCAAACCACCCAGTACTGCATCCAACCCTGCCAGCAACTGATTCAGCGAAGTTGCCTGGTTCAACCCTACGTTCACCGCCCCCGGTTGCACGGTGGCCTGCTGCAACCCCTGCATCAGCAAGGTCACCAGGTCACCGACATAGAAGAAATCGCGGGTCTGCTCGCCATCGCCGAACAGGCTGATCGGCTGCCCACGCTGGGCGCGCTCGCTGAAAATACTGATGACGCCAGAATACGGCGAGGAAGGATCCTGCCTCGGCCCGTAGATATTGAAGAAGCGAAACACCACCGGTTCCAGCCCATGCTCGCGGCGGTAGAAGTCCAGATAGTACTCACTGGCCAGCTTGTCCGATGCATAGGGCGTCAAGGGTGCCTTGGGCGTGCTCTCGCCGACCGCTTCACCTTCGCCATTGTTGCCATACACCGCAGCGCTGGAAGCGAACAGCACACGCTTGACCCCCGCCAGACGCATCGCTTCGCACAGGTTCAAGGTGCCGATGAAGTTGCTCTGGTGAGTCTTCACCGGATCGTCGACCGAAGCCTGCACCGAAGCGACTGCGGCCAGGTGCACCACCGCCTTGCAGCCGCTTACCATCTTTGCCAACAGGGTTGCGTCGGCAACATCGCCTTCGATCAGCTCCAGCCTGGCGTTTTCCATCGGCAGGTTGCTGCGCTTGCCTGTGGACAAGTCATCGAGCACCCGCACCGAGTGACCTTCGGCCAGCAACGCATCGACCAGGTGCGAGCCAATGAAACCGGCACCGCCGGTGATCAGAATGGGTGTATCAGCCATGTCGGTAGTATCTGTCCAGAAGGCTCGGCAGCCCCGAACGCCAGGCGCGCGGCTTGATACCGAAGGTGTGCAGGATTTTCTTGCAAGCCAGCACGGCGTGCTGCGGTTCTTCCCCGGCATCGGGCCGCGCGGCGTGGGCCTGAGCAGTGGGCGCATCGATCGCCAGCGCATGCATCGTCTTGGCTTCGCTGATGATTGCCTGGCCAAGGGCCAGGGCTGTGGTCGCCTCGTTGCCGGCGTAATGGTAGGTACCCCACAGCGGCGCTTCGCAGTCCAGCTGCTTGAGCACTGAGAGGATCACCCGCGCGGCGTCGTCCACCGGCGTCGGATTGCCGCGTCGGTCATCGGCCAGTGGCAACGGTTGCGGCAGCTCGGCACGCTGCAGATAGCGACCCAGTACGCCGTCGGCGCTGTCGTCCAGCAGCCAGCCAAACCGCAACAGCACGTGCCGCGGACACGCCGCGCGCACGCTCTGCTCGATGCGCCACAACGCCTGGCCTCGAAGCCCGAGTGGCACCGGCTCGTCCTTTTCGCTGTAGGCAGTGGCCCGCGAGCCATCGAATACACGATAGCTGGACGGCTGCAAAAGCACGATCTGGTGCTGCTGGCAGCGTTCGGCCAAACGCTCCACCGCGATTTCTTGTTGGTCCAGGCGCGCTTGGCTCACTGCATCGGCCTGAAACCAGTCGAAGTAGTACGCCAGGTTGATCAGCGCATCGGGGCGGGTTTCATCGAGCAGATCGGTGAGGCTCGCCCCATCCCAACCGTTTTCCGGCGGACGCGGGGCCAGGAAGCCGATGCCCTCTTCCGCTCCGAGGCGAATCAGCGCTTGTCCTAGGGCATTCCCACCGCCCAACAGCATAAGGCGCATTCGCATAGAGTCAGCAGGTCCGTTCAAATTGGCAGTTCAGATTAACCGCAGGCGCGTGGTCGACGACAAAACCTTCGCCCGCACTCGAATCGAACAGCCATTTTGCGTTTTTCTGACGCTGACGTCACGCGCTATCAAAAAGAGGGTTGGTGACAGGGCCGCAGCCTCAGCCCGGCACGGCCTGCGCAGGCAATCGTTGCCCCAGCAAACGACGCCCCAGCTTCTGCCCGTTGACCTCGATCAAGTGGTAGGTGATGAAGGAAATCCCGGTCACGGCCAGCAAGACCAGACCCACCATCAGGTTGTTGAGCCACGGATAACCGCTGTCCAGATAACGGAAATCTCCGAACACCGGCGCCAGCGGCAAGCCGGTCTTCTTCTCCAACACCATGAACAGCAGGATCAACACACTCAAAATGATCACATGGGTCAGGTAGATCGAGTAGGACAGTCGCCCCAGCAGCTCGAACACACGCGTCTTCAGCACGTTGGAAACGATCCCGGCATCGAACGCATACAACGTCACCGTCAGACAGAACAGAGCGCTGGCCAGCATGGCCTTGTTCGGAGCGTCGCTGCTCAGGGTCCACACAATCAAACCACCCGCCAGAATTTCCAGCAGCGAGGCCACGCCAAACCCCGGCTGCACCCGCTGGCGCAACGCCTCGAACACCTTGTAGCACAACGCCCCGGCGAAGAAGCACGCCAGCCCCTTGTAGGCCAGCGCGGTGAACGGCCCTGCCCCGCTGTACAGCATCGCCATGGAGACGATGACGATCCCGGCCCAGACCAGCACCCGACGCGCCGACGTGCACAGCACCACCGCGGCGAAAATCAAATACATGTAGTACTCGATGCTGATGCTCCAGGACGGATAGTTGAACGACATGTTTTCCGTCCACGGCGTCCACGCCTGGATCAACAGCAAGTTGGGCACGATCTGCGAAGGCGCATACATACCGGTGAACGGCTCCTTGTTGAAGTTGACCCCCTGCTGCGCGGCGCCCCACTTCACGAACTCGAAGACGATGAACGCCCCCAGCAGGCAGACGTGCAGTGGCGCCAGACGAAAGGTGCGCAGAATGAAGAATCGACGCAGGTCCAGATCGTGCCGCGCGCCGTAGGCATGAGTGATCACGAACCCGCTGAGCACGAAGAAGAAGTCGACGAACAGATCGGCACTGCGAAAAAACGCCAGCTCCGTTACGCTGCCGACCACGTGCAGGTGATACAGCACGACGGCCAACGCGCAGATACCGCGAAGACTGTCGAGCGCGTGAAAGCGTTGACCTGAAGCCATGACGTGATTCCGTTCGAAGGGTGTATCGGCTGCAGGCAGTGCGCTTCAGGTAACGAAGCGTGGGCAACAGGGCCGCGAAGTTGGAAAAATCTTAGTGAAGCGGCGGGGCCAGGGCAAGGTAATACGCGATGCATATATTTATATTTTGCCGCTGTGAAAACAGCTGAAAAACTGGCGTCAAAGCCGCTTTGCAAGGCCTGTTCGAAGCAGCACCCTCGCCTGCTTTTTGGCGAGCGGCAAAAAGCCCCGGTGCCGGGTGGCAGCGGGGCTTTTTCAGGTCATACGGGCAGTGCAGCTATACTCTAGAACGGAATATCATCATCAAAGCTGTCAAAATCCGGAGCCGGCTGCTGCGCTGGCTGCTGCTGCGCCGGCGGAGCCGAACGCTGCTGAGGTGCCGACTGCTGTGGACGCGGGGCCTGCTGACGCGGAGCCGGTGCCGACTGCTGGTAGTTGTTGCCACCGCCGCCCTGCTGGTCGTTGTTCTGCGGACGGCCGCCCAACAGCTGCATGGTGCCCTGCATGTCGACGATGATCTCGGTGGTGTAGCGCTTGATACCGTCCTTTTCCCACTCGCGGGTCTGCAGCTTGCCTTCGATGTACACCTGCGAGCCCTTGCGCAGGTACTCACCGGCGATCTCCGCAACCTTGCCGAACATCGACACACGGTGCCACTCGGTGCGCTCGACCTTCTGGCCGCTCTGCTTGTCGGTCCACTGCTCGCTGGTGGCCAGGCTCAGGTTGGTGACCGCATTGCCGTTGGGCAGGAAACGGACCTCAGGATCCTGACCGCAAGTACCCACCAGAATGACTTTGTTAACCCCACGGGCCATAACGTTCTCCTAGGCTTCGCACGCTGTCGGCGCTGGGTTGACCAGGCGCTCGAGGGCGGTGCGATCCAAAATTTCTTTGTCCAATTTGATATAGATGGCGGCCTCTTCTGCCACCACCACCGCATCTGTTACACCGGGCACGGCTTTCAACCGCTCGGCCAATCCCGTCTCGCGCATCGCTTGGGGCGAAAGCGGCAAGCGCAGACTGGTCACGTAGGGTGGTTCGCGCATAGTAACAGCTATGGCCAGCCACAGGGCGCACAGCGCCGCGCATCCGATGAAGACCACGCCCAGGCCGCCCTGCTGAAACAACCAACCACCAAGAATGCCACCCAGGGCCGACCCCAGGAACTGGCTGGTGGAATACACCCCCATCGCCGTGCCCTTGCCGCCGGCTGGCGAAACCTTGCTGATCAACGAAGGCAGCGACGCCTCCAGCAGGTTGAACGCCGTGAAGAACACCACCGTGCCAATGACCAGCGCCCTCAGGCTGTCGCCGAACGCCCAGAAGAACACCTCCACCAGCATCAAGGTCGCCACCGCGCCCAGCAGAACACGCTTCATCTTGCGCTTCTTTTCGCCGTAGATGATGAACGGAATCATTGCGAAAAAAGATACCACCAGGGCGGTCAGGTACACCCACCAATGCTGTTCCTTGGGCAACCCGGCGCGCTCAACCAGCGCCAGGGGCAAGGCAACGAAGCTTGCCATCAGGATCGAATGAAGCACGAAGATGCCCAGGTCCAGGCGCAGCAGATCGGGATGCTTGAGGGTGGCCAGCATCTCGCTGCGGGTTACGCCCGACTCGCGATGAAGGGTATGCGCCGTGGCCTTGGGCACCACAAAGGCCACCAGCAGGATGCCGACCAAGGCCAGCGCACCGGTCGCCAGGAACAGGCCATGCAGGCCAAAGGCGCGGGTCAGCAGTGGCCCTACCACCATCGCCACCGCGAACGACACGCCAATGCTCATGCCGATCATGGCCATCGCCTTGGTGCGGTTCTGTTCGCGGGTCAGGTCCGATAGCAGGGCCATGACCGCCGCCGATATCGCCCCGGCGCCCTGCAGAACGCGTCCAGCGATCACGCCCCAGATGGAATCGGACTGGGCCGCGACCACGCTGCCGATGGCGAAGATCACCAGACCGCCGTAGATCACCGGACGACGGCCGATCCGGTCGGAGATGACCCCGAAAGGAATCTGCAGGAATGCCTGGGTCAGGCCATAGGCGCCGATCGCCAGACCGATCAGGGCCGGGGTGGCGCCCGCCAGGTCCATGCCATAGGTCGCCAGCACTGGCAGGACCATGAACATGCCCAGCATGCGGAAAGCGAACACCAGGGCCAACCCGCTGGCTGCGCGGGTTTCACCGCTGCTCATACGTTCGCTGTGGGGATCGTGCATAGATAAACCTCGTGTGAACCGGTGACGATTCTACCAGTCCCACCCAGTAACGGCACAGACGGCGACGCTATGACGCGCCTTCTTCATCTTTGCGCGCACTCACCGTGCCGTGCCATTGACAAGCCCCGTATACTCACCTGTTTACGCCCGCCGCGCGAGGCCGCCTTGGACAAGATTCTGGTACGTGGGGCTCGAACCCACAATTTGAAAAACATCGACCTAACCCTGCCCCGTGACAAACTGATCGTGATCACCGGGCTGTCGGGTTCAGGCAAATCCTCCCTGGCTTTCGACACCCTCTACGCCGAAGGCCAACGCCGCTACGTCGAATCGCTGTCTGCCTACGCTCGGCAGTTCCTGTCGATGATGGAGAAGCCCGACGTCGACACCATCGAAGGTCTGTCGCCGGCCATCTCCATCGAGCAGAAGTCGACATCGCACAACCCGCGCTCCACCGTCGGCACCATCACCGAGATCTACGACTACCTGCGCCTGCTGTACGCCCGCGTGGGCACGCCGCGCTGCCCGGATCACGACATTCCGCTGGAAGCGCAGACCGTCAGCCAGATGGTCGACCTCGTCCTGGCGCAGCCCGAAGGCGCCCGCCTCATGCTGCTGGCCCCGGTCATCCGCGAACGCAAAGGCGAGCACCTGGCCATTTTCGAAGAGCTGCGCGCGCAGGGTTTCGTCCGCGCGCGCATCAACGGCAAGCTCTACGAAATGGACGAGCTGCCCAAGCTCGACAAGCAGAAGAAGCACACCATCGAAGTCGTGGTGGACCGCTTCAAGGTCCGTGCCGACCTGCAACAGCGTCTGGCCGAATCGTTCGAGACGGCGTTGAAGCTGGCCGATGGCATCGCCCTTGTGGCGTCGATGGACGACGAACCGTTCGAAGAGATCATCTTCTCCGCACGCTTTGCCTGCCCGATCTGCGGCCACGCGATCAGCGAACTGGAACCCAAGCTGTTCTCCTTCAACAACCCGGCCGGCGCCTGCCCGACCTGCGATGGCCTGGGCGTGAAACAGTTTTTCGACAACAAGCGCTTGGTGAATGGCGAACTGACCCTGGCCGAGGGCGCGATCCGCGGCTGGGACCGGCGTAACGTCTACTATTTCCAGATGCTCGGCTCGCTCGCCAGCCATTATCAGTTCAGCCTCGACGTGCCGTTCAACGAGCTGCCGGCCGACCAGCAGAAAGTCATCCTCACCGGCAGCGGCACCCACAACGTCGACTTCCGCTACCTGAATGACCGGGGCGATATCGTCAAACGTTCGCACCCGTTCGAAGGCATCGTGCCCAACCTCGAACGCCGCTATCGCGAAACCGAATCGGCCAGTGTCCGTGAAGAGCTCGCCAAGTTTCTCAGCACCCAGCCCTGCCCGGACTGCCGCGGCACGCGTCTGCGCCGCGAGGCTCGGCATGTATGGGTAGGCGAGAAAACCTTGCCCGCCGTTACAGGCCTGCCGATCGGCGACGCCACCGAGTACTTCGGCACCCTCGCCCTGACCGGGCGCAAGGGCGAAATCGCCGACAAGATTCTCAAGGAAATCCGCGAGCGCCTGCAGTTTCTGGTTAACGTCGGCCTGGACTACCTGACCCTGGACCGCAGTGCCGACACCCTGTCCGGCGGCGAAGCCCAGCGTATCCGCCTGGCCAGCCAGATCGGCGCGGGCCTGGTCGGCGTCATGTACATCCTCGACGAGCCCTCCATCGGCCTGCACCAGCGGGACAACGATCGGTTGCTGGGAACCCTCAAGCACCTGCGCGACATCGGCAATACCGTCATCGTCGTCGAGCATGACGAAGACGCCATTCGCCTTGCCGACTACGTGGTGGACATCGGCCCCGGCGCCGGCGTGCATGGCGGCCATATCGTCGCTCAGGGTACCGCGCAGGAGGTCATGGACCATCCCGACTCGCTGACCGGCAAGTACCTGTCCGGCCGCGTGAAGATCGCCGTGCCAGCCAAGCGCACGCCGCGCAACAAGAAGCTATCCCTGACGCTCAAGGGCGCTCGCGGCAACAATCTGCGCAATGTCGATCTGGAGATCCCGATCGGCTTGCTGACCTGCGTCACCGGCGTGTCAGGCTCTGGCAAGTCGACCCTGATCAACAACACCCTGTTCCCGCTCAGCGCCACCGCCCTCAATGGTGCAACCACGCTGGAAGCCTCGGCGCATGACAGCATCAATGGCTTGCAGCACCTGGACAAAGTGGTCGACATCGACCAGAGCCCGATCGGACGCACGCCGCGCTCGAACCCTGCCACCTACACCGGACTGTTCACGCCGATCCGCGAACTGTTCGCTGGGGTGCCGGAATCGCGCTCACGCGGTTACGGCCCCGGTCGGTTCTCGTTCAACGTCAAGGGCGGTCGCTGCGAGGCCTGCCAGGGTGACGGCTTGATCAAGGTGGAGATGCACTTTCTGCCCGACATCTATGTGCCCTGCGACGTCTGCAAGAGCAAGCGCTACAACCGCGAGACCCTGGAGATCAAGTACAAGGGCAAGAACATCCACGAGACCCTCGAGATGACCATCGAGGAGGCTCGCGAGTTCTTCGATGCGGTACCGGCACTGGCGCGCAAGCTTCAGACGCTCATGGATGTAGGCCTGTCTTACATCAAGCTGGGGCAGTCGGCGACCACCTTGTCCGGTGGTGAAGCACAGCGGGTCAAGCTGTCACGCGAGCTGTCCAAGCGCGACACCGGCAAGACCCTCTACATCCTCGACGAACCCACCACTGGCCTGCACTTCGCCGATATCCAGCAGTTGCTCGACGTGCTCCATCGCCTGCGCGACCATGGCAACACCGTCGTGGTGATCGAGCACAACCTCGATGTCATCAAGACTGCAGACTGGCTGGTCGACCTGGGTCCGGAGGGCGGCTCGAAAGGCGGCCAGATCATCGCCGTAGGCACACCGGAGCAGGTTGCCGAAATGAAGCAGTCCTACACCGGCCACTACCTCAAACCGCTGCTCGAACGCGACAAAGCCTGAAACCAAAAAGCCCCGCACAAGCGGGGCTTTTTCATTGCAGACAAACCCACCACAGCAACCCTGAATCACACCAGCCCTGCAGAACCACACCAAACCTTGTAGCAGCGGCGCAAGCCGCGTCAACAGTCACCGCAGCAACCGTGAATCACCCGCGCCCCTGTAGCAGCGGCGCAAGCCGCGTCGGCGGCCAGCACCATAACCCTGCAGAATCACCGCGCATCCCGCGTGGGCTTGAACCACTGCTACGATGAGATCAAAACTGCGACTGCAGGTAATTCTCCAAGCCAATGGACTTGATCAACCCCTGCTGCTTCTCCAGCCAGTACGTATGATCTTCCTCGGTATCCGCCAACTGCACCCGCAGTATGTCGCGAGTCACGAAGTCGCTGTGTCGCTCGCACAATTCGATACCCTTGCACAATGCCGCGCGCACTTTGTATTCCAGGCGCAGATCGGCAGCGATCATGCTCGGGACATCCGTACCGACTTCAAGGTCGTCCGGACGCATGCGCGGCGTGCCTTCAAGCATCAGGATGCGACGCATCAAGGCATCGGCATGGCCTGCTTCTTCTTCCATCTCATGATTGATGCGCTCGAAGAGCTTGGCGAAGCCCCAGTCCTCGTACATCCGCGAGTGGATGAAATACTGATCACGGGCAGCCAGCTCGCCTGTGAGCAAAGTATTGAGGTAATCGATTACGTCCGGGTGGCCTTGCATCGCCGTATATCTCCTAGCAGAAAGGCATAGTTTGAACCAAGGTCGCGGATACGTCACGGCCTGCAGTGCATAAATACGCTAAAAAGCAGAGAAAAAGCGACGAAATAAAGCGAAAAACCGCCCAGATGAGGGCGGTTCTTCTTATCACTTAGGTTCAGCCCAGCTGAATGCCCAATGCCTTTGCGATGCCGTTACCGTAGGCTTCGTCGGCACGGTAGAAGTGCTGCAACTGACGCTCCACCACATCTGCGCTGACACCCATCATCGCACCCGCAATGTTGTCGATCAGCAATGCCTGCTGCTCGGCGCTCATCAAGCGGAACAGAGCACCGGCCTGGCTGTAGTAATCGGCGTCTACGCGATGATCGAAGCGATCCGCGTCACCGTGCAGAGCCAGGGCCGGCTCGCGATACTGAGGCGCCTGCTTGGGCGCATCGGCGTAGCTGTTGGGCTCGTAGTTAGGTGCAGCGCCGCCGTTGCTGCCAAAGGCCATCGAACCATCGCGCTGGTACGAATGAACCGGGCTGCGGGGTGCGTTCACCGGCAGCTGCTGATGATTGGTCCCAACACGATAGCGGTGGGCATCGGCATACGCGAACACACGGCCTTGCAGCATGCGGTCGGGCGACAGCCCTACGCCGGGCACCATGTTGCTCGGGCCAAACGTCGCTTGCTCCACTTCGGCAAAGTAGTTCAGCGGATTACGGTTCAGCTCCAACATGCCCACTTCGATCAACGGAAACTCTTTCTGCGACCAGGTCTTGGTCACGTCGAACGGGTTTTCGTGGTGACGGTTCGCCTGATCCTCACTCATGATCTGCATGCATACACGCCACTTGGGGAAATCCCCACGCTCGATCGCATCGAACAGATCGCGCTGCGCATAATCCGGGTCGGTGCCGGCGATACGGGCCGCGTCGGCTGGAGCAAGGTTCTTGATGCCCTGAGCCGTCTTGTAGTGCCACTTGACCCAGTGCCGCTCACCCTTGGCATTGATCAGGCTGTAGGTGTGGCTACCGAAGCCGTGCATGTGACGATAGCCGTCCGGAATGCCGCGGTCGGAGAACAGAATGGTCACCTGGTGCAACGCTTCGGGCGAATGGGACCAGAAGTCCCACATCATCTGCGCGCTCTTCAGGTTGCTTTGAGGCAAACGCTTCTGGGTGTGGATGAAATCAGGAAACTTCATCGGGTCGCGAATGAAGAACACAGGCGTGTTATTGCCTACGATGTCCCAGTTGCCTTCCTCGGTGTAGAACTTGAGCGCAAAACCACGCGGATCTCGCTCGGTATCGGCTGAGCCGCGCTCGCCACCTACTGTGGAAAATCGCAGGAAGGTTTCGGTCTGCTTGCCTACGGTACTGAACAGCTTGGCAATGGAGTACTCCGAGATGTCACGGGTTACCGTAAAGGTACCGTATGCGCCCGAGCCCTTTGCATGAACACGGCGCTCGGGAATATTCTCGCGGTTGAAATGCGCAAGCTTCTCGATCAGATGGAAATCGTCCAGCAGCAAAGGACCACGCGGCCCCGCAGAACGGGAATTCTGGTTGTCGGCGACCGGCGCGCCGCTAGCGGTGGTGAGGATTTTGCTCTGGCTCATGGACGATGTTCCTTGGTAAGGCTTGCTGTATAGGCGCCGACTTCAGCGGCTTGGAGCAAGTATCCAAAAAACACCCTCATTCGACTAATGGGCAAATCTTCTCTACCTGATAGATTTTGACTAATCAGCAGGCATAAAAAAACCGGACCTAAGTCCGGTTTTTCCAGAACAGACTGTTCGTCTTATTCAGCAGCTTCAACCGAGCCACCAACAGGACGATCAACCAGCTCGACGTACGCCATAGGTGCGTTATCGCCAGTACGGAAGCCGCACTTGAGGATACGCAGGTAACCGCCCTGACGGGTGGCGTAGCGCTTGCCCAGATCGTTGAACAGCTTACCAACCATTTCTTTCGAGCGAGTACGGTCGAAAGCAAGACGGCGGTTTGCAACGCTGTCTACCTTGGCCAGGGTGATCAGCGGCTCGGCAACGCGGCGCAGTTCCTTGGCTTTTGGCAGGGTAGTCTTGATCAGCTCGTGCTCGAACAGCGACACCGCCATGTTCTGAAACATGGCCTTGCGGTGCGAGCTGGTACGGCTCAGGTGACGTCCACTTTTACGATGACGCATGGTTCATTCCTTACCAAACACTACGTTCGGTGATTACGACGATCAGGCAGTCGCCTTGTCGTCCTTCTTAAGACTTGCAGGCGGCCAGTTGTCGAGGCGCATGCCGAGGGACAGACCGCGGGAGGCCAGAACGTCCTTGATTTCGGTCAAGGATTTCTTGCCCAGGTTCGGAGTCTTCAACAGTTCTACTTCGGTACGCTGAATCAGGTCGCCGATGTAGTAAATGTTTTCCGCCTTAAGGCAGTTAGCCGAACGTACAGTCAGTTCCAGATCGTCAACCGGGCGAAGCAGGATCGGATCGATCTCGTCTTCTTGCTCGATTACCACAGGTTCACTGTCACCTTTGAGGTCGACGAACGCAGCCAACTGCTGTTGCAGAATGGTTGCAGCGCGACGGATGGCCTCTTCAGGATCCAGGGTACCGTTGGTTTCCAGATCAATAACCAGCTTGTCCAGGTTGGTGCGCTGCTCGACACGGGCGTTTTCCACCACGTATGCGATACGACGTACCGGGCTGAACGAAGAGTCAAGCTGCAAGCGACCAATGCTGCGGCTTTCGTCTTCATCGCTTTGACGCGAGTCGGCCGGTTCATAACCACGACCACGAGCTACGACGAGCTTCATGTTCAGGGCGCCGTTAGACGCCAGGTTAGCGATTACGTGATCGGGATTAACGATCTCGACATCATGATCCAGCTGAATATCGGCAGCGGTAACCACCCCCGAACCCTTTTTCGACAAGGTCAGCGTAACTTCGTCACGACCGTGCAGCTTGATAGCCAGGCCTTTCAGGTTCAACAGGATTTCAATGACGTCTTCCTGTACACCTTCGATGGCGCTGTACTCATGGAGTACACCGTCAATCTCGGCCTCGACTACTGCGCAGCCGGGCATTGAGGACAACAGGATGCGTCGCAGCGCGTTGCCCAGGGTATGGCCGAAACCACGCTCGAGAGGCTCGAGGGTGATTTTGGCGCGGGTTGGACTGACGACCTGCACATCAATGTGGCGGGGCGTCAGGAACTCATTTACCGAAATCTGCATGGATGCACCTATTTTCTAGCCCTTACTTGGAGTAGAGCTCGACAATCAGGCTTTCGTTGATGTCGGCGGACAGATCACTGCGAGCAGGAACGTTCTTGAAAACGCCCGACTTCTTCTCAGTGTCTACTTCTACCCATTCTACGCGGCCACGTTGGGCACACAGATCGAGAGCTTGGACAATGCGAAGCTGGTTTTTAGCTTTCTCGCGAATCGCGACCACGTCACCAGCACGAACCTGGTACGACGGAACGTTAACGGTCTTGCCGTTGACGCTGACCGACTTGTGCGATACCAACTGACGGGATTCGGCACGAGTCGAGCCGAAGCCCATACGGTATACGACGTTGTCCAGACGGCATTCGAGCAGTTGCAGCAGGTTCTCGCCGGTTGCGCCTTTCTTGCCGGCAGCTTCCTTGTAGTAACCGCTGAACTGACGCTCGAGAACGCCATAGATACGACGGACTTTCTGCTTTTCACGCAGCTGGGTGCCGTAGTCGGACTGGCGGCCACGGCGCTGACCGTGGATACCTGGGGCTGCTTCGATATTGCACTTCGATTCCAGGGCGCGAACGCCGCTTTTCAGGAACAGGTCAGTGCCTTCACGACGAGCCAGTTTGCATTTTGGACCAATGTAACGAGCCATTATCTATCGTCTCCTGAATTACACGCGGCGCTTCTTCGGCGGACGGCACCCGTTATGCGGGATTGGCGTCACGTCGGTGATGCTGGCGATCTTATAGCCACAGCCGTTCAAAGCACGGACAGCGGACTCACGACCTGGACCTGGACCCTTGACGTTGACGTCGAGGTTCTTCAGGCCATATTCCAGCGCAGCTTGACCAGCACGCTCTGCAGCCACCTGGGCAGCGAACGGGGTGGACTTGCGTGAACCGCGGAAACCCGAACCGCCGGAGGTGGCCCAGGACAGGGCGTTACCTTGACGATCGGTAATGGTCACGATGGTGTTGTTGAAAGACGCGTGGATGTGGGCGATGCCATCAACCACTGTCTTTTTTACTTTTTTACGAGGACGAGCAGCAGGTTTTGCCATGACTAGATTCCTGTCGATTCGCTGGTGCGATTACTTGCGGATCGGCTTACGCGGACCTTTACGGGTACGCGCGTTGGTCTTGGTACGCTGACCGCGTACTGGCAGACCACGACGATGACGAAGACCGCGATAGCAGCCCAGATCCATCAAGCGCTTGATTTTCATGTTGATTTCGCGGCGCAGATCACCTTCGGTGGTGAACTTCGCCACTTCGCCACGCAGCTGTTCAATCTGCTCGTCGCTCAGATCCTTGATCCGTGCGGCTGGGTTGACCCCAGTGTCTGCACAGATTTTCTGTGCAGTAGTGCGACCAACACCATAGATGTAGGTCAGCGAGATAACAGTGTGCTTGTTATCTGGAATGTTAACGCCTGCAATACGGGCCATTCAGTGGGACTCCAATTGACAGCTACCTACGCCCCGGAAGCCAAGAAATAGGGCGCGAGATAATATCGCTGTAATAACAAATAATCAACCCGGCAGCGCACTAGCTGCCGGGCTTGTAGCACATCACAGTCAGCCTTGGCGCTGTTTGTGACGCGGCTCTGCGCTGCAAATGACTCGAACGACGCCTTCGCGACGAATGATTTTGCAGTTACGGCACAGCTTTTTCACCGATGCACGAACTTTCATTGCCAACTCCTCGAACCTTAAGGGACTGTCAGCGCAGCAGACCGCTGCCACCGTAGCCTTTCAGGTTGGCTTTCTTCATCAGGGATTCGTACTGGTGCGAAACGAGGTGCGATTGTACTTGGGACATAAAGTCCATCACAACCACTACCACAATCAGCAACGAGGTCCCGCCAAGGTAGAACGGAACGTTTGCAGCCACCACCAGGAACTGTGGAAGCAAGCAGACGCACATCATGTACAGGGCACCGAACATGGTCAAACGAGTCAGAACGCCATCAATGTAGCGTGCCGACTGCTCGCCTGGACGAATACCCGGAATAAAGGCACCGGACTTCTTCAGGTTTTCCGCCACGTCTTTCGGATTGAACATCAACGCCGTATAGAAGAAGCAGAAGAAAATGATCCCTGCACTAAACAGCAGAATGTTCAACGGCTGACCAGGAGCGATCGACTGCGAGACGTCCTGCAGCCAGCCCATACCTTCGGACTGACCGAACCAGGAGCCCAGCGAAGCCGGGAACAGCAAGATGCTGCTCGCGAAAATGGCAGGAATCACACCGGCCATGTTCACTTTCAGCGGCAAGTGGCTCGTCTGCGCAGCGAAGACCTTGCGGCCCTGCTGACGCTTGGCATAGTGAACGGCTATTCGCCGCTGACCACGCTCGATGAACACCACGAAACCGATAATCGCTACCGCCAGCAGACCGATCGCAACCAGCGCAAAGATGTTGATATCGCCCTGACGCGCAGACTCGAAAGACTGCCCGATCGCTCTCGGAAGACCAGCAACGATACCTGCGAAGATCAACATCGAGATACCGTTACCCACACCACGCTCAGTGATCTGCTCGCCCAGCCACATCATGAACATCGCGCCCGCCACGAAAGTGGAGACCGCCACGAAGTAGAAGCTGAAGCTTGCAGTGAACGCCACACCCTGGTTGGCCAGGCCGATCGACATGCCGATCGCCTGCACCAAAGCCAGGATGACGGTGCCATAGCGGGTGTACTGGCTGATCTTGCGACGGCCAGCTTCCCCTTCCTTCTTCAACTGCTCCAGTTGCGGGCTCACGGCGGTCATCAGCTGCATGATGATCGAGGCCGAAATGTACGGCATGATCCCCAGTGCAAAGATGCTCATCCGTTCCAGCGCGCCGCCGGAAAACATGTTGAACAAGCTAAGAATGGTCCCCTCATTCTGTCGAAACAGGTCTGCGAGTCGGTCAGGGTTGATACCTGGAACCGGGATGTGTGCGCCAATTCTGTAGACGATGATCGCCAGGAACAGAAAACGCAGACGAGCCCAGAGTTCAGACATACCGCCCTTGCCTAGCGCTGAGAGAGCACCTTGCTTAGCCATTTATTCCTCGAACTTGCCGCCAGCTGCTTCGATAGCCGCACGCGCACCTTTGGTGGCGGCGATACCCTTGATGGTCACAGCGCGAGTCACTTCGCCCGACAGCATGATTTTCACACGCTGTACGTTCTGGTTGATCACGTTGGCATCCTTCAGGGACTGCACGGAGACGATGTCGCCTTCCACTCGGGCCAGCTCGGACAGACGCACTTCTGCGCGGTCCATGGCTTTCAGGGAAACGAAACCGAACTTCGGCAGGCGACGGTGCAGCGGCTGTTGGCCGCCTTCAAAGCCTGGAGCGATGGTGCCACCGGAGCGGGAGGTCTGACCTTTGTGGCCGCGGCCACCGGTCTTGCCCAAACCACTACCGATACCACGACCCGGGCGATGCTTTTCGCGACGCGAACCGGGAGCTGGACTCAGATCATTGAGTTTCATCGATTAACCCTCTACGCGAAGCATGTAGTAGGCCTTGTTGATCATCCCGCGATTCTCGGGAGTATCCTGGACTTCTACAGTGTGACCGATGCGACGCAGACCCAGACCCTTAACGCACAATTTGTGGTTAGGGATACGGCCGGTCATGCTTTTGATCAGCGTAACTTTTACAGTAGCCATGATCAGATGATCTCCTCAACGTTCAGACCGCGCTTGGCGGCGATGGACGACGGGGACTGCATGGCTTTCAGACCCTTGAACGTAGCGTGAACCACGTTGACGGGGTTGGTCGAGCCGTAGCATTTGGCCAGAACGTTCTGGACACCAGCGACTTCGAGAACGGCACGCATTGCGCCGCCAGCGATGATACCGGTACCTTCCGAAGCAGGCTGCATGTACACCTTCGAAGCGCCGTGTGCGGACTTCATGGCGTACTGCAAGGTGGTCCCGTTCAGGTCCACTTGAATCATGTTGCGACGAGCTGCTTCCATAGCTTTCTGGATTGCAGCAGGCACTTCACGAGACTTGCCACGGCCGAAGCCAACACGGCCCTTGCCATCACCTACCACGGTCAACGCGGTGAAGGTGAAGATACGACCGCCTTTGACGGTCTTGGCAACGCGGTTAACTTGAACCAGCTTCTCGATGTAGCCTTCGTCGCGCTTTTGGTCGTTATTTGACATAACTTAGAACTCCAGCCCAGCTTCACGAGCGCCATCGGCCAGCGCTTTTACGCGACCGTGGTACTTGAAGCCAGAGCGGTCGAAAGCCACCTGCGAGACGCCAGCGGCCTTAGCACGCGAAGCGACCAGCTGGCCAACCTTAGTGGCCGCGTCAATGTTGCCAGTGGCACCATCACGCAATTCTTTGTCCAAAGTCGAGGCGCTTGCCAAGACCTTGCTGCCGTCGGCCGAGATGACCTGGGCATAGATGTGCTGCGAAGAGCGGAACACGCAGAGACGCACGACTTCGAGTTCGTGCATTTTCAGGCGTGCTTTGCGAGCGCGACGCAGTCGAGTAACTTTTTTGTCGGTCATTTGCTATGCCCTACTTCTTCTTGGCTTCTTTACGGCGGACGACTTCGTCTGCGTAACGTACACCTTTGCCTTTGTAAGGCTCTGGCGGACGGAAATCGCGGATTTCAGCGGCCACTTGACCCACCAGCTGCTTGTCGATGCCCTTGATCAGGATATCGGTCTGGCTAGGAGTCTCAGCGGTGATGCCTTGCGGCAACTCGTAATCCACCGGATGAGAGAAGCCCAGCGACAGGTTCAGCACTGTGCCTTTTGCTTGTGCCTTGTAGCCAACACCGACCAGCTGGAGCTTGCGCTCGAAGCCTTGGCTTACGCCCTGGACCATGTTGTTGACCAAAGCGCGAGTGGTACCGGCCATTGCACGGGTCTGCTGATCGCCGTTCTTGGCAGCGAAACGCAGTTCGCCAGCCTCTTCAACGACTTCAACCGACGAGTGAACGTTCAGTTCCAGAGTGCCCTTGGCACCCTTCACCGAAAGCTGTTGGCCGGCGAATTTTACTTCGACACCAGCTGGCAGCTTAACGGGGTTCTTAGCGACGCGAGACATGCTTATCCCCCCTTAGAACACTGTGCAAAGTACTTCGCCGCCGACACCGGCAGCGCGCGCAGCACGATCCGTCATCACACCTTTGTTGGTGGAGACGATGGATACGCCGAGACCGCCACGAACTTTCGGCAGGTCATCAACGGATTTGTACTGACGCAGGCCTGGACGACTTACGCGTTTGACTTCCTCGATGACCGGACGGCCTTCGAAGTATTTCAGCTCGATGGAAAGCGACGGTTTTGCTTCGCTGCTTACCTGAAAACCCGCGATGTAACCTTCGTCCTTCAGAACTTTGGCCACAGCTACCTTCAACGTGGAAGATGGCATGCTTACGACGGGCTTTTCAGCCATCTGGGCATTACGGATTCGAGTTAGCATGTCCGCTAACGGGTCCTGCATACTCATGGGCTAGACGCTCCTGATACAAAAATAATTAGCCTTGCGGCTACAACGTCGCCGAGCGTTTGATCCGGTCCAAAAACCCGGGCTCAGGCGAGCCGGCAATTCTAGACGTACGGCAGAAATGAATCAAGCCCCATGAGGGGCTTGATTCAGTCGCCGTGACACCGGCGGTCGGTTGATTGCTCAATCGAGCGCAGGCATCTCGTCAGTCCGACTTACCAGCTGGCCTTGACCAGACCTGGTACGTCACCGCGCATGGCGGCCTGGCGCAGCATGTTACGGCCGAGGCCGAACTTGCGGTACACGCCATGTGGACGGCCAGTCAGGCGGCAGCGGTTACGCATGCGAGCGGCGCTCGCATCACGTGGCTGCTTCTGCAGGGCTACGGAAGCATTCCAGCGCTCTTCGTCACTTGCGTTCAGATTCACGATGATTGCTTTGAGCTCAGCACGCTTCTTGGCGTATTTAGCGACCGTCAGCTGACGCTTCAACTCACGGTTTTTCATGCTCTTCTTGGCCATTTTCCTACTCCAATCAGTTGCGGAACGGGAAGTTGAAGGCACGCAGCAAGGCGCGACCTTCTTCATCCGAACGAGCAGTGGTGGTCAGGGTAATGTCCAGACCGCGCAGAGCATCGATCTTGTCGTAATCGATTTCCGGGAAAATGATCTGCTCTTTCACGCCCATGCTGTAGTTGCCACGACCGTCGAAGGACTTGGCATTCAGGCCGCGGAAGTCGCGTACCCGAGGCAGGGAGATCGCCAGCAGGCGGTCCAGGAATTCGTACATCTTGTCGCGACGCAAGGTCACCTTGACACCGATCGGCCATCCTTCACGGACTTTGAAGCCCGCGATGGATTTGCGCGCGAAGGTCACAACGGCTTTCTGGCCGCAGATCTTCTCGATGTCGGCTACAGCGTGCTCGATGACTTTCTTGTCGCCGATCGCTTCGCCCAGACCCATGTTCAGGGTGATCTTGGTAACGCGCGGAACTTCCATCACGTTCGCAAGCTTGAGTTCTTCCTTAAGCTTGGGAGCGATTTCCTTCCGGTAAATCTCTTTCAGTCGTGCCATGGTCTTCTACCTAGCAGTGTTCAAGCATCAACCGCTTTTTGGGTCGACTTGAAGACACGAATTTTTTTGCCTTCTTCTACTTTGAAACCAACGCGGTCAGCCTTGTTGGTTTCGCCGTTGAAGATGGCGACGTTGGAAGCGTGCAGAGGCGCTTCTTTCTCGACGATACCGCCTTGTACGCCCGACATCGGGTTAGGCTTGGTATGACGCTTCACCAGGTTGATCCCACCAACGACCAGACGGTCGTCAGCGAGAACCTTGAGCACCTTACCGCGCTTGCCTTTGTCTTTGCCGGCGATCACGATGATCTCGTCGTCACGACGAATCTTTTGCATGTCGGATCTCCTTACAGCACTTCTGGGGCGAGCGAGACGATCTTCATGAACTTCTCGGAACGAAGCTCACGGGTCACTGGCCCAAAGATACGGGTGCCGATTGGCTCTTGCTTGTTGTTCAACAGAACAGCAGCGTTGCCATCGAAGCGGATGATGGAGCCGTCAGCACGACGAACGCCGTGACGAGTGCGGACTACAACAGCAGTCATCACTTGACCCTTCTTCACCTTGCCACGAGGAATTGCTTCCTTCACGGTCACCTTGATGATGTCGCCGATGCCAGCGTACCGGCGGTGCGAGCCGCCCAGTACCTTGATGCACATGACGCGACGAGCGCCGCTGTTATCGGCCACATCGAGCATGGATTGAGTCTGAATCATAGAATTTCTCCGACCCCTAGCCCTTAGACTTCAACAGCGCGTTCGAGAACGTCAACCAGTGCCCAGGACTTGGTCTTGGCCAGCGGACGGGTTTCACGAATAGTGACCTTGTCGCCGATCTTGCACTGGTTGGTTTCGTCGTGAGCGTGCAGCTTAGTCGAACGCTTAACGTATTTACCGTAGATCGGGTGCTTTACGCGACGCTCGATCAATACGGTGATGGTTTTGTCCATCTTGTCGCTGACCACACGGCCAGTCAGCGTACGGACGGTTTTTTCGGCTTCAGCCATGATCACTTACCTGCCTGCTGGTTGAGCACAGTTTTCACGCGAGCGATGTCGCGCTTCACTTGCGAGAGCAGGTGAGACTGCCCCAACTGGCCAGTTGCTTTCTGCATGCGCAGATTGAACTGGTCGCGCAGCAAGCCGAGCAGTTGCTCGTTCAGTTGCTGTGCTGATTTTTCACGAAGTTCATTCGCTTTCATCACATCACCGTCCGCTTAACAAAGGAGGTGGCGAGAGGCAGCTTTGCAGCCGCCAAGGCGAAAGCCTCACGCGCCAGCTCTTCGGAAACACCCTCGATTTCATACAGGACTTTGCCTGGCTGAATCTGGGCAACCCAATATTCCACGTTACCCTTACCTTTACCCATACGAACTTCGAGGGGCTTTTTGGAGATAGGCTTGTCCGGAAATACACGGATCCAGATCTTGCCGCCACGTTTTACGTGACGGGTCAGTGCACGACGCGCTGACTCGATCTGACGAGCGGTGAGACGACCACGAGCTACAGACTTCAGCGCATACTCGCCGAAGCTGACTTTGCTACCGCGCTGAGCCAGACCACGGTTGTGGCCAGTCATCTGCTTGCGGAACTTCGTACGCTTAGGTTGCAACATTTGGCGTACCCCTTACTTAGCAGCTTTTTTACGAGGCGCAGGTGCTTGTGGTTTCAGTTCTTCTTGGCGACCACCAATTACTTCGCCTTTGAAAATCCAAACCTTCACACCGATCACACCGTAAGTGGTGTGAGCTTCGTAGTTGGCATAGTCGATGTCGGCACGCAGGGTGTGCAAGGGCACACGACCTTCGCGATACCATTCAGTACGTGCGATTTCAGCACCGCCGAGACGACCGCTCACTTGGATCTTGATGCCTTTGGCACCAATGCGCATGGCGTTCTGTACGGCGCGCTTCATGGCGCGACGGAACATCACACGACGCTCCAGCTGCTGAGCTACGCTCTGCGCAACCAGCATACCGTCGAGCTCCGGCTTGCGGATCTCTTCGATATTGATGTGCACAGGCACACCCATTTGCTTGGTCAGGTCCTGGCGCAGTTTCTCAACATCTTCACCTTTCTTCCCGATAACGATACCAGGACGAGCGGTGTGGATGGTGATACGTGCAGTTTGGGCCGGACGATGGATATCGATACGGCTTACGGACGCGCTTTTTAGTTTGTCTTGGAGATACTCACGCACCTTCAGATCTGCGAACAAGTAGTCCGCATAAGTCCGACCGTCTGCGTACCAGACGGAGGTGTGCTCCTTGACGATTCCCAGGCGAATGCCAATGGGATGTACTTTCTGACCCATCTGATCGACTCCGTTACTTGTCAGCAACCTTGACAGTGATATGGCAAGACCGCTTGACGATGCGATCAGCCCGGCCTTTGGCACGAGGCATGATGCGCTTCAGCGAACGCCCTTCGTTGACGAAAACGGTGCTGACCTTCAGGTCATCAACGTCTGCGCCTTCGTTGTGCTCGGCGTTGGCTACGGCCGACTCCAGCACTTTCTTCATGATTTCCGCGGCTTTTTTACTGCTAAAAGCCAGCAGGTTGAGCGCTTCGCCCACCTTCTTCCCGCGGATCTGGTCGGCGACCAAGCGGGCTTTCTGGGCGGAGATTCGAGCGCCCGACAACTTAGCGGCTACTTCCATTTCCTTACCCCTTAACGCTTGGCTTTCTTGTCAGCCACGTGCCCACGATATGTGCGGGTACCGGCGAACTCGCCCAGTTTGTGGCCGACCATGTCTTCGTTCACGAGAACGGGGACGTGTTGGCGACCGTTGTGTACTGCGATGGTCAGACCGACCATTTGTGGCAGGATCATCGAACGACGCGACCAGGTCTTAACTGGTTTGCGATCGTTCTTTTCCGCCGCCACTTCGATCTTCTTCAGTAGGTGAAGATCAATAAAAGGACCTTTTTTCAGAGAACGTGGCACTGTCGTATCCCTCTATTTACTTGCGACGACGGACGATCATTTTGTCGGTACGCTTATTACCACGAGTCTTCGCGCCCTTAGTCGGGAAGCCCCATGGCGATACCGGATGACGACCACCGGAGGTACGACCTTCACCACCACCATGTGGGTGGTCAACCGGGTTCATGGCAACACCACGAACGGTTGGGCGAACGCCACGCCAGCGTTTGGCACCGGCTTTACCCAGCGAACGCAGGCTGTGCTCGGAGTTCGAGACTTCGCCCAGCGTTGCGCGGCACTCGGACAGCACTTTGCGCATTTCGCCCGAACGCAGGCGCAGGGTCACATAGACACCTTCACGAGCGATCAGCTGAGCCGAAGCACCAGCGGAGCGAGCGATCTGCGCACCTTTGCCAGGCTTCAATTCGATGCCGTGGATGGTGCTACCGACCGGGATGTTGCGCAGCTGCAGCGAGTTGCCTGGCTTGATCGGTGCCAGAGCACCTGCAATCAGCTGGTCGCCAGCGCTCACGCCTTTCGGTGCGAGGATGTAGCGACGCTCGCCGTCTGCGTACAGAACCAGAGCAATGTGAGCAGTACGGTTAGGATCGTATTCAATGCGCTCGACGGTGGCAGTGATGCCATCCTTGTCGTTGCGACGGAAGTCGATCATGCGGTAATGCTGCTTGTGACCACCACCGATGTGACGGGTGGTAATGCGGCCATTGTTGTTACGACCACCAGTCTTCGATTTTTTCTCGAGCAGCGGTGCGTGAGGAGCGCCTTTATGCAGCTCCTGGTTGACCACCTTGACCACGAAACGGCGGCCAGGGGAAGTCGGTTTGCATTTAACGATTGCCATGATGCACCCCTTCCTTACTCAGCACTGCTGCTGAAATCGAGATCTTGGCCTGGCTGAAGGGAGATAACTGCCTTCTTCCAGTCATTACGCTTGCCCAGACCGCGAGCAGTGCGCTTGCTTTTACCCAGTACGTTCAGGGTAGTAACACGCTCTACTTTCACGCTGAACAGGCTTTCGACGGCCTTCTTGATTTCCAGCTTGGTTGCGTCGGTAGCAACCTTGAAAACGAACTGACCTTTCTTGTCTGCCAGAACCGTAGCCTTCTCGGAAACGTGCGGGCCAAGCAGAACTTTAAATACGCGTTCCTGGTTCATCCCAGCAGCTCCTCGAATTTCTTCACGGCCGACACGGTGATCAACACCTTGTCGTATGCGATCAGACTAACTGGGTCGGAACCTTGGACGTCACGTACATCGACGTGCGGCAGGTTGCGAGCAGCCAGGTACAGATTCTCGTCGACGGAGTCCGATACGATCAGAACGTCGGTGAGGCCCATGCCATTCAGCTTGCCCAGCAGGTCTTTGGTTTTCGGTGCTTCGACAGCGAAGTCCTGAACCACGACCAGACGGTCGGTACGCACCAGCTCAGCAAGGATGGAGCGCAGTGCTGCGCGATACATCTTCTTGTTCAGCTTCTGGGTGTGATCCTGAGGACGAGCTGCGAAAGTGGTACCACCGCCACGCCAGATTGGGCTACGGATAGTACCGGCACGAGCACGGCCGGTACCCTTCTGACGCCAAGGGCGCTTACCGCCACCACGAACGTCGGAACGGGTCTTTTGCTGCTTGCTGCCCTGACGACCGCCAGCCATGTAGGCCACGACTGCCTGGTGCACCAGCGTCTCGTTGAACTCGCCGCCGAAAGTCAGTTCGGAAACTTCGATCGCCTGAGCGTCATTTACATTTAATTGCATTTTCGCTTCCCCTTAACCGCGAGCCTTGGCTGCCGGACGCACAACCAGGTTGCCGCCGGTTGCGCCAGGAACAGCACCCTTGACGAGCAGCAGATTGCGTTCAGCGTCGACGCGCACAACTTCCAGGGACTGCACGGTCACGCGCTCAGCGCCCATATGACCGGACATTTTTTTGCCCTTGAATACACGGCCAGGAGTCTGGCACTGGCCGATGGAGCCAGGGACGCGGTGGGAAACGGAGTTACCGTGGGTGTTGTCTTGACCGCGGAAGTTCCAACGCTTGATGGTACCGGCAAAGCCTTTACCTTTGGACTGACCGGTAACATCTACCAGTTGGCCCGCTGCGAAGAGTTCAGCATTGATCAAGTCGCCAGCCTGGTACTCGCCTTCTGCAAGACGGAATTCCCAGACGCCACGACCGGCAGCAACGTTCGCCTTGGCGAAGTGACCTGCTTGAGCAGCAGTCACACGCGAAGCACGACGCTCGCCGACAGTGACTTGCACTGCACGATAGCCATCAGTTTCTTCAGTTTTAAACTGGGTGACGCGATTCGGTTCGATCTCAATGACCGTGACCGGAATGGAGACACCTTCTTCGGTGAAAATACGGGTCATACCGCATTTACGACCGACTACACCAATAGTCATGTTGTAAACCTCATGAGTGTACGGGGCTTTCACCCGCTATGGCCGCCCATTTCAGAGCGTTACACGACTAAGACCCAAGTCTTAGCCGAGGCTGATCTGCACTTCCACACCTGCCGCAAGATCAAGCTTCATCAGCGCGTCAACGGTTTTGTCCGTCGGCTGGACGATGTCCAGAACACGCTTATGAGTGCGGATCTCGTACTGGTCGCGCGCGTCTTTGTTGACGTGCGGGGAAACCAGAACGGTGAACCGCTCTTTACGGGTAGGAAGTGGAATTGGACCACGCACCTGAGCACCAGTACGTTTCGCGGTTTCCACGATTTCCTGGGTGGATTGGTCGATCAGGCGATGGTCAAAAGCCTTCAACCTGATACGGATTTGCTGATTTTGCATTGGATTTCAGACTCCGGCTGCTGTTCCCACCGGGCGCAATGCACCCGTTAAAAGGAGGCGCAATTCTATAGACGCGCCCATCGAGTGTCAACCCAATAAAAAAGCCCCCGCTTAGCGGGGGCCCTTTCAAACGATCAACGATTACTCGATGATTTTGGCTACGACGCCAGCGCCGACGGTACGACCGCCTTCACGGATAGCGAAACGCAGACCGTCTTCCATTGCGATGGTCTTGATCAGGGTGACAACCATTTTGATGTTGTCGCCTGGCATTACCATTTCAACGCCTTCCGGCAGTTCGCAGTTACCGGTCACGTCAGTGGTCCGGAAGTAGAACTGTGGACGGTAGCCTTTGAAGAACGGAGTGTGACGACCGCCTTCTTCCTTGCTCAGTACGTAGACTTCAGCTTCGAACTTGGTGTGCGGCTTGACCGAACCCGGCTTGACCAGAACCTGGCCACGCTCGACGTCGTCACGCTTGGTGCCGCGCAGCAGCACGCCACAGTTCTCGCCAGCACGACCTTCGTCCAGCAGCTTGCGGAACATTTCAACGCCGGTGCAGGTGGTGACGGTGGTGTCACGCAGACCTACGATTTCCAGCGCATCCTGAACCTTGACGATACCGCGCTCGATACGACCGGTAACAACAGTACCGCGACCGGAGATCGAGAACACGTCTTCGATTGGCATCAGGAATGGCTTGTCGATGACACGAACTGGATCTGGGATGTAGCTGTCCAGAGTCTCAACCAGTTTACGAACCGAGCTGGTGCCCATTTCGTTGTCGTCTTTGCCTTCCAGCGCCATACGAGCCGAACCGATGATGATCGGAGTGTCGTCGCCTGGGAAGTCGTAGGTCGACAGCAGGTCACGAACTTCCATCTCTACCAGTTCCAGCAGCTCAGCGTCGTCTACCAGGTCGGCCTTGTTCAGGTAAACCACGATGTACGGAACGCCAACCTGGCGGGACAGCAGGATGTGCTCACGGGTTTGTGGCATCGGACCATCAGCGGCCGAGCAAACCAGAATCGCGCCGTCCATCTGCGCAGCACCGGTGATCATGTTCTTCACATAGTCAGCGTGACCTGGGCAGTCAACGTGAGCGTAGTGACGGATCAGCGAGTTGTATTCAACGTGCGCGGTGTTGATGGTGATACCACGAGCTTTTTCTTCTGGAGCGCTGTCGATCTTGTCGAAGTCGACGATTGCGGAACCGAAAACTTCGGAGCAAACGCGAGTCAGAGCAGCAGTCAGAGTGGTTTTACCGTGGTCAACGTGACCAATGGTGCCAACGTTGACGTGCGGTAGGGAACGATCAAATTTTTCTTTAGCCACGACAATTAACTCCTTGCCTAAAGGACTGAATCAGCCTTGTTTTTTGGATACAGTTTCAGCGATGTGCGCCGGAGCTGTGTTGTATTTTTTGAATTCCATAGAGTAGCTTGCGCGACCCTGGGACATGGAGCGAACGTCGGTCGCATAACCGAACATCTCACCCAACGGAACCTCGGCGCGAATCACTTTGCCGGAAACCGTATCTTCCATACCCAAGATCATGCCGCGACGACGGTTAAGGTCGCCCATGACATCACCCATGTAGTCTTCAGGTGTAACAACTTCTACCGCCATGATCGGCTCAAGCAACTCACCACCGCCCTTCTGGGCCAGTTGCTTGGTTGCCATGGAGGCAGCGACCTTGAACGCCATCTCGTTGGAGTCGACGTCGTGGTAGGAACCGTCGAAAACGGTCGCTTTCAGGCCGATCAGCGGATAGCCGGCAACAACACCGTTCTTCATCTGCTCTTCGATACCCTTCTGAATCGCCGGGATGTATTCCTTGGGAACCACACCACCGACGACTTCGTTCACGAATTGCAGACCTTCCTGACCTTCGTCAGCAGGAGCAAAACGGATCCAGCAGTGACCAAACTGACCACGACCGCCGGACTGACGAACGAACTTGCCTTCGATTTCACAGTTCTTCGTGATGCGCTCACGATAGGAAACCTGAGGCTTACCGATGTTGGCTTCGACGTTGAACTCACGGCGCATCCGGTCAACCAGGATGTCCAGGTGCAGCTCGCCCATGCCGGAGATGATCGTCTGACCAGTCTCTTCATCGGTTTTAACACGGAAAGATGGATCTTCCTGAGCAAGCTTGCCCAGAGCAATACCCATTTTTTCCTGGTCATCCTTGGTCTTGGGCTCTACGGCAACCGAAATAACCGGCTCCGGGAAGTCCATCCGAACGAGGATGATCGGCTTGTCACCGTTGCACAAGGTTTCACCAGTGGTGACGTCCTTCATGCCGATCAAGGCCGCGATGTCGCCAGCGCGCACTTCCTTGATCTCTTCGCGGGCGTTGGCGTGCATCTGCACCATACGACCCACGCGCTCTTTCTTGCCTTTGACCGAGTTGATCACGCCGTCGCCGGAGTTCAACACGCCCGAGTAGACACGGACGAAGGTCAAGGTACCCACGAATGGGTCAGTGGCAATTTTGAATGCCAGAGCGGAAAACGGTTCTGCGTCGTCTGCATGACGCTCCAGCTCGATGGTCTCGTCATCAGGGTCAGTACCCTTGATGGCAGGAATATCGACCGGGGCCGGCAGGTAGTCGATCACAGCATCGAGAACCAGGGGAACGCCCTTGTTCTTGAACGAGGAACCGCAAACAGCCAAGACGATCTCGCCAGCGATGGTACGCTGACGCAGAGCAGCCTTGATTTCGTCGTTGGTGAGTTCTTCACCTTCGAGGTACTTGTTCATCAGTTCTTCGTTGGCTTCAGCCGCAGCTTCGACCATGTTGTTGCGCCATTCGTCAGCCAGCTCCTGCAACTCGGCAGGGATGGGCTTGCGAACAGGAACCATGCCTTTGTCAGCATCGTTCCAGTAGACAGCTTCCATGGCCAACAGATCGATCTGACCCTGGAAATTGTCTTCGGAACCGATAGCCAGCTGGATAGGTACCGGAGTGTGACCCAAACGCTGCTTGATCTGACCGATCACACGCAGGAAGTTCGCGCCAGCACGGTCCATCTTGTTTACGTAAACAAGACGAGGAACACCGTACTTGTTGGCTTGACGCCATACGGTTTCCGACTGCGGCTCTACACCCGAGGTACCACAGAACACAACGACAGCGCCGTCGAGTACGCGCAGGGAACGTTCAACTTCAATGGTGAAGTCTACGTGGCCCGGGGTATCGATTACGTTGAAGCGATGCTCGTCCTTGTACTGCTTCTCGGAGCCCTTCCAGAAGGCGGTGATAGCAGCAGAAGTGATGGTAATACCACGCTCCTGCTCCTGAACCATCCAGTCTGTGGTCGCGGCGCCATCATGCACCTCGCCCATCTTGTGGCTTTTGCCGGTGTAAAAAAGGACGCGCTCGGTGGTCGTGGTTTTACCAGCGTCCACGTGAGCAACGATACCAATGTTACGGTAGCGGTTAATCGGTGTAGTACGAGCCATAAAGCCCTCGCAAAATTAGTGATGCTGAATTTAGAAGCGGTAGTGCGAGAACGCTTTGTTGGCTTCAGCCATACGGTGAACGTCTTCACGCTTCTTAACTGCAGCACCTTTGCCTTCGGCAGCGTCCAGCAGTTCGCCGGCCAAGCGCAGAGCCATCGACTTTTCACCGCGCTTGCGCGCGAAGTCTACCAGCCAGCGCATTGCCAGGGCGTTACGACGGGACGGACGAACTTCGACCGGAACCTGGTAAGTAGCACCGCCTACACGGCGCGACTTCACTTCGACCAGCGGAGCGATGGCGTCGAGAGCTTTCTCGAAGATTTCCAGGGGGTCGCTGTTCTTGCGTTCTTTAACCTTGTCCAGCGCGCCATAAACGATACGCTCGGCAACGGCTTTCTTGCCGCTTTCCATCACGTGGTTCATGAACTTGGCCAGGATCTGGCTGCCGTATTTTGGATCGTCAAGCACTTCGCGCTTGGCTGCTACGCGTCTTCTTGGCATGGATAAGCCCTCAAACGGTCTTCAGGTTAGCTCGGGACAGGCCCGACCTTACTCTTATCGACTCAGAAAAATAGATAACTGCAGTGTGCAAACGCCGATTACTTCGGACGCTTGGTACCGTACTTCGAACGACCTTGGTTACGACCTTTGACGCCGGAGGTATCCAGGGAGCCGCGAACGGTGTGATAACGAACACCTGGCAAGTCTTTTACACGACCGCCGCGGATCAGTACCACGCTGTGCTCCTGCAGGTTGTGGCCTTCACCGCCGATGTACGAGGAAACCTCGAAACCGTTGGTCAGGCGCACGCGGCATACTTTACGCAGTGCCGAGTTAGGTTTTTTCGGCGTGGTGGTGTACACACGGGTACACACGCCACGACGTTGCGGGCAGTTCTGCAGCGCAGGCACGTCGGATTTCTCGACGATACGCTTGCGCGGCTGACGTACCAGCTGGTTGATAGTTGCCATCTACTAGCTCCACTGTTGTCTTGCGACGCTATTGTCTTGCAAGAAAAGCAAAAATGGCAGGAATCAATCCCGCCAAATTTAGGGGTACAAGAGTCTAAAGAGGATCTCGTCCCCAGTCAAGACAAGGCCCCGGCCTCCCCTGCCAACTCCGCTGCGACATTTTGTGTCGTTGCGGAGTTGGCAAGGGCTACCAGGGCCCCGTCATCACTACCGCTGGTCTCAATTACCGCTTGAGTTCAGCGCTTCGGTCAACGCAGCTTCCACTTCACTGGCGCTGACGCGAGTCGGTTTGTCGAGTTCACGGCGACGCTTGCGCTCGCTGTGATACGCCAGACCGGTACCAGCCGGGATCAGACGACCCACGACCACGTTCTCTTTCAGGCCGCGCAGGTAGTCGCGCTTGCCGGTGACTGCCGCTTCGGTCAGCACTCGGGTGGTTTCCTGGAAGGAAGCCGCCGAGATGAACGATTCGGTGGACAACGACGCCTTGGTGATACCCAGCAGCACGCGAGTGAATTTCGAAACGAATTTCTCGTCCGCACTCAGTCGCTCGTTTTCACCCAGTACATGGGTCAACTCCATCTGGTCGCCCTTGATGAAGCTGCTGTCGCCGGACTCGGAGATTTCAACCTTGCGCAGCATCTGACGAAGAATCGTCTCGATGTGCTTGTCGTTGATCTTCACGCCCTGCAGACGGTACACGTCTTGAATCTCGTTGACGATGTACTTGGCCAGCGCACTCACACCCAGCAAACGCAGGATATCGTGCGGATCGCTCGGACCGTCGGAGATGACTTCGCCGCGGTTCACTTGTTCGCCTTCGAAGACGTTCAGGTGACGCCACTTCGGAATTAGCTCTTCATACGGATCGGTGCCGTCGTTCGGCGTAATGACCAAGCGGCGCTTGCCTTTGGTTTCCTTGCCGAAAGCGATGGTACCGCTGACTTCCGCCAGGATCGAAGCTTCCTTCGGACGACGCGCTTCGAACAAGTCGGCAACACGCGGCAGACCACCGGTGATGTCGCGAGTCTTCGAAGTTTCCTGTGGAATACGGGCGATAACGTCACCCACACCCACTTGCGCACCATCCGCCACGCCGACCAGGGCGTTGGCTGGCAGGAAGTACTGGGCCGGTACGTCGGTACCTGGCAACAGCAGATCCTTGCCGTCGACACCAACCATCTTAACGGCTGGGCGAATTTCCTTGCCCGCAGCTGGACGGTCCTTGGCATCGAGCACTTCGATGTTGGTCAGGCCGGTCAATTCGTCTGTCTGACGCTTGATCGTGATGCCTTCTTCCATGCCCACGTAGGTCACGGTACCTTTCATCTCGGTAACGATAGGGTGAGTGTGCGGGTCCCACTTGGCCACGATAGCGCCAGCGTCGACCTTGTCGCCTTCCTTCACCGAAATCACTGCACCGTATGGCAGCTTGTAACGTTCGCGCTCACGACCGAACTCGTCGGCGATCGCCAACTCGCCCGAACGCGATACTGCAACCAGGTTGCCGTCCAGACGCTCGACGTGCTTGAGGTTATGCAGGCGGACAGTACCGCCGTTCTTCACCTGGACGCTGTCGGCCGCCGAGGTCCGGCTTGCCGCACCACCGATGTGGAACGTACGCATGGTCAGCTGGGTACCCGGCTCACCGATGGACTGGGCGGCGATAACGCCGACCGCTTCACCGATGTTCACCTGGTGACCGCGAGCCAGATCACGGCCGTAGCACTTGGCGCAGATACCGTAACGGGTTTCGCAGCTGATCGGCGAACGCACGATGACTTCGTCGATGCTGTTGAGCTCGATGAATTCAACCCACTTCTCGTCCACCAGCGTACCGCCTGGAACGATCACCTCGTCGGTGCCAGGCTTGAACACGTCGCGGGCGATCACTCGACCCAGAACGCGCTCACCCAACGGCTCGACGACGTCACCGCCTTCGATGTGCGGCGTCATCAGCAGGCCGTGCTCGGTACCGCAGTCGACTTCAGTAACGACCAGATCCTGTGCAACGTCAACCAGACGGCGAGTCAGATAACCGGAGTTAGCTGTCTTCAACGCGGTATCCGCCAGACCCTTACGAGCACCGTGAGTCGAGATGAAGTACTGAAGTACGCTCAAGCCTTCACGGAAGTTCGCGGTAATCGGCGTCTCGATGATCGAGCCGTCCGGCTTGGCCATCAGGCCACGCATACCGGCCAGCTGGCGAATCTGAGCAGCCGAACCCCGAGCACCGGAGTCAGCCATCATGTACATCGAGTTGAACGATTCCTGGTCCACTTCGTTGCCATGACGATCGATGACCTTCTCTTTCGAGAGGTTCGACATCATTGCCTTGGACACTTCGTCGTTGGCCTTGGACCAAAGGTCGATCACCTTGTTGTACTTCTCGCCCTGGGTTACCAGGCCGGAAGCATACTGGCTCTCGATCTCTTTCACTTCGTCGGTCGCGGTACCGATGATGCGAGCTTTCTCATCCGGGATAACGAAGTCGTTAACACCGATGGAAACACCCGAGATCGTCGAATAGGCGAAACCGGTGTACATCAACTGGTCAGCGAAGATCACAGTCTCTTTCAGACCAACCACGCGATAGCACTGGTTGATCAGCTTGGAGATTGCCTTCTTCTTCATCGGCAAGTTGACGACGTCGAACGACAGGCCCTTCGGCACAACCTGGAACAGTAGCGCACGGCCGACAGTAGTGTCGACGATACGGGTACCGCTCACGCTGCCGCCGTCACGATCGTTCACGGTTTCGTTGATACGAACCTTGATCTTGGCGTGCAGAGCTGCTTCGCCGGCGCGGAATACGCGGTCCACTTCCTGCAGGTCGGCGAAAATCCGGCCTTCGCCTTTGGCGTTGATCGCTTCGCGGGTCATGTAGTACAGACCCAGTACAACGTCCTGCGATGGAACGATGATCGGCTCACCGTTGGCTGGCGACAGGATGTTGTTGGTCGACATCATCAGCGCACGGGCTTCGAGCTGGGCTTCCAGGGTCAACGGTACGTGGACCGCCATCTGGTCGCCGTCGAAGTCGGCGTTGTACGCAGCACAGACCAGAGGGTGCAGCTGGATAGCCTTGCCTTCGATCAGTACTGGTTCAAACGCCTGGATACCCAGACGGTGAAGGGTCGGTGCACGGTTGAGCAGCACGGGGTGTTCGCGAATCACTTCGGCGAGAACGTCCCATACTTCCGGCAGCTCGCGCTCGACCATCTTCTTGGCGGCCTTGATGGTGGTCGCCAGACCACGCATTTCCAGCTTGCCGAAAATGAACGGCTTGAACAGTTCCAGAGCCATCTTCTTCGGAAGACCACACTGGTGGAGGCGCAGGGTCGGGCCTACGGTAATAACCGAACGACCCGAGTAGTCGACGCGCTTGCCGAGCAGGTTCTGACGGAAACGACCCTGCTTACCCTTGATCATGTCAGCCAGGGATTTCAGAGGACGCTTGTTCGAACCGGTAATGGCACGACCGCGGCGACCGTTGTCGAGCAGTGCATCCACAGCTTCCTGCAGCATGCGCTTTTCGTTGCGCACGATGATATCGGGAGCCGACAGATCCAGCAGGCGCTTCAAACGGTTGTTGCGGTTGATCACTCGACGATACAGATCGTTGAGGTCGGAAGTCGCAAAGCGACCGCCATCCAGCGGAACCAGTGGACGCAGGTCTGGCGGCAGAACCGGCAGAACGGTCAACACCATCCACTCAGGCAGGTTGCCGGAGCCCTGGAAGGCCTCCATCAACTTCAGGCGCTTGGACAGCTTCTTGATCTTGGTTTCCGAGTTGGTCTGCGGAATCTCTTCGCGCAGGCGGCCAATCTCGTGTTCCAGGTCAATGGCGTGCAGCAGCTCACGAACGGCTTCGGCACCCATGCGGGCATCGAAATCGTCGCCGAACTCTTCGAGTGCTTCGAAGTACTGCTCGTCGTTCAGCAGCTGGCCCTTTTCAAGGGTGGTCATGCCCGGGTCGATAACGACATAGCTCTCGAAGTAGAGAACGCGTTCGATATCACGCAGTGTCATGTCCATCAGCAGACCGATACGGGACGGCAGCGACTTCAGGAACCAGATGTGGGCGACTGGCGAAGCCAGTTCGATGTGAGCCATGCGCTCGCGGCGAACCTTGGCCAGTGCCACTTCGACGCCGCACTTCTCGCAGATCACGCCACGGTGCTTCAAGCGCTTGTACTTGCCGCACAGGCACTCGTAGTCCTTGACCGGGCCAAAGATCTTGGCGCAGAACAAGCCGTCACGCTCGGGCTTGAACGTACGGTAGTTGATGGTTTCCGGCTTTTTAACTTCACCGAAGGACCACGAACGGATCATCTCAGGCGACGCGAGGCCGATACGGATCGCATCGAACTCTTCGACTTGACCCTGGTTTTTCAGCAAATTCAGTAGGTCTTTCAAGGCCTTTCCTCCTGGCGGAGCAGGGAGTGGACGGTAGACGTCCACTCCCGATTCGCGTCACGTGTTATTCGGTTTCCAGATCGATGTCGATACCCAGAGAACGAATCTCTTTGATCAGCACGTTGAAGGACTCGGGCATGCCCGGCTCCATACGGTGATCGCCGTCCACGATGTTCTTGTACATCTTGGTACGGCCGTTCACATCGTCCGACTTAACTGTGAGCATTTCTTGCAGGGTGTATGCCGCGCCGTATGCTTCCAGCGCCCACACTTCCATCTCCCCGAAACGCTGACCACCGAACTGCGCCTTGCCACCCAGCGGCTGCTGGGTAACCAGGCTGTAGGAACCAGTGGAACGCGCGTGCATCTTGTCGTCCACCAAGTGGTTCAGCTTCAGCATGTACATGTAGCCAACGGTGACCGGGCGCTCGAACTTGTTGCCGGTACGTCCGTCGAACAGCTGCATCTGGCCGCTCTCCGGCATGTCTGCCAGTTTCAGCATGGCCTTGATTTCGCTTTCCTTGGCGCCGTCGAACACCGGGGTGGCCATTGGAACGCCGCCCTTGAGATTCTTCGCCAGATCCAGGATTTCCTGATCGGAGAAGGTTTCCAGCTGCTCTTGACGACCACCGATCTCGTTGTAGATCTCGGTCAGGAACTTGCGCAGATCAGCTACCTTACGCTGCTCTTCGAGCATGGTGTTGATCTTCTCGCCCAGCCCCTTGGCCGCTAGGCCCAGGTGGGTTTCGAGAATCTGACCAACGTTCATGCGCGACGGTACACCCAGAGGGTTGAGTACCACGTCCACCGGCGTACCGTTGGCGTCGTGCGGCATGTCCTCGACAGGCATGATCACCGAGACCACACCCTTGTTACCGTGACGACCGGCCATCTTGTCACCCGGCTGGATGCGACGGCGGATGGCCAGGTAGACCTTGACGATCTTCAGCACGCCCGGAGCCAAGTCATCGCCTTGCTGCAGCTTGCGCTTCTTGTCTTCGAACTTGTCGTCCAGCAGACGGCGACGATCGACGATATAGGCCTGGGCCTTCTCGAGCTGCTCGTTCAGCGCGTCTTCGGCCATGCGCAGTTTGAACCACTGGCCATGTTCCAGGCCGTCGAGGACCTCGTGGGTGACCTCGGTGCCTTTCTTCAGGCCAGCACCGCCTTCGACGATCTGCCCCATCAGAGCCGAGCGCAGACGTTCGAAGGTTGCGCCTTCGACGATGCGGAACTCTTCGTTCAGGTCCTTGCGGATTTCGTCCAGCTGGCTCTTCTCGATCGACAGTGCACGAGCATCACGCTCGACACCGTCACGGGTGAAGACCTGTACGTCGATGACGGTACCCTTGGTGCCGGTAGGCACGCGCAGGGAAGTGTCCTTAACGTCGCTGGCCTTCTCGCCGAAGATCGCACGCAGCAGTTTTTCTTCCGGAGTCAGCTGGGTCTCGCCTTTCGGAGTGACCTTGCCGACCAGGATGTCGCCGGCGCCGACTTCAGCACCTACGTAAACGATACCGGCTTCGTCCAGCTTGTTCAGCGCCGCTTCACCCACGTTCGGGATGTCGGCAGTGATTTCCTCTGGGCCAAGCTTGGTGTCACGGGCCACGCAGGTCAGTTCCTGGATGTGGATCGTGGTGAAGCGGTCTTCCTGAACCACACGCTCGGACAGGCAGATGGAGTCTTCGAAGTTGAAGCCGTTCCACGCCATGAACGCAATGCGCATGTTCTGACCCAGCGCCAGTTCACCCATGTCGGTGGACGGGCCGTCGGCCATGATGTCGCTGCGCTGAACCACGTCACCTTTGTTCACCAGCGGACGCTGGTTGATGCAGGTGTTCTGGTTCGAGCGGGTGTATTTGGTCAGGTTGTAGATGTCGACACCGGCTTCGCCAGTCTCGACTTCGTCATCGGCAACCCGGACCACGATACGGCTTGCATCGACGGAGTCGATCACACCACCACGACGAGCCACGACGCAGACGCCGGAGTCACGGGCAACGTTGCGCTCCATGCCGGTACCTACCAGCGGCTTGTCGGCACGCAGGGTCGGTACAGCCTGACGCTGCATGTTCGAACCCATCAACGCACGGTTGGCGTCGTCGTGCTCGAGGAACGGAATCAGCGATGCTGCTACCGAAACAACCTGCTTGGGCGAAACGTCCATCAGGGTGACGTCTTCCGGCGCCTTGACGGTGAATTCGTTCAAGTGACGCACTGCAACCAGCTCGTCGATCAGGACTTTCTTGTCGTTCATCGTGGCCGAGGCCTGAGCGATCACATGATCGGCTTCTTCGATGGCGGACAGGAAAACGATCTCGTCAGTGACCAGAGCGTCCTTCACCACACGGTACGGGCTTTCCAGGAAGCCGTACTGGTTGGTGCGCGCATAGGCCGCCAGAGAGTTGATCAGACCGATGTTCGGACCTTCAGGCGTTTCGATCGGGCACACGCGACCGTAGTGCGTCGGGTGAACGTCACGCACTTCGAAGCCTGCGCGTTCACGGGTCAGGCCACCAGGGCCGAGTGCGGAGACGCGGCGCTTGTGGGTGATCTCGGACAGCGGGTTGTTCTGGTCCATGAACTGCGACAACTGGCTGGAACCGAAGAACTCTTTCACCGCGGCAGCAACGGGCTTGGCGTTGATCAGGTCCTGCGGCATCAAGCCTTCGCTTTCAGCCATCGACAGGCGTTCCTTGACCGCACGCTCGACACGCACCAGGCCTACACGGAACTGGTTCTCGGCCATCTCGCCTACGCAGCGAACACGACGGTTACCCAAGTGGTCGATGTCATCGACGATGCCTTTGCCGTTGCGGATGTCGACCAGGGTCTTCAATACAGCAACGATGTCTTCCTTGCTCAAAACACCCGAACCTTCGATCTCGGTACGACCGATACGACGGTTGAACTTCATCCGGCCGACCGCAGACAGGTCATAGCGCTCGGGGCTGAAGAACAGGTTGTTGAACAGGGTCTCGGCAGCATCCTTGGTTGGAGGCTCGCCTGGACGCATCATGCGGTAGATTTCCACCAGCGCTTCAAGCTGGTTGCCCGTGGAGTCGATCTTCAAGGTATCGGAGATGAACGGACCACAGTCGATATCGTTGGTATACAACGTTTCGATGCGAACGACCTGCGCCTTGGCGATCTTGAGCAGAAGGTCGGTGGTCAGCTCGGTGTTGCACTCGCACAGGATCTCGCCAGTCGCCGGATGCACGATGGCCTTGGCCGTGGTGCGACCCAAAACGTAGTCCAGCGGGACTTCCAACTGCTTGATGTTGGCTTTTTCGATCTGGTTGATGTGTCGGGCAGTGATACGACGGCCTTGCTCGACAATGACCTTGCCTTTCTCGTCGAGGATATCGAGAACGGCGATTTCACCGCGCAGGCGCTGGGGCACCAGTTCCAGGCTGAGCAGTTCGCCCTGCACGTGGAATACGTTGGTGGTGTAGAACGCATCCAGGACTTGCTCGGTGCTGTAGCCCAGAGCGCGCAGCAGTACCGAGGCAGGCAGCTTGCGACGACGGTCGATACGGACGAATACACAGTCTTTCGGATCGAATTCGAAGTCCAGCCAGGAGCCACGGTAAGGAATGATACGGGCCGAATAGAGCAGCTTGCCCGAGCTGTGCGTCTTGCCACGGTCGTGGTCGAAGAACACACCAGGCGAACGGTGCAGCTGGGAAACGATGACGCGCTCGGTACCGTTGATTACGAAGGTACCGTTCTCGGTCATCAGGGGGATTTCCCCCATGTAGACTTCCTGCTCCTTGATGTCCTTGATCGCTTTGTTCGACGATTCTTTGTCGAAAATGATCAGGCGCACTTTCACGCGCAGCGGCACAGCGTAGGTCACGCCACGCAGTACGCACTCTTTGACGTCAAAGGCCGGTTCGCCCAGACGATAACCAACGTACTCCAGAGCAGCGTTGCCGGAGTAGCTGATGATCGGGAAAACGGATTTGAAGGCCGCATGCAGACCGACATCACGGAACTGGTCCTTGGTCGCGCCCGCCTGCAAGAATTCGCGATACGAATCCAGCTGGATAGCCAAGAGGTACGGTACGTCCATGACGTCCGGCAACTTGCTAAAGTCCTTGCGGATACGTTTTTTCTCAGTATATGAGTAAGCCATCAGCGTTCCCCAGCTTGGTCACCTGCTTGTGGCTTCTCCCGACGGGAGCAGCCAGAAAATCGTGCAAACCCCGTGGTTTGCGCCACCCTCGGGTGGTTACAGCGCGTTGCCGGCGTCGACCTGATCGACTGCCAGTAACGGAAAAAGGCCGGTGGCATGAGCCACCAGCCATCAGCCTTTCGCTTGACGCTCGGGCTGGAGACGCAAGGTCGATGCTTACTTCAGCTCGACTTTGGCGCCTGCTTCTTCCAGCGTTGCTTTGGCTTTGTCGGCTGCGTCTTTGGCAACAGCTTCCAGAACCATGGCAGGAGCGCCGTCAACTACAGCCTTGGCTTCTTTCAGGCCCAGACCGGTCAGTTCACGAACTGCCTTGATCACGTTTACTTTCTTCTCGCCAGCTTCCAGCAGCATGACGTTGAATTCGGTTTGCTCTTCAGCAACAACTGCAGCAGCAGCTGGGCCAGCAGAAGCAGCGGCAGCAGAAACGCCGAATTTTTCTTCGAAAGCTTTGATCAGCTCAACAACCTGCAGAACCGACATTTCAGCTACGGCGTTGAGGATATCGTCTTGGGAGATAGACATTGCTGTATTTCCTGAATTGGGGGACGGCCTACACGGCCATCGAAATAAACAAAAAAGCGCGAGAGAAAATGCTCAGCCTCAGGCTGCAGCAGCTTCTTTTTGCTCGCGAACTGCGGCCAGAGTACGAGCCAGCTTGCTGGTAGCGCCTTGAATCACGCTCATCAGCTGCGAAATGGCTTCGTTACGGGTCGGCAGTGTTGCCAGTACGTCGATTTGGTTAGCTGCGAGGAACTTGCCCTCGAACGCAGCTGCCTTGATCTCGAACTTGTCCTGACCCTTGGCGAATTCCTTGAACAAGCGAGCAGCAGCACCCGGGTGTTCGGTGGAAAATGCGATCAGGGTCGGGCCGGTGAACACGTCGTTAAGGACACTGTATTCAGTGTCGGCAACAGCGCGCTTGAGCAGGGTGTTACGTACGACACGTACGTATACGCCAGCTTCACGAGCCTCTTTACGGAGTCCGGTCATAGCGCCTACTGTCACACCACGGGCATCAGCCACGACAGCGGACAGAGCAGCTTTGGCAGCCTCGTTGACTTCAGCGACGATGGCCTTCTTGTCTTCGAGATTAATTGCCACGGGTTTAACTCCTGCTTGTTACCGTTTCATCTGGCCGAAGCCGGATGTCGTTTTGGTGTCTGATTCGGTAAGGAACCGGGAGCACCATCTGCGTAGGCTTGAGGTTTAAGGCTTGCGCCGCCTACGGTCTTGGATAGCCCCCGCCAGGCAGGGACCCCAATTTTTCAGCCAATGGCACGGTCACCCGCGCCACCGACAAAGTCTTACGCGTCCAGCGAGCCTTGGTCGATGACCAGACCTGGGCCCATGGTGGTGCTCAGGGTGACGCGCTTGACGTAGATACCTTTCGAGGAAGCCGGCTTGATACGCTTGAGATCGGCGATCAGGGCTTCAACGTTTTCCTTCAGCTTGACGGCGTCGAAACCGACCTTGCCAACGGAGGTGTGGATGATGCCGTTCTTGTCGGTGCGGTAGCGAACCTGACCAGCCTTGGCATTCTTGACGGCGTTGGCGACGTCTGGCGTCACGGTACCGACTTTCGGGTTAGGCATCAGGCCACGTGGACCGAGGATCTGACCCAACTGACCAACAACGCGCATGGCATCCGGGGATGCGATGACGACGTCATAGTTCAGGTCGCCGCCTTTCATTTCGGCAGCCAGGTCGTCCATGCCCACGCGGTCTGCGCCGGCAGCCAGGGCGGCTTCGGCAGCAGGACCCTGGGTGAACACGGCAACCCGTACGGTCTTGCCAGTGCCGTGCGGCAGCACAGTAGCGCTACGTACGACCTGGTCGGATTTACGTGGGTCAACGCCCAGGTTCACAGCCACGTCAACGGATTCGCTGAACTTGACGGTAGACAGTTCGGTCAGCAGCGCAGCTGCGTCTTCGAAGTTGTACAACTTGCCTGCTTCGATCTTGGAAGCAATAGCTTTTTGGCGCTTGGTCAGCTTAGCCATTACACACCCTCCACGTTGAGGCCCATGGAGCGAGCAGAACCGGCGATGGTACGCACGGCTGCTTCCATGTCAGCGGCAGTCAGGTCCGCATTCTTGGCTTTTGCGATATCTTCGAGCTGAGCGCGAGTCACGGTACCGACTTTGACGGTGTTCGGACGAGCCGAGCCGCTGGTCAGACCGGCTGCTTTCTTCAGCAATACCGAAGCAGGGGTGCTTTTGGTCTCGAAGGTGAAGCTGCGGTCACTGTATACAGTGATGATTACAGGAGTCGGCAGGCCGGCTTCTTGACCCTGGGTACGGGCGTTGAAGGCCTTGCAGAATTCCATGATGTTCACGCCGTGCTGGCCCAGAGCCGGGCCGACGGGCGGGCTAGGGTTGGCCTGGCCGGCCTTTACTTGCAGCTTGATGTAAGCCGTGATTTTCTTAGCCATGAGCTACTCCACTATTGGGTACGAGCGCCTTTCGGCTCCCCAGTTGCTTGCGTTTTATCCCAGTGACGACAAAACCCCGCAGCTTACGCCTGCGGGGTATGGGATCCGTTTCCAATCAGACCTTTTCGACCTGACTGAACTCGAGCTCTACCGGAGTAGAGCGACCGAAAATGAGCACCGCGACCTGGATCCGGCTCTTTTCGTAATTGACTTCTTCGACGGTACCGTTGAAATCCGCGAAAGGACCATCGGTTACGCGAACCACTTCGCCCGGCTCGAACAGCGTCTTTGGCTTGGGCTTGTCGCTACCATCAGCAACGCGACGCAGGATAGCTTCAGCTTCCTTGTCGGTGATCGGAGCCGGCTTATCTGCCGTGCCGCCGATGAAACCCATGACCCGAGGCGTGTCCTTGACCAAGTGCCAAGTACCTTCGTTCATGTCCATCTGCACCAGCACATAGCCTGGAAAGAACTTGCGTTCGCTTTTACGCTTTTGGCCATTTCGCATCTCGACCACTTCTTCAGTGGGGACGAGAATTTCGCCAAAACCGTCTTCCATACCAGCCAGCTTTACACGCTCGATCAAAGAGCGCATAACATGCTTCTCGTAACCCGAGTAAGCATGCACAACGTACCAACGCTTAGCCACGGGACACCCTTAGCCAACAATCAAGGAAACAAGCCAGCCGAGCAGGGAATCGAGCCCCCACAACAGCAACGCCATGACCAGAACGACCGCGACTACGATCAGCGTGGTCTGTGTGGTCTCTTGGCGAGTCGGCCAAACGACTTTACGTATTTCGGTGCGCGCTTCCTTAGCCAGGATGAAGAACGACTTGCCTTTGGCAGTCTGCAGTGCCACATAGGCGGCCACAGCGGCAATGGCTAGAAGCGCAAGCACCCGGTACAGGATCGGCGACGCGGAGTAGTACTGATTACCAACCACGCCAACCACAACCAAAGCGATAACAACGAGCCACTTCAGCAGATCGAAACGAGATTCTGGGGCTTCAGCCTTGGGAGTCATCTAGGAGGATCCTGTGAAAAGAAAGCCAGACACACCGAGTGAATCTGGCAGGTCAGGAGGGAATCGAACCCCCAACCTACGGTTTTGGAGACCGTCGCTCTGCCAATTGAGCTACTGACCTAAAACAAATCAGGCCGAACATTATGCCGACCCGGGAAAGCTATTTCAACACCTGATTGGACCGGCATGTTACACAGGGACACATCAATCACCCCTGGCACAGACCTCACAACCCAAGATGCCAACAGCAGAGATGCGTGACACCCACAGGAGCGACACACATCTACCATTAAAACAAAGGCAGATATTTTCATATCTGCCTTGCAAAAATGGAGCTCTTGAGCGGATTTGAACCGCTGACCTCACCCTTACCAAGGGTGTGCTCTACCAACTGAGCTACAAGAGCTTGAAACCATGCACAAACAGCAAACTTGGAGCGGGTAGCGGGAATCGAACCCGCATCATCAGCTTGGAAGGCTGAGGTTCTACCACTAAACTATACCCGCGGAGCTTGCAGCTCACGCTAAAAATGGTGGAGGGAGAAGGATTCGAACCTTCGAAGTCGTAGACGTCAGATTTACAGTCTGATCCCTTTGGCCGCTCGGGAACCCCTCCTTAACGTGGCGGCATTTTACGCTATGCCACCTCACTGTCAAGCTTTTTCTCATTAAAATCTTGAGGTTAGCTACATCGACAGCGGTTTCACAGCGCCGGGCTTTCGCACCATCGCTGTGAAGCGGGCGCCATTCTATGCAAACCGTCCGTACCTGGCAATACCCCAGCTCAGATTATTTTATGTTTTAAGTCATTGAATTCATTGAGACCGAACGTATGCCTTGTCACCACTGGTGGTTCGCTCATCGCACGATCGGGCAAATACGCCAAGTGCTGCCTATGGAGAATGCTCAGCGCTGGGTTTCAGGCTTTTCGTTCAGCAGCTGGATGTGGTGCCGCTCACCTTTGTAGGTAGAGAGAGGGGCCAGCTCCTTGGGACGCACGGGAAGCTCCTGGTGGTGCCAGCCGGCGTAGAACACGTTGAGAACCAACAGCAGTAGTACAAGCCAGCGCATTGTCACCCCTCCCTCGAATCACACGCAGCGGGCGCCCTGCTGTCTTCTACAAGACGCAGGCTGAGCTCTCCACCACTGAACACTTGATCGATGCCATCTACACAAAGCCGCAGGCCGCCTTGTCCATCTATTCCCAGCACCCGGCCTTCAATGGCCTTCGACCCGGCACTGAGGACAACAGCCCTGCCCTGCCAAGCATGCAGCCCCTCCCACTCCTCACGCAACTGCTCGAACCCCGACAGTGCGTGACGCTCCAGGTGACTGCGAAGCTGAGCATTGAGCTCGACTACCAACTCATTGCGATCAACCAGGCTCATCCGCTGCAGGCGTACGGAAGTCCAGGGTCGATCCACCGCCGTGTTCTGCCTCATGTTCACGTTGATACCAATACCGATGACTACATGACATACATCACTGGGATCGCCAACCAGCTCCAGCAGTATCCCTGCGAGCTTCTTTTCTCCCACCAGAATATCGTTTGGCCATTTGAGCCTCGCCTCGCCTACGCCCTGCGCATGCAGCGCTCGGACCACCGCAAGTCCCACCACAAGGCTCAAGCCTTCCAGGCGAGCCATGCCCCCCTCGATACGCAGCGCCAGGCTGTAGTAGAGATTTTGCGCATACGGACTCACCCATGGCCTGCCCCGCCGCCCTCTACCTGCGGTTTGCCGCTCTGCCAGGATCAACAGCGGCATCTGGCATGCGTCAGCGACGGCGCGCAATGCTTCGGCATTGGTGGAGTCGACGCTATGCATGACACGCAGCTCCCAGCCCGCAGGGGCGCTTGCCGCGAGTACCTCGCTGGACAGCACGGAGACAGGATCGGCCAGGCGATAGCCTTTTCCGCGCACCTTGTGCACCTCGATGTCCAGCTCCGCCTGCAGCTGCTGCAGTTGTTTCCACACAGCACTGCGACTGACCCCCAAGGCCTCGCCCAACGCTTCGCCCGAGTGAAAATGACCGTCTTTCAGTAGATCCAGCAATGATGACATAGCGAACTCGCCGTCTCGGTAGGGCGCAATGATAGCGATGGCAGAGACTGATTTGAAACGCTAAAAAGACAAAACCCCTACCTGCTCGCGCAGATAGGGGTTTCGGAATTGAATCTTGACGATGACCTACTCTCACATGGGGAAACCCCACACTACCATCGGCGATGCATCGTTTCACTGCTGAGTTCGGGATGGGATCAGGTGGTTCCAATGCTCTATGGTCGTCAAGAAATTCTGTAGCCAGGATGCCCTTTGGGAGGCACTCCAGCGAATCGGGTATGTGATGTTTATGGGTTGTCTTGCTGCGAACTTTCGGTTCGTGTCATCTCCACAGTCACCGCAATCTGGTCGTTCGACGCA
>NZ_JACYUL010000005.1:0-480567 GCF_014841705.1 Pseudomonas sp. CFBP 8770
TGGTAGTGTGGGGTTTCCCCATGTGAGAGTAGGTCATCGTCAAGATTAAATTCCGAAACCCCTATCTGCGCGAGCAGGTAGGGGTTTTGTTTTTGTCTTGAAAAAACCGACAAGCCAAAAAAAACCACCCGGCCGGGTGGTTTTTTTATCGCGCAGATCAGTCGCCGGTGTACTCGCAGCCACTGGTGCAGGTTTCATGGATGCGGATCTTGGAAAGCTCGGGCAACAGCGGCTTGAGCTCCTGCCAGATCCATTTCGCCAGGACCTCGCTGGTTGGATTTTCGAGGCCCGGGATGTCGTTCAGGTAGTTATGATCAAGGCGCTCGTAAAGCGGCTTGAATATCGACTTGATCTCGGAGAAGTCGCGGATCCAGCCGGTATGGGGATCAATGTCGCCTTTCAAATAGACGGCGACCTTGAAGGAATGGCCATGCAAGCGACCGCATTTATGCCCCTCGGGTACGTGAGGAAGCCGATGGGCAGACTCGAAAGTGAATTCCTTGAAAATTTCCACGTGTGTTCCAATGTGTTGATGAGGCAGTGCTGCAGTTTATCAGGTGTCCAAGCTGCATGGTAAGTGGGCTTGGGCAGGCGGGGGCGGCATTGATCCAGCGGGATTGCGCACAGGCAATACAGCGCTGAGATCATCGACAAGCTAGCGTTGTGCCATTAAGTTTGAGTTAAGTCACCTTCGGTATTGTGTCTCTCGTAAAGCCTATATACCCCACACATACCGAAGGTGAACCAAATGAAAACTCTGACTGCTCTGCTGCTCGCTTCTTCCATGAGTTTCGTGGCCATCAGTGCCCAGGCCAAAGATCTGGGACCCGACGAAGCGCTTCGCCTGCGCGATGCTGGTACCATCCAGTCGTTCGAAAAGCTCAATGCTGCGGCACTGGCCAAGCATCCAGGCGGCACTATCCACGAGACCGAGCTGGAAGAGGAATACGGCAAATATATCTATCAAGTCGAGCTGCGCGACAACAAGGGTGTCGAGTGGGATGTGGAACTTGATGCAACCACCGGCCAAGTGCTCAAAGACCATCAGGACACCTAATGAACATATCGCCAGCGGGTCGCGCAATGATGGTCGGGCTGCTGGCGTTCTGCTCATTGGCCGTGGCTCGCGATCTGGACCAGGATGAAGCGCTGCGACTCAGACAGGAAGGTGTGATCCTTCCCCTTGAACAATTGCTCGGTCAGGCCATGGCGCGTTACCCGGGAGCACGTCTGCTGGAGGCCGAGCTGGAAGAGAAGCAACAGAAGCTGGTGTATGAGGTCGAGTTGCTGACTACGGCAGGTGTCGTTCGCGAGATAAAGCTGGATGCGGCCACAGGCGATTTGCTTAAAGACGAGGAAGATGACTGATGCGCTTGCTGTTGGTGGAAGACAACGTCCCCCTGGCCGATGAGCTGAGCGCCAGCCTCAGTCGCCAGGGATACGCTGTGGATTGGCTGGCGGACGGTCGAGATGCGGTGTATCAGGGACAGACCGAACCGTATGATCTGATCATCCTCGATCTTGGACTGCCCGGCCTGCCCGGGCTCGAGGTGCTGGCTCAATGGCGAGCGGCCAACCTTTCTACCCCCGTGCTGATTTTGACCGCGAGGGGCTCATGGGCGGAGCGGATCGAAGGGTTGAAAGCGGGGGCCGACGATTACCTGACCAAGCCCTTCCACCCTGAGGAGCTGCAGTTGCGCGCTCAGGCACTGGTGCGCCGCGCCCGTGGCTTGTCCAACATGCCGCGCCTGGAAGCGTCCGGTCTGCATCTGGATGAGGGTCGCCAGTGCGTGCAGCAGGCCGGGGTCGATATTCAGCTGACGGCTGCCGAGTTTCGCCTGTTGCGCTACTTCATGCTGCATCCGGAGCAGATTCTTTCCAAAGGCCATCTGGCCGAACATTTGTATGACGGCGAAACCGAGCGCGATTCCAATGTGCTGGAAGTTCACGTCAACCATCTGCGACGCAAACTGGGTCGCAGTGTGATCGAAACCCGCCGAGGGCAGGGCTACCGCTTCGCTGGAGTCGTGCAGTGAGATCCATCCAGGCGCGGTTGAGCGTCGGGTTGATCAGTGTTCTGGTGATCGTGGGGCTGGTCCTCGCTCAATTGAGCTTGTGGTTGTTCGAGATGGGCCTGCAGCGCTATCTGGAGGCGGGGTTACGCAACGAAAGCGAGAACCTTCTGGTTGCCATGCAGCGTGGGCCACAAGGTCTGCAGTTGGATCAGCACCGTATTTCTCCCGCCTACGAACGGCCGTTCTCCGGGCACTACTTCCGGATAGACTTTCCCGATGGGCATTGGCGGTCGCGTTCGCTATGGGATCTGGAGCTGCCCGTACCGGATCAGTCAGGGCTGTATTCGGGTTTGAAGCTGGGTCCGGAGGGTCAGTTGCTGCTGGTATTGCGTGCCGATTACCGTCGACTCGGGCAGCCGCTGTCGATCATCGTCGCCCAGGACTACACGCCGGTGCGTACCAGTTTTCAACGGGTACGCCAGATTGGTCTGGGCATGGGGCTGGCTGCGTTGATTGCAGTGCTCGTGCTGCAGCGCATCACGGTCACACGTTCGCTCAAGCCGCTGGAGCGCACGCGCGAACAGATCGCGCAATTGCAGCTCGGTCAACGCTCGCAGCTGGACAGTGCAGTACCGGTGGAGCTTGAGCCTCTGGTCGCGCAGATCAACCATCTGTTGTTGCACACCGAGGATAGCCTCAAGCGCTCACGCAACGCGCTGGGCAATCTGGGGCACGCGCTGAAGACGCCGATGGCTGTGCTGTTGAGCCTGGCCAGCAGTGAGCGGCTTCGGGACCAGCCGGAAGTCAGCCGCCTGTTGCGTGAGCAGTTGGAGCACATCCAGCTGCGGCTGAGTCGTGAACTCAACCGCGCGCGTCTGGCCGGCGACGCGCTGCCCGGTGTTCAGTTCGATTGCTCGGGAGAGATTCCAGGTCTGTTTGCCACGCTGGAAATGATCCATGGCGGCCACTTGAGCCTGAGTTACGAGGTGGCCGCGGATGTTCGCCTGCCGTGGGATCGGGAGGACGTGCTGGAACTGCTCGGCAACCTGCTCGACAACGCCTGCAAGTGGGCTGATGCGCAGGTCTGCCTGACGATCGTCGAGCATGAGCATGGGTACAGCGTCTGGGTGGACGATGACGGTCCGGGTATCCCCGAAGATGCGCGCCAGGCGGTGCTGGATCGCGGCTCTCGGCTTGACGAGCAGGTCGATGGTCACGGCCTCGGGCTGGGGATCGTGCGGGACATCGTCGAAAGCTGGTCTGCGCGCTTGAGCCTGTCGGAAAGCCCTCTGGGTGGGTTGCGCGTCACTGTCGAGTTGGATAAACGCGTCTGACGCGGATTTATCTTGGCGAAGACTAAACTAGCGCGCAGCCGGGAGGACTAATCCACAGAGCCGAATGACGGCTCTGTAGCTCATCGACATGGATCGAACATGAACGAAACCAACCTGCAAAACAAAACGCTGTTGTTACTGTTGATCCTGGTCACCATCGCTTTCATCTGGATTCTTCTGCCTTACTACGGCGCGGTCTTCTGGGCAGTGATTCTGGGTATCGTATTTGCGCCGTTGCAGCGACTGGTCATGAGGAAGTTGAATCGGCGTCGCAACGTCAGTTCGTTGATAACCCTTACCATCACGTTGATCATTGCCATCTTGCCGGTGATCATCATCAGTGCCTTGCTGGTTCAGGAAGGTGCGGTGTTGTACAAGAACATCGAGAACGGCCAGCTCGACGTGGCGGGCTATATCGACCAGTTCAAACAACTGCTTCCGGCGTCCGGGCAGCAACTGCTCGATCGCATGGGCATGGGCAACCTGGAGGGCCTGCGCGACAAGGTCGCCAAAGGTGCCATGCAGGGCAGCCAGTATTTCGCGACACAGGCCTTCAGCTTCGGCCAGGGTACGCTGGATTTCGTGATCAGCTTCGGCATCATGTTGTACCTGCTGTTCTTCTTCCTGCGTGATGGCCCGGACCTGTCGCGCAAGATCCGCACGGCGATCCCGCTGGCCGAGCAGCAGAAGCGCCGTTTGCAGCTCAAGTTCAACCGTGTGGTTCGCGCCACGGTGAAAGGCAATCTGCTGGTTGCGGTCACCCAAGGTGCCCTGGGCGGGATAATCTTCTGGTTCCTGGACATTCCCAGCGCGTTGCTGTGGGCCGTGCTCATGGCGTTCCTGTCGCTGTTGCCTGCTGTCGGAGCAGGTATCGTCTGGGCGCCGGTAGCCGCCTATTTCCTGCTGAGCGGTTACATCTGGCAGGGGGTGACGCTGACGCTGTTCGGCATACTGGTGATCGGTATGGTCGACAACGTGTTGCGCCCACTGCTGGTAGGCAAGGACACCAAGATGCCGGACTATCTGATCCTGGTCTCGACGCTGGGCGGCCTGGCAGTCTTCGGGCTCAACGGTTTCGTTATCGGTCCGTTGATCGCGGCGCTGTTCATGTCCAGCTGGGGCATCTTCGTCAGCACCAAGCGCCAGGTGCGTTTGCCCCAGGATCGCACCTGACGGCAGCACTGTCCGACTCCCTTGGTCAGCCCGGGGGAGCCGGCGCTTGAGGGCAGGGGCCTGCTTGGTTACCATCGGCGCTTTTTCAGAGCGGTCCGCATGCCCCAGCCCATTCCTCTCAAAGATCATGGCAAGGAACAAGGCCTGGTCAACCGTCGGTTGATCGCCTGCGCCTTGCTGGTGCTGGCCCTGAGCATTGCCCTGGTCGGGCGTCTGTACTTCCTGCAGGTCATCGAGTTCACCTACAACTCGACGGTGTCCGAGAACAACCGGGTGCATGTGTTGCCCATCCCGCCAGAGCGCGGTGTGATCTACGACCGCAATGGCGTGGTCTTGGCCGACAATCGACCCAGCTTCAACCTGACCCTCACGCGCGAGCGCGCCGGCAATACTGCGCAGGTGCTCGATGAGGTGGCCAAGGTGCTGGAACTCAGCGATGAGGCGCGCAAACAGTTCGACAAGGACTTAAAGCGTGTACGCCATCCCTTCGAACCCGTCACGTTGATGTATGAACTGAACGAAAACCAGATCGCCAAGATCGCGGTGAATCAATTCCTGCTGCCGGGCGTCGATGTTGAACCGCAGTTCGTGCGCGAATACCCGCGCAAGGAGCACTTTGCCCATTCGGTAGGCTACGTCGGACGGATCAACGAGAAAGAGTCCAAGACGCTGGACCAGACGCAATACCGGGGCACCCAGTCGGTCGGCAAGACCGGTGTCGAACGCTTCTACGAGACCCAGCTGCATGGCCAGGTGGGTTACGAAGAAGTCGAGACCAACGCCCAGGGGCGGGTCATGCGGGTGCTCAACCACCATGACCCGGTGCCGGGCAAGAACATCGTGCTGAGCCTCGACGTGCATCTGCAGGAAGCCGCTGAGAAGGCTCTGGGCGACCGCCGCGGGGCGGTGGTGTGCATCGACCCGGAAACCGGCGATGTGCTGGCAATGGTCAGCAAGCCAAGCTTCGATCCCAATCTGTTCGTGACCGGTATCAGCTTCAAGGAGTACGCGGCGTTGCGCGATTCCATCGACCGGCCGCTGTTCAATCGGGTGCTCAGAGGCTTGTACGCGCCTGGCTCGACGATCAAGCCGGAAGTGGCAATCGCCGGCCTGGACAGCGGTGCAGTCACGCCGCAGACACGTGTGTTCGACCCTGGCTACTACGAGCTGCCCAACTACGATCACAAGTACCGCAACTGGAACCGCAGTGGTGATGGCTGGGTGGACATGGACGCGGCCATCATGCGTTCCAACGACACCTATTTCTACGACCTGGCACACAAACTGGGCGTGGACCGGATGCATGACTACATGACCCGCTTCGGCCTGGGCCAGAAGGTCTCGCTGGACATGTTCGAGGAAGCGCCAGGATTGATGCCGTCCCAGCAGTGGAAGCGTGCCACGCGGCGTCAGGCGTGGTTCCCGGGCGAGACCCTGATCCTGGGCATCGGCCAAGGTTACATGCAGGTCACTCCGCTGCAGTTGGCCCAGGCCACCACGCTGATCGCCAGCAAGGGCGTGTGGCGCCGACCGCACCTGGCCGAGACGGTGGGGGGAGAGGTGCCGGTGGACGACAACCCGATTCCCAATATCGTGCTGCGCGACAACCGCGAGTGGGATCAGGTCAACCACGGCATGCAACTGGTCATGCACGATCCACGCGGCATCGCCCGTCAGGCTGCCGCTGGAGCGCAGTATCGGATCGCTGGCAAGTCGGGTACGGCGCAGGTGGTTGCCATCAAGCAGGGTGAGCGCTACAACCGGCTGAAAACGCTCGAGCGCAACCGCGACAACGCCTTGTTCGTCGGATTCGCGCCGGCCGATCGGCCAAAGATCGTGGTGGCAGTGATGATCGAGAACGGTGAGGCCGGCGGGCGTGTAGCCGGGCCTGTGGTGCGCGAGATCATGGATGCCTGGCTATTGGATAGCGAAGGTCACCTGAAGCCCAAGTACGCGGCGCCGACCAAGGCGCCTGCGGATCCCAAGGTCTGACCGCTTCAGCAGAGGAAACCACCGTCCACGTTCAGCGCTGTGCCCGTGGTGTAGCTGGCAGCCGGGCTGGCCAGGTACAGCACGGCTCCAGCCATTTCGTCGGGCTGGGCGACACGTTTGAGCGGAATCTGCGCCAGCGCCGTCTTGAGGATGGCCTGGTTCTCGACCAGGGCTGACGCGAAACGGGTGTCGGTCAGCCCCGGCAGCAGGGCATTGCAGCGGATGTTGAAGCCGGCGCACTCCTTGGCGAAGGCCTTGGTCATGTTGACCACCGCCGCCTTGGTCATGGAATAGACGCCTTGGAATATGCCGGGTGACACGCCGTTGATGGACGCCACGTTGATGATGCTGCCACCACCGTGTTCGCGCATCAATCTGCCAGCCTCCACCGACATGAAGAAATAGCCGCGGATATTGACGTCCACGGTTTTCTGGAACGCGCCCAGGTCGACGTCCAGCACACTGCCGAACTGAGGGTTGGTGGCGGCGTTGTTGACGAGAATGTCCAGGCGCCCGAACGTTTCGCGGACGGCAGCAAACAGCGCCGTAATCTGCTCCGGTTCGCCGATGTGGCAGGCCATCGCAGTGGCTCGATCGCCGCCGGCGTTGATGCTGTCGGCGACGCGCTGACAGCCTTCCAGTTTGCGGCTGACGACGATGACATGCGCCCCCTGCTGTGCAAGCAAGCGGGCGATGGCCTCGCCAATCCCGCGGCTGGCGCCGGAGACCAGCGCTATCTTGCCATCCAGGTCGAACATCGTGGTCTTGGGCATATCCGCTCCTGCCGTAGCTGAAGGATCACATGTTCGGGTAGGTAGGTCCGCCCGAGCCCTCGGGTGCCACCCAGACGATATTCTGCGAGGGGTCCTTGATGTCGCACGTCTTGCAGTGGACGCAGTTCTGGGCGTTGATCTGGAAGCGCTTGGCGCCGTCCTCCTGGGTGATCACCTCATACACGCCGGCCGGGCAGTAGCGTTGCGCAGGCTCATCGTACAGCGGCAGGTTCTTGCCGATGGGAATGCTCGGGTCCTTGAGCTTGAGGTGGCACGGCTGTTCTTCTTCGTGGTTGGTACCGGAGATGAACACCGAGCTGAGCTTGTCAAAGCTCAGTTTGCCATCAGGCCTGGGGTAGTCGATGCGCTTGCTGTCCGCTGCCAGCTTCATGCAGGCGTAGTCAGGCTTGTTGTCGTGCAAGGTGAAGGGGATCTTGCCCTTAAACAGGTTCTGATCGACGAAGTTGAAGGCGCCACCGACGATGGCTCCCCACTTGTGGATGGCGGCGCCGAAATTGCGGCTGGCGAACAGCTCTTCATACAGCCAGCTGGCCTTGAAACCGGACACGTAGCCGTCGAGCACATCACCGCCCTCCGAGCCCTGGAACAGCGCATCTGCAACCGCTTCAGCGGCGAGCATGCCGGATTTCATGGCGGTGTGGCTGCCCTTGATCTTGGAGAAGTTCATGGTGCCCAGGTCGCAGCCGATCAGGGCGCCGCCGGCGAAGACCATCTTGGGCAGCGAGTTGAAGCCACCCTTGCAGATGGCGCGGGCGCCGTAGCTGACGCGCTTGCCGCCTTCCAGGTACTGCTTGAGGACCGGATGGTGCTTGAGGCGCTGGAACTCGTCGAAAGGCGACAGGAAGGGGTTGGCGTAGGACAGGTCGACGATGAGGCCCACCACCACCTGGTTGTTTTCCAAGTGATAGAGGAACGAGCCGCCGGTGTTCTCGGTGCCCATGACTTCCAGCGGCCAGCCGGCGGTGTGGACGACCAGGCCAGGCTGATGCTTGGCGGGGTCGATGTCCCAGATTTCCTTCAGGCCAATCCCGTAATGCTGCGCGTCGGCATCGCTGTCGAGTTTGAACCGCTCGATCAGTTGCTTGCCGATGTGGCCGCGGCAGCCTTCGGCGAACAGGGTGTATTTGCCACGCAGTTCCATACCGGGTGTGTACAGGCCGTCCTTGGGCTTGCCTTCGCGATCCACGCCCAGGTCACCAGTGATGATGCCGCGTACCACGCCTTGCTCGTCGATCAATGCTTCTTGGGCAGCGAACCCCGGATAGATCTCGACACCCAGGTTTTCCGCCTGCTGAGCCAGCCAGCGGCACAGGTTGCCCAGGGAGATGATGTAGTTGCCTTCGTTGTGCATGGTCTGGGGCACGAAGGCATTGGGGATTTTGGAACCGCTCTCGGCGTTCTTCAGGATGAAGATATCGTCGCGGGTCACCGGGGTGTTCAGCGGCGCACCCAAGGCTTTCCAGTCCGGGAACAGCTCGGTGAGCGCCCGGGGTTCGAAGACCGCGCCGGAGAGGATATGAGCACCGACTTCGGAGCCTTTTTCAACCACGCAGACGCTGATTTCCTGTCCGGCATCGGCGGCTTTCTGCTTCAGTCGGCATGCGGCGGACAGGCCGGCAGGGCCTGCGCCGACGACGACGACGTCGAATTCCATGTATTCGCGTTCCACGGGGTCTCTCCTACTCAGGGCTCATCAGGCCTTTCTAATGGGTGAAGCTGCCGGAACGGTCATCCGGTGTGTAGCGGTCATGCGCGACATTGCGGTGCGGTGATCCGTGCGGGCACTACTGCATCTCGGCAGCTGCAGGCGAGGATATGCTTGTGGGCAGTATATCTACACCACTTGGCAGGTCCAATACAAACGTTTGTTTGAATCCGCTGCAGCCCAGTAAAATCAAGGTGGTCAGGGGGCGTGACCGGTGAGTTCCGCGTATTGACCGGTCAGGGCACAGCGGTCAAGATACGGCCAGCTTCATGTTCGGTGCAGTTGCCGCGCGCAGTACCGGTTGCATCGAATCTCGACCCGATCCCGAGCCGTTTGCATACGCCGGACGCACACGCGGTCGAGTTTACACGTCATACTTGTTGGAGGCTGCCCCGTTTTGCTGGTCAAGGTCTTGAAAAATCAGGTTTTTGCCAGCACTTCGCAACGCTGCAAACGTTTCAATGGTGCCCTTGCGCCCACGTCATCGTCCGGTCTGCCTGGGCGACATTCTTTTCACCGGAGAGTAACGAGGAATCCATGAAGGTTCTTGTAGCTGTCAAACGAGTGGTCGACTATAACGTCAAGGTTCGCGTCAAGGCGGACAACTCTGGCGTCGACCTTGCCAACGTCAAGATGTCGATGAACCCTTTCTGCGAAATCGCTGTTGAAGAAGCCGTGCGCTTGAAAGAGAAGGGCATCGCCAGCGAGATCGTCGTGGTCACCGTTGGCCCGGCCACTGCGCAGGAGCAATTGCGCACTGCGCTGGCCCTGGGCGCCGACCGGGCAATACTGATCGAGCACGCCGAGGAACTGAACGCCCTGGCCGTGGCCAAGCTGCTCAAGGCCGTTGTCGACAAGGAACAGCCGCAGTTGGTGATCCTCGGCAAGCAGGCGATCGACAGCGACAACAACCAGACTGGCCAGATGCTGGCTGCGCTGAGCGGATACGCACAGGGCACCTTCGCCTCCAAGGTGGAAGTGGTTGGCGACAAGCTCAATGTCACGCGTGAGGTCGATGACGGTCTGCAGACCGTTGGCCTGACCCTGCCGGCCATCGTCACCACCGACCTGCGTCTGAACGAGCCGCGCTACGCCTCCCTGCCCAACATCATGAAGGCGAAGAAGAAGCCCCTCGAGTCTTTCACGCCCGAGGCGCTCGGCGTATCCGTGACCTCCACCAACAAGACCCTCAAGGTCGAGGCTCCGGCGACTCGCAGTGCCGGGATCAAGGTCAAGTCGGTTGCCGAACTGGTCGAAAAACTGAAAAACGAAGCGAAGGTAATCTAATGACTATCCTGGTTATCGCCGATTATGTAACCGAAGGTCAGGTAAACACGGGTGTTGCACCTTCGACCCTGAACACCGTGGCCGCTGCGCAGAAGATCGGCGGCGAGATCCACGTACTGGTCGCCGGCGTGCAGGTCGCCAGTGTTGCCGAAGCCGCCGCCAAGATCGCCGGCGTGAGCAAGGTGCTGGTAGCGGACAATGCCGCTTATGCGCATCAGTTGCCCGAGAACGTTGCGCCGCTGATCGTCGAGCTGGCCTCCGGCTACAGCCATGTGCTGTCCGCCGCGACCGCCAACGGCAAGAACATTCTGCCGCGGGTGGCTGCCCAGTTGGACGTCGACCAGATTTCCGAGATCGTCTCGGTTGAATCGCCGGACACCTTCAAGCGTCCGATCTACGCGGGCAACGCCATTGCCACCGTGCAGTCCAGTGCCTCCATCAAGGTCATCACCGTGCGTGCTACCGGTTTCGACGCCGTCGCTGCCGAAGGCGGTTCGGCTACCGTGGAAGCGGTAGGCGCGGCCCACGACGCTGGCAAATCAAGCTTCGTTGGTGAAGAGCTGGCCAAGTCCGATCGTCCCGAGCTGACCGCTGCCAAGATCGTCGTATCCGGCGGTCGCGGCATGCAGAACGGCGACAACTTCAAGCACCTGTACACCTTGGCCGACAAGCTGGGCGCCGCCGTGGGTGCGTCGCGTGCAGCCGTTGACGCTGGCTTCGTGCCCAACGACATGCAGGTCGGGCAGACCGGCAAGATCGTCGCGCCGCAGCTGTACATCGCCGTGGGCATCTCCGGAGCCATCCAGCATCTGGCGGGCATGAAGGATTCCAAGGTGATCGTCGCAATCAACAAGGACGAGGAAGCACCGATTTTCCAGGTCGCTGATTACGGCCTGGTCGCGGACTTGTTCGAAGCGGTCCCCGAGCTCGAGAAGCTGGTCTGACTTAGCGGTTTCGACTGCGGTTGATTCAAGCCTGGTCGCGGTCTGTTGCCCATGGGGCAACGCGCAGCGACCAGGCTTTTTTGTATGTGACAGGGGCGCAAGAGGTTGAGCATGACTGGACAATGCGGTCTTCGCCGTACGGCGCTGTGCGTGGCTGCCGCGCTGCTGCCGCTGGCGGCGCAGGGGGCAGGCAAGTGTGAACGGCTGATTGCCAGCGGCAGTCCCGACGCACCGCCGTATCTGTGGCGGGACCCAGGGGACCCCGAGCGCCTGATCGGCGTCAACGCCGAGCTGCTGCAGCAGGTGGCGACCCAGATCGGCGTCAAAATCGACATCCTCTATGCAGGCAAACGTTCGCAGGCGCTGGAAGAAGTGCGCAGCGGGCGAATGGACCTGTTGGTGGACGCGCCACTGACCGTGAGCGAACTCGAGTCGCTGGATTACGTGCATCCTGCGCAGGTTCCGAACGATTACCTGGTATGGACGCTGCGTTCGGCGCCGTTGCCGTATCGCAGCCTCGCCGACCTGCACGGTCACACCGGGGCCATATCGGCCAAGGCACGGCCGACGCAGGCATTCATGACCCTGGCCGCCGAACACCTGAAACTCGCCACCACCGAGAACCTGCAGCAGTCCTTCGACCGGCTGGTACGTGGTGAGGTCGAATACGTAATCGCCGGACGCTATTCCGGGGCAGCAATGGCTCAGGCACAGGGTGTGGGCGACAAGTTGCAAAGCAGCGAGCTACCCGTTGACCGGCCGGGGTTGTACCTGGCGCTGTCTCACGACTCCGCCTGCAACGATGCCTGGCTGCGCGGACAGCTGGCGAAAAAAATGACAGAATTGACCGCTTCAGGTATCCCGGCCGAGGTGTTCTCGCGCAATGTCGAGCGCTGGAAAGCCCAGCAATCGCCCCCGCCTGCAGCCCCTCAACAGTAGGAATTTTTCGTGAACGTTCAAGCTATGACCGCAGGTTCGCTGCTCTTGCTGCTCGCAGGTTGCGCCAGTGATCCGGCGCCCACGCAGCAATTGCGCCTGGCCGACCAGACCGTAGACCAGGCGCGAGCCGTCGGTGCGACAGAAGAAAACCCGGCCATGCAGCTGGCGGTTGGGAAGCTCGCCGAGGCTCGTGCGCAAATGGCTGACGGCAATTACAAGGGCGCTCGGCTCAACGCCGAACAAGCTGAGCTGGATGCGCGCCTGGCCGAGGATCAGTTGTTGACCGCCAAGGGGCAGGAGCAGCTCAAGGTTCTGGACGCTCGTATCCAGCGCCTGCGTAAACAATTGGGGGACATGCAGTGAAGCAGTTGATGGCAATGCGCGCGGGGCTGTTGCTGGCCGCCGGCTTGATGACAGCGGGTTGCTCCAGCCAGCGCGCCAACAGCGAGGCGGTGCAGCGGGCCGAGACCGCTTTCCAGGCCGTGCGCGATGATTCCAGTGTGCTGCGCAGCGCACCCAAGGATGTCATCCGTGCAGGCGAATCACTGGCCCGTGCCGAGCGACTTGCCAGCTATTGGGGCACCGGCAGCGACGCCCAGCATTATGCCTACTTGAGCCTGCGCTATAGCGAGATCGCTCGCGAGCGAAGCGAGCAGCTGCTTAACCAGCAGCGCCTGACCAAGGCGCAGATGGACCTGCAGCGCCTGCAATTGGCCTTGCGCGACTCCAAGCTGGAAAGCGTGCAGCAGCAGGGTAAATGGCTGGAAGAGCAGATCCTGGCGCTGGCCAACGTCGAGGCGGACCGTGGCCTGGTCATGACCCTGGGCGACGTATTGTTCGATACCGGTGAGGCCCAGCTGAAGCCGCAGGCCAATCGCACGATCCTCAAGCTCGTGCAGTTCCTGCAGCTCAATCCCAAGCGCGTGGTGCGTATCGAAGGCTATACCGATAACACCGGAGAGAAAGCGTTCAACCTGCAGCTCTCGGCCGACCGCGCGCAGTCGGTGGCCGACACGCTGGTCGATCTGGGTATCGACGAATCGCGCATCCAGGTACAGGGCTATGGCGATGCCTACCCGGTGGACGCCAATGCTTCCGAGCGGGGCAGGGCGCAGAATCGTCGGGTCGAGATCGTCTTTTCCAATTCCAAGGGCGAGCTGGCACTGCCCCGCGGTTGAACGCAAGGTTGCAAGTGGCCCGTGCAGTTGCAGGATCAGCTCTGCTATCCTGCCAGCTGTCCCCGTACAGTTCGTATCTGTAGGGGTCTTCTGGCACATCGAAGGTCCGGCCATGACCAACCTCTTGCTCTACCAGCGTATCGCCCAGCAGTTGGCTGATGACATCCGTCGCGGCGTATACCAGCCAGGCGAGCGCGTGCCTTCGGTGCGCAAGATGAGCGCCCAGCTCAATGTCAGCCATGCCACGGTATTGCAGGCCTACGCGAACCTCGAGGATCAGGGGTTGATTCGGGCGCGGCCACAGTCCGGCTACTACGTGCACCAGACCCCGGCGCTGACCGCGCCGACACCCGATATTGCCCGGGTGGAGCGTCCGGGGTTGGTCACCCGCAGCAGTATCATCCAGCAGGTACTCGACGAATCCCGTCGCGAGGGTGTATTTCCGCTGGGGGCCGCGGTGCCCCATGTCGAATTTCTACCGGTACGCGCGCTGCATCAGCAGTTGGCCAAAGTCACCCGTTTCCAAAGCCCGCGTGCCTTCAGCTACATGTTCAGCCCAGGCTTCGAGCCGCTGCGCCGGCAGGTGGCGATCCGCATGCGTGATGCCGGTGTGGTGGTCGATCCCTCGGAGATCGTGATCACTCATGGCTGCGTCGATGCGTTGCAGATGAGCCTGCGCGTGCTCACCCGGCCGGGTGACCTGATCGCGGCCGAGTCACCTACCTACTATGGCTTGTTGCAGCTGGCGGATCTGCTCGGGCTCAAGGTCATCGAGATTCCCAGCGACCCGTCCACCGGCATCAGTCTGGAAGCGCTGCAGTTGGCCGCCAACCAGTGGTCGATCAAGGCGCTGGTACTGACGCCGCGGTTGAGCAATCCGCTGGGTGGAACCATGCCCGAAGAGCGTATGAAACAACTGCTGCGGCTGTCTTCGGATTTCGATATCCAGATCATCGAAGACGATATCTACGGCGAGTTGATGTTCGAACAGGGCAAAAGCAAGGCGCTCAAGGCGTTCGACCGGCTGGGCCATGTCATCTACTGCTCCAGCTTTTCCAAGACCCTGTCGCCCGGCGTGCGCATCGGTTGGATGATTGCCGGCAAATACCAGGCGGAGGTCCAGCGCTTGCAAACGTTCAGCACGCACTCGGCCTGCAGCGTCACGCAAATGGGTGTGGCCAGTTACCTGGAAAATGGTGGCTACGACCGACACTTGCGCTTCATTCGCCAGGAGTACCGCAAGAATCTGAGTGCGTTCCAGCTGGCCGTACAGCAGCACTTCCCTGAAGGTACGCAGATCACGCGGCCTACTGGGGGGTTCATTCTGTGGGTGAGCCTGCCGGGGCGGGTAAACACCCAGGAGCTGCATGTACGTGCACTGGAGCAAGGGATCAGCATTGCGCCTGGGCTGATCTTCAGCAATACAGAGCAGTTCAATCACTGCATTCGTCTCAACTGTGGTGTGCCATGGAACCGTGAGGCCGAGCGGGCACTGGCAACGCTCGGTGTGCTGGCGCGGCAATTGTGCCAGGAGTCTGGAGTTTCCTATTGAAAGCGCTCGAGGGGCTTGTCAGCGCGACGCTGAACAGGGAGCATAGAGGCTCCGTCGTTGTTGTCGTGCCCCTATGAACACCAAGCGCTGTCTCGCATTGCTGGTTTTCTGCTTGAATCTGGGCTGCTTTGCCGTGCCTTTCGTTCATGCCCAGACGCCGGACAGTCCGTCGGCAGCATCACGTCCGACAGAGGCTGCAAAGTCGACCGTCAAGGCCAACGCCGTGGCGAAGAAGGCTGCCGCGAAAAAGCCTGTGGTTCGCAAGAAGGCTGCCAAGAGCCGGTCGCGCAAGGAAGCGGATGTCATTGCCACGCCCGTGCCCAAGCCCAACCTGGACCTGAGCCTGCCCAAGGACATCGTCAAGGACCTCAAGCCGCCGACCCAGCCCGTCAACGCTGCCGTGCATCCTGCGCCGCTGGCCGAGCCTGCACCCAAGCCGATTCTCCCGGCCTTCTTCAGTGACAAGGGCAGCGAAGATTTCCAGCTCAATGGTCGCTTGCTGAACAACGAGATGCAGTTGCAGCGGCGCAGTGACGGCCGTGAAGTCGAGGGCGCCGCCCTGGACTTCAACTTCAAGCAATGAACGACCTTGACCCCTTCAGTCTGCCGTAACGATTCAGGCGACCGAATTATCGACGCAGGCATTTTCAAACGCTCGTTGGGTCACTACCATGGGTGTTCTACAACACTCTGTGCCTGTGAGGTCATGACGTCATGAAATGCCGCGAAGGCTGTGGCGCCTGCTGTATCGCCCCCTCCATCAGTTCGCCTATCCCCGGCATGCCTCTGGGCAAGCCGGCCGGGCAGCGCTGCGTGCAGCTTTCTCTGGACAATCTGTGTGCCTTGTTCGGCCTGCCCGAGCGGCCGGCCGTGTGCTCGGCATTTCATGCCGATCCCGAGGTGTGTGGCGACAGCGACCAGGACGCCGTGCGCATCCTGGGCTGGTGGGAGCAGATGACCGCGTAGGCAAAGGCTCGATCCTCGACAACAAGGAACAACAACAATGAGAGCGATGCATCGTATAGCGCTGGTGGCCCTGCTGGGCAGTGTCCACCTGTCTGCCCACGCCGAGCAGTGGTCGGTGGCCAAGGACGAGGAGGGGATCAAGGTTTCCCTGAGTGAAGTTGCCGGCTCCAAGTACAAGGCCTATCGAGGCGAGACCACTATCAAGGCCAGCGTGGCGAAGCTGCGAGCCATGCAGGAGGACGTTGCCGGGGCCTGTACCTGGATTCATGAGTGCAAGGCGCAGAAGCTGCTCAAGCATCAAGGCGACCAGACCTGGACCTACACCCAATTCAATACGCCATGGCCGGTCACCCCGCGGGACTCGGTGCTGCATATCACCACGGTCGATGGCAGTGACGGCAGCGTCACCCGCAATCTGGCCGGGGCGGCCGACTACGTGCCGCAGGAGAAGGGCTTCGTGCGTGTGGCTCAGGTGGAGGGTTTCTGGAAGATGGTTCCCCAGGGTGCCAATCAGACCCAGGTGATCTACCAGGTCCACACCGAACCGGGTGGCAGCGTGCCCTCCTGGCTTGCCAACAAGTTCGTCGTGGATGCCCCGTTCAATACGCTCAAGGCATTGCGCGCCAAAGCGGAACAGTAACAACGCAAAAGGCCGCTCGGAGGCGGCCTTTCGTTATGGCGCGAAGGCTCAGGTGCGGTCGTCCAGAGCGGTCACGTCGCGGCTTTTCTCGCCGGTGTACAGCTGGCGCGGGCGGCCGATCTTGTAGGGGCTCGACAGCATTTCCTTCCAGTGCGAGATCCAGCCCACGGTACGCGCCAAGGCGAAGATGACCGTGAACATGCTGGTTGGAATGCCGATGGCCTTGAGAATGATGCCCGAATAGAAATCGACGTTCGGGTAGAGCGAGCGCTCGATGAAGTAGGGGTCGGTCAAGGCGATCTCTTCCAGGCGCATGGCCAGTTCGAGTTGCGGATCGTTCTTGATGCCCAGTTCCTTCAACACTTCGTCGCACGTCTGCTTCATCACCGTGGCCCGTGGGTCGCGGTTCTTGTAGACGCGGTGACCGAAGCCCATCAGCTTGAACGGGTCGTTCTTGTCCTTGGCCTTGGCGATGAAGGTGTCGATGTTGGACACATCGCCGATCTCGTCGAGCATGGTCAGCACGGCTTCGTTGGCACCGCCGTGGGCCGGACCCCAGAGTGCTGCAATACCGGCTGCGATGCAGGCGAACGGGTTGGCACCCGACGAGCCTGCCAGGCGCACGGTGGAGGTGGACGCATTCTGTTCGTGATCGGCGTGCAGAATGAAGATGCGATCCATGGCCTTGGCCAGCACCGGGCTGATCGGTTTGATCTCGCAGGGCGTGTTGAACATCATGTGCAGGAAGTTTTCCGCATATGACAGGTCGTTGCGCGGGTACATCATGGGCTGGCCCATGGAGTACTTGTAGACCATGGCGGCCAGGGTCGGCATCTTGGCCACCAGGCGGACTGCAGAGATCTCGCGGTGCTGCGGGTTATTGATGTCGAGCGAGTCGTGGTAGAACGCGGACAGCGCACCGACCACGCCGCACATGATGGCCATCGGGTGGGCATCGCGGCGGAAGCCGTTGAAGAAGGTCTTCAACTGCTCGTGAACCATGGTGTGGTTCTTGATGTTGCAGACGAACTTGGCTTTCTGCTCGGCCGTAGGCAATTCGCCATTAAGCAGCAGGTAGCAGGTTTCGAGGTAGTCGGATTGTTCGGCAAGTTGCTCGATCGGATAGCCGCGGTGCAGCAGGATTCCGGCATCGCCGTCGATGTAGGTGATCTTCGACTCGCACGAGGCGGTCGACATGAAGCCTGGGTCGAAAGTGAAGCGGCCCGTGGCAGTCAAACTCCTGACGTCGATTACATCGGGACCAACGGTGCCGGTTAAAATCGGCAGTTCGACGGGGGCTGCGCCCTCGATGATCAACTGCGCTTTTTTGTCAGCCATGTGGCCTCCTATTAATGCTTGGAATCATCAGACAGACCCCCCACGCAGGGCCCGCACCACTATAGTGAGATAAATTCGAATGTCAATTTGCTTAAAGTAAGGCTCCAGAGCGCCGCGAGCGCGCTTTTTTCGCGAAATTCCGCCCCGTTCAAACCTTTTGCCACGCTTGCGCAATCCGCTGTCCGGGGCCTGTGGTGCGTTGTCATTAGTATCCTAACTGTCTATACTCGGCAGCCGACCGCCGGGGGCTTTTCCGAGCCATTTCGACGGGGTCGTCACTCCCTGGGTGGTGAGTACCTGACCAGTACACTTCCCTACAACTTGCCCTGCTTGCTAGGGGCTCTTCAGTGTGAAAAAAGCCGTGAATAGCCAACGACCTGTAAACCTAGACCTAAGGACCATCAAACTCCCTGTCACTGCTTACACGTCCATTCTCCATCGTATATCCGGTGTCATCCTGTTCCTGGGCATCGCTCTCATGCTGTACGCATTGGGCAAATCCCTGGGTTCGGAGGAAGGCTTCGGCGAGGTGAAGGCGTATATGACCAGCCCGCTGGCCAAGTTCGTGATCTGGGCCCTGCTGTCCGCCTTGCTGTATCACCTGGTGGCCGGTGTGCGCCACCTGATTATGGACATGGGCATCGGCGAGACGCTGGAAGGCGGCAAGCTGGGCTCTAAAATCGTTCTCATCATCTCGGTGGTGCTGATCGTTCTGGCAGGAGTTTGGGTATGGTAACCAACGTTACGAACCTTTCGCGTTCGGGCCTCTATGACTGGATGGCACAGCGTGTGTCTGCGGTCGTTCTCGCGGCTTATTTTCTTTTTCTGATCGGCTACATCGTTGCCAATCCAGGCATCGAATACACCCAATGGCACTCGCTGTTCAGCAGCAACTGGATGCGCATCTTCAGCCTTCTGGCCCTGGTCGCCCTCGGCGCCCACGCCTGGGTCGGCATGTGGACCATTGCCACCGACTACCTGACGCCAATGGCGTTCGGCAAGTCGGCCACGGCTATACGCTTCCTGTTCCAGGCGGTATGCGGCGTCGCGATGTTCGCGTACTTCGTCTGGGGTGTGCAGATTCTTTGGGGTATCTGATTCATGGCTAACATTAGTACGCTTTCCTTCGACGCCATCATCATTGGTGGTGGTGGTGCCGGCATGCGCGCAGCGCTGCAGCTGGCCCAGGGTGGTCACAAGACCGCCGTTGTCACCAAGGTATTCCCGACTCGCTCGCACACCGTGTCGGCGCAGGGCGGCATCACCTGCGCCATCGCCTCGGCCGACCCGAACGATGACTGGCGCTGGCACATGTACGATACCGTCAAGGGTTCCGACTACATCGGCGACCAGGACGCTATCGAGTACATGTGTTCGGTAGGCCCGGAAGCGGTCTTCGAGCTCGAGCACATGGGTCTGCCGTTCTCGCGTACCGAGCAGGGTCGCATCTACCAGCGTCCGTTCGGTGGCCAGTCCAAGGACTTCGGCAAGGGCGGCCAGGCCGCACGTACCTGCGCCGCTGCCGACCGTACCGGCCATGCGCTGCTGCACACCCTGTACCAGGCCAACCTGAAAGCCGGTACCGTGTTCCTGAACGAGTACTACGCGGTCGATCTGGTGAAGAACCAGGACGGCGCGATCGTTGGTGTCATCGCCATCTGCATCGAAACCGGCGAGACCTCGTACATCCGCGCCAACGCCACCGTGTTGGCCACCGGCGGGGCAGGACGTATCTACTCGTCCACCACCAACGCCCTGATCAACACCGGTGACGGCGTGGGCATGGCCTTGCGTGCCGGTGTGCCGGTGCAGGACATCGAGATGTGGCAGTTCCACCCGACCGGCATCGCCGGCGCAGGTGTACTGGTCACCGAGGGTTGCCGCGGTGAAGGCGGCTACCTGATCAACAAGCATGGCGAGCGTTTCATGGAGCGCTACGCGCCGAACGCCAAGGACCTTGCCGGTCGTGACGTGGTTGCGCGGTCGATGGTCAAGGAAATCATCGCCGGCAACGGTTGTGGTCCGGATGGCGATCACGTGATGCTCAAGCTCGATCACCTGGGCGAGGAAGTGCTGCACAGCCGCCTGCCAGGCATCATGGAATTGTCCAAGACCTTTGCCCACGTCGATCCGGCCGTTGCGCCGATTCCTGTCGTGCCAACTTGTCATTACATGATGGGGGGTGTCGCTACCAACATCCACGGTCAGGCAATCACTCAGGACGCCAATGGCAACGACGCCATTATCCCGGGTCTGTTCGCCGTGGGCGAAGTGGCTTGCGTGTCGGTCCATGGCGCCAACCGCCTGGGCGGCAACTCGCTGCTCGACCTGGTGGTGTTCGGCCGTGCCGCAGGCCTGCACCTGGAGCAGGCGCTGAGCGAAGGCATCGAATACCGCCGCGCCAGCGACACCGATCTGGAAGTCGCCCTGGCGCGTCTGGACGGCCTCAATGCGCGCACCACGGGCGAAGATGTTGCCAGCCTGCGCAAAGAGCTGCAGAGCTGCATGCAGAACTACTTCGGTGTGTTCCGCACCGGCGAGTACATGCAGAAAGGTATCGATCAGCTGGCCGGCCTGCGCGAGCGCATCGCCAACGTCAAGATCAACGACAAGAGCCAGGGCTTCAACACCGCCCGGATCGAAGCGCTGGAATTGCAGAACCTGCTGGAAGTGGCGGAAGCCACCGCGATTGCCGCCGAGCATCGCAAAGAGTCCCGCGGCGCTCACGCCCGTGAAGACTTCGAAGATCGCGACGACGAAAATTGGCTGTGCCACACCCTGTACTTCCCGGGTGAAAAACGTGTTGCCAAACGCGCCGTGAACTTCTCGCCGAAAACCGTTCCGACCATGGAACCGAAGATCCGGACTTACTGAGGGTGGCCACCATGTTGCAAGTCAGTGTTTATCGCTACAACCCGGACCAGGACGCAGCGCCGTCCATGCAGGAATTCCAGGTCGACACCGGTGGCAAGGATGTGATGGTGCTGGACGTGCTGGCCTTGATCAAGGAACAGGACGAAGGCTTCTCCTACCGTCGCTCTTGCCGTGAAGGCGTATGCGGTTCCGATGGCATGAACATCAACGGCAAGAACGGCCTGGCGTGCATCACGCCGCTGTCCGCTGTCGTAAAAGGTAACAAGTTGATCGTGCGCCCGCTGCCAGGGTTGCCGGTGATCCGTGACCTGGTCGTGGATATGAGCATCTTCTACAAGCAGTACGAGAAGGTTAAGCCGTTCCTGCAGAACGACACGCCGGCCCCGGCCATCGAGCGTTTGCAGACTCCGGAAGAGCGCGAGAAGCTGGACGGTCTGTACGAGTGCATCCTGTGCGCCTGCTGCTCGACTTCCTGCCCTTCGTTCTGGTGGAACCCCGACAAGTTCCTCGGCCCGGCGGCGCTGCTGCAGGCCTACCGTTTCCTGGCCGACAGCCGTGACACCCGGACCAACGAGCGCCTGGCGTCGATGGATGATCCGTTCAGCGTATTCCGCTGCCGCGGCATCATGAACTGCGTCAGCGTTTGCCCCAAGGGCCTGAACCCCACCAAAGCCATTGGCCACGTGCGGAACATGCTGTTGTCCAACGGCGTCTGATTCATCTGCTACACCGCAAGCCATCACAGCGCTGGACTGATCCTGCGCTGTGATGAAAACCCGAGCGTGGCTGTGTAAGGCTTCGCTTTTACTTTCGAAGAAACAAGACCAGCAGGGGCTCCGGGCTGGTACCCGGACTACCAGCGTACAACTGAGGTGGCTTGCACGGTCGCTGTACATGGACCGCGTCAATGCGCCCAAGGTGTGAGCGCCGGTGGTGTCCCCTAACCGAGGGTGACCAAGCATGCAAGAAAGCGTGATGCAGCGCATGTGGAACAGCGCCCACCTATCCGGTGGTAACGCTGCCTATGTGGAAGAGCTCTATGAGCTTTACCTGCACGACCCTAACGCTGTGCCAGAAGAGTGGCGCACCTACTTTCAGAAGTTGCCTGCCGAAGGCAGCACTGCCACCGACGTTGCACACTCCACCATCCGCGACCATTTCGTCCTGCTGGCCAAAAACCAGCGCCGTGCCCAACCGGTTTCCGCCGGTAGCGTGAGCAGCGAGCACGAAAAGAAGCAGGTGGAAGTGCTGCGATTGATTCAGGCTTACCGGATGCGCGGCCACCAGGCAGCCCAACTGGACCCGTTGGGGCTGTGGCAACGGCCTGCTCCGGCAGACCTGTCAATCAACCATTACGGCATGACCAATGCCGATCTGGATACGACCTTCCGTGCCGGCGACCTGTTCATCGGCAAAGAGGAGGCGAGCCTACGTGAAATTCTCGAGGCTTTGCAGCAGACATATTGCCGCACCATCGGCGCCGAGTTCACCCACATCACCGATTCCGAGCAGCGCAGCTGGTTCCAGCAGCGCCTGGAAAGTGTGCGCGGTCGTCCATCGTTCTCGGCCGAGAGCCGCAGCCACGTGCTCGAGCGCGTCACCGCGGCCGAAGGCCTGGAAAAGTACCTGGGCACCAAGTACCCGGGCACCAAGCGTTTCGGTCTGGAAGGCGGCGAGAGCCTGATTCCGATGCTGGACGAGATGATCCAGCGTTCGGGCTCGTACGGCACCAAGGAAGTCGTGATCGGCATGGCCCACCGTGGCCGTCTCAACGTGCTGGTCAACACCTTCGGCAAGAACCCGCGCGATCTGTTCGACGAATTCGAAGGCAAGAAGAAGGTCGAGCTGGGTTCCGGTGACGTCAAGTATCACCAGGGCTTCTCGTCCAACGTGATGACCGCAGGTGGCGAAGTTCACCTGGCCATGGCGTTCAACCCGTCTCACCTGGAAATCGTATCTCCGGTGGTCGAAGGTTCGGTACGTGCCCGCCAAGACCGTCGCAACGACGCGGTCGGCGACAAGGTGCTGCCGATCTCGCTGCACGGTGATGCTGCATTCGCCGGCCAGGGCGTGGTCATGGAAACCTTCCAGATGTCGCAGACCCGCGGTTTCAAGACCGGCGGCACCGTGCACATCGTGATCAACAACCAGGTCGGTTTCACCATCAGCAACCCGTACGACGCGCGTTCCACCGAATACGCGACCGACGTGGCCAAGATGATCCAGGCGCCGATCCTGCACGTGAATGGCGATGACCCGGAAGCCGTGGTGTTCGTCACCCAGCTGGCGATCGACTACCGCATGCAGTTCAAGCGTGACGTGGTCATCGACCTGGTCTGCTACCGCCGTCGCGGTCACAACGAAGCTGACGAGCCTAGCGGCACCCAGCCACTGATGTACCAGCAGATCGCCAAGCAGCGCACCACGCGCGAGCTGTACGCCGAAAGCCTGATCAAGGCCGGCGTGCTCGACGAAGGCAGCGTGCAGAGTCAGATCGACGAATACCGCAACGCGCTGGACAACGGTCTGCACGTGGTCAAAAGCCTGGTCAAGGAGCCGAACAAGGAATTGTTCGTCGACTGGCGTCCGTACCTGGGCCACGCCTGGACTGCGCGTCACGACACCAGCTTCGACCTCAAGACCTTGCAGGAACTGTCCGCCAAGCTGCTGGAAATCCCGGAAGGCTTCGTGGTTCAGCGTCAGGTTGCGAAGATCTACGAAGACCGGCAGAAGATGCAGGCCGGTGGCTTGCCGATCAACTGGGGCTATGCCGAGACCATGGCCTACGCCACCTTGGCGTTCGAAGGCCATCCGATCCGCATGACCGGCCAGGACATCGGCCGCGGCACCTTCTCGCACCGTCACGCGGTGCTGCACAACCAGAAGGATGCGGCGACCTACATCCCGCTGCAGAACCTCTACAGCGGCCAGCCGCGTTTCGACCTGTACGACTCCTTCCTTTCCGAGGAAGCGGTGCTGGCATTCGAATACGGCTACTCGACCACCTCGCCCAATGCGCTGGTGATCTGGGAAGCCCAGTTCGGCGACTTCGCCAACGGTGCGCAGGTTGTGGTCGACCAGTTCATCACCAGTGGCGAGCACAAGTGGGGCCGTCTGTGCGGCTTGACCATGCTGCTGCCGCACGGTTACGAAGGGCAGGGCCCGGAGCACTCGTCCGCGCGTCTGGAGCGCTACCTGCAATTGTGCGCCGAGCACAACATCCAGGTGTGCGTGCCGACCACCCCGGCGCAGATCTACCATCTGTTGCGTCGCCAGGTGATTCGTCCGCTGCGCAAGCCGCTGATCGTGCTCACGCCCAAGTCGCTGCTGCGGCACAAGCTGGCCGTATCGACCCTCGAAGACCTGGCCGAAGGCTCGTTCCAGACGGTCATTCCGGAAATCGATAACCTGGACGCCGCCAAGGTGACGCGTCTGGTGCTGTGCAGCGGCAAGGTCTACTACGACCTGCTGGAGAAGCGCCGCTCCGAAGGCCGTGAAGATGTAGCCATCGTGCGTATCGAGCAACTGTATCCGTTCCCTGAAGACGACCTGATGGAAGCGATTGCTGCCTACATCAATCTGGAACATGTGGCCTGGTGTCAGGAAGAGCCAATGAACCAGGGTGCCTGGTACAGCAGTCAGCATCACTTGCGCCGCAGCATGAGCAATCACAAGAAGACTCTGGTCCTCGAGTATGCCGGCCGTGACGCATCGGCTGCCCCGGCTTGTGGTTACGCTTCGATGCACGCCGAGCAGCAAGCCAAATTGCTGCAAGATGCCTTCACCGTTTAATGCCAACGCGCACCTGAAACCGAATTTAAGGAAATACTGATAATGGCTATCGAGATCAAAGCCCCTACCTTCCCGGAATCGGTCGCCGACGGCACCGTTGCCACCTGGCACAAGCAGCCGGGCGACGCGGTCAAGCGCGATGACCTGATCGTTGACATCGAGACCGACAAGGTCGTCCTGGAGGTGCTGGCCACCGCCGACGGCGTACTGGGCGCGATCGTCAAGAACGAAGGCGACACCGTTCTGTCGGACGAAGTCCTGGGCTCCATCGAGGCGGGCGGTGCCGCCGCTGCACCTGCTGCCGCACCTCAGGCCGCTGCTGCGCCTCAGGCTGCCGCACCGCAGGCGGCTTCGGCACCTGCCGCTGGCGATGATGACGCCATTGGCGGCCCGGCTGCACGCAAACTGGCCGAAGAAAACGGTATCAACCTGAACAGCGTCAAGGGCACCGGCAAAGACGGTCGCGTGACCAAGGAAGACCTGGTCGCCGCCATCGAAGCCAAGAAGTCTGCCCCGGCCGCCAAGCCTGCCGTGCCGGCCGCTGCCGCTGCCATCGTGCAGAGCGTCGGCGACCGCACTGAAAAGCGTGTGCCGATGACCCGTCTGCGCGCCAAGGTTGCCGAGCGCCTGGTGGAAGCCCAGTCGAACATGGCCATGCTGACCACGTTCAACGAAGTCGACATGACCGAAGTCATGGCCTTGCGCTCCAAGTACAAGGACCTGTTCGAGAAGTCGCACAATGGCGTGCGCCTGGGCTTCATGTCGTTCTTCGTCAAAGCAGCCACCGAGGCGCTGAAGCGCTTCCCGGCGGTCAACGCTTCGATCGACGGTTCGGACATCGTCTATCACGGCTATGCCGACGTCGGTGTGGCGGTTTCCAGTGACCGCGGTCTGGTGGTTCCGGTCCTGCGCAATGCCGAGGCCATGAGCCTGGCCGAGATCGAAGGCGGCATCGCCACCTTCGGCAAGAAGGCGCGCGACGGCAAGCTGTCGATGGACGAAATGACCGGGGGTACCTTTACCATCACCAACGGTGGTACCTTCGGTTCGATGATGTCGACCCCGATCGTCAACCCGCCGCAGGCGGCTATCCTGGGCATGCACAACATTCTGCAGCGCCCGATGGCGATCAACGGTCAAGTGGTCATTCGCCCGATGATGTACCTGGCGCTGTCGTATGACCATCGCCTGATCGATGGCAAGGAAGCCGTGACGTTCCTGGTGACCATCAAGAACCTGCTGGAAGATCCAGCGCGTCTGTTGCTGGATATCTGATAAGGCAGCCACAGGTCCCGGGATCTGCCATCGAGCCCACGCAGCTTGATACGGAACCCGGCACCTGGGCTTCAAGCATGCCGTTAATAGGAATCGTTTTATGACTCAGAAATTCGACGTGGTAGTGATTGGCGCAGGCCCCGGTGGCTACGTCGCTGCCATCAAGGCCGCACAACTGGGCCTCAAGACTGCCTGTATCGAAAAATATCAAGACGGCGAGGGCAAGCTGGCCCTCGGCGGTACCTGCCTGAACGTGGGTTGCATTCCCTCCAAGGCACTGCTGGACAGCTCGTGGAAATTCCACGAAGCACAGGATGGCTTTGCCATCCATGGCATCAACCACGCCGGCGTGACCATTGACGTACCGGCGATGATTGGTCGCAAGTCCAACATCGTCAAGAACCTGACCGGCGGCGTCGCCGGCCTGTTCAAGTCCAACGGCGTGACCGTACTGCAAGGCCACGGCAAGCTGCTGGCCGGCAAGAAAGTCGAAGTCACCGGCCCCAACGGTGTTGAGATCGTCGAGGCCGACAACGTCATCTTGGCATCCGGCTCGCGCCCGATCGACATCCCGCCGGCCCCTGTCGACCAGAAGATCATCGTCGACTCCACCGGCGCGCTGGAATTCCAGCAGGTGCCCAAGCGTCTTGGCGTCATCGGCGCCGGTGTGATCGGCCTGGAGCTGGGTTCGGTATGGTCCCGTCTGGGCTCCGAAGTCACCGTCCTCGAAGCGCTGGACACATTCCTCATGGCTGCCGACACCGCGGTGTCCAAGGAAGCCCTGAAGACCTTCACCAAGCAGGGTCTGGACATCAAGCTGGGCGCGCGCGTGACCGGCTCCGAAGTGCAGGGCGAAGAGGTCCTGGTCAAGTACACCGACGCCAACGGCGAACAGACGATCACCTTCGACAAGCTGATCGTTGCCGTGGGCCGTCGCCCGGTGACCACCGACCTGCTGGCTTCGGACAGCGGCGTGGACATCGACGAACGCGGTTTCATCTATGTCGATGACTATTGCGCCACCAGCGTGCCTGGCGTCTACGCCATCGGCGACGTGGTGCGTGGTTTGATGCTGGCGCACAAGGCGTCCGAGGAAGGCATCATGGTCGTCGAGCGCATCAAGGGCCACAAGGCCGTGATGAACTACGACCTGATTCCCTCGGTCATCTACACCCACCCGGAAATCGCATGGGTCGGCAAGACCGAACAGACGCTGAAGGCCGAAGGTGTTGAGGTCAACGTCGGCAGCTTCCCGTTCGCAGCCAGTGGTCGTGCCATGGCTGCCAATGACACCGGCGGTTTCGTCAAGGTCATCGCCGATGCCAAGACCGACCGCGTACTGGGTGTACACGTGATCGGCCCGAGCGCGGCAGAATTGGTTCAGCAGGGCGCCATCGCCATGGAGTTCGGCACCAGTGCCGAAGACCTGGGCATGATGGTCTTCTCGCATCCGACCCTGTCGGAAGCCTTGCACGAAGCGGCCCTGGCCGTGAATGGCGGCGCCATCCACATTGCCAACCGCAAGAAGCGTTAAACAATAAGAAACCACGGCGGCCTGCCCGTCGCATGTCCTGTCCACAGGGCCTGCCGCGGAACGCCCGCCGGACTCACCTCGCCGGTCAACCGGCGAGTAGCAGTCACAGGTGGCGCGGCACTTCAATCATGAAGCGCAGCGCCGAAAAGCGCAGTACCTAACGAAGACGGTAATAAGCATGAATCTTCACGAGTATCAGGGTAAGCAGCTGTTCGCTGAATACGGCCTGCCAGTATCCAAGGGTTACGCGGTAGACACCCCCGAAGACGCCGCAGAAGCCTGCGACAAGATCGGCGGCAGCGAGTGGGTCGTCAAGGCCCAGGTCCACGCTGGTGGTCGCGGCAAGGCTGGTGGTGTGAAACTGGTTCGCAGCAAGGAAGACGCCAAGGCTTTCGCTCAGCAGTGGCTGGGCAAGCGTCTGGTGACCTACCAGACTGACGCCAACGGTCAGCCCGTCACCAAGATCCTGGTCGAGTCCTGCACCGATATCGCCAAAGAGCTGTATCTGGGTGCCGTAGTGGACCGTTCCAGCCGTCGCATCGTGTTCATGGCTTCCACCGAAGGTGGCGTGGACATCGAGAAGATCGCTCACGACACTCCCGAGAAGATCCTCAAGTCCACCATTGACCCGCTGGTCGGCGCACAGCCGTTCCAGGGCCGTGAGCTGGCATTCCAGCTGGGTCTGGAAGGCAAGCAGGTTGCTCAGTTCGCCAAGATCTTCGTTGGCCTGGCCAAGCTGTTCCAGGACCACGATCTGGCCCTGCTGGAAGTCAACCCATTGGTCATCAAGGCTGATGGCGATCTGCATTGCCTCGATGCCAAGATCAACATCGACGCCAACGCCATGTACCGTCAGCCCAAGCTGAAGGGTTTCCACGACCCATCGCAGGATGACCCGCGTGAGGCGCACGCCGCCAAGTTCGAACTGAACTACGTGGCCCTGGAAGGCAACATTGGCTGCATGGTCAACGGTGCTGGCCTGGCCATGGGTACCATGGACATCGTCAACCTGCATGGCGGCAAGCCAGCCAACTTCCTTGACGTTGGCGGTGGTGCCACCAAGGAACGCGTAACCGAAGCGTTCAAGATCATCCTGTCCGACGCCAATGTCGCGGCCGTACTGGTCAACATCTTCGGCGGCATCGTTCGTTGCGACATGATTGCCGAAGGCATCATTGGCGCAGTGAAGGAAGTCGGCGTGAAAATCCCGGTGGTTGTGCGCCTTGAAGGCAACAACGCTGAACTGGGCGCTAAAGTACTGGCGGAAAGCGGTCTGAACATCATCGCAGCCACCAGCCTGACCGACGCTGCTCAACAAGTTGTCAAAGCTGCGGAGGGCAAGTAATGAGCGTCCTGATCAATAAAGACACCAAGGTCATCTGCCAGGGCTTCACCGGCTCGCAGGGCACTTTCCACTCCGAACAGGCCATCGCCTACGGCACCAAGATGGTCGGCGGCGTGACCCCGGGCAAGGGTGGCACCACTCACCTGAACCTGCCGGTGTTCAACACTGTCCAGGAAGCTGTCGACACCACCGGCGCAACTGCCTCGGTCATCTACGTACCGGCTCCTTTCTGCAAGGATTCCATCCTTGAAGCAGCGTTCGCCGGCATCAAGCTGATCGTGTGCATCACCGAAGGCATTCCTACCCTGGATATGCTGGATGCCAAGGTCAAGTGCGACGAGCTGGGCGTGGTCCTGATCGGCCCGAACTGCCCAGGCGTGATCACTCCGGGCGAATGCAAGATCGGCATCATGCCAGGTCACATTCACCTGCCAGGCAAAGTAGGCATCGTGTCGCGTTCCGGCACACTGACTTACGAAGCTGTGAAGCAAACCACTGATGCCGGTTTCGGTCAGTCGACTTGCGTTGGTATCGGTGGCGACCCGATCCCGGGCTCGAACTTCATCGACATCCTGAAACTGTTCCAGGAAGACCCGAAGACCGAAGCGATCGTGATGATCGGCGAGATCGGCGGTTCGGCTGAAGAAGAAGCGGCTGCCTACATCAAGGCACACGTAACCAAGCCGGTTGTTTCCTACATCGCTGGTGTAACTGCCCCTGCGGGCAAGCGCATGGGCCATGCCGGTGCAATCATCTCCGGCGGCAAAGGTACTGCAGACGAGAAGTTCGCAGCACTGGAAGACGCCGGTGTGAAAACCGTGCGTTCGCTGGCCGACATCGGCAAGGCTTTGGCCGAGCTGACTGGCTGGGCGGTCAAGTAAGCTTCGCTTACCTGTTCGCGTAGTCGCAAAAGCCACCTTCGGGTGGCTTTTGTGTTTTCAGCGCAGGCTAACCTTGCCGAGTCAGCCACTGCTGGCGCGTCAACTCCCAGACCTCTTCCTCCATGCGGCCGCATACGAAGTCCTGTTCCCGCCGAAGAACCACTTGCATGCCTTCGCGCATGGAGATCCGTCGGGACGCCTCGTTCGCCACTGCCTTGGCAACCCTCAAGACGGGTCTATCCAAGGTCTGGAACCAGAAACGAGTCACCACTTCGCATGCTTCGCCAACGAGCCCCTGGTTTTGCCAGGGCTTGGCGAGCCAGAAGCTTCTGTTGTCGTCGCATTCGTCCATCAGGCTGATCACGCCGATCATCGTCTCAGGCGCAGCGTGCAGCCGGAGTGTCCAGTGCCATTCTTCGGCGTCGGCCATGGCCGGTAGCGCATCGTCGCGGATGTAGCGCAGCCCTTCGTCGGCGGGGTAGGGCCACGGCATGTTGGCAGTGATGTAGCGAACCATGTCCCAGTCTGCGATCAGCTGCTGGTAGCGTGGCGCGTCGGCCAGGGTGAGCGGGAGCAGCAGCAGCCTGCGAGTACTGAGTGTGGGTATGAGGGGGGCCGTACAGTCGTTCATCGTGTAATGCTCATGAAAACCGAGGACTTTACTGAGCTTATGTAGTCTCGCATGTAGGAAGTATCATTAAACGATGTAGGGGCTTTCCTTAATTGATATCACCATTTATATCGATTGAGGCAATCGATCACATTGATCTGGTTGCGGGTAGCCACTCTCATGTAATATGTCGACCCGCCATAATGTCGCAGCCCGTGAACGAAAGTTCAGGTTGTGGATTCTGGCCGGCTGCCAGCAGTGACCTTGTGCTGCAAGGCATGCCAAGGTCGATGTCACTGAAGTCGCTGAAGACAATATTCAACAAGAAAGTCAGCACGCTAAGGACATGAATGTGAGGCCGATGCAACGAATTTGGCCTTCTATGCCATTTACACGGTTTGCCGGCGACTCGTTTCGCGGCCCCTTGCGGGCAGCTTGAAACGTCAGCGTTGTCGGATCGAGCCAATGGCGTTCAATCCTAGGAATTTCTGTATGTTGAAGAAAGCGAACACAGCGCTGCTGGGTCTGGCTCTGTCCATCGGGATGGTGTCGGCACAAGCGGCCGAAGCGAAGAAAGTCGACGTCCTGCTGATCGGCGGCGGCGTCATGAGCGCCACGCTGGGCGTGCTGCTCAACGAGCTCGAGCCAAGCTGGTCGATGGAAATGGTCGAGCGCCTGGACGCCGTTGCTGAAGAAAGCTCCAATGGCTGGAACAACGCCGGTACCGGTCACTCTGCCTTGGCCGAGCTGAACTACACCCCGGAAGACAAGGACGGCAAGGTCCAGATCGCCAAGGCGATCGAGATCAACGAAGCCTTCCAGATCTCCCGTCAGTTCTGGGCGCACCAAGTTACTGCCGGTGTTCTGAAGAACCCACGTACGTTCATCAACTCCACGCCGCACATGAGCTTCGTGTGGGGCGACAACAACATCGAGTTCCTCAAGAAGCGCTACGAGGCGCTGAAGGCCAGCCCGCTGTTCGCCGGCATGCAGTTCTCCCAGGATCATGAGCAGATCAAGAAGTGGGTGCCGTTGATGATGGAGGGCCGAGACCCTAATCAGAAACTGGCCGTCACCTGGAGTCCGCTGGGTACCGACATGAACTTCGGCGAGATCACTCGCCAGTACGTCGGCCACCTGAAGGGTCAGAATGGCTTCGATCTGAAGCTGTCCAGCGAAGTGCAAGACATCAAGCGCAACGCCGACGGTTCGTGGCGCGTGAGCTACAAGAACCTGAAAGACGGTACCAAGACCGAAACCGACGCCAAGTTCGTGTTCATCGGCGCTGGTGGTGCCGCGCTGCATCTGCTGCAGGATTCGGGCATTCCCGAGGCCAAGGAATACGGCGGTTTCCCGGTGGGTGGCTCGTTCCTGGTGACCGAGAACCCGACCGTGGCCATGCAGCATATGGCCAAGGCCTACGGTATCGCGTCGACTGGCGCGCCGCCCATGTCCGTTCCGCACCTGGACACCCGCGTCCTGGACGGCAAGCGCGTGGTCTTGTTTGGCCCATTCGCGACCTTCTCGACCAAGTTCCTGAAGAACGGTTCGTACCTGGACCTGCTGACCAGCACCAATCTGCATAACGTATGGCCGATGACCAAAGTTGGTATCGAACAGTACCCACTGATCGAATACCTGGCAGGTCAGGTCATGCTGTCCGACGATGATCGCTATCAGGCACTGAAGCAGTACTTCCCCAACGCCAAGAAAGAAGACTGGCGTCTGTGGCAGGCCGGCCAGCGCGTGCAGATCATCAAGCGCGACGAAGAGAAGGGCGGCGTGCTGAAACTGGGTACCGAAATCGTGGTGTCCAAGGACAACAGCATTGCCGGTTTGCTGGGTGCTTCGCCGGGCGCATCGACTGCGGCACCGATCATGATCAACGTGCTGGAAAAAGCGTTCAAGGACAAGGTTGCCACGCCTGAATGGCAAGCCAAGCTGCGTCAGATCGTGCCTAGCTACGGCACCGCCCTGAACAACTCGCCAGAAGCTGTGCAGAAAGAGTGGAATTACACTGCGAAGATCCTGCAGCTGGCTGTTGCACCGCCCGTGATCGACCAGGCGGCCGCTGCTGCCAACCCGATCGAAGGTCAGGCTGCACCGAAGGCTGAAAGCAATCCAGCGGCCGACATGGCCCTGTAATCCCCAAGCCCTCGGTTTCGGGGGTGAAAGGATTGGCTGTACCGTTTCCGCTGAGTCTTGCACCGATGCGACACACAGGTGCGCTCAGCGGACACTTCGCACTGCAACAGTGCGATGAGCGCGCATTTTCGCTACTCTACGCGCCGTTTTGCCCGGCTTGCCCACAAGGCTGAAGTCCGTGCGCCAGGTCTGGCCTCATCCGGTCGACCGTCTTTCCCTCATCCATGGGGAAAACCTCTCTCAATTCCAATCTATTGACGTGGTTTCCTTCCAATGAAAGTGCTTAAAGGCCAGGATATTCTGGCACTTGGTTTCATGACATTCGCCTTGTTCGTAGGCGCAGGCAATATCATTTTTCCTCCCTTCGTTGGTCTGCAGGCTGGCCCGAACGTATGGATGGCAGCGCTGGGCTTCCTGGTGACTGCAGTGGGTCTGCCGGTAATAACCGTGGTCGCTCTGGCCAGGGTTGGCGGCTCGATGGATGCGTTGAGCAGCCCGATCGGCAAGGTGGCGGGCGGTTTGCTTGCAGCGGTGTGCTATCTGGCCGTAGGTCCGCTGTTCGCCACGCCGCGCACGGCCACCGTGTCGTTCGCCGTGGGGATGGCGCCGCTGACCGGTGAGACGCCGCTGGCGCTGTTTCTCTACAGCGCGGTGTACTTCCTGCTGGTGTTTTTCGTTTCGCTTTATCCGGGGCGTCTGCTCGATACCGTGGGGCGCTTTCTGGCACCGCTGAAAATCATCGCTCTGGCGGTGCTGGGTATTGCAGCGTTTGCCCTGCCAGTGGGCCCCACCGGTGATGCGGTACCCGAGTACGTTGCGGCGCCGTTCTCCCTGGGTTTCATCAATGGCTACCTGACCATGGATACGCTGGGCGCTTTGGTGTTCGGCATTGTCATCGTCAATGCCATCCGCTCCAGAGGCGTTGAATCACCCAAGCTGATTACGCGCTATGCAATCATTGCGGGTCTGATCGCCGGGGTAGGGCTGGCGCTGGTGTATGTCAGTCTGTTCCGTCTGGGATCGGGCAGCCACACCGTGGCTGCCGGTGCTACCAATGGCGCGGCGGTGTTGCATGCTTACGTGCAGCACACCTTCGGTGCCCTGGGCAGTGGTTTCCTGGCCGTGCTGATCTCGCTGGCATGCCTGGTGACTGCGGTGGGCCTGACCTGCGCCTGCGCCGAGTACTTCAGCCGAGTGCTGCCGCTGTCCTACAAGACGCTGGTGCTGTTGCTCGCGCTGTTCTCGCTGCTGGTGTCGAACCTGGGGCTGACCAAGCTGATCGCGTTTTCGATTCCGGTGCTGACGGCCATCTATCCGCCGTGCATCGTGCTGGTGGCTTTGAGCTTCTGTGCGGGGCTGTGGCATTCGCAGTCGCGCATTCTCGGGCCGGTCATGTTCGTGTCGTTGCTGTTCGGCCTGATCGATGCGATCAAGGGTGCGGGGTACTCGCAATGGTTGCCGACATCTCTGCTCGATCTTCCCCTGAGCGAGCAAGGCCTGGCCTGGCTGGTGCCTTCGGTGGCAACCCTGCTGGTGGCGGTGTTGATCGATCGCGTGATGGGCGCAAGGGTTCACGCAGCGGCCTGAGCCGTGCGCCACCCACAAAAAAGCCAGCTCTAGAGCTGGCTTTTTTTTGCAGCGGTGTTCACGACGCTTCGGCTGCGGCCTCGACGTCATGGGCGATCAAGGACACCAGCGCATTCTGCTGTCGATGAGACAACTGACGGAAACGCTGTAAAAGCTCGCGCTCGTGCAACGACAGCTCCGGACTGTCCATCTTCATGCTCAACTCTTCACCCAAGGCACCTTCCTGGATCAGGCTCTGTTCCAGGCGTGCGATGATCTCGGAGTTCATGCTTCGGTGATGGTTACGAGCCACCTCAGCGATCTGCTCACGCATCCCGTCGGGAAGACGTACTACAAATTTGTCAGCCGTGCGGCTGGAGTAAACAGCCTGTTTGAGTGGGCGCATAGTGTTGACCGATAAGTTCAGGGGGAGCGGTTCTCGAAGTAGGCCGCAGGATGTCGGTTAGGACACGCCGATCGGCAAATTGTTCCAGCCTGCCGATGCCACGCTATGATGCCTGAGTTGCGACATAACCTTGACGCCAAATCTGTGACAAATAATGATCCGAATCGTGGCATTTTGCCAGTCCCCAGCGGCATGTATTTTACAAGGCCGGTGGAAATTTGCGATCACCCTGTTCGAAAAAGTCGAAGATTCGTCCGAGAGGTGCTCTGACCCGTCTTGTGCACACCGCGCACAGCACGTGCGAGCTACCCTTGGGCTAGCATAGTAACATTTGGGCCATTTGCTAGTATTGATTTCGGCTGTGTATCAATTGGCTTGAAAATCAATGCAGGTAGGGATCGAATTTGATCCTGCGGCCTTTGACCAGGGCCAACAGAAATGCCATAGCGCTGATGCTGCCCAGCACTTGCAGCGTCGTCCCCAAAGCGGCGTTCTGCTCGAGGGTGAATGCACCCACCCAGCACACGGCGGCCGCCAGCAGGAACGCAAAGGCGTATCTCGACATCGACAACTCCTTAAAACACGTAGCGTTCAGACTGTTGCGTTGTTGCGGTCTCGTTGACGCCCTGCGCAGCCATGACAGCGCGTTCGGGGCTGGAAGCCGCGACGCGGGCAACGGGCGCAGGGATTAGTCGGGCAGCGTCAATGTGCACAAGTGCAGGATCGTTGGCTTGAGTGTGGAACTGAAAGCCAATGAAGGTGACCAATGCCATAATGTTGAGCATGACGAGGACGCTGTTCATTGGGACGCTCCATGGCTGGTTTGGCAAATCAGTGTTCAGCCAGGAATATAGCAGGGCGCGTGCCAACTCGTTGGTTAGCGGAATTCTCAAGGAATTCAGAGCCATACCCAGGAACGAAGGCGCATTGATATTGCATTCTGCATTCCTGTGCTTCTTCACGCATTGCAAAATGCATGACTGTCGGGTTCATCCTTGAACGGCATTTACCACGGATAAAACTGTCGACGTTGCATGACAAACCGGGCGTGGCTGGGTAACATGCACGCCGTTCGTCGTGCCGCCTGGCACGACGCCGTGTGTCTCAGTAGCTCAATTGGATAGAGCATCCCCCTCCTAAGGGGAAGGTTGCAGGTTCGAACCCCGCCTGGGACACCATTCTTACTCGTACTTGCTTCTCGAAATTTCCGGCCAGCCCCCCGTCCAACTGATTCGCATCACCTGCCATGCAGGCTGGGCTGCGCAGCTGTGGCCATGGCAGTCAGCGTTTTCTTTGGTGCCCAGCGTCCATCCAAAGGTCGCCCCCCCCTGCAGCGCCGGGCAAATCGGCAGGACGGCGGGTACGCGATACCGATCACTTAGGCGCCAGCAGCGCTTTCCTCGCGGCCTTTTCGTCTTTCATGGCGGCAAGCTCACGCTGGCAGACCTCGACATCGAATGAGTTGTCCCACTTGGCGATCGCGATGGTGCCGATGCCGTTGCCGATCAGGTTGGTGACAGCCCGAGCCTCGTTGAGGAACCGGTCGATGCCCAGCAGCAGGACGAGGCCGACCAGAGGAATGGAATGGATGGTGGTGAGCGTGGCGGCCAGGGTTACGAACCCGGCGCCTGCCACGCCGGCCGAGCCTTTGGAGGTCAGTAGAAACACAGCCAGCAGAATCATCTGGTCCGCGACCGTCAGCGGGGTGTTGGTTGCCTGGGCAATGAAAATCGCGGCCATGGTCAGGTAGATGCAGGTACCGTCCGCATTGAAGGTATATCCGGTCGGCAGAACCATCCCCACGACCGATTTCTTGCAGCCCAGTTTTTCCAGCTTGACCATCATGCGGGGCAACACGGCTTCGGTGGAACAAGTACCCAAGGTGATGAGGATTTCATCCTTGAAGTAGCGCAGGAATTGCATCAAAGGCATGCCCGACCACCTGGCGACCGTGCCCAGTATCACGACGATGAAAATCAGCGTTGTGATATAGAGCGCGACCAGCAACTGGCCGAGCGAGAGCAGGGTACCGATCCCGTATTTGCCTATGGTGAAGGCCATGCCGGCACCCGCGCCGAGCGGAGCCAGGCGCATGACCATGGCGACGATCTTGAACAGGCCCTGCAGGAACAGATCGATGGTATTGATCAGAGGCTTGCTGGTTTCGCCCAGCTGCACCAAGGCAATGCCCATCAACACCGAGAGCAGTATCACCTGCAGCATCACCCCGTTGGAAAAGGCGCCGATGAACGTGTGCGGGATGATGTTGAGAAAGAACTCGACGGTGCCGCCTTGCTCGCTGGCGGCCTGGCTGTATTTATTGATGGCGCTGGCATCCAGGGCGCTGACGTTGATGTTCATGCCGACACCAGGCTTGACGATGTTGACCACGATCAACCCGACGACCAGCGCAATCGTCGACAGAATCTCGAAGTAGATCAGGGCTTTCACACCGATGCGCCCGACCTCCTTGATGCTGCCCATCTTGGCGATACCGACGACCACCGTGCCGAAGATGATCGGTGCCAGCAGCATTTTGATCAGCTTGATGAAACCGTCGGCAAACGGCTGCAGCTTGGCGCCTATGTTGGGAGCGAAGTATCCAATGGCGGCACCGATGACGATACCGATCAACACTTGCACGTACAGCTGGCCATACCAGCGGGTTCTGGAGATTTCCACGAGAGCACCTCATTTTATTGTTGTGATGGGCATGTGGCGTGACGTCAGTGCCTGACGCCAGCGTTCGCGGCCTGTTTGGCACAGGCCGCAGACGGAGGCGATCAGCCTTCGCCAAGCTCGCGCATGACGGCGTAGAGGGCCGATTTGGCTTCGAAACCGACACCGGGAATCTCCGGCAGGCCGACATAGCCGTTTTCGACCTGGATACCGTCAGCGAAGCCACCGAACGGCTGGAAGACATCCGGGTAGGATTCGTTGCCACCCAGGTGCAGGCCCGCGGCAATGTTCAATGACATTTGGTGGCCGCCGTGTGGGACCACGCGGCGCGATGACCAGCCCATGTCTTCCATTACTTTCAGGGTGCGCATGTACTCGACCAGGCCGTAGGACAACGCGCAGTCGAACTGCAGGTAGTCACGGTCGGGGCGCATACCGCCATGGCGCAACAGATTGCGAGCGTCCTGGTGGGAGAACAGGTTTTCGCCGGTGGCCATGGGCAATTCGTAGTGATTGGCGAGCTCGGCCTGCAGGGCGTAGTCCAGCGGGTCACCGACTTCCTCGTACCAGAAGAGGTTGTACTTCTTGATGGCTTCGGCGTAGGCGATACCTGTCTGCAGGTCGAAGCGACCATTGGCATCGACCGCCAGACGACGACCATCGCCGACCACTTCGAGCACTGCTTCGATACGCCGGATGTCTTCATCGAGCGGCACCGCGCCGATCTTCATCTTGACCACGTCGTAGCCACGATCCAGATAGCTCTGCATTTCGGCCTTGAGCTTGGTCTGGTCCTTGCCAGGGTAGTAATAGCCGCCGGCGGCGTAGACCCAGACCTTGTCGTCCGCCACGCCGTTTCGGTAGCGGTCGGCCAGCAGGCGATACAGTGGTTTGCCTTCTATCTTGGCGACCGCATCCCATACCGCCATGTCGATGGTGCCGACCGCCACCGAGCGCTCGCCGTGGCCTCCAGGCTTTTCGTTGGTCATCAGCGCTTTCCAGATGGCGAACGGGTCGAGGTTGTTGTTTTCATGATCGACGAGGGTATCGGGGTCGGCTTCGGTGATGCGGGCGAGAAAACGGTCGCGCATCAGCGCGCCCTGGCCGTAGCGACCGTTGGAGTTGAAGCCGTAGCCGATGACCGGTTTGCCATCGCGGATCACGTCGGTGATGACCGCCACGACCGAGCAGGTCATCTTGGAAAAGTCGATGTAGGCGTTGGCAATGGGGGAGGCGATGGAAACGGTCTTCTCACGAATGTCGACGATGCGCATGGAGGGATTCCTCTTATGGGTTGTGGCCCCACGTTAGGCTTTGCGAAGTCACCCGCCCAATGCTATTAATGCCCAACCCTATGCACAGAAGGCATGGCCCTTGGAACTCGTCTGGCTTGAAGACCTTTCGGCGCTTGCCGAATACGGCAGCTTCGTGCGCGCGGCCGAAGCCCGCCACATCACCCAGCCGGCTTTCAGCCGCAGGGTTCGCTCGCTGGAAAACTGGATGGGGGTGGAGCTGTTCGTGCGCACGCCCCATGGCGCGACCTTGACTGAGGCGGGCAGGCAGATTCTGCCCGGTGCACAGGAGGCGGCGCGCCACCTGTATCGGCTGCGCAACGAGGCGCAGGAAGTGGCGGGCGTGTCGGCACGCTCACTCAAGTTCGCCGCCACTCACTCGCTGTCGTTCACGTTTTTCCCCAGGTGGCTGCGCAGTTCGGAAACCGGTGCACCCATCGAAGCGGTGCAGCTGCACTCCGACAGCATGGCTGTCTGCGAGCAGATGCTGATACACGGACAGGTCCAGTTTCTGCTCTGCCATCGCCATCCCGATGTTCCGCCGCTGCTGGCGCCCGATCAGTTCATCAGCAAAAAGGTCGGAGAGGACGTGTTGGTACCGCTTGCCAGTGCCTCCTCGCACTTCGACACCTCGCCCGCCACACTGCCTTATCTTGCCTATACCCATGAGTCGGGGTTGGGGCGGATCGTCGCCCACAGGCTGCGGGGCAAGGAGGACTACCTTCACTTGCGCCCGCTGTTCCACAGCCACCTGGCGGCGGTGCTGATGTCCATGGCTCTCGAAAGCAAGGGCGTAGCGTGGTTGCCCAAGAGCCTGACCGAGCAGGAGCTTCACGAGGGACGCTTGGTGAGGGCGCTCGATGAGAGTTGGGACATACCGCTGGAGGTGCACCTGACCCGGCCGAAAGCAAACCTGGGTCAGTCCGCCGAAGCGTTCTGGACGAGGGCGGGCATGGATCTGCCATCTGTCACCTGACGCATCGGGGGTGCGATACGCCGAGTCGGCGTCTCGCCTACCTGGCAGCCGGTGCGCAGGGCCGCGCTGTCCCCGACGTGCCGCCTGCAGCTGCCCGGGTTGCCGCGCGTCCCGCCAGAAAGGCAAGTACCGCTGCCAAGACGAGCAACCCTGCGCTCGTTTCAAAGGTCGCTCGGTAGCCGCTTGCGTCGAATACCAGCCCACCGACGATGGCCCCGGACGCGATGGCCAGTTGGATGATCGCCACCATCAAGCCACCGCCTGCCTCCGCATCGTTCGGAAGGGTTCTTGCCAGCCACGTCCACCATCCCACTGGTGCGGCAGTCGCAACCGCTCCCCAAAGCCCCAGCAGTACCGTAGTGATGACCGTCGAGCTGCCGAATGACAACAGTGCCATGGCGATGGCTGCCATCAGGATCGGAATAACGATCAGCGTTCGATGCAGGCCATTTTTCAGGAAGGCTTCAATCAGGAACGTGCCGGCAAGCCCGGCCAGGCCTAGCACCAGCAGCATCAACGAAAGCATGGAAACACTGACCTGTGTGACCGTTTCCAGAAACGGACGCAGATAGGTGAAGAGCATGAACTGACCCATGAAGAATACGCTTACCGCGACCATGCCCAGCGCGACCGGGGTGCGTTTCATCAGCGTAAGAACGTTGCCGGTACCCGACTCGCTGCGCGCTTTCAGGGTTGGAAGGCTCACCAACAACCATGCACACGCAATCACGGCCACGGGAAGAAGGGCCAGAAAGGCACCGCGCCAGCCGATCAGCGCGCCGAGAAAACTGCCCAGGGGCGCTGCCACGACCGTTGCCAGAGCATTGCCGCCGTTGACGATAGCCATGGCCCGGGTGACCTGGCCATCAGGCACCAGGCGCATGGCGGTCGCTGCCGACAATGACCAGAACCCGCCGATGGCGACGCCGATCAGGGCGCGTGCGCCCATGAATACCCAATAGTTGGGTGCAAAGGCAACGACGGCTGCGGAAACGATCATCAGCAGGGTAAGTGCAACGAGCAGCGGTTTGCGCTCGACCCGAGCGGCCACCGATGCGATCAGCAGGCTGGTGAAAAGCGCGAACAGCCCTGATACGGAGATGCCCTGGCCGGCCTGGCCCTCGGTGATGTGCAGGTCCGCCGCGATGGGTGTGAGCAGGCTGATGGGCATGAATTCCGAGGCCACCAGCACGAAAGCGGCAAGCGACATGGCGAACACGGCGCCCCATGATTCACCGGTGTGGGTGGCGGAGGTCGAAGATTGGTTCATTCGAGAGGTGTTCTCCAGAGATTTATCGATGGCCATTGTCTCGGTCCGATGAGTCTCTCTGTAGCGCATTGGACTGGATTACTTGCCTGATCCTATGAGTCTGCACTGGATGGCGGGACGTACGAGCAGAGGCGAGTTAGAGTTTGTGACACGGGAGCAAGGTGAATATGACGAACGAATTCGACACGAGTGGTCCAGGCTCATCGACGCACGAAACGCTGACGCGGATGATCGCCTCGCACACCAAGGCACCTGGTGATTACCGAACGGACATCGCAGGTCTTGGTTTTTTTCGACGCGACTGCCCGGCGCCGCCCATGACCTGCATGGTGGAGCCCAGCATCATTCTGGTGGTACAGGGCGAGAAACAGCTGTGGGTGGGGGGTGAAGGTTATCGCTACAGCACCTCGAAGTTTCTGATCACGTCGCTGGATCTGCCTGCCAACTCCGAAGTGCTGGTGGCCAGCCACGAGCAGCCATGCCTGGGGCTGACGTTCAAGCTGGATATGCGCATGCTGGCCGAACTGATAGCGCAGGGTGATCTGCCGCCCTCCCGTGATCGCGCCGCGGTCCAAGGTGTCGGTATCGGTTCGATAACGAGGCCATTGCTGGCCTCGTTCGGACGGCTGCTGGCGCTGTTCGATGAGCCACAGTCCATCCCTGTGCTGGCGCCGCTGATCCAGCGCGAAATCCACTATCGCCTGCTGCAAGGCGACCAGGCGGGTCGGCTGCGGCAGATCACCTCGGTGGACGGGCAGGGTTATCGCATAGGCAGAGCGATCGATTGGCTGAAGTTGAATTACACGTCAGCGCTGCGCGTCGACGAACTGGCAGCCAGGGTGCAGATGAGTACCCCGACCTTTCATCATCATTTCCGTCAACTCACCAGGATGAGCCCGTTGCAGTATCAGAAGTGGCTGCGGCTCAATGAGGCAAAGCGGTTGATGCTCAATGAACATCAGGACGTGTCCAGCGCAGCCTTCAAGGTTGGGTATGAAAGTCCGTCGCAGTTCAGTCGCGAGTACAGTCGTCTGTTCGGCGCGCCACCCAAGCGCGACATCGCGGCCTTGCGCGGAAACGGCTAGCCTGCCCGCGTTATCGCATGCCTGGTCGCCTTCACTGAAATAGGCAAGAACGCCACTCGATTGGGCAAGTGGCGTCCCGCAGCCGACTGCATACTGAGTCGCCGGATCGGCGAACGGAGTGACATTTCCCGCAGCGCATGAGCGCCCACGCAGGTTTGAACCCGCTCTGCAAGACACCGGCAAAAACTGCCCTCGTTGCCATGTCGGGCATCGTGCGGGTCGTCAATGGCGTGATTCGCGACACGCTTTGAAACCATAGTGTCTTGTCACCTGACGTACGACCTCAACCAATGGCGTGATCCAGGTGTCTGCACTAGACGCAGCAAGACCGTGATTCGAGACATAAAAAAATAGATGAGGACCGCAACATGACCGATCCGACCGAAAAGATTTCTCCCGATCCAGAGGGTTCCGGTGAGTTGTTCAAGGAACTGACTACGCCCTCGCGGCGCAATTTCCTGCGCACCATGGGTATCTCGGGCATGGCCGCTGCCACCGCTCCGGTGTGGGCCCAGGCCGCCCAGTTGGCGCCTATCGACGACAGTGACAAGCCGCTGGCCAAGGGCGAGCAGCGGATCACGCTCAAGGTCAATGGCCAGCCGCACACGCTCAACGTGCCCGGCAATGCTGTGCTGCTGGACGTGTTGCGCGACCGCCTGATGCTGACCGGCACCAAGAAGGGCTGCGACCATGGCCAGTGCGGGGCCTGCACGCTGCACATCAATGGTCAGCCGGTGAACAGCTGTCTGTCCCTGGCGGCCATGCACCAGGGCGATGACATCACCACCATCGAAGGCCTGGAGCGCAATGGTCAGCTGCACCCCATTCAGGAAGCGTTCTGGGCCCACGACGCTTTCCAGTGCGGTTATTGCACCTCGGGCCAGATGATGACCGCTGCGGCGATCATCAAGGACCCGGACATCGGTGCCGACGACGCCAGCGTTCGCGAGGCCATGAGCGGCAACATCTGCCGATGTGGCGCGTACAAGAACATCCTTGCCGCCGTGCAGGATGCCCGTGGCAAAGTACAGGGAGCCAGCTGATGAGAGCCTTGGAATACACCCGCGCAACCAGCCCCGAACAGGCCGTTGCGACCCATGCCCGCAATGAGGCCACGGCGTTTCTCGCCGGCGGTACGACCCTGCTGGATCTGGTCAAGATCGATATCATGCAGCCCGATCGGGTCATCGACGTGCATACCTTGGCGCTGGATCAGGTCGAAACCTTGAGCGATGGCCGCACCCGTATCGGCGCAATGGTCAGCAACACTCGTCTGGCCAACCATCCGCGTATCAAGAGTGATTACGCAGTGCTGTCCCAGGCGCTGCTGTCCGGGGCGACCACCCAGCTGCGCAACAAGGCAACCACTGGCGGCAATGTCATGCAGCGGGTGCGCTGCAATTATTTCCGCGACGGCGTCTCCGCCTGCAACAAGCGCGTGCCAGGCTCTGGCTGTGCTGCCATCGGCGGGCACAACCGCAGCGTGCACGCGGTACTGGGCACCAGCGACCAGTGCATTGCCACCCATCCTTCGGACATGTGCGTGGCCATGGCGGCCATTGGCGCGACCGTCCAGGTGCAAGGCCCCAACGGCAAACGCGAGATCGACTTCCAGGATTTCCACTTGCTGCCGGGCGCCACGCCGTGGAAGGAGCATGCGCTGCAGCCTGACGAACTGATCACCCACGTCACCCTGAATGCACCATTGGCCAACGGCAAGTCCGCGTACCTGAAGCTGCGTGATCGCGCCTCGTATCAGTTTGCGCTGGCGTCCAGCGCGGTGATTCTGGTCATGGACGGGCAGGTCATTCGCGAGGCCCGCATCGCACTGGGCGGCGTTGGCACCAAGCCGTGGCGTGCGCTGGAAGCCGAGCGCGCACTGCGCGGTGCGGCCGCTACCCCGGAAAACTTCGCCAAGGCCGCAGCCATTGCGCTGCAAGGGGCCAAGCCGTATGCACACAACGCCTACAAGATTCCCCTTGGGCAGCAGGCCATCGTGCGCAACCTCTCCACCCTGAGCACAGGAGCCACGGCATGAGCGAGCCAATCATGGGGGCATCCCCACGCCGCATCGACGGTCGCCTGAAAGTCACCGGCAGCGCGCAGTATGCGGCCGACCATCAGCCCAAGGGCATGGTCTTCGCCTATGGCGTCTACAGCACGGTGGCCAGTGGCTCGATCACATCTTTGGACATCGAGGCGGCGCGCCGCTCGGCTGGCGTGCTGGAAGTTCTGCACCACGGCAACTTTCCCCAGGCGTTCCACACCTCGCCCGTGCCTTTTTCCCTGGCAGGGGTGCTGACAGGCTCGCGTACCGACGAGAAAAGGCTACCGTTCGAGGATAACGTCGTGCGCTATGCCGGGCAGTTCGTGGCGCTGGTGGTTGCCGACACGTTCGAGCACGCGCGCGAAGCGGCCTACAAGGTAAAGGTCAGCTACAGCGAAAGCGCGGCTGCAGCCAATCTGGAGCAGGGTCTGAAGCGCAAGGCAGCTGCCGATGGCGGGCAGGGCCACAAGCGCGGCGATCCAGCCAGCGCCTTCGATGGCGGCGCGCAGACGGTAGACGCCACCTACACGACGCCTGTGGAAACTCACAACCCGATGGAAATGCACGCTACCGTTGCGCTGTGGGACAACGGCCGACTGGTGGTGTATGAATCCACCCAGTCGGTCGTGGTTCACCGCAACACCCTGGCGCAGATCTTCGGCCTGCCCACCGAGCGCGTGGAAGTCCGGGCGCCGTTCATTGGTTCGGGCTTCGGCGGCAAGCTATGGATCTGGCCGCACTCGGTAGCCGCCTGTGCAGCAGCCAAGATCGTCGGCCGACCCGTGCAACTGGTACTTCCGCGAGCGCAGATGTTCACCACGGTAGGGCATCGTCCGGAAACCCGCCAGCGCATGCGCCTGGCGGCCGATGGCAAGGGCAAGCTGGTTTCCCTGCGTCATGAATCGCTCAACACCACCGGGATCGGCGACCAGTATGTCGAGAACTGCGGTGGCATGAGTGCCAGTCTGTACTCGTGTGCCAACGTCGAAGTGACTCATGGCACGGTGCAGGTCAACCGCGGCGCACCGACCTCGATGCGGGCTCCAGGGGCAGCCCCTGGCCTGTTCGCGCTGGAGTCGGCCATCGACGAGCTGGCCGAACGCTGCAAGATGGACCCGCTCGCGTTTCGCCAGTTGAACTGGGCCGAGCAGAACGAGCAGGAAAAATTGCCGTGGTCGGGCAATCATCTGCGTGAAGCACTGGCCCAAGGCGCCGAGCGTTTCGGCTGGGCCAAGCGCACGCCGGGTATCGGCAGCATGCGCGATGGCCATGAGATCGTCGGCTACGGCATGGCGCAGTGCAACTGGGATGCCTTCCGCACGCCGTGCGAAGCGCGGGTCTCGTTGACCTCCGATGGTCGCGCCGTGGTGTACTGCGGTGCTCAGGACATTGGTACCGGGACCTACACGGTGCTTGCCCAGTGCGTCAGTGACATCACCGGTCTGCCGCTGGAGCGGATTACGGTAGAGCTGGGCAACTCTTCCTACCCGCCCGCGCCTGTTTCCGGCGGCTCGTGGATGACCGCCAGTGCCTTGCCGGCCGTGGCAGAGGCCACGCGCGCCGCGCTCACCCAGCTCAAGAGCTTCGCAGCCTCGGAAGAGGGCGGGCTGGCCAATGCCAAGCCAGAAGCGATCACGGTCAGCAACGGGCGCCTGCAGGACGGTTCGACCAGCCTGGGGTTCGCCGAAGTACTCAAGAAGCTGAAGATCGCCAGCGCCGAAGGCGAGGCTCATACCGGTATGGCCGATACCAAGAAGCATGCATTCAGCTCGTTCGGCGCGCATTTCGTCGAGGTGCGCTGGGATCCGGGTATCTCCCGCCTGCGCGTGTCGCGCGTGGTCAGCGCCATTGATGTGGGCAAGATCATCAATGCCAAGACCGCGCGCAATCAGGTCGAAGGCGCCATCGTCATGGCCATCGGCATGGCGCTGTTCGAGTCGACCGACTACGACGAGCGCAACGGCATGCCGGTGAACAACAACTACGCGGAGTATATGGTGCCGGTGCACGCCGATCAGCCGGATATCGATGTGATCCTGCTCGATTACCCTGACTACAACCTCAATGAATACGGTGCACGCGGAGTGGGTGAAATCGGTGTGACCGGGTTGGCGGCTGCGGTGGCCAACGCGGTCTACCATGCTACCGGCAAGCGTGTGCGTGACCTGCCGATCAGCCTGGAAAAACTGATGGATGAGGTGCCGACCTTCAGCGTTTGATCGCTCGTTGCCGCGCCGGGGTTTTCTCGGCGCGGTTGAACGACGCAGGTATCAGCTACTTCAGTGACGCTTCATCCAGCCCCGCATACCACTCTGCATAGTCGGTATTGCGCGCCATGCGTCGGTTGACGTCGGCGCTGCCGTCGTCCCACCAGACTTCCCCGCGTTCGCCCAAAGCCTGCTTGGCGGCATCGACTTGCGCGCGCGCCTGCGTGAGAGCCTCGGGATCTTCCGAGCGCTTGGCGGCCTTGACCGCTCGCCGTGCATCCATGAGTACCTTGACCCAATGCTCGCGCACGGCTTCGGGCAGGGCAGGGTTGCTGCATCGCCAGAGCCGGCCGCGTACGACGAAATAGCGTCCATCGGGTGTGGTGGGATACATCGCGGGATCATCGACAAGGACGGTGTGAGGGGAGGGTGATGCAACCCGGCAAGCGGGCCGTATGTCGCTGCTTGCCGGTGGGTACGGCTTAGCTCAACCAGCTTTCGACAGTGTCGGAACCGTATTCGGCTTTCCATTCCTTCAAGGTCTTGTGGTTGCCGCCTTTGGTTTCGACGACTTCACCCGAGTGGGGGTTCTTGTAGGTTTTCAGCGAGCGCGGCTTGCGCGTGGCTTTTTCAGGCGCTGCGCTGGCCTTGACTGGTTTGCCGCCTTGCTGCGGGTCGAGAATGGAAACGATGTCCCTGAGGCTTTTATTGTATTCGCCCAACAGCGAACGCAACTTGGTCTCGAACTCGATTTCCTGTTCCAGACCCTTGTCGCCTTTCATGGCCTCAAGTGCTGCAAGTTGTTCGGCCAGATGACGTTCGAGTTGACGGTATTCAGCAAGTTTGGACATGAGTATCCCCAGGCATGGATCGTGGATAAAAAAGTAAAGGTATCGAGGCGTGATTCTGGCGCAGTGTGCGCACCGATGCCACAACTAAATAACGTTTATTACAATATGTGGCTACCTTCGTATCCGGTCGAGGACACGGAATGTCGCAGGCTCGATTAAACTTTTCGGCGGCCAGGGGTGTCAGGTCTTAAGTAGGCTGTCGAATCCACGGCAGCAGCCAAGAAATCTGGAGATACGAAATGAGCTTTTTTAGCAGCATCCTCGAGAAACTGGGTATCGGCAAGCACGCTGTTCCGGACGCAGACGCTTCTACACAAACCCCCGTCGCCCCTGCGCCAGGTGCATCGCCCACCACGACCGTCACGAACCAGCCTTCCGCTGCGCCGATCACCCAGGTGGATGTGGCTCAAAAGCTCGAAGCGATGGCAGCCAGCCACGGCGAAACTTTGAACTGGCGTACGTCGATCGTCGACTTGCTCAAATTGCTGGGTCTGGACAGCAGCCTGACCGCGCGCAAGGAACTTGCCGAAGAGTTGCACTACACCGGTTCCACCGATGATTCGGCAGCCATGAACACCTGGTTGCATTCTGCCGTGATGAAGAAGCTCGCTGAAAATGGCGGCACCGTGCCTGCGGAATTGCTGAACTGATATATCGCTCAGCACGCTGCACCGCTTATTAAGAAAGCCCGACCCTGGTCGGGCTTTCTTTCATTTCAAAACCTGGTTTGCTCGCAGCCCAGGCGCCTTTATAGAGCCCATGGGCCAATTCTATAATTTTTGTTAATGAATCGGGCGGAACACCCTCGGCGTGGCGGTACTCAGACCTCTTGAACTTATATTTTCAAAGGAGCACCGAATGTCCACTGCAGCCGATTTCATGGTCAATACCCTCAAGCACGCCGGTGTCAAACGCATCTATGGCGTAGTGGGCGATTCCTTGAATGGTCTGACCGATTCAATGCGTCGGTTGGGCGGGCTGGATTGGATACACATGCGCAACGAAGAAGCCGGGGCTTTTGCCGCTGGCGGCGAGGCGCATCTGACCGGTGAACTGGCTGTCTGTGCAGGCAGTTGCGGACCGGGCAACCTGCATTTGATCAATGGCTTGTTCGACTGTCATCGCAGCGGCGTTCCGGTGCTGGCGATTGCAGCACACATCCCCAGCAGCGAGATCGGCATAGATTACTTTCAGGCGACCCACCCCGAGTCGCTGTTCAAAGACTGCAGCCACTATGTAGAGCTGGTCTCGCGGCCCGAGCAGTTGCCGCAGATTCTGGAGCGGGCCATGCGCGTTGCCATCAGTCGCCGCGGCGTGGCAGTGGTAGTGATTCCAGGCGATGTGGCGCTGAGCCCGCTCGACGCGCCGGTCAGCCAGTGGATTGCACCCCAGGCACCGGTGGTGGTGCCGGCCCCGCTGCAGCTCGATGAGCTCGCCCAGTTTCTCAACGGTGGCAAGCGCGTCACTCTGCTGTGCGGTGCCGGGTGCGCAGGGGCACACAGCGAAGTCGTGGCGCTGGCCAAGCAGCTCAAGGCGCCTATCGTCCACGCCTTGCGCGGCAAGGAGCACCTGGAGTACGACAACCCCTACGACGTGGGCATGACTGGCCTGATCGGTTTTGCTTCCGGCTTCAATGCCATGAAGGAATGCGACACCCTGTTGATGCTCGGCACCAACTTTCCGTACCGGCAGTTCTTTCCGGAGCACTCGCGCATAGCCCAGATCGATTTGCAGCCTGAGGCCCTGGGTAACCGCTGCCCACTGGCTATCGGCCTGATCGGCGACATCAAGCACACCGTGCAGCAGCTGCTGCCACGCCTTGAAGAACGCACCGACACCATGCACCTGAACAAGGCGCTGGCGGACTACGACAGCGCGCGCAAGGGTCTCGACGACCTCGCCGAGAGCGGTCCGAACAGCACGATCATCCACCCGCAATACGTCAGTCGACTGGTCAGTGAGCTGGCCGCCGATGATGCAGTGTTCACCTGTGATGTGGGCACGCCCACGGCCTGGGCCGCGCGCTATCTGAAAATGAACGGCAAGCGGCGGCTGATCGGCTCGTTCAACCATGGCTCGATGGCCAACGCCATGCTGCAGGCCATCGGCGCGCAAGCGGCCTACCCGGACCGCCAGGTCGTGTCGATGTCCGGGGACGGCGGCTTCGCCATGATGATGGGTGACTTCCTGACCCTCAGCCAGGCCAACCTGCCGGTCAAGGTCATCGTCCTCAACAACGGCACCCTGGGTTTCGTCGAAATGGAAATGAAGGCCAGCGGTCTGGTGGATGTGGGCTGCGAGCTGAAGAATCCGAACTTCGCGACGTTCGCACAGGGCATGGGCATCAAGGGCATCCGCGTGGAGAAACCGCAGGATCTGCGTGCCGCCCTGATCGAGGCGTTCGAGCACGATGGGCCGGTGCTGGTGGATGTGGTCAGCGAGCGTCAGGAATTGATCATGCCGCCGGAAATCACCGCCGCCAACGTCAAAGGTTTCGGCTTGTTCATGATGCGCGCAGTACTCGACGGACGGGCCAAGGAGCTGGTCAATCTGGCCAAGAACAACCTGCTGCGTTGAACCCGGACGCTGCAAACCGGTGCGCACCGCACAGCGTCGCACCGGTTTGATGCCCGATCTCGCTGGGAGCGTCTGACCTGCCGGCGTAATCTCTGCCGCTGACGGTTTCTGATCACTTGGACAGCTTTTTGCACGGTCCCGGATCAAACCGATCTCAGTGGAGAAGCCATGGAATCCTTGAATATCGTCATTGCCGGCGCTGGCATGGGTGGCCTCACCGCCGCCGCAGCCCTGCAACAGGCTGGTCACCGGGTTCACGTCTACGAGCGTGCGGCCGAACTGGCGCCGGTCGGCGCAGCCATTTCCATCTGGCCCAACGGTGTGCGGGTGCTGGATGCGCTGGGCCTGGGTGGGTCCATCGAGCACGCGGGCGGCCATATGCAGACCATGAGTTACAGCGACCACCAGGGCCGTCTGCTCACCCGTTTCGATCTGCAACCCTTGTACAGCCATGCTCGGCGGCGGGCGTTTCCGATTGCGCGCGCGCGCCTGCAAAGCATTCTGCTGGAGGCGGTCGGCATGCAGAACGTGACCTTGGGGGTTGCGTGTCTGGACTACGAAGAAAGCCAGACCCATGTGCAGATCATGCTGTCGACGGGTGAAACGGTGACAGCCGACCTGCTGATAGCGGCAAACGGCACCCACTCGGTGCTGCGCGACAAGATTGCCGGCCGACCGATTCCTCGGCGCTATTGCGGCTACGTCAATTGGAATGGTCGGATCCGGTCAGCCGCCGACCTCGCGCCCGCAGACGAATGGGTGCAGTACGTCGGCGAGCACAAGCGGGTGTCACTGATGCCCATGGGTGACGGTGAACTGTATTTCTTTTTCGACGTGCCGCTGCCGGCAGGCACGCCCAACGTTCGTGAAGACTATCGCGCTGAACTCGAGCAGCACTTTGCCGACTGGCCCGAGCCGGTGCAGCGTCTTCTGCAACGGCTGGATCCGGCCAGCGTTGCGCGAGTGGAAATCCATGACACCGAGCGAGTCCCTCGTTTGGTCGGCACGCGGGTTGCGCTGCTTGGCGACGCCGCCCATGCCATGACTCCGAATATAGGACAGGGCGGCTGCCAGGCCATGGAAGATGCGTGGGTGCTGGCCCGCTGCATCGAGCGCGAGCAGACCCCGGCAGCCGCGTTGGCGGCCTATGAGGCTGCACGCGCAGAGCGCGTCGCAGCTCTGGTGGTCAAGGCCCGCGAGAGGGCGGCGATCATCCACGGTGAAGTTCCGGAAGATACCCGCCAATGGTACGCAGCACTGGCGGGCAGCGACGGCAGCGACATTCTGGGTGGCCTGATCAAGACCGACGAGGGCAGCCCGCTGTAGCGCATAGCTGCCCTGTCTGACTAGGGGTGCGGCAAGGTCAGCGTGACCACCGCGCCCTCTGCGTTGCTGCGGTTGAGCACTGCACCGCAGCGCTTGGCCAGCGCGCCGATCAGGCCTTGGCCGCTGAGCTTGGACCCTGATGCACCTGTATTCGACAACTGCGCCGGGGAGAAGCCTGGTCCGCGATCGCTCACCGTCAACTGCAGGTCACCGCTACCCAGACGCTTCAAGGCAAAATGGATGTGGGTGGTGCGCTGGTTGCCGTGATGGATGGCGTTGGCCACCAGCTCGTTGACGATCAAGCCCAGGTCCGAGGCCAGTTTGAATGGGGCGAGGACAGTTTCGGTATCGACAGTCAGGTGAATGCTGTCGTCGCGCTCTGCCTGGATCGATGCCCGCACGAGATGGGGTAGGTAATGCGCCAGATCGACGGTGCCGGACGCGCTGCGATACAGCTCGGCCTGGACCGTGCCCACGCCCTGGATGCGCGCGATGGCGGATTCGAGCAGCTGCCGAGCTTCGTCGCCCTGAGCGCGCAGCTTGGACATCTGCAGGAAAGCGATGATCAGCTGCAGGTTGTTCTTGACCCGATGATTGAGCTCGGAAACCAGAACGTCCTGATGCGCTTCGAGCTCTTTCTGTGCGGTGATATCGGTGCAGCTGCCGAAGTAGCCGGCAAACACTCCCTGCCGATAGAACGGCGCGCCGTGGTCGAGGAACCAACGGTAGCTACCGTCGTGGCGGCGCAGACGATACGGGGTAGTGAAGGACTCGCGGGCGTCGAAGGCCTGTTCGTAATTGCGCGTGCACATCTCCAGGTCATCGGGGTGCACGTCGTCACCCCAGCCATAGCCGCAGAGCTGGTCCTGAGTCTTGCCTGTGAAGTCGAGCCAAGGCTTGTTGAACCAGTCGCACTGTTTGTCGGTACCCGCGCGCCAGATCAATACCGGCGCGTTGTTAGCCAACTCGCGAAACTCGGTTTCACCAAGTCCTGGTCCCATGCCCGGGAGATCTGTGGGTTCACTCATGCTTCTTTCCATATAGGCCGCGCGATTCTGTGAAAAGCTTCAAGGGCACTGGTAGCGGTCGATTCAAGGGTAGTTCACCTTTGACCAGCGAATGCACGATGTGTGCGCTGCGCGACAGGTCATTGGGGCTGTAGGGCTTGGACAGCAAACCCAACGCATAGCCGCTGTTGGCCTTGGCCACGTCGATCTGGCCACTGACGAACAGCGAGTGGATCTTGAATTGCTCGTAGAGCGTCTGCGCCAGGCCTACGCCTTCGTCGTGACCATCCAGATTGATGTCGACGAATGCAACGTCGATGGCATGGTCGTGCGCCAGCGACAGCGCTCCGGCAACGTCATACGCAGGACCGATGATCTCATGGCCATCTTCCTCCAGAGCTATCTCGGCCAGTAGCGCCAGGATTGGATCGTCTTCTATCAGCAGGATACGCATTGAGTTAACTCATTCTCTTCAAGGGCGCTTGCGCTCTTCTTGCAAAGCTTGTTTTAAGAGCGTCAATAAACCAGTGCGTTCAATCTCGCGTCGCCGGCTTCTAACCACATCTTGATTCCACGCTGAAAAATATCCTGAACTGTTCGGCTGCGCGCGCTTCTATCAGTAGACCGTTTTGGTCGTCTACCTCAGAGCTCAGGCTCAACCTATTTCCGGAGTGTTTGATCATGTCTGATCAATCAATGAATGACAGTGCGTCAAGCCAGGAACGTCCCGCCAGCCGTGTCAGCGAGGGCTTGCCGTACCCATTGGGCGCGACCTGGGATGGGTCGGGCGTCAATTTTGCAATCTTTTCCGCCAACGCCACCAAGGTTGAGTTGTGCCTGTTCGACGCCGACGGCGTCGAAGAGATCGAACGCATCGCGCTGCCTGAATTCACCAACGAGATCTGGCACGGTTACCTGCCCGATGCGCGCCCGGGCACATTGTACGGTTACCGCGTGCACGGTCCATATGATCCTGCCAACGGCCACCGTTTCAACGCCAACAAACTGTTGATCGACCCCTACGCCAAGCAGATCTCGGGCGAATTGAAGTGGGACGACGCGCTGTTCGGCTACACCGTGGGCCATGAAGACGGCGACCTGTCGTTCGACGAGCGTGATAGTGCACCGTTCATGCCACGCTGCCGCGTGATCGACCCGGCCTTCACCTGGGGCAACACAGCCAAGCCGAACGTGCCGTGGGAAAAGACCATTTTCTACGAGACCCACGTGCGCGGCTTCACCATGCGCCACCCTTCGGTACGTGAGTCGGAGCGCGGTACCTTTGCGGCCTTCCACGAGAATGACGTGGTCGAATACATCCGTTCCCTGGGTGTCACGTCGGTCGAGCTGATGCCGGTTCACTATTTCCTCGATGACAACCATCTGCTGGAAAAGGGCCTGCACAATTTCTGGGGCTACAACACCCTAGGCTTCTTCGCGCCGCACGCCCGCTTCATGGCCGGCTCGTCGATCGCCGAGTTCAAGGTCATGGTCTCGCGCTTCCACAAGGCCGGACTGGAAGTGATTCTCGACGTGGTCTACAACCACACTGCCGAAGGCAACGAGATGGGCCCGACCCTGTCGCTCAAGGGTATCGACAACGCCAACTACTACCGCTTGATGCCAGACGATGCGCGTTATTACATCAATGACACCGGCACCGGCAACACCCTGAATATGAGCCACCCCTGCGTATTGCAGATGGTCACCGACTCCCTGCGCTACTGGAGTTCGGAAATGGGCGTGGACGGCTTCCGCTTCGACCTCGCGACCATTCTGGGTCGTGAAGCCCATGGCTTCAGCGAAGGCGGCGGTTTCCTCGATGCCTGCCGCCAGGATCCGGTCCTGGCCAAGGTCAAGCTGGTTGCCGAGCCCTGGGATTGCGGCCCGGGCGGCTATCAGGTGGGCAACTTCCCGCCGGGCTGGATGGAATGGAACGACAAGTTCCGCGACATCTCCCGTGCGTTCTGGAAGGGCGACGACGAGATGCTTGGCGATTTCGCGAAAATCTTCCTTGGCTCTGGCGATCAGTTCAACCGTCGTGGTCGCAAGCCGGCGTCTTCGGTCAACTTCATCACCGCGCACGATGGCTTCACCTTGAACGACCTGGTGTCGTACAACGAGAAGCACAACGAAGCCAACGGTGAAGACAACCGCGACGGCCACTCCGACAACCGCTCGTGGAACTGCGGCGTCGAAGGTCCGACCGACGATCCGGAAATCGTCGCGCTGCGCTATCGGCAGATGCGCAACCTGCTAGCGACGCTGTTTCTTGCCCAGGGCACGCCGATGCTGCTGGCTGGCGATGAGTTCGCCCGTACCCAGGGTGGCAGCAACAATGCGTATTGCCAGGACAGCGAAATTGGTTGGGTTGACTGGAACATCAGCGAGCAGAGCAGCGAGCTGCAGGATTTCGTCAAGTACCTGATCGAGTTGCGCAATCGCTACCCGCTGCTGCGCCGCAATCGCTTCTTCACCGGTGCCTATGACGAAAGCCTGGGCATCAAGGATGTCAGCTGGATCCAGCCCAACGGCAGCGAGATGGGCGTCGAGCAGTGGCAGGACGGCAGCAACCGCTGCATGGGCATCCTGCTCGATGGCCGTACCCAGTCCAGCGGTATCCGTCGCGCCGGGGTCGACCATTCGTTGTTGATCGTGGTCAACGCGCACCATGACGTGGTCGGCTTCACCTTGCCGGAAGTGCCGGAAGGCAAGCGTTGGATCCTGCAACTGGACACCAACCAGACCGACTTCGAAGCCGGTGAGTCGTTCGACTTCGGCACCGAGTACGCCGTCACCGGACGTTCGGTACTGATGTTCGAACTGGCCAAGCCAGTGAGCAAGAAGCGTCGCTGATACCGCTGCAATCCGATGCCCCACGTTGGCCAGTCCTGGCCAACGTGGGGCATCTGTCCTTCCATGATGGCGACGAGACGCTGTAGACGCTGAGATGGCAATTTGCTAGCTTGCTCTGCAGGCGCCGGTCAAACCTCCGATTGGCGACCCTGCGTACCGTCGACATCATCCTTTGCTGCCCTTGCGCAGCCACCCATGACGCCCTTCGACGACCCTGAAACTTACTGCCCGTGCATGCTCGTGCGTTGGATATTGCCACGATGTTGATCAGACGCCGCCCATCGCTCGCAGGTTTTATCGGCCTGGCGCTCGGCTTGATCGTGTTTTCGGCGTTCTCGCTGTTGCGGTCCGAAATCCAGCGGCAGGAAACCCGCTTCTCCGAGTATGTGCAGAGCATCGCCGGCACCGTACGCAATCAGCTCGACACCAATGATGCAGTACTGGCGGGTTTTGCGGCTTTCCTGCAGGCGGTCAAACAGAGCGATACCGATGCGGCAGCCCGGTACGGCGCGGCCGTGCTGGCGGCGTACCCGCACATCTACATGCTGGAAGTGGCGCGCAGCGTACCGGTGAACGAGCAATTCGATTTCGCTGCATTGCTGCGGCGCACCTGGCTGCCCGATTTCGAATTGAAGAATTTCGATGCACAGGGCGTCCAGGTGAAGGGGCTCGCGCCAGCGGTCGGCGATTCGCGAACCGCAGCGGAGGCGACCTGGCCCATTCTGTTCATGTCGCCCCAGCTGCCGCAGGCCAGCGTCATTTATGGCGTGCGCCTGGAAACAGTGCCATACCTGGCCAACGCGCTGGCGCGCATTCGTCAGGGCCCGATGCCGGTGGTGTCGCCGGTGTTCGCCCTGCATGAAGGCGGCGACGCCTACATTCTAATGAAGTCGGTGTCGCGCCCCGATGAGGACACCCAGCACGCCTTGCCGAATTTCTTTGGCAGCACCATGGTAGCCATGCTGCTGATCAAGACCGATGCACTGCTGGGCGCCATCGTGCGCCACAACAGTGACTCGCGTGTGGCAGTGAGTGCTCAGCTGCACAGCGATGACAACCCCAGTCAGGTGGTTGCCATGGAGCCGGTGGCCGGGCGTTGGTGGGACGAACTCGCCTTGCCGCGGCTGACCGACAGTGTGTACGTGGACAGCCCTACGCAACCGGTCTCACTCAGCTTTCAGCGACAACTGCGCCTGATGGATGTGCTGGGTCCGGGAAACCTGTTGATTCTGGCCATTCTGATGGCCAGTCTGGTGGTGGTGCCGCTGGTTCTGGTCAGGCATTTCTCGGCCATAGAGGCCGCTGAACTGGAGCATGAACGCTCAGCGTTTCTGGCCACTCACGACGTGCTCACCCAGTTGCCCAACCGCTACCTGCTGGCAGATCGCTTCGCCCAGGCGCTGCAACAATGGACCGAGCAAGGGGTGCCGTTCGCGGTCATGCTGATCGACCTCGATCATTTCAAGCAGATCAATGACGAACACGGCCATGCGGTCGGTGATCAGGTTTTGCAGACCTTGGCCAGACGCATGCGCGAGACGGTGCGCCATTACGACACGGTCGCCCGTTACGGGGGCGATGAGTTCGTGGCGCTGGTGTCCGATCTGGCCAATCCGGACAGCGTGATCCTCAAGGCGCAGCAGCTGCTGGATGCTATCGAGCTGCCAATCACCACCAGCGTCGGCGCGCTTTCACTGTCCGGTAGCGTCGGGATCTCGCTGTGCCCCGTGCACGGTGAAGACCTGGACACGTTGCTCAAGGCGGCTGATCAGGCGATGTATCAGGTCAAGCTGGAAGGTCGGCAGGGCGTGGCAATGGCAGGCGCCGTTTGACAGGCAGTGACTGGGGCTTACGGAGGAAGTGCGGGAAATAGCGTGGAGTTCACAGCGGCCCAGGCAGGGCAGGGGCGCTCGATGAGCGCCCCGACGGGGTTCAGAAGACCAGCTTGAACAGGCCGATGACCACGACCAGGCCGATCAGGAAGATGATACCGACGGTGCTGCCAAGAAACTTCAACATGGGGACGACTCACATCAATGGGTGTTACTGCTCTAGACAGCGGCCCGCAGCGCTCGTTTCATCCAATGTCGATCGGTGATCGTGGCCCGTTACCTTGCAGCAACCAAGGCCGGGCACTGCCCAGCCTTGTTGTGCGGTACCTCAAAGCGCCGGAATGACGCCTGCGGTGGGCTCGACAACCGGCGCTTCGATGGTCGGCTCGCCCGGCGTGAGAATGACCTTGCGGCAGTCTTCCTGCTTTTTGTCGAAGATCTTGTAGCCTTCGGCAGCCTGTTCCAGCGACATGCGGTGGGTGATGATGGTTTCAGGCGTCAGGCGGCCCGCTTCGATGTGCTCGAGCAGCTCCGGTAGATAGCGCTGCACGTGGGTCTGGCCCATGCGGAAGGTCAGGCCCTTGTCGAACGCGTCGCCGAACAGGAAGCCGTGGATGAACCCGGCGTATACGCCCGGCACGCTGACCACGCCGCCGCGACGCACGGCTGCGATGCACTGACGCAGCGCTTTGCCGCTGCTGCCTTCCAGTTTCAGTGCCGCCAACACGGTTTCGGTGGTGCTGCCCTTGGCTTCGAAGCCCACCGCATCCACCACGCCGTCGACACCGCGCGAGCCCGGAGTCTGGCGGATGATGGTATCGGCAGGGTCATCGTCTTCATCGAAATTGATCGGAATCACGCCGTAGGCCTGTTGCGCATACGCCAGGCGGTAGGGGTGGTGATCGACCATGAAGATACGCTCGGCGCCAAGCATCCGCGCCACGGCAGCGCACAGCAGCCCGACGGGACCGGCGCCGTAGATGGCAATGCTTGAGCCCTGGCCGATCTCGGTGTTCTTCACCGCCTGGAAAGCGGTTGGCAGAATGTCGGAAAGAAACAGCACCTTCTCGTCGGCAAGCGTGCCTGGCACCTTGAACGGACCGGTGTTGGCTTTCGGCACGCGCACGTATTCGGCTTGCCCCCCGGGCACGCCGCCGTAGAGGTGGCTGAAACCGAACAATGCCGCCCCTGGTGGAATCGACTTCTTGTTCAGAATCGCCCCTCGGCCGGTATTGGTCGTCTCGCAGGCTGCGAACTGGTCGAGATTGCAGAAGAAACAGCTGCCACAGGCAATCACGAAGGGGATGACGACGCGGTCGCCGGGGCTGACGGCGGTGACGCCGGTACCGACTTCCTCGACCACACCCATGAACTCGTGGCCGAAGATGTCGCCGTGTTCCACCGTGGGTATCTTGCCGCGGTACAGGTGCAGGTCGGAGCCGCAGATGGCGGTGGCCGTGACGCGCAGAATGATGTCGTCGGCATCCTGCAGCTGGGGGTCGGGAACGGTGTCGACCTTGACGTCGTGAGCGCCGTGATAGGTAAGTGCTCTCATGTTCTTCGCAGCCTCTTGATCAGGAGTGGTTATCAGCAGAGGGATACGAAAACCGGGAAGTTCAAGCGGATGTGCTCAGCGGAATCGCGAATCATTGCGAACTGGCCGTTGGATCGCGCTCGCCCTATGCAGCACAGGCATGCCACCGATCACGGCCATCATGCTTGGCGGTATACAGGCAGGCATCGGCCGTGGTGAGCATCTGTGCAGCCGTGACCCAGTGCACGGCCGGTTGCGCAGCGGTGATGCCGGCGCTGACGGTGACGTGTCCCGAAGGGTGGTCCAGGTGCTCGACGGCAAGGTCGCGAATCGCTTGCAGGATGGCCTCGGCGACCACGCCAGCGCCTTCCAGGTCGGTGCCTGGCAGCAACACGGTGAACTCTTCGCCGCCATAGCGCACGGCCAGATCGGTGGGGCGCTTGAGCACCTGCACGATGGCGTCGGCCACCTGCCGCAGACACCGATCCCCGGCGGCATGGCCGTAGCGGTCGTTGTAGCGCTTGAAGTAGTCGACGTCGAGCATGATCAGCGCCAGCCAGCCCCGCTGCCGCCGAGCGCGGCCGATTTCGTCCCCCAGGGTCATGTCCAGTCGACGCCGATTGCCCAGCCCGCTGAGGCTGTCGGTCAGTGCCATGTCGCGCATGGCCTGGTGGGCCTGACGAAGTTCTTCCTCGATGGCGATGCGTTCACGCAATTGTCGGAGAACGATGATGCCGAAGCCGGTCAGCCCGGCAATCAGTACCAGCAGTACCAGGCCGGTCTTGAACAGATCACGACGCCAGGGCCCGATGAAGGATTCGCGGGACAGCCCGGCTTCCACCACCAGCGGGTAGCTGCTCAGGGCCCGGTAGGCATACAGACGGTAGGTATCGTCGACCACGGCTTTGACTTCGGCCACGCCTTCGTCGGCCACCGGCAGGTAGCGTTTGAAGATCTCGCTGTCTTCCAGCGTCTTGCCCAGGGCCGGTGCGAGAAACGGCCGGCGCACCAGGATGCGGCCGTTGCGCAGGGCCAGGACCAGCGCACCGCGGTCGTCGATCTTGAAGTCGCCGTAATAATCGACGAAGTAACTCACCCTGATCGTCCCCAGCAAAACACCGGCAAAGCTGCCATCGGGATTGTTCAGGCGGCGCGAGATCGGCAGGATGTATTCGTCCGTGGAACGGCTGCGCACTACATCGCTGATGCGTACGCTGGGGTCGGTATGGGTGCGGTGGTAGTTGAAGTAGTCGCGGTCGGCGTTGCTGGCGGCTTCCGGGGTACCGGTCTTGTCGGTCACCACCCATTGCCCGCTGGCGTTGTAGATGAACAGGCCGTGCAGCTGCGGCATGATGCGCGCCTGTTGCTGCATCAGGGCGTGAATGCGTGGCACGTTCATGTTATCCAGGCCGTCGCCCTGTACCCGCTCGGCCAGCGCATCGGTCAGCACATCGACCTGGCGGATGGCGTCTTCGGCATGCTGGGCAGTGGCGCGCGCCAGGTTGGTGGCCGAGTCGCGGGCGCTGGCGAAAGCTTGTCGGTAATCACGCCATGCACGCCAACCCTCGACGCTGGTGAACGTGAAGACGACCAGGACGATGAACGTGACGGTGAGACGAAAGAGCGCAGTGTTGCGCCCTGAACGGGGGGAAAGCGGCTCGCCGGTCTTGTCGCGGTCGGCGTGGGTGGGGTCGCGTCCTGGCATTGAAGGCCTCATGGCTGCGCCGTGCTGCGACGCGAGGTGTCCGTGCGCAACATTGTCGACGATGCGGCGCTCGAGCGTGTCAGTGCCAGACTAGCTCAGCCGTATGGAGGACGGAAGAGATGGGGCAGTTCAATGTTCGATGAATGAGCGAGGGCAGGGCGAGGGGGACTGCGGATTGACTGCGGGGGTTGCGTGGGCGACCCCCGGCATGGTCCTGCAACAACGGATGAAACGAAGGCGGCGCAGCGAAGCGGAGATCAGACGGCTCAATGAGCCGTTTCGATTCCCAGTTCTTCACGTGCCTGCTGACCGGACGGTCTCCAGCGCACATCGGTAATACCATACTGCTCGGCCTTGGGCTTGCTGACTTTCTGCACCCGTTCGCGGCCGAACTTGGGGATGACACCGACCCCTGCATCGCAACTCGCCCAATGCCAGGCATCGGCATTGTTCAGGGTCGGTAGACGGATGATGAACGACTTTTCCGCTCCATGGAGCCGGTAGTCAATGATGAACAGTGTTGGGTTCGGCATGGTGATCTCCTGCGTTGACTCATCATTGAGTTGTGATACGCAGGAAAAATTCAGAAAATGTGCAGGACAGCGACGAGTTGTCGCTTGCCTGGCAAGCCCTCTGCAATCAGGTGTGCGAGTCCCATTCCACGGCGGGCATCACTTCCAGTGGAGCATGGGAGCCCTTGCCACGGATTTCGTTGACCGCATACAACACCAGCAGGCGAAACGTGGTGCTGTCCTTGTATTCATGAGGCGCCAGGCTGCGCATCACTTGCGCGGGCACATTGGGGTCGATCAGGGTCAGGTTGAGCAGCCCTTCTTCCATGTGGGTTTCATGTTTCAGGGGCGGGTCGAGCCCTGCAAGTACCGCTTCGATGGAAGCCATGGAGTCACCCTTGACGGTCGATGTCGAGAAGGCGGGGAAACAAACCGGCAGAAATCGCCCGGGGCTGTACAAGCTATAGCCGATGTTGGCCGAAACCGCCTCCCTGCTGCCATTAGTTTTTCACCGCCCGGGCGCAGCCGCCACTTCCATGCTCGAAGACGCCCGGCATGCTTTTTCCTGTGCCCTGGTCGATGCTTTTGAGTAAGCTGGCCGCACGTGCAATGGATGCGACGGAGGCTGGGTACTGATGACGGAAGACCAGGCTAACTACAAGCGGTTGCTGACGCTGATAGAGAGCGCCCAATGGCAGGCATTCGGCAGCGAGGACGGTTTCGCCCTGCGCGCCTTGCTGCTGGTCGGTTACGTGGTGACCACGGTCACCCCAGATAGCCGGACGCGGCTGGCCCTCACGGTGCGCGGCACCCGCTATCTCGAGGAGCTGCGCAGCGAAGTGTGACCGCTGCGAGCCATTTCACCCGCCAATGTGCTCATTGGGCCATCACGAGCGTCAATCCTCCCCGATGGGCCCGAGGCTGGGGCCGCGCTGTTTGCCAGACCCGGAGTGTCACTCGGGTATACCGCTCTTCAAGGATCTGCTCCATGCCGCAACCCTCTGCGCCCCTTCTTCACGTCCGGGGCCGTTTCCACTGGCTGTCTTCAATTGCCATGCCTCGCGCGCCCCGATGGCCCGCCTTGAGTCTGGCAGCCGTATTCGGCGTACCTTCGTGCGCCCTCGCGGCCCAGGTCATGGAGTTGCCGGCTTTCGAGGTCAGCGAGGCCCGCTTGAGCGAGCTGGACGAGGCAGGGCTGGCATTGCGCTCGGTACCGGGCGGTACCAACATCATCGACACCACCACAATCGGACGCGGCCGGCTGGCGGGCAACGAAGACCTGTTCAGGAATCAGGCAGGCATCTATGCCCGATCTGCCAACAACGAAGGTGCGAAAATCTCCATCCGCGGTTCGGGCATCAACCGTGGTCCCGGCGCGCATTCTTCGGGGCTGTACCAGATGTTCGACGGCTTGCCGTTGACTGGCCCCGGCGGCACGCCCTATGAGTTGCTCGAACCGCTGTGGCTGAGTCGTGTCGAGGTGCTGCGCGGTGCCAACGGTTTCGACCGCGGCGCGCTGGCCCTGGGCGGCGCCATCAACTATGTCACGCACACTGGCTACGACGCCGCCAGATTGCAGCTGCGCTACGAAGTGGGCAGCCATGGCTACAGCAAGCGCCAGGTCAGTTCCGGCCAGGTGCTGGGGGATGCCGACTATTATTTCAGCGTGACCGATTCCAGCTACGACGGCTTCCAGGACCAGAGCGCCGGCGGCAGCCGTGGCGCCGCAGGCAACTTCGGCTATCGCTTCAGCCCGCAGTTGGAGACCCGGTTTTTCTTCCGCTATCGCGAGACCGACAACGACACGCCCGGCAGACTGACCCGTGCGCAGATCGCCCACGATCCCCGCGCGGCCAATGGCCTGAACCTGGCGCGTGACTCCAAGCGCATCCAGCCGGGCAGTACCTGGCTGGCCAACAAGACCACCTGGCACCTGGACGACGATGCCCGGCTGGAAGCCGGGCTGGTCTATCACGACTACCCGATGGACCTGCGCGAAGGCACCAATCGCATGAAGGTGGCCTACACCGATGTCAGCGGCACGTTGAACTATGTGCGCCAGGACGTCCTGCTCGGGCATGCCAGCAAGACCACAGTGGGGTGGCGCAGCACCAAGGCGCTGCCCAATTCCGGCGTATCGGAATTCGTCCGCGTGCCGGTCGGCAACACGGCCGGGTACGCACCTGGCACGCGCACCCGCGATTACAGCTACCAGGGTTCCGACCATACGCTGTACTTCAGCAACGAACTGGAGCTGCTGCCGGACCTCTGGCTGACCAGTGGATTGGCCGCCCTGTACACGCGCCGCGAGACGGAAGTCAGCTACCCGGTGACCAATGACCGCGTCAGCCTGCACGCCTGGGACTACGCGCCGCGGCTGGGCCTGCGCTACGACTACAGCCCGCAGTTGCAGGTATTCGGCAACCTCAGCCGTTCGGTGGAACCGCCGCACCCGTGGTCGATGATCTGGGGTTCCAACCGCTACTTCGCGCCGGGCAGCGGTGCCGCCACGGGTTTGCAGAGCAACGGCGTCGAACTCGACAACCAGAGTGCGACCACCCTGGAACTGGGCGGACGAGGGGAGGCCTGGTTCGGTCAATGGGACCTGGCCTGGTATTACTCGCAGGTGCGCCACGAACTGCTCAGCGTCGAGACCCAGGCCGCCACGGCCACGCGCTCGCAGGTGATTGGCGAGGCCAATGCCAGCCCCACGGTGCATCAAGGTGTCGAGCTGGCGTTGGACAGCCTCTTGTGGGACGGCCGCCAGGCCGGTCGCCTGGCACTGCGACAAACCTATACCTACAGCGACTTCCACTACCGGGACGATGCGCGTTTCGGCGACAACCGCCTGCCGGGTTTGCCCGAACATTACTACCAGGCCGAACTGCGCTATGACCACCCCAGCGGCGTATATACCGGTCTCAACGTGCAGCACGCATCGCGCATTGCCGTGGACTACGCCAATTCCTATTACGCGGCGCCGTATACCCTGTTCGGTGCCAGCCTGGGCTATGCCGCGCCGGACGACACCTGGCAGACCTGGCTGGACGTTCGTAACCTGACCAACAAACGCTATGCCAGCACCGTCACTCCGGGCTACGACGATCAGGGCCGTGACGTGGCGCGCTCGACCCCCGGCGACGGCCTGGGTGTCTACGCCGGCATTTCCTGGAGCTTGCGCTAGCCAGGCGATGAGCAGCCGGCCAGGGTCGCGCCGGTTGCGTTAAGATGGTGGCCTACCCGTCTTGGCAGAGAGCAGCAGTGATCCTCAACAGCCTGGTTTTTTTCATCACTCTGGCGGCCATGGAAGGCGTTGCCTACCTGGCCCACAAGTACCTCATGCATGGCTGGGGCTGGGGTTGGCATCGCTCCCATCACGAGCCGCGCACCGGCTGGTTCGAGAAGAACGACCTGTACGCGGTGGTGTTCGCAGGGCTGGCAATCGTGCTGATTGCCCTGGGGACCCAGGGCCTGCATCCGCTGGAGTGGATCGGCGCGGGCATGACTGCCTATGGCGCACTGTATTTCGTGGTTCACGATGGGCTGGTGCACCGGCGCTGGCCTTTCCACCTGGTGCCCCGGCGTGGCTACCTCAAGCGCCTCTACCAGGCGCACTTGATGCACCACGCGGTAGAGGGCAAGGAGCGCTGCGTCTCCTTCGGCTTTCTGTTCGCGCCCTCTACGACGCGTCTGCGTGCTCAGCTTCGCGCGTTGCACCAGGGGCCGCTGCGCAAGGCGGATGAGGCCGACTCCACAGCTGCGCAGGGCGCTGCGGCCACTGCCGCCAGCGAGCGCTGACGGCGCGCCAGCCGCCCTGACTGACGGCCGCCAGCTTTTCCGCCTTCGAGGTTGAGACGCGCGCATCCCACGCGTGGCTGCCCGCTGCAACCACCTTCACGCCGATCTGTCGGTAAACGGCAGCAGCAGTTGCCACGGCCCAGGCCGAGCGCCAGGGCAGGGCAGCCAGTCCCGCCTGGGCGCTGGCATAGTAGGGTTCGGCCAGCTCGACCAGGCGCCGGGCAAGTACCGCCACCGCCGGGCGATGCTGCGGCGCCGCCAGGTCCTGGAGCGGAATGTTCAACTCATCCAGCCACTGTGCCGGCAGATAGCAGCGGCCGACCCGCGCGTCCTCGACGATGTCGCGGGCAATATTGGTCAGCTGAAACGCCAGCCCCAGGTCACAGGCCCGATCCAAGGTACGTGGATCGTCAGTGCCCATCACCCGCGCCATCATCAGGCCGACCACGCCCGCTACGTGATAGCAGTACTGCAGCGTGTCGTCCTGGGTGTGATAGCGGCGGTTCACCACGTCCATTTCAAACCCGGCCAGGTGTTCCATCGCGTTGTGCTCGGGAATGCCGTGCTCGCGCACGACCTCGGCAAACGCGGCAAACGCCGGTTCGCTCGCAGGCTCCCCGGCATACACCGCACGGGTCTGGGCCTGCAGCAGGGCCAGTCGACGCTGTGCCTCCTGCGGGGTGATCGACATCGCGTCGTGACCCGCCTGTTGCCCGTCGATCACGTCGTCGCAGTGGCGGCACCAGGCATACAGCATCACCGCACTGCGCCGCGTGCGTTCGTCGAACAGCTTGGCGGCTGCCGCGAAGCTTTTCGAACCGACGGCGATGCTCTGCTCGGCGTGTTCGCGCAGCGCCGGATCCGGCGCCGACGTGCTCATGGATGCAGGTCCGCGATCATCAGCCCGGCAGTCGCCTTGGCCGAGCCGATCACCCCCGGCACGCCAGCGCCGGGATGGGTGCCGGCGCCCACCAGGTAGACGTTGCTCAACTGCGCATCGCGGTTGTGCGGGCGGAACCAGGCACTCTGCTGCAACACCGGCTCAAGCGAAAATGCCGAGCCCAGGTGCGCATTGAGTTCGGTCTGGAAATCATCCGGGGTGAAGATACGACAGGTGACCAGATCTTCGCGCAAGCCGGGAATGTAGTGCTCTTCCAGGTATTCGAAGATCCGGTCGCGGTACAGCGGACCCTGCACCGACCAGTCGATGGCCGCATTGCCCAGGTGAGGAACCGGCGACAACACGTAGTGGCTCGAACAGCCAGGTGGCGCCAGGCTGGGGTCGGTGACGCAGGGCGCGTGCAGGTAGAGGGAGAAATCCGTGGCGAGCTCGGCGCCGTTGAAAATCTCGTGGATCAGCGCCTGGTAACGCGCACCGAAGCACACCGTATGGTGTTGCAACTGCGGTTGCGGGCGCTTCAGACCGAAATGGATGACGAACAGCGAATTGCTGAAGCGCTTGCCCTTGAGGCGCTTGCCCTCGCGTCGACCGCGCGGGTGTTCGCCCAGCAGGTCGGCGTAGGTATGCACCACGTCGGCGTTGGAAGCCAGGCAGTCGGCGTGCCAGCTGCGACCGTCGCGCGCATGCACTGCCGTGGCCCGATCGTTCTCGACGTCGATCTTCGCCACTTCGGCATTCAATTCCACGGTGCCGCCCAGGTCCTGGAACAGCTTGACCATGCCCTGCACCAGCGCTCCAGTGCCGCCCTTTGGAAACCACACGCCCCATTCGCGTTCCAGGGCATGGATCAGGGTATAGATAGACGAGGTGGCGAACGGGTTGCCGCCCACCAGCAGCGAGTGGAACGAGAACGCCTGGCGCAACTGATCATGCTCGATGAAGCTTGAAACCATCGAGTAGACGCTGCGCCACGCCTGTAACCGGGCCAGTTGCGGGCCCGCCTGGAGCATGTCGCGAAACGACAGGAAAGGCACCGCCCCCAGCTTGAGGTAGCCCTCCTTGAATACCGCCTGCGAGTAAGCCAGAAAGCGCTGGTAGCCGGCGACGTCCAGGGGATTCAGGGCATGGATCTGTCGATCCAGTTCGGCCTGATCGTTGGCATAGTCGAACTTCGTGCCGTCTTCCCAGCACAGCCGGTAGAACGGCTTGACCGGCAGCAGATCGACGTAGTCGGCCATGCGCTTGCCACTCAGGGTGAACAGCTCTTCGATGGCCGAAGGGTCGGTGATCACTGTGGGGCCGGCGTCGAAGGTGAAGCCCTGGTCGCGGTAGACATAGGCTCGGCCTCCGGGCTGGTCACGCTTCTCCAGCAGGGTGGTATGGATGCCTGCGGCCTGCAGACGGATCGCCAGGGCCAGGCCGCCGAAGCCTGCGCCGATGACGATGGCGGTTTTAGCTGGATTCATGGGGGTTCTCGAACTGCCGGGGAGAAGATCTGAGGGCGGCGCGCACGGCCTCGTCGACGGGCACCGGAGGCTTGCCGACGAGAATGCGGGCGCGGTCACGCCAGTGGTTTTGGCCTGCATAGAATCGACTGATCAGCGCAGGCGACAAGCGGTAGAAGCGTTGCATCACCCGCCAGCGATCCTGAGGCTTGCCGGCCAGGAACAACATGCGGTTGAGCAGGCGGTAGAACCCTTGCGCCTGCCATTGCTGGCGAGCGTGTTCGCGGATACCGGTGAACAGTCGATCGGCGTCCATGTCGGTCTGCTCCGCCAGCCACTGGGCCAGCCGCACCGCATGGGGCAGCGAGTAGCCGGTGGTGCAGTGAAACAGGCCAGCGCGCAGGCCGGAAAGGGGCTGGCCGGCGGCTTGCTGCCAGAACGCATCGAAATCGCCGGCCAGGGTGATCGGCAATACGCCCTGTTCTTCGCGCAGGCATTCGGCGATTGTCCAGCCCTGCCAGCGCACGTAGTCGGCGATGTGCTCGCGCAACTGCTCGGTGGTCAAGGTGTGGCGATCGACGTAGTGAGTGTCTTCGACCAGCACCGTATCAGCCGTGAACGGCAACACATAGACGAAGCGATAGCCTTCGCCTTGACTGACCCGCGCGTCCATGATGATGGGTCCCAGCAGGCCGTGGGGGCGTTGCAGACGCAACAGCTGACCGACGAATGCCTGCTGGCCCAGCACCAGGTGGCGACTGGGCTGCACGCCGCGGCCGTCGATCACTGCATGGGCCTGCAGCGTCTCGCCGCTGGCCAGGCGCACGTGTCGCGGACCCAGTTCGGCAATGGTTTCGCCCAGGCGCAGGCTCGAGCCCAGGGCCTGGGTGATGACCTCGGCAAAGCGCTCGCTGGTGATGCTGGCATAGCCGCTGTCGAGCCGCCGCGAGACGTCGGCAAAATGCACCTGGTAGCAAGGCCAGCGTTTGACCACCAGCGGCTCGATCCAGTGATGCTGCTCGGCGCTGAGGTCGCCATCGTGGAACGACCAGGTATGGTTGCCACCCAGGCTCTGCTGCGAATCGATACACAGTACCTTGAGTTCCGGGCGCACCTGGCGCAGTCGCCAGGCAATCAGGCCATTGGCCAGGCCGGCGCCGGCGAGGATCAGGTCGTAGGTCATGACAGGGCTCCGGCCACTACGGGTTGTCGCGTGCGCACCGCGGTTTCGACGATATCCGCCGCCTTGCTGGTGCCGCCCGCGCTGGCCAGTTCTGCCTTCAAGCGGGCAAAGGCCGGTGTCGGCATCTCCAGGACCTCGCGCAGCACCTGGGCGATGCGTGAAGACCGCGCGCGGCGTTGCACCTGACGTCCGAGGCCGTGATGGCGCACCCGCGCCGCCACGCCTGGCTGGTCGAAGGCGATGGGCATCACCAGCATGGGCGTCGAGCTGGCGATGGCATCCATGACCGTATTCAACCCGCCGTGGGTGATCACCGCATCGGCCTGCTCGAGGGCCCACTGCTGCGGGGCGAAATCGGTCACCCAGGTTGCGCCCAGGCGGTGCAGGCGTTGCTCCGCAGCTGGGTCGAGCAGGCCGCAGTGGGCAATCAGCAACTGCCCGTCGAGTCGCCGACAGGCTTTGGCGATCTGCTCGAACATGCCCAGGCGCTGGCCTTGCAGGGTGCCCAGGCTGGCGAAAACGAACGGGCGTTGCGGGTCGATAGGCCAGTGCCCCTGGCCCTGAGTAGCAGCGGCACGCAGCGGGCCAACGGCGTGCAGGTGGGGCGGGGCGTGCTGGCGGGGAAAGTCGAAGCCGGCCAGGGTCTGGCTGATCTGCGCCAGCGGCGAAAGACATTCGTGCAGCGCACTGCGCGGTGCCAGGCCGAGGGTTTTCGCAGCGCTCTGGATGGCGCGCGCATGGGGCTTCATCAACCAGTCGTAGACCTGGGTGCTGCCACGGTACATGTGCAGGCTGCGCTCGTCCGTGGCATAGGCGAAGGGCATTACCGGCAACGGCAGGCCCGGCTCACGGTTGACCGGCAGGGCGCAGGCTATCGAGACGAAGGGGAGCCCCAGGCTCTCTGCAACCAGGCCGCCTGCAGCCTCCATCTGATCGCACAGCAGCGCGTCGACGCCGTGTTGCGCCAAAGCTGCCGGCAGCTCGTCGCAGAACATGCGGGTGGTCGCTGCCAACTGCTCGATGATCTGCCGCAGGCCCCATGGTGTGCCTGGGTTTGCCGCCAGGCGCAGGCTGCGCTGCAGGCTGCCGGGCGGATGGCTGGCCTGGCCCAGCACCGCATAGCCGATGCCGGGAGCCGTGACCCAGCGCGCGGCGTCCCCCTGGTGGAAGAACGTGACACGGTGGCCTCGTCGCATCAGTTCCTCGGCCAACGCCTGCAGCGCGTGAAAATGACTGTAGTAAGCGGGCGCCACGACACCGAAGTGGCTCATCGGGGCGGGGCCTGCGGACCCAGCAGGCGGGCATGGCGCAAGCCCGCCAGATTGGCCGAGCCGGTACAGAAGCAGGCCACGCGCAGTTGGCGGATGACCACCTCGAAGTGTTCGATGACCGCTTCGGTCGACAGCGTTGCGCCTGGCAGCACGGCAGCGGCCTGGCCAACGATGTCCGCGCCCAGGCGAATGGCCTTGGCCGCATCGACGCCATCGCGCACGCCGCCGGAGGCAATCAGGCGGACCTGCGGCAAGGCTTGGCGCACGGTCTGGATGCAGGTCGCCGTGGGGATGCCCCAGCCGGCAAATGCCATGGCCACCGCGCGATCGGCCGCTCGAGTGGCCCGCTCGCCTTCGACTGCGGCCCAACTGGTGCCGCCCGCGCCCGCGACATCAATGACCTGCACGCCGGCCTCGACCAAGGTCTGGGCCACGCTGGCCGAGAGCCCGGCGCCGACTTCCTTGATCACCACCGGGACTTTCAGAACGGTCACTGCACGGGCGATCTGCGCCAGCACGCCGCGCCAGTGCCGGTCGCCTTCAGGCTGAACCGCCTCCTGCAGCGGGTTGAGATGGATGATCAAGCCGTTCGCTTCGAGGGTGTCGACCGCACGATGGGCAAGGTCCATGCCGCCTTTCTCGAGCAACTGCGCCGCACCGATGTTGGCCAGCAGCGGAATGTCCGGGGCGATGCGCCGCAGGTCGCGGGTGAGCCCCTGGTCGTTGCCGGTCTGCAGGCTGACTCGCTGCGAGCCGACACCCATGGCGATGCCCAGGGCTTGCGCTGCTTCGGCCAGGTGACGGTTTATCGCCACGGAACGCTGGGCGCCACCGGTCATGGAACTGATCAGCAGGGGCGCGCGCAGGGCGATGTCGAGCAACGAGCTGCTCAGGTCGATGCCTGCCAAGTCCAGTTCGGGCAGCGCACAGTGTTCGAACTGGACCGCGTCCCAGCCGGCGCCCGCCCGTGTACCGGCCCTGAGCGGGTCCAGAACGATGTCCAGGTGGTCATCCTTGCGTCGGCTCAACTCGTCGTGCTTCATGTCAGCTCCATTGCTCAGGAATCATTTACGGCCGCCTGCGGTCTGTCCATGGTAGAGAGTTGTACGGCGCGCTCATATTCGCATAACGTATGTCCATCTTCACAGGCTCAGGCACCGTCGCTGCGCAGTCGTTCCTTGTTTGCGAACGCAGCTGCCCCCGCCAAGCCATGCCGACACCTCGTCTCCGGCTGCCGCAGGACTCGAAACAAGAACAGAGGGAACGATGACAGCTGATACGTCTGCGACCAGCGATAGCGGTTTCACCGAGCACATGGCCTTGTTGCGCACGACCATCGAAGCGCGCCTGGACGCCTTGCTGCCCATGCCAAGCAACGAGCGCGACCTGGTGGCCACGGCGATGCGCGACGGTGCCCTGGCGCCGGGCAAGCGCATGCGCCCGATCCTGTTGATCCTGGCGTCGAACGGCTTGGGGGCCAGCGACCGGGCGGCGCTGGACCTGGGCTGTGCGGTGGAGATGGTGCATGCCGCGTCGCTGGTGCTCGACGACATGCCCTGCATGGACGACGCCAGGCTGCGCCGGGGCCGTGTCACCACGCATCTGGCATTTGGCGAAGACGTTGCCATTCTGGCTGCAGTGGCGCTGTTGTCGCGGGCCTTCGCCGTGGTGGCGGGCATCGACGGGCTGAAGCCTTCGATTCGTACCCAGTTGGTGGAAATACTGGCCAACGCCATCGGTGCTCAAGGTCTGGCCCGGGGTCAGCTGCAAGACCTGCGCGAAGGCCTGCACCCACGCACCGCAGAGGAAATTGCCGCCACCAACAACCTCAAGACCGGTGTGCTGTTCAGCGCGATCATGGACATGGCCTACCTGATCAGCGATGCACCACCGCCGACACGCGCCGTGCTGCAATGTTTCGCCCTGGAACTGGGGCAGGCCTTCCAGCTGTATGACGATCTTCATGATCACAGCCCAGCCACCGCCAAGGATCAGGGCAAGGACGACGGCAAGTCGACCTTCATGGCGTTGTGCGGTGAGGATGAAGTGAAGCGGCGCCTGCAGGAGCATCTGGACAAGGCGCGCGCCTGTCTGGCTGACGCCTATGCGCAGGATGATCACATCAGCCGCTTCCTGCAGCTGATATTCGTCAAGGCCGCTACCTGCGCGTGACCTTTCGCCTGGCAGCACTGTTTCCTGCCTGAAGCTCTTTTATGAGAAAGGGCATCGAGTACGCTCGATGCCCTTTGCTGCTCGATCGGTTGAAGATCTGCGCTACCTGGTTATCAGGCGTGCGGGTTGCTGCCTTTTTCCGCATCGTGTTTCTTCGCGGCGTCGACGCCGGCGCTGCTCAGCTTGATCGGGTATTCGAGCGCTGGTTCGTGGTCTTCGACCGTCACCGGCTTGCCCTGGATCAGGCCTTTTTCCTGCAGCGTCTTGATCATTCCAGCCACTGCCTTCTCGCCGCGATAATTGTCGAGAATTTCCTTGCCCAGACCGTGCGGATGCGCGTGCAGCAAACGGGTGAGTACTTCGTGCTCAAGTTCGACGTTGCTCATGAATGCCTCTCTGACTGCTGAATGAAAATGCATCGGTTACGCCATTGTGACTCGATCAGGCGCGAGAGATTCCTTGCGTCTGCAATCACACTCACCCAGGCGTCGTAGAAAAAAAACAAACTTTTCCGCGGGCAGGGAAGTCGACTTTGCACGCGTGTCCATTTAGAGGGACGTTTTCGCAAAGCATCTTTGCGCACCTTTTTCTTTGCCAACCTATGGAGATACTCATGGCCAACTATCCAACTCCGCCGTTCGAGCCGCAGCAGCAATCGGTACCTGGCTCGCAGTCGAAGATGAATCCCGTCCCCGACTGTGGCGAAACCAGCTACAAAGGCTCAGGACGGATGGCCAACAAGATCGCCTTGATTACCGGCGGCGACAGCGGCATCGGCCGCGCTGTGGCAATTGCCTACGCCCGCGAAGGCGCCGACGTGGTGATTTCATACCTCGATGAGCATGAAGACGCCAAGGACACCGCGCGTTACGTCGAGGAAGCCGGGCGTCAGTGTCTGCTCCTGCCAGGCGATCTGGCCGAGAAAGAGCAGTGCCTGGCCATCGTGGAGAAGACGGTCGAGCGTTTCGGCCGTATCGACGTTTTGGTCAACAACGCCGCGTTCCAGATGAGCCACGAAACCCTGGACGAGATTCCTGACGAGGAGTGGGTGCGTACCTTCGATATCAACATCACGGCGATGTTTCGCATCTGCAAGGCAGCAGTGCCGCACATGCCGTCGGGTGGTTCGATCATCAACACCAGCTCTGTCAACTCGGACATGCCCAAGCCGACCCTGCTGCCCTATGCGACGACCAAAGGCGCGATTGCCAACTTCACTGCCGGCCTGGCGCAGTTGCTGGGCAAGAAAAACATCCGTGTGAACAGCGTGGCCCCCGGCCCGATCTGGACGCCATTGATTCCAGCGACCATGCCACCGGAAGCGGTGAAGACCTTCGGCGAAGAGACCCCGCTGGGTCGTCCGGGCCAGCCGGTCGAGGTGTCGCCTATCTATGTGTTGCTGGGGTCGGATGAGAGCAGCTATATCTCTGGTTCGCGCTATGCGGTGACAGGGGGCAAGCCGATTCTGTAGGGAATTGGCGACCTCTTCGCGGGCCCTCTGCCCGCGAAGAGGCCTTCAAGCTATACGCAGGGATCAAACCACATGCGCCAACTGCAGCTGCGTCAACGCTTGTACCTTCAATCCTGCCAATAGCGGGTCACGCCGATCCCGCGGCCGTGCCAGCCCAACCTCGATGTCTCTGACTATGCCAGTGCCCCGGTGCCCCATCACCAACACCCGATCGCTCAGATACAGCGCTTCATCCACGTCGTGGGTCACCAGCAACAATGTGATGCCATGGCGCTCCGCCAAATCGAGCAGCAAATCCTGCAGCTTCATTCGGGTGAACGCATCCACTGCACTGAACGGCTCGTCCAGCAGCAACACCTTGGGCCTGGAATAAAGCCCACGGGCGATCGCCACCCGCTGCGCCATGCCGCCAGACAATGCCTTGGGCAGCGCCTCGGCGAAGCCGTCCAGGCCGACTTCGTCTATCAGTTGCCGCACCCAGGCCTGGTCGTAAAGCCCATCATCGTGAAAGCCGATATTGCGTTCTACATCAAGCCAAGGCATCAGCCGCGGTTCTTGAAATACGAACGCCACCGACTGGCCCGCGCTGTCGAGCTCACCGGTGTAGTCCCGATCCAGGCCTGCGGCGATGCGCAGCAGGGTGCTCTTGCCGCAACCACTGGGCCCCAGCAGGCTGACCCGCTCACCGGGTTGCAGCTGTAGTTCCAGGTCCTTGAGCACCACCGCGTCGCCAAATGCCTTGCGCCGGACGCGGAGGCTCAACAGGGCCTCGTTCATGAGCGGCTCCCCGAGGCTTCACCGGTGAATGCATCGCGCCAGCTGACGCAACGCCGTTCGACGGCCGCGAGCACGCCGTCGCTGAGCTTGCCGAGCACCGCCAGGGCCAGGATCGCTGCCAGCACGATGTCCGGCCGCGAGGTTTCGCGTCCGTCGCTGAGCAGGTAACCCAGGCCTTTGGTCGCGGCAATCAATTCGGCGGCGACCAGAAACATCCAGGCCATGCTCAAACCGCTGCGCAGGCCAGTGAACAATCCCGGCATGGCTGCCGGTAACAGGATGCGCACGGTCAGTCGACGGGCATTGAAGCCGTACATCTGGCCGACCTCGACCAGCTTGCGGTCGATGTTGCGAATGGCGGCAACGCCGTTGACGTACACCGGAAAAAACGCGCCGATGGCGATCAGCACGATCTTGGACGTCTCGTCGATGCCCAACCAGAGCAGCAACAAGGGCACCCAGGCCAGGCTCGGTATGGCGCGCAGACCCGCGAAGGTCGGCTCCAGATAGGCTTCGGCTTCTCGGCTCAGGCCCACCCACGCGGCAAATACCAGGGCCAGCGACGCACCGATGACGAAACCCGCGAGCACGCGGCCCACGCTGGCGAGCACGTGCTTGCCCAGCGCGCCCTGCGCCAGTTCGACCAGCGTCAATGCCACATCGCTGGGCGCCGGCATCTGGTAGGCGGGAATCCAACCGGCCCGCACCACGATTTCCAGCACCGCGACGATCACGCAGGGCAGCAGCCAGCCTTTGGCGCTGCGTCGCCAGGCGGTCGAGACGCGTCGAGAGGACGCTGCGGCAACCCTGGACAGGGTTTCTTCCGAGGTGCTCATGGCTTCATTGCTTCCCGATGACGTCAGCGCTGAAGCGCGGCTCGATCAGGCGATCGACCACCTCGTTGACGTCCACGCCTTTGCGCACCAGGCCTTCGGCGGTCAGGATCGGTGCCGCAGCCTTGAGCGCCTCGACCTGCTTGGGGCCTGGCTGTGCATCGCTGAAATCGGTGCGCGAAAGCTGCAGCTTGGCCACATCCAGCGGCAGTCCGGATTCCTTGGCCAGCAGCGCCGCCAGATCATCGGGATGTGCCCGCGCCCAGGTGCGTGCCTGCTCGTAGGCCTTGATGACCTGCTCGACGGTGTTGGCGTGTTCTGCCGCGAATGTTTCGGTGACGCTGATCACCCCGTAGCTGTTGAACTCGATGTTGCGATACAGCAACTGGGAGCCGGCCTGCAGCTGGCTGGCCGCCAGCAGCGGGTCAAGCCCGGCCCAGGCGTCGACATCGCCACGTTCCAAGGCAATGCGGCCGTCGGCATGCTGCAGGTGGACCAGCTCCACGTCATCCTTGCTCAGCCCAGCCTGTTGCAGGCTGCGCAAGGTGAACAGGAAAGGGTCGGTGCCTTTGGTGGCGGCGATCTTCTTGCCTTTGAGATCGGCCACGCTCTTGATCGGCGAGTCCTTGCGCACGGCCAGGGCCGTCCATTCCGGGCGGCTGGCGATGTACACCGTCTTGATCGGGCTGCCATTGGCGCGGCTGAGCACTGCCGCAAGGCCGGCGGTCGAGGCGAAGTCGATACTGCCACCGTTGAGGTATTCCAGGGAGCGGTTGCTGCCTTGGCTGAGCACCCAGTCGACCTTGGTACCGGGCAGGGCTTTCTCCAGCCAGCCGAAATGCCGCAGGACCAGGCTGGTGGGCGAGTAATAGGCATAGTCCAGGCGAACCTCGGCGGGCGCCGCGGCCTGGGCGGTACTGCCGAAGGCGGCCAGCACCACGGCGGCGGCCAGCAGGGGTTTGGACAGGCGTGAGAGCAGGGTCATGGTGATCATTCCTTGGCAGGGGAGAGCCGGCTGGCACGCCGGATCCCAATCCTAAATGATCTAAAAAACCAACTGTAAATACCTTTTGGGTCTTAGCTTAGACTGCCGATCAGTCGTTTGTGAGTCACCCATCCTCAGCGATTGACGGTCTTGGCCGGCAATGCCAGCACCAGCAGGCAACTGAGCAGCAGGCAGGCGGCGAAGATCCACAGGGCGATCTGCGGGCTGTGGAAACGGTCCATCACCACGCCCATCAGCGAGTTGCTGACCAGGCCGGCAATGTTGGCCAGCGAACAGGCCAGGGCAAAACCGGTGGCCGCTGCCGTGCCTTTGAGAAAGGTCGCCGGCAGGCTGAAGAACACCGGCACTGCGCCGATGATGGCCAGCGAAGCCACCGAGAACAGCAGGACGGTGATCGCCACGTTCTGGGTGAAGAAGGTGCTGAGAAACATCGCTGCGGCGCCGACGATGAAAGGCACGATGATGTGCCAGCGCCGCTCGCGGTATCGGTCCGAGCTGGCGCCGATGGCCAGCATGCCGATCAGTCCGGCAAGGCTGGGAATGGCCACCAGCAGGCCGATGTCGCCGGCATTCGCGACGCCGGCATTGCGAATGAAAGTGGGCAGCCAGAACCCCATGGCGTAGGCGCTCAGCAGAATCGAGAAATCGATGCCGCCAAGCATCCACACTTTGATGTCGAAGAAGCCTGCACGAAACGAGTGGCCGCCGCGGTTTTCGCTTTCGTCTTTGGTCAGTACCGCTTGCAACTGCTGTTTCTCGCGCTCGCTCAGCCATTTTGCATCGCCAATGCCATTGGGCAGAATGGCCAGGCAGAGCACGCCCAGTATCACGGTGGGAATGGCTTCGAGGAGGAACAGCCACTGCCAGCTGTGCAGCCCGCCGACACCGTCGAAGCTGGCCATGATCCAGCCCGAGAGAGGGCCGCCGATCAGGCTCGACAGCGGCAGGCCGATCATGAACAGGGCGATGATGCGGCTGCGTCGGTACGACGGAAACCATTGGCTCAGGTAGAACAGCACGCCGGGCAAAAACCCGGCCTCGGCGGCGCCGAGCAGAAACCGCAGGACGTAGAAGTGCCATTGGCTGGTAACGAACATTGTCAGCCCGGACAGCACGCCCCAACTGATCATGATACGTGCGATCCACAGGCGCGCGCCGACCTTCTGCAGTACCAGGTTGCTGGGCACCTCGAACAGGATGTAGCCGACGAAGAACAGGCCCGCGCCCAGGCCGTAGGCGGTTTCGCTCATGTGCAGGGTGTCGAGCATCTGCAGTTTGGCGAAGCCCACGTTGATGCGGTCGAGGTACGAGGCCAAGTAGCAGAAGCACAGGAACGGGATCAACCGCCAGACGATCTTGCGATACGTTTCAGCGCTTGCGTGCTCGGGCAGGCCGGAGATGGATGACATGCAAGAACTCCTGAAGCATTGGAAGAGGGGTAGATGATCCGCCACGAACCTTGTGGGAGCGGCAGCGGCCGCGAATGCCGCACCGCGGTCTGCCTGATACACCGCAGCGCCTGTTTCGCGGCCGATGACCGCTCCCACGGATGACCGCGGACCTTTGTGGGAGCGGTCCGTGGCCGCGAACGCTGTACTGCGGTCTGTCCGATACACCGCAGCGCCTGTTTCGCGGCCGATGACCGCTCCCACGGATGACCGCGGACCTTTGTGGGAGCGGTCCGTGGCCGCGAACGCTGTACTGCGGTCTGCCTGATACACCGCAGCGCCTGTTTCGCGGCCGATGACCGCTCCTACGGATGAACGCGGACCCTTGTGGGAGCGGTCCGTGGCCGCGAACGCCGCACTGCGGTCTGTTCGATACACCGCAGCGCCTGTTTCGCGGCCGATGACCGCTGCCACGGATGAACGCGGACCCTTGTGGGAGCGGTCTGTGGCCGCGAACGCCGCACCGCAGTCTGCCTGATACACCGCAGCGCCTGTTTCGCGGCCGATGACCGCTCCCACGGATGAACGCGGACCCTTGTGGGAGCGGTCCGTGGCCGCGAACGCTGCGCTGCTCATTGCGCGGCGATGATAAACGCTGTGCTCGCTGCATGCAGCAGGGGTGCCAGGGTTGGGTGCAAATAAATCAGGAAGCCCGGAGTGCGGTAGACTGCCGACGTCGGCGAGCGGGTTCGCGCCGCGTCGCTTTCATCCACACGCTCGATCCGGCCAATCGCCGGACGGCATCGGTCCGGGCAAGGCGGAGCATCTTCATGGCGCAGGGCATTTTTTTCTTCGTAGTCGGCCCTAGCGGAGCGGGAAAGGATTCGCTCATCGAGGGCGCTCGTGCCCAATTGGGCAGCACCGGTCGGTACCTGTTCGCCCGGCGCACCATCACCCGCCCAAGCGGCGCGCCCGGAGAAGACCACACAGGTGTGACTGCCGAGCAGTTCCAGGCCAGCGCCGCAGCGGGCGAGTTCCTACTCAGTTGGCACGCCCATGGCTTGAGCTACGGCTTGTCCGCCGATCTGCTGCAGGTATTGGAGGCGGGTGGCCACGTCATCGCCAATGGTTCGCGCCGGATGATCCGCGAGGCCGCCGCACGTGTCCCGCAGTTGGTGGTGATCGAGGTCACTGCCGCGCCAGAGGTGCTCGCCGCGCGCATTCTGGGACGCGGGCGGGAGAACGCCGAGCAGGCCAGTGCGCGGGTGCTGCGACAGGTGGACGCGCTACCCACGGACATCCAGACCCAGCGCGTCGACAACGACGGCACGCTGGCCGAAGGCATCGATCGTTTCATCAATGCCGTTCAGGCCATTGCTCACCGTCATGCCTGCCCGCCGACCAGCCAGCCGTTGTTGGCACGCAAGCTCCAGGGTCACGCGCTGGACGAGATGCAGTACGAGTGGTTGTTGCGCGACATCATCGAGGGCCGCTATGCGGACAGCGAGATCAGCGCCTTCCTGGTGAGCGCCAGCCAGCACCTGTCGGATGCTGAAGTGGTGGCATTGGCCAAGGTGCGCACGCGGTTTTCACCCGTCATGCGCTGGGACCGCCCCATGGTGGTCGACAAGCACTCGATGGGGGGTGTCCCTGGTAGCCGAATCACCCTGATCGTGGTGCCGATCGTCGCGGCGCATGGGTTGGTAATGCCCAAGACCTCGTCACGGGCGATCACGTCGGCGGCCGGCACGGCCGACGCCATGGAAGTTCTGGCCGAGGTTGAATTGACGCCGGATCAGGTGCGCCACTGCGTGGCCGAAACCGGTGCCTGCATTGCATGGAACGGTCGCCTCAACCATTCACATCTCGATGAGGTGATGAACACCATCACACGCCCGCTGCGCATCGACTCCACGCGTTGGGCCGTAGCCTCCATTCTGTCCAAGAAACTGACTGCCGGTTCGACCCATGTCATCGTCGATCTGCCGTTCGGCCCGCGCACCAAGCTTGCGACCCGCGAACAGGCGCAGGCATTGGCCGAGCTGTTCGAGCAGGTCGGTGCGCTGCTGGGCCTGACGGTGGTGGCGCTCGTCACCGATGGATCGCGGCCGGTCGGGCGCGGTATCGGACCCGCGCTTGAAGTACGCGATGTACGCTGGGTGCTCGAAGGCTCCGTGCAGGCACCCGCCGACCTGCGCGAAAAAGCGCTGTTGTTCGCCGCACGCATTCTGGCCTGGGATCCGCAGGTCGGCAGCATCGAAGCGGGTCGGCGACGCGCCGAGCAATTGTTGGACGATGGCTGCGCCCTCGCTGCGTTCGAGCGCATGATCGACGCCCAGGGCCGCAGGACGCCGGTCATGCCCAGCGCGTTGACATGCGCAGTGCGTGCACCCTGCGACGGCCACGTCGCGCAACTCGACGGCTGGCGTCTGGCGGAAATTGCCCGGTGTGCCGGAGCACCCCGGGGCAAGGGCGCCGGCATCGACCTGATGGTAAACAAAGGCGCACTAGTGGCGCAGGGTGACGTGCTTTACGTCATCCATGGCGCGAGCGCAGAGAGCCTCGAATGTGCGGCTCGGCTCGCTCGAGACGGCAGCGGAATTGCATTTGCGGCGCTGCGTTGATCGCCGTTGTGGCAGCCGCGTCGGAGGCGCTGGTTACCGTTCGTCGGCGCAACCTCGACAAATGGAATTCGTAAGCTTTTCCGCTCTCCTAACCTGAGTGTGGGAGTCGCCATCGCGGCGGTTACTTTCCTCAATCAATTCAAGTACACAGAAGGATTTGGCAATGACTGATTCGCCGCGCATCGACGGTGCCTCCAAGGGAGCGAACCTGGTTCTGGTGGTGGAAGACGAAGCGGTGATTCGCGAATTCGTCTGCGAGCTCCTGACCGACGAGGGTTGGAAGGCGGAGGGTGTCGAATCTGCGGATCATGCGCTCGCGTTTCTGAACCAGCATTCCAACGAAGTCGGTTTGTTGCTGACGGACATCTTGATGCCAGGCAGCATGAACGGTGCAGGCCTGGCCAACTATTCGGCGCAGACCTGGCCCGAGATTCCGATCATGATCATGTCGGGTCACGAAACTCCGGAAAGCTCCGGCGTTACCATTCCGGTCAGTTTCGTTCGCAAGCCGTGGACCTTGGGCCAGCTGCTCGACGGTGTCGAGAAGGCCCTGGCCACTGTGCCGCGCGCTGTCAGCTAGGACAACCGCCGCTTCCCTGCGCCCATTGGCGAGCGGTCGTCGCGATCTGTTTCGCCAATTGATCGATCACCCGCTGGTGTGCCACCACCAGGCTGCTCAATTCCACCCCCGCCGTTTCGCGGATCTGACTCGCACAGGTCAATGTACGGCGCGGTTGCGCAGCACCGCGCAAGCCCAGGCTCCACACCACATCGACCAGCGCATATTGCCCCGGCAGCGAGTCGAAGCGGCGCACGTCGGTCTGCAACGACAGCACTGGACGCTGCGCATCCTTGGGTAACCCGGCCAGGTCTCGCGTGCCCAGCTGGCGTTCGAGGCGATCGGTCAGGGCATCGTGAAACTCATCGGCCAACGGCGCGCTCCAACGATCGTTTTCCAGAATGGCGAGGTTGCCCTGATTCTGCCGCACCACCAGTTGTGGCTGATCGACCTGGACCGGCATGCGCACCCCCAGCATCTCGAACTGAAACGACGGTGCGGCCAGGCGGGACGGTACGCTCGGCGCGGTGTCCTGCAGCGTGTAGTAGTGGGTGACCGGCGAGCTGCAGGCACTCAGGCCTATGCTTGCAGCCAGCATCAAGGTACGTTTGATCATCGTTGAGCTTCCGGTTGGATTTCACGTGAAGTATTGCCCGGGCTGCGGAAGGCATCCGGCTCGCCCTGCTTGGTGCGGCCACGGATCAGCGCTTCCGGGTTGCGGCTGAGGAAGTCGGTCAGTACGCGCACCGAGCGTGCGGTGCGCTGAACTTCATCCATGGCCTGGCTCAACTGCTGGCGCTCGGGCGAGTCGTCGGCAAACGTCGAATTCGCCGCGGCGAGGGTCTTCTGAGTTTGTTGCAGGGTGCCGCGCATCTGCGGCAGCACCTCGCCATTGACCTGGCGCAAGGTCTTCTGCATCTCGCTCAGGCTGCCATTGAGGTTGTTGGCGATCTCGTCGAGCGGCAGCTTGCTGATCTTGTCGACCACCCCCTGCAGTTGCTCCTGAACCTTGTCCAGGCTGCCGGGCACCGTAGGGATGCGCAGCGGCCGGGCGGCCATGTCGAAGGCCACTGGGGTGGCGTTGGGTATGAAGCTGAGCGAGATATACAACTGGCCGGTGATCAGGTTGGCGCTGCGAGCCTGAGCGCGCAGGCCTTGCTTGACGAAGGCGGACATCAGCTGAGCCGAACGTTCGTCGTCCTCGGTGCCCATCTGCTTGAGCAGCTTCTCGTGCGCCTTGCCCAGGCGATCCGGGTAGATCACGGCGCCGACCACGCTGGGAAAGCTCTTGGTCTTGGCGTCATAGTCCAGGTTGACCGAGACCACGCGGCCGATATTGACGCCCATGAATTCCACCGGCGCATTGACCGTCAGGCCGCGCAGCGACTGATTGAAGTTCATGCTGATGTAACGTGGATCACCGTCGGGCGGCGCCAGGGCGGTTTCCTGATCACCGAACAGGTCGAAGCGCGAGCGTTCGGTAGCCGGTGTCGCGTTGGGGCTGTACTTGGGCTCGACGAAAGCGACACCGCCGGCAAGGATGGTCGACAACGATTCGGTGTTCACCTTCAGGCCACTGGCACCCACGGTCAGGTCGATGCCGCTGGCGTTCCAGAAGCGCGTGTCGGTGGTGACGAACTTGTCGTTGGGCGCGTGCACGAAGATCTCCACGTCGACACCCTTGCCGTCCTCGGCCAGTTGGTACGACACCACCTGGCCGACCTCGATGCGGCGATAGTAGACCGGCGAGCCGATGTCCAGCGAACCCAGGTCTTCGGTGTGCAGGGTGAAACGCTTGCCTTGCTCGCCATAGGTGATCGGCGGTGGGGTTTCCTTGCCGACGAACTGTTTCTTGCGCTCTTCGGCGCTGCCCGCGTCGGCGCCGATGAAGGCACCGGAGAGCAGGGTGTCGACGCCGGAAATGCCATTGGCGCCGATGCGCGGGCGCACCACCCAGAACACCGAGTCTTCGGCGGTGAAGCCTTCGGCGGACTTGTTCAGGTCAACCTTGGCCACCACATGGCTGCGATCGTCGCTGAGCGCGATGGCGGTCACCTGGCCGATCACTACGTTCTTGTACTTCACCTGGGTCTTGTTCGCTTCCAGGCCCATGGCGGTCTGGAAGCTGATCTCGATCTGCGGCCCGGCATTGAGGCCGTTGCTGATGAGCATCGAGGCGCCCACCACGGCGGCGAGGATCGGCACGATCCACACCAGCGAGACATTGAAACGACGCGTCTTGACCGCCGGCGCAGCGGCAGGGGACGCGGGGGTGGAACCTGGACGATCAGACATCTTCAACCTCTACATCCCAGATGAGCCGGGGATCGAAACTCATGGCGGCAAGCATGGTGAGTACCACCACCAGACCGAAAAACACGATACCCAGCAATGGGTCGATGGAACTCAGCGAACGGAACTGCACCAGTGCGGCCACCAGCGCCACCACCAGCACGTCGAGCATCGACCAATAGCCGATCAACTCGATGAAGCGATACAGCCGGGCCCGCTCGCGCATGGCCCAGTGGCTCTTGCGCTGACAGGTTATCAGCAGCGTGCCCAGGATCAGGAACTTCATGCAGGGAACGACCACGCTGGCGAAAAAGATCAGCACGGCGATGTCCCACGAGCCGCCGTGCCAGAACTCGATGACACCACTCATGATGGTGTTTTCGCTGGCATTGCCGAACATGTTGGTGCGCATCACCGGCAGCAGGTTGGCGGGGATGTACAGGATCAGGGCCGCGATCAGCAGCGCCCAGGTACGACCGATGCTTTCGGGCTTGCGCGCGTGAACTGTGGAGTGGCAACGCGGGCAATGGTGTTCACCTGCCTGGCAGATATGCCCACAGGTATGGCACAGCACCAGGCCCAGTTGTCGGGCGTAGACCGGCTCGCTCATCGCAGCTGTCCTTCCAGGTCATCCCAGAGTCGGCGGATGCCCTTGCCCGAGATCAGGATCAGCAGCACGGTGACCATGCCCAGCGCCCACAGACCGACGCCGGGATGCACATCGAGCATGCCCGCCAGTTTGATAATGGCGACCAGAATGCCCAGCAGGCAGACTTCGAGCATGCTCCATGGGCGCAGGTGTTCGAGGGCTCGCATGCAGGTGCGAAAACCGGGCGCGGCACGTCCTGCCGTGGCGAACCCGAGCAGCCAGCACAACAGGCAGATCTGCAACAGCGGTGCGAGGATGATGGTCAGCCCGGTGACCGCGGCCATGGGCGTGATGCGCCCCTGTGCCAGTGCCTCGACCGAAGCGAGCAGGGTGGCCTGGTTGCTCAGGCCTTCCATGCTGATGCTGATCACTGGAAAGGCATTGGCCAGCAGAAACAGCATGGCTGCGGTCAGCGCGAGGGCGAACAACGCCTGGATGCTCAGGCGATGGCCACGCTCGAGCACCGCGCCACAGCGCGTGCATTCGGCTTTTTGACCATGGGCCAAGGGCACCGATTCGAACAGCGAATCACAATGTTCACAGATGATGCGGCGCGAAGACGTATTCATTCGACAATGGGCATGGGTGAAGGCCTGCGGACGAGGGCGCGCATTTCCCCAGATTCGACACGAGCTGTCTAGTCCAGTGGCGCGGTGCCATGAGTATCTGAGTCATGATAGTGATGTGCGTTCCGTATGGCGATAGCCGGGCACATCAGACCGGTGACGGCCTGTATTTTTCTTGGGTGGTCGCTGTCAGCACCAAATGGCATGACATCTGGAATTATCCTCGCTTGCGACGGGTATTCGCCCGCCTCGATACTTTCGGCACCTCCGTCGTCGAGCACTGTCATGGCCCTGGACTACCGTTTCACCCCAGCCTTCGAAAACCCCACGGGCTCGGCCATACGCGAGCTGTTCAAGTACCTGTCGCTGCCGGGCATGATTTCCTTCGCCGGCGGCTATCCGGCCTCGACGTTCTTCGACCAGTCCGGCCTGCGTGACGCGGCAGACCAGGCAATGCGCGAGACGCCTCTGGACTGCCTGCAATACGCCGCCACCGAGGGCCTGCCGGCCCTGCTCGAGCAACTGGTGCAGCTGATGGCGCGGCGCGGTGCCGTGGTCAAGGCCGAGGACATGGTGGTGACAACCGGCTCGCAGCAAGGCTTCGATTTGTTGCTCAAGGTGTTGCTGGCACCCGACGCCACGGTGTTGGTGGAATGCCCGACCTATCCTGCAGCGCTGCAGGCGTTGCGCCTGGCCGGGGCGCAGGTGCTCAGCGCGGCGACCGATGCCGACGGCCTGGACACCGACGCGTTGGCGCAACAGCTGGCCCAGCGTACGCTTGGCGATGTGGCCATGCTCTATTGCGTTCCGACCTTCGCCAACCCTACCGGCGCCTGCCTGCCTTTGGCGCGGCGCATGGCGTTGCTGAAGCTGGCGGTCGCGCACGATTTTCTGCTGGTCGAAGACGATCCCTACGGTGCGTTGCGTTTCGCCGGTGAGGACGTGCCGTCGTTGCTGGCGCTGAGCCGGCAGGTCGAGGGCGCCGAGGGCAGGGTGATCCATCTGTCCAGTCTGTCCAAGGTGCTGGCGCCGGGGCTGCGGGTGGGTTGGATGGTGGCGCCTGCGGCCATCCGCCAGCGCTGCCTGGTGGCCAAGCAGACCGTGGACCTGTGTACCTCGCCCTGGGCGCAGCGCATCGCGGCCAATTACCTTGCGGCAGGGGCTTTGGAGCAGGCTTTGCCGGGCCTGGCCGAGGGCTACCGGCAGAAATGCGAGCGGATGCTGGCAGGGTTGCAGCCGCTGACGGAATACCTGGAGGTCAGCGCGCCTGCAGGGGGAATGTTCGTCTGGGGCCGCTGCCGCCACGGGCTGGACGCCAAGGCGCTGCTGCCGCGTGCGATCGAGCAGAAGGTGCTGTTCGTGCCGGGCAGCGCGTTCTATGCACAAGACCCTGACCCAAGCAGCATTCGCCTGTCGTTCGCCGCACCGGGGCTGGCCGACATCGACGAAGGCCTCGAACGCCTGCGCCGCGCTTTCCTGTAGCAGCGGCGCAAGCCGCGTCACCGGCGCCGTGGTGTATCGGAAAAACCACGCTGACGCCGGACGCGGCTCCCGCCGCTGCTACAGACATGCCGAGCCATGCGTGGCAAAACTCAGCGCAACGGATCCAGCGACAATGAATCGCGCTCCTCGAAGAAGAACTCGTCGCAGTTATTGCCAGGGCCTTTACGGTCCACCACCAGGAAGTCATCGCCATCGGCCAAGGCCAATATCGGGTGGTGCCAGACGCCCTGATGGTAGTTGATGCCCTGATGGCCGTCGCTACGAAAAGCTCGCACCGCTTCACTGTGCGGCACCTCACCGGCCGGGGCGACCACGATGAGAAACGCCTTGCCCTGCAACGGGATGAACGCCTGGCTGCCCAGCGGATGACGTTCCAGCATGCGCACGGTCAGCGGCATCGGCAGGGTCTGGGCGCGAAAGATGCTGATCACGGCCTGATCCTGCGCGGTGCCAAGCTGCACGTCCGCCAGGCGATCGAAGCGTTGCGTGGAGCCGTTGTTGATCAGGAAGTGCGCGCTGCCCTGGGTTTCGATGACATCGCCGAAGGGGGCGAACGCGGCTTTGCTCAGGGGTTCGATCGTTAATGTACGCATGAAGGGCCTTGTCGTTGATTGACGCTGCCTGGGTGGTCGATCCCCCCAGGCAGGCGAACGGATACCGAGCCGGCTATCTGGCCAGCGTGCCCAGCACGCGCAGACGGCTTACACCCCCGTCGGGGAAAACGTTCAGGCGGATATGGGTGATCGGGCCCAGTGCCTTGATCTGTTCGGCGAAGCTGTGTTCCTGGTGCATCTGCAGCTTCTGGCTGGGCAACAGCTCGCGCCAGAACAGGCTCTGGGTCTCGATCTGGCTGTCTGTACCGCCTTTGACGAACGCGCCCTGGATCGAGCAACTGTCGGGGTAGTTACCCTTGAAGTGCAAGGTGTCGACCACCACCTGCTGCACCACCCCGGCATGACCCAAGGCCACGATGACCCAGTCATTGCCTGGCGTGCGCCGCCGTGCGGTTTCCCAGCCATCACCCATGTTGACCCCGCGGCCCGGGTTGAGCAGGTTGCTCATGCTGCCATAGTGCTCGTCCGAGCAGGCCAGCGCGCGTCCGCCGTTGAGGGCGCTGGCCAGGTCGAGGGTCTCCTCGTCGCTGACGCTCGACCAACTGCGGAACGGGACGCCATACACGCGCAGGCGTGCCACGCCGCCGTCCGGGTAGATGTTGAAGCGCAGATGGCTGAACGCGCTGTCGTTGTCGATGCCATGGTAGTGATGGCTGTTGCCCTGCAGTTCCACCGCGCCGAGGATCTCGACCCACTGCGTCTGCTCGTCGGGCTCGCCTTCGCTGATGAAGCACGCCTCCAGCGACGCCGAGGGCGGGAAGTTGCCGGTGAAGAACGACGTGTCGATGTCCACACCCTTGATCGAGCCCGGCGCGCCCAGGCGGATCACCGCCGTGTCATGACCTTCGAAGCGCTTGCGCCGAGATTCCCAGCCATCCATCCACTTGCCGTTGTCGTCGAACACGCCTTCCTTCCACACCGCCGGGGTAGGCTGGAACAACCGGTTGACGTCGGCAAACCAATCATCGGTCACCGAAATGGCGCGGGTACCGAGGCGGGCATCCGCCAGGTTGACGTATTTCTGAAACGGTGCGGCGTAGGCTTTCATGAATGCGGGTCTGCCTTGAACGGTAGTGAGATGGAAATCGCGCCGGGCGCGATGGCATGGCTGCAGCGGTTACAGCGCTTGCAGGCGAAACAGGGCGATCTTGTCGATTTCGCGCAATGCACAGCTGAATTCGTCCTCGGGAGAATGGCCGATACGCGTTTCGAACGCCGCCAGGATCTGCTGTCGGTCGCTGCCCTTGACGGCCATGATGAACGGGAAGCCGAAACGGGCGCGGTATGCATCGTTGAGCTCGGTGAAGCGCTGGAACTCCTCGGCGGTGCATTGGCTAATGCCGGCACCGGCCTGCTCCTGGGTGCTGGCAGCGGTGAGTTGACCCTGTACCGCAGCCTTGCCGGCCAGATCGGGGTGCGCATTGATCAATGCCATCAGCCTGGCACGGTCGGCGTCGGCCACCACCTGGCCCATGCAGGCATGCACTGTTTCGATATCGTCGCGGCGGTCCACCGGCAGGCGCTCGAAAGCCTGCTCGGCGACCCAGGGCGAGTGCTCGTAGATATCACCGAACGCGGAGATGAAACCGGCGCGGCTCAGCCGTGAGGGTTGCAGGGTACGAAAGTGGCTCATGGGCGAAGGCTGCCTGGGTAGGGATGAACGGTCTGCCAGTGCCGGGCGATGTCCACGCGCCGCGCGCACCACACCTGCTCATGGCTCTGGACATAATCAATGAAGCGCTTGAGCGATGCCAGGCGTCCCGGGCGGCCGATCAGGCGACAGTGCAGGCCTATCGAGAGCATCTTCGGCGCGTCCGCGCCTTCGGCGTACAGCACGTCGAAGGCGTCCTTGAGGTAGTCGAAGAAGTCGTCGCCCTTGTTGAAGCCCTGTACTTGGGTGAAACGCATGTCGTTGGTGTCCAGCGTGTAGGGGATCACCAGATGCCCATGGCGCGCATCGCTGCCCGGTTGCCAGTAGGGCAGGTCGTCGTCGTAGGCGTCGCTGTCGTAGAGGAAACCGCCTTCTTCCATCACCAGGCGCCGGGTATTGGGGCCGGTGCGGCCGGTGTACCAGCCCAGCGGTCGCTGGCCAGTGATGTCGGTGATGATGCGGATGGCTTCGAGCAGGTGTTCGCGCTCCTGCGCTTCATCGACATTCTGGTAGTCGATCCAGCGATAGCCGTGGCTGCAGATTTCATGGCCATCGGCGACCATGGCCCGAATGGCCTCGGGGTGGCGCTGCGCGGCCATGGCCACGGCAAATACGGTCAAGGGAATACCGGCCTGGCGAAACAGCTTGAGCACCCGCCATACGCCGGCGCGGCTGCCGTATTCATAGAGCGATTCCATGCTCATGTTGCGCTGGCCCTGCAACGGCTGAGCCGCGACCATTTCCGACAGGAACGCCTCGGACTCGCTGTCGCCATGCAGCACGTTGCGTTCGCCGCCTTCTTCATAGTTGAGCACGAACGACACTGCAATGCGGGCGTTGCCCGGCCAGTGTGGATGAGGGGGGGTGTCGCCGTAGCCGATCAGGTCGCGGGGGTAATCGGGGCTCACCGCAGACTTCCTTCTGTACGTGGCAGAACGGGCTCGACGACGCACCCGGGAAGGGCCCGCTTCGCGCTTGAATGGAGTGTATACATCGGCATGGGCGATTTGTAAGCTCGCGTCAATCACAGGTAGATGGCTTCATCCTTGCAGAAGCACTTGCCCAGAGTCTTGCAAAAAACCTGCCCGGTCGGTCAGCAATGAGGATCTTCGGCGTTTTTGGCTCGGCTCTTTTGCAGCGTGCCACGCGCCATGCCCCGTTTCGGCGCGAATCGCACGTTCCCGCTCTACCACGGTGCGCGCTGGAAGCACCCCTTCATCAGGTGAACATCGACCATGGGACGCTTGACCACACATGTTTTGGACACCGCACATGGGTGCCCTGGTAACGCCATCCAGGTGCGTCTTTATCGGGTCGAGGGCGAGCAGCTGCAACTGCTGGCAACGGCCGTGACCAATGCCGACGGCCGCTGCGACGTGCCCTTGCTGGAAGGCGAGCATTATCGTTCGGGGGTGTACCAGCTGCACTTTGCCGGCGGCGACTATTACCGTGCCCGTGGCACGCTCATGGCGGCGCCGGCCTTTCTCGACGAGATCGTGCTGCGTTTCGGCATCGATGCCAGCCAGACGCACTACCATGTGCCGCTGCTGCTTTCACCCTACAGCTACTCCACCTACCGCGGCAGCTGATTCATCCAGTGGCGGGGTCGGTGTACGCTCATTTGAGCCCGAGCTTCTTGCGCATCGCAACGGTGATGCTCTGGCGGGTGGTGAAAAAATCCGCCCACGGATCTTCATCCATCTCTGCCAGGCGTTCGAGCACGCTGTCGATGTTCCAATGGTCGCCCCCCTTGATCTGCGCCACCTCGTCACGGGTGACCGGCACTGAAACCGGCAAGCCGTCACGCGCCCGTGCCGCGTAGGCGCAGGCCGTGGTCGCGCCCAGGCCATTGCGCAGATAGTCGATGAAGATCTTTCCGATACGATTTTTCGGGCCGGACACGGCGCTGAAGCGCTCCGGCATCAGCCTGGCCATATGCTCGACCACGGCGCGGCTGAACGCCTTGACCTCGTCCCAGCCTAGCTTGCGGGTGATCGGCACCACCACGTGCATGCCTTTGCCGCCGCTGGTCTTGAGAAACGATGCGAGGCCCAGCTCGTCGAGCAGGGTCTGGGTCAGTTGGGTGGCTTCGACCATGCTTTTCCAGGGCAGCGCCGGATCGGGGTCGAGGTCGAGCACGAACCAGTCGGGGTGTTCGAAATCCTTGGCGGTCGCGTTCCAGGTGTGCAGCTCCAGCGTGCCCATCTGCACCGCGCCGAGCAGCGCCTGGCCGTCGTTGATGACCATGGCGGCCTGGCCTGCCTCTTCCTTGTCGAAGGTGACGATGTGCGGGATCGCCAGGTGGCCTGCGTGCTTCTGGAAGAACAACTCGCCGCCCACCCCATCGGGTGCCCGTACCAGTGCCACCGGACGCTGCTTGAGGTGCGGCAGCAACCAGGGTGAAATGCGTCCGTAGTATTCGGCCAGTTGCATCTTGGTGGTACCGCTGGTGGCGTCGATCACCCGCTCCGGGTGGGTGATGCGCACCTGACCGACCAGGTCTGCGTCGTCTGCCTTGGTAGCCGCCTTGCGAGGTGTCTTCTTCGGCTTCACCGGTTGGGTGGGCGCGCTGATTTTCGCGGCGGGCGCCTCCGACGTGATGTCGCTGGCGGGCTTGTCGCTGCGCAATCCATGAAAAACCGCATGACGGACGGCGCCGTCACGGGTCATTTCGGCATACGCCACTTCAGCCACCAAGGTCGGCTGCAACCAATGCACGCCCCGGGCGTCGGCGCCCTTGGGTGGATTGCCGACTGCCGGGTCGTCGGTTTCCAGCGTCTGCAATTGCGCCAGCAGGGTTCGCAGCGTGGCTTCACTGAAGCCGGTGCCGACCTTGCCGGCATAGCGCAACTCGCCGCTGTCGGCATCATGCAGGCCCAGCAACAAGGCGCCGAATGCGCTGCGGCTGCCCTTGGGCTCGGTGTAACCGACGATCACGAACTCCTGGCGGCGCTTGCACTTGAGCTTGATCCAGTCACTGCTGCGCCGCGACACATAGGGGCTGCCGACACGTTTGCCGATCAGTCCTTCCATGTTCATCTGGCACGCGCTGGCGAGCAGAGATTCGGCCGAGTCGGCAAAGTCGTCGGAGAATTTCAGGGCATCGTCCTCGTTGGCTTCCAGGACCTTGGCCAAGGCACTGCGGCGCTGCTCGACAGGGACTTCGCGCAGGTCCATGCCGTTGAGGTAGGGCAGGTCGAACAGGTAGAAGACGATGTCGCCGCTGTGTTGCTCTTCGAAGGCATTCTGCAGAGCCTGGAAATCCGGCACGCCTTGTTCGTTGGTCACGACCACTTCACCGTCCAGCCAGGCCGATTGCAAGCCCAGGGCCGCAAGTGCCTTGGCCTGGTGCGGCATCCTGGCGGTCCAGTCGTGGCCGTTGCGCGTGAACAGGCTGACCTCGGCGTCTTCGATGCGCGCGACGATACGGTAACCGTCGAACTTGATCTCGTAGCGCCAGTCACCGTCCGGGGCGGTGTCCACCAGGGTCGCCAGCTCGGGCTTGAGGCTGGCCGGCAACGCGGCGGCGCGAGCGCCTTGCAGCTGCACACCTTTGCCAGTGGCTCTGGGGCTGACCGCCGGCTTGGCCACGGATTTGCTGGCTGTTTTGGTCGATCCTTTGCTTTTGTGCTTGCGCGGAACCAGAGTGCGCTCGCTGAGGACGCTATCGGGCTGGGCCTCCAGCACATCGTATTCGGCCAGGGGACGCGCGGCCTCGTCCTTGGACTTTATCAGGAACCACTGCTCACGCTTGCCAGGCATATGGGTCTTGACCAGATTCCACGCGCCAGCCAGTTTCTCGCCCTGCAGCACGAACTTGAGCTTGCCCTTTTCATAGCCCTGGAGTGGGTCGCCCTCGGGGATCCAGGTGCCGCGGTCCCAGACGATCACGTCCCCGGCACCGTAGTGCCCCTCGGGAATGTTGCCTTCGAAGCTGGCGTAATCCAGCGGGTGGTCTTCGACATGCACGGCCAGGCGTCGAGCCTTCGGGTCCAGCGACGGACCCTTGGGCACCGCCCAGCTTTTCAGGGTGCCATCGAGTTCCAGGCGAAAGTCGTAGTGCAAGTGGCTGGCATCATGCTTCTGGATGCAGAACTGCAGGGCCTGCGCGGCCTTGCCGCGCTTGCCGCTGCGTGCGCCGCCCGAAGGCTCCGGGGTGGCCTCGAAGTCACGCTTGCGGTTGTACTCCTCCAGTGCCTTGCTCATGGCGTTCCTCACTCATGATGCGCTTGCGCTGCAGGGCTGTCAGCGCAGGCAGAACAGCGCCACCTGCGGCGCCTCTCCGATCCATTGATCGCTGACTTCCCAGCCGGCCGCAGCGGCCAGTTCGGTAAAGGATTGCACGGTGAACTTGTGCGAGTTCTCGGTGTGCAGCCGTTCGCCCGCCTTGAAGGCGAGCGTGCGTCCCGCCACACGCACCTGTTGCGCCTTGCGGCTGACCAGGTGCATTTCGATCCGTTCGTAGTCGGGGTTCCATAGCGCCAAGTGGTCGAAGGCCTGTTCGTCGAAGTCGGCGTCGAGCTCACGATTCATGCGCGTCAGCAGGTTCTTGTTGAAGCGTGCCGTGACCCCGGCAGCGTCATCATAGGCAGCCTCCAGGGTGGCGATGTCCTTGACCATGTCGACCCCGATGATGAAACGCGCATCGCGCCCCAGCAGCTCGCGGGCCGAACGCAGAAAACGCACGGCTTGCGGACGGGTGAAGTTGCCCAGTGTCGACCCCGGGAAGAAGCCCACGCGCGGATGGCCACGGGTTTCCTCCGGCAGGTGCAGGGCGCGGGTGAAGTCGTCGACCAGCGGGGCGATGCGCAGGACAGGGTAGCGCTGGCGCAGCTGGGTGCCGGCGCGTTCCAGCGCGTTGCTGCAGATATCGATCGGTACGTACAGGCCGATCTGCGGCACGGCATCCAGCAACAGACGTACCTTGTCACAGGCACCGGCGCCGAATTCGACCAGGGCTGCATCTTCGGCGATCAATGCGGCGAGCTGCGGGGCGATTTCGGTCAGCAGGGCAGTTTCCGCACGTGTTGGATAGTACTCGGGCAAGGTGCAGATGGCTTCGAACAGCTGCGAGCCCTGGGTATCGTAGAAATACTTGGGCGAAATCGACTTCTGTGGCGCCGACAGCCCGGTCACTGCATCGCGAGCGAACTCGTCGCTGCCATCGTTGCGCGCGCTGTACGGCGTCACGTCGCGGGCCAGGCGCAGGCCCGAGAACATCCAGCGGCAGGCAGGCCCGAAAAAGTTGCGGTAGGTGGGCCGCGTATGGCCGACCGGGGTGATGCTGGCGCCACCGCGCAGCACCATCTGGTTGATCATGAACTTGCCGTTGTATTCACCCACTGCGCTGACCGCTGGCTGAAAACCAGGGTAGGCGCTGTAGGCGCTCTGCGTCCATTGCCAGGCCACATCGTCGAGCTGTTGCAGCTGCCCGGTGCCAGCGGCAATTTCCCATTCCGCTTCGGTGGGCAGGCGTGCGCCGGCCCATTGGGCGAAGGCCGCCGCCTCGTAGTAGCTGATGTGCACCACAGGGGCGTCGAGCTGCAGGGGTTGCAGTCCGCGCAGGCTCATCTCCAGCCAGTTGCCGGCGTTGTCCTGCTGCCAGTAGAACGGCGCATGCCAGCCTTCGCCCTGCACTGTGGCCCAGCCGTCGGCCAGCCACAGCCCTGCCTGGGTGTAGCCGCCGGCTTCGACGAATTCCAGCCACTCACCGTTGGTGACCAGGCGATCGGCGATCTCGAATGCTTGGGCGAACACCTTGTGCCGCGGGCCCTCATTGTCGAAGGCGAAGCCGTCGCCGGCGTGACCGATCTCCACCAATCCGCCGGCATGGCCGATGAACCGACCACGCTGGCCGCTTGCGTCGACGGGCCATGCCGGGTCGTAGGCCGGTTTGAGCGCCGACAGACTGAACAGATGCAGGATGTCCATCAGCAACAGTTCCTGGTGCTGTTGCTCGTGGGACAGGCCCAGCTCGATCAGCGCGTAAACTTCAGGCGCAAGGTCGCCGCTCAACAGGTCTTGCATGTGCTGGTCGACATGGGCGCGGTAGGCGCGTACCCGGTCGAGCCCCGGACGGGTCATCAGGCCACGTTGTGGACGCGGCTGGCGCGGTCCGACGGCTTCATAGTAGGAGTTGAAGAGGTAACAGAAATCGGGGTCGAAGGCCGTGTAGTGCGGCAGTTGTTCGGCCAGCAGAAACGTCTCGAAGAACCAGGTGGTGTGCGCCAGATGCCACTTGGCCGGGCTCGCATCGGGCATCGATTGCGCGCCCATGTCTTCGGCGCTGAGCGGGCTGGCCAGGTGTTCGCTGTGGCGACGCACCTGGTTGAAGCGTTGCAGCAGGTCGTGCAGGGGAATGACGGGCACGGCGTGCTGGGAAAGACTATTCATCAAGAGGCTGCTCCGACGGCTCCGTCGATGGCGACGATGGGAAACGGGCGCGGGAGCGCTTTTCTATCGCTTTCCGCACGACCGCCGTTGGGCTTCAACGACGGGCTAAAGGGTGTGACTGTGCAACCCCCGGCAGGTTCGCCCGCTCATCGAAAACCCCATCCGCAGTGCCCCTTTCGCGGCCGATGACCGCTCCCACGGGATGAAGGTTGCGGCCGGTTGTGCGACCGGGAAGGCTGTCCCACAATGCATTGTCAACCAAGGAGTGACGATGAACGCTTTCGAAGACATGCGGCTGTTCGTGCAGGTGCTGGAATCGCGCAGCTTCACCGCCGCGGCCGAGCAACTGGGGATTTCCAAGCAGTACATCAGCCGTCGCTTGATGCAACTCGAAAGCCGTCTTGGCGCGCGTTTGCTCAATCGCTCCACCCGACGCCTCGATGTGACCGCGTTGGGCCAGAGCTACTACGACTCGGCCGTGCGCCTGCTGGCGGAAGTGGAACAGATCGAGCAGGGCATAGCAGGGCAGGCTGCCGAACCGCGTGGCATCTTGCGCGTGAGTGCGCCGCTGTCGTTCGCCATGGCGCAACTCAGCCTTCTGATGCCTCGATTCCTCCAGCGCTACCCCCAGGTCCAGGTCGAAATGGATCTCAGCGACCGCCCGGTCGACCTGCTCGGTGAAGGCTACGACCTGGTCTTGCGTATCGGCGTGCTGGAAGACTCATCGCTGATCGCTCGGCGCATTGCCTCCATCGCACGCGTCTACTGTGCAAGTCCCGACTACCTGGCCGCACGCGGCATTCCGGACACCCCCCAGGCGCTGGCGGGCCATGACTGCCTGCCCTACGGGCACGCGCGGCAGGTCCAGTGGCGCTTCCAGGTGGACGGCAAGCCGTTGGTGATCGGTGTGGGCGGGCGCCTGCGTGCCAACAACGGCGAACTGCTCTGCGAGGCTGCCGTGGCCGGCATGGGTATCGCCTACTTGCCTCGATTCATCGTCCAGCAGGCGATCACCTCGGGACAGCTGCAGACCGTGCTGGATGACTTCGTCACCGAGCCGCTGGCCCTTTCGGCGGTGTATCCGCAGCATCGACAGACGTCACGGCCAGTGCAGGTATTGATCGAGTTCCTGCGCGAGCATCTGGGCAATCTCTGAGGACTGCGTTGCGCCCGTGCGCAAGATCAGACGTGGCTCAATGCGATACCGAATGAAACGACGATCATGCAGCACAGAGTCAGGTTGATATTCATCGGTACGAAATCCTTGGCGTGGTAAGGGGACCTATACTGCTGATCCCGCGGCCTGAAGAAAAATTCCGTTTTTCGATAGCCATCATCGACTTCCGTGATGCAGGTAACGGTTCAGCGCGCGCGCCGCGGCCGCGATACCACCGACTCGATGTTCTTGCGGCCGATCAACCGGGTCGGTGGCGCAGGCTCCTCGGCCAGCCACTTGTACATCACCAGGCAATCCACCAGCCCGTGCTGCGCATGCCGATAAGCCCGCGGCAGGCGCCCGACGGTTTCGAACCCCAGCTTGTGCCACAGGGCCACCGCCACTTCGTTGCTGGCTACCACCGAGTTGAACTGCATGGCCAGGAAACCGCTGTCGCGAGCCACCTGCTGCGAGTGCTCGCACATCAGCCGTGCCACGCCTCGACCGCGCGCCGCCTCGGTGACCATGTAGCCGCAGTTGCACACATGATTGCCGGGGCCTGCGGCATTGGCCTTGAGGTAGTAGCTGCCCAACAGCTGGCCTTGTTCATCCTCGGCAACGAAGGTATGCAAGGGCAGTTGCAGCCAGGTGTGCTCGGCGGCCTCGCGAGTCATGGCCGGATCGTAGGCGTAAGTTTGTTGCCCCTGGACCACCGCATTGAAGGTGGGCCAGAAACGTTCGAAATCGGAGGGGGTCATGGGGCGGATGGTGATCATGGGGCGCTCGCTGCGGATCGGGATCGGCTCACCGCAGGCAGCGGCCAGGCAGACATGCCCGACAGCAGCCCCGAGGTGCCTGGATGGCGCCTATCCTACCATCGGCCGGCGACGTTTTTCCCGCGCGACAGCGGCCGTTCCCGGGCTACCGGCGTGCCAGCGTGTCCGGCTGCCAGCCACCGCCCAGTGCCTTGTAGATCGCCACGATGCCGCGATACAACTCGGTTTCGCCCTGGGCCTGGGCGTCTTCGGCGCTCAAACGCTCGCGCTCGGCATCGAGCAGCACCAGGTAATCGGCGGTGCCTTCGCGGTACTGGATCGACGCCAGCGCCGCCGCGGCGCGGCTGGAGTCGCTCTGGCGCATCAGGGCCTGCAGACGCTGCTGGCGCTTGCCGTAGTCACTGAAGGCGTTTTCCGATTCTTCCAGCGCCAGCAACACATCCTGCTCGTAGCTGGCCAGCGCGCCCTCTGCATCGGCGTTGGCCGCACGAATCTGCGCACGCACGCTGCCCAGGTCGAAAGCTGCCCAGGTGATGCTCGGCCCCAGGCCCCAGGCGTTGGCCGCCGACGAACCGATCTGCGAACCACGGGCCGCCGTGAAACCAAGGAAACCGCTGAGGCTGACCCGCGGGAACAGGTCGGCCGTGGCCACGCCGATCTGCGCGGTGGCGGCTGCCAGTCGGCGTTCGGCACTGCGAATGTCCGGACGGCGGCGCAGCAACTGGGTCGGATCACCGATCGGCAGTGCCTTGGCAATGGCCGGCAGCTGCGCCGGGCTCAGGTCCACGCTTAGTTGATCGGGGCGCTGACCGAGCAAGGTGGCGATGCGGTTGCGTGCCCGCACCTGCTCGGCCTGTAGCTGCGGCACGGTCGCTTCGACCGCGGCCAGGCGTGCATCGGCACGCACCACGTCCAGTTGGTTGCCGACACCGGCTTCCTCCAGGCTGCGGGTGATGCCGTGCGAATCCTGCTGGTTCTTCAGGTTGGCCAGGGCGATCTTCTCGCGCAACTGGGCGCCGCGCAGTTGTCCGTAGGCATCCACCAGGTCGGCGATCAACGTCACCTGCAACTGCTGCAGGTTGGCCGCGGCTTCACCCTGCTGGGCGTCACTGACTTCCAACTGACGCTGGATGCGCCCGAACAAGTCGACTTCCCAGGCCATGTCCAGGCCCAGGTCGTAGCGCTCGGTATTGACCCGGTCGTCGGTCTGGCCCGGTATCTGGCTCTTGCCGATCTCGCTGCTGGCGCGGCTGGTCACCACCGGGAAGCGGTCGTTGGCCACGTCGTCGCGGATCGCCCGCGACGCCTTGAGGCGGGCGAAGGCCACGCGCAGCTCGCGGTTGCCCTGCAGCGATTCGTTGACCAGGCGATTGAGCGTCGGGTCGTCGAATTGCTGCCACCACACCGCATCGAACTGCTCGGCGCGGTAATAACGCGCATCCTGGGCGGCCGCCACGGACGCATCCAGCTCCTGCGGCGCGCGGTAGTCAGGGCCCACCGCGCACGCGGCCAGGGCCATCACCAGCAGGCTGGGCAGAAGGGGTTTCAAGCGGTTCATGGTTGTACCTCAAGCTTGAGCGCGCGGTCCGCCTTGCGGGCCTGGCGACGCTCGACATGGCGACGGATCAGCACGAAGAACACCGGGGTCAGCAGCAGGCCGAAGAAGGTCACCCCCAGCATGCCGGAGAACACCGCTACACCCATCGCATGGCGCATCTCGGCACCGGCGCCGGACGACAGCACCAGTGGCACCACGCCCATGATGAACGCGAACGAGGTCATCAGGATCGGCCGCAGCCGCAAGCGGCACGCCTCCAGCACGGCGGCCAGCGGGTCGAGGCCTTCCTCCTGCTTGTCCTTGGCGAATTCGACGATCAGGATCGCGTTCTTGCACGCCAGTCCGACCAGCACGATGAGGCCGATCTGGGTGAAGATATTGTTGTCGCTGCCCGCGATCATCACCCCGGCAATCGCCGAGAGCAGGGTCATGGGCACGATCAGGATCACCGCCAGCGGCAGGCTCCAGCTTTCGTACTGCGCCGCCAGCACCAGGAAGGCCAGCAGCACGCACAGCGGGAACACGAACAGGGCGGTGTTGCCTGCCAGAATCTGCTGGTAGGTCAGCTCGGTCCATTCGTAGGCCATGCCGTTGGGCAGTTCGTCCTTGAGCAGCTTCTCCACCGCCGCCTGGGCCTGGCCCGAACTGTAGCCGGGTGCAGCAGCGCCGTTGATTTCCGCCGTGACGAAGCCGTTGTAGTGCATCACGCGATCAGGCCCTGCGGTATCGCTGACCTTGATGAACGTGGCCAGCGGGATCATCTCGCCGCGATCGTTGCGCACCTTGAGCTGGCCGATCTGCTCGGCCTCCAGGCGGAACTGCTGCTCGGCCTGGACGTTGACCTGATAGGTGCGCCCGAAGCGGTTGAAGTCGTTGGCGTACAGCGAGCCCAGGTACACCTGCAAGGTGTCGAAGATATCGCTGATGGCCACGCCATGGGTCTTGGCCTTTTCCCGATCGATCGAGGCATCCACCTGCGGCACGTTCACTGTGTAGCTGGTGAACAGCCCGGCCAGTTCCGGCACGCTGCGGCTCTTGGCGATGATGTTCTGGGTCTGCTTGTACAACTCGTCATAGCCCAGGTTGCCGCGATCCTGAACCTGCAGGCGGAATCCACCGATGGTGCCCAGGCCCATCACCGGCGGCGGTGGGAAGATCGCCATGTAGGCGTCCTGGATACCGGCGAACTTGCCGTTGAGCTCGGCAGCGATGGCATTGGCCGACAGGCTGGCGTCCTTGCGCTGATCGAAGTCCTTGAGCGCGACGAACACGATGCCGTTGTTCGGGCTGTTGGTGAAGCCGTTGATCGACAGGCCGGGGAAGGCGATGGCGTTCTCCACGCCTGGCTGCTTCAAGGCGATGTCCGACATGCGCTTGATCACATCTTCGGTGCGGTCCAGGCTGGCGGCGTCCGGCAACTGCGCGAACGCCACCAGGTACTGCTTGTCCTGGGAGGGCACGAAGCCGGTCGGGGTGTTGGCGAAACCGAACCAGGTCAGCACCATGAACCCTGCATACACCAGCATGGCGATACCGCTGCTGCGGATCACCCGCGCCACGGTGCCGACATAGCCATGGCTGGCCTTTTCGAAGAAGCGGTTGAATGGTCGGAACAGCCAGCCGCCCAGCAGCTTGTCGAGCAGCCTGGAGAAGCGGTCCTTCGGTGCGTCGTGGGCCTTGAGCAGCACGGCCGCCAGGGCCGGCGACAGGGTCAACGAGTTGAACGCCGAAATGACCGTGGAAATGGCGATGGTCAAGGCGAACTGTTTGTAGAACTGCCCGGTGAGCCCGGAGATGAACGCCGCCGGCACGAACACCGCACACAGCACCAGCGCAGTGGCGATGATCGGCCCGGTCACTTCGCGCATGGCCCGCTCGGTGGCGGCCACCGGTTCCAGCCCCAGCTCGATGTTGCGCTCGACGTTCTCCACCACCACGATGGCGTCGTCCACGACGATACCGATGGCCAGCACCAGTCCGAACAGCGACAACGCGTTGAGCGAAAAGCCGAACATGTGCATGACGGCGAAGGTGCCGATCAGCGACACCGGCACGGCGACCAGCGGAATGATCGAGGCGCGCCAGGTCTGCAGGAACAGGATCACCACCAGCACGACCAGAATCAGCGCTTCGAACAAGGTGTGCACCACCGCCTCGATCGAGCCGCGCACGAAGATGGTCGGGTCGTAGACGATGCTGTAGTCCATGCCTTCAGGGAATGACTGCTTGAGTTCGGCCATTTTCGCCCGAACCTGATTGGACACGTCGATGGCGTTGGAACCAGGCCGCTGGAAGATCGGCAGGGCCACTGCCGGTTGGTTGTTCAGCAGCGAGCGCAACGCGTACTGGCTGGAACCCAGCTCCACGCGGGCAATGTCCTTGAGCCGGGTGATTTCGCCATCGTCGGCGGCGCGCACGACGATGTTTTCGAATTCTTCCTCGGTGACCAAGCGACCCTGGGTGTTGACCGACATCTGGAAGCTGGTGGCGTTGGGCGCGGGCGGCGCGCCCAACTGGCCAGCGGCAACCTGACGGTTCTGCTCACGGATGGCGGTGACCACGTCGGTGGCCGTCAGGTTGCGCGAAGCGGTCTTGTTCGGGTCCAGCCAAACGCGCAATGAATAGTCGCCCATGCCGAACAACTGCACGTCGCCAATGCCATTGAGCCTGGCCAGTTCGTCCTTGATGTTCAAGGTCGCGTAGTTGGACAGATAGAGCATGTCGTAGCGCTGGTCGGGGGAGGTCAGGTGGACCACCATGGTCAAGTCCGGTGAGGCCTTGTCCACGGTAATGCCGATCCGCGTGACTTCTTCGGGCAACTTGGGTTGGGTGCGCGTCACTCGGTTCTGCACCTGCACCTGGGCATTGTCCAGGTCGGTGCCCAAAGCGAAGGTCAGGGTCAAGGTCAGCTTGCCGTCGGCGGTAGACTGCGAGGACATGTACAGCATGTTCTCCACACCGGTGATGGCCTGCTCGAGCGGCGCGGCCACGGTTTCACCGATGACCTTGGGGTTGGCGCCGGGGAAGCTGGCACGCACCACCACGGTCGGCGGAACCACTTCGGGGTACTCGCTGATCGGCAGCTGGAACAGCGAGATGGCGCCGGCGATCAGAATGATCAGCGACAGCACGGCGGCGAAGATCGGCCGCTTGATGAAGAATTGAGAGAAGTTCATCGCAGTGATCTCTTAACCGCGTGGAGTCGAAACGCTGGCAACCTTGACCGCAGCAGCGGGCGTGTTGCTGGCTTCCAGGGCATGGCGCTGTTCGGCCAGGGCGGCGAGGGTGGCAGGGCTGGCCATCTGGGCGACTTCGGGATCGACCTGGGAACCGGGGCGAACGCGCTGCAGGCCGTTGATGACGATGCGCTCATCCTTGTTCAGGCCACTGCGCACGATGCGCAGGCCCTCCAGCTTGGGCCCCAACTCGATGCTGCGGTAGGCCGCCTTGTTGTCCTGATCCATCACCAGCACGAACTTCTTGCCCAGGTCGGTGCCCACCGCCTCGTCCTTGATCAGCACTGCCGAATAGGTGGCGCTGCCCACCAGTTTCAGCCGTGCGTACAGGCCGGGGGTGAAGCTGCCGTCCTTGTTGTCGAACACGGCGCGACCGCGGATGGTGCCGGTCTTGGGATTGACCTGGTTGTCGACGAAATTCATGTGTCCCAGGTGCGGGTTGCCGGCCTCGTTGGACAGCCCCAGGTAGACCGGGGTGGTCTGGCCGCGCTGGCCCTGGCGGGCGAGCTGGGTGTACTTGAGGTACACGCGCTCGTCGGCATCGAAGTAGGCATACACCTTGTCGGTAGAGACCACGCTGGTCAGCGGCGTCACGTCAGCGGTGACGATGTTGCCTGCGGTTATTTCGGCACGGCTGACGCGCCCGGAAATCGGTGCCGTGACGCGGGTGAAGCTCAGGTTCAGCCGGGCCAGGTCAAGCTGTGCCTGGATGCCGGCGAGTGCCGCGCGCGATTCCTGCGCCGCGGTGGCACGGGTCTCGGCCAACTCGGCGGAAATCGCATTGCTCGCTTGCAGGCGCTGGCCGCGTTGCGCTTCGTTGTCGCTGCGCGCAGAACTGGCGCGGGCCTGTTGCAGCTGCGCTTCCAGGCGCCGCACTTCGGCCTGGAACGGCCGCGGATCGATCTGGAACAGCAGGTCGCCCTTGTTCACCAGGGCGCCCTCGGTGAAGGCTACCTGGTCAATCTGGCCCGACACGCGTGGGCGAATCTCGACGGTTTCCGGTGCTTCCAGGCGCCCGGTGAACTCGTCCCATTCATTGACCGGCTGTTCCAGCACCTGGGCCACGGTAACCTTGGGTGCAGCAGGCGCCTGGGCGACATCGGGTGTTTTTCCGCAGGCCGCGATCACCATCAGCGCAAGGGCCGCCAACGGAAAACGCAACGGAGTGAGTGACTGGTGCATGTGCAGATCCGCCAAGTGAAGTAAGAGAGCATCAACGATGGGCGGATCATGCGGCGCAGACGTGACAATCGACGAATCGAATGGTTCGAAGGTAACTATCATCGCGAATGATAAACATCGCTGGAAGTGCTTGATTTTCGGGAAAAATACAAAGCTAGCTAACGATTTATTCATTCCAGCACCTGACGGCAGGGCAAACCTTCGAGGCACAGCCGTACAAGCCTTGAAATACTTTCTCGCTGTAGGAATTAGTACGGCGGGCGGTAGGATCAGATTCCGAAACTACTCAAGACCTCTATGAACCCCGTCACGGAACCTCCCAGTCCCGCGCTTCACGCAATACCCCCCTTCTGCCTGATGAGTACCCTTCCATGGAATGGCTAGCCGACCCCACGGCCTGGCTAGGCCTGGCGACCCTGATCGTCCTGGAACTGGTACTGGGCATCGACAATCTGGTATTCATCGCGATTCTCGCCGACAAGCTGCCGCCGCATCAGCGTGACCGCGCGCGGGTGATCGGCCTGTCGCTGGCGTTGATCATGCGCCTGGGCCTGCTGGCCAGCATTTCCTGGATGGTGACGCTGACCGAGCCGCTGTTCGAGGTGTTCGGCAAGACGTTCTCCGGACGCGACCTGATCATGCTGTTCGGCGGCATCTTCCTGCTGTTCAAGGCCACCATGGAGTTGCATGAAAGGCTCGAAGGGCATGTCGCGCAGCGATCTGGCGTCAAGACTTACGCTCTGTTCTGGCCAATCGTCGCGCAGATCGTCGTGCTGGACGCCGTGTTCTCCCTGGATGCGGTGATCACCGCCGTGGGCATGGTGGACGAATTGTCGATCATGATGATCGCGGTGATCTTCTCCATCGGCCTGATGATCATCGCCAGCAAGCCGCTGACGCGTTTCGTCAACAGCCACCCGACGGTGATCATGCTGTGCCTGGGCTTCTTGATGATGATCGGCTTCGCCCTGACCGCCGAAGGCCTGGGCTTCCACATTCCCAAGGGTTATCTCTACGCCGCGATCGGTTTCTCGATTCTCATCGAGGTGTTCAACCAGATCGCGCGGGCACGGCGCAAGCACAAGCATCAGGATCGGCCGATGCGCGAACGTACCGCCCACGCCGTCTTGCGCCTGCTGGGCGGTCGGCGTCCGGCCAGCGAAGCCATGGACGAGGAAATCGAAGACCTGGTGGGCCAGGAGCAGAGCGAAGCGCTGTTCGATCGGCGTGAGCGGGTGATGATCAGCGGGGTGTTGAACCTGGCCGAAAAACCCATTCGCAGCATCATGACCGTGCGTGCCCAGGTCGATTGCCTGGACCTGGGTGCGTCGCGCGAGGTCACCGAGCAGACCCTGATGCAGTCGTCCTACTCACGCCTGCCATTGATCGCACAAGGCCAAGTGGACGAGCCTCTGGGTTTCGTGCACAAGAAGGAGTTGCTCAAGCAACTGCTGGCGGGCGAGGCAGCGGATCTGGCCAGCTTGGCGCGCCAGCCGATCAACCTGCTCGAGACCTTCAGCATTCTCAACGCCTTGGAGCAGATGCGTGCGCAGTCCACGCACATTGCCTTCGTGGTCAACGAGTTCGGCGGCTTCATCGGCATTCTGACCATGACCGACATTCTCGAGTCGATTGCCGGCGAGCTGCCCGACGCCAGCGAAGTGCAGGCCCCCGATATCGTCGAGCAGGAAGATGGCTATCGCGTGAGTGCAGCGTTGGACCTCAAGCAGCTGCAGACGCGCATCGGCTTCGATGCAGCGCCGACCAATGACTATCAGACCCTGGCGGGCATGGTCATGAGTCTGCTCGACCGTTTGCCCAAGCAAGGCGACACGCTGCAATGGGAACACTGGAGCCTGACCGTGCTGACGGTGGAGGAGCGCCGGGTCAAACAGGTGCTCCTGCGCAAGCAAGCGCTGGAGGTGTAGCGAAAGCGCGCGCAATCATACCGCGCGACGCGAGCGCGCCAGGTGCTTGGCGCCTTCGAACATCAGCACGAGCACCGCCAGCCAGATCGGCAAGTAGGTCAGCCACTGGTCTGGGGCGATGCTCTCGCCCAGCAGCAATGCCACCCCCACCAACAGCACCGGCTCGACGTAGCTGAGCAGCCCGAACAGGCTGAACGGCAACAGACGGCTGGCCATCACGTAGCAGATCAACGCCGATGCACTGATGACGCCAAGAATCGGTATCAGAGCGTACAGCAGCGGTCGCGCCTGCATGTCGGCCGGCGACAGCTGCCCTTGCACGATGAACAGCAGCGCGGCCGGCAGTATCAGGCACATGTCCGTCCACAAACCGCCCAGATGATCATTGCCGCACGCGCGACGCAACACGAAATACACCGGATAGCCGGCAGCCACGAGCAACGTTTCCCAGGCGAAGCGGCCGTGCTGGAACAGCTCGTGGCCTACACCGCAGGCTGCGCAGAACACCGCCAGCTTCTGCAGGTGCGAGAGCTGTTCGCCATACACCAGGCGGCCTGTGAGGACCATGGTCAACGGCAGCAGGAAATACCCCAACGACACTTCCAGGCTGCGCCCGTGCAGCGGCGCCCAGAGGAACAGCCACAGCTGCACGCCCATCAGCGCCGAGGTACCTATCGAGCCCAGCAGCAGCACCGGGCGCTGGGCAATGTTGCGCCACACCCTGGCGACCAGATGCAGATCGGCACTGAGCCACATGAACAGGGTCACGCACGGCAGGGTCAGCAGCATGCGCCAGCCGAACATCTCTTCGCCGCTCAGCGGTGTCAGCAGCGAGGTATAGAAATACATCACGGCGAACAGAGTGGACGCTGTGACGGACGTGATGATGCCTTTGGACACGGGAGCCTCGAAGCGCGAAAAACCTGACTGAGCCGACAATGATCTCAGGCAGGCGGGCAGGGTACAACCACTGCTTTCAGAGACGGCGCAAGGCTTGCTCGAAATCCGCCAGCGGCATCGGCTTGGCAAACAGATAGCCCTGCAGGTACTTCACATGGCGAGCGGCAAGGTAAGCGCGTTGCTCGTCGGTTTCCACGCCTTCGGCGACTACCTGCAGTCCGAGCTTGGCCGACAGCTCGATGATGCTGTCCAGCACGTGTCGCGAAAGCGTATTGACGCCGATCATGGCCACGAAGCTCTGGTCGATCTTGAGAAAGTCGACCTTGAACTGCTGCAGGTAGCTAAGGCTCGACTGTCCGGTGCCGAAGTCGTCGATGGCAATGCTCACGCCCAACCCGCGCAACCGTTCGAACAGCGCGTGAATCTGCGCGCAGGGCTGGATCAGCTCGCGTTCGGTCAATTCCAGGGTCAAGGCGATCCGGTCTTTCGGGAACGCATCGAGGAAGGCCTTGCAGTCATCGAACAGTGCCGAGTCCAGGCAATGCTGGGCGGTGATATTGATGCCGACATGAAAGCCTTGCGGCAGCCGGTCCAGGCAGGTGCCCAGCTGCTGCGCGGTGCGCTTCATCAGCAGGCGGGTCATCGGTACGATCAGCCCGCAGTCCTCGGCGTAGGGAATGAACAGGTCGGGGCGGACCAGGCCTTCGCGGGGATGCTGCCAGCGCATGAGCACTTCGACACCCGCCCAGCGACCGTCCCGGCTGAACACCACCGGTTGAAAGAAAGGTACGAACTCTTCGGCATCCAGGGCACGCTGCAACTCCTGATAGCGCGAGCCGGAACGACTCATCACCCACCGGCACAGCAGGCCGACCACCGCCGAGACAAGCAGCAGCAGGCCGAACATGCCGGCGTACTGCTCGCGTATCAACGTCCAGCGCGCACCTTCCGGGATGCCGCTGACCACGCTGAATGGGTAGCGCGTGGACTGCAGTCGAGTTTGCCCGCCTGCGGCAGGCAGCGGCGTCCCCTGATGAACGTTGCCGCTGGCTTCGATCCAGCTGCGGCCGACGTGCAAGGTGATCGAATGGGTCGAGCCCATCATGCGCAAGGCGTTGGCCAGATGATAACCGTCGACGGTACTGAGCGCGCTGGCCTCGCCACGGACGGCGCGGTAGATCAACAAGCCGCGGTCGGGTGTCACCGAATTGCCGGGCATCAGCCACAGCTGCCCATCGACGTAATCGAGCGGATTCACGTTTTCGCTCACTGCGCCCGACAGGGAGCTGCAGTAAAGTGTGTCGCCCTGGATCAGATTCACCGAGCGCACGAAGGGCCGCCGGGTCACCTGGTCCAGCAGCGCCGGTTGTGCCTGCGCACAGGGTAGTCCGGACAGCGGCAGAACGGCATCCGCGGCAGCCGCCACGTTATCGAGGATGAGCTCGAATTGCTCCACCGCCAACTGGCTGGTGCGCGCCGATGCGAGCTGCAGCGAACGACCGGCCTCCCAGTTCAGCATGACTGCACCGCAGGCCAGCGGTACTGCGGCCGCCAGCCAGGGCAGCAGCAGGCGCGAAAATTTGCGTTTGGAAGCAGCGAGGGTCAGCGGCATGCGGGCGACAGTCCTTGTGCGCAGAAGATGCGAGGGCAAAGCCGCCATCATTTCATGAAAGCGCCTGCGGGGGCAGGCGCCGGGGCTTATTTATCCTTGGACTGATCGGGCTTCTGCATCTGTACCGAGGAAGGGGTACCGTCATTGTTGCCTTTGGTAGTGCTCTTGTCGGCGCTGTCGAAGCAGCCTTGCAACAGTGCCAGGCACAGCACCAGACCGGCGAAGGGGATGATTTTCATGGTGATCTCCGATGTTCAGAACGTGCAGATTGGACTCGACCCTGCCCGATTGGTTGCCTGCGCCGAGCTCGATCCGGATCGGCGCACGCACACGCAGGTGCATCAAACCTGGGCAGTGCCGCGCAGGCGCTCGGCACCTTGACGCAGCAGTCGCTCGGTGGCGGCCCAGCCCAGGCAGCCGTCGGTGACCGACACGCCGTAGCGCATGTGCCCACTGATCGGCTGGCTGCCTTCCTGCAGATGGCTTTCCAGCATGACCGCTACCAACGAACGATCTCCGTCCAGGCGCTGCTGCAGCACGTCGTCGAAGACCGCTGGCTGGCGCAATGGGTCCTTGCCACTGTTGGCATGGCTGCAGTCGACCATGATTCGCGCCTTCACACCCGCTTTGGCCAGATCGTTGTGCACCTGGGCAATGCTCTGCCGGTCATGGTTGGGCCCGCGGTGCCCCCCGCGCAACACCAGGTGGGTGTCGGGATTGCCGGTGGTGTCGATCATGGCCGGGTGCCCCTGCGGATCGATGCCGAAATGGCGATGGGCATGGGCCGCACTGCGCATGGCATCGCACGCGACTGCAACGCCGCCGTCGGTGCCGTTCTTGAAACCGACCGGGATTCCCAGGCCGCTGGCCAGCTCGCGATGGATCTGCGATTCCGTGGTGCGTGCACCGATCGCCACCCAGCTCAACAGGTCGTCGAAGTAGCCTGACGCCATCGGCTGCAACACTTCACTGGCCAGCGGCAGGCCCAGGCGCAGCATTTCGCGCATGAGGTCGCGGCACAGGGTCAGGCCGCCCGCCATGTCGTCGGTACCATCGAGGTAAGGATCGTAAGCCAGGCCTTTCCAGCCCACCGTGGTGCGCGGTTTTTCCACGTAGGCGCGCATCACCAGCAGCATCTCGCCCTCGAGCTCCTGCGCCAGCCGGCTCAAGTTGCGTGCGTACTCCAGCGCAGACTTCGGATCGTGCAGGGAGCAGGGGCCCACTACGACCAGCAGGCGTGGGTCACGGCCTTCGAGAATGGCGCGGATGGCTTGGCGATGGGCTTGGACCTGGGTGCTCAGGTGATCGGCAAGGGGCAGTTGCTGCTTGAGCGCGAAATGCGTGGGCAGACGGTGAGTCGCTGGCGTGTTGGCGGCGTCTTTTGCCGCGGCGGCAGTTGCGGCTGCGCGAGTCTGGACAGCAGGGGTAGGGTGCAAAGTGGTCAGGCTGTTGTTCATGGTCTGGGTCCTGGACAGCGGCGGGGTGCTTGCCCGCATGCGCTGCCCTATCAAGGTGTTCGACAAAGTGCCGGGGAGTCTGGACTACGGGTCATGCCACCCATCAACGACGGGTCGGAGGCGGCAGGCTGGGCCGAACGGAGGTTGCTAAATCGCCAGAGGTTGCGGATGTCGAAACGGTAATAAGTAAAGTTGTTCATGAAGCGTTCCTCGATTTCGTGGCGAAAGTGCCGAATAAACATGAAGCCCTGAAAAGCAAAAACCCCCAGTCGGGAGGCCGACTGGGGGTTGAGAATTCTCTGTCGGCGACCCCTGTGAAATGGGCGCCGATATGGGTATCAGGCGCGCCAGTGGCTAAACCAATACCCAAAATAAACGTTTGCCGGTGCACGGACAGCCGTCATCGCTGCGCAGGTCGCAGGCAAGGATGCAGGGCTGAAGGTGTTGTGCGACATTGATAGTCTCCGGTGGATGGCTGGAGCTTACTTCAGCCATGGCGAAGGATTCAAGCTCATTCTTGACGTGGGGAGGATGCAATGACTTTGTACCTGCGGGCGGCTACCGATCAGGATCTGCGTTTCGCCCGAGACCTCACTCGGCGAGCGATGCTGCCTTACTACGGCCGTCACGATCTGCTGTGGCTGGACGAGGGTTTCGATCAGGCCTGGCATTGGCGCGACAACCGATTGATCTGTCGCGACGCCGTGCTGCTGGGCTACATCAGTCTGTCCAGGGATGCCCATGCACTGTTCATCCGCGAAGTGCATCTGCTGCCGGTGCATCGTGGCCAGGGCGTAGGCCATTGGGTACTCGAGCAGGTGGTGCAGCAAGCGCGCTGCCAACGCTTGCCGCGGGTGCGTCTGATGGTGTTCAAGGACAACCCCGCGCAGCGGCTCTATGGCCGCCACGGTTTCGAGGTGGTGGGGGAGCAGGACAGCTTTCTGCGCATGGAGCGTGTTCTGCCCAGCCCCGACCGTTGACTGCGTGCGCTCAGCGCTGGCCGCCCTCCAGCGCGGCGGTGATGGTGCCCAGCTTCATGCCCAGCAGCACGGCGACTCGGTGGGCTTCGCCACGCCGCCCCTTCTTGCGTCCCGCCAACACCTGGTAGGTGGTGGCAGGGTCCACGCCATTCTCGCGCGCAAACTCTTGTACCGATTTCCCTTGCTGATCGAGCCAGGCTCTGGCTTGTGCGGCAGTCCGTATACCATGCATAGTTCAAGTCCGTTTTAGAGGGTTCAAAGTGGTTTTATTTCGCACCGTTTCGGGTGTTTCGATAAAGGATTATACATTCAAATGACTGGAATCGGTCCCCGACTAAGGGAAGAGCGCGAGCGTCTGGAGCTTACGCAACGCGAGTTTGGCCAAGTGGGCGGTGTCGAACCCAATGCGCAAGGCAAGTACGAAAACGGTGACAGATCACCTCGAGCCGATTACTTGGCTGCTGTTTCGACGATAGGCGTCGACGTTCTCTATGTAGTGCTCGGCAGTCGAACGCCGTTGGCCGAGCAGGCCCTCAGTGGTGGAGAGGAAAAAGTCCTAGAAACATATCGGACTCTTCCTACTTCCGGGCAGGCCGTCTTGAGTAATCTGGCCAACAGCCTTGCAGAGATGGCGGCGAACTATTCCGCGCGCGGTACGGTCCAGAAAAAAATACGGACGAGAAATACCCGGGACTGATTTTCCGCGCCGACGCCCCACGCCATATTCATGACGCTTTCAGCTAGGTCCGAAGCGGCAATGTTTGGTAATGTGGCGCCATTCCCCGAGACCACTATTACGAGGTGTCCGTTTGATTCGGGTTCTAGTAGTCGACGATCACGACCTGGTCCGTACCGGTATCACCCGCATGCTGGCCGATATCGACGACCTGCAGGTCGTGGGGCAGGCCGAATCGGGCGAGGGGGCGCTGCAATATGCTCGCGATCTCAAGCCGGACGTGGTGCTGATGGACGTCAAGATGCCCGGTATCGGTGGTCTCGAGGCGACGCGCAAACTGCTGCGCAGCCATCCCGATATCAAAGTGGTGGCTGTCACCGTCTGCGAGGAAGATCCATTTCCCACGCGCCTGCTGCAAGCCGGTGCCGCCGGGTACCTGACCAAGGGTGCGGGGCTTGCCGAAATGGTCCAGGCGATTCGCCTGGTCTTCGCCGGCCAGCGTTACATCAGCCCGCAGATTGCCCAGCAATTGGCCCTCAAGTCGTTCCAGCCACAGACCAGCAACTCACCGTTCGATCTGTTGTCCGAACGGGAAATCCAGATTGCCCTGATGATCGTCGGCTGCCAGAAAGTCCAGATCATCTCAGATAAGCTGTGCCTGTCGCCCAAGACGGTCAATACCTATCGCTACCGGATCTTCGAGAAACTCTCGGTGACCAGTGACGTGGAGTTGACCCTGCTGGCGGTTCGGCATGGCATGGTAGACACCAACCTTTGACCATGACTGCTGCATTCGATCCCAGTGCCTTTCTTGCCACCTGCAGCGGACGTCCGGGCGTGTACCGGATGTTCGACGACGCCATGCGCCTGCTTTACGTGGGCAAGGCGAAAAACCTCAAGAAGCGCTTGGCCAGCTATTTTCGCAAAACCGGCCAGGCGCCCAAGACCGCTGCCCTGGTGGGCAAGATCCAGCAGATCGAAACCACCATCACGGCCAACGAAACCGAGGCGTTGCTGCTCGAGCAGACCCTCATCAAGGAGTGGCGGCCGCCCTACAACATTCTGCTGCGCGACGACAAATCCTATCCTTATGTGTTTCTTTCCGATGGCGAATTTCCGCGACTGAGCATTCATCGCGGCGCCAAGAAGGCCAAGGGTCGCTACTTTGGTCCCTATCCGAGCGCAGGAGCCATTCGCGAGAGCCTGAGCCTGTTGCAGAAGACCTTCTTCGTTCGCCAGTGCGAGGACAGCTACTTCAGAAACCGCACGCGTCCATGCCTGCAACACCAGATCAAGCGCTGCAAGGCGCCGTGCGTAAGGCTTGTGGAGGCGCCTGAGTATGCCGAAGACGTTCGCCATTCGGTGATGTTCCTGGAAGGGCGCAGCAACCAGTTGACCAACGAGCTTTCCGCCAGCATGGAGAAAGCGGCGATGGACCTGCAGTTCGAAGAGGCAGCGCAGTTGCGCGACCAGATCGGTCTGCTGCGACGCGTGCAGGACCAGCAAAGCATGGAGGGCGGCAGCGGCGACGTCGACGTCATCGCTGCCTTCGTCAACCCGGGCGGCGCCTGTGTACACCTGATCACCGTGCGCGCCGGCAGGGTGCTGGGCAGCAAGAATTTCTTTCCGCAGGTGGGTATCGAAGAAGAAGTCGCCGAAGTCATGTCGGCGTTTCTCTCGCAATACTACCTGGGCAGCTCCGAGCGCGACCTGCCGAGCGAGTTGATCGTCAATGTGATTCCCGAAGACCACGAAGCGTTGCTCGATGCCCTCGATACTTTGCGTGGTCGTGAACTGAGCCTGAGCCATCGCGTGCGCGGCACCCGCGCACGCTGGCAGCAGCTGGCCGTGACCAACGCCGAGCAGGCGCTGGGCGCACGGCTCGCCAATCGCCAGCACGTAGCCGCGCGGTTCGATGCGCTGGCCGAGGTGCTGAACCTGGACGAGCCACCGCAGCGGCTGGAATGCTACGACATCAGTCACTCCAGCGGCGAAGCCACCGTGGCGTCGTGCGTGGTGTTCGGCCCCGAAGGGCCGATCAAGTCGGACTACCGCCGCTACAACATCGAGGGCGTCACCGCAGGCGATGACTATGCGGCCATGCACCAGGCGCTGATGCGCCGCTTCAGCAAGATCAAGGCAGGCGAGGGCAAGCTGCCCGACGTGCTGCTGGTGGACGGCGGCAAGGGCCAGTTGAACATGGCCCGGGAAGTGCTGAACGAACTGGCCATCCCCGACCTCATCCTGCTCGGCGTGGCCAAGGGCACGACCCGCAAGGCCGGCTTCGAAACGCTGTACCTGAACGACGTCGCCCATGAATTCACCCTCAAGGGCGACTCGCCGGCGCTGCACCTGATCCAGCAGATTCGTGACGAAGCCCACCGTTTTGCGATCACCGGTCACCGCGCGCGGCGCGGCAAGACACGTCGCACCTCGACCCTGGAAGGGGTTGCAGGCGTGGGCCCCAAGCGTCGCCGCGAGTTGCTCAAGCATTTCGGCGGGCTACAGGAAATCGCCCGCGCCAGCGTCGAGGAAATCGCCAAGGCACCGGGAATCAGTAAAAAGCTGGCAGAGTCGATTTATGCAAACCTGCACAGCGAGTAGAATGCCATCTCACCTTGCAGCCAGTTGTGCCGATGAATATCCCTAACTTGCTTACCGTACTGCGCGTCCTGCTGATACCGTTCTTCATATTGCTGTTCTATCTGCCCTACCATTGGAGCTATATGGCAGCCAGCACCGTGTTCGCGATAGCGGCGGCAACCGATTGGCTGGACGGCTATCTGGCCCGCCGTTGGGAGCAGAGCACGCCATTCGGTGCGTTCCTCGATCCGGTGGCCGACAAACTCATGGTGGCGGTGGCCCTGGTGCTGCTGGTGCAGGAACATGCCAACTTCTGGCTGACCCTGCCTGCAGCGATCATCATCGGTCGCGAAATCGTCGTCTCGGCGCTGCGCGAGTGGATGGCCGAGATCGGCGCACGCGCCCAGGTCGCAGTGTCCAACATGGGCAAATGGAAAACCGCCGCGCAGATGCTGGCTCTGGTCATCCTGCTGGCCAATCCCAAGGCCGCCACCTTCTGGGTCATCGTGGGCTACGCCCTTTTGCTCGTCGCCGCCGCACTGACCTTGTGGTCCATGCTGCAATACCTGCGCGCCGCCTGGCCGCACTTGCGCATCACAGCCGAGAAGAAATAAAACTATTTTTGAATCAAGGGCTTGACGGGTGTCGCCGATTAGATAGAATGGCGCCCGTCAACACGATGCGGGAATAGCTCAGTTGGTAGAGCACGACCTTGCCAAGGTCGGGGTCGCGAGTTCGAGTCTCGTTTCCCGCTCCAGTTTGTTTGCGTGCAGCAGTTTCTTGCTTCACGTTTGGGGCCGAGTAGCAAAGTGGTTATGCTGCGGATTGCAAATCCGCCTACGCCGGTTCGATTCCGACCTCGGCCTCCATCATCGAGAACCCCGCAGATTAACGTCTGCGGGGTTTTTCTTTGTGCGGTCGAAAAGGCATGTGTTCCAGAACTTCTGGGGATGTGTTCAAAAACTATTCTTCGACAGCTTCGCGATTGCGTTGACTCGTCGGTAGATGTTCTTGGCGATTTCGCGCCGCAGAGGCTTGGCCTCAAGCATCGAATTCAAATCATTGCTGGCACTCGAGAATCTTTATCCGATTCAGAGGTCAGTTACTGCCAATCTATCCTGTGTGTTGCCATGTGCGGCAGACCAACTGATGAAACAAATTGGGAGCTGCTGAGGCATGAGTGAATTAGGTATTTGGCTGGAAGCCATCATTCTGGGGCTGGTCCAGGGACTGACCGAATTCTTGCCGGTATCCTCCAGCGCGCACCTGCGCATTATCGGACCATTGTTACCCTCTGGCGGTGACCCAGGCGCTGCATTCACCGCTATCACTCAACTGGGTACCGAGGCTGCAGTGCTGCTGTACTTTCGAAAGGACATCCTGCGCATTGCCATGGCTTGGATCAAGTCGCTTGGCGACGCCTCTTACCGCAGCCATCCGGACGCCAGAATGGGCTGGCTGATCATCATCGGCACCTTGCCTATCTCGATCCTTGGGCTGCTGTTCAAGGACTACATCGAGGGAAGCCTGCGCAATCTTTACCTGACGGCAACCATGCTCATCGTGTTCGCGCTGATCTTGGCCGCAGCGGACAAGATGGGACGCAAGGAGCGCAAACTCGATCAACTGACCTGGACCCATGGCCTGGTTTTCGGCTTTGCCCAGGCGCTGGCCCTGATTCCGGGCGTATCACGCTCAGGCGGCACCATCACCGCCGGGCTGATCATGGGCTACACGCGTGAGGCTGCAGCGCGTTATTCATTCCTGCTGGCAGTGCCGGCGGTGATTGCTTCGGGCTTCTACCAGTTGTACCGCAGCTGGGGTGAATCCAGCACTTTTTCCGGCGGCCCAACATTGCTGGCTACGATCATTGCGTTTGTCGTCGGCTACGGGGTGATCGTGGTCTTCCTGAAATTGGTTTCGACCAAGAGCTACATGCCATTTGTGTACTACCGCATCGCACTTGGCCTGGGCGTCATCGGGCTTCTGAGCGTGGGCGCGCTCAGCGCAGTGTGACGCGTTGCGGCGCGCAGGATGCGCCCTCGCTTCAAGCTGGCAAAGCTATGTGCTTCAATGGAAAGAAATCAGGAGGATCCGTTATGGGCAAGAATGCCGAAAAGCCTTTCTACATCACCGCTGCCCCATTTATTGCAGTGGGCTGCCTCTTTGCCGCGCTTGGCGCATCGGGTCAGGAAGCGTTCGGATGGACAGCAATCGGGCTGTTTGTGCCCGGCATGGTCTTGCTGATCACAGGTGCCCTGCGCAGGCGTCGAGCTACCTGAGCGGCGGCGGCCTGCTTCGGCGCGAGCAGAGACTTCGCTCGAACGCCCGAAGGCAGGCTGCCAACAGTTCATCGAACAACCCGCGCATTCAAAACGGCGCAGGCACTTGTCAGAAATCCCATCGGGTGGTGATCATCACATTCCGGGGCTCGCCATAGACGGCCGAGTTATAGAAGCCGATGTTGGTGTAGTAGTACTTGTCGAACAGGTTGTTGAGATTGACCGTGGTCGATAACGCCGGGGTGATCTGATACTTGGTCATGAGGTCCACCACCCAGTATTGCTTCTGGGCAAATGTCTCGTAGGTATTGCGTGGCGAATTCCAGATCTCCTGCCACGCCTTGCTCTGCCAGCGTCCACCGCCGCCTACTGTCCACTGGTCGAGCGCACCGGGCAGGTTGTAGGTAGTGAACAAGGTGAACTGGTTTTCCGGCTCGAACGTCGAGATTTTCACGCCGCTGTCGTCGCGTACCACTTTGTGGGTAAAGCCGGCCTGCATTTGCCAGCCTTGCGCAAGTTGGCCGGAGACTTCGAGTTCAAAGCCCTTGGTTTGCGCATCGGTACCCTTGAACGCGTAGTTGGAAGGCGTGGGCGTAAGGTTGTTGTAGTCGTCATCGGGCACTGACCGATTGCTTTCCTTGACTTGAAAGTAGGCCAGGCTGGCGTTCAGCCGGCCTTCGAAAAATTCGCCCTTGATCCCTACTTCGTAGTTCTCGCCTTCGTCGGGCTCGAGCAACTTGCGGTTTCGATCCAGGTTGTAGGAATCCTGCGCCATGAAGATGTCGGTGTAGCTGGCATACACCGACAACTGTTCGTCCAGGTCGTAGACCACCCCTGCATAAGGGATCAGTCGGCCGCTTTCGCGATAGGTGTCGGTATTGCCTGTCACGGTGTAGTTGACCAGGCGCCCGCCGAGAATGAAATGCAGATCGTCGGTCGCGTTCAAGCGCGTGGTCAGGTAGACGCCGGTCTGCCGAACGACATCGTCGCTGATCTGCTGCGCGGTACCCCAGGCCGGTTTGTCGACGTTGCCGTGCCAGTTGAAAAAGTCGAGCTGGTTGCCGTTGGGATAGGTCACGTCCCAGAAGCCCTTGCCATCCCAATGCGCCTTGCTGATCGAACCGCCGAGTACCACCTCGTGTTCGCGGCCCAGGAGCTGGAAGGGACCGCTGACATAGGCATCGGCTGAATCGCTGCTGGTTTCGCCACGGTAGCGCTGGCCATTGAGCCGAGCCGTGCCGTCGGCGGCTGGGGTATCGCCCTGGATCGAGCCCAGTTGTGCGTCATAGCCGTTGATCTTGTGGTCCAGTTGCAACTTGGTTACCCAACCATCGCCGAACTGGTGCTCCAGCATCGCGAATACCGTGCGCGTGTATTGTTTCCAGCTGCTCCAGTCGGCGGCATTGCTGAAGGAGCGCTTGACGTCGTTGCGCTCGCCAGCGGCGTTGAGCAAAGGGAAGCTGCCAGACCAGGTCGAGCCGCGCGGATCGTTGTCCTGGTAGTCGCCGCCCACGGTCAGCAAGGTATCCGGGGAAAGGTCGAACTCGAGAATGCCGTAGTACACCTCGGCCTGGCTGCTGTAGCGGTCCATGAAGGAATTCTTGTCTTGATAGGCCGCCACGGCACGCCCGCGTACGTTGCCGGTCGGCGTCAGCGATCCGCTGACGTCGACTTCGCTGCGGTAGTTGTCCCATGAGCCCGCGCCCAGGCTCAGATGCCCCTGGAAATCGGTGGTGGGCTTCTTGCGGATCAGGTTGATCGTGGCACCCAGCGAGCCTGCACCGACCAGCAGGCCGGGCGACCCCTTGAGCACTTCGATGCGGTCGTAGACCGCCATGTCGCTGAGCGAGTTGCCGGCCGAATAGCCGACATTGCGCACCGCAGATGGAATGCCATCGTACTGAAAGTTGTTGATCGAGAAACCGCGGGCGTAGTAGTTGGAGCGATCGCTGTCATAGGCCGAGACGGTAATGCCTGGGGTGTGCCGCATCACGTCGTCGACATTGTCCAGCGCGAAGTCATCCATGTGCTGGCGGGTGACGACGGTGACCGATTGCGGTGTCTGCCTGGGGCTGAGTACCAGCCGCGTGGCCGTGGCGATCAGGCCGGGGGTGTAGGAGCCGGTGCCTTCGGTGATATTGCCCAGCTGGTTGCCGGTGATCTGGGTGGGCGCCAGGTCGAGCCCGACACCGGCGGTCGTCAGGGCAATCAGGACGAAACCATCGCCCTGTCTGACGGCGCCGATCCCGCTGGCACCCAGAAGCTCCTCGAGGGCTTGGTCAGTACTGAATCGGCCGTGCAGGCCAGCGCTGCGCTTGCTGTCCAGAAGTTGCGGATCGAACACGATGGTCACACCGGTGCTGCGGCTGAGTTCGGTCAGGGCGCTGTCCAGGCTGCCTGGCTGGATATCGATCTGCTGCAGGTCGGCTGCCTGCACCGCAGATGCGGCGATACCGGCAAGGCTCCAGCAGAGCACGGCAGGGAAGACGGTTCGACCTAACAGGCGAGGGCGGAGGCGAGACGGGAGGCGCTGGGTCACTTTGAGGATCTCGAACGGATTGAGTGAGGCATTCAATGAGCTATGCCGTCCCAGATTCGAAATCCCATCACGGCGCCACGTTGTTTCACGCTGCCTTGCCGACGTGGGACCAATAGCGGGTGATCTTTCGCACGTGCAGACCATGCGCACGGGCAATCAGCGCCACCGACTGATCGGCGTGTAAGGTACTGAAGTTACCGCTGACAGGCAGCGCGGCAACGCGTTGCTCCCAGTTCAGGTAACCGACCCGGTAGCGCGACAGTTCGCCGAGCACCCGTGCCAATGGCAGGTTGCGAACGATCAGCATACCGTCGCGCCAGGCACCGTGGTCGCTATCAGGCCCGGGTGTGCGCCGCGCCGCTGACTGGCTGACCAGCCACTGCTCGCCTGCGAGCATCTCGAGCGCTGCGTGCCCGGCACTCGCCTCCAGGCTGACGGTGCCCTCGGCGACTGTCAGGCACGTGTGGTCGCCGAACAGCCTGGCCTCGAAGCGTGCATGAAGCGCATTTACCCGGCAGTGCGGCGTGGTCAACTGCAGGGGCGTGCCGCTGCCCCCTGTTGTCGCACTGATCTCGCCGCGCAACAGCGTGAAGCGTTGCGCGCCTTCGACGTCGGTTTTCACCGCGCTGTCGGTGTTGAGTTCGAGCAGGGTGCCACTGGGGAGTGTCCAGCGGCGGTATTCCCCCGTGTGGGTGCTGTAGTTGGCGAGCAGGCGTTGCCACGGCGCGTATCGTTGGGTGCCGCAGCCAATCGCGGCGGTACATGAACCCAGCACGAGCAGCTTGAGCAATTGACGTCGCTGCAGGCGTTCGGTGGGTAGTCGGTTCAGGGCGCTCATGGCGGTACTGGCGGGCAGCCGCGCGAAGGGCTGGTTGAGACCCTGCAGCCGTTGCCAGGCCAGGGCATGCCGGGCGTCGGCCGCCAGCCAGCGCTGGAAGGCGTCGTGGGTTGCTGCGTCGGCTGTGTTGAAGCTGATCTTGAGCGACCAGTCGATGGCCGCGTCGAGTATCTGCGGCGACACCAGGCTGCATGGCGTGCTCACCGTGTTTCCTGCGCGAAGTTCGCGGTGTAGCAAGCCCGCAGCGCCTGGGCGATGTAACGCTCCACGCTTGGCACGGACACCCCAAGCTCTCGGGCAATGGCGGGACACTTCAAGCCCTCGAGCTGCGCAAGCAGGAAAGCACGACGCACGATGGGGCGCAGGTTGTCCAGGAGGCAGTCGATGGCCACCAGCGCCTCGATCACCAGAAGTCCCGTTTCAGGCGAGGGCGCCTGTTCGCAAGGCAGTTCCGCTACCGTCTCCAGCCAGGCTCTTTCAATATCCCGACGCCGCCACAGGTCGATGACCAGACCACGTGCCACGGTTCGGAGATAGGCACGCGGCTGCTCCATGGTTTGCAGGGTGCGGCGCTGCAGCAGGCGCACGAAGGTGTCCTGCGCCAGATCGGCGGCATCGGCGGTGTTGCGCAATCGGCCATACAACCACGCTCGGAGCCAGGAATGGTGATCCTGATAGAGTCGTTCCAAGCCTGGGCCGGTGTCCGAAAGGTGCATGCAGGATCCCGTGGATCATCAGATGATAAAGGCTCGCATTATCATCTGATGGCCGACGGTTGGAAACCTGCTATTTGAATCATCGGTTTTGATTCCCTCATCCGGCAAAGTCGTTTCCTGGCCAGAGCAGCGGGCGGTGCAGGGGAGAAAGACTGTCCAGCCGATACCGCTGATACGTCATGACGACCGTTCATTCCATTGGCGCCAAACTATTGCCCCACAATAATGGCACTAAGATATCATTGGGCAGTCTAGTAAAATTCTGAATCATATTTTCCGGTGCCTCATGCAAGCCGTTCAAGCTCAACCGGCTCATTCCCCCGAACCGCACACCATGGCATTGGTTGAGCAGGCCATCGCAAGTGGCGTGGGTGGTCTGACGTTCGACCGTGAACTGGAGCGTCGCTACGAGGCCGATACCCAACGTCAGCGGTTGCAGTTCCTGACGTCCACAGGCATCTGCGGGGCAGTCATCTACAACCTGTTCCTGATTAGCGACTGGCTGGCCCTCGAAGATGTGTTCGCCTATGTCGCTGTAGGGCGCCTGCTGCTGATCACTCCCATGATCGTTGCAATCCTGCTGTTGGCCCAGCGCCTGACCTCGCGTCGAGCGCTGGAGACGGTCTCGGCGCTGGCCACGGTATTATCCTCGCTGATGCCGCTGGTGGTGATGATCTACAGCGACAGTCCCTATCGCCTGCACTATCAGTTAGGCATGCTGCTGCTGATGGTGTATTGCACGATGATTCAACAGTTACCGTTTCGCTTCGCGGTCGCTGCCATGGCCAGCATGCTCGGCATCCAGTTGCTGACCACTCACATCGCGGGATTCATGGACCCGGTGACGTGGCGCGCCAATGCCTTCTTGTACGGCTCCACGGTGGTACTGTTGCTGATGGCTTCGTATTTCCTCGAGCGTGCGAGCCGACTCAGCTATCTATTCGCCTTGCGCGGGCGCCTGCTGGAAGTGCAGCTCACCGAGATGGCTCGCACCGACCCACTGACTCAACTGTTCAACCGGCGGCATCAGGGTGATGTAACTGCCCAACTGTGGCAGGCAGCGGTTACCGAAGCGACCTGTGTGACGGCAATCCTCATCGATATCGATCACTTCAAGCTCTACAACGACAGCTATGGCCACCTGCAGGGGGACAGCTGTCTCAAGCAGGTCAGTGCAACCATCAAGGAGTTGTCCAGGCAGTCCAACGCCATGTCGTTCCGTTTCGGTGGCGAGGAGATGCTGGTGCTGCTGGTGGGGGCCGACAGCCAGCAGGCCAGGCAGTTGGGGCAGGACCTGTGCACGGCGGTGGCGGACCTGGGGCTTGCCCATCCGGCCCTGGGTGCTGGAGCGCGGGTAACCATCAGCGTGGGCATAGCGATGGGCATCGCGCCCTATGTCTCGGCGCACAACCTGATAGGGGCTGCCGACAAGGCCCTGTATGCCGCCAAGAACGCCGGGCGCAACTGCCTGCGTCAGGCCCCTTTCGAAGGCAGCGCTGCGGCTTGAAGGGCCACCTGAAGGCTCAATTCTGCAACGCTTGCAGTCGTGCCTCCTTGGCGTCATCGAAAATCATGTAAAGCGCTTCGATATCGGCCGGCTTGAGTTTGCGCGACTGTTCGAGTCCCAGGATCAAGGCAATCTCGAGCGCGCCCTCGCGCTCCACATCCGCCTTGGTGCTGGCGGCATTCAACGCGCGGACCAGGCCATTGACCGAGCCCCGGACGTCTTTGGGCAGTTTCAGTAGATCCAGTCGTTCCTGCGGCATGTGACGCTCTCCAGCAAAATAGGGGTTGTCGGTGGTCATTCCACCTGCGCCTAGCGCGTCAATTCGTGGCCGTACGGTACGCGGAAGCCCGACGCATTGCGATGACCGCCACCGCCGAACTGTTTGGCAACTTCCGAGACATCCATGCCTTCATCGGTGCTGCGCAGCGAAAACGAGCGACCTTTGGGGCCGTCCGAGTAGCAGGCGGCAAACGGCTCGCCCTGGGTCATGATGTTGCCGGCATCGCTGGCAAACAGTGAGGGTATGTTGGCCACTGGCACGTCGTGGCCGCCGATCGACATTCGACGCGCGGTGGCGCGCAGTAGATCGGCCACGGTCTTCTGCCGCTGCCGCTCGATCGCAATGCCGTCCGCCAGCAGCGTCTCCACGGGCGCAGCCAGCAGCGCATCCCACACTACAAAGTCCTGCGGATAACTGAACAGATTGGACAGCACTTCGCGCGTACCCGGCAGGTTGAACCGCCACAGGTCGCGGTCCTCGATGTGATCGATCAGGGCAGGGCGCGGCTGGCCGGCGAAGAAGTAGTCCCAGGCCAGGCCTGCGCCCGAGCGACTCATGTCGAAAAGCGCATGCACATTGCCACCTTCTGCATGTTCGCCGAAGGCTGGAGCCGGCGGTACTTTGAGCAGGTCGGCCTGGGCAGTCTTGTGGTGATCGAGCACGAGGATCGAAACAGCTTGAGCCGCCATCGCCATGAGTGTTTCGTAGTCGTAGGCAAAGTCGACGATGAGCACACGCCTGCCGGTGACATCGGGTGGCGGCTGACCGTGTCCGGCGGCATGAAATTCGACGTCAGGCCCAAGTGCCTTGCGCACTACCCAGGCTGCGCCGAAGCCGTCGGCACAGTTTCCGTGGTAGATGCAAAGCGTAGTGGTGGGGGCTGCGGTCATGTAAGGCTCCGGAATCGACGGGTAGTGCAGGTCGAGCATTCTAAGCGATTGCAGGGCCCGGCGCGTGATTGCCAACGCCAGACAGTCCGTGCTCGGGCGACCGTCCATCGCCACGGCTAAGTATTTCGGCGAAGCCGGCAGTCATTGTCATTGGAACGGACCGAACAAGGACGCTGCACATGGATGGAATGTACGAATACCGTTATCAGACTCATGCCCTGCTGCTGGAGCTGGATGCCTGCAATGCCGGGCTCATGGCACTGGTCGCACGGCAGCAGATCGGCACTGAACAATGGGAAGCCGCTCTGAAGCAACAGCAGGCTGTTTTCAAGTCGTGGCAGGCGCACGCGCGCGGCGGTGCGCAGTGGCATCAGGACAGCGCAGATGGCCCTGGCGTTGCTCCCAATGTCGTACCAATGCGTGCGACGACCTCTGCACGCTGAGCGGGTCGGGTGCCTATCCGGTTGGGGAGGCACCTGGAAGCGGTCTTGGAGCAGGGCATTTCATTGGGGCACTTTATGGTGGAAAGAACCATGTCGATTTCAACGTCCAGCCCGGATCAGCGTCTGCATGCTATCCAGGCGTTGCTAGAGGAATTTTCGGTGCGTGGGGTCGACATGCGCGCGGTTGCCGAAGCGGCGAAGCTCAGGCTGCTGGGCAGCCCGCAGCTTTGCCTGCTGCCTGCCGACTATCGCGTCCAGTGTGCCAAGGCAGTCGACGAGCTGATGGACCAGGCCACTGCCCCGCAACCCTGAACCTTCGCTTTTGCATGGCCGCGTGGCCGTCTGCATGCAGACATCGAACCCTGAGATGACGCCAACCCGAGGTACTTGCAGCCATGGTCGAACTCGCCGATGCCCTCTACCAGCAGATGGTGCAGGCGCCTTATCTGGTACTGACCGGGGCAGGCATCAGCACCGCGTCCGGCATTCCCGATTATCGCGATACCGACGGGGTCCGGCGTGGCAGCGCACCCATCATGCATCAGGACTTCATCGCCAGCGCCGCTACGCGCAAGCGGTACTGGGCGCGCGCTATGGTGGGCTGGCGGGGTGTGCACCAGGCCACGCCAAACCCTGCTCACCAGGCGCTGGCCGCATTGCAGGCACAAGGCCTGATCAGCGGCGTGATCACCCAGAACGTCGATGGGCTGCACGACGCAGCGGGCAGCCGCAACGTGGTCGAACTGCATGGCAACCTGCATCGGGTGGTCTGTCTGGACTGTGGCATGCGACTGCGGCGCGATGATGTGCAGTCGCTGCTCGAAGAACAGAACCCCTACCTGCAGGACGTGCATGCGGTACTTGCGCCTGACGGCGACGCGCAATTGGCAGCACGCTTTCTGGAAGCCTTCCGCATGCCCCATTGTCCTTGCTGCGGCAGCGACCTGCTCAAGCCCGATGTCGTGTTCTTTGGCGGAGGCGTCGAACCGGAGCATGCCCAGGCGGCCTGGAAGGCGGTAGAGGCAGCGCCAGGCATGCTGATCGTCGGCTCATCACTGATGGCCTACTCGAGCTTTCGCCTGTGTCAGGAGATGTCTCGCCAGGGCAAACGCCTCCTGGCGATCAACATGGGCCGCACCCGCGCCGATGGACTGCTCAGCATCAAGGTCACGCAGCCGTGCGAGCAGGTCCTGCCCCAGATCGCGCAAAGGCTGGTCCAAGGCAGTCAGTCGTCAACCTAAGGCGGTGTCCATGAACATCATGACCGCGAACCCCAGCATCAGGCCCAGCGTTGCCGGGGTCTGGTGACCATTGCGGTGGGTCTCCGGAATCACTTCGTGAGACACCACGAAAATCATGGCGCCTGCAGCCAGTCCCATGCTGATCGGGTAGGACAGCGCGAAACCGCTCGACAGCCCAAGGCCCACCATCGCGCCCAGCGGCTCCATCAGACCTGAACCCATCGCCACCAAGGCAGCCTTGCCCGCGCTCAGCCCCGTCGCCCGCAGCGACATGGCCACGGCCAGACCTTCGGGAATGTCCTGCAACAGGATTGCGCTGGTCAGCGGGATGCCGACCGCAAGGTTGCCGTCGGACAGGCTCACGCCGATGGCCATGCCTTCAGGCAGGTTGTGCAAGGTAATGGCCAGAACGAACAGCCACACCCGGTGAATTCGTTCGGAGTTCGGGCCGTGTCTGCCCGCGTTTTCATGCTCGTGGGGAATGACCTTGTCCAGGGCCAGCATCAAGCCCACGCCAAGCCCCAGGCCGAGGATCACCACCAAGGCGGCGACGGCGGGGCTGTCTGTGTGGGTATTGGCGGCTGCCAGGCCTGGCAGCAACAGCGAGAAGGTACTGGCCGCCAGCATCATGCCGCCGGCGAAGCCAAGCATCACGTCCTGTACCTTGGAGGATATTTCCCTCAGTGCCAGGGCGATCAATGCGCCCAGGGCCGTTGCTGCAAAGCCACCGGTACCGCCCAGCAGTGCGTACCAGGCATGTTGACGGTCGGCGTGCAGCAGGGCATTGACGATGCTCCATACCATGACCACCGCACTGACGGCCAGAAGCAGGCCGGTGAGGGTCCATAACCAGGGTTTGTCGCGAAAACGCTGTGGCCAGCTGTCGCTGGTGGCGGTGTTGGAAGGCATAGGGCTCTCTGGAAATTGCTGCGGGCTTAAGCATGGACCCGAATAAGCGGCAGGGGTTGCGCTGCATGTGAATGGGCGCCGTAGGAAAATTCTTTTTTAACTGCTGCATCCAAATGCCTGGCTGATGAGTAGTACCTACAGCAGCTACACAAGGCGCTGCCGGTTCGATCACTCTTATGGAGCTTACGAGATGAACAGCACACACCGTTTCTGCCTGACCAACGTCCTCTTTGCCGCCACCTTTGCACTGGCCACCACTGCCCATGCGCAGATGGATCTGCCAGCTCCGGTTCAGGTTCCGGCAGGCAACAAGGTCGCGATGGAAACCGTCGGCATGGGCGAAATCACTTATGAATGCCGTGACAAGGCCAATGCCGCCGGCCAGACCGAGTGGACGTTCGTCGGCCCCAAGGCCGTTCTCAATGATCGTTCCGGCAAGCAAGTAGGCACTTATTTCGGTCCGCCCGCCACTTGGCAGTCGGCTGACGGCTCCAAGGTAACCGGCACCCAGGTCGCTGTCGCACCCGCCGGTGACGGCAATCTGCCTTACCAGTTGGTCAAGGCCAACCCGGTCGAAGGCAAGGGTGCCATGCAGGGCGTGACCTACATCCAGCGCACCGCGCTCAAGGGCGGCGTAGCCCCCACCAGCGCCTGCACTGCTGCGCAGAAGGGTCAGAAAGAAATCGTCAAATACCAGGCCGACTACATCTTCTGGTCCGCCAAGTAAAAGTCGTATAGACGCGGCGCGCGGAACGGCAAGTCTGCGCGTCTGGTCTACACTGCCGAGCGAGCTTCATTCTTCCACTTGCCATGGCGGTCTTTCTTGTCCTTGCCGGAAAATCCATTCGATTACGAAGTTGCCCTGCAGAACTGTGCCCGTGGCGATCGCCAGGCACTGCACGGCTTGTATCAGCGCGAAGGCGGGCGCCTGTTGGCCGTGGCCTTGCGTATCGTCGGCGATCGAGCGCTGGCCGAGGACATAGTCCACGATGCGTTCCTGCGGATCTGGACGCAAGCCGCCAGTTTCGACGCGCAACGCGGTTCGGCACGTGGGTGGATGTTCACCATCACGCGGCATCTTGCGCTCAACCACATTCGCAGCAGTGCCCGGTTGCGTGCGCTGAACGAGGACGATCTGCAGTCGCTGTTCACCGACGAGACGGCCGATGCGGCACTGGGCAGTGCGCGGATTGACGGGTGTCTGGAGCAGCTCGAGCCGCAGCGGCGTCAGTGCCTGTACCACGCCTATCTGGATGGTTATACCCATGCCGAGATCGCCCAGCGGCTGGAGACGCCGCTGGGCACGGTCAAGGCGTGGATCAAGCGCAGCCTGGCATCAGTGCGTGAGTGCATGGGATGAGCGAACGAAGCGAGACGGTAGAACCCATGAATACTGAAGAACTGGCCAGCGAGTACGTGCTGGGAACGCTCGATGCAGCGCGGCGGGGAGAAGTCGAACGGCGACTGCCCACTGACCTCGAACTGCGCGCGGCCGTCGATGCATGGGAAGCGCGCCTGTTGCCACTGGCTGAACGCGTCACGCCTGTGCAGACGCCGGCGACGCTGTGGCCACGGATCCAGCGCAGCCTCGACGGCGCAGGCGCGCAGCCGATCCCGATTTGGTGGAATCGCCTGGGTGTCTGGCGCGGGTTGGCGGGCGCCGGGCTGGCGGCGACGCTGGTACTGGGCGCCTTGTTGTTCAATGTCCGCGCGCCAGTGTCGGGTCCAGCCTATGTCGTCGTGCTCATCGCGCCGCAGGACAAGGCGCCGGGTTGGGTGGTGCAGGCCAGTGACTCGAGGGAAGTCCAGCTGATTCCATTGAACGATGCGCCGGTGCCGGCCGACCGCGCCCTGCAGTTCTGGACCAAGGCCGACAGCTGGCAAGGCCCCGTCTCGCTGGGTCTGGTGGAACCGGGGCAGAGCGTGCATGTGGCCCTGGACAAGCTTCCGCCGCTGGAGAACAACCAGTTGTTTGAATTGACCCTGGAACCCAAGTCAGGCTCGACGACAGGCAGACCAACCGGCCCCATCCAGTTCATCGGCCGTGCGGTCAAGGTGATCTGACTCGTGATCGGGCTGCCTACGGGCGCATCCGCTCTTCTTGGCAGTCCGGCCCGCCCATGTCGAACTCGCGACAGATCAACGGGCGATTCAGGTAGATACTGCAGCTCATGGAGCGTCGGTCCAGTGCGGCGCACCACCCGTCGTCCAGGCGCGACATGGTTTCCGAGCCCCATTCATCCACCTCGATGAAACGCTCCGGTACGCCGGTGTCGGTGATCAGCATGACTTCCAGACGACAGCACTTGGCGGCGCAGCGGTCACAGCTGATGGAAGGGTCGATGTCGCTGGTTGCAGCGATGTCATGCAGCGCAATCAAGGGCAGTGCCTGGCAGGAAATGATCGGCGCAGCGTACCGGTAGTTGCGCCGTTTCACAAAGCAAGCCGTGCACCTTCAGGCTTCAGGCGACGGATTGCAGGTCAGGCCGCTTTGGAAGGCTTGCGCTTGTTTTTCCACGGCGTCGCGCCTTTGGGCGCAGGACCGCTGATGACCATGCGCAACCCGGCGCAACGCTCCACCAACTTGCTCATCCACGCCGATTGTTTGGCGACGAAGGTTTCCAGCGACATCTCACCGCTCTGCACCATGTCCAGCGCCTGCTCCCAGATGGCAGTGGTGCCTGGGTCGGCGATGGCTCGAGGTACCGCGTCGATCAAACTGAAGGCGGCGGGTGCTGCGGCCAGAGCCTTGCCCTGTTTGGTCAGGTAGCCTCGGTCCAGCAGGCCCTGGATGATGCCCGCACGGGTGGCCTCGGTGCCGATCCCGGTGGTGTCCTTGAGTTTCTGCTTCAGGCGCGGATCTTCGACCAGCTTGGCGACGTTTTTCATCGCCTTGATCAGATCACCTTCCGTGAAGGGCTTGGGTGGTTGGGTCCACAGGTCCTTGAGCTTCACATCGCGTACCACACAGGTCTGGCCCTCGGTCAGCCGCGGCAATGGCTGCGGAGCCGGCGCCTCGCGACCCTTGGTAGCGCCGAGCGCCTGCGGTATGGCGCGTTTCCACCCGGGTTCGACCACCTGCTTGCCGACCGCGCGCAACGCCCGGCCGCTGCAGTCGAAGTCGGCCTGGGTGCGGTCGTATTCGTGGTTGGGCAGAAACTGCGCCAGGTAGCGGGCGCGGATCAGGGTATACACCGCGCGGTACTTGCCCTGCAGTTTGTCGGACGTAGCGGCGACGGTGGTGGGAATGATGCCGTGGTGGGCGCCGACCTTGGCGTCGTTCCATGCGCGTGAGCGCCGCTGCGCATCGAGGTGGGGAAGCAACGCTGCCAGCCCTGGGTCGGCGCGGCCCAGGGCTGCAATGATCGCCCCGGCATCACCGTGCTGGCTGACCGGCAGGTAGCCGCAGTCGCTGCGTGGATAGGTGATGACCTTGTGGGTTTCATACAGCGACTGCGCCACGTCCAGGGTTTCCTGCGCCCCCAGCCCGAGCTTCTTCGAGCAGACCTCCTGCAGGGTGCCCAGGTCGAAGGGCAGGGGAGCGGCTTCCCTCACGCGCTCGGTACGCAGTTTGCTCAGCGTTGCTTGGGCTGCCTGGCTGATCGCTGCAGCAGCCTGCTGCGCCAGCGCCTGGTTGAGGCAGCGCCCTTGGTCGTCACAGCTGTCCGCTGGCGGTATCCACTGCGCCGAGAACTCGGTTTGTTCGCCGAGCAGTTGCACATCGATGGCCCAATAGGCGGCAGGGACGAAATCGGCGATGCTTCGGTCACGGTCCACCACCAGCCGCAGGGTCGGGGTTTGAACTCGCCCCACGGGCAACACGCCCTGGTAACCGGCCTGACGCCCGAGCAGGGTGAACAGACGGCTCATGTTCATGCCGATCAACCAGTCGGCACGCGAACGTCCCAGGGCGCTGTGATAAAGGGAGAATGTCTCGGCGCCCGGCTTGAGAGCCGCCAGGGCCTTGCGAATCGAGGCGTCGTCCAGCGCCGACAGCCACAGGCGCTGCACCGGACCACGGTAGCGACAGTGATCGACGAGCTCGCGGGCGATCATTTCACCTTCGCGGTCGGCGTCCGTTGCGATCACCAGTGCCTGGGCTTCACCCAACAAGCGCTTGACCGCCTTGAACTGGCTGGCCGTCTTGCGTTTCACCTGCATTTTCCATTGCTGCGGGATGATCGGCAGATCCGCCAGCACCCAGCGCTTGTAGCGCGCGTCGTAGGCATCGGGCGGCGCGGTTTCCAGCAGGTGCCCGATGCACCAGGTCACCGTGACGGCATTGCCGATCCAGCAGCCATCGCCGCGGCGCGTGGCGCCCAGCACCTTGGCGATGTCTTTTGCCTGGGAAGGTTTTTCGCAGAGAAACAGCCGCATAGGTACCCTGATGAAGAAGCTGTGCAGAGCCGTAGCATGCCAGACGTGTCAAGACAGGCAAGCTTTATGTGTATGGATGTACAGTTTATGATGTTGCCTCATATGAGCTCGGCCTGCAGTCGCCGCCCCTACTTTCTTCGTCAAAGGCCCGCCGCCGTGACCCCACAACAGGGTTTCATCCTGACCCGACATTGGCGCGACACCGCCGAAGGCACTGAGGTCGAGCTATGGCTGGCGACCGATGCCGGGCCGCGGCTGGTACGCCTGCCGCCCCAGCCCTCGGTCGCCTTCCTGCCCACGGGGCAGCAGGAACAGGCCCGGCGTCTGCTCGAGGACGAGGCCGGCATACAGCTCAAGCCGCTGACGCTGCGCGATTTCGACCAGCAGCCCGTGTCAGGCCTGTATTGCCGGCATTACGGCCAGTTGCAACGGCTGGAAACACTGCTCAGGCAAGCCGGCATAACGGTCTACGAGGCCGACATTCGTCCACCGGAGCGCTACCTGATGGAGCGCTTCATCACGGCGGCCGTGGTCTTCGATGGTCAACTGCAAGCCGACGGCCAATACCATGAGGCCAGGCTCAAGCCGGCGTCGGCCTACCGTCCACAGCTACGGCTGGCGTCGCTGGACATAGAAACCACCGCCCAGGGCGAGCTGTACTGCATCGGCATCGAGGGCTGCGGCCAACGTGACGTGTTCATGCTCGGGCCGCCCAATGGCGATGCGCGCACCCTGGATTTTGCCCTGCATTACCGGCAAAGCCGGGTGGAACTGCTGCAAAGCCTCAATGCCTGGTTCGCCGAACACGACCCGGACGTAATCATCGGCTGGAACGTCGTTCAGTTCGACCTGCGCGTCCTGCACGAACACGCCAGGCGCCTCAACGTGCCCTTGCTGTTGGGCCGCGGGGGCGCAGAGATGACCTGGCGCGAACACGGCAGTGGCAACGATCACTATTTCGCCGGCGCGCCAGGTCGGCTGATCATCGACGGAGTCGAGGCGCTTCGTTCCGCGACCTGGAGCTTTCCCTCCTTCAGTCTCGAAAACGTGTCGCGGACGCTGCTGGGCGAGGGCAAGGACATATCCACGCCGTACCAGCGCATGGACGAAATCAACCGCATGTTCGCCGAGGACAAACCGGCCCTGGCGCGCTACAACATCAAGGATTGCGTCCTGGTCACGCGGATCTTCGCCAAGACCCAACTGCTCACCTTCCTGCTCGAACGCGCCAGCGTCACAGGCCTGCCGGCGGACCGCAGCGGTGGCTCGATTGCGGCCTTCACTCATCTGTATCTGCCGGCGATGCATCGTCAGGGGTTCGTGGCGCCCAATACCGGCCAACGCCCGCCCGAGGCCAGCCCAGGCGGCTTCGTCATGGAATCGCGACCCGGCCTGTACGAGTCGGTGCTGGTGCTGGACTACAAGAGCCTGTATCCGTCGATCATCCGCACGTTCCTTATCGACCCGGTAGGTCTGGCGGAGGGTCTGGCCAACCCCGACGATCAACACTCGGTCGAAGGTTTTCGCGGCGCGCGCTTTTCACGTACCCGGCATTGCCTGCCGGCCATCGTCGCCAGCGTCTGGGATGGCCGCGAGACGGCCAAGGCGCAGGGCAACGCGCCGTTGTCGCAGGCGCTGAAGATCATCATGAACGCGTTCTACGGCGTGCTGGGGTCCAGTGGCTGTCGCTTTTTCGACACACGCCTGGCATCGTCGATCACCCTGCGCGGCCACGAGATCATGCGCCGTACCCGCGAGCTCATCGAGGCGCGCGGTTACCAGGTGATCTACGGCGACACCGACTCGACGTTCGTCTGGCTCAACAGCGCCCACGACGAAGCCGAGGCCAGCCGCGTCGGCAAGGAACTGGTGGCCGAGGTCAACCTTTGGTGGGGTCAGCATCTTCAGCGTGAACATGGACTCAGCAGCGCTTTGGAACTGCAGTTCGAGACCCATTTCCGGCGTTTCCTGATGCCGACCATTCGTGGCGCGGAAGAGGGCAGCAAGAAGCGCTACGCGGGATTGGTCAGGCGCTCCGACGGTCAGGACGAGATGGTCTACAAGGGGCTGGAAAGCGTACGCACCGACTGGTCGCCGCTGGCCCGTGAGTTCCAGAAGGCGCTTTACTCGAGAATCTTCCAGTATCAAGGCTATCAGGCGTATGTCCGCGATTACGTGAAACGAACCCTGGCGGGTGAGCTGGACGACTTGCTGGTCTACCGCAAGCGACTGCGCAGACCCTTGCGCGACTATCAGCGTAACGTGCCGCCTCACGTTCGAGCCGCGCGTATCGCCGATGAACACAACCGCTCTACGGGGCGGCCCCTGCAATATCAGCGCGGCGGCTGGATCAGCTATGTGATGACGGTGGCGGGGCCCGAGCCTCTGGAAGCGCGACATTCAGCCATCGACTACGACCATTACCTGAGCCGACAGCTGCAGCCTGTTGCCGATGCGATCCTGCCGTTCGTCAACGACGATTTCAATACGCTGATCGGCGGCCAGCTTGGTCTGTTCCAGTAGGCTCAGAGGCTCTGGCTGATGAGCTCCATGGCCAGCGCCATGGCCAGGCCAGCTGTCATCCAGCCCCGCAACCCCAGCCCCTGGCGTGCCTTGTGATGCCAGCGGTCGTGGCCCAGCAGCGTCGCTGGGGCGAGCAGTTGGCGCCAGTGCAGCTCGGTGGCATGAAAGGCGGCCAGATGTGCGCCGTCGCTGTCCAGCCAGCGGCGGAAGTCGATGCGCTCGCTGGCGGTGGTCAATGGGCTCTGCAGCTTGACGTACCAGTGAATGGCCATGCTCTGGCCTGTCAGGGCTGGTTTGCAGCAGGCACGCAGTGCGTCCTGCATTCTGGCTTCGATGTCGGCAAGTGTCGTGTGCAGGCGCTGGGCGATGGCGAGGTAGGGGAGTTCGTCGAGACGGCTGTAGAGCAGGACTTGCCGAGTCCGCCTGGGCAGGCTTTGCACCCGTCGATAGAGACGGTCCGGGTGTGGCTGGCCGTTGATGAGGTCTGACAGATCATGCGAGGGCGTGAGCAGTGGGGTCATCGGTGACACCTCCTTTTGCGCGAAACCTGGTCATCTGTAGAGAGAAAGAGAGTTCGGACTTCCGTTTTCCGATGTTCTTTTGATATCATGCCCGCCATCTTTGCAGTGGCGCCTTCAAGTCGGTGAAGTTCGAAGCCGACGGCGTGCAACACTCTTCATTAGCCTGAAGAGCAAAAAAAAGACCCGGCAAAAAGCCGGGTCAAAAACCGTGATTAGCCTGATGAGGAGATAATCTGAAGGTCCGACCTAAGGCCCTTCGGATTATCCAACCGATCTCTCGACCGGTTGAGCTCAATAATAATCGTTATCATTTGCATGTCAAATGATTTGTCTGTGGTTTCTTGTTTTTCTTGTGTGCCCATCCCTCACTCCAGCGGCAGCTCGGTGGTGCGCTTGACTTCGCTCATGGCAATGTTCGAGTAGGCTTCCTGCACATGGGGCTTCTGCAGCAGATGGTCGCGCAAAAAACGCTCGTAGCTGGCTATGTCCTTGGCCACCACCTTGAGCATGAAATCCATGCCGCCTGCCATCGTGTAGCACTCGAGCACCTGCGGGTAGCCGATGATGGCTTCCTCGAATTCGGTCAGGTGCCGCCGGCCGTGCCCGGACAGCTTGATGCTGACGAAGATGGTCATGCTCAGGCCGAGTTTTTTCGGGTTGAGCAGGGCAACCTTGCGCTCGATCAGCCCTTCTTCCTGCATGCGGTGGATGCGTCGCCAGCAGGGTGACTGGGACAGCTCCACACGTTCGGCGACCTGGGCCGCCGAGAGGTCCGCGTCGTGCTGGAGCAGGCGCAGGATGCGCCGATCGATCGGGCTGAGGCTGGTTTGCATGAATGAGTCCGGTTCTTGTGGTTATCGGGTCGACTTCATGCAGAGTATGGCTCGTTTCTGACGATTTGCTCCAGTCACCAGCGCCGATTGGCCCAAGGCAACGCGGCACGCTCAGCCTGCAATATGACCGAACTTGCCCGCCTGATAATCGGCAAACGCCTGCTGGATTTCCTCGCGAGTATTCATCACGAACGGACCGTAGCTGGCCACTGGTTCGCCCAGTGGCGCGCCGTGGCCATAGAGCAGCGTGGCTGGGCCAGTGGCATCGACCGTTACCGTGTCGTGCGTGTCACTGAGTTTGACCAGGTGATGGCATTGCAGCGAGGCCCCGGCGATCTCGGCCTCGCCGTCGACGACGTACAGAAAGACGTTTTCCCCCAGCGGTGCCGGCAGCGAGAGGCGGGCGCCGGGTTGCAGGTGTACGGTCATCAGGCACAGGCCGGTGAGGGACTCGATCGGTCCGCGCCTGGCGCCATGCCCAGGGGAAACATAGTCCCCGGAAATCAGGCGAACCTCGGCCAGAGGCTCGGTGATCGTGGGGATGTCCGCGCCTTGCAGGCCGACATAGGCCGGAGGCGTCATTTTCAAGCGCCCTGGCAGGTTGACCCACAGCTGGAGGATCTCCAGCGGCCCGCCTTCACGCTTGAACGACTGCGGCGACAACTCGGCATGCACCAGCCCCGAACCCGCCGTCATCCACTGCACGCCACCTGCGCCGATGATGCTTTCATGGCCGCCGCTGTCCAGGTGCGACAGCTCGCCCTGAAGGATGAACGTGACCGTCTCGAAGCCACGATGGGGATGCGGTCCGAACGGCAGGCCCTGGTTGTCGGGTGGGTAGGTCTGCGGACCGTGGTGATTGAGAAACAGGAATGGATCGAGCTGCTCGATGCCGGGGCCCGGCAGCGGGCGACGGGTGATCAGGTCACCGATGTCGTCGCGCTGCGCGGGAAACTGCTGGAGGACGTTTCGGGTCATGGGGCCTCGGGGTGCGGATAATCACTGCGGTGCATGACTATGCCGCACAAGCCCGCCGCCTGAATAGCTCAGCGGCGATCAAGCCAGACCGTCTGGGCGTTGCAGAACTCGCGCACCCCGAAGTGCGACAGCTCGCGCCCGAAGCCGCTTTTCTTGATACCACCGAAGCCCACGCGGGCATCCGAGGCACCGTAGCCGTTGATGAAGATCGCACCGGTCTCCAGGCGCTCGGTGAAGTACTCGATCAGTTCGCCATCGGCCGTCCATAACGTCGCCGACAGCCCGAACTCACTGTCATTGGCCAGTGCCAGCGCATGCTGTGCATCGCGCGCCTCAATGATGGATGCCACGGGACCGAACAGTTCCTGATCGAAGGCGGTCATGCCGGGCTGGACGTTACCAAGCACCGTCGGTGCGTAGAAATTGCCATCGCCGGGGAGTTTGTGCCCGCCCAGCAGCAGTTCGGCACCTTGCTCGATGGAGGTCTGGACCTGGCCATCCAGCTCGTCGCGCAGATCGTAACGCGCCATCGGGCCGATGTAGGTGTCGTCGAGCTGCGGATCGCCGACCTTCAGCGCACGGGTGGCGGCCAGGAAGCGCTCGGTGAAGGCCGGCAGAATGCTGGATTCGACGATCAGGCGCTTGGCGGCGGCGCAGACTTGGCCGGTGTTCTGGAAGCGGCCGAGCAGGGCAGCGTTGACCGCTTCGTCCAGGTCGGCATCGGCCAGGACGATGAACGGGTCGCAGCCGCCCAGTTCCAGTACGCACTTCTTCAATGCCGCACCAGCTTGTGCGGCAATCGCCGAGCCTGCACCGACGCTGCCGGTCACGGTCACGGCAGCAACCCTCGGATCGGCAATGGCCCGCGATACACCAGCGGGCTCGACGTTGAGCACACCGAACAGGCCATGGGGCAGGCCCGCCTGGTCGAATGCCTCACGCAGCAGCGTGGCGCTGCCCATCACGTTCGGCGCGTGCTTGAGCAAATAGCCATTGCCGGCCAGGATCACCGGTACGGCTCCGCGCAAGACTTGCCAGAGCGGGAAATTCCACGGCATCACCGCCAGCACCGGGCCCAGCGGACGGTATTCGATGCGCGCTTTCTGGCCGGGCACCTGGGTGGCCTCGGCGGCGAGCATCGCCGGGCCGTGTTCGGCGTACCACTGGCACAGTCCGGCGCATTTCTCGACTTCGGCGCGCGCCTGGGTGATGGGCTTGCCCATTTCCTGGGTGATCATCTGCGCCAGCGGCTCACTCATTTCGCGCAACACGTCTGCCATGCGTGCAATGGCTGCAGCGCGCTCACCGAGCGCAACGTAGCGCCATTGTTCAAAGGCGGCAAAACTGCCGGCGAGGGTGTCCTCGAGTTGCGCCTCGCTGTCGAAGGGGTAGCGTTGCAGCTCGGCGCCGGTGGCCGGGTTCTTGGAGATGGCATGCGTCATGACGTTCACCTGTCGAAGGAAGATGTCAGCCACGATACGGGCATGGTTAAATCATGAAAACTGAATAATAATAACCGAAACCATCTCGTTTGGAGAATGTATGGACCTGACCCAATTGGAGTTGTTTCGCGCTGTGGCCGAGGAAGGCAGTATTGCCGCCGCCGCTCAGCGCGTGCATAGGGTGCCTTCCAACCTCACGACGCGGATCAAGCAACTGGAAAGCGAACTGGGGGTCGATCTGTTCATCCGCGAAAAGCTGCGCTTGCGCCTGTCGCCCAATGGCTGGAGTTTTCTCGACTACACGCGACGCATCCTCGATCTGGTCGAGGAAGCGCGCCAGGCAGTGTCGGGTACCGAGCCGCAAGGCTCGTTCGCACTAGGCTCGCTGGAAAGCACGGCAGCCGTGCGCATCCCACCGTTGCTGGCGGCGTACCATCATCGTTATCCCAAGGTCGAGCTGGACCTGTCCACCGGACCGTCGGGCGACATGCTCGACAGCGTGCTCGGCGGGCGGCTGGCCGCTGCCTTTGTCGACGGCCCGCTGCGTCATCCGCTGCTCGATGGGCGTGTGGTGTACGACGAAGAAATGGTGCTGGTCAGCGCGCGCGGTCACGCGCCTGTGTCCCGAGCCCAGGACGTCAATGGCGAAACCATTTATGCCTTTCGCGCCAACTGCTCCTACCGTCGGCACTTCGAAAACTGGTTCGTCGCCGACGGCGCGGCGCCCGGCAAGATCTTCGAAATGGAGTCCTATCACGGCATGCTCGCCTGCGTCAGTGCCGGCGCCGGCCTGGCCTTGATGCCGCGCAGCATGCTGGAAAGCATGCCCGGCAGCAGCAACGTCAGTGTCTGGACCCTGGCCGAAAAGTTTCGCTGGCTGCACACCTGGCTGATCTGGCGTCGAGGCGCGGGCTCGGCAAACCTGGCGGCGATGCTCGAATTGCTCGACGACAGCGTCCTGGCGACCTCTACCGTCGCCGGGACCTAGGTACCTGTCATTCCACAGGTCTGGTCGCGCAACGCGCAGGGGTTTTCGACGGCCCAGGGTGGCGAAATGTCGCAGGCAAACGTTGACGTTGTCGGCCACGGAAAATAGGCTACGCGCCGACCCAGGGTAAATGTTCGCGGTGCCTGTGCATGCTATAGAATGCACCGCATGTTTTTCGATGCCTGATGAGGGCACGCCAGCCGTTGGCGCCGTCGTGGCGCGCGGCCAGATTTGAAGGAGTACGCATGGCTGTCTACAACTACGACGTAGTGGTGCTGGGTTCCGGCCCCGCCGGAGAAGGGGCGGCAATGAACGCCGCCAAGGCCGGGCGCAAGGTGGCCATGGTCGACAGTCGGCGCCAGGTCGGCGGCAACTGCACCCACCTGGGTACCATTCCTTCCAAGGCCCTGCGCCATTCGGTCAAGCAGATCATCCAGTTCAATACCAACCCGATGTTCCGTGCCATTGGCGAACCGCGCTGGTTTTCGTTCCCGGACGTGCTCAAGAGCGCCGAGCGGGTGATCGCCAAACAGGTGGCTTCGCGCACCAGCTACTACGCGCGCAACCGCGTCGACGTGTTCTTCGGCACCGGCAGTTTCTCCGACGAGCAGACGGTCGAAGTGATCTGCGCCAATGGTGCGCAAGAGAAGCTCATCGCCAAGAGCGTCATTATTGCCACCGGTTCGCGGCCTTACCGGCCCGCCGACATTGACTTCAGCCATTCGCGCATCTACGACAGCGATACCGTGCTGAGCATCACCCATACCCCGCGCAAATTGATCATCTACGGCGCCGGCGTCATCGGTTGCGAGTACGCGTCGATTTTCAGCGGCCTGGGCGTGCTGGTCGAGTTGATCGACAACCGCGAGCAGTTGCTCAGCTTCCTCGACGCGGAAATTTCCCAAGGCTTGAGCTATCACTTCAGCAACAACAACGTGATGGTCAGGCACAACGAGGAATACGAGAAAGTCGAAGGCCTCGAGAACGGCGTCGTGCTGCACCTCAAGTCCGGCAAGAAGATCAAGGCCGATGCCTTGCTCTGGTGCAACGGCCGTACCGGCAACACCGACCGCCTGGGCCTGGAAAACATTGGCATCAAAGTCAACGGTCGCGGCCAGATCAGCGTCGACGAGGCCTACCGCACCTCGGTGCCGACGATCTATGGGGCAGGCGATGTGATCGGCTGGCCGAGCCTGGCCAGTGCTGCCCACGACCAGGGCCGCTCGGCAGCCGGCAGCGTGGTCGACAACGGCAGCTGGCGCTTCGTCAACGACGTGCCGACCGGGATCTACACCATTCCCGAGATCAGTTCGATCGGCAAGAACGAGCACGAACTGACCCAGGCCAAGGTGCCATACGAGGTGGGCAAGGCATTCTTCAAGGGCATGGCCCGCGCACAGATTTCCGGCGAGCCGGTAGGCATGCTGAAGATTCTCTTCCATCGCGAAACCCTGCAGGTGCTGGGCGTGCATTGCTTCGGTGACCAGGCCTCGGAGATCGTGCACATCGGACAGGCGATCATGAACCAGCCCGGCGAGCTCAATACCCTGAAGTACTTCGTCAACACCACCTTCAACTACCCGACCATGGCCGAAGCCTATCGGGTTGCAGCCTACGACGGCCTCAACCGGCTTTTTTGAGCGGCTCCGGCCGGTGGCCTGAGCCGGCCGGGGAGACCGATTTCAGCGATTCTCGAGGGTGGCGCTGGCCAAACCGGGAAAGTCTGTAATCAGGCTGTCCACGCCGAAGTCGGCGAGCCTGCGCATCAGTGCAGGCTCGTTGACCGTCCATACCGACACATGCAGACCCTGGCGCTGGGCCTTGAGCAGGCGCTCGGGTGTGCACAGCGTCCAGTTCAAGGCGAGCAGCTCGCACCCATAACCTTGCGCAACCTTGATCGGGTCCAGCCAGGCGTATTCGGCTACCAACCCGCGGGCCACGTCCGGCGTCAACTCCAGGGCTGCGCGCAGCACTTCCCGTGAGCTGGAGGTAATGGTGATCTTGTCCAGCAGATTCATGCGTTGTGCCAGCTCGCGGATAGCCAGCACGGTAGTGGCGGCGCGCGTACGCGATGCGCTCTTCACTTCCAGCTGCCAGTGATCGAAAGCGCAGTGTTCGAACAGTTCCTCGAGGCGTGGAATGGGGCAGGGTGACACCCATCCCGGCCCACCCTTGCGCGCGTCATAGCTGGTCAGCGCCTGTGCATCGTGCTCGACGACCTTGCCGCCACGGCCGGTGGTGCGCTTGAGGGTCGGGTCATGGATGACCATCAGTTCGCCGTCCCTGGACAGATGCAGGTCCAGCTCGCATCGGCGCACACCGTGTTCCAGGCATTGCTTGAAGCTTGCGAGGGTATTTTCCGGGGCTTCGCCCTTGGCACCGCGATGGCCATAGATAAGCGTCACGTTCGCTCCTTGAATGAGAAGGGTGGGTCAATCGGTGGTCGCGTCTTGCCGCTCACGCGCCTGACGCCGTTGGACTTGCTGCTTGTGCAGGATGTAACGGGCGAGCAGCTGGCGTTGGGCATCACTGATGTCGACGAATTGGGTACCGATCTCGAACTGGTCGTTGCCCACTGCGATGCAGTTGGTGACGCTTGCCTTGAGTGATAGCCCCAGCGCTTGCGGCATCAGCGCGATCCGCAACGCCAGGCGCGTATGCTCCACCATTGGCTGTTGCTGGAAGAACGCCAGGCCGCCTTCGGACAGCACCACTGGCCGGGCCTCGCCGATACGCTCCAGAAGTGTCTGCGCAACCATCTGACTGAGCAGGTCGATGCGCTTGTTCTGGGCCTTGAGCACGGCTTCCACCGCACGGTCGGCTTCGCCGAGCTGGCGCAGCAGATGCTGGGTTTCGAACTCGGCCAGGTGCATTTCGCCAAGCAGGTCGAACAGCGGCGACGCATCCTGCAACATGTCTTCACCCGCCGTCTCGCTGGCCGGGAGTATGGTGATTTCCAGTGCGATGCGGTCATCGATGCGATAGTATTCGCGGCGATCTTCTTCATCTGATGTCGACATGACGAACCCAGGGTAGAGGCGATGGTCCGAGTGTAAAGCTGCTCGTCACGCCCTGCCAGCAGGACGTCTCCTCTTTCACCCGAACAAGCCCCGACATGTTCAGACCTCTTTTCGTTTTCATTGGCGCGCGTTACACCCGTGCCAAGCGGCGCAATCATTTCGTGTCGTTCATCTCCCTCACCTCGATGATCGGCCTCGCCCTGGGCGTGGTCGTGATGATCGTGGTGCTGTCGGTGATGAACGGCTTCGATCACGAGATGCGCACTCGCGTGCTGGGCATGGTGCCCCACGCCACCGTCGAATCCGGCCAGCCCATCGCCGACTGGCCGGCGCTGGCGGCTCAGGTCCGGCAGAACCCGCAGGTGGCGGCAGTCGCGCCGTTCACCCAGATGCAGGGGCTGCTGACCCATGCCGGCCAGGTGCAGAAAATCCTGCTCAATGGCATCGACCCTGCGCAGGAACACAACGTCTCGATCATCGACGCCTTCGTCAAGCAGGGCAGGGTCGATGACCTCAAGGCCGGCGAGTTCGGCCTGATGATCGGCGACAAGGCCGCGACCAAGCTGGGTGTGGGTGTGGGTGACAAGGTTACCTTCGTGGCACCTGAAGTCACGGTCACCCCGGCCGGCATGTTCCCGCGCATGAAGCGCTTCACCGTGACCGGCATCTTTCACGTCGGCGCCGGCGAGCTCGACGGCTACCTGGGCCTGGCCAACCTCGAAGACCTGGGCAAGCTGCACCGCTGGAAAGCGGGCGAGGTTCAGGGGCTGCGCTTGAAGTTCGAAGATCTGTTCCAGGCTCCGCGGGTTTCCTGGCAAATCGCCAAGCAGTTGGGTGACCAGACCTACTATGCGCGCGACTGGACCCGTACCCACGGCAATCTCTACCAGGCCATCGGCATGGAGAAAGCCATGATCGGCCTGCTGTTGCTGCTGATCGTGGCCGTGGCCGCGTTCAACATCATTTCCACATTGGTGATGGTGGTCAACGACAAGAAGGGCGATATCGCCATTCTGCGCACCCTGGGCTCGACGCCCGGGCAGATCATGCGGATCTTCATGGTCCAGGGCACGGTGATCGGCGTGGTCGGCACCTTGATCGGCGCCGTGGTCGGGATTCTGGCGGCCTTGAACGTCAGCGCTGCCATTGCCCTGCTGGAAAAAGCCATCGGCCACAAATTTCTCAATGCCGATGTCTACTTCATCGATTACCTGCCTTCGCAGCTCATGGCCAAGGATGTGTTCATGGTCTGCGGCGCGGCATTGGTCCTGAGTTTCCTCGCCACCTTGTATCCGGCCTGGCGTGCTGCGCGTACCCAGCCGGCGGAGGCGTTACGTTATGAGTGAGTCGGGCATGAGTGAACAAGCAGTATTGAGTTGTCGCAACCTGGGCAAATCCTACGAGGAAGGCCCTGAATCCGTGGTCGTGCTGGACAACCTGCAACTTGAGCTGCACGCCGGTGAGCGCGTGGCTATCGTCGGCAGCTCCGGTTCGGGCAAGAGCACCTTGCTCAACATGCTTGGCGGGCTCGATACGCCCAGCCGCGGCAGCGTGTGGCTGGCGGGTGAAGAGCTTTCGGCGTTGAACGAGCGCGCTCGCGGGCTGCTGCGCAATCGTGCCTTGGGTTTCGTCTACCAGTTTCACCACCTGTTGCCCGAATTCACCGCGCTGGAAAACGTCTGCATGCCGCTGCTGATCGGCAAGACCGCCATCCCCGAGGCCAAACAGCGCGCCACTGCGCTGCTGGAGCGGGTAGGCCTGGGGCATCGGCTGCAGCACAAGCCGGCGGAGCTGTCTGGCGGCGAACGTCAGCGCGTGGCCATCGCCCGCGCCTTGGTGAACACGCCGGGGCTGGTGATGCTCGACGAGCCCACAGGCAACCTCGACAACCACACCGCGCAAGGCATTCAGGACTTGATGCTCGAGCTAAGCGTCTCGCTGCGCACCGCGTTCCTGGTGGTCACCCATGATCTGAGCCTGGCACGACAGATGGACCGCGTACTGCGTCTGGAAGACGGGCGTCTGGTGCCGATCTAGCTTCTTCTTTTCTAACGGGTTACCTCTGCATGTTCAGACCCTTGTCAATTTTCATCGGCTTGCGCTACACCCGCGCCAAGCGACGCAAGAACTTCATTTCGTTCATCTCCATGACCTCGATGATCGGCCTTGCTCTGGGCGTGTTGGCGATGATCGTGGTGCTGTCGGTGATGAACGGCTTCCAGCGCGAAATGAGCTCGCGCATCTTGGGCATGGTGCCCCACGCCATGATCCAGGGCGTGAAGCCGCTGGACGATTGGCGCCCCGTGGCTGCCGCCGCCATGAAAAACCCCGAAGTGCTGGCGGCCGTGCCGTTCACCGAGCTCGATGGCATGCTCTCGTACAAGGGCATGATGCAGCCGATCCAGATCAGCGGTGTCGATCCGGCCCGCGAGGGCGAGGTGTCGATCGTCGCCGACCACATCGTCCAGGGACGCCTGGACGATCTCAAGCCAGGCGAATTCGGCGTCGTCGTCGGTGAAATCACCGCCAGGCGCTTCCGCTTGAATGTGGGCGACAAGATCACCCTCATCGTGCCGGAAGTCAGCACCGCGCCGGGTGGCATCACCCCGCGCATGCAGCGCCTGAACGTGGTCGGCGTGTTCAAGGTCGGCGCCGAACTCGATGGCTCCATGGGCCTGATCAATGCGGCGGATGCGGCCGAAATGCAGCGCTGGCAGCCGGGTCAGGTGCAGAGTGTGCGGCTCAAGCTCAAGGACCTGTACACGGCGCCCGAGGTCAGTGCGGCCATCGTCAAGGACCTGGGCACGGCCTATAAGGCCGACGACTGGACCCACACCCAGGGCAGTCTGTTCAGTGCCATGAAAATGGAGAAGACCATGATTGGCTTGCTGCTGCTGATGATCGTTGCGGTGGCGGCGTTCAACATCATTGCCACCCTGATCATGGTGGTGAACGACAAGGGCGCGGACATCGCCATCTTGCGTACCATCGGCGCCACACCGAGGCAGATCATGGGGATCTTCATGGTCCAGGGTACGGTCATCGGCGTTGCCGGCACCGTGATCGGCGGTGTGCTGGGCGTCATCGCCGCGATCAACGTCAGCGCCATCGTCGGCTGGGTGGAGCGCATCAGCGGCCAGCACATCTTCACCTCGGACGTGTATTTCATCAGCAATCTACCCTCAGAGCTGCAAGGTGGAGATGTCATGCTGATCTGCGGGGCAGGGCTGCTGCTGAGCTTCCTTGCGACCATCTACCCCGCGTATCGAGCCTCACAGATCGAACCGGCGCACGCCTTGCGCTACGAATGATCCATGACGACCACGGTGCGGTCGTGCAGCCGCGCCGTCGTCGCCATGCAGCAACGCGGCAAATTCGCTAAACTGCCGTCGTTCATTCAGTCAGGTTTATTTCATGCATCCCGCAGCCGAACATTCTCCCCTGGGCAAGTCCAGCGAGTACGTTTCCACCTACACCCCCTCGTTGCTGTTCCCCATTCCCCGTGCAGCAAAGTGGGCCGAACTGGGCTTGAGCGCGGAAACCCTGCCCTATACCGGCGTGGACGTGTGGAACTGCTTCGAGCTTTCCTGGTTGCTGCCTTCGGGCAAGCCGGTCGTGGCCATTGGTGAGTTCAGCATTCCTGCGGATTCACCGAACATCATCGAATCCAAGTCGTTCAAGCTGTACCTGAATTCGCTTAACCAGACGTCGTTTGCGTCGATCGATGACCTGCAGACCGTGCTGGTGGCGGACCTTTCCGGGGCTGCCGGCAAGACGGTGGGCGTCAAGGTGCGCCGCTTGGCAGATGTCCAAGCGGAGGGCGTGGTTCAATTGCCCGGGGTGTGCATCGACGAGTTGGACATCACGGTCAGCAGCTACGATCACCCACAGCCTGAGTTGCTGCGTTGCGACCCGAGCTCTATTGTGGAAGAAACCATCCATAGCCATCTGCTGCGGTCCAATTGCCCGGTCACCAGCCAGCCGGACTGGGGCAGCGTGTGTATCGCATACAGAGGCCCGGCGCTGGACCACGCCAGCGTGCTGGCCTATCTGGTCAGCTTTCGTCAGCACTCCGATTTCCACGAGCAGTGTGTCGAGCGGATTTTCACCGATCTGCAGAGGCTCATGCAGCCGGAGAAACTGACTGTGTTCGCGCGCTACGTACGCCGCGGCGGCCTGGACATCAACCCTTACCGCAGCACTGACGCGCTGCCTGTCGCCAATGGCCGGCTGGTTCGCCAGTAAGGGTGCATCCAGCAGCCGCTTGGGCAGGCCGCTGCAGTTGCGCAGTCTTCAGATACCGATGTTGCCGAGCGTCTGCACGATATTGCGCAGTGCGCCGGCCACGCCAGGGTGATCGACTTCGAAGCGTTCGACGGCCAGGTTCACGCTGTCGGCGACCGACGGGTCCGCCGTGGCATTTTCCAGCTCCATGCGCGCCTTGATCTGTTCCATCAGGACGCGCATGTCTTCGCGCTCTTCGAGCGATAGCGTCTGGTTCTTTTCCAGTTGCTCGCGCAGTTCATCGAGTTGTTCCTGCAATTCGCGGGCTGGCATGACGTTCTCCTTGAGTGATAGGCACTTACATGGACCGCGGCACGTGCGCAAAGGTCCGTGTCAGGTCGCATCATTGGAATTCCATACCGTTGGAACGGGGCTGCGAATGAACTCGAGAGCGAGCACGTAGTCTGGCATGGGTATGTCGAGGATTGATCGGCAGCGCTGCGTTTGCCAGTGCACTGCCTAATCCGGCCTGGACACTTTATACTGGGCCATATTTTGTTGGCGGTCGCATGCGACCCAATCGTATCTCAAGGAGTAACACGTATGCGTCTGACCGGTTCAGCTGTCATCGACCGAGTGGCTGGAGCCTGTCTGCTCCTGGGACTTGCCGTGGCGCCCGTGGTAGCACAGGCCGCCGAAGAAGATCCGTGGGAGCCGGTCAATCGTGCGATTTTCCGGGTCAACGATACCTTGGATACCTACGCGCTGAAGCCCATCGCTCAGGGCTACCAGTGGATCACGCCGCAGTTTCTGGAAGACGGCATTCACAACGTATTCAGCAACATCGGCGACGTCGGCAACCTGGCCAACAACGTCATGCAGCTCAAGCCTGCCGCTGCCGGTACCGACACTGCGCGCCTGATCTTCAACACCACGTTCGGCTTGTTCGGCTTCTTCGATGTGGGCACCAAGATGGGCCTGCAGCGCAGCGATGAGGATTTCGGTCAGACCCTGGGCTACTGGGGCGTCAGCAGCGGGCCTTATGTGGTTCTGCCGCTGATGGGACCAAGCACCGTGCGCGATGCGTTCGCCAAGTATCCCGATACCTATACCTCACCGTATCGCTACATCGACCATGTGCCGACCCGCAATACCACGCTGGGCGTGAACCTGGTCGATACACGCGCCAGCCTGTTGTCTGCCGAAAAGCTGATCAACGGCGACAAGTACATCTTCCTGCGTAACGCCTACCTGCAGAACCGCGAATTCCGTGTCAAAGATGGCCAAGTGGAAGACGATTTTTAATTGTTACCAGGCATGAAAAAGGCGACCCGAGGGTCGCCTTTTTCATGCGCGGCGTTCAGTCCATGCTCAATGTGTGCAGGCCTATGATCTGCATACCATCCTGCTTCGAGCTTTCTACACGTATCACTTCCGCCTGGATGTCCAGATCGCTGAGCGTGGGATGGTTGGAAGGCAAATGGACGCCAACCTGATCTCCTACGCTTAATCGAGTCTGGGCTTCCAGCTGCATACCGGTGCTCGAAAGATCCTTGCATACGGCGGGAACGACAACGTCGCCGACCCTGAGGTCGACCTTTGCATCCACGGTCATGCGGATGAAATCACGTTTCTCACTGTAGTCACGATCACTGTGGCTCATGGTTTGTCCTTCGATCTGGTTGCTATTGTTGACGTTTTTATAACCCAAGGTAATAGGCCGGTCGGCCCGCCTTGGCCCGTGTCGCAACACCCTTGAAACGCCTGCCGGATGGGAGTACCGTCTGCGCCTTACAACGCACCTCTGCATCCGAATGCTCAGGGCACCCAGCGCTTGTATTCGCCTCCGCGAGAGGCTAGAAGTAAAGGTAGGCGATGCATTGCTTTGTTCGCCCAGTTTTTACCTTGCTGACCTACTTACGACAACCAATTTCTGGCGCCGTTTGCCCACATGCAGAAAACCAGTGCAACGCTGCTGATCATCGATGACGACGATGTGGTGCGCGCAAGCCTTGCGGCCTACCTCGAAGACAGCAGCTTCAGCGTGCTGCAGGCGAACAATGGCCTGCAGGGCCTTCAGGTATTCGAGCAACAACAGCCCGATCTCGTCATCTGTGACCTGCGCATGCCGCAGGTCGGCGGCCTTGAATTGATTCGCCAGGTAACCGAGCGTTCTCCCGATATCCCGGTGATCGTGCTGTCCGGTGCCGGGGTTATGAATGACGCAGTCGAAGCGTTGCGCCTGGGCGCCGCCGATTACCTGATAAAGCCTCTTGAAGATCTGGCCGTGCTCGAGCATTCGGTTCGCCGGGCCCTGGATCGCTCGCGGCTGCTGCTGGAAAATCGTCGCTACCGCGAGAAGCTGGAAACGGCCAATCGTGAACTGGAAGCCAGCCTGCATCTGCTGCAGGAAGACCAGACTGCCGGCCGGCAAGTGCAGATGAACATGCTGCCGCAGAGTCCCTGGAGCACCGACGGCTTCCGCTTCGAACACCAGATCATCCCGTCGCTGTACCTGTCAGGCGATTTCGTCGACTATTTCCGCGTCGATGAGCACCGCGTGGCGTTCTATCTGGCCGACGTATCCGGCCACGGCGCTTCGTCGGCATTCGTCACGGTGCTGTTGAAATTCATGACCACCCGCCTCATGTTCGAATCAAGGCGCGGTGGTTCGATGCCCGAATTCAAGCCGTCGGACGTGTTGGGCCATATCAACCGGGGTTTGATCAACACCCGCCTGGGCAAGCATGTCACCATGGTTGGCGGGGTGATCGACGAGCACACCGGGCTGTTGACCTACAGCATCGGCGGGCATTTGCCGCTTCCAGTGCTGTACACCCCCGAGCAAACGCAGTACCTGCAGGGGCGCGGCCTGCCGGTGGGTCTGTTCAACGAAGCCACGTATACCGATCACGTCATGGCGTTGCCGGAGCAGTTCAGCCTTACCCTGCTTTCCGATGGGATACTGGACCTGCTGCCGGGCGAAACGCTGAAGGAAAAAGAAGCTGCATTGCCTGAAATCGTCAGTGCAGCGGGCGGCAGCCTGGATGGCTTGCGGCAAAAGTTTGGACTGGCCACACTCGGGGAGATGCCGGATGATATCGCCCTGATGGTGCTGAGCAGGAACCTTGCATGAGTACTGGTAGAATCCAGTTTGCGGAACAAAGCGGCACGTTCGTGTTGAAATTCGTGGGTGAGGTGCGCCTCACGCTATGCTCGGCGCTGGATGCGACAATAGAGCGGATCTTCACCGCTCTGGACTTTTCAGCCATCGTGATCGACCTGACCGAGACCCGCAGCATCGACAGCACCACCTTGGGCTTGCTGGCCAAGTTGTCGATCATGTCTCGTCAAAAAGTCGGACTGCTGCCCACGGTAGTGACGACCCACGAGGACATCACGCGCCTGCTGCAGTCGATGGGTTTCGATCAGGTGTTCAACATCGTCGGTCGCCCGATTCCTTGCCCCGATTGCCTGACGGACCTGCCTTCACAGGATCTGTCCGAAGATGTGGTCAGGGCCAAGGTGCTGGAAGCGCACAAGATTCTCATGGGCTTGAACGAGTCCAACCGCGAAGCCTTCCACGATCTGGTCAACGCGCTCGAACGCAGCTGACGATTTTCGAGCGATTCGCTCGGCTACGAAAAAAGGCGACCTTGCGGTCGCCTTTTTTGTGTACGGCAGTCTGGAATCAGGAAACCTTGGCGGTCAGCAAGGTTTCGAGTTTTTCCTGATCGCGAGCGAATTGACGAATGCCCTCAGCCAGTTTTTCCGTGGCCATCGCGTCTTCGTTCGACGCCCAGCGGAACTGCGCCTCGGTCAAAATCTGCTTGGGTTCGCCGGCATTGCCTGGTTTGAGTTTCTGCTCCAGCGTGCCTTCATCTTCTGCCAGCTTGTGCAGCAGCTCGGGGCTGATGGTCAGGCGATCACAACCGGCCAGTTGCTCGATCTGGTTGATGTTGCGGAAGCTGGCGCCCATGACCACAGTTTTGTAGTCGTTGGCTTTGTAGTAGTTGTAGATGCGGGTCACCGACTGCACGCCTGGATCGTCGGAACCGGTGTATTCCTGGCCGGTGGATTTCTTGTACCAGTCGTAGATGCGACCCACGAACGGCGAGATGAGGAACACACCGGCATCGGCGCACGCTTGCGCCTGGGCGAAGGAGAACAGCAAGGTCAGGTTGCACTGAATGCCTGCCTTTTCCAGCTTCTCGGCGGCACGAATGCCTTCCCAGGTGGAGGCCAGCTTGATCAGCACACGTTCGCGACCGACACCGGCCTTTTCGTACAGGTCGATGATCTGGCTGGCCTTGGCCAGCAGGGCCTGCTCGTCGAAAGACAGGCGCGCGTCCACTTCGGTGGAAATGCGGCCTGGGATGGCCTTGAGGATCCCGGTACCCACGGCGACCGCGAAGGTGTCCGACGCCAAGCCGACATCACCGTTGCTGTCGCTGATGGTCTTGCGCAGCATGTCCTTGTAGGCCTCCAGCGAGGCAGCCTTGAGCAGCAGCGACGGGTTGGTGGTGGCGTCGACCGGCTTGAGCTTGGAGATGGCGTCGAAGTCGCCGGTGTCGGCGACCACGGTGGTCATTTGCTTGAGTTGTTCCAGCTTGGAAGTCATGAGCGTGCTCTGTCCTGTGCGAATGAATGACGTTACCCGAGCGCTGCGTCCGGCTCAAGGGCCAAGGGCGTGCAGCAGGGGGAGGGCGGCGGAAAGACCTACGTTCGAGTGTCGCGCCGCGCGACGGTTCAATGGATCGAGTATGCGCTCCGATCCGGCCAATGATGCATCGTTGGGCGATCAGCGCCCTTCGAGCAATGTCCCGGCCTGATCGAGCAGCGCCAGTGGGTCATCGGCCTTGTGGATGTCCACCGACAGCAGCTGGCGGAATTTGCGCGCGCCGGGAAAGCCCGTACCCAAACCGAGCATGTGCCGGGTAACGTGGTGCATGGCACCGCCTGACGCGATATGTGCGGCGATGTAGGGCCGCATCTGCCGCAGCGCGTCGAAACGGCTGATCACCGGCGCATCGCTGCCGAACAACTGCTGGTCGACCTGCGCCAACAGGTATGGGTTGTGATAGGCCTCGCGTCCCAGCATCACACCATCGAAAGTCTGCAGATGCTCGGCGCAGGCTTCCAGCGTCTTGATGCCGCCGTTGAGTATCACCTCCAGGTCCGGGAAATCCGCCTTCAATCGCTCGGCAATGTCATAGCGCAATGGGGGGATATCACGGTTTTCCTTGGGCGACAGGCCTTCAAGGATGGCGATCCGTGCGTGCACGGTAAAACTGCGGCAGCCAGCTTCGCGCACCTGCCCGACGAAATCACACAACGCCTCATAGCTGTCGCGGCCATTGATACCGATGCGGTGCTTGACCGTGACCGGAATCGACACCGCATCACGCATGGCCTTGACGCAGTCGGCCACCAGCGCAGGGTGCGCCATGAGGCAGGCGCCGATCATGTTGTTCTGCACGCGATCGCTGGGACAGCCCACGTTCAGATTGACCTCGTCGTAACCGTGCGCCTGCGCCATGCGCGCGCACGCGGCTAGATCGTTCGGCGTGCTTCCACCCAACTGCAGCGCGATGGGGTGCTCGGCGTCGTCGTAGCGCAGAAAGCGCTCGTGATCGCCATTGAGCAAGGCGCCAGTGGTGACCATTTCGGTGTAGAGCAGGGTGTGCCGCGAGAGCAGGCGCAGGAAGTAGCGACAGTGGCGGTCGGTCCAATCCATCATGGGCGCCACGCTGAAGCGGCGGGAGGGCTCCAGGCCAGGCGTGACGGGCGTTTCAGCTACATTCTGTACCATTTTACTCTGCGCGTTTTGTACCAGTTTTCGGGCGTTTTCGGACGTTTTCGTGGGGTGAGTAGTAAGTTTTACCACCGTACAATGACCTTAACCACTTTCGCCGGGGCCGTTATTCGAGGACGAAAACGGGCTGGCGAGGTGTTTGCTATGCAGGTCGGCTCCGTAGGAAACGTGACGGGAGACAAGTCTACCAAGACACTCGGTCGTTCGTGCGAAAACAGGTCGCTTATCAAGCGCTGCAGGATGACCTTGAGGATCTGCGTTCTGAACGCCTGGCCATCGAACGTCTGTCTGGCATAGACACTGGCTTGACCTTGAGCCTGGAAGAAATGAGCGCCCGGTTCGAAGAGGCATGTGTGCCGTACACCTGTGTTCTTCGTTTCCAGTGCGTGACAGATACAAAGCCCAAGCTACCAGGCGAACCTGATACCAGCCAAAGAGGCTGGTCGACGTGTGCCTGATCAGCCCTTACCAGCGATAGTTGACCGAACCGATCAGCGCTCGCTCGTCGCCGTAGCGGCACGAGACGTTGCAGAACAGGTACTTCTCGTTGGCGACGTTTTGCGCCTTCATGGCCACGGTCCAGTTCTTGTCGACTTCATAGGTGACTTTCGCGTCGAACAGGGTGTAGGCGGAGACCTTCTCGTTGGCGTCCGAGCTGGACGTACGGCTGGTGCCCATGTAGCGGGCGCCGCCGCCGACCACGACCTGAGGCAGGCCCAAGGCAGTCAAGCGGTAGTCGGCCCACAGGTTGGCCATGTGATACGGCACGCCGTCGATGCGCGTACCTATGCGGGTGGACACCGCATCGTCGGTGATCTTCGCGTCGGTGTAGGTGTATGACGCAGTGGCGCTCAGGTTCGCGGTGATCTCCGCTTTGGCCTCAAGCTCCACACCGCGTGAGCGGGTTTCACCGAACTGCACGGTGTTGCCGGTGAGGTCGGTGCTCAGGGAGTTTTTCTGCTTGAGGTCGTAGACCGCGGCGCTCAGCAGCGCCGTGGTACCGGGCGGGGTGTAGCGCACACCGATCTCGTACTGCTCGCCCTCTGTCGGATCGAACGAGGTGTTGGCGTTGGCGTTGAAGACGTTGGCCGGCAGGAACGACTGGCTCCAGCTGACATAAGGCGCGAGCCCGTTGTCAGCCTGGTAGACCAGGCCGACACGGCCGGTGGCTTTCTTGTCATCGCGCGGCGTGCGAGCGCCAGTGGCGAAGCTGTAGGTTCGGCTTTCGGCCCAATCCTGACGACCGCCCAGCAGTAGAACCCACTTGTCGTCGAACTTGATCTGGTCTTGCAGGTAGACGCCGGTCTGAGCGCTGTGCAGGTCCGAGCCAGTGTTGGCAGTTGTGACGTTGGTCGCAGCGCCGTACACCGGATTGGCCGGACTGAACATGGAGTTGGCGCCAGCGAAGCGATGAGAGTCGTAGGTCTTGTGGTAGTAGTCCACGCCCGCCAGCAGGACGTGCTGCCAGCGGCCGCTGTCGAGGGTCCATTGTACGTTGTTGTCGCTGGTCCAGCCTTCCGAGCGCTCGCGGCGGATGCTAGGTCGGCGCGCCAGCTGGCCTCGGTTGCGCAGGGCGGCGCTGCCGGTATCAGCGATCTGCATGTAGTCCCAGCTCAGGTCCGCCTCGAAGTGGCGTAGCGAATGGCGGATTTTCAAGTCAGGTGTGAAATCGTGTTCGAACAGGTAGCCCAGACTGGTCGAGTAGTTGTTGTAGTGATCGAAGCCGCGCTCGCCGGTGAACAGGTCGCGGTCGACCTTGGGGTAGCGAGTGCTGGACGAGGTGGTCAGGTCGAAATCCAGCGGTGGTGCAAAGCCGGTGCGGGTTTCCTGGTAGTTGGCCAAGACCGTCAGCGAGGTGCTGTCGTTCGGGCGCCAGGTGAAGGCGGGTGCGATGTAGCGGCGGTCGTCGTCGGTATCGGTGGTCTGGGTGCCACTGTCGCGCCAAAGGCCGGTCAGGCGATAGGAGAACTGTCCGGCGTCGTCGATCGGGCCGCCCAGGTCGAAGCTGTACTGTTTGCGCGCATGGCTGCCGTATTCGACATTGACTTCATGCAGGGGCGTGTCGGTCGGGCGCTTGGTGATGGTGTTGAGCAGACCGCCCGGCGACAGTTGGCCGTACAACACAGAAGAAGCACCCTTGACCACTTCCACGCGCTCCAGGCCGTAGGGTTCGATGCCTCCGTCATACACGCTGCCTTGCAGTTTCATCCCGTCGCGCAGAATGCCGCCGGTGCCTGAACCGACGTTGAAGCCACGGATCACGAAGTCGTCGGCTACACGGCTGAACCCGCCTGGCTGCGCGATCACGCCTGGCGTGTAGCTCAAGGCCTCGGCCAAGGTGTCGGTCTTGCGGTTGTCCATCTCGTCGCGGGTGATGACCGAAATCGACTGAGGAATATCCTTGATCGCCGAGTCGGTCTTGCTTGCGCTGGTGCTGCGAGTCGCCACAGGTCCACGGATCCGGCCAGTCGGGTTTTCCAGGGCCTGGGCATCGATGGTGGTTTCCTGCAGCTCCAGGGTGGCGTTGGATATGGCAGCGCTGGCGCTGTCGGCGGCGTAGGTCGTGCTCAGTGGCAGGCCACTGAGTAGCATCGCCAGTGTCAGCGGGTGATAGGCAAAGATTTTTTTTGCCGGCATGGGGACTCCTGTGCGTTAAACGTTGTTTGCCTGAAGGACGAAATCAGGCCGCGCCTCCGTCTCGACGATCAGCACAAGCAGAACTGTAACAAATAGGAATGGTTATTATTCATATTTTGTTGGGAATATCTGTTGGAAAGCTACACCCCTTAGATGCTCGACCCGAGAGCAGGGCGCCTCGCATTGCCCCTCTTGAACTGTCACTACAAGCGCTAGTGGCGATCATGACCGTCAAGTCCGCCACGCAAGAGCGGCCTGACGATCACCGTCTAAGCTTATGTTTATTCAGTATTAATTGGATTGAAAACGGTCGATTACACTCAGCGACCGCAAGCCAGACGCAGGCGCTTTCCGATGTTCGCTTTATCTGTTTCAACACGTCTGGAGGTCAACCGATGACCTTCGACTACGCGTTCGCGTTGTCCACGCTTCCCGCTTTTGCGCGCGCCGTGGGGGTCACTTTGCAAGTCGGCTTGATCGCCATCCTGAGCTCACTCGCCGTCGCGGTGCTCAACGCGGCCATCGCCACGTTCCGGGTCCCGGTGCTGCATCGGCTCGTGCCGCTGTACGTCGAGCTTGCGCGGAATACGCCGCTGCTGATTCAGCTGTTCTTCATCTACTTCGCCTTACCCGCTCTGGGCGTGCGGATTTCCGGTTTCGCGGCGGCGGTCATTGCCATGACGTTCATGGGAGGTGCGTACCTGACCGAAATACTGCGCGCGGGCATCGAAGCGGTGCCCAAGTCGGAGATTGAGTCTGGCCTGTCCATCGGTCTGTCGCGCTGGCAGCTGTTGCGCCATGTAGTGCTGCCCCAGGCAGGCATTCTCAGCTTGCCTGCGCTGTTCGCCAACTTTGTGTTCCTGCTCAAGGAGACCACGGTGGTGTCGGCCGTTGCCGTGTCGGAAATTCTCTACACCACCAAGAGTTACATCGCTCTGTATTACAAGACCTACGAGATGCTGGCAGTGATGACCGGGTTGTGCGTGCTGTTGTTCTTGCCGCTGTCGTTGCTGCTGGGCCTGCTGGAAAGGAGGCTCCAACATGGCCAGTTCGGGTCTTGAGCTGCTCTGGGTATCGGCACCTCAACTGCTGACCGGGGCCGGTCGCACCTTGGGTATTTCCGCGCTTGCGATCCTGTTCAGCAGTGTCGGCGGCCTGTTCTATGGCGTGCTGCGCAGCCTGGGCAAGCGCTGGCTGGACGTGCCGCTGAGGGTCTACCTGGAGCTGTTTCGTGCCATTCCGGTACTGGTCTGGTTGTACCTGTTCTTCTTTGGCCTGCCGATCTTCTTCGGCGTCAGCCTGCCTGCGTTCTGGTGCGCGGTGCTGGTGTTGTCGCTGTGGGGCGCCAGCGAGATTGGCGAAGTCGTGCGTGGCGCGCTGCGCTCCATACCCCGCGGGCAGCGCGAGGCAGGACTGGCCATCGGCCTGGGCCTGGGCCAGTTGTACGGTCGGGTATTGCTGCCCCAGGCGCTCAAGCGCCTCACGCCGCCGGTCATCAACGTCTGCACCCGTTTGCTCAAAACCAGTTCGCTGGCGGTGCTGATCGGCGTTGTCGACATTACCAAGGTGGGCCAGCAGATCATCGAGCGCACCTACGAGTCGGTGCTGATCTACGGCTTTCTGTTTGTCTTCTTTTTTATCGTCTGCTATCCGCTGTCGGCCGCTTCCCGCGTGCTTGAACGGCGCTGGAATCACGCATGAGCGCATTGATCGAACTCGCAAGCTTCAGCAAGAAATTCGCCGATACACCGGTGCTGACTGACATCGATCTGCGGGTGACCGAAGGCGAGGTGGTGGTGATCCTGGGCCCCAGCGGCTGCGGCAAGAGCACCTTGCTGCGCTGCTTGAACGGCCTGGAGCTGGGCCACAGCGGTACCTTCACTTTCGATGGGCAGTTGCTGCCTGCCAATGCGGACTGGCGCCGCGTGCGTCAGCAGATCGGCATGGTGTTTCAGAGCTATCACCTGTTTCCTCACATGACCGTGCTGCAGAACGTGCTGCTGGGGCCGCTGCAAGTGCAGAAGCGCGATGCCCGGGAAGCGCGGCAGCAGGCCGAGGCGCTGCTGGCTCGGGTTGGCCTGGCCGAACGCGCCAACGCCTACCCCCGCGAGCTGTCGGGCGGCCAGCAGCAGCGGATAGCCATTGTGCGGGCACTGTGCATGAACCCCAAGGTCATGCTGTTCGACGAAGTCACCGCTGCGCTGGATCCGGAAATGGTCAAGGAAGTCCTCGAGGTGATCCTCGATCTGGCGCAGGGCGGCATGACCATGCTCATCGTTACCCACGAAATGGCCTTCGCCCGCGCGGTGGCCGACCGCATTCTGTTCATGGACCGCGGCCGTATCGCGGAACAGAACGATCCCGAAACCTTCTTCAGCGCCCCGCAGACCGCACGCGCGCAGCAGTTCCTGGAAAGGTTTTCCTACGTAGAAAACATGCCGAAAAGGAAAGCATCGTGAACTTCAAAACTGCCCTGGTTCTACCCGTACTCGCCCTAGGATTGCTGGCCGGTTGCGACAAACCGGCCGAACCCAAGGCCGCCACCCCAGCCGCGACGGCGAAACCTGCCACCAGCTACCTGGAAACCATCAAGGCCCGCGACAAGCTGATCGTCGGGGTGTTCAGCGACAAACCGCCCTTTGGTTTCGTCAATGAGCAAGGCGAATACGTCGGGTTCGACACCGACCTGGGCAAGCGCTTCGCCAAGGACCTGCTGGGTGACGAGAAGAAAATCGAGTTCGTCAGCGTCGAGCCGGCCAGCCGCATCCCGTTTCTGCAGAGCGACAAGGTCGACCTGATCCTGGCCAACATGACCGTGACACCCGAGCGTAGCCAGGCGGTGGACTTCACCAACCCGAACCTGCGTGTCGCCGTGCAGGCGTTGGTGGCAGACGGCAGCAGCGTACAGAAGCTCGATGACCTGGCCGACAAGACCACCATCGTCACCACCGGCACCACGGCCGATCTGTGGTTGACCAAGAATCATCCTGACTGGAAGCTGCTCAAGTTCGAAAAGAACTCCGAATCACTGCAAGCCCTGGCCAGCGGCCGCGGCGACGCCTATGCCCAGGACAACCTCGTGCTGTTCAACTGGGCCAAACAGAACCCCGGTTACCGCGTACTCGCTCAGAAGCTAGGCGATGAGGCGCCTATCGCACCGGCCGTGAAGAAAGGCAACACCGAGCTGCGCGATTGGGTGAACGACGAATTGGCCAAGCTGGGTGAAGAGAAAGCCCTGCTCAAGCTTTATGACCAGTACGTGCGCAAGGACTTGCCAGCGGACACCGACCCTAATCTGGTCATCGTGGAGGGTGGTCGCTGGAAGCCGTGAAGGCCGATCTTGCGGATCAGTTCTGCCCAAGCTTGAGATGGAAATTCTTCATGAAATTCCACGAATAGGAGGGCGGCGGAGAATAGCAGCCAGGTTGATTGGCGGGCGTGGCGTCACAGCGCACCGTGTAGCCCTTGCTGCCGATCTCGCGACCGCCTTCGCCGGTGCCTCGGTCGCTGTAGGAAGCACAGCCGCTCAGTACCCCCAGGATCAATAGTGCAGACAGTGTTTTCATTCCAGACTCCTTCCGTAGAGCGCGCAGCTTAGCTTCGATCCGCCTTCAAAAGCTATCCACCTGCGAGCATGCCTCCACCGCCGCGAGCCTGATGTGATCAGGCGCGCGGTAGCGTTCAGGTATCGTTGCGCGCTGCCATCAACTGCTTCATTTCCTCGCCGCGCAGCGGCGGGCTGAGCAGGTAGCCCTGGACGAACGGGCAGCCCAATGCCTGCAGCCGGTCCAGCTGGTCCTGGGTTTCCACGCCTTCGGCGACGATGTCGACATCCAGCGCGCTGCCCAAGGACAGGATGCTGGTGACGATGGCGATGGTGCGTCGGTGGGTCATCATGCGCGTGACGAACGAGCGGTCGATCTTGATCGAGTCGATCGGGTAGCGGTCGATGTAGCCCAGCGAGCTGTAGCCGGTGCCGAAGTCATCCAGTGCAATGTGCACGCCCAGCTCGCGCAGGTCGGCGAGGGCGATGGCCACGGTTTCCGGTTCGTTGAGGAAGACCGATTCGGTGATTTCGATCTGCAGGTTGTGGGCGCTGAAGGAGGTGTCCTTCAGTATTTCCGCGACCTTTGCCACGAACCCGACATGGTTGAGCTCGGCACCCGAGACGTTGACATTGAGCTTCAGTGTGGCCGCGTTGGCGTTCCAGCGCTTGAGCTCGGTACAGGCGGTCTGCATGACCCAGCGGCCCATTTCATGAATGATGCCGATGTCTTCCGCCACTGCGATGAACACGTCGGGCGGCACGTTGCCGAGCACGGGGTGCTGCCAGCGGACCAGCGCCTCGACGCCTTCGATGCGGCGCGAGCGGGCGGCGAAGATAGGCTGATAGACCAGGTAGAACTCTTCCCGCGCAAGTGCATGCTTGAGCGCGTTGCGCATCAGCAACAAATCGACCGCCGCCTGGCGCATGGACAGGTCGAACAAGGTCCATTTGCCTTGGCCTCGTTTCTTTGCGGCGTACATGGCGACGTCGGCATCGCGGACCAGATCTTCGGCGCTGGTGTGGGCGGCGTCGAGTGTGACGATGCCGACGCTGCAGGAGGTGAAGATCGCCTGGCCCTCGACGTCGACGGCGACTCCAAGCGCCTGGATGACCCGTTGCGCGGTCTCTATCGCAGCGTGCTTGGAGTCATTGCCGGTGTGGAGGATAGCGAACTCGTCGCCACCGATGCGCGCCAGCACGGCGTTGCCGTTGAGGCAGGACTCCAGCCGCTGCGCCACGATCTGCAGCAGGATGTCACCGGCACGGTGGCCCATGCCGTCGTTGATGTATTTGAAGCGATCCAGGTCCATGTACAGCACCGCCGCTTCGCGCTCGGCATGGTCAAGGTTGAACACTTCCTGAATCTTGGCCATGAAATAAGCGCGGTTCTTCAGCCGGGTCAGGTCGTCATGGAAGGCGGCGTAGGTCAGCTCTTCCTGGATTCTTTCACGCTCCACCAGGCGTGAGCGCAGCGCTACCTGTTCCTCGCGGTCGATCTGAGCTTGCTTGAGGCTTTCTTCGGCTTCCTTGCGCTCGGTGATATCACGCTGCACGGACACCCAGTGGGTGAACCAGCCTTTTTCGTTGGCCACTGGCACGATGCTCAGCTGCACCCAGAAGCGGGTACCGTCACGGCGCGTGTTGATCAGTTCGACTTCGATCGGCTGCCATTTGGACAGGGCGCTGCGGATCTGGTCGAGGGTGCCGCGATCGGTTTCCTCGCACTGCAGGATGCGCGGCGTCTTGCCGACGATTTCTTTCAGGCTGAATCCGGTGGTGGCCAGGAAGGCAGGGTTGCAGTAGACGATCCGCGGGCCGGGCTGGTCGATCGGCTCGGCTTCGGTGATCAGAATCGCATCCTTGGCATGGACGACCACCGATTCGAGCAGGCGTAGACGCTCGATCACCCCTGCAGGGCCGGTACTGGCGGGGACCAGCAGCGACGGTGCAGGGTGATAAAGGGCAACGGAGTGAGTCTTGAGTGCGTAGATCTGGGCGGCGCTGAGCAACTTGAACGGTGGCGTCAGCGCCAGCAGAACGATACCGACGAGCGCGTCGCTGTGGTCTTTGACGGCGATGCATACGCGGTACGTGTCAGCCAGCGAGCCGAGGAAATCCGGGATCGAGTGGATGAAAGGCGAGCCGTCGCCAATGTCGACCACGTCGCCGTAGGACATCAGCATGCGTAGCCAGGACTCGGTGGCGGCGTCGACGGGCACTTCGCGCGTGGTGCCAAAGGCGGCAGTCACGCGCCAGGCGCTGGGTGCGCCTTCGATGAGCAGGCCGCCGCAACAGTGGGTGATGGCCGCCGCCGCCTGAACCAGACCTTTAAGAGCGGTGTGCTTTGTATCTTTTTCAGGGACGACTGCGAGCATGTAAAAGACCCAGACAAGGACGGGAAAAGGCGACCTCCTGTCACTCGATGTCATTTTGACATCATTGTGATAGTGATACCACGCCTTCCGGTCGGACTGCCCCTGAGCCCTTAAAGTGCATCTGTACGCTTCAATATCGGCGCAAGAGAGCAGGGTAGCGATCAACGGTCGTCTACCTGGTTCAAGCGGTAACACAGGCGCGATTCAAGCTCGCTCAGAAGTACTTCAGCCAGCCGATGTCGCGTCGACGCTGCTTGAGTTGCGCGAACCAGCGGGTGGGAAAGTACAGGGCTACGGCCAGTACGGCGGTCCACAGCCAGATTCCGGCCAGACTATCGAAGCCGTAGTACTTACCCTGGTTCAAACCCCAGATCTGCACGGCGAGCAGGTACATCGCCTTGAGCACCAGCAAGTGCAGCACGTAGAAGAACATCGGTGCGCCACCGTAGCGCGACAATACCTCGAGCACTTTCCGGCCTTCGAGGCGCTGGAACAACGCAAGCAGCAGCAAGCCTGCGCCCATGGTCGGCATCAGGTACAGCAGCGACGGCGGATATTTGGTCAGCGACATGAAGCTCATGAAGGTACGCACGTTGTCGTCCAGCACGCTCCAGGGTTTTTCGCCGTAGCCGTTGAGATAGCGAATGGCGATGAAGCCCAGGATCAGGCCGATACCCCAATTGAGCAGCAGACGCTGGCGTCGGGCCGGGTCGGCGCCGCGGGCGAACCAAGGGCCGGCGCAGTAGCCCAGCGCGATCAGGCCGATCCACGGCAGGATGGGGTAGGTAGTGCGGGCGCGGGTGTATTCGGTGATTTCCAGAAACGCGCGCTGGTGCAAGATCGACCAGATTTCGAAAAATGGCGAGTCGGCGGTCAGGATGATGCCGTCCAGCAGATTGTGCCCGGCGACGATGACTGCGCCCATGATCGCCAGGGCGGTGCGCGGCATGTGGATGAGCGCGGCCAGCGCAATCATGCTCAGGCCGATGGCCCATATCACTTGCAGCCACAGGGTGGTCGGAACCAGTGTCGCGTTCCAGGCAAAGTTGACCAGGGTGAGTTCGAGGAAAACCAGGAACAGGCCGCGTTTCAACAGGAAAATCGACACTTCCCGAGGGCTGTGAGACTGCCCGTACAGCCAGGCAGAGAGGCCGGTGAGAAAGACGAACACGGGCGCGCAGACCATGCTGCTGATACGGGTGAAGAACAGTTCGGGAGGGGTGTTCAGCGGGTCCATGGGGTCGCTTACCTGAACATGCAGGAAGAAGGTTTCTCGGACATGGTCTACCAGCATGAACAGCATGACCAAGCCGCGCAAAGCGTCGATCGCGAGCATGCGGGTGCGTGAGGCAGCAGTGACCGTGGCGGTGGAGAGAGTGCCCTGAAAATGGGGGGAAGCAGCGGCGTCGGCCATGGGATGGCATCCGTGAATAGATCGGGATGCGGATGTTACGATATAACATGAAACTTTAGAATGATTATTGCCGCTGCTCACAGTGTGGGAGCGGCATCGGCCGCTAAGGGGGCAGCGCGGCGTGTCAGGTTTATCGGTCGAGGCCCTTCGCGGCCGCGGACCGCTCCCACAGTGAGAGGGCGTACGGCTCGTGGGAGCGGTCATTGGCCGCGAAGGGGGCGCAACGGCTGGCCGGGGGGGTAACGCAGTTAGGCGTTTTCTTCCTGTTGCAGGCGCTTGATCAGCGCTTCGGCGGCGGCTTCGGAGGAAGCCGGGTTCTGGCCCGTAATCAGATGGCCGTCCTCGACCACGTAGCTGCCCCAATCCGGCCCTTTGGAATACTCGCCGCCACTGGCCTTGAGCATATCTTCAACCAGGAACGGCACGACGTCCGTCAAACCGACGGCATCTTCTTCGGAGTTGGTGAAGCCGGTAACCTTCTTGCCCTTGACGATGGAATCGCCATCGGGCGACTTGACGTTCTTGAACACCCCGGGTGCATGGCACACAGCCGCAACAGGTTTGTTGGCGGCGTAGAAGGCTTCGATGATGGTCTTCGAATCGTTGTCTTCGGCCAGGTCCCACAGCGGTCCGTGGCCGCCTGGATAGAACACGGCATCGAAGTCGTAAGGGTCGGCCTCGCCAAGGGGAAAGGTATCAGCCAACATCTTTTGAGCCTGCGTATCCTGGGCGAAGCGGCGGGTGGCATCGGTCTGCGCATCCGGCTCATCGCTCTTGGGGTCCAGCGGTGGCTGGCCACCCTTGGGCGAGACGAGGGTCACTTCGGCGCCGGCATCGACGAAGGCATAGTAGGGTGCGGCGAATTCTTCCAGCCAGAAGCCGGTTTTCTTGCCGGTATCGCCCAGTTGATCGTGGGACGTCAGAACCATCAAGATCTTCATGCAAACTTCTCCTGCAGGTGTAGGGACGCAACGCATCGCATTGCCCGGGTCTGTTTTCAGAAAGCACCTGGCCGCAGACGTTCAAGACAATCCGCGGCGGGTATGCTTGGGGCCGGATGGAACGCTGGCGTATCAGTCCAGTCATTTCCTTCAGGACCGACCCTTTGCGGCCTTCCAGAACGGGCCCGCGCCCACCACCGAGAGGATTTGGCCAATGGCAACTGCAACCGTGCGATACCTGTTCAACGGCGCTCCGCGCAGCTGGACCCCACCGGCCGAGGTCGAACAGAGTCTTCACAGTATCGTGATGCATCTGTTGCAATTACATTTCGGCGACGGCGAAAACAGCTTGGTGATGCCGACTGCAGAGGACACCGACGAGCAGGTTCTCGAGCAGGCGGCGCGGATGGGGCTGACCGACATCGAAGTGGTCTAAGGCGCCGTGCGCTAGGCCCTCACGGCTTGGTACAACGCGCGGATCAGATCGGACTGGGTGATGATGCCGACCAGATGGCGTTCGCTGTCGATGATGGGGATGTGTCGGTGGCCATTTTCCGAGAACACCGGCACCAGCTCGGTCAGCAGCCGGTCCGCGCTGGCTACCCGTACCGAACGGGTCATGATCTGCCCGACGATGCTCGTGGTCGGCTGGTTCCGGCGGGGACGCAGGAGGGCACGCAGGTGCCAGGCGACGCCGTCATGGGCATCCAGATCCAGTTGCTGCATGAAATCGGCCACCGTGACGATGCCCACCAGATGACGCTGTCGGTCGATGACCGGCAGTGCCTTGATCCTGTGCTTGCGCATCAGCGCCCAGGCATCGCGCAGCGGCATTTCCTGGCGAGCGATGATCGGTTCGCGGCTCATGACTTCGACGCAGCGCAGCTCACCCATGTTGCGCTGGTACGCCGATGCCTCGGCGTGCTCGAGCAGTGCCTGCAGGTCATTTCTGTCAACGTCCAGCACCTGGTTGTAGTGCACCAGTGCGGCGTCGAGGTCGGCATGGCTGAAACGGCTGGGGTTGGACGGCGTGCTGGTGGCGGGTACATGGGGCCATGGCCGACGCGTCAGGTTGTTGTAGATCAGCCCGGCGGCGACCAGCAGCAGCGAATCGATCAGCACCGGATTCACCGCATAGGTGAACTGCTCGCAGCCCATAACGACCATGAGCAGCGCCGCCGCGCCGCCGGGTGGGTGCAGGCAGCGGGCAGCGAGCATCAGTGCGATTGCCAGGCCAACCGCGAGGGCCGCGGCCAGCGTTGGGTCGGGGACCCATTTGACGCAAGCAATGCCCACCAGCGCGCTCAGGGTGTTGCCGCCCGCCACCGACCAGGGCTGCGCCAGGGGGCTTGCGGGGAGGGCAAACACGAGCACCGCGCTGGCGCCGATGGGCGCCACGATGGCCAACCCCAATGCGCCGTGTTCGGCGGCCCAGTGACCTTGCAGACCCAGCGCCGCAATGGCGCAGACCACCAGCACGCCCAATGCGGCGCCAATGCAGGCGCGCCATTTTTCTCGAGCGTTGATCGGCTGGCGGCTGGGCCAGAGTGCGCGCAGTCGTGACACTGTCAATGCGGGGCGCGGCGGATGGTCTTCATCAAGTCCTGCGGGCTGATCTGACCGACCACATGGACCCCGCTGCCCGGCAACGGCAGGTCGAGGATATGCCCTTTCATCTTGCCGATCACATGCATCTCGCACGGCTTGCAGTCGAACTTGAGGGTCAACACTTCATCGCCATGAATCAGCTGCATGGGCGCGACCTTGGTTTTCACGCCTGTCACCCCCTTGGCCTGTTTGGGACACAGGTTGAAGGAGAAGCGCAGGCAGTGCTTGGTGATCATCACCGGCACTTCGCCCAGCTCTTCATGGGCCTCGTACGCGGCATCGATCAGCTCGACCCCGTGCCGAAGGTAGAAGTCGCGGGCCTTCTGGTTGTACACGTTGGCCAGGAACGACAGGTGCGATTCCGGATAAACCGGCGGCGGGGTCGTTTCGGCCTTGCGGCTGCCACGAGGATGGGCCTGCACACGCGCGGCGGTCAGCGCCTCGATGGCCTCGCGGCGTAATGCCTTGAGCTGCGAATTGGGAATGAAGAATGCCTGTGGCGCGTCCAGTTCGATGGCTGTCGCATGGTACTGGGTGGTGCCCAGTTGACCCAGCAGGTCATGCAACTGCTCCAGGGCCTGCTCGGGTTTGTTGGCCGGGCCGAACGGGCCTTCCAGCGTGACGTCCACGCGCACGCCTTCCTCGCTGATAGCGGTCAGTTGCAGGCGCTGCTCGGTCAACTGGGCGAGCCAGGCCAGGCCTACGCGCCGCTCGGCGGACGTCTTCTGCAGTGCCTGCTGCCAGTTGTGGTCCAGGTTGCGGTTGAGCGGGTGGTTGGGCCGCAGCTGGAACAGCCCAGCAGGCATCTCATTGGGCTCGACCCGATAGCGGTAGCGCTTGTGGCCATCTTCCTCGAACTCGCTCTTGAGCTCGGCGATGTTGGCGCGAAAACCCACGACTTCGCGCTTGACCAGCACGTTCAGACCATCGCCGTTGGACAGTGGCTGCTCGCTGACCACCAGCATGTCGCGCTTGCCGACTTTCTCCACCAGCCCCACCGGCAGACCGGTGAAAGTCGGCGAGTCGAACGCGCCGATGTCGATCTTGCGTTCGCTGACGAAATAATCGGTGCTGCCGCGGTGAAAAGTCTTGTCCGGATCTGGTACGAAAAAGTGCGCAGTGCGGCCGCTGGAGGCGCGGGCCAGGTCCGGGCGGTCTTCCAATACGTCGTCCAGGCGCTGGCGGTAGTAGGCAGTGATGTTCTTCACATAGCCCATGTCCTTGTAGCGGCCCTCGATCTTGAACGAACGCACGCCGGCTTCGACCAGCGCACGAATATTGGCGCTCTGGTTGTTGTCTTTCATGGACAGTAGGTGTTTTTCATAAGCCACCACGCGACCCTGGTCATCCTTGAGGGTGTAGGGCAGGCGGCAGGCCTGGGAGCAGTCGCCACGGTTGGCGCTGCGCCCGGTGTGTGCATGGGAGATGTTGCATTGACCGGAGAAGGCCACGCACAGGGCGCCGTGAATGAAGAACTCGATGGCCGCGTCGGTTTCTGCGGCAATCGCGCGGATCTCGCTCAGGTCCAGCTCGCGCGCCAGCACCAGTTGGGAGAACCCGGCCTGGTCGAGAAACCTGGCCCGAGCCAGGGTGCGGATGTCGGTCTGGGTGCTGGCGTGCAGCTCGATCGGCGGAATGTCCAGTTCCATCACGCCTAGGTCCTGCACGATCAAGGCGTCCACGCCGGCGTCGTACAGCTGGTGGATCAGCTTGCGGGCCGGCTCCAGTTCGTTGTCGTGCAGGATGGTGTTGAGCGTGGTGAACACCCGCGCATGGTAGCGGCGAGCGAAGGTCACCAACTCGGCGATGTCGCTCAGCTCGTTGCTGGCGTTGTGACGCGCGCCGAAGCTGGGGCCGCCTATGTAGATGGCATCGGCGCCATGCAGGATGGCCTCGCGGGCGATGGCAACGTCGCGTGCGGGGCTGAGCAGTTCGAGGTGGTGCTTGGGCAGGGACATGTTTTTCTGGTCTGAGTCATCACGGTCAAGGCCGCCATTGTAGCGGCGAATGAGCGGGACGGCACGGTCCGCGCGTCGCGGCCCCGTTCGCCCACGCAGACCAATCGAACCGGCGGCCTGGGCTGGCGTCTACCGGGCAGCGCCCGTGCCCCTGGCAATGGAGGATACTGCCGATGAGCAAGCACATCACCGCCCAGGCTCTGGGCATCGACATTCGCGACGAAAACGGCCTGTTCAAATGGCTGCTCGCCAGCTTTCTGATGGGCAAGCGCATCCAGGCGGACATTGCCGTAGAAGCCTATCGTGTGCTGGTCGAAAAGCATGGCCGCGACACGCCACGCAAGTTGGGTAACTGCACGCACCGCGACTTGGTGGCCATGCTGGGCGAGGCGCATTACGTGCGCTATGACGAAAGTACCGCAACGCGCTTGAGCGCCTTGGCGAAAAAGCTGCAAACCGAGTATGGCGGTATGATCGGTGAGATGCGCGCGGCAAGCACGGATCGTCACGACTTCGAACGCAAGCTGGAAGCGTTCGAAGGTGTAGGGCCCAAAACCGTCGAGATTTTCATGCGTGAGGCGGGCGGGGTGCTGTTTTGAACAGTCACTCCATACGGGTAGGCTGCGCCGGCTGGAGCCTGTCACGCGAATATGCCGAGCGCTTCGCGCCTGACGGTACGCATCTGCAGCGCTACGCGTCGAAGTTGTGCTGTGTCGAAATCAACAGTTCGTTCTACCGTCCGCACCGGCCGCAGACCTATGCGCGATGGGCGGCTTCGGTGCCCGATGATTTCCGTTTCTCGGTCAAGGTACCGAAACAGATCACTCATGTTCAACGGCTTGAAAAGTGCGCCGCGGCCTTGGACGAATTCCTGGCGCAGTGCGAACAGCTTGGCGAAAAACTTGGTTGCCTGCTGGTGCAGTTGCCGCCTTCGCTGGTGTTCGACGCTCAGGTTGCCGAGGACTTTTTCACTTGTCTGCGCGAGCGATTTGTCGGGCCGGTGGTGGTCGAACCTCGTCACCCTTCCTGGGTCGAGGCCGAGCCGCTGCTGCAGGCGCAGCGTATTGTGCAGGCGGCTGTCGATCCCTCGCGCATTGCCACCGATAGCACCCCCAGTGGCTGGCGCGGCTTCCGATATTGGCGGCTGCATGGCTCGCCGCGCATCTACCACGACGCGTACGACGCCGAGTATCTGTCACGCTTGCGCGTGCTCCTGGCGGAGGCCGCCGCAGACGCCGAGGTCTGGTGTGTGTTCGACAACACCGCCTCGGGCGCCGCGCTCGCCAATGCGTTGGATACGCGGTGTCCGCCTTAGCGGTGCTGCGGTGTGCATGGTTAAACGCGTTGAAGCCGGACGCGGCTCGCGCCGCTGCTACAGGGGGTGCGTTGGGTGCGGATGCGGCTGCTGTGCGTGTAGCAACGGCGCGAGCCGCGTCGGCGGTGCCTGCGGTGTGTCTGGAGGAATGGGTTGAAGCCGCGTCGGCGATGGCTGCGGTGTGTCTGGGTGAACGCGTCGAGGCCGGACGCGGCTTGCGCCGCTGCTACAGGGGGCGGTTTTGCAGGCTGCGTTCGATGCGGGCGAGGCCTTCGGTCAGCAGTGAGCGCGGGCAGCCGAAATTGAGCCGCACGAACTGTTCCAGGCCTTCGCCGAAATCCGTGCCGGCGCTCAACCCCACGCGCGCCTGCTGAAGGAAAAAGCGATGCGGGTTGTCCAGGCCCAGGGCCGAGCAGTCCAGCCAGGCCAGGTAGGTACTTTGCGGCGCATGGACGACGATGCCCGGCAGACGCGCGCGAATCGTTTCCAGCAGATAGTCGCGGTTGCCCTGCAGGTAGGTTTTCAGCTGTTGCAGCCACTCGCCCGGCTGCGCATACGCGGCGTGGGTGGCCTCCATGCCCAGCGGATTGACGCTGTCGACCATGCCCACCCGCGCGGCATCGAAGCGCGCGCGCAATTCAGGATTCTGGATCACCGCGAAGGCCGTCTTCAACCCAGCCACGTTATACGTCTTGCTGGCTGACATGAGAGTGATGGTGCGCTCGGCGACCTCAGGCGACAATGAGGCCATCGGGACATGACGACGGCCGTCGAACTGCAGGTCGGCATGGATCTCGTCGCTGATGATCAACACATCCTGCGCTACACAGGTTTCGGCGATGGCCTGCAGCTCGTCGCGCGAATAAGTCTTGCCCAGCGGATTGTGTGGGTTGCTGAGGATGAACGCTGCGCTGTCGCCGAGCGCCTGTTGCAGGCGGTGCGGGTCGCAGGACCATTCACTTTGCGCATTGGCGGTCAGCGGAACTTCGATGCTGCGCATCTTCCAGTGCCCGGCCGCCTCGCGCAGCGGTGGGTAGTTTGGCGTATGCACCACCACGCCGGCGCCTTCGGCCACCAGGCCATGCAGGGCCATGTTGACCCCGGGCACCACGCCGGGCAGGACCACGATGTCCTGCGTCTGCACCTGCCAGTCATAGTGATCGCGCAGGTAATCGACCAGCACCTGACGCAACGCTTCGGACGGCATGCTGTAACCCAGAACGGGGTGCGCCAGGCGCGCCTGTAGCCGTTCGATGACTGCTGGTGGCGCGGCGAAATCCATGTCGGCCACCCACATGGGCAATACGTCTTCCGGGTAGCGGCTCCATTTAGTGCTGCTGGTGCCGGTGCGGTCGAACAGCGTGTCCAGGTCTGTGCTCATCATGTGCTCGGGGCTGCAATACGTGAAAATTGAAGGGCTTGTGGCGGCATATTACTCAGCGCAAAGGTGGCAGGCTACCGATGGCAGACGATATGGCACATTCGTACGTAAAAAGATATTCAGGGTTTTTTTCAAACTTTTGCACTTGCGCCTGGGTCATTGCAGTAAGCGGGTGCTTGTACCCGCCCTGCCATTGACCCCAAGGACTACCATCATGATCCGCGATGACCGTATCGCTCCAGACGGCTACACCACCCCGGTCTACCATGACCACGCCACGACCGCGCCGTTGCTCAAGCGAATTTCGTGGAGTGCAATTCTGGCCGGTGTGGTACTGGCCATGGTTGTTTCGCTGTTGTTGAACCTGCTGGGCACGGCCATCGGTACGGCCACCATCGATCCGATGCAGGAAGCCAATCCGCTGTCCGGGATTGGCACCGGTGCCGGCATCTGGGTGGTCGTCAGCGCCGTCATTTCGCTGTTCGTAGGTGGTTGGGCTGCAGGTCGTCTGGCACAGCGCGAAGGCGCGTTCCACGGTCTGCTGGTATGGGCAAGTGTTTCGCTGATCACCGTCTACCTGGTGTCCAGTGCAGTCACCGGCGTCGTCCGTGGCGGCCTGAATCTGGCCGGCAGTGGCATGTCGGCGCTGGGCAGCGGTATCGCCCAAGTGGCTCCAGCACTGGGCGACAAGATCCAGGATCAGCTGCGCGCACAGGGCATCGACTTCAATCTGGACGATATCCAGGGTGAAATCGAGTTGGCCATGCGTCAGACCGGCAAAGCCGAGCTGAACCCGGACAACGTCAAGCAGGAAGCCCAGGCTACTCAGCAGGATGCTCAGAACACTGCTCAGCGCAGCGCCGAGAATCCTCAGCAAGCTGACAATCAGTTGGGTGGTCTGATGGACCGCATCAAGGCCAAGGGTGACCAGGCTTGGGATGCTGCCGACCGTCAAGCACTGGTCAACCTGATCAAGGCTCGTGGTAACAAGACCGACGCTGAAGCCAACCAGATCGTCGATCAGGCTCAGGCCAGCTACCGTCAGGCTTATGCCAAGTATCAAGAGCTGAAAGCTCAGGCCGAGCAGAAAGCCCGTGAAGCTGCCGAAGTGGCCGCCAAGCGTGTTTCGCAAGGCGCCTGGATCCTGCTGATCACCTTGGTGATCTCGGGTCTGGTATCGGCCGGTGCCGGTGTACTGGGTCGTCGCACTCAGCCACCTGCCAAGGTTGTTGCTGCGGTCTAATTGATCTGCGCAAATAATACGGTTGTAGAAAAGCCCACGCTGACCTGGTCAGCGTGGGCTTTTTCTTGGGCTACGAATATGCGATTCGAAGCCGGTAACATTCGACTGAAGAAAGGCTAGCCCAGTAGGCTTTCGTAGGGAATGTTCATCCCGACATGCAGGCGCTTGATCATCGCAAGACTCAATGAGCGTTTGGCGTTCAATACCTCAGACACACGCCCACTCGACCCGATGAAGGGCTCCAGATCGCGCATACTCAGTCCTTGCTGGTCCATTCGAAATTTTATCGCTTCGATAGGATTGGACGGACCGATAGGGTAATGCTGGTCTTCGTATTTCTCGATAAGTATCGCGAGGACTTCCAATTCGTCGGCACTAGCAGTACCGGGCTGCGCACCCCACAGCTCCTCCATGCGAACAAATGCCTTCTGAAGGTCTGTCTCGTTACGGATGGGTTTGAGATTCATCAGATGGTCTCCACGTCGATCTGGTCATACTGGGCATGAGTGCCAACGAACTTTAACCATGCAATCTGGTGGTTCATATCGCACTTTTGTATCGAGCGGCGTTGCATTGTTCACTGCGACCAAACTGCCCAGCCTGCCACGCCACGTGTACCAGGCCGAGCTTCAGTACCAACAGGCCGGAGGCTTCTACGCCCAGCTCAACCTGCGTTCGGCCTCTAGCTATTTCGTCGACTACGCCAACAGTTTCAGCGCACCGTCCTACACCATCCTCGGCGCCCGCGTAGGCTTCGAAGCTCCGAGCAAACGCTGGGACGTGTTCCTGGACATGCGCAACCTGACCGACGAACGCTACGCCACCGCAGCCAACACCACCTACGACGCCCGCGGGCAGGATTCGCCCAATTTCTACCCGGGGGATGCGTTCAATGTCACCACTGGCGTTGCGTTTCGGTTTTGAGTGACCGATTCTGCATGGCGTATCGGGCGCCGAATGGCTAGGGTGCACCACTCAAGCGGACGTTGCGCGGACCGATCCAGGAGGAGGCGATCACATGCAGGAAACGGAATTCAAAGCGGTTGAAATGCAAGCCTGGCAGGGCGAGGCTGTGTTGATAGATGTGCAGACACCGCTGCTGACGCCACGTCTTGAAATACTCGCCCCGAATGTTGCTCTGGCACAGCCCCTGGCGGACGCCCTGAATGCAAGTTACGAAACCCACTGTCTGTTTCTGGTTTGGAGCAGGCCCCGCTGGGAGCTGGCGGATACGCTGGAAACCCTGCAGCGAGCGCAGAGCGATTTCGTCCGCCACGATGCGGAGAAAAAGTTCTTCCTGCTGACTCGCGAGCACCCGCAGCAACTGGTGGGGTGTATCGGCTTCACCCCCAAGCCCGATGGCTCCCACGAAATAGGCTATTGGGCGAACCAATCATTTCAGGGCCGGGGTTTGATGCGCGAAGCATTGACGGCACTGATTGCCCAGTTGCCTGGAACACGTTTGTACCTGACTACGTCTTCGGCCAACACCGCCAGCCGCCAGCTCGCGGATTCGGTCGGGTTTCGCCTGGTTCGTACCTTGGTCGGTGATCGTCGATCCGATGTCTTCGGGGTGTGTGACACGCTGGTGTTCAAGCGTGGCGATGCTGATTGGTTGCAAGGGTCTTCCTGCGCGGCCGATGACTACTCCTGCAGGTAAACATCATTAACGCTAAATGACAGACGTTAATACGGTTCAAGTGTTCATCTCCGGGCAGTCGTCCATCAGCAAGTGTGTGCTGGCAGCCACTTGGCCGCTCTAATGTACGGTTTTAACGAGTTTCAGCCGCTCAATAGCTGGCACGCTCTCTGCTATCACCCTGTTGCCAATAAATAAGCACCGTCTTTTTTCAGGGCGGTGTTATATGAGTCAAGCAGGAGCAGGGAATGAACGGGGAAGTCATTGCAACAACGACGGCACGCAGTCGTTTGCCGTCGGCCATAGGCGCTGGGGCGACATTGCTGTTTGTCGGTCAACTTCATGCCGCACAGGTCAGCGAATCGGCCGAGCAGAAGCCGACCAGTCAACTGAGTACCGTAGTTGTTCAGGGTGCCAGGCTGGACGAGAACCAACGCGCCGAAACGGCTTTGAAGGAAGTGGCAGGCGGGGTCAACTATGTTGATTCAGCGACCGTTGAAAAGGGGCGCGTGTCGACCAGTACCGATATCTTCGCTCTGCAGCCCGGTGTAATCGCCACGCAGGGCGGCGGCAGCAACGACGGCACACGGATTTCCATTCGCGGGTCGGGTATCAACAAGGGCGTGGGTTATTTCCGCGCCGGTATTTTCTACCTGTTCGACGGCCTGCCGGTGTCAGGGCCTGGCGGTACTCCCTACGAACTGTTCGAGCCGCTGGGCCTGAGCCATACCGAAGTGCTGCGCGGCGGCAACGCTTTCGATATCGGCTCGTTGTATCTGGGGGGTGCAATCAACTACGTGACCAAGACCGGCTACGACTCCGCGCCGTTGCAAGTGCGCTACGAAGCCGGTAGTTACGGTTATCAGAAACGTCAGATCAGTTCGGGGCAAGTGCTGGGTCCGCTCGACTATTACGTCAGCCTCACCGACTCGGCGTCGGACGGCTTTCAAGATCAGACCCAAGGCAAGAGCGCCGGTTTTGTCGGCAACTTCGGCTATCAGTTTTCGCCGCAGTTGAAATCCCGTCTGTACTACCGCTACCGAACTACCGACAACGAGACGCCGGGTTATATCACCCGCGCGCAACTCAAGGATGACCCCGAACAAGCCAACCCGGCCAGCGTGAACGTACGCGCCCATCGCAAACAGCCAGGCTCGACCTGGGTCGCCAGCAAGACCCAGTACACCTTCGATGACGATTCCAATCTGGAAGTGGGGCTGGTCTACCACGACTACCCGATCGACGCGCGACAGGGTGTCAATCGCACGGCCTGGGGCTTCAGCGATTACTCCGCCAGTTTGAAATACGACCGCCTGGATACCCTGTTCGGCAAGAACAGCATCACCCGGTTCAACGTGCTGCGGACCGAGCATTTGAATGCTTACGCCAAGACCAAGGTGCGGATTCCTTCCGGTATCACCGCCAACCTGCCGTCCGGGGCATTGGTGCGCAAGGCTGAGTACGAAGGCTCCGACACCGTATTGAGCGCCAGCAATGAAACCGAGTGGATCGACAACACACTGTGGTTGAGCGCAGGCCTTTCCGCCGTGGAGTTCCAGCGCAAGGCAAAGGTGTCGTATCCGGCGGGTGGCGAGGCCGACAACCCGAACAACCCCATCGAAAAGAACGACTGGGGGTTTGCACCCAGGGTGGGTGTGCGTTATCAGATCAACCCCAACTGGCAGTTGTTCGGTAACCTCAGTCGCACGGTCGAGGCGCAGCAATCGTGGGCTTATGTGTCCGGTGCGCAGGTGTTCACATCCGGGCCGGCCACCGGGCTCAATTCCGGTGGACAGAAGCTTGAGCCGCAGATCGCCGATACGTTGGAGTTCGGTACCCGTGGGCAGCTGGGCAACAACACTTGGGACCTGACGTTCTATCGCTCCCATGTGCAGGATGAATTGCTCTCGGTGATCATCAGGGAGGCGACTTCGAGCGCCGATGCACTGACCTCCGAATACAACGCCAGCAAGACCATTCACCAGGGGGTGGAGCTGGGTCTTGATTCTCTGCTGTACCAGAACGACGGCGATGGGTTGCACCTGCGTCAGTCCTACACCTACAGCGACTTCTTCTACCGTGACGACGAGCAGTTCGGCAGCAATCGGTTGCCGGGTATTCCCAAGCACAACTATCAGGCTGAGCTGCGTTATGACTTCAGCAATGGCGTGTATGTGGGGGTGAACACTTACTACGCGTCCAAGACGCCGATGGACTTTGCCAATACCAAGGATGCCGGCTCCTACAACCTGTGGGGCGCGATCCTGGGATGGGACTCGCCGAAGAAGGATTGGAATGTCTATCTGGACCTGCGCAACCTGACGGACGAGAAGTATGCCGCGTCCATCAGTCCGGCGTTCAATGCCGGCGGCAATGATGTGCGGGCAATCATCCCAGGGGATGGGTTCGGCGCATATGCCGGGGTGCAGTACAGTTTCCGGTGATTCAATGCCTGCGCAGGAGCGGTCTTCGGCCGCGAAAAGGGCGCTGCGGTGTGTCAGGCATACCGAATCGCGCCCTTAGCGGCCACGGACCGCTCCTACAGGGTCATTTGCCTATCGTGGTAGGAGCGGTCGTCAGCCGCGAAAAGGGCGCTGCGGTGTGTCTGGTGTATTGCGGGACATTCTTCGCGGGCAGAGCCCGCTCCCACAACGATGATAAGTGTTGCTGGAACAGCAGTCATTAAGCAGTTGCGGCCATTTCAAACATCCAGCCGCTATCTGATATCAATGAAGTTCCTTGTTCAGGGCACTTGGCGATTGGCACGAACACTGCAATCTACAACGTTATCGATGGCGTCGCAGACCTCATCACCGAGTCCGACTATACCAATAGAAGCTCGCCTTATATTCATTGGGTGGGAGCAATACTTTTGAAGTTACATGCCTATACGCCGTCGTTGAACAGTCGGCGCAGTACCGCCTATCGCTATACCGAATTCGCTTCAGGCCTGAGTGCCTGCCTGTTGTTCACTGTCGCTCCTGCCTTCGCCGATACATCAGAGCAACGTTTGCAAACGGTCACTGTTCAGGCCGCGAAGGCGACACCGGTCGAGCAATCCCGTGCGCAGCTCAAGGAAGTGCCCGGGGGCACCAGCCTGGTCGAACAGGCCGAGGTCGACAAAGGGCGCTCCGCCAGCCTCGAAGATACTCTGGCGTACCAGCCTGGCGTATATGCGCAGTCCGCCGGTGGCAACGACGCGGTCAAGATTTCCATCCGCGGCTCCGGCGCCAATGCATCACCGGGCTACTTCCGCGAGGGCACCAAGTTCCTCTTCGACGGATTGGCATTGACCGGCGCCGGCGGTACTCCGTACGAGCTGCTGGACGGGCAGGGCCTGCAGTACACCGAGATCCTGCGTGGCGCCAATGCCTTCGAGTACGGCGCCTTGTCTCTGGGTGGCGGCATCAATTTCATCACCCATACCGGCTACAGCGCGCCGGGCAGCCAGATCAAACTGGAAGGCGGCAGTTTCGGTTGGCAGAAACAGACCCTGCGCACCGGCGGTGTGGTCGGTGATGCAGACTATTTCGTCAGCGTCGACAACGCTCGACGCGATGGTTATCAGGATTACACCTTCAGCAAGTCCAAGGGAGTCGTGGGTAACTTCGGCTACCGGTTCAACCCGAAACTTCAGACTCGTCTGATCGTGCGCTACCGGGAGGAATTTCACGAAAACGCCGGTGCGCTGACGCGCGCCCAGCTCAAGCACGACAGCACCCAGACCAACGCGGCCACGCGCGCCAGCCGCGGCGACTCGACCAAACGCGGCTCTACCTGGGTAGCCAGCAAGACCACCTACACCTTCGACGACGACGCCACCCTGGAATTCGGCGTTGGGTACCACGACTATCCGCAGATCCTGAACCGTCGCAGCACGGTCAACCCCAACTACTGGGACTGGAGCGACATCAACGCATCGCTCAAATACACCCGCTACGACCAGCTGTTCGGCCTCGACAGCACCACCACTCTTGGCCTCACCAGCACCGAGCACTTGAACGCAGGCGCCAAGACCTATCGCGGCGACAAGGACCTTGGCCTCCTGCAGAAAAACGTCAAATACGACGGCTCCTTCGACCATGTGTTCACCGTCGGCAACGACCTGGGCCTGACCGATCGGTTGTACCTGACCACCGGCGTCTCGGCGATTCAGATCAAGCGCGACATCGACGTGTCTTTCAGCGATCGGCCCAATACCAGCGGCTTTCCAACGCGCTACGACTACGACGACTGGTCCCTGGCACCGCGTGCGGGGCTGCGTTTTGAACTGAGCCCAAACTTGCAAGTGTTCGGCAACGTCAGCCGCTCCATCGATCCGCCCAGTTCGTGGTCGATCTCCAACTCCGGGGTAACCAACAACTACATCAAGCCGCTGGTGCCACAAACCGCGAACACCGTGGAATTCGGTATCCGCGGCCAGTCCGAGCGTTTCGACGGCAGCCTGGTGCTGTACCGCTCCTGGGTCAAGAACGAGTTGCTGACGACTCAGATTGCCGCCGCCACCGGCACCAGCGCAGCGATTGTCTCGACATCCAACGCCACCCCGACCATCCATCAAGGTATCGAGGCGGGCCTGACCACAAAGCTCTGGCAGGGCAGCAACGGTGATGTACTCAGCTGGCGCCAGGCCTACACCCTCAACGACTTCTACTACCGCCACGACCCTGCGTTCAGCAAGAACGAACTGCCAGGCTTGCCCAAGCACATCTACCAGGCCGAACTGCAATACCAGTACGCCAGTGGATTCTACGCCGGCGTCAACGTTCGTTCCGCGTCCAGCACCGCGGTGGACTACGCCAACACGTTCAACGCGCCGTCGTACACGATTTTCGGCGCCCGCCTGGGCTACGACGCGCCGAGCAAGAAGTGGCAGGCCTACGTGGACCTGAAAAACCTCGGCGACAAGGATTACGTGACCGCCATCGTACCGGGCTACAACGCTCAGGGGCAGGACACCGCAGCGCTGTATCCGGGGGACGGCTTCGGCGCGTTCACCGGCGTCACCTACAACTTCTGATGGCTGCCCGGCACATGACCTCGACCTTCTTCGGCTGCGCCTTGATCGGCGTGCTGTTCACGCTCTCGGCCTGTTCGCCTGCTGCCGATGCGCCAGCCTCGCCGGTGGCGCAGGCACCGAGCACCGACGGCATCGTCAATGACGATCTGATCAGCTACCCCGCGTCCGACTACCACGAAAAGGAACCGGGCAAGCGCGGCGGAACGCTGCGCGTGACCACGGCCGCCGACACCGGCACCTTCGACGTCCATTCGATTTCCCATGGCAACGTGCAGTGGCTGGGGCGAGTGCTGTACGACTGCCTGGTGTACCAGGACGAGGAGGGCAGGGTCTCGCCCTGGCTGGCGAAATCCTGGGAAGTGTCCGAAGACGGCAGGACCTACACCTTTCACCTGCGCGAGGGCGTAACCTTCAGCGACGGCGAGAAATTCAATGCCCAGGCGGTGAAGATCAACCTGGAACACATGCGCGATCCCGCCACCAAGTCGCCCTTGGCGGCAGCCTATATCGCGCCGTACGACCAGGGTCGGGTGATCGACGAGTACACCTTCCAGGCGACTTTGCGCGAACCCTATTCGCCGTTTCTCGACGTGCTCGCGCAGTCCTGGCTGGGGATGATTTCGCCCAAGCAGATCCTCGAAGCACCCAAGTCGATCGCCGAGCGCCCCGTTGGCTCCGGGCCGTTCGTGCTGCAAAGCTATACCCGCGACCAGGGTGCGGTGTTCACCCGGCGTCAAGGCTACGACTGGTCGCCACCGGTGACTCGCCATCGAGGCGAGGCCTACCTTGATCGCATCGAACTCAGCTTCGTGCCCGAGGCGATGATCCGCTTTACCTCACTGCAGGCTGGGCAGTCGGACCTGACGCTGGATGCGCCGCCGCAGAATGCCAAGGCCATTCGCGCCTCCACCGACCTGACCCTGCGCAGCCGCATTCGCAAGGGCAACCCGTTTCGCAGCCTGACGTTCAACGTCGAGCAGGCGCCGTTCGATGACGTGCGGGTACGTCGCGCGGTAGCCAAGGGCATCGACCGCGAGGGCCTGGCCTGGATCATCGGGTTCGGCGAATACCGGGTGAAGGCGGATTTCCTCGCCGCCAACACGCGCTACTACGACCCCACGTACAAGGACGTGCTGGCTTACGACGTCGAGGCCGCCAACGCCTCGCTCGACGACGCCGGCTGGACTGCACGCGACGCGCAGGGCTATCGCACCCGCAACGGTGAGCGGCTGGGCGCGACCCTGCTGGCAACCGAAAGCGCGAGCTTCTCCAGCAGTGTTGCGGTGGCGATTCAGGCGGACCTGAAGAAGCTCGGTTTCGAGTTGCGCATCGAACTGCTGCCGCTGGCCCAGGTCACCGACCGCCGTTATGCCGGCAACTTCCAGGTCATGGGCGGTGGTTACTGGCACACCAACACCCCGGACGGTCTGTACATCCTGTATCACAGCGATTCCATCACTTCGGAAAAGCGCATCGGCCAGAACGGCGGGCGTTTTCGCGATGCCGAACTGGATCGACTGTTGGCCGCAGCCCGACGCAGCCACGACCCGGCTCGTCTCGAACGACTGTACAGCAAGGCCCAGCAGCGCCTGGCCGAGAAGGTGCCGGTGGTGCCGTCGTTCGAGAGCCATGTGTTGGTCGCCTACTCGAATCGTCTTGCCGGGGTGATTTTCGATACCTCGCACAACACGGTCTTTCTGCCCAGCCTGTGGCTGCAACCGGAGGCGAAATGAACACTGCTCTGCGCAAGGTGCTCTGGCGCCTGCTGGCTGGTATCGGCGTCCTCTGGGGAGCCGCGACCCTGACTTTTCTGGCCATCAACCTGAGTGCCGGTGACCCTGCACTGGCCATTCTCGGCGGTCCGGAATCCATGCCGACTCCGGAGATGATCGTGCGGGTACGCGCCGAGTATGGCCTCGATCAGCCGCTGATCGTGCAGTACGGCCACTACATCGCTCGCTTGGCTCAGGGTGATCTGGGCGAGTCCTACCGCCTGCGCATTCCGGCCACCCGGGCCATCGGCGCACAGATCGGGGCCACCGTGCAGCTGTCGATCTGCGCGGCGCTGGTAGCCGTGATCCTGTCGGTCCTCAGTGCGATCACCACGGCCAAGCGCAGCCCATGGGTACGCTCCCTCGTGTCGGGCACGGAGCTGGTGCTGTCGTCGGCGCCTTCGTTCGTCATCGGCATCCTGTTGCTGCTGGTGTTCGCCTTTCACTGGCACGTGCTGCCGCCTTCGGGCTCGGGCAACTGGCAGTCGCTGATCCTGCCGACCCTGGCGCTGGCCCTGCCGATTGCCGCCGTACTGACCCAGGTGTTGCGCCAGGAGCTGGAAGACATTCTCGACCAGCCTTTCATTGCCATGGCCCATGCCCGCGGCATGTCCGAAACCGGTGTTCGTCTGCGTCACGCCTTGCGCCATGCACTGGTGCCGCTGGTGACCCTGGCCGGTTTCGTCTTCGCCAGCCTGTTGGGTGGTGCGGTCGTTGTGGAGCTGCTGTTCTCCCGCCAGGGCATCGGCCGGCTGATGCTCGACGCCGCCAACGCCAAGGACGTGCCCATGGTGCTGGGCATCACCTTGCTGGCGGCGGCTATCTATGTGGCGGTGAACCTGGTGGTGGACCTGGTGAACCACTGGATCGACCCGCGAGTGAAGCCCGCATGACCCGAATTTTCACGGCTGCCAGGCAGCCCGATGACGCAAGGAAATGACCATGAGTGTTGAACAGCGTACCGGCGGTTTCTCGCTGGCCCCCGACTATGCCCGCCTGCGGGCCCCCTTTGCGGAGATTTTCACGCGCATCGAAGACACCGCCCTGGCCCGCGAACAGCAACGCGAACTGGCCTTCGACGCTGTGAACTGGCTGCGCGAGGCAGGCTTCGGTGCCTTGCGCGTGCCGAGCGAGCAGGGCGGCGCGGGCGCTACCCTGCCGCAGTTGTTCGAGCTGCTGATCGAGTTGGCCGCGGCAGACTCCAACGTGCCGCATATTCTGCGCGCGCATTTCGGCTTCGTCGAAGGTCGCCTGTCCCGTGATGAAGCCGAGTCCCAGGCGTACTGGCTGGCCAAGGTGGTGGCCGGTGACCTGTGGGGCGCGGCCATGGCCGAGCGCACCGACACCAGCAAACAGAGCGTGACCCTGACGGCCGAAAGTGAGCAGAGCTGGCGCCTGGACGGCAAGAAGTTCTACTGCACCGGCACCTTGTACGCCGACTGGATCGCCGTGTCGGCGCTGACCGGTGAAGACTTCGTCAGCGTCTCGGTGCCTACCACCGCACCAGGCGTGAGCCGCGACGACGATTGGGATGGCTTCGGCCAGCGCCTGTCGGGCAGCGGCACCACGCGTTTCGACAACGTGCCGGTGCCGTCCGAGTACGTGTTGCGTCGCTATGCGGCCGGCGAGCAGCGTCCCGAGTCCTACATTTCGGCGTTCTATCAACTGTTTCACCTGGCGACATTGGCCGGCATTGCCCGCGCGGTGCTGCGCGACGCCAGCGAGTTCGTCCAGGGCCGCACCCGTGCCTTTGGTGTGCCGGGCCAGTCCAGTCCCAAGGACGATCCACTGGTGCAGCGTGTCGTCGGCCGCCTGTCGAGCCTGGCCTACGCCGCGCAGACCCAGGTACTGGCGGTGGCGCAGGTGCTGCAGAACGTCCACGACGCCGAACGCGCCGGACAGGCCAGCGAAGCCCACTACACCGAGGCCGAAGTGCGCGCCTTTCAAGCCCAGCAGATCGTCCTGGAGCAGGTACTGGAAGCCACCACGTTGTTGTTCGAAGTGGGCGGTGCGTCGGCCACCAGCCAGTCGCGGCGTCTGGACCGGCACTGGCGCAACGCGCGCACGCTGGCCTCGCACAACCCGGCGATCTACCGCGAACGGGCGCTGGGCAACTACTACCTCAACGGCATCAGCCCGAATGCCGCCTGGCGCGCTTCGCAGGCCGAGCACGCCGCCGCCCAATCCGAGCCGGTCGCTGCTCTGCACGACGAAGCCAGCGCCGTCTGAACCGTCTTCAAGGAACCGCCATGAGCCCCAAACCGCAAATGAGCATCGGCATGAACATCCTCGGCTTCGGCTCGCACTCCGCCGCCTGGCGAATGGGTGAAGTGCCGGCCAATGCCTACCTGGACGCCGAGTACTACTGCAACATCGCGCGCATATCCGAGCGTGGCACGCTGGACGCGATCTTCCTCGCCGACGGTCCGGCATTGGGCGGCGACGTCGCGCAGCACCCGGCCGGGCGCCTCGAACCCACGGTACTGCTGACGGCCGTGGCCCTGGCCACGCAGCGCATCGGCGTCATTGCCACGGCATCGAGCACCTATAACGACCCGTTCAACCTGGCCCGGCGTTTCTCATCGCTGGACCATATCAGCGGCGGCCGAGCGGCCTGGAACGTGGTGACCAACGCTGGCGATGCCGCCGCGCAGAACTTTGGCCTGGCCGGTGCGCCGCTGCACGTGGATCGCTACGCACGCGCCGACGAGTTCATCGACATCGCCCTCAAGCTGTGGGACAGCTGGGAGGACGACGCCATCATCGGCGATGCCGTCAGCGGCCGCTTCGCCGATCCGGCCAAGGTGCACACGCCCGATTTCGTCGGCAAGCACTTTTCGGTCAAGGGGCCGCTCAACCTGCCGCGCTCGCCCCAGGGCCGGCCGGTGCTGGTGCAGGCCGGCTCGTCCGAAGGTGGCAAGGCGCTGGGCTCGCGTTATGCCGATGCGATCTTCACCACCCAGACCACCCTGGAAGACGGTCAGGGCTTCTATCAGGAGATGAAACACCGCGCCCGGCAATGGGGACGCAACCCGGCGCACCTGAAGATCATGCCGGGATTGTCGACGGTGATCGGCAGCACCGAGGCCGAAGCCCATGCACGTTTCGATCGCCTCAACGATTTCTACGGCGAAGAAGGCCTGCTGTATCAGGTGGCCGCGCGGGTGGGGTTGAGCGTCGCCGAACTGGACCCCGATGCACCGTTGCCTTGGGACAGGATCGGCCCCGTGGCGTCCTTCGAGCGCGGCTCGCACGGGTTTCTCGAAGCCCAGCTGAACCTGGCGCGCCGGGAAAACCTGAGCATTCGCCAATTATCGCGGCGCATTCTGGTCGGCCACCGCTTGCTGGTCGGCACCCCGGAGCAGGTCGCCGATACCCTCGAACACTGGTTCCTGGCCGGCGCCGCCGATGGCTTCAATATCATGCCGGACATGTTTCCGTCCGGCGTCGAAATCTTCGTCGATGAAGTGGTGCCGCTGCTGCGCCAGCGCGGGGTGTTCCGCCACGAGTACAGCGGCCACACCCTGCGCAATCACCTGGGCCTGCCGTATCCGGCCAGCCAGTACGCACGCAGCGCCTGAACCTTTTCATGCCCGCAACGGACCTATTCGAACCATGAAATATCGCACCCTTGGCAATACCGATCTCAACGTCAGCCTGCTGGGCCTGGGCACCATGACCTGGGGGCATCAGAACAGCGAGCAGGACGCCCACCGGCAACTGGACCTGGCCCTGGCGCACGGCGTCAATCTGATCGACACCGCAGAGATGTACCCCACCCCGACCCATGCCGAGAGCTGGGGCAGCACCGAGCGCTTCATCGGTACTTGGCTGCAACGCAGCGGGCGCCGTGCCGACATCGTGCTGGCCAGCAAGATCATCGGCCCACCGCGCCAGCCGGGCACCGGCGGGCATATCCGCGACGGCCTGACCCGCCACGACCGCGCCAACATCACCGCAGCACTGGACGGCAGTCTCAAGCGTCTGCAGACCGATTATCTGGACCTCTACCAGCTGCATTGGCCCGACCGCACCACCAATATCTTCGGCCAGCGTGAATACCCTTACGTCGACGACAGTGGCAACGTCGCCATCGAAGAGACCCTGGAGGTGCTCGGCGAACTGGTCAAGGCCGGCAAGATCCGTCACATCGGTGTCTCCAACGAGACCCCTTGGGGCGTTGCGCGCTTTCTGCAGCAGGCCGAGCAACGCGGGCTGCCGCGCATCGCCAGCGTACAGAACCCCTACAGCCTGTTGAACCGGCTGTACGAAGGCGGGCTGTCGGAGTTCAGCCATCGCGAAGGGGTAGGGCTGCTGGCCTATTCGCCGCTGGCGTTCGGCACGCTCACCGGCAAATACCTGAACGGCGCGCGACCACAGGGCTCGCGGCTGACGTCGGTGTATCGCACCTTCAACCGCTACGACAGCGAGTCGGCCAGCCGCGCCATCACCGCCTACGTGCAGTTGGCCAATGACTATGGCTACACCCCCGCGCAATTGGCGCTGGGCTTCGTCGCCCGGCAGCCGTTCGTCAGCAGCGTGCTGACCGGGCAGACCAGCGAAGCGCAGTTGCAGGACAACTTCAGTGCGCTGGACATCGAGTTCACCCCGACCCTGCTGGACAAGATCGCCGAGATCCATCGCGCGACCCCCAACCCGGCGCCTTGATCGGCACTTGTCATACGGAGAATCGCCATGGCAATCAGCTCATCACTCACGGTGCTGGGTCCGGTACCCGCAGGCACGCTGGACGCCGGTATCCGTCATCGTCGCGCTCGCACGCGATTGCGACCCGGCCTGGTGCTGGCCGGTGCTTTCGTCCTGCTGCTGGTAGTGGCGGCGATTGCACCGGGCCTGCTGACCACGGTAGACCCGCTCGACGCCGTGGCACGCCAGGCGTACCGAGCGCCCGACGCCGTGCACTGGCTGGGCACCGACGAAAATGGCCGGGACGTGCTCAGTCGCTTGATTTACGGCGTACGTCCGTCGCTGCTGCTGGGGCTGGCGGCCACGGCCATGGGGTTGGCGCTGGGCACCTTGCTGGGCCTGGTCGCAGGCCTGGGGCCGCGCTGGCTCGACGCCGCAGTGATGCGCGCGGTGGATGTGCTGCTGGCATTTCCGGATCTGTTGCTGGCCTTGGTGATCATCACCTTTTTCGGTCAAGGCACGTTGAACCTGATCATCGCCGTCGGCATCGCCAGCGTGCCGCGCTACGCCCGCCTGGTGCGTGCGCAAACCCAGGTGGTGCGTGGCGCCGGCTACGTGGAAGCGGCGACGACGCTGGGCCTGGGTCGCTCGGCGGTGATCTGGCGACACGTGCTGCCCAATGCGATCAAACCGATTCTGATCCTGGCCACCATCGGTATTGGCGGCAACATCACGGCCGGCGCGGCGTTGAGCTTCCTGGGTTTCGGCGCGCCGCCGCCCGCGCCGGAGTGGGGCACCATGCTCGCCATCGGCCGCAACTTTCTCGCCAACGCGTGGTGGCTGGTGGCGTGGCCGGCGCTGGCGATCACCTTTACCGTCATCTCGATCACCGCCATTGGCCGTGAACTGCTGCGTCGCAGCGAAGGAAAACGCTTATGAATGCCATCGTCCATCCGCCGCAGCCGCTGCTCGACGTGCAAGACCTGCACGTGGCGTTCAGCGCCCACGCGCAACCGGTGATCCGCGGCATCAGCTTTCAGCTGGCCGCCGGTGAGTGCCTGGCGCTGGTGGGCGAGTCCGGCTCGGGCAAGAGCGTCACTTCGCGTACGCTGGCCGGACTCACCGGCGCGCATTCCGAAGTGCAGGCCCGGCGCTTGTCGTTCGCCGGGCGCGACCTGCGCACCTTCAGGGAAAGGGACTGGTTGCAGCTGCGCGGCGCCCAGTTGGGTTTCGTTATGCAGGATGCGCTGGGCTCGCTGGACCCGCTGCGGCGAGTCGGTCAGGAAATCGCCGAGCCGCTGCGTCTTCACACCGATTTGAAGCGCCGCCAGCGCGAGTTGCGCGTCATCGAGCTGTTGCGTTCGGTCGGCGTTCCCGAGCCCGAACTGCGCGCACGCCAGCATCCGGGGCAGTTGTCGGGAGGGCTGCGCCAGCGCGCGTTGATTGCCTCGGCCATCGCCTGCAACCCCCGCTTGCTGATCGCCGACGAACCCACCACGGCATTGGACGCGACCGTTCAGGCGCAGGTCATGAGCCTGCTTGAATCGCTGCGCGGCGAGGACACCGCCATGCTCATCGTCAGCCATGACCTAGCGGTAGTCGCGCGCCTGGCCACACGCATTGCGGTAATGCAGCACGGGGTGATCGTGGAGCAGGGCAGTGTCGACCAGATCCTGCGCGACCCTCGCCATCCCTATACCCAGAGCCTGCTGGCAGCCGGTACCGCGGTGCATTTCCGCCGCGCCTACGGCGACTCGGCACCGGCCGCTGCAACGCCTGCAGCCGGTGAAGTCCTGCTGCGAGCCGAGCACCTGAGCAAGTCTTTCCAAGGCCCGGACGGGCGTGTGCGCACGGTGGTGGCAGATGTTTCCCTGCGCCTGGAGCGCGGTCGTACGCTGGGTATCGTCGGCGAGTCCGGGTCGGGCAAGACCACCCTGACGCGGATGATCCTGGGGCTGGAGCCTCCCGACAGCGGTGACGTGTGGATCGACGGCCAGCGCTGGGCCGATCTGGACAAGACCCAGCGAGCTCGGGTCCGGCACAGCATTCAGGTGGTGTTCCAGGATCCGCTCAGCTCGTTCGATCCGCGCTATACCGTGCAACGGGTCTTGTTCGAAGCGCTGCAAGTGGCGGGGCATCCACGGGCGACGTGGGACGCGCGGGCCGAGCGCTTGCTGGCGCTGGTAAAGCTGGAGGCTGCGGTACTCGATCGGCGGCCCATCGACTTGTCCGGCGGGCAGCGTCAACGCGTTGCGATCGCCCGCGCACTGGCGGCCGAGCCGCAGATTCTGGTGTGCGACGAGCCGGTGTCGGCGCTGGACGTGTCGGTGCAGGCGCAGATTCTGCAATTGCTCGACGATCTCAAACAGCGGCTGGGGCTGGCGTGCCTGTTCATTTCCCATGATCTGGGGGTGATCAACCACGTCAGCGACCATGTGTTGGTGATGAAGGACGGCGAAGTAGTGGAGGCGGGCGCGGTGCGACAGGTTCTCGACCGCCCGCAACACCCTTACACCCAAGCCCTGCTCAGCGCCGTACCGACCTTGCAGACCGGCGCCCTGCGCGCACTCACCTATCTACCCCTGGCGATCTGAGCGTGGATTGGCACACCGTTACCGCTGGCGATCTTCTGTGGGAGCGGTCCGTGGCCGCGAAGCAGACGTCGCGGTGCATCAGTTGATCCGCAGCGTCCTTTTCGCGGCCACTGACCGCTCCCACAAGGTACAAGTACCGCCACTTGGAGACTACCGTTTGAAACCCTCGTACAAGGATCGTCAACATGCCCTGCGCAGCTGGAACATCCAGTCGCTGCCGGACACGCCTTTTGCCTTCGCCCGCTTTTTCGTCGGCCATTTCCGTGGTTGGTACCTGGCCATTCTCCTTTTGCAGGTCGTGGCGGTCACCTGCACGGTGCTGGTGCCCTGGGTGCTGGGGCAGATCACCCGAGTGGTGAGCAACGCCAACGTCGCCGACCTCGACTGGCAGACCCTGGGTCCGCCGCTGATGCTGTTCGCCGGCCTGCTGGTGCTCGAAGTGCTGTGTACCCGCGGCGCCACCGGCGCGCACATCCGGGTCTTGCCACTCCAACGGCGCACCGTGACCCACGCGGTCTACGCCTACCTGCAGCGGCACTCCCATCGCTTCGTCAGCAGCGAGTTCGCTGGCGCCCTGGCACACAAGATCTCCGAAGTCTCCATGGGCGTGGGCCAGGCGCTGGCGCTGTTGCTGTTCGACCTGATTCCGCTGCTGGTCACCCTGACCCTGGCCGTGGCGGTATTGGCAACGGCGTCGATCTGGCTGGCCCTGTTCATGCTCGGCTGGTCGGTGGCGTTCATCACCGTGTGCTATTTCCTGGCCAGGCGCAGCCATCCGTTGTCCCAGCAATACTCGGCGGCGCGCAGCACCAGCAACGGCAAGGTGGTGGATGCGGTGTCCAACCTGACCAACATCCGCCTGTTCGCCCGGCATTCGTTCGAGCATCGCTACCTGGGTGATTACCTGGACCGTGAACTGAAGGCGGCCGGTCGCTCGTTCGGCTACATGGAGAAGATTCGCTGGTTCCAGTCGATCTGCGGGATGTCGCTCAAGGTCGGCATGCTGCTGATCGCCCTGTACCTGTGGCGTTTGGGCAGTATCGACATCGCGACCTTCGTGATGGCTACCAGCCTGTCGCTGTTGATCATCACCGACGTGGCCAACCTGTCGCGGCGCTTCCTGGACTTCTTCGAGGCCACCGGCAACATCGCCAACGGCGTGCGCACTTTGATCCGCCCCCATGAAGTGGTGGACGAGCCCGATGCGCAACCGCTCGCCGCCGTGCGCGGCGCCATCGAGTTTCGCGACGTGAGTTTCGGCTATTCGCCGCAGAAGCCGGTGTTCGAACACCTGCAGTTGTCGATCCCGGCGGGGCAGCGGGTGGGTTTGGTCGGCACGTCCGGTTCGGGCAAATCGTCGTTGCTCAACCTGTTGTTGCGCCTGTATGACGTCAATCAGGGCCAGGTGCTGATCGACGGCCAGGATGTGCGCAGCGTGACCCAGCATTCGCTGCACCAGCAGATCGGCCTGATTCCTCAGGAGCCGGGCCTGTTTCACCGCAGCATTGCCGAAAACATCAACTACGGACGGCTGGATGCCAGCCCGCAGGAACTGGCCCAGGCGATCCATCGCGCCGGTGCCAGCGCGTTCATCGACGGCATGGACCAGGGCGCGGATTCGTTGGTAGGGGAGCGCGGTGTGAAGCTTTCCGGCGGCCAGCGCCAACGTATTGCCATTGCCCGGGTGTTGCTCAAGAACGCGCCGATTCTGGTGATGGACGAAGCGACCTCGGCGCTGGACTCGATCACCGAGCGCTTCATCCAGGAGAAGCTCGACGAAATCATGCAGGACAAGACCGTGATCGTCGTGGCCCACCGGCTCTCGACCATCGCCCACCTGGACCGCATCCTGGTGTTCGAGGACGGCCGCATCATCGAAGACGGCTCCCACGATGACCTGCTGGCACAGCAGGGCCAATACTTCCGCCTATGGAGCCGCCAGGCGCAGAACGCGTACGACGAAGAAGCCGCGTCGGCGTAGCCGGTCTTCTATTTACCGATTCATCCCGGATCTGCAACACAGACAAGGCTCCTGCGCAGCAACTGTCTGCCAGGCAACAGTATTTCAACAAAATGCCTCGTCATTTGCTCCGCAAAAAGCTGGAAAGCCCCAGAACAAGGGCGCGGAGCAGTCGGCATGGCTTGTGCAATCACCCCTTGTGAGCTTCAGCATCGACACAAGGCGCAGCCCGACCCATGCCAGACATTCATCCGCGTTCTCCCGCAACACTCCACGCAGGCATCGCGTGGGCCAGCCTGTTGGCCGTCAGTTTGCTGCTTGGCGGTTGTGACAACCATCGCGCTGCCGCGGCACGCACCGACACTCCCGTCAGCGGCGGTACGTTGATCTATGCCACCGACCGCGAGCCGACCTGCCTGGACCCGCACGTCGCCGGCGACATGCCGCAAGTGTTTCTCGCCCAGCAAGTCCTCGATTCACTGGTGTCGATGGATGCCGAAGGTCATATCGGGCCATGGCTGGCGAAAAGCTGGGAGATTTCGCCCGACGGCCTGACCTACACTTTCCACCTGCGCGACGACGTGCGCTTCACCGACGGTACGCCGTTCAACGCCGCAGCGGTCAAGGCCAACCTCGACCACATGGCCAACCCCAAGACCCAGTCGAGCACCGCGGGCGGTTACATCCGTCAATACCAACGCACCGATGTCCTCGACAACTCCACCGCCCAAGTGCACCTGGCCACACCCTACGCAGCATTTCTGGAAGTGCTGGCGCAAGGTTTCCTCGGTATCGAATCCCCCCAGGCGCTGCTGCGCTCGCGTGATGTGAACTGCGAAAGTCCAGTCGGCACCGGCCCGTTCAAGGTGGTGCGCTGGGACCGTCAAAGCCAAGTGGTGCTTGAACGCAATCCGCACTACAACTCGGCGCCACCCACTGCCCGACACCAGGGGCCAGCCTATCTGGAGCGCATCGTCTGGAAGTTCATCCAGGAGCCATCCGTGCGTTTCGCTTCACTGCAGGCCGGTGAAGTGGACGTGATCGAGGCGCTGCCACCCGAATCCCACGAAGCGGCGCGGCGCAATCCTGACCTGCAGCTGATCATTGCCCAGCGGCCCGGCAACCCCACCAACGGCACCCTGAACATCCGCCGTGCGCCGTTCAGCGATATCAAGGTGCGCGAAGCCTTCGTGCGCAGCGCCGACATCGAAGGTGCCTTGAAAAGCGTCTACTTCGGCGAGTTTCCCCGCGCCGGTGGTCCGCTGAGCAACGCCACGCGCTTCTACAGCCCCGACTTTGAACACGCCCAGGATTACGATCCGGCGCGCGCGGCACAACTGCTCGAGGAAGCCGGCTGGACCCGTCGCGACGAGGACGGCTATCGCCTCAAGGACGGCAAGCGCCTGCAGGTGAGGGTGATCCTCGGCAACCGCACGCCGCCATCGGAATTCACCCTGTGGGAGCAGGTTCAGGCCACCACGCGGCAGGCCGGCATCGAGCTGATCATGGAGCAGATGAGCGATGTGCAGGCGACCAAACGCCAGGCCGATTGGGACTACGACATCCGCGTCGGCTACTGGAATACCAACACCGCCGACGTGCTGCGGATCATCTTCAGCAGCGCGTTCATCCAGCCTGCGGGTGTGGGCGGCTATCACCAGAACACCGCGGGCTTCAGCGATCCGCAGTTCGACGATCTGGTGCAACAGGCCCTGGCCACTCAGGACGCCAGCCAACGCCAGGCGTTGTACCGCCAGGCACAAGCCGTTGCCTCCCGCCAATACCTGCAACTGACCACCTATCCGCAAAGCACCCGGCTGGGCATCTACAAGACGACCCAAGGGGTTCGTCTGGAACCCTCACTGGCCGTGACCTACCTCTATGACGCCTGGGTGAACAAATGACCACGACACGCCTAACCGTCGCGCCGCCGGACCCGCGCCGCCAGCGTTTGCTCCGCCTGGGCCGCCGCGCCGCCGTGCGCCTGGGCGGTGGACTGCTGGTGTTATGGGCAGTCGCGACGCTGACCTTCTTCGCCCTGCGGCTGATGCCGGGCGATCCGGTGCAGGCCATCCTCGGTGGACCCAGCGGCAACCCGACTCCGGAAACCATCGCCGAGGTCACCCGCGAGTACGGCCTTGACCGGCCGCTGGCGGTTCAGTACGGGCTGTATCTGCTGCGCCTGGTGCAAGGCGACCTGGGCGTTTCCTACTCCCAGCACATGCCGGTCACGCGGGTACTGGCCGAGCAGGCCGGAGCGACCCTGGAACTGACGCTCAGCGCGCTGCTGCTGGCGTGGCTGCTGGTGCTGGCCCTGACCGTGTTCAGCGCAGGCCGCCGCAGCTGGGTCGGGCGCCTGGCGTCCCTGGCTGAAACCCTGTGCGCGGCCCTTCCGCATTTCTGGCTGGGCATCGTGCTGCTGGCGATGTTCGCCTTCGGCCTGCGCCTGTTCCCACCGGCAGGCAGCGACGGCTGGCGGACCCTGGTGCTGCCGACGATAGCGCTGGCGGTACCGTTGGCTGGGTTCATCGGCCAGGTCACCCGCGAATCCCTCGAGCTGACCCTGGAGCAACCCTTCGTGCTGACCGCGCGCACCCGTGGCCTGAGTGACGTGGCGGTGCGCTTCAAACACGCGCTGCGCCATGCCGTCTTGCCGGGGGTGTCACTGTCGGGCTGGGCGATCGGTGCGCTGATCAGCGGTGCCGTAGTGATTGAAGTGATCTTTTCGCGCAGGGGCTTGGGCCGTCAGTTGTATCAGGCGGTACAGCTTCAGGACTTGCCGTTGACCATCGGCATCAGCCTGGTGGTAGCCGCCGGTTACGTGCTGGCCAACATTCTCGTCGACCTGGTGTACCAGTGGATCGACCCACGGCAGAAGGAAACCCTGGCATGAGCGATCTGATCCTCAAGAGCCCGGCGCTGCCGCTGCGCAGCCAACGTCGAGCTCTACGAATCCGCTGGGGCGCAAGTCTAGCCATCGGCTTCCTGGCGCTAGTGATCGTGGCCGCAGCGGTACCGCAGCTGTTCGCTCACGGCGACCCGCTGGCCATTGTCCCGCGCGACGCCTTTCATCCGCCCGGTTGGGCGCATTGGTTCGGTACCGACCAATCGGGTCGCGACATCTATTCACGGGTGATCCACGGCGCGCGCCTGTCGCTGTTCGTTGGCCTGGCCGCGACGGCCCTGGCGATGAGCATCGCCATTGTCCTCGGGCTGCTGGGCGGCCTGGGCGGGCTGCGCACCGACCGCGGCGTGGGCTGGTTGCTGGAAGTCCTGTTCGCTTTTCCCAGCCTGGTGCTGGCGTTGCTGTTCGTGGCTATTTTCGGCAGTGGTATCGGCCCGCTGATCATCGCCACCGGCCTGGGCGCTGCACCGGGGTATGCGCGGATGGTCCGTGGCCAGGTGCTGGCGGTGCGCAATGCCGGCTACATCGAAGCGGCGCGCGCCCTGGGCCATCCGACTCGACGCATCATCTGGCGACAGCTGCTGCCCAACGCCATGCGCCCACTGATCGTGACCCTGACCATGGGCGTCGGTCAGGCCATCGTCTGGGCCTCGGCGTTGAGTTTCCTCGGCCTGGGTGCGCGGCCGCCGACGCCGGAGTGGGGCACCATGCTGTCCATGGGCCGCGACTTCATTGCCAACGCCTGGTGGCTGACGTTTTTCCCCGGGCTCTTCATCGTTCTCACCACTTTGTCGACCACCGTTGCCGGTCGCTACCTGCAACAACGCCTGGAGGGTCGCCTGACATGAGCCACAAGACGCTGATCGTCGAAGGCCTGAGCGTGGAGTTCGCCGGGCAGAGTGTGGTGCGTAACCTGTCGTTCACCCTGAAACCGGGCAGGACCCTGGCCTTGGTCGGCGAATCCGGATCGGGCAAGAGCGTCACCGCGCGCAGCCTGATCGGTCTGGCCGGAGAGGGCGCGCAGGTGCGGGCACGCCGCCTGCAATACGGTGATCTCGACCTGCTGGCCTTGAGCGACCGCCAGTGGCGTCGAGTGCGCGGCAAGGACATCGGCTTCGTGCTGCAGGATGCCCTGGTTTCGCTCGACCCGCTGCGGCCGGTCGGCAAGGAAATTCTCGAGGTGCTGCAGACCCATGGTTGGGGCGACCGTGCCTCCCGTGCCGGGCGGGTGCTGCAACTGCTCGAACGGGTCGGCGTACCGGAGCCGGCCCTGCGTGCCCGCCAACGCTCGGGCGAATTGTCCGGCGGCCTGCGCCAGCGTGCGTTGATCGCCAGCGCCCTGGCCCTGGATCCAGGGCTGGTGATCGCCGACGAGCCGACCACCGCGTTGGACGCTACCGTCCAGGCGCAGATTCTCGGTGTACTGCAAGAGATCAAAGCCCAGGGCAGTTCGTTGTTGATCATCAGTCATGATCTGGCGGTGGTGGCGCAATTGGCCGACGAGGTACTGGTGCTGCAGCACGGTGAAGTGGTGGAGCAGGGCAGCATGCATCAGGTGCTGACCGCGCCGCGCCATCCCTATACCCGCAGCCTGCTTGATGCGGTGCCGGCCGAGCATGCGCGTGGCACCCGGCTCAGCCCAGGTGAGCGTACCGCTGCGATCGCCCGCACGCCACGGCTCGATCAGCCAGTGCTGTTGCACGCCCGCGGCCTGGGCAAGCGCTACGTAGGGCCTGATCAACAGGTACGCCAGGTGGTCGACGGCGTCGATTTCGAGCTGCGTGCCGGCCAGACCCTGGGCATTGTCGGCGAATCCGGTTCGGGCAAGACCACCGTGGCGCGCATGGCCCTGGGGCTGCTCGAGACAGACGATGGCCAGGTGCGCTTCCTCGATCAGCCCTGGAACGGCAGCGCCGAGGCACGGGTCGCCGAAAGCCAGCGCCGAGCGCTGCGCCGCGACATCAGCGTGATCTATCAGGACCCGCTCAGTTCGTTCGATCCGCGCTGGAACGTCGGGCAAATTCTTGCCGATGCGTTGGACGTGGCCGGCGTCGTGGCGGCCGAACAAGCGCCGCACATACGCCGCCTGCTACAACAGGTGCGCCTGCCTGCGGAGCTGGCCGCGCGTCGGCCCCTGCAATTGTCCGGTGGGCAGCGCCAGCGAGTAGCGATTGCCCGAGCCATCGCCAGCAACCCCAAGGTGATCGTCTGCGACGAGCCGGTGTCGGCACTGGATGTCTCGGTCCAGGCCCAGGTGCTGGATCTGCTCGCCGACCTGCAAGCCGAACTGGGCCTGGCCTACCTGTTCATTTCCCATGATCTGGGCGTCATCCGCCATGTCAGCGACGAGGTGCTGGTGATGCGCCACGGTCAGGTGGTCGAGCACGCGCCGGTCGAGCAGTTGTTCAAGTCGCCACGGCACCCGTATACCCAACGCTTGCTGGGTGCGGTACCACGGCTGCCCAGCGCTGGCGTGCCGTTGCAGGTGCCCCCGCTGGAGCCGGAAAACGCTGTACTGCTGTTCGATGAATCGCGCTTGTGGAAGATCGCCATTTGAAGGCGTTGCGTTGCTCTTTCTACCTATTTTCAGACAGGAAACTTTCATGACTCAAGCTGCCAAAGTCATCCCTTCCACTGCACCCGAAGCGCCGTTGAGCGTGGCGCAATTGCTGGCACGCGCGGAGCAACTGCTGCCCGCCATCGCTGCCGGCGCCGCGGCGCGCGAACGTGATCGTCAACTGCCTTACGAGGCCGTCGCGCAGATTGCCCAGGCGCTGCTCTACACCCTGCGTATTCCTGCTCGTTACGGCGGCCCTGGCGGCTCGGTCAGGGACGTCATCGGCCTGCTGGTGCGCATCGCGTCGGCAGACTCCAATGTTGCCCAGGCACTGCGCCCCGGCTTCGGTTTCATCGAAGGGCTGCTGGTGTCCCGGGCTGAAGGTGCCGAGCAGGAGCGTCAGCTCTGGTTCGGCCGTTACCTGCAAGGTGTGGTGCTGGGCAACGCCGGCTGGGAGGTCGGCGGTGCCAACGGCGCCATCAGCGCCCGCATCGTGCGCGAAGGCGAGCACTACCGCGCCAACGGCAGCAAGTTCTACAGCACCGGCTCGCTGTACGCCGACTGGATCAGCGCGGTGGCCTTGGACGAGCACGACCAGCCCGTGTCGTTCATCCTGCCCCGTGACCGCGAAGGGCTGGTGCTGCTGGATGACTTCGACGCCATGGGCCAGCGCCTGACGGCGAGCGGCACGACGCGGCTGGACAACGTGCAGGTGTATGCCCATGAAGTACGCGCACGCACGGTGGAAGAGGGCAAGCGTACGCTGGTGACGCCGTTCCTGCAGTTGTTCCTCGCCTCGGTGCAGGCCGGGATCGCGCGCAATGCGCTGAACGACGCGGTGGCGTTTGCGCGCAATTATGCCCGGCCGATCAAGCACAGCAGTGCCGAGCAGTCGGTGGACGATCCTTATGTGGCGTTGAGCGTGGGCGAGATTTCAGCGCGGGCATACACGGCCGAGGCTGTGGTGCTCAAGGCTGCCGAAGCGATCGATCGCGCGTGGGCGGCCGGGCTCGATCCGGTGGCTGTGGACGAGGCCGCGATTGAGGTGGCGCAGGCGCAATACATCGCCGCCGAATGCGCGCTCAAGGCGGCGGAGCGGGTGTTCGATGTGGGCGGTGCCTCCACCACGGGCCGTGGCCACAACCTCGACCGGCATTGGCGCAACGCCCGCACGGTGGCCAACCACAACCCCCGCGACTGGAAGGCCGCGGCGGTGGGCACCTGGCAGCTCAAGGGCACGCCACCCCCGACCTCCGGGCTTTTTTGAGCGCGTACACAACCCCTCTGTGGGAGCGGGTCTCTGCCCGCGAAGAACCCACTGCGGTATTCCTGAAACACCGCAGCGATTTCTTCGCGGGCAGAGCCCCGCTCCCACAGGTTCGCGTCTGCCCAGTCATCCGCTTATCACACGGTCCCTACAAAACCCTCAGATCGACAACCTGAGCGCCCGTACTTCTGGCTGATCACCTACTGCACGGCGCTTGTTCACCGCCAGCTCGCCCATCTTGATCAGCCTGGTGCGGGTCACGTTGCGGCTCAGGCCCAGCAGGTTGGCGGTGTGTACCTGGTTGCAATGGCTGAAGCGATAGGCCGAGCGCAGCAGGGCCTCTTCGACCTTCTCGTGCAGATCGCCGACCTGCTCGTCGAACAGCCGCTGGAACAGCCGATCCAGCGAAGCCTCCACCGAATCGTCCACCGTCGGGCTGTCATCGGCGCGTTCGATGCGCATGTTCGACAGGCGCAGGTCGTCGCGCTCGATCACGCCGTTGCGGCAGATCAACAAGGTGTGGTGAATGACGTTCTCGAGTTCGCGAATATTGCCCGGCCAGCTGTAGTGCAGCAGCTTGTGTTCTGCCTCGGGCGACAGCGTGGCCTGCTTGTAGCCCAGACGCTTGCAGTACACATCGAGGAAGTGTCGGGTCAACGCGATGATATCGCCGGGCCTTTCGCGCAATGGCACCAGCTCCAGGTTGACCACGTCCAGCCGGTAGTAAAGATCCTCGCGGAAGTTGCCGGCATTGATGGCCTTTTCCAGCAGCACATTGGTGGCCGCCAATACCCGTACATCAATGGGAATGCTCTTGCGTGAACCCAGGCGTACCACTTCGCGCTCTTGCAGTACGCGCAGCAACTTGACCTGGATCGGCATCGGCAGGTCGCCGATTTCATCGAGAAACAAGGTTCCGCCATTGGCCTCCTCGAACCATCCGGCTTTGGCTGTCAGCGCGCCGGTGAAGGCGCCCTTTTCGTGGCCGAACAGCTCGGCTTCCACCAGCGACTCGGAAAACGCCCCGCAGTTGACGGCCACGAACGGCTTGTTGCGCCGCCCGCTGAGGTTGTGGATATGGCGCGCGACCAGCTCTTTGCCGGTGCCGGTTTCACCGATGATCAGCACGCTCGCTTCGCTGGGCGCGACTTGCTCCAGATGCGCCAGCAAAGCCTTGGACTTCGGGTCTTCGAACACCTGGGCAGTGGCGCGAATGGAGGTGGCGAGGGCAGGCGATGGGGGGAGTGTCAAAAGCTGCATGGCGACGCCTTCAAAGTGCAGAGTAAAAAGAATGAGTCAATCTAAAGCCACATCTGCGCTGCCTGGGCAGCCACTGCGACACTGAAGGGCATACTAAAGGATATAAAAAACGATCGTTAAATACCTTATGAGCATTAGCTTATGTCGTGACGTACAAAACGTGACGGTCCGTCGATGCACCTGCTCGGCCTGCGAGGCTCTTGTCGGTAAAGCGCAACTGGTTAATTCTGCTGGAGAAATGGATATTTCCCGAATCAACCCGTTGTTGCCTGCGCAACAGCTAAGTTGTTCAGCTGTTCTACAGCCAACAGTTAATTCTACGCGGCAAATCACAAACTTTCCCTTATGCCAGATAGGCAGTTTGGGATAACAAACAATTACTTTTCGAACTCGTCGAGTTTGAACATCATTCGCCCGCCGAAGAGGCCGATTGGACTGGTCTCTTCACGATCAGCCGTCAACAGGAGTAATTGATGAATAACCTCAAGGCCGCCCTGGAGGTGCGGTGGCATCCGGTGCCCGGCGAATTGCTGGACCTGGGCCGGGTGTTCCGCGAGCCCTTGGGCGAGCTGCGTCTGCAACGTGCGCCGAAGCGCATCCTCGGTCGCCGCGAAGGTGTGCTGCTGGGGGTGTTCGCGCTGGTGCTGCATGGAGCGGTGGTCTACTGGATCAGTCAGACTCCGACGCCTGCACTGCCGACGGTGCCGCCAGAAATTCCACCCATGACGATCGAGTTTTCGCAGCCGGCGCCACCGCCGGAGGTAGAGACGCCACCGCCACCGCCCGAACCGGTCGCACCCGTTGTCGAACCGCCACCGCCTGTAGAGGATGAACTGGCGGCCAAGCCAGCACCACCGCCGCCACCCAAGCCCAAACCCAAACCCCAGCCCGTGGTCAAGAAAGCGGTGCCAAAGCCTGCGCCCAAACCGGTTGTGCAACCGCCTGCGCCGCCGCAACCGGTGGCCGCACCGACGCCGCCTGCACCCCCGGCACCTGCTGCGCCGCAAGCGGTGACACCGGCCTCGGCCAATGCCGGCTACCTGCACAATCCGGCACCCGAGTATCCGGCCCTGGCCATGCGTCGCAACTGGGAAGGGACCGTGCTATTGCGCGTTCACGTGCTGGCCAGCGGCAAGCCGAGCGAAATTCAGGTGCAAACCAGCAGCGGTCGCAGTCAGCTCGACGACGCCGCACTGGCGGCAGTGAAGCGCTGGAGTTTCGTTCCGGCCAAACGGGGCGCCGACCCGGTCGACGGCTGGGTCAGTGTGCCGATCGATTTCAAACTGCGCTGATTCACTTTTTTGCTGCATGAAGCGGGCTACCTGACCAAAGGCGCATCGCACCACCCATCGCCTCGCTACAGAGAGCCTCACCATGAATCTTCTGACAGAATCTCCCTTCACTTCCGTCGAGCACTCGGTCATCTGGCTGCTCATCCTGTTCTCCGTTGCCACGTGGGGCCTGGCCTTGCTCAAAGGGCTGCAGTTCGCCCGGCTGAAGGGTCAGGATCGCAAGTTTCACAAGCAGTTCTGGGCCGCTTCCAGCCTTGATTCGGCGGCCCATCTGGCGCAGGAACAACCGGGTGCGGCGGCCCGCGTTGCGCAGTCGGGCTATGCGGCCATCCAGGTCAACGAGCAGGCACAGGCCGACCTGAGCCAATCCATCAATCATCAGGATCGGCTGGAGCGTGCCCTGCGTCAGCAGATCGTGCGTGAGCGGCGTTCGCTGGAGACTGGCCTTGCGGTGCTGGCCAGCATCGGCAGTACCTCGCCTTTCATTGGCTTGTTCGGGACGGTATGGGGAATCATGTCCGCGCTCAAGGGTATCAGCGCAGCCGGCTCGGCCAGTCTGGAAACCGTGGCCGGACCCATTGGCGCAGCCTTGGTGGCGACCGGTGTGGGGATTGCCGTCGCGGTGCCGGCGGTACTGGTCTACAACTATTTTCTGCGGCGCCTGAAGCTGACTGCTGCAGACCTCGACGATTTCGCCCATGACTTCTACAGCCTGGCGCAGAAGCACTCTTTCCGCGTACTGCAACATCCGGCGTTGGCTCGCAGTGGTAGTGCGGCTTCCGGCCACAAAGTGAAGGAGGCGTCCTGACATGGCTTTTTCAACCCAGGACACGGACGAAGTGCTCAGCGAGATCAACGTGACGCCGCTGGTGGATGTGATGCTGGTGCTGTTGGTGGTGTTCATCGTCACCGCGCCGTTGCTGACCAATTCGATCCCGATCAACCTGCCCAAGACCGAAGCGGTGGCGCCTGCCGAGCAGAAGGACCCGCTGGTGGTCAGCATCGACGGGCAGGGGAAACTGTTCATCAATAAGGACGAAATCCAGCCGGACCTGCTTCAAGTCAATCTGCAGAACGCACGGCAGAAGGACCCTGATGTGCGGGTACAGCTGCAGGCCGATGACGGCGTCAACTACGGCGAAGTGGCCCGGGCCATGGCCTCCATCGAAAAGGCGGGCATCACCAAACTGGCGGTGATCACTGCCAAGTAGTGTTATCGCCCTGTACCTGAAACACCGCGGCGCTTGTTCGCGGCCACTGACCGCTCCCACAGGTTGACCGCGATCCATTGTGGGACTGCTATCCCATGCGGGCCCGCGATCCAATGTGGGACTGCTGTCTCATGCGTGCCCGCGATCCAATGTGGGACTGCTGTCTCATGCGTGCCCGCGATCCAATGTGGGAGCGGTCAGCGGCCGCGAAGGGCTCACCGCGCAGTGTCGGCAGGATTACGGTAGGTCTTGCTGTCGATGGATGAGCTTGGGGGAACCTGCCCAGGTAGATCACAGTCCAGATCCCCACGACTCACCCAGGATCTCGACAGTGAAAGTAGGCATCATTTCCGACACCCACGGCCTGTTGCGGCCCGAAGCGATGGCGGCCTTGCAGGGCTGCGAGCGCATCATTCATGCCGGCGACATCGGCAAGGGCGACATCGTCCAGCAACTCTCCGCGATTGCCCCGGTGCAGGTCGTCTCCGGTAACAACGACGTCGGCATGGCCTGGTCCGACTCGCTCGCCGAGGTACTGCATTTCGAGCTCGAAGGCTGGCCCACCTTGCTGGTGCACGACATCGCCGATGTACCGGCGGCACTGCGCGAAGACACCCGCCTGGTCATCACCGGTCACTCGCACAAACCGCTGATCCAGTGGCGCGACGAGTCCTTGTACATCAACCCCGGCAGTGCCGGCCGTCGCCGTTTCAAACTGCCCGTCACGCTGGTCGTGCTCGACGTGCAGCCCGGCGCTGTGCACCCGCAACTGGTCCACCTGCTGCCGTGACGTCTACCGCTCAGCGCACCAGCGAATCCGAACCGATCTCGCTGATCGACTTGGCCCCGGTCAGCACCATGGCCACGCGCATCTCCTTCTCGATCAACTCCAGCAGATTGCTCACACCGGCGCCCCCGGCCACCGCCAGGGCGTAGATGAATGCCCGGCCAAGCAGCACCGTGTCGGCCCCCAGCGCGATCATCCGCACCACGTCCAGCCCACTGCGAATCCCCGAATCGGCCAGGATCGCCAGATCGCCCTTCACCGCGTCGGCAATCGCCGGCAACGCCCGTGCGCTGGACAACACGCCGTCGAGCTGACGCCCGCCATGGTTGGACACCACGATGCCGTCGGCCCCGAAGCTCACCGCGTCGCGGGCATCCTCGGGATCCAGAATGCCCTTGATGATCATCGGCCCGTCCCAGAACTCGCGAATCCATTCCAGGTCCTTCCAGGAAATCGACGGATCGAAATTGCTGCCCAGCCAGCCGATGTAATCGGCAAGCCCGGTCGGGTTGCCGCGGTAAGTGGAAATGTTGCCCAGATCGTGCGGACGACCGTGCAGGCCGACGTCCCAGGCCCACGCCGGGTGCGTGACGGCCTGCCACATGCGCCGCATCGGCCCGTTGGCGCCGCTCATGCCCGAATGCGCATCCCGGTAGCGGGCCCCGGGCACCGGCATGTCCACGGTGAAGATCAGCGTCTTCACCCCGGCGGCGCGGGCCCGCTCCAAGGCGTTCTTCATGAAGCCGCGGTCCTTGAGCACGTACAGCTGAAACCACATCGGCCGGGAAATGGCCGGAGCGACTTCTTCGATCGGGCAGACCGATACCGTCGACAAAGTGAACGGAATGCCCTTGGCATCCGCCGCCTTGGCCGCCTGCACCTCGCCACGACGGGCGAACATGCCGCACAAGCCGATGGGCGCGAGCGCCACCGGCATGGCCAGCGTCTCGCCGAACAGCTGGGTTTCCAGGCTCAGCTCGGACATGTTGCGCAGCACCCGCTGACGCAGAGCGATGTCCGCCAGGTCACTGACGTTGCGTCGCAAGGTGTGCTCGGCGTAGGCGCCACCGTCGATGTAGTGGAACAGAAACGGCGGCAAGCGGCGCTGCGCCGCGGCGCGATAATCGGTAGAGGCAGAAATGATCATGGGCGCGCCATCTCCCGGACGTGAAGAGCGGCGCAGGCTGGACTGTTCGTTGGCATGGGTCGGATTCCCTGATTGTTGTTGGATATCTGCCGGGAGCAAGCTGAATTGGTAATACCAATTTACAATGTGTTGGCTACAGATTAAGAGTGGCGCAGGGCGTCTGTCAATTTGCCCGGCTGTGCAGCGGTAAGGAGAGAGGAACGCTGGCTGCGGTTGTCTATGACCTACCTACTTGAATGCCAGGCTCTTATTCGAATGAACACTCCCCGCATCGGCTTCGCCTGCCAATACCGACACGCGATCCGCGCCCTGACCCTCGCCGAATTGAAGCTCATCGAGGGCGCCTACAACCCTCGCACTACCACCTTGCGCTGGATGAACAGCGTTGCCACGCAGGTCGCTCACGACAAGCTGCAAGAGGTCGTCAGCCACAACCTGCAGGCGCAACTGCAACTACTCGACTATGTGGCGCAACTGCCCGAAGCCATGCGCATGCTGCGTTTGAGCAGCGACCTGCTGCCGTTCTACAGCCACCCGCAGGTTGCGGCGTTCTACCAGCAGCCCGAGCGCCAGGCGTGGCTGGCCGAGCGCTTTGCGGCCATGGGCCAGTTGGCACGCGATTCAGGCATCCGCCTGTCTTTCCATCCCGGCCAGTTCTGCGTGCTGGGATCGGACAAGCCACCGGTGGTGGAAAACAGCCTGGCGGAATTCGAGTACCACGCCGACATGATCCGCATGATGGGCTACGGTGTGCAGTTCCAGGACTTCAAGTGCAACGTGCACATCGCCGGTCGCCTTGGCGCCGAAGGCATCCGCGCGATCTGGCCGCGCTTGTCCAGCGTGGCGCGCCACTGCATCACCTTCGAGAACGAAGAGAAGACCTACGGCGTCGACGACTGCCTGCAGCTCGCCGATCTGGCACCCGTGGTGCTGGATATCCACCACTGCTGGATCAACGAGAACGACTACATCGACCCGCACGATCCCCGCGTGGACCGCATCATCGACAGCTGGCGCGGCGTGCGCCCGGTGATGCATTACTCGCAGCCCCAGGAGCGCCTGCAGGAACTGGGCTTCAGCGCCGAGCAGAAGCTGGAGATGCCAGCGCTGCTGCAGGTGGTGTCCAAGCGCGATCTGTACGGCCACAGCGAGCTTATGTGGAACCACTGGACCAACCTCTACGCGCTGCAGTTTCTCGAGCGCTTCGACATCATGTTCGAGGCCAAGCACAAGAATCAGGCCACCCTGGAGTTCCATCGGCGTTACATGATGTAACCACTGCGCACCCCCCAAGACGCCGAACCTAGAGCCTGTGCATGGGTCTGCATTGAGGACTATCGACGCCTGCACACTCGAGGAATCCTTGCATGACGCTTACGCCGGTTACCGCTCTTGCCCCGTTGCACGCTCGTGGGCCACGCCCATGAAGGATCGCCCGACCCATTCCCTGGCCTTCGACCACTTCGACCTCGACGACGAACAACGTCGTGAAGCGCTGTTCACCTTGGCCAATGGCGTAATCTCGTGGCGCGCCTGTTCGCCCGAGGCCTGCGCCGTGCCACGGCCCGAAGGGCATTACCCCGGCCTGTACCGAGCAGGTTGGTACGACGATGCCGCACGCCAGGTCAACGGCACCACCACCCATACCGCAGCGTTGGTCAACTTGCCCGACCCCTTCGGCTTGACGCTGTCGCTCAATCACCAGCCGTGGTTCGAGCTTGGCCCGGATACCCTGCAGTCCTATCACCAGCATGTCGACATGCAGCGCGGTGTGTTGACCCGTCGGCTGTCGTTGCTGCTGGACGGTGTTCCGGTCGAACTCGTCGAGACCCGTTTCGTCAGCCTCGCCAATGCACAACTGGCAGTGCTGCGCTGGGAGCTGCATGCCGACAAGCCGCTGACCGGCCTGCGCGTGCGTACGACGCTGGACAACAGCCGCGGCAATTACCTGATCGAACGCGACCGCGACTACGAAGGGCGCCGTTTGCACAGCCATCGCTGGGAACACCTGGCAGATGGTCGGGCAGGGGTGGTGGCGACCCTTGAAGACGCTTCGCGCAAAGTAGCGGTGGCCGTGCAGACCGTAGCGCCGTGCCAGTGGCAGGGTCAGGTGGTGGATGATCGCCTGGTGCAGGAGGGTACGGTGGAGTGGCCCGAGCACGGCCCGCTGGTGCTGGAAAAGCGTGTCATCGTTCAAGTCGACGACGAGTTTCACGGACTGTCGAGCAGCATGGCGGCACTGCCCGACGCCAGCCATGCGCAGTTGCTGGCTGCCCATGAGCAGGCCTGGCAGGACACGTGGGCATATGGGCGCATCCGCGTTGCCGATCCGGCCGTCGATCACCCCCTGCAGTTCGCTGGCTGGCATATCCAGCAAACGGTCTCTGCGCTGAGCACAGGCCATGACCTGGGGTTTCCGGCGCGCGGTTGGCAGGAGGGCTACTTCGGCCAGGTGTTCTGGGACGAGCTGTTCGCCTTTCCGTTGTTCGCCACCCACCGTCCCGAGCTGGCCAGCTCGTTGCTCGACTACCGCCATGCGCGTCTGCCGGCAGCGCGGCGCCGAGCCGCTCGGCTGGGCTGTTCCGGCGCAATGTTTCCGTGGCGCAGCGCCCACGACGGCGAGGAACAGACCCCGCCGTTCCAGTACTACCCGATTTCCGGCAACTGGGTGCCTGACCCCACTCACCTGCAGCGACACATCGGCTCGGCCGTGGCCTACGACGCCTGGACGCTATACCTGGCCACTGGCGACGAACAGCAACTGGCCGGAAAGATTGGCGACCTGATCATCGAGGTAGCGCGTTACTGGGCCAGCGTGGCGCGCTTCGACGAGTCCCGGCAGCGCTATGTCATCGAAGGCGTGATCGGCCCCGACGAATACCACAACGCCTACCCCCATGCCGAGCAACCGGGCCTGGACAACAATGCGTACACCAACCTGATGGCGGTGTGGACGCTGTGCCGTGCACTGGACGTGCTGCAGCGATTGCCGACGGCGCTGCGCGAAGACCTGGTCGAACGCCTGGCGCTGCGTCCCGACGAGGCATCGCACTGGGAGCATGTCAGCCGCAACATGTTCTTGCCATTCACCGCCGACGGTGTGCTCGACCAGTTCGAGGGCTTCGAACGATTGCAGCCGGCGCCGGATGAGTGGAAAAGCGAGGACAACCCACGCCTGGACTGGATGCTCGAAGCCCGCGGTGATCATTGCGACCACTATCAGGTCAGCAAGCAGGCCGACACCCTCATGCTGTTCTACCTATTGTCCAATGAGCAGCTACACGCCCTGTTCGCCCGCTTGCGCTACCCGTTCGACGACGACATCGCACGGCGCACCATGGACTATCACCTGGGCCACGTCTTCCACGAATCCAGCCTGTCGAAAACCGTCTGCGCCGGTGCGCTGGCCCATACCGACAGTGATGCCTCGTGGATGTACTACCAGCACTGCCTGCGCACCGACCTGGACGCCAAGCCCGACAGTGGCGTGCGCGAGGGGGTCCACCTGGCAGCCATGTCCGGCTCCCTGGACGTCATGCAGCGACACTACCTGGGTGTGTGTCCGGCCGTGGAAGGGCTGCGGGTGTTCCCGGCGCCACCGCCCGGCCTGGGCGATGTCAGCCTGGCGATGCAGTTTCATGGGCAGTGGGTGGACGTGACGCGCGTCGATGAAGTGATCACTGTGCACTTGCGTGCGCTGTCGACGCAGCCGATTACCTTGATCCATGCGCTGGGCACGGAACAACTCGAGCCGGGTTCGTCGGTCAACGTCAGCGGCTGAGCTGCAGCGGGCAGCGAGGAGGGTGTCAGGACGCTTGGTCAATGGGCGCAATCAGGTCGGCGCCTTGATTGCGCACATTGCCGATGGCCTTGCTCACCGGATGCCATCGGAAATCGGCCACCGGCCGTCCTTCATGCTGGGCGATCTCGATACTTCGCTCGGCACTCAGGTCGGCCTCCAGCCACTCCCGCGCCTGCTCCGGCGCCAGCACCACGGGGCGGCGGTCGTGGATATCGACCATGCCTTCGTTGCTGGCGTCGGTAATGATCACGAAGCCATCGCCTTCACCGGGTTCCAGCCCAGGTGTGACCTGCGCAAGGGCAGCGAAGAACATCGGCGTGTCATTCGCGAGATGAATGAACCACGGCTGCTTCTTCTTCGGATCATCGGCGTCCTTGACCCATTCGTACCAGCCGTTGGCAGGTATCAGTACGCGCCCATTGGGCCACAGTTGCTTGAAGAACTTTCCAGTCGCGACCGTTTCGACCCGGGCGTTGATCGGGGCAGGGCGCTTGCCATGGGCCCAGAACGGCGCCCAGCCCCATTTCACCGAATCGATCAGCAGGCCTTGCTCAATGCCCTGCAACACCATGGCCCGCTGCGTTGGCGCAATGTTGTAGCGCGCCTGCGGCTGTGGGTCGACATAGCTGATGACCTGCTGACGCGGGGCCAACTCGCGCAGATAGACCTCCATCGCTTCGTACATCGAGTAGCGACCACACATGGTGTTCTCCGTCAGATTGTCGCGGTCTTTGGTTGACCTCGGGGTTCTTACAAAGTTAACTGTATATTCGTACAGTATCAATACCAGGCAATCCCATGATCACCATTCTTGGCCCGCTCGCCCAGGGCAGCACCGCGCATCCGCTGTATTCGTTCAAGGTTCCGGCCGGTTTTCCCTCGCCTGCGGCCGACCACATGGAACAGCGCATCTCGCTGGACGAGCTGCTTGAAATCCGCGCACCGCACATCTACCTGGTACGCATCCAGGGCGACAGCATGCAGGGCGCCGGGATTTTCTGCGGCGACCTGGTGATCGTGGATCGCTCGATCGAGGCCGAGCACGGCCATGTCGTCATCGCGGCGGTGAACAGCGAACCGGTGTGCAAGCGCCTGCACAAGCGCGGTCGCGAGGTGATCCTCAAGTCGGCCAATCGCGATTACCCGCCGCGCTACATCATGGAAGGCGACGAATTGCTGATCTGGGGCGTGGTCACCTTCAGCGTACGCGCCCATGAAAAGGAATGAGCCGGTCTTCGCCCTGATCGACTGCAACAGCTTCTACGCCAGCTGCGAGCGGGTGTTTCGCCCGGACCTGGCGAAGACGCCGATCGTGGTCCTGTCCAACAACGATGGCTGCGTGATCGCCCGGTCCGCCGAAGCCAAGGCGCTGGTGAAAATGGCGTCGCCGTATTTCCAGATCAAGGACCTGCTGCGCCAGCATGGCATCGTGGCGTTTTCCTCCAACTATGCGCTGTACGGCGACATCAGCGAACGGGTGATGTGCATCATCGAGTCCATGGTGCCGGCCCTGGAGGTCTACAGCATCGACGAAGCGTTCGCCGACCTCACCGGCATGCATCAGGACCTGGACGCTCTGGGCCGCGACATTCGTGAACAGGTCTACCGGCGCACTGGCATTCCCGTAGGCGTGGGGATTGCCGGCACCAAGACCCTGGCCAAGCTGGCCAATCACGCTGCGAAGAAATGGCATAAACAGCTGGGCGGTGTGCTCGACCTGCGCGAGGCCGGTCGCCGCGATCGCCTGTTAAAGGTCACCCCGGTGAGCGATGTGTGGGGCATCGGGCGCAAGATGAGCGCACACCTGCAGGGTATGAACATCGCCACCGCCTGGGACCTGAGCTGCGCCGACCCTGCGCTGTTGCGCAGCCGGTTCAGTGTGGTGATCGAAAAGACCGCCCGTGAACTGGGCGGCACGCCCTGCCTGGCGCTGGAAGACCCCGATCCGCCCAAGCAGGAAATTTGCTGCAGCCGGATGTTCGGCAAGCGCCTGACCGAGATCGCACCGATCCGCGAGGCGGTGGCCAGCTACGTGATGCGCGCTTCGGAAAAACTGCGGGCACAGCATTCGTTGTGTCGGCAGCTGCGCGTGAGCGTGCGCACCGGCATGCTCAACCCCCTGGAAGCCAAGTACGCCAACGGCGTGGTGGTGCAGCTGCCATACCCCACCGACGATGTACGCCTGTTGACCAAGGCGGCGGTGCAGGGCCTGGAATTCATCTTTCGCAGCGGCTTCACCTACAGCAAGGCGGAAATCCTCCTGCTGGGCCTGTGCCAGCGCGGCGAGTTCACCGACGACCTGTTCGCCAGCGCACAACCGGCCGCCGCCGAGCGGCTGATGCAGGTGCTCGACCAGGTCAATGGTCGTTGGGGCAGGGGCACGCTGCGCCCGGCAGCGGTGCCGACCAACCCGGACTGGGGCATGCGTCGGGAGATGATGAGCCAGAGCTATACCACGCAGCTCGAGCAGTTGTGGACGGTCAGGGGGTGAGCGTCCCATCGTGCCGGTAGCCAGGCGCTGCAAAAGACGCGGCATCCGGCGCGTCGTTCCTACAGGCGCTGAACGCTCACACCAAGCCGTGCCGCAAGCCTTGCCAGATTGGCTCGGTCCAAGCCGAGGCTCTTGGCAGCGGCGGTGACATTGCCTCGATGCTGGATCAGTGCGTTTTCCAGAAGCTCTTTCTTGTAGTCGTCTATGGCGGCCTTGTAGTCGACAGGTACGGACCGAATTGGATCGGGTGAACCAGGAGGCTCTGCTTCCACTGTTTTCGCCGCAACCGGCAGGTCGAAGTCGTCTGCTATCAGGATAAGCATGTCTTTACGGGCTGAACCGGAAACCCGCTTTTTTGTCTTCAATACGGCCCTGGCGATCTGGTGTTCCAGCTCGCGAACATTGCCCGGCCACGCGTATTGCCCAAGCGCCTGTTTGGCGGGAGCGGCGAACCGCACCGGAGGCAGTGCCATGCGGTAGCGATTTTCCTCGGCGAACGCGCCGGCCAGAAGAAGGATGTCCTCCTTGCGCTCTCGCAGCGGCGGCACGCGCAGCGGATACACCGTCAGGCGATGATAGAGGTCGGCGCGAAATCGACCTGTGCGAACCTCTTCGGCCAAGTCGCGGTTGCTCGCGGCCAGCAAACGAATATCCACCACGTGTGAACGGTCGGAGCCCACGCGCTGAACATCACCGCCTTGCAGCACCCGCAGCAGCTTGGCCTGCACCGACAGCGGCAGCTCGCCGATTTCATCAAGGAACAGCGTGCCCCCACTGGCCATTTCGAATTTGCCCAGTCGATTCTCGACGGCGCCTGAGAACGCGCCTTTGACGTGACCGAACAGTTCGCTTTCGACAAGGTGTTCCGGCAAGGCGGCGCAGTTGACGCTGATCATCGGCTTGTCGGCACGGTGAGAGTGGCTGTGGAGCCGACGCGCCACCAGTTCTTTGCCCACGCCCGTTTCACCGGTAATGAGTACGGTCAGCTCGCTGGGCGCCACCAGGTCGATTTCCCCCAGCAACTGTTTGAATGCCTCGCTGGTACCGATCATCCGTTGAGGTCCGCCTTGGTGGGCCAGTCGGTAGGCGTCGGCCCGCTTGCGTTCGCCCTCGAGAGTGCGCATCAGCTCGTCGAAATGCCCGGCGGCCACCACCGTGGCGGCAGCCAGGCGCGCGAAGGTTTCCACCGTCTGCAGATCGCCCTCGGAAAATTGACCCACCTTCAACGCGTCCAGGGTCAGAACACCCCAGATCTTTTCGTTGATGCGCAGGGCGCAGCCCATGCAGTCGTGCACAGGCAATGCGCTGGCGCCGATCAGGCCATCATAGGGGTCCGGATAAGGACAGTCGGGTGCAAACAGTATCGCTCCGGGTGCCTCGACGATCGCTTTCAAACGCGGATGGCTGTCCACCGGGTACCGTCGCGCCATGGCATCCACCGCCAGCCCATGGGCGGCTTCGGGTATCAGCACGTGATCTTCAAGGCGCAGGATGGCGACGGCATCGGTGGGTACCAATTCACGCAGTGCATCGAGCACACGCTGGTAACGGTGTTCTGCACTGATCTCGGCCGTAAGGTCGCTCAGCAGCGGAAGAAGCGCTTGAAGAGCCCGTGATGACTGAGTCGAAATGACCTTGTCTTTCATATTCGAGTCTTTTTAACCGAGTCGGAAAGACTCTTTAAAATAGATGAAGGACTGATTTTATTGGGTTTTTTGTGTGGCATGGCGGTTGCTATGAAGATATCACCCATCTGCATCTGGAGTTTACATGCTCACTCAATCTCAGCGCGACATCATCAAAGCGACCATCCCCCTTCTGGAAACGGGGGGTGAGGCACTGGCTACGCATTTCTATAACATCATGCTGGATGGCCATCCAGAGGTCAGACCATTGTTCAACCAGGCGCATCAGGCGAGCGGATCGCAGCCTCGGGCGCTGGCCAACGGCGTGCTGATGTATGCCCGCAATATCGACCGCCTGGAAAACCTGGGACCGCTGGCAAGCCAGATCGTCAACAAGCATGTCGCTCTGCAGATCCTTCCTGAGCACTACCCGATCGTGGGTGCCTGCCTGTTGCGCGCGATTCGTGAAGTGCTGGGTAAAGAAATCGCCACGGATGAAGTGATAGCCGCGTGGGCGGCAGCCTATCAACAGTTGGCCGACATTTTGATCAGTGCTGAAGAACAGGTGTACGAAAGTGTCGCAGCAGCACCGGGTGGTTGGCGCGGCGGGCGCATGTTCCGGGTCGCCTGCAAAGTGCCTGAAAGCAGCGAGATCACCTCGTTCTATCTGGAACCGGTCGACGGCGAACCCGTGATTGCCCACAAACCGGGCCAGTACATCAGCCTGCGCCTGAACATCGATGGAAACGAGTGTCGGCGCAGTTACTCGCTGTCGGCGCCATCCTCGGGGGTGGGGCTGCGCATCAGTGTGAAGCGCGAGCCCACTGGTGTGGCTTCCAATTATCTGCACGACCATGTCGTCGCCGGATCAGTGCTCGAGCTGTTTCCACCTTCGGGCAACTTCACGCTGGCAGCGGGTACCAGGCCATTGGTGCTGATCAGTGGCGGGGTGGGTATCACGCCGACGATCCCTATGGGTGAAACTGCGCTGCAGGCAGGTGATCGTCCTGTGGTATTCATCCACTATGCGAAAAATGCCCAGGCTCAAGCGTTCAGAGACCAGCTCCGTGAGTGGCAGCAACGTTTCCCGCAGTTCAGGGCCTACATCGTTTACAACGAGGCCAGTGCCGATTCAGCAGCACAACCTGACGCCGTCGGCATGCCTTCGGTAGAGCAGCTGCAGCAATGGCTGCCCGCTGACCGAAACGTGGAAGCCTATTTTCTGGGTCCCAAGCCGTTCATGGCGTTCATTAAGCGAAGCCTGCATGAAATGGGCGTGCCGGACGACCAGGCGCATTATGAGTTTTTCGGACCGGCAGAAGCGTTGGTCTAGCACTGGTCAGGTCGGATCGCTAATCGGCACGACCAATCGAGAGGAGGGATGAGAAATGCCGAAACCCGACATGCTGGCGGAATGGGGAATCACGCATCCGATCGTTCAAGCGCCCATGGTAGGTGTCTCGACGCCGCAATTGGCAGCGGCTGTTTCCAACGCTGGGGCATTGGGCTCCATCGGTCTGGGGGCCAGTACGCCAGAGCAGGGGCGCGAGTTGATCCGGCAGACCAGGGCGCTCACCCACAAGCCCTTCAACGTCAACATGTTCTGCCATCGCCCGGCTGCGTTCGACCACGGCAGAAACGATGCGTGGCTGCAGTACCTTTCGGGTTTCTTTCCAGAGTTCGACGCTGTACCTCCGCCGGTCTTGAGAGAAATCTACAAAAGCTTCGTCGATGATCGAGCCATGCTCGAGATGCTCGTCGAAGAGAGACCGTCTGTCGTCAGCTTTCATTTCGGCGCGCCGCCAGTGCAGTGGATTGATGAGCTCAAGTCGGCGGGTATCTACATCATCGGTTGCGCAACGACGTTGTCCGAAGCGCAGCAACTGGAGCGTGCAGGCGTTCAGGCGATCATTGCGCAAGGGTACGAAGCCGGCGGGCATCGTGGGGTGTTCGATGATGGGTTCGGGCAAGACCAGCAGATGGGCCTGTTCGCGCTGTTGCGCATCATCGGTGAAAGCATGGATCTGCCGGTCATTGCCGCAGGCGGGATCATGGATGGTGCCGGGATAAATGCAGCGATGATGCTCGGCGCAAGTGCCTGTCAGTTGGGAACGGCGTTCATCCTGTGTCCGGAGTCCTGTGCAACTCCAGAGCACCGGCAGGCGCTGAAAAGCGCGCAGGCGAGTCAGACACGGGTTACCAGCTATGTATCGGGCCGACCGGCCCGCGGGATTCCGAATCGTCTGTACCTGGAGTCCGGAACCGACAGCGTTCCCCTGCCAGCCGAGTATCCGTTGGCCTACGATGTTGCCAAAGCCCTGCATGCCGCGGCCAGCGCCAAGGGATGCCACGATTTTGCAGCCCAGTGGGCGGGTCAGGGCGCACCGCTGGCCAGGGAGCTGCCTGCGCAAAGGCTTGTCCAGGTTCTTGTCGAAGAAATGCTGGCCGCCTCTCGCTTCAGTCATTCATGAAAAAACCGGGCAAGTGCCCGGTTCTTTCACTGACGCTTCAAGCCTAGCGAAACGCCGGCACTACTTCATTGATGAACAGTTCCAGCGACTTTTTCTTTTCTGCATGGGGCAGGCTGTTGTCGCACCAGAAGCTGAACTCGTCGACGCCCAGTTCCTGGTAGTACTTGATGCGCGCGATGATTTGTTCGGGCGTACCGATCATGGTGTTCTTGCGGATGTTCTGCAGTTCGAACTCGGGGCGCTCGGCGAACTTGGATTCCGGGCTGGGCTCCAGGAAGCCGTTGACCGGAGTGGTCTTGTTGCCGAACCAGGCGTCGAAGGTGCGGTAGAAGCGCGAGATCGCCGTGGCGCCGACCTTCCAGCCGTCGGGGTCGTCACTGGCGTGAACGTGGGTGTGACGCAGCACCATCAGTTGCGGGCGCGGTACGTCCGGGTTGTTCGCCAACGCCGCTTCGAACTTGTTCTTGAGATCGACCACTTCCTCGTCGCCTTTCATCAACGGCGTGACCATGACGTTGCAGCCGTTGGCAACGGCGAAGTTGTGCGAGTCGGGGTCGCGCGCGGCGATCCACATCGGCGGCGTCTTGACTGGCTTCGGCACGCTGGTGGAGGTGGGAAACTTCCAGATCTCGCCATCATGGGCGTAGTCGCCTTCCCACAGTTTGCGCACCACCGGCACCATTTCGCGCAGGGCGTTGCCGCCGCTGCTGGCCGGCATGCCACCGGCCATGCGGTCGAATTCGACCTGGTAGGCGCCGCGAGCCAGGCCGACTTCCATGCGCCCGTTGCTGATCACATCCAGCAGTGCGCATTCGCCAGCGACCCGCAGCGGGTGCCAGAACGGCGCGATGATGGTGCCTGCGCCCAGGTGGATGGTGGTGGTCTTGCCGGCCAGATAGGCCAGCAGCGGCATGGGGCTCGGGGAGATGGTGTACTCCATGGCGTGGTGCTCGCCGATCCACACCGTGCCGAACCCGCCTTTTTCGGCCATCAGGGTCAGTTCGGTCAGGTCTTCGAACAGTTGCCGGTGGCTGGTCTTGTCATCCCAGCGCTCCATGTGCACGAACAGCGAAAATTTCATCTTGCCTACCTCGGATCTGTTGGCGGTGATTCGTCCCGGCTGGGGGCTTGCCGCAGCCTGGGCATGGGAATGTCAGGCGAACGCGGGAAGGGCGCCCATCTTGCCGCGGCAGTAGACCAACGGGCTTTGCGGGGCACTGGGTACCAGCAGGTTTTTCACCGCGCCAACCATGATTGCGTGGTCACCGCCCTCGTATTCGCGCCACAGTTCGCACTCAATGACCGCAATGGCATTCTTGAGTACCGGATTACCGAGAGCGCTCATGCTCCACTCGATCCCGTCGGCCTTGTTCTTGCCTTTGCTGGCGAAGGCATAGGCTTCGGCCTGCTGGTCGCTGGAAAGCAGATGGATGGCGAAGCGCTTGCTGCGAATCAGGTGGGGGTAGGAGTCGGCTTTGTAGTTGGGGCAGAACAGCACGAGAGCCGGATCGATCGACAGCGAGCTGAAGGCACTGGCGGTCATGCCGACCAGTTGGCCTTCGTCGTCCAGCGTGGTGATCACGGTCACGCCAGAGGGAAACGAGCCCATGACTTGTTTGTAGATTTCGGCATCGATCATCAAAGGCACCTCTCGTTTATTCGAATATTTGTTGGTCTGATGGTATACCAAAGAAATGTTTGTGCAACCCTGAATTTCAGTCGCGAGATACACAACTGGCAACGGCTTGGGGGTTGCGAGGCTAAGCGATCCACTTGCCTTTTCTTGGTATACCGTAATATGGTCTGTCTATCAGAAGCGGGTCGTTGCATCGATCCGGATTCCTACAAGAACAACAACAGACTCGAGTGAAAGACTATGTCCGAGCGTTCATCGCAAGACCCATTGATCGAGAGCTACACCGTCGAGCAGGTCCCCGCCACCGAGCGCCATGGGCGGGCGCGGGACCTGTTCACACTGTGGTTCAGCACCAACATTGCGCCCCTGCCAATCGTGACCGGCGCCATGGTGGTACAGGTGTTCAACCTCAACCTCGCCTGGGGGCTGCTGGCCATTGTGCTCGGGCACTGCCTGGGTGGGCTGGTCATTGCCTTGTCCTCGGCCCAGGGGCCGCGACTGGGCATTCCGCAGATGGTCCAGAGCCGCGGACAGTTCGGCCGTTTCGGCGCGTTGCTGATCGTGTTTTTCGCCGCCTTGATCTATGTCGGCTTCTTCATCTCCAACATCGTGCTGGCTGGCAAGTCGATCCACGCGATGGTCGAGCCGATCTCGTTACCCGTGGGCAGCGTGATCGGCGCCTTGGCCGCCACCGCCATTGGTGTGCTGGGCTACCGGTTCATCCATACCTTGAACAAGATCGGTACCTGGGTGATGGGCGGCGCACTGCTCGCCGGATTCGCTTTCGTGTTCAGCCAGCCCTTGCCAGTCGACTTCCTTAGCCGCGGTGGTTTCACCCTGGCGGGGTTCATCGCCACGGTGTCGCTGGGGGTGATCTGGCAGGTCAGCTTCTCGCCCTACGTATCGGATTACTCACGCTATCTGCCGACCGATATCGGCATCGCCAAGCCATTCTGGGCCACCTATGCCGGTGCCACGTTGGGGACCATCCTGTCGTTCAGTTTCGGCGCGGTGGTGGTGCTCGCAACGCCGCCTGGCACCGAAGCGATGACTGCCGTGGCGCAGGCCACCGGGGCGCTGGGCCCGCTGTTGATGCTGCTGTTCCTGCTCAACATCATCAGCCACAACGCACTGAACCTGTACGGTGCGGTACTGGCCATCGTCACCGCCGTGCAGACCTTCGTGGCCCACTGGACGCCCAGCGTGAAAGTACGCATCGTGCTGTCGGCGCTGGTGTTGAGTGGCTGCTGTCTGGTGGCGGTGGGCGCCTCGGGTGACTTCATCCAGGACTTCATCGGCTTGATCCTGGCACTGCTGCTGGTGTTGGTACCCTGGGCCTCCATCAACCTGATCGACTTCTACCTGATCAAATACGGCAACTACGACATCGAGTCGATCTTCGCCGCCGACGGCGGGCAGTACGGCCGTTTCAACTGGCACGCGATCATCGCCTACGCCTGTGGCATTGCCGTGCAGTTGCCGTTCGCCAACACGGCGTTGTATGTCGGCCCCTATGCCCACCTGGTCGAAGGTGCCGACCTCTCCTGGCTGGTCGGCATCGTGGTGACCTGCCCACTGTTCTACTGCCTGGCCACGCGCAAGCAACAGCGCGCAGAGCGGGTACGCGCCGGATACGCCAAGTAGTTCGAACCGACGGAAACAGCACCTGCAAAAAGGCCCCGATCACTCGGGGCCTTTTGCGTTGCGGGGTTGAAGTTGCGTTGCGGAGTAGAAGGCGCGTTGCAGGCTCAGTGCGCGCCAGCCGCCTTGTTGAGGTCAGCGTCTTCCCACTGGGTGTACACGCAGGCATCCGCCGCAGCCCAACGCACCTGGACCTGCTCACCGGCCTGCAGGGGCATGCCGGCTGCAGACAAGGCCTTGACCGTCATCGGCGTGCCACCCTGGGTCACGACGCTGCAGGTCTGGCTCTCGCCGAGAAACAGCGTCTCGGTGACCGTGGCGGCGATCTGGTTCCAGCCCGGCAGCAGCGGTTGCTCTGCAGCCTGCGCGGCGCTCAATGCCTGGGCTTTCTCGGGACGTACCATCAGCAGGACCTGCTGGCCGGCATTGGCGCCGGGTGTCAGGCGCATGCCCAGGCTGGCGCCTTCGAAGCTGCCGGAACCATTGCTGGCGGTGGTCAGCTTGAGAAAGTTGGAGTTACCCAGAAACGAGGCCACGAAGGCATTGGGCGGGTTCTGGTAGAGGTCGTAGCCGCTGCCCAGTCCGACGATCTTGCCGTGGCTGAAAATGGCGATGCGCTGCGACAGGCGCATGGCCTCTTCCTGATCGTGGGTCACGTAGACGATGGTGATGCCCAGGCGCCGGTGCAACTGGCGCAGCTCATCCTGCAGGTCTTCGCGCAGCTTCTTGTCCAGTGCGCCCAGCGGCTCGTCCATGAGCAGAATGCGCGGCTCGTAGACCAGCGCGCGAGCGATGGCAACGCGCTGCTGCTGGCCACCGGACAGCTGCGAAGGACGACGGTGTGCGAAGGCCTCGAGCTGCACCAGCTTGAGCATCGCATCGACCTTGCGATCACGCTCGGCGCGGCCCAGTTTGCGGATGTCCAGGGGGAAGGCAATGTTGTCGCGCACCGACAGGTGCGGGAACAGCGAATAACGCTGGAACACCATGCCGATACCGCGCTTGTGCGGCGGCACGTTGACCAGCGATTGGCCGCTGACCAGGATCTCGCCGGAACTGGGTGTCTCGAAGCCGGCCAGCATCGACAGGGTGGTGCTCTTGCCCGAGCCACTGGAACCGAGGAAGGTCAGGAACTCGCCGTTCTTGATGTCCAGGTCGATATTGTCGACCGCAGCGAAGTCGCCGTAATGGCGGTTCAGTCCGCGGAGGCTGACCAGGGTGTCGCCGGCCTGCACGGCCTGTTGTTTGATCACAGCACTCATGTCCAGCTCCTAGGCGTTGACGGGGTTACGGCGACGAATGATTTCGGCAGCCACCATGACCAGCACCGACAGGGCGATCAGCAGCGTCGAGGCGACGGCGATCACCGGCGTCAGGTCCTGGCGCAGGGTGGTCCACATTTTCACGGGAAGGGTCTGCAGGGTGGGGCTGGCCATCATCACGCTGAGGACCACTTCATCCCACGAAACCAGGAACGCGAACAGGCCGCCGGCGACCATGCCCGGACGAATGGCCGGGAACGTCACCTTGAAGATCGCCTGCAGGCGCGACGCACCACAGATCACCGCAGCGTCCTCGATGGACTGGTCGAACAGCTTCAGCGAGTTGATGATCGAAATGATGGTGAAGGGCAGGGCGACGATCACGTGGCTGACCACGAACGAGAACACCGTGCCGGTGTAGCCCAGCTTGAGGAACAGCGCATACACGGCCACCGCGATGATCACCACCGGTACGATCATCGGCAGGGTGAACAAGGCATACAGCAACTCGCGGCCCGGAAACTTGCCGCGCACCAGTGCGAAGGCCGTCGGCAGGCCCAGCAGTACCGCGAACACGGTGGTCAGCGCAGCGACTTTCAAGCTCGACCAGGCCGCCGCCATCCACTCAGGGTTGGCGAAGAATTGCAGGTACCACTTGGTGGTCCAGCCCGGTGGCGGAAACACCAGCCACTGGGACGAGCCGAACGACAGCAGCACGATGAAGACGATCGGCAACAGCAGGAACAGGCCGATCGACCCCGTGGTGAGGTACAGGCCCACGCGCAGCCGTCGACTCATGGCATTGGGGGTAAGAAGCATGATGACTTACCTCGAATTGCTGGAGCCGACCGGGGATTCCGGTTGCAGCTTCAGATAGAAATAGAACAGCACCAAGGTAATCAGCACCAACAGTGCGGCAGCCGCGCTCGCCAGTCCCCAGTTGAGGAAGGATTGCACCTGTTGCACGATGAACTCGGGCAGCATCATGTTCTGCGCGCCACCCAACAGCGCCGGAGTGACGTAATAGCCCAGCGACATGACGAACACCATCAAAGCGCCGGAGAACAGTCCCGAGCGGCACAGCGGCAGGAAAACCCGGAAGAAGTTGGTCCACGGACTGGCGCCGCAGATGGCACCGGCCTGCAGCACCATCGGGTCGATGGCCTGCATGGTGGCCTGCAGCGGCAGAACGATGAACGGAATCATGATGTAGCTCATGCCGATCACTACCCCGGTCAGGTTGTGCACCATCTCCAACGGCTGGTCGATGATGCCCAGGGCCATGAGCAGCTTGTTGACCACCCCCGACGCCTGCAGCAGCACCAGCCAGGAGTAGGTGCGCGCCAGCAGGCTGGTCCACATCGACAGCAGCACGATGCTGAAGATCCAGCGGCCCCATCCGCGTGGCACCAGGGTGATAACCCAAGCCAGTGGAAAGCCCAGCAATACGCTGAACAGGGTCACCAGCCCGGCCACCGAAAAGGTGTTGAACAACACCCGCGCATACGCCGAATTGGCGAACAGTTCGCGGTAGTTGTCCAGCCCCGGTGTCGGCTCCAGCACGCCGCGCAACAGCAGGCCAATGAGCGGGGCGAAGAAGAACAGGCCGAGGAACACCAGCGCCGGGATCAGGTTGCTCGACCCGCGCCAGCGTTGGATCAGGCTCGGGCGCGGCTGGGCGGCACGCAGCGCACCGGGGCCGCCGGCGGCGCCCCCGGTGCTGCCGAGGGCGGAGGGCGAGGACAGCTTCACTTGACCAGCCATTCGTTCCACCGTGTCGCGATAGAGGGGCCATTCTTGGCCCAGTAGGCGAAGTCCAGAGTGATCTGGTCGTCAACGTGCGCGGTCGACAGGTTGGGCGCCAGAACCGAATCCAGGCGCTGCACGCTTTCAGTGTTGACCGGGGCGTAGGCCGTCAGATTGGAGAAATCGGCCTGGCCCTTGGCACCGGTGGCGTTGGCCACGAAGCGCATGGCTGCCTCCTTGTTTTTCGAGCCTTTGGGCACGACCAGGAAGTCGGCCATCGCCAGGTTCTGCTTCCAGCTCACGCCCACCGGAGCGCCGTCCTGTTGCAGGGCGTAGACCCGACCGTTCCAGAACTGACCCATGGTGACTTCGCCCGAGGCCAGCAGCTGCTGGGACTGGGCGCCGCCGCCCCACCAGACGATGTCCTTCTTGATCGAATCGAGCTTCTTGAAAGCGCGGTCCAAGTCCAGTGGATAGAGCTTGTCGGCGGCGACGCCGTCGGCCAGCAGGGCGATCTCCAGCACGCCCGGGCTGGGCCACTTGTACAGCGCGCGTTTGCCGGGATAGGCCTTGGTGTCGAACAGCGCGGTCCAGTCCTGGGGTTTGCCGGCGCCGACCTTGCCTTCGTTGAAGCCCAGCACGAAGGAGAAGTAGAACGAGCCCACGCCGTAGTCGGAGACGAAGCGCGGGTCCAGCTTGGTGCGGTCGATGACCTTGAAGTCCATGGGTTCGAGCAGGCCTTCGCTGGCCGCACGCAAGGCGAAATCGGCTTCCACGTCGACCACGTCCCACTGCACGTTGCCGCTCTCGACCATGGCCTTGAGCTTGCCGTAGTCGGTGGGTCCGTCCATGACCACCGCAGTGCCGCTGCTCTTGCTGAACGGATCGGCCCACGACGACTTCTGCGCGTCCTGGGTGGTGCCGCCCCAGCTGACGAAGCTCAGCGTCTCGGCTGCCATGGCAGTGCCTGCAGTGAATGCCAGGGTCGCTGCAGCCAACGCCGCTATCGCACGTTTTTTGAATACCATCTTGTACGCCCTCATTTGTCATTGTTTGAGCGGGCTGTTTCCACACCCGCGTATCGGGAGCAGTCAGGTCGTGGCGACCTGGACGATCGTTTGTTTCAGATGCCGTTGCCGTCCATGGCGGATGCACCCGGTCCGGGTGGCTGGAACGCTATGCTTTCGACCACTTCGAGGTCGTAGCCCGTGAGACCTGCGTACTTGAGCGGCGGGCCCAGGTGACGCAGTTTGCCGACGCCCAGATCCTGGAGGATCTGCGCGCCGGTACCGACTTCCGAATAGATGCGTGTCTGCGTACGCGAATAGGGGCGAACGGGCTGGGTCAGGTGCGGCACGCGCTCGAGCAGGGCCTGGGAAGACTCGTGATTGGCCAGCACCACCACCACGCCCGCACCGTGCTCGGCGACCTTCTGCAGCGCCGCCCACAGCGTCCAGTTGGCGGGACCGGTGTACTCGGCGCCGACCAGGTCGCGCAGCGGGTCGATGACATGGACCCGCACCAGAGTCGGATCTTCACGGCGGATGTCGCCCATGACCATGGCCATGTGCACGCCACCCTGAATGCGGTCTTCGTAACTGACCAGGCGGAACGTGCCATGCACCGTGGGCAACTCGCGCTCGCCCATGCGCGTCACCGTGTGCTCGTTGCTCAAGCGGTAGTGGATCAGGTCGGCGATGCTGCCGATCTTGATGTTGTGGCGGGCAGCGAACAGTTCCAGGTCCGGACGGCGCGCCATGGTGCCGTCGTCTTTCATGACTTCGACGATCACCGCGGCAGGGCTGAAACCGGCCAGCCGCGCCAGGTCGCAGCCGGCTTCGGTATGTCCGGCGCGGGTCAGCACGCCGCCTTCGCGGGCGCGCAGGGGAAAGATGTGGCCCGGTTGCACCAGGTCGGCTGCAACCGCCTGAGGCGCCACTGCGGCGGCAACGGTGCGTGCCCGGTCGGCGGCGGAGATACCGGTGGTGACCCCGCAGGCGGCTTCGATGGACACGGTGAATGCCGTGCCGAAACCGCTGCCGTTGCTGGGGACCATCTGCTCCAGCCCCAACCGTTGGCAGCGTTCCTCGGTGAGGGTGAGACAGATCAATCCGCGTGCTTCGCGGGCCATGAAACTGATGGCCTCGGCTGTGCAGCAGTCGGCGGCGAGCAGCAGGTCACCTTCGTTCTCGCGGTCCTCGTCGTCCACCAGCAAGACCATCTTGCCTTGACGAAAGTCCTCGATGATTTCTTCGATGCTGTTGAACGCCATGCCTGCACTCTCTGGGATGACTGACTGGGATAACCGCCTGAATCGTGGTATACCATAATACGTACATTACCCCCTGTCGAGGTGAAAATGAAGGCTTATTGGATTGCTCATGTAGACGTTACCGATCCCGCGCAGTACGTGCTTTACACGCAGCGCGCGCCGGCGGTTTTCGCCAAGTTCGGGGGTCGCCTGCTGGCCCGTGGGGGGCGCTCGCAAGCCATGGAAGGCAGGGCCACGCCGCAGCGCAGCGTGGTGATCGAGTTCGATTCGTATGGCCAGGCGCAAGCCTGCTATGAATCCAGCGAGTATCAGGAAGCGGCCGCCCTGCGTGCGGGCGTCGCGAAGGCCGAAGTGATCATCGTCGAAGGTTGCGAGACGGTCGCCGGCTAGCGCATGAAGTGGATGCGGCCGGTATCGTCGTTGCCCATGTAGATGCCGTAGGTACCGGTCGCGCGCTCCTGGATGTAGCGCTCCAGAATCTGCCGGATGGCGGGGTAGTAGATGCTGTCCCAGGGAATGTCCTGCGGCGCGAAGAACTGCCGTGCGGCAGTTTCCGGGCCGAATTCGTCGGTGATCTCCAGGGCCATTGCGCGAAAGATGATGTACACCTCGCTGATCCGCGGGACGCTGAAGATCGAGTAGGGCGAGAGGATTTCGGCGCGCACTCCGGCTTCTTCCCACAGCTCGCGCAGGGCACCTTCCTCGGTGGTTTCGCCGCTTTCCATAAAGCCTGCGGGCAGCGTCCAGGTGCCGGGGCGCGGAGGGATTGCGCGCTGGCACAGCAAGTACTTGCCATCGGTTTCGACGATGCAGCCGGTGATGATCTTCGGATTGACGTAATGGATGTGCCCGCAACCGGAGCAAAAGGTCCGCTCATGGGTATCGCCCGCAGGGATTCCAAGGCTCAGGCCACAGGCACCGCATTGGGGGCAAAACCGTGGAGTGGCCATGGCGGTCAGCGTCCGATGCGCGGTTCGTTGAGGGCGATGGGCACTGCGATGTCGCGCACCTTGTGGTCGTCGTTGCGCTGCTGACGCAATGACTCCAGGGCCACTTTCGCGGCGGCGCGGACGTGATCGACGGACGCCTGGTGCGCCGCCATCGGATCGCCGCTCTTGATCGCGGTGACGATGCGTTCCATTTCGTCGTTGCTGACGCCGCGGCGGTTTTCCTGCGACACCGAGGTCGCGCGCAGGTAGCTGATGCGAGCCTGCAACTGGCGCAGCTGGGTCGCGGCGACCTGGTTGCCCGAGCCTTCGAACAGCACGTCGTAGAAGCCCTGGACCGAGCTCAGCACGTCGGACAATGCACGCTCTTCGAGCGCCTTGCGGTTGACCGCCAACGCTTTTTCCAGGGCACGGATGTCCCGGGCCTTGGCATTGAGGGTGAACAGCTGGACGATCAGGCCTTCGAGCACGCAACGCAGCTCATAGATGTCGCGGGCGTCTTCCAGGGTGATGATGGCCACGCGTGGACCCTTGGCGTCGGCGAATTCCACCAGGCCTTCGGATTCCAAGTGTCGCAGCGCCTCGCGCACCGAGGTACGGCTCACGCCCAGGCGCTCGCACAGATCACGCTCGACCAGGCGATCGCCCGGCAGGAGCTGGAAGTTCATGATGGCGCTGCGCAACTTGTCGAGCACGATTTCGCGCAGGGTGACGGGGTTGCGATTGACCTTGAAGCTGTCGTCGAGGGGCAGGCGTTTCATCGGGTCCGCTCTGTTGAAAAGGCAAAAAAACAGCGGCGAGTCTAGCACGCCACCCGGCGTTGCTGCCCAACGGCGACAGGCCAGGCACCCAGGTGCGGCTGGCCGGTTGGGTCAGCGCAGGTCGATCATCCCAGGGTCGGCAATGCGCCCAGTTTGCCGCGGTGGTAGAGCATGGGCGTCAAAGGCTCGCTGGGCAGGATCAGGTTCTTCACAGCACCGACGATGATCGCGTGATCGCCACCGTCGTACTCGCGCCACAGCTCGCACTCGATGATGGCCGTGGCTTTCTCCAGCAGCGGGTTGCCCAGCTCGCTGAGGTGCCAGGCGATGGCCCGCGCCTTGTCCTTGCCCTTGCTGGCAAAGGCGTAGGCCTCGGCCTGCTGGTCTGCGGACAGCAGGTGAATCGCGAAGCGCTTGCTGTCGCGCAGGACCGGGTAGGTGTCCGACTCGTAGTTGGGGCAGAACAGTACCAGCGCCGGGTCGATCGACAGCGCACTGAATGCACTGGCGGTGATGCCGACGATGCCGCCTTCCGGGTCCAGCGTGGTGACGACCGTCACGCCGGATGGGAACGAAGCCATCACTTCTTTGTAGATGCCGGGTTCGATCATTTCAAATTACCTCAACGCATCACGAATGGGTCGGGCATGGGTGCCTGGGACAGGTTGATCCATACCGTCTTGAGTTCTGTGTAGGCCAGTACCGAATCGATGCCGCTCTCGCGGCCATAGCCACTGTTCTTGAAGCCGCCGATCGGCGCCATGGCCGATACCGCGCGGTAGGTGTTGACCCAGATGATACCGGAACGAACGTCACGGGCCAGGCGGTGGGCACGGCCCAGGTCGCGGGTCCAGATGCCGGCGGCGAGGCCGAACTGGGAATCGTTGGCCATGGCCAGCGCTTCTGCTTCGGTGGAGAAGCGGATGACCGACGCCACCGGACCGAAGACTTCCTCCTGCATGATCTTCATGGAGTGGTTGTCGCATTCGAACAGGGTTGGCTGGTAGTACCAACCGTCGCTGTCGGTCTGTGCGCGCTGACCGCCCATGCGCAGGGTAGCGCCTTCTTCCAGCGCCTGCGCGACCAGGCTTTCGACCACGGCCAACTGCTGGGCGGTGGCCATGGGGCCCATTTCGCTGGCTTCGTCCTGGGGGTTGCCGATCTTGATGCGCTTGGCGCGCTCGACCAGACGCTCGACGAATTCGTCGTAGATCTCGTCCTGCACCAGCAAGCGCGAGCCGGCCACGCAGCTCTGCCCGGAGGCGGCATAGATGCCGGCCACCACGCCGTTGATGGCGCTGTCCAGGTCGGCATCGGCGAAAATGATGTTCGGCGACTTGCCGCCCAGCTCCAGGGACAGCTTGGCGAAGTTTTCGGCGCTGCTGCGAACCACGTGGCGCGCGGTGGCGGCACCGCCGGTGAAGGCGATCTTGCGCACCAACGGGTGGCGGGTGAGGGCGGCGCCGGTGCTCGGGCCATAGCCGGTGACGACGTTGACCACGCCCGGCGGAATGCCGGCTTCCAGAGCCAGGCGCGCCAATTCCAGCAAGGTGGCACTGGCATGCTCGGAGGGCTTGAGAACGATGGTGTTGCCGGCCGCCAGGGCCGGCGCCAGCTTGATCGCCGTCAGGTACAGCGGGCTGTTCCAGGGAATGATCCCGGCAACCACGCCGATCGGTTCGTGCACCGTGTAGGCGAACAGGTCGGGCTTGTCGAGCGGCAGTGTGCCGCCCTCCAGTTTGTCCGCTAGGCCTGCGGTGTAGTGGAAAAACTCGGGCAGATAACCCACCTGGCCGCGGGTTTCGCGGATCAGCTTGCCGTTGTCACGGCTCTCGAGCTGGGCCAGCGCTTCCTTGTTCTCGCCGATCAGGTCGCCCAGCCGGCGCAGCAGCTTGCCCCGGGCGGTGGCGGTAAGCCCGCGCCATGCCGGCGCCTCGAACGCCCGCTGTGCGGCCTGCACGGCGCGGTCGACATCGGCCTCGTCGGCGTCGGGCAATAGCGCCCAAGGTTGGGCAAGGGCGGGGTTGTGACTCTCGAAGGTCTTGCCGGACAGCGCATCGACCCACTGGCCGTCGATGCACATCTGAAAGCGTGAAAGGGTCATGCGACGATCCCCTGTGCCTGGTTGTCCAGGCGCTGGGCCCGGGTAAGAAAATCCAACAACATCTGGTTGACCAGCCGGGGTGATTCCACGGGCATCATATGCCGTTGCTCGTGGAGTATCGCGACCTCGGCGTGGGGAATGCGCTCGGCCATTTCCCGTGCCATCTGCGGCGTGGAGCCCGGGTCGAGTTCACCTGTGGCGATCAGCGCCGGCGCCGCGATGCTGCCAAGGTCATCGGCGCGGTACATGTCCTGGGTGGCGAACAGTTCATAGGTGGTCAGGTAGCCCTGCGGATCATTGCTGGCCAGCGTCTCGCGCAGCGCGGCGATCTGCGCCGGGTTGGCCGCCTGGTACTCGCGGCTGAACCAGCGCGACAGCGCCGCCTCGGCGTTCGCGTCCGGGCCATGCTCGGCCGCCTGCCCGGTGCGTGCTATCACCCCGGCGCGCTGTTCGGCGCTGCGGTTGAACACGCTGTTGAGCACCACCAGGGCCTGCAGGCGTTCGGGGTAGTGCAGGGCGAACGCCCGTGCCACCAGCCCGCCCATGGAGAAACCGATGACCGTCGCTGCGGGTACTTGCAAGTGGTCCAGCAGTTCGAGCAATTGGTCGGCGTAACCGAGCAACGCGGTGCCAGGTGCAGGCAACGCACTGGCGCCATGTCCGAGCATGTCGTAGGCGATGACCCGATAGTGCGGCAGCAGCCCGACGAACTGGCCTCCCCACATTTCCTTGTTCAAGCCCACTCCATGGATGAACACCACGGGCGGGCCGTCACCCGCGGCCAGGTAACTGGTACCGGCCGCAGTGCGTTCAGCGGTAAGCCGAATCATGGAGCGCTCCTGAGTCAAGTGAGTCACTGGGCCTTTTCGGCAGCCAGCTCTTCCAGGTCGATGTAGCGGTTGCCGATCCGCGGGTGCAGGCGCCCGCCGTTGGCGCAGCCCAGGACGACGACGATCTCGTCGGCGCGCGGCGAATCCTCGATCTGCATTTCCAGGGTGACGTAGTGGGAGCGCAGGCCTTCGTCGTCCTTGTGCATCATCGGGATCTGAATCGAGGTGCCAGGGCCGCCGCGCTTGTTGGTGAAGCTCAGGTAGCTTTTGGCTTGCACCGCTTCACGGTAATGGTTGCCGAAGCGCAGGGTGTGGATGACGGCCGAGGCGTGCTCGATTTCACCGTCGGCACCGACCACCGCCGCCTTGCCGTAGGCCTCGATCTTGTCCGCGCCACCGATGCTGGCCACCAGGCGCTCGACCATCAGGGCTCCGAGGTCCGAACAGCTGGCCTTGATCTCCGGTTTCAGGTCTTCGACGAAGCCGCGGCCCAGCCACGGGTTCTTCATGACCACCGCCAGGCCGACCATGGTCACGGGAGTGTCGGTGGCCTTGCCGCCTTCGATGAGGGTCTCTTCGGAGTAGGTGACGATTTTGCGGATCTCGAAGCTCATGCCTGTTTCCTTCTTGGAGGGTGTGTATCTGGTATTATGGTATACCAAGAACGAGCTTGGGCAAGTGTTTTTTATCAGGGGATTTCACAGTCCTGTAGCAGCGGCGCGAGCCGCGTCCGGAGTCACCGCGACCCTGCAGGCATACTGCATGTGCCGCCGACGCGGCTTGCGCCGCTGCTACAGAGCGGCGCGGTGCTCCAGAGATGACAGCTTGCGTAGTTGCAGGATTTGCGCAGATCTATGGGTATCATTGCCCACTCACGGGCGAGGTATCCATGTTCGATTGGGAAGATCTGAGGCACTTTGCGGCCTTCGTGCGAGCCGGCTCGCTGGCGTCGGCGGCCAGGGCGCTGGCGGTGGACCATGCCACCGTGGCGCGGCGCATCGCGTCACTGGAAACCGCGCTCAACCTCAAGCTGGTCGATCGCCGCTCGCGTGCCTACGTGCTGACCCACCAGGGACTGCGGATTGCCGAGTTCGCCGAGCAGATGAGCACCTCCTCGTTCGCTCTGGAGCATTACGCTGGCGCCGATCAGCCAGACGTGCAGGGCGAAGTGGTGCTGTCGGCACCGCCCGTATTGCTGGGCAGCCTGATTGCGACCCACGCCGGTACCCTGCTGGCGCAGCATCCGGCGTTGTCGCTGCGCCTGGTGGGTACCAAGTCGCGCACCTCGCTGGCGCGCCGGGAGGCAGACGTCGCAGTCAGCCTGGCCCGGCCGCTGGAGTCGACATTGGTGGCGAGTCTGCTCGGGCACCTGGACTATGCGCTGTACGCCAGCCCTGCCTACCTGGCGCAGGCAGCGAAGCCGCGCTTCATTGGCTACGACGCTTCGCAAGCCAAATCCGTCCAGCATCGCTGGCTGGTCGAACAGGCTGCGGACGGCGGATTCGTGCTGTGCAGCAACGACCTGCGCGTGCAGGCACTGGCTGCTGCAGGCGCAGCGGGTATCGTCTGCCTGCCGGCGTTCATTGCCGCCGAACACGGCCTGCAACGGGTCGACCCGGAAGCGGCCACCTTCAACATCGAGGTCTGGATGGCGTTCCACGAAGACGTGCGCGCAACGCCACGCATCCAGGCGGTCAGCGAATTCGTGCGGCAATGCATGGCAGTGCTGCCACGCTTGTGAATTTCTGCATAGCTCAGGTGCGACGCCTGGGGGTTATGTCCGGTCGGAGTGGGCGCTAAGGTAAAGGCATCGGACCGGCATGTCGCGCGGTCCCCCGCAGGAGCCTCTTCATGAACTACGTCAAGCTGGGCAACACTGGCCTGGACATCTCCCGCCTGTGCCTGGGCTGCATGACCTTCGGCGAGCCGGATGCCGGTACCCACCCCTGGACCTTGGGCGAGGATGCCAGTCGGCCGATCATCAAGCATGCGGTGGAGCAGGGCATCAACTTCTTCGACACGGCCAACAGCTACTCGGCCGGCACCTCCGAAGTCATCGTCGGCAAATTGCTCAAGGAGTTCACCCGTCGCGAAGAAACCGTGATCGCCACCAAGGTGTTCTTTCCGGCCAACATGTGGGAAGGCTCGAAAAAGCCCAATGAGCAGGGCCTGTCGCGCAAGGCGATCATGGCCAGTATCGATGCAAGCCTGCAGCGGTTGGGCACAGACTATGTTGACCTCTATCAGATTCATCGCTGGGACTATCACACGCCGATCGAAGAGACCATGGAAGCCCTGCACGACGTGGTGAAAGCAGGCAAGGCGCGCTACATCGGGGCGTCGTCGATGTACGCCTGGCAATTCGCCAAGGCCCAGCAGGTCGCGGCCAGCAACGGTTGGAGCCGGTTCGTCTCGATGCAGAACTACCTCAACCTCATCTATCGCGAAGAAGAGCGCGAAATGATTCCCCTGTGCCTGGATCAGGGCGTCGGCCTGATGCCCTGGAGCCCGATGGCCCGCGGCCGGCTGACCCGCCCGCACGGGATGCAGACCGAACGCACCCGCACCGACATTTCCGGGCAGTCGTTCTATGCTGCCACCGAGGTCGAGGATGGCAAGGTGATCGACGTGGTCGAGCAAATCGCCAAGGAACGCGGCGTGCCCATGGCGCAGGTAGCGCTGGCCTGGGTGTTGAACAAGCGCGGCGTGTCGGCGCCCATCGTCGGTGCCTCCAAGGCCGCACAGCTGGACGACGCCCTGGCCGCGTTGCAGCTGTCGTTGAGCGAAGAGGAAACGGCGCGGCTCGAAGGCCCCTACGTACCACATGTGGTGACCGGTTTTGCCTGACAGAGCTGGGCGCAGGTGGGTCGCCGAGGAATCGCGCGGATGCTATCTTTGCTCTGCGATCCACTGCCTGAGTTGAACATGACCCACCCGTTTCCCTTTTCCCGAGAGGGCATGAGCGAGAAAGTACGCTGCCACGACTGGGCCGCGACGCCGCTGGGGCCGATCCACAGTTGGCCTGCCGTCCTGCGCATCGCCGTCGATATGCTGCTGGCATCACGCTTCCCCGGCTGTCTGGCCTGGGGAGGCGAGCGCATCACCCTGTACAACGATGCGTTCGAGCCCTTGCTGGCGGGCAAGCCACCGGCGCTCGGAGTGCCGATGCGCATTGTCTGGAGCGAAGTGTGGGACGAGATCGAGCCGATCATGGACCGTGCCTTTGAAGGCGAAGCGACCTTCATCGAGAACTTCCCGCTGGTTATCCAGCGCAACGGCAGGGCCGAGCAGGCGTATTTCACTTTCTGCTACAGCCCTGTACGCGACGAACATGGCAGCATCGTGGGCATGCTCGACACGGTCATCGAAACCACCGCGACATTGCAGGCCAGGGACAAGGCCGAGCAGGCAGCCGAAGGCTTCGAGCGTGAAGCCATGGCGCGTACGGTCGAACGCAACCGGTTCTGGGACCTTTCATCCGACATCATGTTGGTGGCCAGCCGCAGGCTCGAAATCACAGCCATCAATCCGGCCTGGTCGCGGGTGCTGGGCTGGAGCGCCGAGGACCTGGTTGGCCATCACGCCATCGACCTGATCCACCCCGACGATCATGAAGCGGTAGCGGTTGCGATGGTGCCGCTGTATCGCGGCGAACGCCTGCATGACATGACCTGCCGCCTGCGCCACCGCGACGGCAGCTACCGTTGGATTGCCTGGGCAGCGGTGCCTGCCGAAGACTCGTTCCACTCCGTAGGCCGTGACGTGACCGAAGAGCGCGAGCGTGCGCTGATGCTGCAGCAGGTCGAAGAACAACTGCGCCACAGCCTCAAGATGGAAGCGGTCGGGCAGTTGACCGGCGGGCTTGCCCACGACTTCAACAACCTGCTGACCGGCATCAGCGCCAGCCTGGAACTGCTGCGCCAACGTGTCGAACAGGGCCGCATCGGCGAGCTCAAGCGGTACATCGACGCTGCCCAAGGGGCCTCGGCCCGGGCCGCGACCCTGACTCATCGGCTGCTGGCGTTCTCGCGTCGTCAAACCCTGGCGCCACGGGCTGTCGAGCCCAAGGCCCTGATCGCCGACCTCGAAGACCTGGTACGCCAGACGCTGGGCCCGAGCATCGAGTTCAGTGCCCAGGGCGACGACGATGTCTGGTGGGTGCGGGTGGACGCCAACCAGTTGGAAAGCGCGCTGCTCAACCTCTGCATCAACGCTCGTGATGCAATGCCGGGGGGCGGCAGCCTGTGGTTGCGCGCGCGCAATCACCATCAGTTCGCCCGAGCCCGCACCGAGAACGATCTGCAGCCGGGCCAGTACGTGTGCCTGAGTGTGACCGACAGTGGCACGGGCATGGATCCGCAGACCATCGCACGGGTATTCGATCCGTTCTTCACCACCAAGCCACTGGGTCAGGGCACCGGCCTGGGCCTGTCGATGGTGTACGGCTTCGTCCGCCAGTCGGGCGGGCAGATCCGTGTCGATTCCTCACTGGGGCAGGGCACCGCAATGCACCTGTTTCTGCCGCGACACACCGGCGAGATCGGTGCGACGCTGCCGGTAGTGACCGGAGCCCTGCTGGACACTGAAGCCACCGGTGAAACCATCGTGTTGATCGACGACGAGGGAACGTTGCGGCAGATGGTGGGCGAAGCGTTGCGGGAGAAGGGCTACCGAGTGCTGGAAGCGGCCAATGGCGTAGAGGGTTTGTCACTGGTGCAGGGCGGCTTGAAGGCCGACCTGTTGATCACCGACATCGGCCTGCCGGGTGGCCTCGATGGCCGTCAGGTGGCAGATGCCGCCTGGGCGTTGGAGCCCGGGCTGAAAGTGCTGTTCATCACCGGCTATGCGGATCAGACCGCGGCCAGCGACGAGGTACCGGGAGCCATCGCCCATGTGCTCACCAAACCATTCACCCTGGACCACCTGACTCACACCGTGCGCTCGATGTTGGTCAGGCGTTAGGTGATACCGCTATCCGGCGCCGCTGCTGGCGCCCGATTCGCGGTCTTTCTCGATGGTGCGGGTGCGTTTCTCCAGCACCAGGTACACCACGCAGGCAATCGCCAGCGGCAGCAGGAAATACAGCGCACGGTAGGCAATCAATGCGGCCAGCAGCGCACCTTTGGAGTATTGCCCCTGCAGCAGGGTGATGAAGATGGTCTCCAACACACCCAGGCCGGCTGGGATGTGGGTGATCACACCGGCAATGCTGCTGATCAGCAGGATCGCCAGAATGGTCGGATAGCCGACCTTCTCGGGCAGCAGCGACCACACCAGCAAGCCCATCAGGCTCCAGTTCAACGCGCCCAGACAGGCTTGGGTCAGCGCCATCTTGAACGACGGCAGGAGGATCTCCTGCTTGCGTATGGTCCAGGTGCGTTTCTTCGAGAAGCGGCAGGCCGCCAGGTACGCCAGCCCAAGCAGGATGATCACTACGCCGATGATCTGCAGCCCGGTGCTGCCGATCTTGAAGCCTTCGGGAAGCGCCGGCAGCCCCATCGCGAACAGCGTCCCGGCCACGAACAGGTAACCCAGCCAGTTGGTGATCAGGCACAGGCTGAGGATCTTGGTGATGGCCGGCACATCCAAACCCAGCTTGGAGTACAGGCGGTAACGCAGGGCAATCCCGCCGACCCACGAGCCCAGGTTGAGGTTGAACGCATAGCACACGAATGCCAACGGCAGCACCTGCCGACTGGGCACTTCGTGGCCGATGTAACGCTTGGCCAGCAGGTCATAACTGGCGAACGTCAGGTAGCTGGCTGCGACGATGCCGGCACCGATCAGCAAGGTGCTCATCTTGTAGGAGCTCAGCGCATGCTTGACCTCCTGCCAGTCGAGGTTTTTCACCAGCATGAACACCAGCACCGGGACCAGAATGAAGCACAGCACGGTCATGATGCGCTTGGCCCATACCCACTTGCTGGATTTCGGCGAGGCCTTCGGCGCGCTCTGCGATGAAGTCGTCATACCGTCTCCTTGCGGTCCAGGGCAGGCGCCTGGCAATGCTGCGGCTCGACATCGATCAACGGCACCAGCTTGGGCGAGTGCGCTGGAATGAACCCCACCATGGCCGGAAAGTGGCGCAGGAAGTGGAAGGTGAGGAAGATGATCGGCGCGCGCCACCAGTACCCACGCAGAACCCGTTGCAGGCTGATCGACTTGCAGGTGCTTTCGGCCAGTTCCTGCAGGTGATCGTGCAGCCGCTGGTTGAAACGGCGGTCCTTGATGATCAGGTTGCCTTCCAGGTTGAGCGACAGGCTCAGCGGGTCAAGGTTGCTGGAGCCCACGGTCGACCATTCCCGGTCCACCACCGCGACCTTGCCGTGCAGCGGACGCTGGCAGTACTCGCGGATGACCACGCCGTCACGCAGCAGATAGTTGTAGAGCAGGCGCGAGCACAGGCGCACCAGCGGCATGTCGGGCATGCCCTGCAGAATCAGGGTCACGTCGACACCGCGGCGAGCAGCATTGCGCAGCTCGCGCAAGAAACGGTAGCCGGGGAAGAAGTAGGCATTGGCGATGATGATCCGTTCACGCGCACCACGAATCGCCTTGAGGTAGTGGTCCTCGATATCGGTGGTGTGTTCGTTGTTGTCGCGAATGGTCAGCAGCAGCCGCGCGCTCGCACTGTCGGCATCGGGCGACGGGCTGCGCGAGCGCCATGGGGCACGGTCGCGCACAACCTTGCTGGTGCGGTCGAGCAACGCCAGGGTGGCTCGGTGCAGGTCGGCCACGATGGGGCCTCGCACACGCACGGCATAGTCCTGCTTGGCCATCGGGTCGCCGGAGTCGGCCAGGTGGTCGGAACTGTAGTTGATGCCACCGACGAAACCGATCTCGCCATCGATGACCGCGATCTTGCGGTGCAGCCGACGAAACAGGTTGGTGCGTACGCCCATCACCCGCGGCTGCGGGTCGAATGCCAGCAGTTTCACGCCGGCATCGGACAGCTCACGCAGGAACTGCGTGCTCAGTTCCGCCGTGCCGTAACCATCCACCAGCACTTCCACACGCACGCCGCGTTGCGCCGCTTCGATCAGCACCCGCTGCAGATCCTTGCCTACTTCATCTTCGTAGATGATGAAGGTTTCGATCAACACTTCCTCACGAGCCTGGCCGATAGCCTCGAACACTGCCGGGAAGAACTCCTCACCGTTGATCAGCAGCTGGATTTCATTGTTGTCACGCCATTGCTCGCTCATAGGCGAACCTCCACTGCGAGGGGCACATGATCGGAAAGATGGGACCAGGGTTTGCGCGACAGCACCTTGGGCATATGGGCTGTCGCGTTGCGAATGTAGATACGGTCGAGCCTGAGCAGCGGCAGGCGAGCCGGGAACGTCTTGGCATGCCTGCCGAAGGCTTCGACGAACACCTCGGTCATGTTGCAGTCGGCCAAGGCCTCATCGGCGCGCAGGCGCCAGTCGTTGAAGTCGCCGGCGACGATAACGGCAGCCTTCGGATCCAGGCTGTCGAGCAGCCGACACAGCAACTTCAGTTGCTGCTGACGCTGGCTTTCGCCCAGCCCCAGGTGCACGCAGACGGTGTGCACTTCTCCGTGCCCCGGTACTGCCAGCACCGAATGCAGCAGGCCACGCTCCTCGGTGCCATTGACGCTGACATCGAGGTTTTCGTGGCGCACGATGGGAAACTTGGACAGCAGCGCGTTGCCATGGTCGCCGTCCGGGTATACCGCGTTGCGGCCGTAGGCGTACACCGGCCACATGCTGTCGGCGAGGAATTCGTATTGGGGAACGTCCGACCAGTTGTCGTAACGCTGGCCATGGGAGCGATGCATCCCGAGCACTTCCTGCAGGAACACCACATCGGCGCCCAGCGTGCGAACAGCCTCGCGCAACTCGGGCAGCACGAAGCGCCGGTTCAGCGGGCTGAAGCCCTTGTGGGTATTGACCGTCAGAACATGCAGGGAAGTTACCGCCACAGCGTCCTGGGGTAACGGCTGAGGATTGGGGGTGGTCATTCTGAAGCTCCTGAGGGGACGACAGGGGCACTTTGGCCCCTATGGTCCGACTCGGAAGCGATTGTGAAGGTTCAACGGTGCCATCATTGGAGACCAGGCCCATGCCGGAGCGTCCTGATGCTGTAGAAAATGCGTTTCACAGACACGCTAAAATGATCGAGGGTATTTGTGATGTGGCCAGCCGGTTCGCGACTATTGCTCAGGACCTGTATCCGCAGCTCATTACTCAAGACACCTTGCGCATGATCCAGAACCGTATTGATGAGAACGTTGCTCGGCTGCGAGCAACTGTCAGCTGAACCATGAATCACTTGGCAAACAGCTGGCTCATGTCCTTGAAGGCCTTGAACTCCAGCGCGTTGCCGCAGGGGTCGAACAGGAACATGGTGGCCTGCTCGCCGACCTGGCCCTGGAAACGGATGTAGGGTTCGATCACGAACTCGGTTCCGCGCGCCCTCAAGCGCTCTGCCAGGGCCTCCCACTGCGCCCATTCCAGAATGATGCCGAAGTGCGGGACCGGTACGTTGTGGCCGTCCACCGCGTTGCTGTGCACACTTTCCTGCGAAGCCGTCTTGGGGTGCTCATGGATGACCAGCTGATGGCCGTAGAAATCGAAGTCTACCCACTGTGCGCTCGAGCGGCCTTCGGCAAGGCCGAACACCTCACCGTAGAAGTGACGGGTTGCGGCCAGGTCGTACACGGGGATTGCAAGGTGGAAGGGCGAAAGGCTCACGGTCATTTCCTTTGGATGGTTTTGATTTTTATCAATTCTTATCCGGAAATACCTCAAGTAAAAGCGCAAATCTTCGGTTCCGAGCTCCAATTATTCTGATGAATCATACGTTCAGTAAGCCTCATACCGCCTGCAACACGCAGTCTCGAAACAGATTGAACAGCGGTGAATGCTTTTGTCGGTACTTGGATACCAGCACGATTTCTCTGAAAAACGTGAGGTCGTGCAGCTCCAATACTTTCACGTCTTCCGAATGTTCGAGCCATAGACCCGCTTTGGGTACCAACGAAACGCCCAGCCCACTGCGCACCATCTTCACAATCGCATCCAGCTCATCCAATTCCAGGGTTTGGCGAACGTGGATCTTTTGCTCCTTGAGAAACTGGGTGACCAGGCGGCCGCCGAACGATCCGCGGTCATACCGCACGAAGGGCTGTTCTGCGAGAAGCTTCAGCGGATCATCGCCTTCTACATCCGTGGCGGTGATCAGCACGAACGCCTCGCGCGCGATCACTTCGGCCTGCAGATCCTTGGGTAGCGAGAAGGGCGGTTTGATCATGATGGCCAGGTCCAGCTCACCTGCATCCACCTGACTGAGCAGATTCAACGAAACGCCTGGCACCAGGTGGGTTTCGATGAACGGCGCCTGTGCTTTCAAGGCCACCAGTGCCTGCGGCAGGATCCCGGTCTGAACCGTGCCGATGGCGCCGATGCGCAGTGAGCCCTGGAAACCATTGGCACTGTCGGCCGCGCCCATCTGCTCGAACAGGCGCAGGATTTCTTCGGCCATTGGTATGGCGCGTTGGCCTGCCGAATTGAGGGTGGCGGAGCGGCCTGTGCGGTCGAACAGCTTGACGCCGAGTGTTTCCTCGAGACTTCTGATCTGCGCACTGACGGCTGACTGGGTCAGCCCGACCTGCTGGCCGGCGGCGGCGAACGTGCCTCGTTGGGCAACGCAGATGAAGGTCTTTAGCTCTCGGATCATGGGGTGCCTTGGTGTGTTGTCGGATGGTTGCGCGATGACGGGATATCCAGAAACTATCCGGATCCTCGAAAAGCATTGACTGTACTTCTGGTCGGCGATTACAGCCTGAAAAACACCCTGTTGCTCCTAGTTTCGTCCCTCGCTTTCAACGGGTGTACCAGCGTTCGCGAGTGGCGATTTCGGTGGCTTCCACTACCTGCGTTCGGCTTGCCTCACCTTACGGCTCAGTCCAGGCGTTTTGCCGGTAATGCGTTTGAATGCGCGACTGAACGCGGCCTGGGAGGTGTATCCCAAGCGCTGCGCCACCTCTTCGATCGGCAGCCTGTCCAAGGTTAGCCACTGGCTTGCAAGGCGCATTCGCAGTTCGGTCACGTAGCGCAGCGGCGTCATGCCAACCGTTATCTGGAAGCGCTCCGCGAAGGCTGAACGCGAGGTATGGCAGTGCTCGGCCAACTGCGCGACGGTCCAGTCCCGACCCGGTTGTTGATGAAGCGCCAGCAGTGCACCGGCCAGGCGTGGGTCGCGCAAGGCCGCGACGAGCCCAGAGGCATTGCCGCAGGCGCACTCGACCCAGCCTCGAACCACCATGGCAGCTACCACGTCGGCCAACCGCGCAAGGATACCGGCGAAACCGACGCGGGCAGCGCTGACCTCGCGCTCCATGGTGGCCAGAATCGGCACCAGCCCCGGGTAACGCTGGCCGCCGGCATCGATCAGCATCAGGCCCGGCATCAGCCGGCCAAGGCCATGGAGGCTGCCCAGCTCAAACTCCATGCAACCGCTGAACAAGATTGTGCTTGGCGTGGCGCTGGCATCGGTTCCGGTGTCCACCGCGCTTACGGTATCACCGAGCGGTGCGCCGTCCAGAAGGTCGATGTCTTGAACAGGGGCGTCCGGATGAGAAAACAGTTGATGGGCTGCGCCATGGGAGATGAACACGGCATTGCCGGCAGACAGCGCGTAGGTGCTGCCATCCTCCATTTGCAGCACCGCAGTGCCGACGGCGATGAAGTGGAACCAGGCGTGCCCGGACTTTTCCGTGAAGCCCAGACCGAAAGTAGGGCCCGCCTGGATACGCCGGTACTCGACGCCACGCAATCGCATGCCGCGTAACAGTTCGTTGATGAGATCCGAGGAAAGAGCAAACTGATCTGCAGGCATCGTTCAGGTGTTTCAGTCAAAAACCAGAGACTCAGGATCATAGATCATCCAGATCTCGGCGCCTAGACTTCCCTTCGTAATCAAGATTGGGAGATCTGAGCAATGACTGAAGGTGTATGCAACACCGTATCCGACCGCCCTACAGGTATCGGTGCGGACGTAGAGCCTGCGACGCCGGCGTGGATGGCCGTCTTCTCGTTGGCAATGGGGGTGTTCGGATTGCTGACCGCCGAGTACCTTCCGGCCAGTTTGCTGACGCTGATGGCTACCGACCTGGGCGTATCCGAAGCGCTGGCTGGCCAGGCAGTAACAGTAACTGCAGTGGTGGCACTGTTCGCTGGCTTGCTGGTGCCAGGTCTGACCCGCAGCATCGACCGGCGCTGGGTATTACTGGGTTTTTCTACCTTGATGGTCGCCTCCAATCTATTGGTCGCCGTGTCCTCCAGCTTCGCGGTGCTGTTGTCGATGCGCATCCTGTTGGGCGTTGCCCTGGGCGGGTTCTGGAGCATGGCAGCGGCGGTAGCGATGCGCCTGGTGCCAACTGCCTTGTTGCCCCGGGCGCTGTCGATCATTTTCAGCGGCATCGCTATCGGCACGGTCGTTGCGGTGCCGCTGGGCAGCTATCTGGGCGGGCTATACGGCTGGCGCAGCGCGTTCTTTGCTGCGGCGGCGGTGGGCATGGTAACCCTGGCTTTCCAGTCGTTCACTTTGCCGCGCCTGGCGCCGCGGCGGCCGGCAAGACTGCGTACCATTTTCGAGGTGTTGCAGCGTCCGGGCATTGCCATGGGGATGTTCGGTTGCGTGCTGGTGCACAGCGGCCACTTCGCGATGTTCACCTATGTTCGGCCGTTCCTTGAAGGCACGACCGGCATCGGCGCTCAAGGGCTGTCGCTGATGCTGCTAGGCTTTGGTGCGGCGAATTTCGTCGGCACGCTGTTGGCCGGCAAACTGCTGGAACGAAACCCGCTGGCCACCCTGGTACTGATGCCCGCACTGGTCGGCGTTGCAGCACTGGCATTGGTGTTGTTGCCGGCCTCGGTGCCGGGGCAGGCGGTACTGCTGGCAATCTGGGGCTTGGCCTTCGGTGGTGTACCGGTAGCGTGGTCGAACTGGGTGGCCAGCGCGGTACCTGATCAGGCGGAAAGCGCCGGAGGCATGGTCGTGGCTTCCGTGCAATCAGCCATCGCCACCGGCGCCGCCGCTGGCGGTGCAATGTTCAGCCTCGGCGGCAGCTCAGGTGTATTCGTGGCGGCGGCTGTGGTGATGCTGCTGGCTGCGTTGCTGATTGCGCTGCGGGTGCGCGTTCCTTCTCGCCGCGGGGTTGGCCAGCGGGAGCCTGCGCTGCACCTGTGACTCTGATCAGTCGTCCAGCAAGTGCAACCGTACTTCCATGGCGTCATGAAGGAGTCTGACGACCTCGATCACGTCGTCGTTTGCCACACGATAGAACACGATATGGCGGGGGCTTTTCACCGCTCCATGAGTTTGTTTGGCCTGCTGACGTGAATAGATGAGGTGATAGCTGCGAAGGCCTGGAGCAAGCTCATCGCGGTCGTGGCTGCCAACGCGATAAGGCGTGCCGGCAATAGCTTGCAGCGCCGCGAGGATCAGCGCCTGGTAACGCTGGCGTGCTTGATCGCCGAACTGCGTCTGGGAGAGCCTGAGGATGTCGACAATGTCGGCGCGCGCCGCGTTGGAAATCCGATACTGCGACATGCTCAGTGTTTCTCGCGCGCGGGGAGGGTTGCCTCCAGGCTCAAGCCCTCGAGGTAGTGATCCAGATCCCCTTCGTTCAACTGGGTGAAGCGCCCGTGCTCAAGGTCCATGATGCCGATCGAAGTCGCCTGACGCAGGGCCTCAATTTTGGCCGTGTCTTCGGCTACGCGCTGTTCCAATAGACGCAAACCTTCTCGCATCACTTCGCTGGCATTCTGATAACGGCCGGACTGCACCAGGTCTTGGATAACCTGTTCCTGGTGAGGGGTGAGCACAACGTTTCGCGTCGCCATGATGAGCTCCAGCTTTCGATAAGAAGTTTCTTCCGCTCATTGGCATATTATGCCATTTTGCTTGCGAACACATGGCTTGAGGTTTGGAACTGACGAGCTGAGGCGTATGGGGTCACCCGTTGCTTCATGCGCACAACCTCAAAAAAGGATGGCGTAGGGGTGTAGTGAATATTCTGGTCAGTGTGGAGTTGGACCTTCACCACCTGAAACGACTTATGGAATCTTGATACCCAATGCATTCAGCGATGCTGTATCCATCAGGCCGTTTATGGTCAGCCCACTGTCCATCTGAAAGGCCATCAATGCACCACGTGTCGCTTTGCCCATCACCCCATCAATGGGGCCTTGGTAATACTGGCGCACCATGAGCGCAGTCTGCACGCGGGTGACCAAGTCGTTTTTCTGCTCATTGGTCGCGCGGCTTTTTGAAGTGCTCGAAGTTATACTATTGGTAGTGTCAGACGACTGATAAACGCTATTGCGGCTTGGGGCGCTGCTGGAAGCACCCGGCGTGCTGTAGCTTCGAGTGCTGGTAGCGGGTGGGCTGTAATAGCGAGGTGCGCTATAGCCACCCGAGCCGCTGTAGTGAGAGCTGTGCGAACTATGGGATCGGTGAGAACTGTGCGAGCGATGTGCCGCATAGATGTTGACGGCGTCTGGCGCATTGAGCGTATCGGCAAACACCGGGGGCTGTAGCTTGTCGTTGGGTTGCCAATCCGCATCGGCGAGCGATAGATGGCCCGCCTGTGCAAGGGTGATACCTGTCATTGGCAGTAGGCTGATCCCACCGATCAGTACTTTCCAGCGGTCGAGCAATTTCACTGTGCACTCCTTGCATAGGCGCTGAAGGCCTCGGTCGATAGTGATTGTACGCCGCGGCTTTGCCAACGGTCGGTGTGGGATTTGAAGAAACCAGAGCAATGTTTGACGGCAGCGCATTGCTGGCAGGTATCGATGAACAGGTTCTTCCAATCCGAGATGCTCTGGCGGGCGAATCGCGAGAGGTGGGCCGGGATCAGGCACAAGGGCAAGTTATAGATTGAAACCGGTACTCCTCGGTTGAACAGGAAATACACGGCCTGGCTCAACGGTTCTTGATAGTCCAGCGGATCAATCCACAATTCTTCGTAGTTCTTCCTGGCCAGGCCGGTACTTTCGATCCCCATCAGCGCAACATGCCGCACGAAGGGCAGGTTCCTGAACACGTAGTGGGCGAGCTCTGGCAAGCGTGGCGTGGTCAGCCGATTGAGCACCACGCGTATCTCGATGATCTGGTTAGCGCGCGCGAGGTTGTAAAGACCTTGCAAGGTTTCGCTGAACGCGCCTTGAGCTTGCACCACATGGTCATGGTCTTCGGCATTGTCGGCGTACAGCGGGATGCCCCAGCTCAGCTGAGGGTGGCCGATGGCAGAAAGCGCTGCAATCCAGCTCGGATCTTGGAACAGACGCCCGTTGCTGAGCACGTGAACAGATTTCTGCGGCAGAACGGCTTTGCACTTGGCCAGGATTTCTAGCAGGCCGGCGCGATAAAGCGTTGGTTCTCCGCCGCTGATTCCCAGATTTTCCTCGCCGGGGTCCATCAGGTCGATCAGCCGTAAGTTCTCGTCGATATGCCAACGGTCATCGATATCTTTGGGCGGCTGCGAGCACATCAAACAGAGGCTGTTGCAACGATCGGTCATGAACAGCAGGTTGCTGTCTGAACCTCGTCGATAGAGCACTCGCACCAACGCGTTACCTGGTGTGATAGCAATGACATCGCCGGGCTGCACGACATCTGCATCTTTGGGGGTGTGCAGGTGTGGCCGCGCGCTGTCGAAGTCGCCGATCATTGGCTCCGGGATCAGGAAACCACCCACTGGTAATGAGAGCAGATGGGGGCTCCGTCGCCGCTCTTCGTTTGGCAGCCAAAGCAGCAAGTCATCGAACTCAGCCATTCCGGCACAAACAGCCAGGCCTTGCGCGATAAACTCATCCAGAGTGATTACTTTGAACAGTTTGGGCTCATTCAGGTGATGAATTTCGAAGTGGGTATCTTTGCGCAGCATCACCATCAGCCCCGGTAACCGGGGAACCGGACATCGTTGTAAGAGCGCCTGTTCAACCAAGACAGCAGTACTCTCTGTACGTTGTCGTCGCTATCGCCAAGCAGGCCGAAAATATGCTTCAACAGCCCCATGTTCTTCTTGCAGAAGCTGCTGAACACTCGGTGGCCGATCGGGTCAGCTTGGCGGGCATAGTGCTCGATGGGGTCAGCACCACAGTACGGGACAAGTGCGCAGTCGGAGCAGCCCGGCAGCGCTTCTGCTACACCACTGGCGAGCAACGCGTTCATAACAGGCGATGAGAGTAACTCCGACAAGGGTTGCTGCACGGTGCCGAGCCTCAACCCGTCTTCACCCATCTCCAGCAACATTCGGGCTTCGTCCGAGGGATAGACGTAACCGTCATAGTTGTAGACGAGCGCCGCAGTGCCTGCGCCAGCAGGGGAACGCAGGTCTACATAGCCGGAGGAGAAGGGTGTCAGGATATTTTTCAGCAACAGGCTCGCATAACTCTCTGACAGGTATACACCCTGTTGGTTGATATCCAGCAAATAGGCCAGTGCCTTCTTGTAGAAAGCCAGGTATCGCTCAATAGGGTAATCAAGTCGATGGGCACTCTTAGTGGCAAACCCATAAGGGCTAAGAGGACGAAGCGAGATGCTGGAGAAGCCTTGGCTTACATACTCATCGATGATCGCTTCAGGTTGTTCGAGGCTTCTTGAAGTCAGCGTGGTCAGCGCGGAAACTGCATCATGGCCAAGGCGCTGACGGACCCATTGGATGCCTTTTACCGTGCGTTCGTAAGAGTCTCGGGATGGGGTAGGGCGGTTGGCATTGTGCAAGAGCGCTGGCCCATCCAGCGAGGTCGAAAACTGGATGCGATTTAGTTCTGCGAAGTCGAGTATTTCCTCTGTCAGGTGGTGCAGCGTGGTGGTAATGACGAACTGGATATCCCGCTGTTCGACCACGTTGCGTTCAACGACCCATTCGACAATCTTGCGGACGCGCTCGAAGGCCAGAAGCGGTTCGCCACCCTGAAACTCCACAGTCAAGGCGAGAGCGTTCGATTCGAACAGTCGATCGACTGCCGCCTGCGCATCCGCTTCTGATAGGTCATGCCCGGATCCTCCCAGAGGCGCGCGCGATACTTGGCAATACTGGCAGGTGTGATTGCAGCGCAATGTAACCACGAATAAGTGCAGTGCAGGGCCCTGGAAGAGGAAGTCCTTGCGGCTGCGATACTGCGCGGCCATTTCCGGGAAGGGGTCGTGGCGGCCCGGTTCGTAAATGAAATGGCGAGCCAGCAGGTCCTTGTAAAAAGGCGTACTTGGTTGCACGTCGAAGTAACTGAGAGCTCGTAACTGCGCGTCATTCACGTGCATATACTCACCGGTATCGGAAGCAAGCAGGATGTCACGGTCATGTCCCGTGTTCATGCGCATGAATCGAAAAGGCAGCAAGCGGTAATGCTTGGCGTCTGTCGCAATCAACGTCATTGGCAATTCCCACATCCAGCGAGCGCGGCTCGGGCCAGGACCTCGCGCAACCCTACTGTTTCGCGGTGAATATGGTCACGTAGGGCGAAGTCGTTTAGATGCTGGAGGATCAGCGAGTGAGCCTGCTCAGGGGAAAACGTTAGCCTTACCTCAGCGGGGTGGGCAGTGAGGCTTATCTGAGTGGCTTCGATACCGATCTGGATCGAGACAATGTCGGCCAGGGAATAAGCGGTGCGTTGCACAACACTGAGCGGGTAGGCTGCGCTATCTAGTTGCAGCGTGACTTGCCATGTCATCGGAAGCGGTCCTTCAAATCCGTTGAGAACATGTGGATTCTGCCGGTTGCCAGGGCGTTATGCCATCATCTTTTTTTACAATCTCCTGCAGTTGTCGAGCATTGCAGATGGTGCACCCGCTATTTTCAAATCATCCGAACCACGGACCCCAGATGTACCTCATGTGGCAATCCACCAGAATTGCAGTGCCATGGTTTGTGGAAAGCAAAATGATCAGATAAACAGCCGACTCGACGACGCCTAGAGACTATCCGGATCCCCAAAAAACATCTGAATCCGCGACCTCAACCACCGCTCCCCAGGGTCGTTATCCTGTGACCCCCGCCAAGCCAGGTGCAGCTCGAACGACGGCGTGTCCAGCGGCAGCGGCTCGGCGCGGACGCCGCCGGCAGCGGTCAGCGAATCGGCGGTGTAGTCGGGCACGGTGGCGACGATGTCGGTACCGGCGAGCAGGGTGCTCAGGCCGTTGAATTGCGGTACCGCCAACACTACGTGCCGTGTGCGGCCGTGCTTCTTCAACTCTTCGTCGATGAAGCCGCTCAGGTCGCCGGCGAACGACACCAGCGCATGGGGGCGGGCGCAGAACTCGTCGAGAGTGAGGTTGCCGGGCTTGGTGTCGGCGCGCAGCAGCATGGGGCGGTTGCGCCGCAGCACCTTGCGCTTGGCGTTGGCCGGCAGGTCATCGGTGTAGCTGACGCCGATGGAGATTTCCCCGGAGGCGAGCAGGGCGGGCATGAGGATGTAGTTGGCGCGACGGATCACCAGCACGATGCCTGGCGCTTCGGCGCGGATGCGCTTGAGCAGCATGGGCAGCAGGGCGAATTCGACGTCGTCGGACAAGCCGATGCGAAAGACCGCGTTGCTGGTGGCCGGGTCGAAGTCGGCGGCGCGGCTGACGGCGGTGGAGATGGAGTCCAGTGCCGGCGACAGCAGGGCGAAGATCTCCATGGCCCGCGCCGACGGTTCCATGCTGCGCCCGGTGCGCACGAACAGCGGGTCGTCGAACAGGCCGCGCAGGCGTGAAAGGGCGGCACTGATGGCCGGCTGGCCGAGAAAGAGCTTCTCGGCGGCGCGGGTGACACTGCGTTCATGCATCAAGGTTTCGAACACGATCAACAGGTTCAGGTCGACGCGACGCAGGTCGTTACGGTTCATCTATGGGCCCGCTGGAACATGAAGAAGAGGTGCAGGCGTGAATCTTAAGGGCAAAGGCTGCTACCCTGCACCGGAAAATTTCGGTTTGGGTCATCCTCGTGCGGCTGCGCAGAGCGGCCGCAGGGTCGAATCAATGGCAAGCATGTCGACTATTAACAGGCGCTGATAGCTTAAGCGTGAATGCCCAGATAAAGTTCATGGCATTAGAGGTTTACAAGGCGAGGTTTGCGATGTCCCGCACGATCCGTTTTCATAAATTTGGTCCGGCGCAGGTCTTGACCTGCGAAGAGCATGCAGTGGCATCGCCCGCTCCGGGCGAAGTTCAGGTACGTGTCGAGGCGATCGGTATCAGCTGGTACGACGTGCTCTGGCGGCAGAACCTGGCGCCCTCGCAAGCACGCCTGCCGGCGGGCCTCGGTCAGGAAATGGCCGGCGTGGTCACGGCGCTGGGCGAAGGGGTCGAGGGTTTCGCGGTGGGCGACAAGGTCGCCAGCTTTCCCGCAGAAAGCCCCAACGAGTACCCGGTCTATGGCGAGATGATCCTGTTGCCGGCCACGGCCCTCACGCGTTATCCCGACATTCTCTCGCCGCTCGAGGCAGCGGTGCACTACACGCCGTTGCTGATCGCCTACTTTGCCTATGCCGAGCTGGCCCGTGCCAAGCCAGGGCAGACGGCGTTGGTAACCGACGCCAGCCACTGCGCCGGACCTTCGTTCGTGCAGTTGGGCAAGGCCCTTGGCCTGAAGGTAGTCGCCGCCACCCGCAATCCGGCGGAGCGCGATTACCTGCTGTCGCTGGGCGCCGAGAAAGTCGTGGTGACCGAGGAACAGGACCTGCTCATGCAGATCGACAAGTTCACCGGCAATCGCGGCGTCGACATGGTTCTGGATGGTTTGGGCGGGCCGCAGATGTCGGTACTCGGCGACGTCCTGGCACCGCGTGGCAGCTTGATCCTGTATGGCCTGCAGGGCGGCAACCAGACACCGTTTCCCGCGTGTGCCGCGTTCCAGAAGAACATCCAGTTCCATGTGCATTGCCTGGGCAACTTTCTGGGCAAGCCGGAACTGGGGATCGTCCAGGATGCCGAGGCCTTGCAGCGCGCGCTGCGTGATATCAACCAGATGACGGCAGACCGCGTGCTGGTGCCGCAAATCGCCAAGGTGTATCCCTTCGACCAGTTCGTCGAGGCGCACAAGGCCATGGACGAATGCCCCTGCGGGGGTCGCATCGCGCTGCAGCTGTAACCGGCCGACACGGCAAGCAAGGCGTTCCTGCGCGGGACGCCTGTTTTCTGAAGCGTCAGTAGCCCGGATTCACGCAGTTTTGTAGGACCTTTCCACTTCTCTTTCAGACTCATCCGATTGCGCCCGGCGCCGGCGTGAGCGCCTCATGGTGCTCGTGCGGATTTGCCGTGCGCCCGCCAATCTGCATTGTCCGTCGCCCGCTTTCTGTATCTTTTAATTGGGAAACGGCTCTTCATAATGCGCGCTTCATGCCCGTCTCCGGGGCTGTGCGAGCACGTTTCGAAGTGTGGCAGTCGTCCGGCGGGTTCTCGGCCAGTACTCGGAAAGCAGCCATGAGCGCAATGCACCAGCAAGCCATGAATCGCGTTTATCAGCAGGTGTTGTCGCGTTTGCTCGGTTCCTTCTCGCCGGCACGGCGAGTGGCGGTACAGCCACTGATCCAGCGCTTGATGACGGCTGCCGGTGGCGCCCAGCGACTGGGTGGCTATCGAGTCGTTTACAGGCTCTGTGGCAGCACGGCCGGCCATGGCGGTCTGGCGTTGCTGCGGGCAGCGCAACTGACCTTGGCTGCCCGTCATCAACCGACATTCTTCATCCGTGCGGCGGTGAGCAGCCAGGCCCTGCTCGACGACGTCCGCAACGGCAACATCCAGCGGGCCTGCAATGCGCTGTTTGTGCACGACGATCCGCGCATCGAACTGCTGACGTTCGCCGACGATGCCCTGCGGCCGTACGAGTATCGCCTTGCAGGCGTCGACGCCCAGCGCTCGAGCTGTCGCAGCGAATTGTTGAATGCTGCCCACGAATTCGCCCCCTCTGGACCCGCCGAGCTGCAGCATCGGGGCTATCGAACGATTGCGCGGGTTTATCAGCGATTGGTGGGCTACTCGGCCGCGGCCGATGCCATCGTGCTCGACCAACCGGTGTTGCAGCGACGCCATTTCGTTGCGTGGGCAATGCGTGAGCGGCGCCGGGCCAGCGCATCGCCCGTGCCTCGCGGACACTGGCAGGGCAGTGGCTGCCTGCAGGGCTTGGGTGCTGGCGTCGTGGGTATGCCCCGCGGCCAGCGCGGCGATCTACCTGCCAGCGCGCGATTGCTGGGTATGCATGATCTGCTCGGTGAACCGTCGGCGTCTGATGACGCCCTGTGGCAGTTTCTGGGCTGCCAGCCGGTGCTCCCACTGTTTGACCGACACGAAATCCAGCATCCGCAACTGGCCTGGTTCGCCTACCTGTACGGACTGCGCAGCCAGTGGCTGCACGGGGGCAGCTTCGAGCAGGGGCTGGAGGCCTTCCGCAACAGTTTCGGCCGCGCGGGTACGAACCCGACCCGGGCGGCACCTCACCTGTCCAGCGCAGGGGTGGAGGTGGCTGCCGAACAGATGCAGACCCGCCTGTCCACGTGGCACGGGATGGACCCGGCGCAGCTGAGTTGTGCGGTGTACGCCCCGTTCAGCGATCGCGGGGCACGCCTGGAGGCGTTTCTGCAGGCGTGCCATCCGGGTATGCAGGTGGCGCTGCCCCATCTGCACAGCGGGCTGCGGGGTTCCAGAGTTTCAGCGCAGGTCTCGCAGTGGCTGGAATCGGTCAGCGGGCTGCCCTTGCCGACCCTGCAAGGGCTCTACCAGCGACCCAGGCTGCCATGAACGGCGCTGCCAGGGACAAGGCCGGCGCGTTCGCCTATCAGGGTGTGTACCGTTACCTGCTGCGGCTGATCGATGGGATCGAACCAGGGCTGCGCGTCAAGCTGCCATCCCTGCGGGCGCTGGGGCGAACCCTGGATGTTTCGGTCTCCACCGTACAGGCCGCCTACGGGCTGCTCGAAGCCGAAGGACGAATCGAGCCGATCGCCAAGTCGGGTTACTACGCACGGGGCTCCACAGCCTTCGGGCCGGCGCTGGTCAGCCCCGATCTGCTCCAGCAGGTACTTGCCGGCGCCTGCCAGTCCAGTGTGGACGTATTCAGTGGTGCAGCACCACCGCCCCGGGCCGATGCCGTGAAAACCCTGCTCAGGTTCGAAGTCGCGCTGGCCCGGCGCCATCCGGCAGGGCTGAGGAGCATCGCCCAGCCCTGCGGTGAACTGGAGCTTCGCCATGCGCTGGCGGCGCGCTACACCCGCTGCCTGGACCACCACTGGTGCGCCGACGATGTCTACATCGGCGGTGACCTGCTCAGTGTGCTGCACATGACCTGGACCGCCATGCAACTGCAAGGCGCAGTGGTGGTGGTATTGGTGCCGTGCGGCTGGCGCATCTTGCGCACCTTGCAGCAGGCCGGGGCGCGAGTGATCGAGCTGGTGCTCGATGAGCGCGGCCGGGTGCCGATGCAGCGCCTGCGCGAAGTGCTTGCCAGGCGCCAGGTACGCCTGATGGTGCTCGGCGCGTCTTTCCATGGCCCCCACGGCACCTGCATCGGTGACGGCGACAAGCGCACGATTGCCAGCCTGCTGGAGCGGCACGGGGTGTGGGTGGCCGAGGACGACACCGAGGGCGACCTGTGCTTTGAGGCGGTACCGCGCTTTCGCGAACTGGTGGCACCGCAGCGCTTGCTGATCTTCGGCTCGCTGCAACCCCTCATGGGTGCCGAGGCGCCTTTTGCCTACCTGCTTTCGCGGCATTGGCCGAGCCGACTGCAGCAGTACTGCCTGCAACGCGTGACCACTGCGCCACCCTTGCGCCACAAGGCGCTCGCTCGGTTCATCAGCGCAGGCGCCTACGACGATCACCTGAACCTGCAACGACAAGCGCTGCAGCAACAGGTGACGGCCTTCGCCACACTTCTGCACACGCGGCTGGACGAGCGATTGCAATTCACCCGTACCGCCGGTGGCGCCTGTGTATGGGCGCGGGCGCGCTATCCGGTAGACATGCGCGGCGTCCACGAGGACCTGCGCAGGCAGCGCCTGCTGATCGCCCCGGGTGACATCTTCAGCCTGCAGGGCCATTGCCATCAACACCTGCGCCTCAATGGCTGCGGGCACTCCGCGGCGCAGTGGGAACGCTGCGCCGCTGCATTGGCGGCGGCCCTGGAAGAGCACGAGGTGTAGTCCGCCATCGGTCCATTTCCGATTGCTTTGGCTTTTTTCTGTATGTATAAACAGTGGCTTTCATGACACTGGTTTGGCGAAAACGTGGCATTTGCAGCGCTCGAAGACCCTTTCTACTACCTGGCCAATTTCCGGCGCGTGCTGGCGTGGCTGGAGCAACGCTACCTGGACGTGCTGGATGCCGAGGAGCTGAGCTTCATCCAGCGCTTCGACGCGCTGCCGCAGCCGTCCCAGGCGCTCTTGGTGCGCATGATCATGCGCAAGGGCGAAATGTTCCGCGCCAGTCGCCTCGAGTACGCCGAGATCGGCTGTCCAGACGCGGCGGCGCGACCGCTGCTGACCAGCGGTTATCTCACCGATCAAGCCCCGCTGACGCTGCAGCAGGTGGGCGAGGTGTTGCTCAAGCCGGAAATCGTCAGCTGTTTCGCGACCCACCTCGCCAAGCCATCGTTGCCCAAGCCGCAACTGCTGCTGGCCCTTGCCGAACACGACTGGCCCGTGCAGCCGTTTCGGAGCTGGTGTCCAGCGTTGGTCGACACGCTCTACTGCCTGACGGTGCAAGCGCTCTGTGACCGTCTTCGGTTGCTGTTCTTCGGCAATCTGCATCAAGGCTGGACCGAGTTCGTGCTGGCCGACCTGGGGGTGTATCGCTACGAGGCAGTGCAGCTGGCGCCCGAGTCACGGGGGCTGACCCATCGCGACGACGTGGCGGCCGGGCTGGCGCTGCATGCGTGCAGCGAAGCGATAGAAGCCGGGCTGCCGTGCGAAGACATTCACCGCCAGTTGCTGGCCGTCACCACCGACAAATCCTGGTTGCAGAGCCGTCGGCAAAAGTTGCTGTTCCGGCTGGGCTATGCCTGCGAACGTCAGCAGGATCTGCAGCAGGCCCTGGTGGTATATCGCAGCTGCGCGTTCGCTCAGGCCCGTGCGCGGATCATTCGCGTGCTCGAGCTGCTTGGTGAATACAGCCAGGCGCTGGAATTGGCCGAACAAGCCAGTCTGGCCCCGCTCAATCCGGCCGAGGCGCAGCAATTGCCGCGCATGCTGCCGCGCCTGCGCCGGCACTTGGGTTTGCCTGCCCAGCCCAAGCGCCAGGCCGGAAAAGTCGCGCGCCTTGATCTGACACTGGTGCTCTGCGAACAGCGCCTGAGCGTCGAGCGGCGGGTGGCCGCGTCGCTGCACAGTGAAGATGCGCCGGTGCACTATGTCGAGAACACCTTGTTCAACGCCTTGTTCGGCCTGCTGTGCTGGAAGGCGATTTTCGCACCGTTGCCCGGGGCGTTTTTCCACCCGTTCCAGAACGGCCCGGCCGACTTGCATCAGCCCGACTTCCGTCAGCGTCGCAGTGCGCTGTTCGACGCGTGCCTGGGCGAGCTCGACGATGGGCGCTACAAGCACACCATCCGCCAGACCTGGCGGGACAAGCAGGGCGTGCAATCGCCGTTCGTGCACTGGGGCATGCTCGACGAAACCCTGCTCGAACTCGCATTGGGCTGTATTCCCGCGCAGCACCTCAAACACTGTTTCGACCGCGTGCTGGAAGACGTCAAGGCCAACCGTACCGGCATGCCCGACCTCGTCCAGTTCTGGCCCGCCGAAGGCCGCTATCTGATGATCGAGGTCAAGGGGCCCGGCGACCGCTTGCAGGACAATCAACTGCGCTGGCTGGAGTTCTGTGCCCGCCATGCGCTGCCCGTGCAGGTCTGCTACGTGGAGTGGGCAGGACAGCCCGCGTGAGCTACACCGTGGCCGTACGGGCCTTGTGCGAGTTCACGGCCAAGGTGGGTGACCTCGACCTGCGCTTCACACCCTCGCCGTCGGCCCAGGAGGGCATGCTCGGCCATCGCCGGGTGACTCAGGGCCGCGAAGCCGACTACCAGAGCGAAGTCACCCTCAGCGGTCAATACCATGAGTTGCAGGTGCGCGGCCGTGCCGATGGCTATGACCCGGCGCTGAACCGCCTGGAAGAGATCAAGACCCACCGCGGTGACCTCGACCTGCAGCCCGACAATCATCGCCAATTGCACTGGGCCCAGGCCAAGGTCTATGCCTGGCTGATGTGTCAACAGTTGCAGCTGACGCGCATGGACGTTGCCCTGGTGTATTTCGATGTCGATTACGACAAGCAGACAGTGTTCAGCCAGCAGTGCCAGGCGCAGGAGCTTGAGGCACATTTCGAACGGCTGTGTTCGCGCTTCCTGCAATGGGCGCGTCAGGAGCTGGCCCGTAGCGCCGAGCGCGATGCGGCGCTGCGGGCACTGACTTTCCCCCATGCAGCCTTTCGCGTCGGTCAGCGCGAGTTGGCGGAAACCGTCTACAAGGCGGTCAGCACCGGGCGCTGCCTGATGGCCCAGGCCACCACCGGTATCGGCAAGACCCTGGCCACGCTGTTTCCATTGCTCAAGGCGATGGTCCCGCAGCAACTGGACAAGATTTTCTTTCTCAGCGCCAAAAGCCCCGGCCGTGCCCTGGCGCTGGAGGCCGTGGCGCAATTGCATCGCCAGCCAGGCCTGCCGCTTCGCACGTTGGAAATGGTCGCGCGGGACAAGGCCTGTGAGCACCCGGACAAAGCCTGTCACGGTGAATCCTGTCCATTGGCCAAGGGCTTCTACGACCGGCTGCCGGCGGCTCGCGAAGACGCCGTGCGCTTGCAGATCCTGGATCAGGCACAGGTGCGCCAGACCGCCCTGGCGCACCGCATCTGCCCGTATTACCTGAGCCAGGAACTGGCCCGTTGGGCGGACGTGGTCATCGGCGACTACAACTATTATTTCGACCTCAATGCCCTGCTGTTCGGTCTGGCTCAAGAGCGGCAGTGGCGTGTGGCAGTGCTGGTCGACGAGTCGCACAATCTGGTCGAGCGGGCGCGCGGCATGTACAGCGCCACCCTCGACCAGCGCACGCTGCAGGCCGTGCGCGCGGCGCCGCCAAGCAAGCTCAAGAGTCCGCTGCAACGTGTGAATCGGGAGTGGAACGCGCTGCACGCCGAGCAATCGGGGCCATACCAGGCGCACGTGCGTCTGCCGGACAAGTTGATCCTGTCGCTGCTGCGCTGCATCAGTCTGATTGGCGACGAGATGAATGCGCAGCCCCAAGGCATCGACCCGCAACTGCTGGACTTCTATTTCCAGGCGTTGCAGTTCACCCGCGTGGCGGAGCTGTTCGATGAACACTATGTATTCGACGTGACTCGCCGCGATGGTTCGGGCAAGCGCGTGCAGTCGCAGCTGTGCCTGCGCAATATCGTCCCGGCGCCCTTGCTGGGGCCGCGCATCGCCGCAGCACGCAGTGCCATTCTGTTTTCGGCCACACTCAGCCCGCGACGCTACTATGCCGACCTGCTTGGGCTGCCCAAGGACCATGCGTGGATCGACGTGCAGTCGCCGTTCAGTGCCGAGCAGTTGGAAGTGCGCATCGTCGACGACATCTCCACGCGCTTCAACCATCGACAAGCGTCGCTGGGGCCCATTGTGGAACTGATTGCCAAGCAGTATCTGGCGCAGCCGGGTAACTACCTGGCGTTCTTCAGCAGTTTCGATTACTTGCAACAGGTCGAGGCACTGTTGGCCGAGCGCTATCCGAACATCGAGCAATGGGCTCAGGCACGCAAGATGGATGAAGGGGCACGGCGTGACTTTCTCGCCCGCTTTACCTCGACCAGCCAGGGCGTCGGTTTTGCGGTGCTTGGCGGTGCGTTTGGCGAGGGCATCGATTTGCCCGGCAAGCGCTTGATCGGTGCCTTCATCGCTACCCTTGGATTGGCCCAGTTCAATCCGGTCAACGAGCAGATCAAGGGACGCATGAATACCCTGTTCGGTTCGGGGTATGACTACACCTACCTGTATCCCGGTTTGTGCAAGGTGGTGCAGGCGGCAGGACGGGTGATCCGTGGTCAGGATGATCGTGGGGTGGTAGTGCTTATTGATGACCGCTTTGCCGAGGCGCGGGTCAAGAGTCTGTTTCCGCGATGGTGGGCGGTTTAGGTTTCGGCTATGCGGGAGCGGGCTCTGCCCGCGAAGAGGTCGCCACGGATACACAAAAAAACCCGCCGAAGCGGGTTTTTTCATGCAGCCGATCTTCAGCCTTTCACAACCACCGAACCCAACTGGAACCCGGCATGCTGCACCAGCTCCAGCAGCGGTTGCGGGTACACGCCCAGGAGGAAGGCGAGGGCGGCGATGGCCAGCAGCATCACGCCACCGGTGCGCTGTTCCCACTTCAGCGGGGCATCGGTGCGACGCAGGTTCTTTTCCATCAGGAACAAGGTCACCATCACCCGCAGGTAGTAGAAGACGCCGATGGCGCTACCGATCACCAGAGCCCCGGTCAGCCACCACAGTTGCGATTCCACGCCTGTGGCGATGATGTAGAACTTGCCGATGAAACCGGCGGTCAGCGGAATGCCTGCCAGCGACAGCATCATCACGGTCAGCACCGCCGTCAGGTACGGACGGCGCCAGAACAGGCCACGGTACTCGTACAGTGCATCGGCGTCGCGGCCGTTGTACGGCGACGACATCAGGGTGATCACGCCGAACGCACCCAGGCTGGTGATCACGTAGGTCACCAGGTAGACGCCGATGGCTTCCAGGGCCAGGCCCTTGCTAGCTACCAGCGCGATCAGCAGGTAACCGAAGTGGGCGATGGATGAATAACCCAGCAGGCGCTTGAGGTTGCTCTGGGTCACCGCCAGCAGGTTGCCGATCAGGATCGATGCCACCGCAATCACCGCCAGCACATCGCTGAGCACACCGCTGCTGGCTGCCGGCGACAGCTGGAACAAGCGCACTACCACGGCAAACACCGCGACCTTGCTGGCAGTGGCCAGGAACGCAGCGACAGGCGCTGGAGCGCCTTCGTACACGTCGGGTGTCCACAGGTGGAAGGGCACCAGCGACAGCTTGAACGCCAGGCCCACCAGCATCATCGCCAGGCCCAGTTGCGCTAGGGCACTTGGCACGCCGGTGGCGGCCAGGGCCAGGCCGATGCCCGAGAAGCTCAGGCTGCCGGCATCGGCGTACAACAGCGCCATGCCGAACAGCAGGAACGCCGAGCCTGCGGCCGACAGCACCATGTATTTGATGCCGCCTTCCAGCGAGCGCTTGTTGAAGAAGGCGTAGGCGATCAGTCCGTACGTGGGTACCGAGAGCAGTTCCAGGCCGATGAACAGGCCGGCCAGGTGCTGCGCGCAGACCAGTACCAGGCCACCCAGCGCGGCCATCAGGATCAGCAGGTAAAGCTCTTCACGGTTGCCGGGATAGCCGGTGGCGCCATCACCGAGGTAGGCGTGCGCCAGGGTCACGCAGGCCAGCGTGGCAACCAGGATCAGCGCCATGTACAGCGCGGCGAAGTTGTCCACCTGCAACAACGGCGTCACGGTCATGGGCGTGAGCTTGAGCACCGGCAGGATCGACAGCAGCGCCAGGTTCAAGCCCGCACACGAGAGCAGGAAGGTTTGCGAATGGTTGCGCCGCCAGGCGATCGCCAGCATCACCGCTACGACGGTGACGGTGGTGATCAGCAGCGGCGCAAGCGCAATAAAGTGTTGAATCGTCAGGTCCATAGCGCTCTTACCGGGCCGAAGCGAGTTGAGTGAAGGCGGTGCCGAACCACTGCTGCACACCGGTCATGGTGGCGGCGGAGGTGTCGAGGAAAGGCTGCGGGTAGACGCCAAGCAGAATCAGCAGGCCCGCAAGGCCCAGCACCATGATCAGTTCGCGGTTATCCATGCCGGCCAGTACCGCGTCCGACTTGGAGGGGCCGAAGTAGGCTCGGTGAATCATGATCAGCGAGTACACCGAACCGAACACCAGCCCGGAGGTGGCGATGGCGGTGATCCACGGGGCGACGGTGAAGCTGCCCAGCAGGATCAGGAACTCACCGACGAAGTTGCCCGTGCCCGGCAGGCCCAGCGAGGCAGCGGCAAAGAACAGGCTGATGGCCGGCAGGTAGGCAATGCGCGACCACAGCCCGCCCATTTCACGCATGTCGCGAGTGTGCAGGCGCTCGTACAACTGGCCGCTGAGGATGAACAGCGCCGCTGCCGACAGGCCGTGGGCGAGCATCTGGATCACCGCGCCCTGCAGGGCCTGCTGGGTGCCGGAGTAGATACCGATCAGCACGAAGCCCATGTGCGAGACGCTGGAGAAGGCGATCAGGCGCTTGATGTCGCTCTGCGCGAACGCCAGGAAGGCGCCGTAGAAAATGCCCACCAGACCCAGGGTCATGGCGATCGGCGCGAACTCTGCCGAGGCATTGGGGAACAGCGGCAGGGCGAAGCGCAGAATGCCGTAGGCGGCGGTTTTCAGCAGGATACCGGCCAGGTCCACGGAGCCCGCGGTAGGCGCCTGGGCGTGAGCATCGGGCAGCCAGGAGTGGAACGGCACCACCGGCAGCTTCACCGCGAAGGCGATGAAGAAGCCGAGCATCAGCAGGTATTCGACATGCTCCGGCAACTGCGCCTTGAGCAGGTCGCTGTAGTTGAACGTCATCACGCCGGTGTTGCTGTAGTTGAACAGCACCAGGCCCAGGATCGCCACCAGCATGATCAGGCCGCTGGCCTGAGTGAAGATGAAGAACTTGGTGGCGGCGTAGATCCGGGTCTTCTTGCCATCCGAGGAACTGTGACCCCAGAGCGCGATGAGGAAATACATCGGCACCAGCATCATTTCCCAGAAGAAGAAGAACAGGAACAGGTCCAGCGCCAGGAACACACCGACCACACCGCCCAGAATCCACATCAGGTTGAGGTGGAAGAAGCCGACGTGGCGCTGGATCTCTTTCCACGAGCACAGCACGGAGAGGATACCCAGCAGGCCGGTGAGCAGGATCATCAGCAGCGACAGGCCGTCCAGCGCCAGGTGCACGCTGATGCCGAAGCGCTGGATCCAGTTGAGCTTGAACTCGTAGGCCCAGACAGGTTCCGCGCCGGGTGCAGGCGCCAGGGTGTAGTCGCCATTGGCCCACAGCCAGAGGCCAAGCGCGAGTTCCAGGGACATGGTCAGCAATGCGATCCAGCGGGGCAGGGTAGCGCTGCTGCGCTCCGCTACCCAGCACAGAAGGCCGCCGATGAAGGGGATCAGGATCAGCCAGGGCAAAATCATGACGGGCTCGTTTCCTTTCGCAAAGTCACAGGATTCATATCAGACCGCCGCCAGCACGACGGCGCCGAGCACCAGCACGGCGCCAGCGGCCATCGAAGCGGCATACCAGCGCAACTGACCGGTCTCGGTACGGCTCATGGCGTTGTTGCCGCCCTTGGCCGTACGCGGGATCAAGCCAATCACCTGGTCAACCGGGTCCTTGCGCAACAGGTGGCTGATCAGCAGGTAGGGTTTGACGAACAGCTTGTCGTAGATCCAGTCGAAGCCCCAGGCGGCGAACCACCAGGCCGACAGCATCCGGCCGATGCCGCTGTTGGCCACGGCCGTGGCAACGCGCCGCTTGCCTAGGAACAGCATGGCTGCCAGCAGGATACCGGCCAGGGCAATGGCGCCCGAGGCGATCTCCAGGCTGTGCTTGGCCTCGCCTCCGGCATGACCGACGCTCTGCGGCAGCACGCCCGCCAATGGCGGATGGATCCAGGCACCGATGAAGGTCGACAGCACGATGAGCACGCCCAGCGGCAGCCAGTGGGCAACGCCATGGCCGGCGTGCGCGTCGGTCTTGGCTTCGCCATGGAAGGTGATGAAGATCAAGCGGAAGGTGTACAGCGAGGTCATGAACGCACCGACCAGGCCGGCGTACAGCAAGCCATTGTTGCCGCTGGCGAAGGCTTCCCAGAGGATCTCGTCCTTGGAATAGAAGCCGGCCGTCAGCAGCGGCAGAGCCGCGAGGGCAGAGCCGCCGACGATGAAGCTGGCGTAGGCCAATGGCAGTTTCTTCCACAGGCCACCCATCTTGAAGATGTTCTGCTCGTGGTGGCAGGCGACGATCACCGCACCCGAGGCGAGGAACAGCAGCGCCTTGAAGAAGGCGTGGGTCATCAGGTGGAAGATCGCGCCGTCCCAGGCACCGACGCCCAGGGCCAGGAACATGTAGCCGATCTGGCTCATGGTCGAATAGGCCAGGATACGCTTGATGTCGGTCTGCACCAGCGCAGCGAAGCCGGCCAGGACCAGCGTGACACCACCGACCACACCGACCAGATGCAGGATGTCCGGGGCCAGGGCGAACAGGCCGTGGGTCCGGGCGATCAGGTAGACACCGGCGGTCACCATGGTGGCGGCGTGGATCAGTGCCGACACCGGCGTAGGACCGGCCATGGCGTCTGCCAGCCAGGTCTGCAGGGGCAATTGCGCGGACTTGCCGACGGCACCACCGAGCAGCATCAGCGTGGCCAGCACGATCCAGAAGTCACCGACTTTGAAATGCTCCGGCGCCCGCACCAGCAGTTCCTGGATATTCAGCGTACCCAGTTGCTGGAACAGGATGAACAGGCCGATGGCCATGAACACGTCGCCGATACGGGTGACGATGAACGCCTTGAGCGCTGCGTTGCCGTTGTTGCGGTTGCCATAGTAGAAACCGATCAACAGGTACGAGCACAGGCCCACGCCTTCCCAACCGAAGTAGATGAACAGCAGGTTGTCGCCCAGGATCAGGAACAGCATGCTGGCGATGAACAGGTTGGTGTAGGCGAAGAAGCGCGAGTAGCCCTCTTCACCACGCATGTACCAGGAGGCGAACAGGTGGATCAGGAAGCCTACGCCTACCACCACGCCGAGCATGGTGATCGACAGGCCGTCCAGGTACAGGGTGAAGTTGGGTTCGAACCCGTCCACCGCCATCCAGCGCCACAGCAGTTGGGTGTACACGCCACCCTCGGGCGGCGCGACGTTGAACTGCCAGATGACGTAGGCAGCAACCACCGCCGACAGGCCGATGGAGCCGACGCCGATCAGCGCCGAAAGGTTTTCCGAGAAGCGCCCGCGCGAGAACGACAGCAGCAGGAAGCCGATCAGCGGGAATACAAAGGTCAGGAAGATCAGGTTCATCCGCGCATCTCACTGGCAGCGTCGATGTCGAGCGTGTGGAAGCGGCGATACAGTTGCATCAGGATCGCCAGGCCAATGGAGGCCTCGGCCGCTGCCAGGGTGATCACCAGGATGAACATGATCTGTCCATCGGGCTGACCCCAGCGTGCGCCCGCCACGATGAACGCCAGGGCAGAGGCGTTCATCATGATTTCCAGACTCATCAACACGAAAAGAATGTTACGGCGGACCATCAGGCCGACCAGACCAAGGGTGAACAGGATGCCGGCGACAGCCAGGCCATGCTCGAGAGGGATAGCGGGCATCTGTTTACTCCTTTTCCGTGCGGCCGAGGTGGAACGCCGTCACGGCTGCAGCCAGCAGCAGCATCGACGCCAGTTCAACCACCAGCAGGTAGGGACCGAACAGACTGATGCCGACTGCCTTGGCATCGACCGTGGTCTGGCCGATACCGGCAGCGCTGGGGTTGGCGAACAGCACGTACAGCAGTTCGAGCAGCAACAAGGCACCTAGGAACACCGGGCCAGCCCAGATACCCGGCTTGAGCCACACGCGTTCCTGTTGCACCGAGGCCGGGCCCAGGTTGAGCATCATCACCACGAAGACGAACAGCACCATGATGGCACCGGCATAGGCGATCACTTCAAGCACGCCGGCGAACGGCGCACCGAGGGCGAAGAAGGTCATCGCCACGGCGATCAACGAGATGATCAGATAGAGCAGGGCGTGTACGGGGTTGGTATTGGTGATCACCCTGAGGGTGGACACCACCGCGATACCCGACGCGAAATAGAAAGCGAATTCCATCTTTCTTCCTTAAGGGAGCAAGCTCTTCACGTTGATCGGCTGGGCTTCGTTCTGCGCGGCGCCCTTGGGCTTGCCGGCTACGGCCATGCCGGCTACGCGGTAGAAGTTGTAGTCAGGGTTCTTGCCGGGGCCGGAGATCAGCAGATCTTCCTTTTCGTAGACCAGATCCTGACGCTTGAACTCGGCCATCTCGAAGTCCGGCGTGAGCTGGATCGCGGTCGTCGGGCAGGCTTCCTCGCACAGTCCACAGAAAATGCAGCGCGAGAAGTTGATCCGGAAGAAGTCCGGGTACCAGCGACCGTCCTCGGTTTCTGCCTTCTGCAACGAGATGCAACCCACCGGGCAGGCCACGGCGCACAGGTTGCAGGCCACGCAGCGTTCCTCGCCGTCGGGGTCGCGGGTCAACACGATACGGCCGCGATAGCGCGGCGGCAGGTACACCGCCTCCTCGGGGTATTGCAGGGTGTCGCGCTTACGGAAACCGTGGCCGAACACCATGATCAGGCTGCGCAGCTGCGTGCCCGTTCCTTTTACGATGTCACCGATATATTTGAACATGGGTCAATTCCTCACTGAACCGTGCCGGCGGGCGTGTTCAACAACACGATCGCGGCGGTCACCAGCATGTTGATCAGGGTCAGTGGCAGGCAGAACTTCCAGCTGAAATCCATTACCTGGTCGTAGCGAGGGCGCGGGATGGACGCGCGCAGCAGTACGAACAGCATGATGAAGAACGCGGTTTTTAGTGCGAACCAGACGAACGACAGTTGCGGCAGGATTCCGAACGGACCGTGCCAGCCGCCGAAGAACAGCGTCACCAGCAAGGCCGAGATCAGGATGATGCCGATGTATTCACCGACGAAGAACATGCCCCATTTCATGCCGGCGTATTCGATGTGGTAGCCGTCGGCCAGTTCCTGTTCCGCTTCCGGCTGGTCGAACGGATGACGGTGAGTCACCGCCACGCCGGCGACGAAGAAGGTACAGAAGCCGAAGAACTGCGGAATGATGAACCACAGGTTCTGCGCCTGGTACTCGACGATGTCGCGCATGTTGAAGGAGCCCGCCTGGATCACGATACCCATCAGCGACAGGCCCATGAACACTTCGTACGACACGGTCTGCGCGGAGGCCCGCAAGCTGCCCAGCAAGGCATATTTATTGTTGCTGGCCCAGCCGGCGAACAGCACGGCATACACCGACAGGCCGGCCATGGCGAAGAAGAACAGCAGCCCGATGTTCAGGTCGGCCACGCCCCAGGTGGGGGTGATCGGAATGATCGCGAAGGCGATCAGCAAGGCACTCATGGCCACCACCGGCGCCAGGGTGAAGATCACCTTGTCGACGAAGGGCGGGTTCCAGTCTTCCTTGAAGAACATCTTCAGCATGTCGGCGGCAATCTGGAACATGCCGAACGGACCGACCCGGTTCGGACCGTAGCGGTCCTGCCACCAGCCCAGCAGGCGACGCTCGACGAAGCTGAGCAACGCGCCGCAGACGACCACCGCCAGCATGATGACCAGGGCCTTGACCACACCGATGATGATGTCGATCACTTCAGGGGTGAACCAGGTCATTGTGCTGCCTCCTGCAGGCCTTCGACGGATGCGCCGGCAAACGCCGGCGGGATGCCCGCCAGGCCAGCGGGCAGACCCACCAGGCCTGCGCCCAGTTCTTCACTGATGCGCAGCGGCAGGCGCAAGGCCCGACCGGCGACGGTGAGGCTCAACAGCGCGCCATCATTGACGCCCAGACGATCCGCCTCGGATTTGGCCAACGCGACGTAAGGGGCCGGAATCCGCTCCTGCACCGGTGCGGAGCGGGAAGAGTTTTCTTCGCTGCCGAACAGGTGATAGAACGGCACTGCCTGCCAGGTGCCGCGAGCGGGCGAGAAGGCCGCCGGTACGCTGGCGAACCAGCCCAGGCCATCGCCCTGGCTTTCGATCAGGCGTGTGCCTGGATCACCGGCACGCAGGTGGCCACCCACTTCGTCCTGGAACTTGTTCCAGGCCTGTGGCGAGTTCCAGCCTGGCGACCAGGCGAACGGCACCTGCTGGCGCGGCTCGGCCGAGCCCGAGTAGCCTTCCATGGAGAACGAGAAGGCGGTGTCGGTATCCTGCGATGTGCGTGGCTCGTGCACGCTGATGTTGGCGCGCATGGCCGTACGGCCGCTGTAGCGCAACGGTTCGCGGGCCAGTTTCAGGCCCTTGATGCGGAACGAGGCCGACGGCGCGGCGTCGACGATGCGGGCCAGTTGCGCGGTGCTGTTGGCCACTGCAGCGGTCACGTGGTCGAGTTGGGTCCAGTCCACCGGCTGGTTCAGCAGCGTGCTGCGCAGCGCGTGCAGCCAGCGCCAGCCTTCGTGGATCAGAATGCTGGAATCCAGGTAGACCGGATCGAACACCTGGAAGAACCGCTGTGCGCGGCCTTCCTGGCTGACCAGAGTGCCATCGCCTTCGGCGAAGCTGGCGGCCGGCAAGACCAGATGGGCGCGCTCGACGGTGCGGGTGTGCTGGTGATCGGCAACGATGACCACCTTGGCGGCGTTCAGCGCGGCGTCCACCTTGGCGGCATCGACACGGGTGTACAAATCGTTTTCCAGGATCACCAGGGCGTCGGCGTGACCGTCGATCACGGCTTGCAGCGCGTCGTCCACCGACTCGCCACCGAGCATCGCCAGGCCCATGCTGTTGGCTTCCGGCACGATCAGGCTCAGCGAACCGGCCTTGTCGCGACCCTTCAAGGCCTTGGCGATGTTGCCCGCAGCTTCGATCAGGGCGTTGCAGCCCAGCGAAGTGCCGCTGACGACCAGCGGACGCTTGGCGGCCACCAGCGCATCGGCAATGCGCTGGGCCAGCTCGAGGGCTTCGCTGTCCAGGCCGCTGACGGCCGGTGCGCTCGGGTCGATCGCATGGGCCACGGCGAAGCCGATGCGCGCCAGGTCTTCGGGCGCGGCGTGCACGCATTCCTCGGCGACGTCGTCGAGCTTGGTGTCGGTCAGGCTGGCGATGAACAATGGATGCAGCTCATGCTGACCGATGTTCTTCACGGCAGCGTCGAGCCAAGGTTGAACGCGCATGGCCTCGGCCATCGCCTCTGCCTTGCCCTTCACCGATTGACGCAGTGCCAGCGCCATGCGCGCGGCGGTCTGGGTCAAGTCTTCGCCCAACACGAACACCGCGTCGTGGTCTTCGACCTCGCGCAGGCTCGGAATCGGCAACGGGCTGTTCTGCAGCACCTGCAAGGCCAGGCGGATGCGCGACAGCTCGCCGGCTTCGATGCCGCTGTAGAAGTGCTTGGCACCGACCAGTTCCAGCAGGGCGTAGTTGCTTTCCAGGCTGGCCCGTGGCGAGCCGATGCCAACGATGTTGCGGCCGCGCAACAGCTCGGCAGCCTTGTCCAGCGCCTCGTCGAGGCTCAGCTTGCGGTTGCCTTCGGCCAACAGCGGTTGCCGTGGGCGATCGGTGCGGTTGACGTAGCCGTAGCCGAAGCGGCCGCGGTCGCACAGGAAATAGTGGTTCACCGAGCCGTTGTAGCGGTTCTCGATACGGCGCAGCTCACCGTAGCGCTCGCCTGGGCTGATGTTGCAACCGCTCGAGCAGCCATGGCAGATGCTCGGGGCGAACTGCATGTCCCACTTGCGGTTGTAGCGCTCGGAGTGCGTCTTGTCGGTGAACACACCGGTCGGGCAGACCTCGGTGAGGTTGCCGGAAAACTCGCTTTCCAGGGTGCCGTCCTCGACCCGTCCGAAGTAGACGTTGTCGTGGGCGCCGAACACGCCCAGGTCGGTGCCGCCGGCGTAGTCCTTGTAGAAACGCACGCAGCGATAGCAGGCGATGCAGCGGTTCATTTCATGCGCGATGAACGGGCCCAGCTCCTGATTCTGGTGGGTGCGCTTGCTGAAGCGGTAGCGACGCTCGTTGTGACCGGTCATCACAGTCATGTCTTGCAGATGGCAGTGACCGCCTTCTTCGCAGACAGGACAGTCGTGCGGGTGGTTGGTCATCAGCCATTCGACGACACTGGCGCGGAACGCCTTGGATTCGTCGTCTTCGATGGAGATCCAGGTGTTGTCGGTGGCGGGTGTCATGCACGACATGACGATGCGACCACGGGTGTCGTTCTCGTCGGTGTACTGCTTGACTGCGCACTGGCGGCAGGCGCCGACGCTGCCCAGCGCCGGATGCCAGCAGAAATACGGGATGTCGAGGCCCAGCGACAGACAGGCCTGCAACAGGTTGTCTGCGCCATCGACCTCGAGCGCTTTGCCGTCTACGTGGATAGTGGCCATGGTTCAAGTTCTTCGTTGGCCCGTTGTCAGCGGGCGTGGCTAATGGAAATCTTGTCGTTCGCCCGGCGCAGCCGGAAAGGGCGCGTCAACGGGCGATACCGGCGGCACGGGCCGCCGGGCGTGCTGTGAGTCAGGCGCCGGCCATGGTGGGAGTTGCCACCTGGGTCAGGCTGCCCGGCGTGACGGGCTTGATGCCCGCCTCGAACTCGGCACGGAAATATTTGATCGCGCTGCCCAAGGGCTCCACGGCGCCGGGCGCGTGCGCACAGAACGTCTTGCCGGGGCCGAGGAAACCGACCAGGCCCAGCAGGGTTTCGATATCCCCCGGCTGGCCGTTGCCGGTCTCGATGGCGCGCAGCAGCTTGACGCTCCACGGCAGGCCGTCGCGGCAAGGAGTGCAAAAGCCACAGGACTCGCGGGAGAAAAACTCTTCCATGTTGCGCAGCAGCGAGACCATGTTGACGCTGTCGTCCACGGCCATGGCCAGGCCGGTGCCCATGCGGGTACCGACCTTGCCGATGCCGCCGGCGTACATCTGCGCGTCGAGGTGCTCGGGCAGCAGGAAACCGGTACCGGCACCGCCTGGCTGCCAGCACTTGAGCGTGAAGCCGTCGCGCATGCCGCCGGCGTAGTCTTCGAACAACTCCCGAGCGGTGATGCCGAACGGCAGTTCCCACAGGCCGGGGTTCTCGACCTTGCCGGAGAAACCCATCAGCTTGGTGCCGTGGTCTTCACTGCCCGGCATGGCCAGGGCCTTGTACCAGTCGATGCCGTTGCCGACGATGGCCGGCACGTTGCACAGGGTTTCGACGTTGTTCACGCACGTCGGCTTGCCCCACACGCCCACGGCGGCGGGGAAGGGCGGCTTGGAACGCGGGTTGGCGCGGCGGCCTTCCAGCGAGTTGATCAGTGCGGTTTCTTCACCGCAGATGTAGCGACCGGCACCGGTGTGCACGAACAGTTCGAAGTCGAAGCCCGACCCCAGGATGTTCTTGCCCAGCAGGCCGGCGGCTTTCGCTTCCTGTACGGCACGATTCAGGTGCTTGGCGGCGGTGGTGTATTCGCCGCGCAGGAAGATGTAGCCGCGATAGGCTTTCAGCGCGCGCGCGGAAATCAGCATGCCTTCGATCAGCAGATGAGGCTGCTGCTCCATCAGCATGCGGTCTTTCCAGGTGTTGGGCTCCATTTCATCCGCGTTGCACAGCAGGTAGCGGATGTCCATGGATTCGTCTTTGGGCATCAGGCCCCATTTGACGCCGGTGGGGAAACCCGCACCGCCGCGGCCCTTGAGGCCGGAATCCTTCACCGTCTGCACGATGTCGTCCTGCGACATATCGGCAAATGCCTTGCGCGCGGCGCTGTAGCCGTCCTTGGCCTGGTACTCGTCGAGCCAGATCGGCTCGCCGTCGTCACGCAGGCGCCAGGTCAGCGGATGGGTTTCAGCGGCGCGGGCAATGGTGTTGGCCGGGCCGAACGAGGTGAGCTTCATACGTAGCCCTCCAGCAGTTGGGCCACGCCAGCGGGCTGGACATCGCCAAAGGTATCGTCGTCGATCATCAGCGCCGGGGCCTTGTCGCAGTTGCCCAGGCAGCACACCGGCAGCAGGGTGAAGCGGCCGTCGGCGGTGGTCTGGCCCAGGCCTATGCCCAGCTTGCTCTGGATTTCGCTGACCACAGATTCGTGGCCACCGATGTAGCAGACCATCGAGTCGCAGACGCGAATGATGTGGCGGCCCACCGGCTGGCGGAAAATCTGGCTGTAAAAGGTGGCCACGCCTTCGACGTCGCTGGCCGGAATGCCGAGCAGTTCGCCGATCGCGTAAAGCGCGCCATCAGGTACCCAGCCACGTTCCTTCTGGACGATCTTGAGGGCTTCGATGGACGCCGCGCGCGGGTCCTCGTAGTGGTGCAGCTCGTGCTCGATGGCCGAGCGCTCGGTTTCACTCAGGGCGAAACGGTCTGTCTGGATGAGCGTGCTGTTCATGCTTAACGGTCCACGTCGGCCATAACGAAATCGATGCTACCCAGGTACGCGATCAAGTCCGCGACCATGCTGCCCTTGATCACCGAAGGGATCTGCTGCAGGTGCGGGTAGCTCGGGGTGCGTATGCGGGTACGGTAGCTCATGGTGCCGCCGTCGCTCGTCAGGTAATAGCTGTTGATGCCCTTGGTTGCTTCGATCATCTGGAAGGATTCGTTGGCCGGCATCACCGGGCCCCACGAAACCTGCAGGAAGTGCGTGATCAAGGTTTCGATGTGCTGCAGCGTGCGTTCCTTGGGCGGCGGCGTAGTCAGCGGGTGATCCGCCTTGTACGGGCCTTCGGGCATGTTGCGCATGCATTGGTCGATGATGCGGATGCTCTGGCGCATTTCTTCGACGCGAACCATGCAGCGGTCATAGGCATCGCCGTTGTGCGCGAGCGGCACTTCGAACTCGAAGTTCTCGTAGCCCGAATACGGGCGAGCCTTGCGCAGGTCGAAATCGCAACCGGTGGAGCGCAGCCCGGCACCGGTAACGCCCCACTCCAGGGCTTCCTTGGTGTTGTAGGCGGCGACACCGATGGTACGGCCCTTGAGAATGCTGTTCTGCAATGCAGCCTTGGTGTATTCGTCGAGGCGCTTGGGCAGCCATTCGACGAAGTCCTTGACCAGCTTCTCCCAGCCGCGCGGCAGGTCGTGCGCCACACCACCGATGCGGTACCAGGCCGGGTGCAGGCGGAAACCGGTGATGGCTTCGATCACCGTGTAGGCCTTCTGGCGGTCGGTGAAGGTAAAGAACACCGGGGTCATGGCGCCGACGTCCTGGATGTAGGTACCCAGGAACAGCAGGTGGCTGGTGATGCGGAAGAACTCGGCCATCATGATGCGGATGGTGTCGACCTTCTGCGGCACCTTGATGCCGGCCAGCTTCTCGACGGCCAGCACGTAGGGCAGGTTGTTCATCACCCCGCCCAGATAGTCGATGCGGTCGGTGTAGGGGATGAAGCTGTGCCAAGATTGGCGCTCGGCCATTTTCTCGGCGCCACGGTGGTGGTAGCCGATGTCAGGCACGCAGTCGACGATCTCTTCGCCGTCCAGCTGCAGGATGATCCGGAACGCACCGTGCGCCGAAGGGTGGTTCGGGCCCAGGTTGAGGAACATGTAGTCCTCGTTGGTGCCGGAGCGTTTCATGCCCCAGTCCTCGGGCTTGAAGCGCGCGGCTTCCTCCTCGAGCTGCTGCTTGGCCAGGGTCAGGCTGTAGGGGTCGAACTCGGTCGCGCGCGCCGGGTAGTCCTTGCGCAGCGGGTGGCCTTCCCAGGTCGGCGGCATCATGATGCGCGACAGGTGAGGGTGGCCGGCGAAATCGATGCCGAACATGTCCCAGACTTCACGCTCGTACCAGTTGGCGTTGGGCCAGATACCGGTGATGGTCGGCAGGTTCAGGTCGCCTTCGTTCAAGGCCACCTTGAGCATGACGTCGCTGTTACGCTCGACCGACAGCAGGTGGTAGAACACCGTGAAGTCGCCCGCGCCGGGAATGGCGCGGCGATGGGTGCGCAGGCGCTCGTCCACGCCGTGCAGGTCGTAGAGCATGCTGTACGGCTTGGGCACGTTGCGCAGGAACGTGAGGATCTCGACCAGCTTGGCGCGGGCCACCCACAGCACCGGCATGCCGGTACGGGTTCCCTGGGCGAGGAACGCCTCGGGGCCAAAGCGCTGGTTCAGTTCGACGACCACATCTTGGTCGTCAGCCTTGTAGGGCGGGATATACAGAGCGGTGTCCGCTGTTGTCATGGTCTCGGTCGCTATCGGTCAACTACGGTTTGAAGCCAGAGGTTCTCGGCCTGCATCGGCAGGCGTGACAAACGCTGGATCAGACTTCGTCGGGGCTGCGCAGGTGGGTTACCGCAATACGCTGTTCGCGGCGCTGTTCCTTCTGCGAAGGCATCTCGGCGCGGTATACGCCTTGATCACCGACGACCCAGGACAGCGGGCGACGCTCTTGGCCAATCGACTCCTGCAACAGCATCAAGCCTTGCAGGAATGCTTCAGGGCGCGGCGGGCAGCCAGGCACGTAGACGTCCACGGGGAGGAATTTGTCGACCCCCTGGACCACCGAGTAGATGTCGTACATGCCACCCGAGTTGGCGCACGAGCCCATGGAGATGACCCATTTGGGCTCGAGCATCTGCTCGTAGAGGCGCTGGATGATCGGCGCCATCTTGATGAAGCAGGTGCCGGCGATGACCATGAAATCGGCCTGACGCGGCGAAGCCCGGATCACTTCGGCGCCGAAGCGGGCGATGTCGTGGGGCGCCGTGAAGGCCGTGGTCATTTCCACGTAGCAGCACGAGAGACCGAAGTTGTACGGCCACAGGGAGTTCTTGCGACCCCAGTTGACCGCGCCGCTGAGGACGTCTTCGAGTTTGCCCATGAAGATGTTCTTGTGAACCTGATCTTCTAGGGGGTCGGAAACAGTTTCCCTGGTGCCGATGGGATACTGCTCGTTGGGAGCATCGGGGTCGATCCGGGTGAGATTGTATTGCATTGCCAAAGCCTCATTGTTTCAGCTTCGCCTGCCGCTTGCGACGAGCTTCCGGTGCCCAGTCAAGGGCGCCCACTCGGAACAGGTAGACAAGACCTGCCAACAGAATTGCTATGAAAACGAGAGCTTCGACGAATCCGGTCCAGCCGCTTTCGCGGACGGACACAGACCAGGCAAAGAGAAAAAGGGCTTCGATATCGAAGATCACGAACAGCATCGCGACCAGATAGAATTTGGCGGAAAGGCGCAGACGGGCGCTGCCGACCGGCAGCATGCCGGATTCGAAAGGTTCGTTCTTGCTGCGTCCGAAGGCTTTGCTGCCCAGCAGGCTGGAGAGCCCGAGCATGAACGCACACAGACCGGCAACACCGAGAAGGAAGATGGCAAAGCCCCAGTTATGGGCGATGAGTCCTGTCGAATCGGGCATGCTGGTTTCCTTGGCAGGGGCCGGAGCCTCTGGGTTGAATGAAGTGTCGCAGTGACGATATGTCGCAGCAGAATCAATCGCGATGATTTTATGGGTAAAAGCCGGGCAAGTAAATTTCGGATCGCAAATTAATTCGTATCATTACGCACATAGGCTTATTCAATGTAGCTCACTGGCAGGATTTAGGTGGGTGAAAGAAGAAAATATCAAGCAGGGCAAGCTTTTACCGTGAGTAGCTGAATATCTTAATGATAACTAATATCATTTAGCGCGCTGGCTCGACTGTTCGAGTGGGGCTAATTAACCGTGCGGAGTGTTGTACTGGGTTATTCGGTTGCCGGCATTGCGCTGGATCAATCGAACGCATAAAAAAGCCGCCGGCAACTGCATGCGGCGGCTCTGAATTCAACACCCATCCCTGTGGGAGCGATGGCGTCTCTGTGGGAGCGGGTTCTACCCGCGAAGGCCACGCTGCGTTTGGCAAGGACACGCGCCGAAGTCTTCTCGGGCAGAGCCCGCTCCCACAGTTAACTCCGCCGCACAAACACCTCGACCCACAAACGCTGCTCCCTCGTGAGAGCAGCGTGCCTGGGGGATCAGTGGAACTGCTCTTCCTCGGTCGAGCCGGTCAGGGCGGTGACCGACGAGGCGCCGCCCTGGATCACGGTGGTCATGTCGTCGAAGTACCCGGTCCCCACTTCCTGTTGGTGAGCGACGAAGGTGTAGCCCTTTTCGGCATCGGCGAATTCCTGCTCCTGCAGCTTCACATAGGCCGTCATGTCGTTGCGCGCGTAATCGTGCGCGAGACTGAACATGCCGTGCCACATGTTGTGGATCCCGGCGAGGGTGATGAACTGATGCTTGTAGCCCATCGCCGACAGCTCGCGCTGGAATTTGGCGATGGTCGCGTCATCCAGGTTCTTCTTCCAGTTGAAGGAAGGCGAGCAGTTGTAGGAAAGCAGCTGGTCCGGGTACTCGCGCTTGATGGCCTCGGCGAAGCGACGCGCCTCATCCAGGTCCGGCTTGGCGGTTTCGCACCAGATGAGGTCGGCATAGGGCGCGTACGCCAGGCCACGGGCGATTGCCTGATCGAGGCCGGCACGTACCTTGTAGAAGCCTTCGGGTGTGCGGGTGCCGGTCACGAACGGCTGGTCGTAGGGGTCGCAGTCCGATGTCAGCAGGTCTGCAGCGTTCGCATCGGTGCGTGCCAGGATGATCGTCGGTACACCGGCGACATCGGCAGCCAGGCGCGCCGCAGTGAGTTTCTGCACGGCTTCCTGGGTCGGCACCAGCACTTTGCCGCCCATGTGCCCGCATTTCTTCACGGAGGCCAATTGGTCTTCGAAGTGCACGCCGGCAGCGCCTGCTTCGATCATGTTCTTCATCAACTCATAGGCATTGAGCACGCCGCCGAAGCCGGCTTCGGCGTCAGCCACGATTGGCGCGAAGTAGTCGATGTAGCCTTGGTCGCCCGGATTCTTGCCGGCTTTCCATTGGATCTGGTCGGCACGTCGGAACGAGTTGTTGATGCGCTTGACCACGGTCGGCACCGAGTCCACCGGGTACAGCGACTGGTCGGGGTACATCGATTCGGCGGAGTTGTTGTCGGCCGCGACCTGCCAGCCCGACAGGTAGATGGCCTGGATGCCGGCCTTGACCTGCTGCACCGCCTGGCCGCCGGTGAGCGCGCCCATGCAGTTGACGAAATCCTTGTCGGGACGGAATGAAGGCTTGGCGCCCTGGGTCACCAGGTTCCAGAGTTTTTCTGCGCCCAGGCGGGCCAGCGTGTGTTCGGGTTGGACCGAGCCACGCAGGCGCACCACGTCGGCGGGTGAGTAGTTGCGCGTCACACCTTTCCAGCGCGGGTTTTCGGACCAGTCTTTCGCAAGGGCCGCTTCTTGTTGTTCGCGTGTCAGTGCCATGGAGATAAACCTCGTGCATAGGTTCGATGATGGGGTTGCTGCGCCAGGCGCTGCTTGTGCCGAACTGCCGGTCGGCCCTGACCGTACGCCGCGCTTGCCTGGTTGGCAGAGACGCGGACCGGTGAGGGCGAGGCCATCATGCCCCATGGATTTTCTGCACGTCAAACGTTTTGTAGTGGAAATTATAGCGCACTACATATTCGCCGATTCCGCGACTGTAGAGTCAGTTTTCGAGGCTGCGGTCGCCGATTCGCGACAGGGGCAGCGCTGTCGTGGCTTAGACTCAATCAAGAGTGTCGACCTTGACTCGAACGGTCGTGTCGTTACGCCCCTGGGTGCTGTATTGGCGGGCGATGCCCTGTTGGTTGATGCTCGAATGCTCGTTCATGCCGGCCACCGTGATCCACTCGCCGAGCCGGCCGCTGAGGGTCGATTGGGTACTTTGCACGTTGACCACGTCGGCCCGTTCCTGGCTCAATCGGTCGTTGTTTGTAGCGATATTCAGGTGTACTACATCGCCAGTCAGGCTGGCGGTGACGTAGAAGCCCTGGGTGACATCGCGATACTCGGTCTGCGCTTGCAGGCGGCCGTAGGCATCCGTACCGGCGGTGGTCAAGGGTACGCTTTGGCCGATCTGGATGAGTGCCGGGCTGCCTTCGCTGGCTTGTACCTGTTGCACACCGCCGCTGCGGTTGTCGGTGCCGTACTGGACGATGCGCGTAGTGCCTGCGCCGTTGACGCGATAACCGCGCTGGTTGGCGGTATTGCTGTCGCTGGTGTCGACGCTGATCAGCAGGCGTCGCGCCGGCTTGTCCAATTGCTCCAGCAATGCAGTGAGCTCGTCCAGCTTGTCGGGCTCGGCGTTGACCACCAGTTGGTTGCCATAGGCCGCGACGGTGCCTTCACGGCCCACCAGTTGTTGGGCGATGGGGAGGATATCGGCACTTGTGCGATAGTGAAGGGGCATGACCTGGGTAGCCGCTTGGGCACTGGGCATCAGGCATAACAGCAGGCTGGCGAGCAGAAGGTGCAGCGGCATGTCCGTGATCTCCGCATTGGATGTGCGGACAAGTATGGCATGCGCGCTGAATGTACAGGATGCAGCGTATCAGCTGACCCGCGTCGGCCATTTCGCGGCCGCTGACCGCTCCCGCAGGTGCACGCCATTGGTCTGCGGATGACCACCCACAGGTGCACGCCATTGGTCTGCGGATGACCACCCACAGGTGCACGCCATTGGTCTGTGGATGATCACCCACAGGTGAATGCGATCCTCTGTGGGAGCGGTCAGTGGCCGCGAAAAGGGCGCTGCGGTCTCGCAGGCGCACCACGATGCGCCGTTCGGCTCTCACAGAAAGTCAGCTTGGACTGCGAACCATGTCCACATGAGGCAAGCCAGCTTCGAGAAACTCGCCGCTGACGATGCGAAAGCCATGGTGTTCGTAGAACGCCGTGGCGTGCACCTGGGCGCTGAGCTTCTGCTCGTGCAGGCCCAGCGCATTGGCATGGGCGATGACTGCTTGCAGCAACTTGTCGCCCACCCTCAACCCGCGCCAATCCTTGAGCACGGACACCCGACCGATCTCACCGTCGGCGAGCAGGCGGGCAGTGCCTACTGCGTAGTCGCCTTCGACGGCCAGGAAGTGCACGGCGCTCAGATCGTCCTCGTCCCATTCCAGCTCGGCCGGAATCGCCTGCTCGGCGATGAACACCGCCTCGCGAATGCGCCGGATATCTCGATTGTCCTTGTGCCAGTCCGCCACGCGCACGCCAATGCTATTCATCGATGGCGAACCCCAGGCTCCCTTGCTTCACCAGCTCGCAAAGCAGCGCGCGACCTTGTTCGTCGTTCATCCAGGGGCCCAGGTTGTCGATGTGCAAGGCGTCGGCCGCGCAGATCAGCTTCAACAGATCGCGCAGTTCGCCGGGCAGCAGGCGGCTCTGGCCGCTGGCGAACAACAGCAGGTCTTCGTCGACTTCCGACCAGGCCAGGCGAGCGCTAGGGTTACGCACCAGCAGGGCACCCTGCTCAAGTTCGGCGAGCAGATCGGCCTCGGCCATGTCTTCGCCGGCGACCAACTCCGGATAGCGCGGCTCGGTCATGAATTGGCCAAACCAGGTCAGCAGCAGTCGCTCGTCACTCATGTGCTCGGCCAGCAGGCGCTTGAGGCGATCGAGGGCGTCGTGCTGGATCTGGTGCGGGTCGGCCGCAGGCACGGCATCGGCGTCGCTGTAGCGCTCTTCGTCCGGCAGGAACTGGCTGAGGAAGTCGGTGAAGTGGGTCAGCACTTCGGCAGCGCTCGGGGCACGGAAGCCGACCGAATAGGTCATGCAATCGTCCACAGCAACGCCGCAATGGGCCAGGCGCGGCGGCAGATAGAGCATGTCGCCGGGCTCCAGGGTCCACTCTTCGCTCTGCTGGAAGTCGGCCAGGATGCGCAGATCCGGGTGATCGAGCAGCGGGCTCTGCGAATCGCACATCTGTCCGACTTTCCAGTTGCGCTTGCCCAGCCCCTGGAGCAGGAACACATCGTAGTTGTCGAAGTGCGGACCCACGCCGCCGCCTGGTGCGGCAAAGCTGATCATGACGTCATCAATGCGCCAGCTGGGCAGGAAGCGGAAGTGCTCGAGCAGCTCGGCGACTTCCGGAACGAACTGGTCAACAGCCTGGACCAGCAGGGTCCACTCGGTTTCGGGCAGCTTGCTGAATTCATCCTCGGCAAAGGGCCCACGGCGCATCTCCCACGGCTGGGCGCCGTGTTCGATGACGATCCGCGACTCGACTTCTTCCTCGAGCGCCAGGCCGGCGAGTTCATCGGCGCTCAACGGATTTTCGAAATCGGTGAAGGCCTGGCGTACCAGCAGGGGTTTCTTCTGCCAGTAGTCGCGGAGAAATTCAGCGGCAGTCAGGCCGCCCAGTATTTGAAGTGGGGTATTAGCTTTCATGTGTAACCTGCTGAATTATATTGCTTTTGTAACCGGAATAAAAACGCCCGGCGAAGCCGGGCGTCGAAGCGTCGTTGGCGAATGTCAGACGCGCTTGGCCTGAGCAGCCGCATTGCCTATGTAATTGGCCGGCGTCAGTTGCTTGAGCTCGGCTTTGGCCTGGTCAGGCATGTCCAGCCCGTCGATGAAGGTCTGCAGAGCTTGTGGGCCGATGCCCTTGCCGCGGGTCAGCTCCTTGAGCTTCTCGTACGGATTCTCGATGTCGTAGCGGCGCATGACCGTCTGAATCGGCTCGGCGAGCACTTCCCAACAGGCATCCAGATCTTCAGCTATTTTCTGAGTATTGATCTCTAACTTGCTGATTCCCTTGAGACTTGCCTCGTACGCGATGACGCTGTGGGCGAAGCCCACACCCAGGTTGCGCAGTACGGTGGAGTCGGTCAGGTCGCGCTGCCAGCGCGAGATCGGCAGCTTGCTCGCCAGGTGCTGGAACAGCGCGTTGGCAATACCCAGGTTCCCTTCAGAGTTCTCGAAGTCGATCGGGTTGACCTTGTGCGGCATCGTCGAGGAGCCGATTTCGCCAGCGATGGTGCGCTGCTTGAAATAGCCCAGGGAGATATAGCCCCAGATGTCACGATCGAAGTCGATGAGGATGGTGTTGAAGCGCGCGATGGCGTCGAACAGCTCGGCGATGTAGTCGTGCGGCTCGATCTGCGTGGTGTAGGGATTGAAGCCCAGCCCCAGTTCGTCTTCGATGAAGGCGCGGGCATTGGCTTCCCAGTCGATCTGCGGGTAGGCCGACAGGTGCGCATTGTAGTTGCCTACCGCGCCGTTGATCTTGCCCAGCAAAGGCACGGCGGCCACCTGGGCGATCTGCCGCTCCAGGCGGTACACCACGTTCGCCAGTTCCTTGCCCAGGGTCGTCGGCGAAGCCGGCTGGCCATGGGTGCGCGACAGCATCGGCACGTCGGCGAAGCGATGGGCCAGCTCGCGGATCGACCCGGCGATCTGGCGCATCAGTGGCAGCATCACGTCGTCGCGGCCTTCGCGCAGCATCAACGCGTGGGACAGGTTGTTGATGTCCTCGCTGGTGCAGGCGAAATGGATGAACTCGCTGACCTTGGCCAGTTCCGGCAGCTTGGCCGCCTGCTCCTTGAGCAGGTACTCGATGGCCTTGACGTCGTGGTTGGTGGTGCGCTCGATTTCCTTGACGCGCTCGGCGTGCTCCAGGGCGAAATCACTGGCAAGTACATCCAGTATGGCATTGGCCTCTGCCGAGAAAGCCGGTACTTCGGCGATCTGCGGATGCGCCGCCAGGCGCTGCAACCAGCGCACTTCGACCAGGGCGCGGAAGCGAATCAGGCCGTACTCGCTGAAAATGGTGCGAAGGGCCTGGGTTTTGCCGGCGTAGCGGCCGTCTACAGGGGAAACCGCAGTGAGCGAAGAAAGCTGCATGGGTATTCTCGGACAGTCGGGCTTTGAAAAGGGCGCGAATTATACATGAAAAAAGCCGGTTGGGCGGCGCGGGCCAACCCTCCGGTCATTCATCCGCGCATCAGGGGGTACAGCTCGCGCAACAACTTGCGGCGGCTGATCACCAGCTGCCAGCGATGACCGCCCAGCTGTCGCCACAGGCGCGCGGCGCGGATACCGGCCAACAGCAGGGCACGAATCTTCGAAGCATTGTTGGGTTGCTGCAGGTGGCGAGTGTCGCCGTGCACCTGGATGCGCTGGCGCAGAGTGCTCAGGGTGTCCTGGTACAGCGCACCAGTGGCGGCGATGACGTTTTCATGGCCTTGGCCGAAGTGCTCGACCTGGTTCTGGATCTGCGGAATGCGCTTGCCGATGATCTCGAGCATCTCGCCGCGCTTGGCCAGCTGCCGCTCCAGGCCCAGCATCGACAGCGCGTAGCGCAGCGGCTCGCGCTGCAGGCTGCCGGGGTCTCGCTCAAGCGCGCTGGACAGCGCACCATAACCTTCGCGCAGGTGGCTGTCGTCGCCACCGAACACTTCAAGCGTGTTCTGCGGATCGACCACCAGCAGGCTGCCCAGCAGGCAGGCGACGTCGGCCTCGGCGGCGGAACCGGTCTTGGCGATCCGGTCGACCAGCACCGCGGCCTGGAACACCGCGCCCAGTGCTACCAATTGTTCCTGCAGGTTGTTCATGGCTGGCTCCACGGCTCGGCGACTTCGATGACGCCGCCGCCCAGGCAGATCTCGCCGTCGTAGAACACCACGGACTGGCCGGGGGTGACCGCTCGCTGGGCTTCGTCGAACACCGCGCGATAGCCCTCGGCGGTCTGTTCCAGGGTGCACGCCTGGTCGGCTTGCCGGTAGCGCACCTTGGCCGTCAGGCGCCGCGGCTCGGCCAGGTCCACCGGGTTCACCCAGTAAATTTCCGAAGCGAGCAGGGCGCGGGAAAACAGCATCGGGTGCTCATTGCCCTGGCCCACGATCAATTCGTTGGCGACCAGGTCCTTGGCCAGCACATACCACGGGTCGTCACCGGCGTCCTTGAGGCCGCCGATACCCAGCCCCTGGCGCTGGCCGATGGTGTGGTACATCAAGCCGTGGTGACGGCCGATGACCTCGCCGCTGGTGGTCTTGATCTCGCCTGGCTGTGCCGGCAGGTACTGCTTGAGAAAGTCGCTGAAGCGTCGTTCGCCGATGAAGCAGATACCGGTGGAATCCTTTTTCTTCGCGGTCGCCAGACCGTGCATCTCAGCGATCGCGCGCACTTCGGGCTTTTCCAGTTCGCCCACGGGGAACAGCGTACGGGCGATCTGCTCGCCGCCGACGGCGTGCAGGAAGTAGCTCTGGTCCTTGTTCGGGTCCAGGCCCTTGAGCAGTTGGGTCTGCCCGTCGGTGTCGCGGCGACGCACGTAGTGGCCGGTGGCGATCAGGTCGGCGCCGAGCATGAGCGCGTAGTCAAGGAACGCCTTGAACTTGATCTCGCGGTTGCACAGGATGTCCGGGTTCGGCGTGCGGCCGGCCTTGTACTCCTCGAGGAAGTGCTCGAAGACGTTGTCCCAGTATTCTGCCGCGAAGTTGGCGGTGTGCAGCTTGATGCCCAGCTTGTCGCAAACGGCCTGGGCATCCGCCAGGTCCTCGCGCGCCGTGCAGTATTCGGTTCCGTCGTCTTCTTCCCAGTTCTTCATGAACAGGCCTTCCACGTGGTAACCCTGCTCCATCAGCAGAAGGGCGGACACGGACGAGTCGACGCCGCCGGACATGCCGACGATGACGCGCTGCTTTGCACAGTGGCGGGGAGCTGGCTCACGCATAGGAATTCGATGGGGCCTCTGAAAAGGACGCGATTCTAACAGGGTGCGTTGGAAAACGCTCAGGTGCGAATCAGCTCGAGGCTGTGCAGGGGGCGTGTCAGGTAGTCGTCCAGGCACTGCATGACCAACTCGCTGCGCAGTCGATGCCCTTGGGCGGCGAGCTCTTCGCGGTTCAGCCAGGTGGTACCGCTGATGTCTGGATCCAGCTCGCGCTCGGGGTTCAGGTGCAAGGGGCGGGCACTGAAGCAGATGCGCTGGTAGGTCACGCCGTTGCTGGGTGCGGTATACAGGTAAATGCCGACCACGCCGGTCAGCTCGACGTCCCAGGCGGTTTCTTCGAGGGTTTCGCGCAAGGCGGCCTGCATGAGGTTTTCGTCGGGATCCAGATGGCCTGCCGGCTGATTGAGAACCAGCCGGCCGCCTTTCATTTCCTCGACGAACAGAAAGCGTCCGCGATCCTCGACGATGGTGGCGACAGTGATGTGAGGTTGCCAGGTCATGATGGAATCATCCCGTTGATGAACCCCTCGTAGGAGCGGTCCGTGGCCGCGAACCAGGCGCCGCGGTGCATCAGACAATACGCGTTGCCCTGTTCGCGGCCGATGACCGCTCCTGCAAGAGATCGCCTGCGCTGAAAAAGTCAGCCCCGGCACGAGGCCAGGGCTGGGGGTGTTACCGGTTCAAACCTTACACCAGCGAAGCGATCGCGGCGTTCAGGGTTTCGCTTGGGCGCATGGCCTTGCGGGTCAGTTCCGCATTGGCATGGTAATAGCCGCCGATGTCCACCGGTTTGCCCTGAACGGCGTTGAGCTCGGCGACGATCTTCGCCTCGTTCTCGGCCAGGGTCTTGGCCAGCGGCGCGAACTGCGCTTGCAGGGCGGCGTCGTCGTTCTGCTCGGCCAGAGCCTGGGCCCAGTACAGTGCCAGGTAGAAGTGGCTGCCGCGGTTGTCGATGTTGCCGACCTTGCGCGATGGCGACTTGTTGTTGTCCAGGAACTGGCCGGTGGCCTTGTCCAGGGTTGCGGCCAGTACCAGCGCCTTGGGGTTGTCGTAGGTGCTGCCCAGGTGCTCCAGCGAAGCGGCCAGAGCGAGGAACTCACCCAAAGAGTCCCAGCGCAGGAAGTTTTCTTCGACCAGCTGCTGCACGTGCTTGGGCGCCGAACCACCTGCGCCGGTTTCGAACAGGCCACCGCCATTCATCAGCGGGACGATCGAAAGCATCTTGGCGCTGGTGCCCAGTTCCATGATCGGGAACAGGTCGGTCAGGTAGTCGCGCAGCACGTTGCCGGTCACGGAAATGGTGTCTTGCCCGGCACGAATGCGCTTGAGCGAGAAGGCCATGGCATCGACCGGCGACATGATCTGGATGTCCAGGCCATTGGTGTCGTGGTCCTTCAGGTATTTCTGCACCTTGTCGATCATCACTGCGTCATGGGCGCGCGCAGGGTCGAGCCAGAACACCGCAGGGGTGCTGCTGGCGCGGGCGCGATTGACGGCGAGCTTGACCCAGTCCTGGATCGGCGCGTCCTTGGTCTGGCACATGCGGAACACGTCGCCCGCTTCGACCTTCTGCTCCATGAGCACGCGGCCGTTGCTGTCGCTGACGCGGACCACGCCGTCGGCGGCAATCTGGAAGGTCTTGTCGTGCGAGCCGTATTCTTCGGCCTTCTGCGCCATCAGACCAACGTTGGGCACACTGCCCATGGTGGTCGGATCGAATGCGCCGTGCTTCTTGCAGTCTTCGATGGCCGCCTGGTAGATGCTGGCATAGCAACGATCCGGGATCAGTGCCTTGGTATCCTGCAGCACACCCTCAGTGTTCCACATCTTGCCCGAGTCGCGGATCATGGCCGGCATCGAGGCGTCGACGATGACGTCGCTGGGCACGTGCAGGTTGGTGATGCCCTTGTCGGAGTTGACCATGGCCAGGGCAGGGCGAGTGGCGTAGACGGCTTGCACGTCGGCTTCGATCTGCGCCTGCTGCTCGGCGGGCAGCGACTTGATGCGCGCGTACAGGTCGCCGATGCCATTGTTCAGGTTGAAACCGACCTGCTCCAGCACGTCAGCGTGCTTGTCCAGCGCTTCTTGATAGAACTCGGCGACGATCTGGCCGAACATGATCGGATCGGAGACCTTCATCATGGTGGCTTTCAGGTGAACGGAGAACAGCACGCCCTGTTTCTTGGCGTCCTCGATCTCGGCGGCCACGAAGGCGCGCAGGGCATTCTTGCTCAGCGCAGCGCAGTCGATGATCTCGCCGGCCAGGACCTTGGTCTTTTCTTTCAGGACGGTGGTGCTGCCGTCGCTGCCGACCAGCTCGATCTTGACGCTGCCGTCAGCTTCGATCAGGGCGCTCTTCTCGCTGCCGTAGAAATCGCCGCTGCTCATGTGCGCAACGTGTGACTTGGAGTCGGCGGCCCAGGCGCCCATCTTGTGCGGGTGCTTGCGCGCGTAGTTCTTGACCGACAGCGGTGCACGGCGGTCGGAGTTGCCTTCACGCAGTACCGGGTTCACGGCGCTGCCCTTGACCTTGTCGTAGCGGGCGCGGGTGTCCTTGTCGGCATCCGACTCGGCGCTGTCGGGGTAGTCGGGCAGGTCGAAGCCCTGATCCTGCAGCTCTTTGATCGCCGCCTTCAGTTGCGGTACCGAAGCACTGATGTTCGGCAGCTTGATGATGTTGGCTTCAGGCGTGGTGGCCAGGGTGCCCAGCTCGGCGAGATCGTCCGGCACGGGTTTGCCGGCCTGCAGACGCTCGGGGAAGCTTGAAAGAAGGCGTGCCGCCAGGGAGATGTCGCGGGTCTCGACGGCGATGTCCGAAGAAGCGGTGAAGGCTTCGATGATCGGCAGCAGCGAGTAGGTGGCCAGGGCTGGCGCTTCATCGGTGAAGGTATAGATGATCTTTGAGCGGGTGGGCATAATCGAATTAACTCTCTTCTTTGCTGAGCGTGCACAGAATCTCGAGATGCGCAGGATAGGCGCTTTCGCTCGTTGTCATCAATGAGGCGAAAAATCGAGCATTGGTCGCGGTGATGTGGGATGCATCAGTAGAGCGTCAAGCGGTCGACCGGCGACAGCGGCCCTCTCGCGGCTTGCATGGGCAGCGCACGCGGGCGGACCGGTCCGACCAGAGTGACCCTGCGGTCACTGCGGCAGTATACCACTGGTCGCGGCGATGAATACTGTGTAGGGGGCACAAAGCTGGGCGGGTCGGCAGCTGCCGGAAACGAAACAGGCCATCCGTGTGGATGGCCTGTGCAGGTGCAAGTTCGCAGCAATGACGGCGAGCAAGCGCTCACGTTGCCCGGCATGCGCCCGAGGAACGCTTGCTCGCGATCACTGTTCCTGCGCCGCGATCATGCGTTCGCGGACTCTCGGGTCTCGTCACTGGTCGTCGCGACGCTTGCCTGCGTGGCTTCCGCTTGCGTGATTGCGGCCCCTGCTGCCTGGATCTTTACGGCGTGCAGGCCCTTGGGGCCCTGGATAATCTCGAAAGCGACGGCCTGGCCGGCCTTCAGCGTCTTGTAACCCTCCATGGTAATGGCGGAAAAATGGGCGAAAAGATCCTCGGTCTGGCCGTCTTCGATAATGAAGCCGTAGCCCTTGGCATTGTTGAACCACTTGACTTTACCACTGCGCATACCCATATCCCTCTGCAAAGGACTCCAGCTCTGGAGTATCATCCACTTCATGCGCAACACAACCGATTGAAAAAATTTGGTTGACTGCGCGGACCTTTCTTCCCCAATGTGGGTTCTACTGTTTGTAACACCGTTTTGCCGATAGTCAAGGTCATGCGGCGACCGAGTCAAAATTCGGTCACAAGGTCAACCCACCACTTCTATTCGCTCAACGATGAATCTTCTTTCCATGCATGCATTCAGTCAGATTCGACTAACCTTCAATCAAGACCGCCCGCAGTCGCACGAGGACGATTCGGCAGGCATTGCCGTCCAGGAATCCAAGCCTGCGTTGCAGGCACCACCGATGTACAAGGTGGTTTTGTTCAACGACGACTACACCCCGATGGATTTCGTCGTCGAGATCCTCGAGGTTTTTTTCAATCTGAATCGTGAGCTGGCGACCAAGGTCATGCTGGCCGTCCATACAGAAGGACGGGCAGTATGCGGATTGTTTACCCGTGACATCGCCGAAACCAAGGCCATGCAGGTCAACCAGTACGCCAGGGAAAGCCAGCATCCGCTACTCTGTGAAATCGAGAAGGACGGTTAACGCCGACCACTTGGGTATGAGGTGAAGCTATGTTAAACCGCGAGCTCGAAGTCACGCTCAATCTTGCCTTCAAGGAAGCGCGCTCCAAGCGTCATGAGTTCATGACCGTGGAGCACCTTCTTCTGGCGCTATTGGACAACGAGGCAGCCGCCACCGTATTGCGCGCGTGCGGCGCCAATCTCGAAAAACTCAAACACGACCTGCAGGAGTTCATCGACTCCACCACGCCGTTGATCCCCGTGCATGACGAGGACCGTGAGACCCAGCCAACCCTGGGCTTCCAGCGTGTACTGCAGCGCGCCGTGTTCCATGTACAAAGTTCGGGCAAGCGAGAAGTCACCGGGGCCAATGTGCTGGTGGCGATCTTCAGCGAGCAGGAAAGCCAGGCCGTGTTCCTGCTCAAGCAGCAGAGCGTGGCGCGAATCGATGTGGTCAACTACATCGCCCATGGCATTTCCAAGGTCCCTGGCCACGGTGACAGTTCCGAAGGCGAGCAGGAGATGCAGGACGAGGAAGGGGGTGATACGTCTTCCTCGAGCAACCCGCTGGACGCCTATGCCAGCAATCTCAACGAGCTTGCCCGCCAGGGCCGTATCGACCCATTGGTCGGTCGCGAGAGCGAAGTCGAGCGCGTAGCGCAGATTCTCGCCCGTCGCCGCAAGAACAACCCGTTGCTGGTGGGCGAAGCAGGCGTGGGCAAGACAGCCATCGCCGAAGGCCTGGCCAAGCGCATCGTCGACAGCCAGGTACCCGATCTGCTGGCCAACAGTGTCGTGTATTCGCTCGACCTGGGTGCATTGCTGGCCGGTACCAAGTACCGCGGCGATTTCGAGAAGCGCTTCAAGGCGCTGCTCGGCGAGCTGAAGAAACGACCGCAAGCGATCCTGTTCATCGACGAGATCCACACCATCATCGGTGCGGGTGCTGCTTCGGGCGGGGTGATGGATGCGTCCAATCTGCTCAAGCCGCTGCTGTCCTCCGGCGACATTCGTTGCATCGGTTCGACCACTTTCCAGGAATTCCGTGGCATCTTCGAGAAAGACCGCGCCCTGGCACGCCGCTTCCAGAAAGTCGACGTGTCCGAGCCTTCGGTGGAAGACACCATCGGTATCCTGCGTGGACTCAAGGGGCGGTTCGAGCAGCACCACAACATCGAATACAGTGACGAAGCACTGCGTGCGGCCGCCGAGCTGGCGTCGCGCTACATCAATGACCGACACATGCCCGACAAGGCCATCGACGTCATCGACGAGGCAGGTGCCTACCAGCGCCTGCAGCCTGAAGCCAATCGAGTCAAGCGCATCGAAGTGCCTCAGGTCGAAGACATCGTGGCCAAGATCGCGCGGATTCCGCCGAAGCATGTGACCAGTTCCGACAAGGAGCTGCTGCGTAACCTGGAGCGTGACCTCAAGCTCACTGTATTTGGCCAGGACGCTGCCATCGACTCGCTGGCCACGGCAATCAAGCTGTCGCGTGCCGGGTTGAAGGCGCCGGACAAGCCCGTGGGTTCGTTCCTGTTCGCCGGCCCTACCGGTGTCGGCAAGACCGAGGCTGCGCGCCAGCTGGCCAAGGCCCTCGGCGTGGAGCTGGTGCGTTTCGACATGTCCGAGTACATGGAGCGTCACACCGTATCGCGTCTGATCGGTGCGCCGCCGGGTTATGTCGGGTTCGACCAGGGCGGTCTGTTGACCGAAGCCATCACCAAGCAGCCGCATTGTGTGCTGCTGCTCGATGAGATCGAAAAGGCTCACCCGGAGGTCTTCAACCTGCTGCTGCAGGTCATGGATCACGGCACCCTGACCGACAACAACGGACGCAAGGCGGATTTCCGCAACGTGATTCTCATCATGACCACCAACGCCGGTGCCGAAACCGCTGCGCGGGCCTCGATCGGGTTTACCCATCAGGACCACTCATCCGACGCCATGGAAGTGATCAAGAAGAGTTTCACGCCGGAATTCCGCAACCGCCTGGACACCATCATCCAGTTCGGTCGCCTGAGTCACGAAGTCATCAAGAGCGTGGTCGACAAGTTCCTTACCGAACTGCAGGCGCAACTGGAAGACAAGCGTGTGCAGCTTGAAGTCACCGATGCCGCGCGCGGCTGGCTGGCGGCAAGTGGCTACGACGTGCAGATGGGCGCACGCCCCATGGCTCGCCTGATCCAGGACAAGATCAAGCGGCCGTTGGCGGAAGAGATCCTGTTCGGCGAGTTGGCCGAGCATGGCGGGGTGGTCCACATCGACATCAAGGACGGCGAGCTGACCTTCGATTTCGAAACCACGGCTGAGATGGCGTAACGGCTCGACGCGGTTTGCGCCGCTGCTACAGAGGTTTGCGTAACCCCTGTAGCAGCGGCGCAAGCCGCGTCAGCTTTTCGTGTCCAAATCCCACGCACACAAAAACGCCCGGCAATGCCGGGCGTTTTCATGTGTCTCGGTTCAGCGAGCGCGGTAAGTGATGCGCCCTTTGCTCAAATCATAGGGCGTCAGTTCAACACGCACCTTGTCACCGGTCAGAATACGAATGTAGTTCTTGCGCATCTTGCCGGAGATATGCGCGGTTACGACGTGCCCGTTTTCCAACTCCACGCGAAACATGGTGTTGGGCAGGGTGTCGACGACAGTGCCTTCCATTTCGAAGCTGTCTTCTTTCGACATGCAGTAAAACCCTCGGTATCCAGTTGATGGCCCGGTGCAACTGCGCCAGGCAAAAGCGGCGTGCATTGTGCCCGAAAAAGGGGTCTCAAGCCAAGGGGTTCAGTTAAGTGTTACCCATCTCTGGTTGATAAGCAGCTCGATCGGTCGATATTGGGTCTTGTAATTCATCTTTTGGCAGTTCTTTATCCAGTAACCCAGATAGACCGCATCCAGATTCAATCGCCGTGCTTCCTCGATCTGCCACAGGATGGCCAGGCGCCCCAGGCTGCGTCGCTCTTCGGTCGGCTCGTAGAAGGTATACACGGCAGACAGCCCGTTGGGCAGCAGGTCGGTCACGGCCACTGCCAGCAGCCTGCCTTCCAGGCGGAATTCGTAGAAGCGCGAAAACGGCAGGTCTCGGACCAGAAACGTCGAAAACTGATCACGGCTGGGGGGGAACATGTCGCCATCGGCGTGACGCTGTTCGATGTAGCGCTGGTACAGGTCGAAATACTCTTCGCTGAAGCGGGGGGTTGCACTCGTCACCTGGACGTCGTGATTGCGCTTGACGATGCGTTTCTGCTGGCGCGAGGGGGTGAAGCCTGCCGTGGGAATGCGTGCCGGCACACAGGCGTTGCAGCGCTGGCAGTGCGGTCGGTAGAGGTGGTCACCGCTGCGTCGGAAACCCATCTCCGAAAGGTCGGCGTAGACGTTGACGTCCATCGGCTGGCTCGGGTCGAGAAACAAGGTCGTGGCTTGCTCGTCGGGCAGGTAGCTGCACGAATGGGGTTGAGTGGCATAGAACTTCAAGCGCGCCAACTCAGTCATGATGAACCCTCGGAATGAAACCATTGCATCAAGTGTAAGCCAGTGCCGGATAACTCGCCTAGCGCTGCCATGTCGCGCTGTTGGGCTGGTCGAGGTATTGACTCAGGTAACCGGCGAACTGGTTTCGGGCGATGCTTCTTGCGCCCAGGCTGTGCAAGTGCTCGGTGGGCATCTGGCAGTCGATCAGGACGAAGCCGGCCTGCTGCAGATGCTCGACCAGGGTCACGAAGCCGACCTTGGAGGCATTGTCGGCACGGCTGAACATGGATTCGCCGAAAAACAGTTTGCCCATGGCCAGGCCATAGAGGCCGCCGACCAGTGTCTCGCCGTCCCACACCTCGACCGAGTGCGCGTGCCCTTGCTCGTGCAGGGTGAGGTAGGCGCGTTGCATGTCGCCGGTTATCCAGGTGCCGTCGGTGTAGTCGCGCGGCCCGGCGCAGGCAGTGATGACAGCCGCAAAATCCTGATCGAAGGTCACCCTGAAACGTTGCTGGCGCAGCACCTTGCGCAGGCTGCGTGACACATGCAGTTCGGCGGGCATCAGCACCGTACGCGGATCCGGTGACCACCAGAGAATCGGCTGACCGTTTTCAAACCAGGGGAAGCAGCCGTGTCGGTACGCCTGCACCAGGCGCTCGGGGCTCAGATCGCCACCGGCAGCCAGCAGGCCATTGGGCTCGCGCATCGCCTTGCTCAGCGGAGGAAAGACCAGTTCGTTTCGTTTGAGCCAAGTCAGCATGATTGTTCGCTACGGCAGGGGAGGGTGGTATCGGCGGCGATGAGTTCATCCTGCCACGAACCTGTTGGCACGCCAATGCGTGTCGGCAGTGCTGCGCACCGCTGGCAGTAGAGCCTTCATGTAACTTTTCCCGACAACTGCAGTCTCATGGCACTGTTCTTCAAGATCCGCTCGTAAGGTCTTGTCGGATAAGGCAATGCACCACTAAGCCGGCATTCCTGCGTCTTCTGGTTCGGTACTGAACGTCGCAAGGCAGCACGCGCTTATATTGCAGATGCGCGAATTGCCGACAAACCCGTACAATGCGATCTTTGCAGGGCCCGTTGTCCGTCGATAGTGGCCATTTGCTGTATTTTTGTCATTCATCAGTTGCGCGCTCAGACAGGCGCAGGAAATCAAGCGTTTTGAAGAAATCCACTGCCTCGTCCGCTCCCGCATCGGTGCCTGTCTGGCGCCAGCAGATGCATTATCGCCTCAAGGAAGGCGCACTGATCGCCATGGGCGCGCTGTGCCTTTACCTGTGGATGGCGTTGTTGACCTACGACCAGACCGATCCCGGCTGGAGCCACACCAGCAGCAACATGGACCAGGTGCAGAACGCTGCCGGCCGTGCCGGTGCGTTCGCCGCCGATATTCTGTTCATGGTGCTGGGCTATTTCGCCTATATCTTTCCCCTGCTGCTGGCGGTCAAGACCTGGCAGATCTTCCGTCAGCGCCACGAATCCTGGCAGTGGAGTGGCTGGCTGTTTTCCTGGCGCCTCATCGGGCTGGTGTTCCTGATTCTCTCCGGCGCGGCCCTGGCTCATATCCATTTCCATTCCGCCGGCAGCCTGCCGGCGTCCGCCGGCGGCGCGCTGGGCCAAAGCCTCGGCAACCTGGCGCTCAACGCCTTGAACATCCAGGGCAGCACCCTGTTGTTCATCGCACTGTTTCTGTTCGGCCTGACCGTGTTCACCGACCTGTCCTGGTTCAAGGTCATGGACATGACCGGCAAGATCACCCTCGATCTGCTCGAACTGATGCAGGGCTCGGCCAGCCGCTGGTGGGCGGCACGTGCCGAACGCAAGCAACTGGTTGCCCAACTGCGTGAAGTGGACGAACCGGCCTACGCTGCGCCCAGGGTCAGCGAGCCGCGCGATGTTGCGAAGCCCAGGCCGGTGCGGCCTGCGCCGGTGGAACCGACCCTGCAGAGCCGTCCGGTAGCACCCATCGCGCCGGCTGCAATGGCGGCGCCGGTCGCGGCCATTCAGCCCCTGCGGCCTGCGGTCCCGATCAAGCCGTTGAGTGAGGAAAGCACTCAGGGTGCGCCGAACGGCAAGCCGCCTGAGCAAAGCGCGCGGGTGCAGAAGGAGAAGCAGGCGGCGTTGTTCGTCGACAGCGCCGTGCAGGGCACCTTGCCGCCGATTTCCATTCTCGATCCTGCCGAAGAGAAGAAGGTCAACTATTCGCCAGAGTCGCTGGCGGCGGTAGGCCAGTTGCTGGAGGTGAAACTCAAGGAATTCGGCGTGGAAGTGACCGTCGATTCCATTCATCCCGGCCCGGTGATCACCCGTTACGAGATCCAGCCGGCGGCCGGCGTCAAGGTCAGCCGCATCTCCAACCTGGCCAAGGACCTGGCGCGTTCGCTGGCGGTGCTCAGTGTCCGTGTGGTCGAAGTCATTCCCGGCAAGACCACCGTCGGTATCGAGATTCCCAACGAAGACCGGCAGATCGTGCGTTTCTCCGAAGTGCTGTCCTCGCCCCAGTACGACGAGGCCAAGTCGCCTGTCACCATGGCGCTGGGCCACGACATCGGCGGCAAGCCGGTGATCACCGACCTGGCCAAGATGCCTCACCTGCTGGTGGCCGGTACCACCGGTTCCGGCAAGTCGGTGGGGGTCAACGCAATGATCCTGTCGATCCTGTTCAAGTCGGGCCCGGAAGACGCCAAGCTGATCATGATCGACCCGAAAATGCTCGAATTGTCGATCTACGAGGGCATCCCGCACCTGCTTTGCCCCGTGGTCACCGACATGAAGGACGCGGCCAACGCGCTGCGTTGGAGCGTTGCCGAGATGGAGCGTCGCTACAAGCTGATGGCGGCCATGGGCGTGCGCAACCTGGCGGGCTTCAACCGCAAGATCAAGGACGCCGAGGAGGCCGGAACGCCACTGGGCGACCCGCTGTACAAGCGCGAGAGCATTCACGACGAGGCGCCGCTGCTCAAGACCCTGCCGACCATCGTCGTGGTCGTGGACGAATTCGCCGACATGATGATGATCGTCGGCAAGAAGGTCGAAGAGCTCATCGCGCGTATCGCACAGAAGGCCCGTGCCGCCGGTATCCACCTGATCCTCGCCACCCAGCGACCTTCGGTGGACGTCATCACCGGTTTGATCAAGGCCAACATCCCCACGCGCATGGCATTCCAGGTATCGAGCAAGATCGACTCGCGCACCATCATCGACCAGGGCGGCGCCGAACAGCTGCTGGGTCACGGTGACATGCTCTACATGCCGCCGGGCACCAGCCTGCCGATTCGTGTGCACGGCGCCTTCGTTTCCGACGAAGAAGTGCATCGCGTGGTCGAGGCGTGGAAGCAGCGTGGCGTGCCCGACTACAACGAAGACATTCTGGCGGGCGTCGAGGAAGCCGGCAGTGGCTTCGAGGGCAGCAGTGGCGGCGGTGATGGCGACGACAGCGAAAGCGACGCACTCTACGACGAGGCAGTCAACTTCGTGCTGGAAAGTCGTCGCGCGTCCATCTCGGCGGTACAGCGCAAACTCAAGATCGGCTACAACCGCGCGGCGCGCATGATCGAGTCCATGGAAATGGCCGGTGTGGTTACGCCCATGAACACCAATGGCTCGCGCGAAGTGATCGCGCCGGGCCCGATGCGCGACTGATGCAACGCTCGCGCCTTACCCTAGAACGAGGATTCCCATGCGCCTGATTCGCATGCTGTTGGTTTCTGCCCTGGCCTTGTCCAGCCTGTCGGTTCATGCCGACGACAAGGATGTGGCGCGCCTGACGCAACTGCTGGAGAAGTCCCAGACACTGACCGCGCGTTTTTCCCAGCTGACCCTGGACGGCAGCGGTACCCAGTTGCAGGAAACCGCCGGGCAGATGGCCCTGCAGCGCCCTGGCCTGTTCAATTGGCACACCGACGCGCCCCAGGAACAGCTGATGGTCTCCGACGGCAAGAAGGTTTCGCTGTGGGACCCGGACCTGGAGCAGGTCACCATCAAGACCCTCGACCAGCGCTTGACCCAGACCCCAGCGCTGCTGTTGTCCGGTGACGTGTCGAAGATCAGCCAGAGCTTCGACATCAGTGCCAAGGAAGCCGGCGATGTGATCGATTTCGTGCTCAAGCCCAAGACCCGCGACACCTTGTTCGACTCACTGCGCCTGTCGTTCCGCAAGGGTGTGATCAACGATATGCAACTGATCGACAGCGTTGGCCAACGCACCAATATCCTGTTCATGAACGTCAAGGCCAATGAGCCGATCGCCGCGAACAAGTTCAAGTTCGACATCCCCAAAGGGGCGGACGTGATCCAGGAATAACTCGAGGTCGATTGCCGCCCCATGGACCTGTTTCGCAGTGATCCCATTGCCCAGCCGCTGGCCGCGCGCCTGCGGGCCAGCAACCTGGACGAATACGTCGGCCAGGAGCATCTGCTCGCCCGCGGCAAGCCGCTGCGCGAGGCATTGGAGCAGGGCGCCCTGCACTCGATGATCTTCTGGGGGCCACCGGGCGTGGGCAAGACCACCCTGGCACGGCTGCTGGCGAAGGTGTCCGATGCTCACTTCGAAACCGTTTCGGCGGTGCTTGCCGGGGTCAAGGAGATTCGTCAGGCGGTCGAGGTGGCCAAGCAGCAGGCGGGCCAGTATGGCCGTCGCACGATTCTGTTCGTCGATGAAGTGCACCGTTTCAACAAGTCTCAGCAGGACGCGTTCCTGCCCTACGTGGAAGACGGCACGCTGATCTTCATCGGCGCCACCACCGAAAACCCTTCGTTCGAACTCAACAACGCCTTGCTCTCGCGGGCCCGTGTGTATGTGCTCAAAAGCCTCGACGAGGCGGCGTTGCGGCGTCTGGTCGACCGCGCGCTGAACGAGGAACGTGGCCTGGGCAAGCGCCGCCTGCGCCTGGGCGATGAAGCCTTCGCCATGCTCATGGCCGCCGCGGACGGTGATGGACGCAGGATTCTCAACCTGCTGGAGAACGCCTCCGACCTCGCCGAAGACGGCGAGGAAATAGGCACCGAGCTGTTGCAGAGCCTGCTGGGCGATACCCGTCGACGCTTCGACAAGGGCGGCGAGGCGTTCTACGACCAGATATCGGCCTTGCACAAATCCGTGCGCGGCTCCGATCCGGATGCGTCGCTGTACTGGTTCGCACGGATGCTTGATGGTGGTTGCGATCCGCTCTATCTGGCCCGGCGGGTGGTGCGCATGGCCAGCGAGGACATCGGCAACGCCGATCCGCGCGCGCTGCCGCTGTGCCTGTCGGCGTGGGATGTGCAGGAGCGTCTGGGCAGCCCCGAAGGTGAGCTGGCGGTAGCCCAGGCCATCGTTTACCTGGCGTGTGCACCCAAGAGCAATGCCGTTTACATGGGCTTCAAGGCGGCGATGCGCGAAGCGGCCGAACACGGCTCGCTGGAAGTGCCGCTGCATTTGCGCAACGCCCCGACCAAACTGATGAAGCAGCTAGGTTACGGCGACGAGTACCGCTATGCCCACGATGAACCGGACGCCTATGCGGCCGGTGAAGACTACTTCCCCGAGCAGTTGAGTCCACGTCACTACTATCGTCCCGTACCGCGTGGGCTGGAACTGAAGATAGGCGAAAAGCTCAAGCACCTCGCCAGTCTGGACGACAGCAGTCCACGGCGGCGGAGAAAGGCATGATCCCAACCATTGTCGCGGTATCTCTGGGTGGGGTGATCGGCACACTGCTGCGCCTGTTCACCGCGACCTACATCAATGCGAACTGGCCACGTCTGTTCTATACCGGTACGCTGGCCGTCAATATCATCGGGTGCCTGATCATTGGCTACCTGTATGGGCTGTTCATGATTCGCCCGGACATTCCGGTCGAGATTCGTTCGGGATTGATGGTGGGATTCGTGGGTGGCCTTACCACCTTCTCGTCATTTTCGCTGGACACCGTGCGCTTGCTCGAAAGCGGCCAGGGACTGGTTGCCATGGGCTACTGCGCTGTGAGCGTATTCGGCGGCCTGTTGGCCACCTGGGCCGGCCTGGCACTGACTAAAATCTGACCAATACTGATAAACGAGAGACCGACATGCTCGATTCCAAACTGTTACGTAGCCAGCTTCAGGACGTAGCGGATCGCCTTGCCAGCCGTGGCTATGTCCTGGATGTGGCACGCCTCGAGGCGCTGGAAGCCCAGCGCAAGACCGTGCAGACCCGCACCGAACAACTGCAGGCCGAGCGCAATGCGCTGTCCAAGTCCATTGGCCAGGTGATGAAAAGTGGCGGCGATGTCGACGCGCTGAAAGCGCAGGTCGAGTCCATTGCCGAGGAGCTGGGTCGTGGCAAGGCGGAGTTGGAACAGCTGCAGGGCGAGCTCGACGGTATTGCGCTGGGCATTCCCAACCTGCCCCACGAATCGGTGCCGGTCGGCGCGGACGAAGACGGCAACGTCGAGGTCCGCCGCTGGGGAACGCCTACCACGTTCGACTTCCCGGTGCAGGATCACGTTGCCCTGGGTGGCAAGTCGGGTGGCCTGGATTTCGAGACGGCCGCCAAGCTGTCCGGCGCACGCTTTGCCATCATGCGTGGGCCGATTGCCCGCCTGCATCGCGCACTGGCGCAGTTCATGATCAACCTGCACGTCAGCGAGCATGGCTACGAAGAAGCCTACACCCCGTATCTGGTACAGGCGCCGGCCTTGCAGGGTACCGGTCAGTTGCCCAAGTTCGAAGAAGACCTGTTCAAGATCAGCCGTGAAGGTGAAGCCGATCTGTATCTGATCCCCACGGCCGAAGTCTCGCTGACCAACATCGTGGCCGGGGAAATCCTCGATGCCAAGCTGCTGCCCCTCAAGTTCGTTGCCCACACGCCGTGCTTTCGCAGCGAAGCCGGTGCGTCCGGGCGCGATACGCGTGGCATGATCCGCCAGCACCAGTTCGACAAGGTCGAGATGGTCCAGGTGGTCGAACCTTCCAAGTCCATGGAGGCTCTGGAAAGCCTGACCGCCAACGCCGAGCGCATCCTGCAGGCGCTGGAGCTGCCGTACCGGGTCCTGGCCCTGTGCACCGGCGACATGGGCTTCAGCGCGGTGAAAACCTACGATCTGGAAGTCTGGGTGCCGAGCCAGGACAAGTACCGCGAGATTTCCTCGTGTTCCAACACTGGGGATTTCCAGGCGCGGCGCATGCAGGCCCGCTTCCGTAATCCCGAAACAGGCAAACCCGAACTGGTGCATACCTTGAACGGCTCGGGCCTGGCAGTCGGTCGCACCTTGGTGGCCGTGCTGGAGAACTACCAGCAGGCCGACGGCAGCATCCGCGTGCCCGAAGTACTCAAGCCCTATATGGGCGGCATCGAGGTCATCGGCTAAATGGAGTTTCTGCCGCTGTTCCACAAATTGCGCGACAGCCAGGTGCTTGTGGTAGGCGGGGGCGAGATCGCCCTGCGCAAATCGCGCCTGCTGGCCGAGGCTGGCGCGGTGCTGCGCGTGGTCGCTCCGAGCATCGACCCGCAGCTTGCCGATCTGGTGCGCGGCAGCGGCGGGCAGATGCTCGACCGGGGTTACCTGAGCAGCGATCTGGACGGCTGCGTGCTGGTGATCGCCGCCACCGATGACGAACCACTCAACGCCCAGGTGTCGGCCGATGCCCGCGCGCGCTGTGTGCCGGTCAACGTGGTCGATGCGCCAGCACTGTGTACGGTGATCTTTCCGGCCATCGTCGACCGCTCACCCTTGGTGGTGGCGGTGTCCAGTGGCGGCGACGCCCCGGTCCTGGCACGGCTGATCCGCGCCAAGCTGGAAACCTGGATTCCATCCACCTATGGCGAGCTAGCCGGCCTGGCGGCGCGCTTTCGGCAGAAGGTCAAGGCGCTGTACCCGGATGTCACCCAGCGCCGTGCGTTCTGGGAGGAAGTGTTTCAGGGCCCGATCGCCGATCGCCAGTTGGCCGGGCAGGGCGCCGAGGCCGAGCGCATGCTCCAGGCCAAGGTGGACGGCGCGCCGCCCCATGCGCCAGGTGAGGTCTACCTGGTGGGCGCTGGCCCCGGTGACCCGGACCTGCTGACTTTTCGCGCCCTGCGCTTGATGCAGCAGGCCGATGTGGTGCTCTACGACCGCCTCGTCGCGCCGGCCATCCTCGACCTGTGTCGTCGCGACGCCGAACGGGTGTATGTCGGCAAGCGTCGCGCCGAGCATGCCTTGCCGCAGGAACAGATCAACCAGCAACTGGTGGCCTTGGCCAAGCAGGGCAAGCGCGTGCTGCGCCTCAAGGGCGGGGATCCGTTCATATTCGGCCGGGGCGGCGAAGAGATCGAGGAATTGGCGGCCCACGGCATCCCATTCCAGGTGGTACCGGGCATCACTGCAGCCAGCGGCTGTGCCGCGTATGCCGGCATTCCACTGACCCACCGCGACTACGCGCAGTCGGTGCGTTTCGTCACCGGGCACTTGAAGAACAACACCAGTGACCTGCCGTGGCACGATCTGGTGTCTCCAGGGCAGACGCTGGTGTTCTACATGGGCCTGATCGGCCTGCCGATCATCTGTGAAGAGTTGATTCGCCACGGGCGCGCCGCGGATACACCGGCGGCGTTGATCCAGCAAGGCACCACGGTGAACCAGCGGGTGTTCACCGGCACCCTGGCGGACTTGCCGCGGATGGTCGCCGAGCATGAAGTGCATGCACCTACGCTGGTCATCGTTGGCGAAGTGGTGGTGCTGCGCGAGAAACTGGCCTGGTTCGACGGCGCGCAGTACCGCTGACGCGCACAGGCCGGCGCCGGGTGTTGATGATGGACGACAGCCGTTACTTGGGAATGGGCTGGATGTCCTGAATCACAGCATTGCTGCGTCGGACCAGTACGAAGTTGTCGCCGATCTGCACCCACTGGCTGTCCGGATCGGGTTGCTTGAGCCCCGAGGATTTCCACCCGATGAAAGCTGAATCGGGTTGGGCATAGGCTGCCGGAACACGGTCGCCCTTGCCCAGGGACACCAGCTCGGTGGCGTTGCCGGGCGGGCGGAATACTTCGATGGCGAACGTGGCGGGCGATGCGGCCGACAGTAGCGCGCCGGTGACGCACAGCGAAGCGAACAGCATGCGGCTCATGGGTAACTCCTGAACAATACCGTGGGCTGAGCGTACCATTCTCCATCCATTCACCACACGCTGGCCAGTGCGCGTTGCCTGCTGCCGGGTCAGTCTCGCGCCAGAGCCAGGGCTACACCTTGCCCACCGCCAATGCACAGAGTGGCCAAACCCTTGCTGGCATCTCGACGCAGCATCTCATGCAGCAACGTGACCAGTACCCGGCAGCCAGAAGCGCCGATTGGGTGACCCAATGCAATGGCACCGCCGTTGACGTTGACCTTGTCGGCGTCCCAGCCCAGCACTTGGCCAACCGACAGCGCTTGTGCTGCGAAGGCCTCGTTGGCTTCGATCAGGTCCAGTTGCTCCAGGCTCCAGCCGGCCTTCTCCAGGCAGCGGCGGGTCGCCGACACCGGCGCGATGCCCATCACCGCGGGATCCACGCCGGCATTGGCATAGGCGGCAATGCGCGCCAGCACCGGCAGGCCCAACGCCTGGGCCTTGCTCGCACTCATGAGCAGCACGGCCGCAGCGCCATCGTTGAGCGACGACGCATTGCCAGCGGTCACGCTGCCCTCGGCTTTGAAGGCCGGCTTGAGCTTGCCCAGGCTTTGCGCCGTGGTGTCGGCACGGGGCTGCTCGTCTACCGCGAACGGCACAGGTTCGCCTTTGCGCTGGGGCACGGCAATGGGGGTGATTTCATCGACGAAACGACCCGCTTCGATGGCCGCCATGGCCTTTTGCTGGGACTGCGCAGCGAATGCATCCTGGGCTTCGCGGCTGATGCCGTACTGTTCGGCCAGGTTTTCTGCGGTAATGCCCATGTGATAGTCGTTGAAGACATCCCACAGGCCATCCTTGATCATGCTGTCGACCAGCGCTGCATTGCCCATGCGCAGACCGGTACGTGCGGCCGGCAACAGGTAGGGCGCCAGGCTCATGTTTTCCATGCCGCCGGCGATGATCACCTCGGCATCGCCGCAGCGGATGGCCTGGGCGGCCAGGTGCACGGCTTTGAGCCCTGAACCGCAGACCTTGTTCAAGGTCATGGCCGGCACGGCGCTGGGCAGGCCGGCAAACATCGCCGCCTGGCGCGCAGGGTTCTGTCCGGCGCCTGCGGTAAGTACCTGTCCGAGAATGACTTCGTCGACCTGTGCGGGATCCAGACTGGTCTGTGCGATCAGTCGGCGAATCACCGCAGCGCCCAGCTCGACGGCGGGTACGCTCGCCAGTGAACCCTGGAAACTGCCTACGGCAGTGCGTGTGGCGGCAACGATAACGACGTCTTGCATGAAGGAGTCCTCGGTAGGGCGGCCGGTGGCCTTGTTCTTGTAGGAAGCGGATGGCACCGCTTGACGTACCGGACACACAGCGACGGCACAGAGTGATTGTCAGCCCTGTGCACTGATTTGATAAATTGCATTTTCAAACGGGTTCATAAAAAAAGCAGAACAATGTCGAACACCGGCGCCCGCAATCAGCCGCCGGTCATGTTCATGAAACGCACCACCTGCACGTCATCGTCGAGGCGGAAGTTGTGGCTCCACGGCTTGAGCTGCATGGCCTGGATGATCGCCTGTTCGAGCACTTCCGGCTGGCCGGGATGATCACGCAGGACTTGCTTGAGGTCCGCCGAATGCTCGTTGCCCAGGCACAGCAGAAGGCGCCCTTCGACGGTCAGGCGCACGCGGTTGCAGGTCGCACAGAAGTTGTGGCTGTGAGGGGAAATGAAACCGATGCGCGTGCCCGGGGCCTGGGGGATGCGCCAGTAGCGCGATGGGCCCTGGGTGGAGTCGGTTGAGGGCAACAGCTCGTAACGCTCGGCGATGCGCGCGCGCACCTGATCACTCGAGTAGAAGGCTTCGGCGCGGCTGTGCTCGCTGATGGCCCCCAGGGGCATCTCCTCGATGAAGGAAATGTCCAGGCCGCGGTCGATGGCAAAGCTCACCAGGTCGACGACTTCGTCATCGTTGCGACCCTGCATGACCACGCAGTTGAGCTTGGTATGGTGAAATCCGGCCGCGTTGGCGGCGTCGATGCCGGCAATCACCTTGTTCAGGTCGCCGGTACGGGTGAGTTCGCGAAAACGCGCTGGATCGAGGCTGTCCAAGCTGATGTTCAGGCGCTTGACGCCGGCGTCGAACAACGGCTGGGCCAAGCTTTCCAGCCGCGAGCCATTGGTGGTCATGCACAGTTCCTGCAGGCCGGGCAGGGCGGCGATGCGGCGGCACAGGTCGACGATGCCCGAGCGCACCAGGGGCTCACCGCCGGTCAGGCGGATCTTGCGAGTCCCCAGGGCGACGAAGCTTGCGGCCACCTGCTCGAGCTCCTCGAGGCTGAGGATCTGCTGGCGCGGCAGAAACGTCATTTCTTCGGCCATGCAATACACGCAGCGGAAGTCGCAGCGATCGGTGACCGACAACCTCAGGTAATCGACTTTGCGGGCGTAGCCATCGTGCAGTGTGCGCTCAGGGGTGTGCATCGGGGGTACCAGTAAAGGGCATGACCATTTCGACTGCCAACGCCATGCAGGCGTTGCAAAAAAAATGCAGACCTTGAAGGTACGCGCCACACCGGGGTCAAGCCAATCGCTTTTTTCAATGCAGTCATCGACAGGATTGATCGGCCCCCGGTGCACAGCCCGGTCATGGCATCTGCGGCAACTCGTTGGGACGCAGGTCGAATACCAGCACCTCGGCGTCGACCCCGTTGGTCAACTGCAGCACGGTTTCCTCGCGCAGGCGCACGCCATCTCCTTCGTTCAGACGCTGGCCGTTGAGTTCGATGCTGCCCGTGGCGACGTGCACATAGGCGTAGCGGTGGTCCGCCAGCGTCAGCGTGGCCTGTTCCGCGCCGTCGAACAGGCCGGCGTAGACCCGCGCATCCTGGCGCACTTCAAGCGAGCCTTGCGCGCCATCGGGCGAGATGATCAGTTGCAGGCGGCCACGTTTCTGCTCGGCCGAGAAATGCTCCTGCTGGTAGCGAGGCTCGGCGCCTGCTTGCGCGGGCACGATCCAGATCTGCAGGAAGTGCACGGAATCGGCATCGCTGTGGTTGAACTCGCTGTGGGCCACCCCGTGGCCTGCGCTCATCAGCTGCACGTCGCCCGGGCGAATGACCGAGCCGGTACCCAGGGTGTCCTTGTGCGCCAGTGCGCCTTGCAGCACGTAGGAGAAGATCTCCATGTCGCGGTGCGGGTGCTGACCGAAACCCTTGCCGGCGCTGACGCGATCGTCGTTGATCACCAACAGATCGGAGAAGCCCTGCTCCTGCGGATCACGGTAGTGGCCGAAGGAAAAGGTATGGAAGGATTGCAGCCAGCCATGGTTGGCGATACCGCGGTCCGAAGCTTTGCGAAGTGCGAGCATGGTGTTCTCCCGATTCTGGTGAGGCGCAGCGTTGGAGATGCTGTGCGATGGGTAAAGATTATGCGTTCGCAGCGCCGGGATAAATCGCCCCGAGAGCGCAGGACTGTCGCTCTCAGGTTGACAGTCTGGGGGTGTCGCGTTTGCTCCGTATGATCATGTGATGGTTATAAGCTAATGCTGCATAGTTATAATTGGCTATATCAGAAATTGTTATCCTGCCGCCCGGCTACCGCTCCCGCGATGCTGAATCTGATGTGTAGGACGTAAGAATGGACGTAGGTACCTGGGGTTTCACCGTGGCCGGGCTGGTGGTCGGTTTCATCGTCGGCATGACGGGTGTAGGCGGCGGCTCGCTGATGACGCCCATCCTGCTCTGGTTTGGCATCAATCCGGCCACTGCCGTTGGCACTGACCTGTTGTACGCCGCCATCACCAAGGCCAGTGGCGTCTGGGTGCATGGCCGCAACAAGAACATCGACTGGAAGATTACCGGCTGGCTGGCGCTGGGCAGCGTGCCCGCGGCGGCGCTGGTGCTCTGGTATCTGAAAAGCCTGGATGCCGAACCGCAGGCCATGGGCGCGGTGATCAAGCAGGCATTGGCTGCGGTGCTGTTCCTGACCGCGTTCGCCATCCTCTTCAAGAAGCGCCTGCAGGCCTTTGCCAGCCGCCATGCCGGCGACCGCTACAACCTCAGCGCCAGCACCCTCAACGGGCTGACGGTGATCACCGGCGTAGTCCTTGGTGTGATGGTTTCGCTCACGTCCATCGGCGCCGGTGCACTGGGCACCGTGGCCCTGTTCCTGCTGTACCCGTTCCTGGCGACGCGGCGCCTGGTCGGCACCGAGATCGCCCACGCCGTGCCCCTGACCCTGGTGGCGGGCATGGGCCACGCCAGTATGGGCAACATGGACTGGTCGCTGCTCGGCCACTTGCTGCTTGGCTCGCTGCCAGGCATCTGGCTGGGCAGTCATCTGTCCGGGCGAGTATCGGACGACATCCTGCGGCCTTGCCTGGCGGTGATGCTGCTGCTGATAGGTTTCAAGCTTGCTTTCTGAGCCCCTCATACCGGCGCGGGTTATCTCATGTGCGGAGCAGATTCCATGAACGCGGTAGACATTCGCCCCGTGCAATCGAATCAGGTCGCTGCGACCCTGGATTACGTCATGGCTGCGCGGGCCTCGATCTTTCCGCAACTGGATGCCACGCACATGCCGGATGACCTGGCGCGTTTTACCGAGATTTACCTGGGCCCCGCCCAAGGCTGTTTCCTGCTGGCCTGGCAGGCGGGCCAGATCGTTGGCAGCATCGGTTACCTGCCCTACGACCAGCGCTTCAATCAGCTGCAGCTGCCGCTCGAGGCCACCGTCGAGGTCGTCCGGTTGTTCGTTTCGCCCAGCTGCCGTGGTGCCGGCGTGGCCAAGGCGCTGTATGCAGCGCTGCTGGCGCAGGCGCGTGCGGCAGGTGTGCGAACCCTGTACCTGCATACGCACCCGTTCCTGCCCGGAGCCATCGCGTTCTGGCAGAAACAGGGGTTCGAGGTGCTCGACGTCGAGTCAGACCCCGTATGGCAGACGACCCACATGCGCTGCGCCGCTTCAGGCTGAACCAACGGCCAGGGGCGCCGGTCGGTGATAGACATACCGAAAGCCTTGGAGCCGCCAATGAAGCCCTACGTGATCTGTCACATGATGTCCTCCGTCGATGGTCATGCCCTCACCGACGGCTGGGCGCGGCCGTTCAAGAACGCCGCTGGAGAGCTGTACGAGCAGTTGGCCAAGCAGTTCGAGTTCGATGCCTGGGCCTGTGGCCGGGTGACCATGCAGGAGATCGCCCACGACGAGGGTTATCCGTCCGGCCTGGCCACCGGGCCGATTGCGCGTACGCCGTACTTTGCCGATCGCGCCGCGAGCGCCTATGCCATTTCCATCGATCCGAAGGGCAAGGTCGGTTGGAAATCCAACACGGCGCTGGACTCGCACATCGTCGAAGTGCTGACCGAAGGCGTCAGCGACGACTACCTGGCCTACCTGCAATCGATCCAGGTGTCCTACATTTTTGGCGGTCAGGACACCCTCGACCTGCATCGAGTGCTGGATATTCTCGGCCGTGAATTGGGCATCAAGCGCCTGATCGTAGAAGGGGGGCCGCACGTCAGTGGCTCGTTCGTGAATGCGGGACTGGTCGATGAAATCAGTGTCCTGCTGCTGCCTCTGGTGGACGGCCGCGGCGAGCACCCGGCGTCGTTCGAGATCGACGCCGGGCAGTGGCAACAGCCAACCTACCTGTCCCTGGACAGTGCCGAAGTGCAGGAGGGCGGAGCGGTGTGGCTGCGCTACCGGCAGCAGACGCTGCCGGACTAAAGGCCGAACGCTAGGCCAGGGTCTGTGCGGGCACGCGTACCCAGCCTTCCATCAATACCCGCGCGCTGCGGCTCATGATCGCCTTGGTCACTTGCCACTGGCCCGCGACTTCGTCGGCCTGGGCGCCGACGCGCAAGGTGCCCGATGGATGGCCGAAGCACACCGTACTGCGCACGCCACCCCCAGCCGCGCGGTTGACCACGGTGCCGGGTATGGCCGCAGCGGTGCCGATGGCAACCGCCGCAGTGCCCATCATGGCGTGGTGCAGCTTGCCCATCGACAGGGCGCGCACGGTCAGGTCGATATCGGCGGCCGCTACGGGTTTGCCGCTGGAAGCGAGGTAATCGGCCGGTGGCGCGACGAAAGCGACCTTGGGCGTGTGCTGGCGCGTCTGCGCGTCTTCCAGGCGGTTGATCAGACCCATGCGCAGTGCGCCGTGGGCGCGGATGCTCTCGAAGCGGGCCAGCGCCTGCGAGTCCCCGTTGATCGCCTCCTGCAGTTCGCAGCCGCTGTAACCCAGCGCGGCGGCATCGATGAAGATGGTCGGAATGCCCGCGTTGATCATGGTCGCCTCGAAACGACCTACGCTGGGCACGTCCAGCGTGTCGACAAGGTTGCCGGTGGGGAACATCGCACCTGCCGCTCCCTCGGCCTCGGCAGCCGGATCGAGAAACTCCAGTTGCACTTCGGCGGCCGGAAACGTCACGCCGTCGAGTTCGAAGTCACCGGTTTCCTGCACCACACCGCCGCTGATGGGCACATGGGCGATGATCGTCTTGCCGATGTTGGCCTGCCACACGCGAACCACGGCGATGCCGTCGTGGGGAACGCGGGAAGGATCGAGCAGGCCAGTACTGATGGCAAAGGGGCCGACCGCCGCGGACAGGTTGCCGCAGTTGCCGCTCCAGTCGACGAACGCGCTGTCGATGGATACCTGGCCGAACAGATAGTCGACGTCATGCCCCGGCTGGCTGCTCGGGCTGACGATCACCGTCTTGCTGGTGCTCGAAGTGGCGCCACCCATGCCGTCGATCTGCTTGCCGTACGGGTCCGGGCTGCCGATCACCCGCAGCAGCAGGGCGTCACGCAGCGGCCCGGGCTGGCGCGCCGGCTCGGGCAGGTCGGCGAGGTTGAAGAACACGCCTTTGCTGGTGCCGCCGCGCATGTAGGTGGCGGGAATGCGAATCTGCGTCATGGGACTGTCCTCAGTGAGCGCCGGCGGCATGGGGAGCGGGCGCAGTGGCCTGCAGGAAATCCTGGGCGAAGCGCTGCAGCACACCGCCGGCTTCGTAGATCGAGACCTCTTCGGCAGTGTCCAGTCGGCAGGTCACCGGCACCTCCAGGCGCTCGCCATTGCGCCGCTCGATGATCAGCGTCAGCTGCGCCTGTGGCGTCAGTCGGCCAATGACATCGAACACTTCGGTGCCGTCGATACCCAGGGTCTTGCGGTCGGTACCGGCGGCGAACTGCAGCGGCAGCACGCCCATGCCCACCAGATTGGTCCGGTGGATGCGCTCGAAGCCCTCCGCTGCAATCGCCTCGACCCCGGCCAGGCGTACGCCTTTGGCCGCCCAGTCGCGCGAAGAACCCTGGCCGTAGTCGGCCCCGGCAATGATGATCAGCGGCTGCTCGCGCAGCATGTAGGTTTCGATCGCTTCCCACATGCGCATCACCTGGCCTTCGGGTTCCAGGCGGGTCAGCGAGCCTTGGCGGACCTTGCCGTTTTCCATCACCATTTCATTGAACAGTTTGGGGTTGGCGAACGTCGCGCGTTGGGCAGTCAGGTGATCGCCGCGGTGGGTGGCGTAGGAGTTGAAGTCTTCTTCGGGCAGGCCCATTTTGGCCAGGTATTCGCCCGCGGCGCTGTCGAGCATGATCGCGTTGGACGGCGACAAGTGATCGGTGGTGATGTTGTCCGGCAACACGGCCAGGGGTCGCATGCCCTTGAGCGTGCGCTCGCCGGCCAGGGCGCCTTCCCAGTAGGGGGGACGGCGGATGTAGGTGCTCGCCGGGCGCCAGTCGTAGAGGGGCGCGACTTTTGGCCCGGTGTCTTCGTGGATGGCGAACATGGGGATGTACACCTGGCGGAACTGTTCCGGTTTCACCGACGACTTGACCACGGCATTGACTTCTTCGTCACTGGGCCAGATGTCCTTGAGCCGAATGGGTTGGCCCTGCTGATCGTAGCCGAGCACGTCTTTCTCGATGTCGAAGCGGATGGTGCCGGCGATGGCATAGGCGACTACCAAAGGCGGTGAGGCGAGGAACGCCTGACGGGCGTACGGGTGGATGCGCCCGTCGAAGTTGCGATTGCCCGAGAGCACCGCCGTGGCATACAGGTCGCGTTCGATGATCTCTTGCTGGATCACCGGGTCGAGCGCGCCGGACATGCCATTGCAGGTGGTGCAGGCGAACGCGACGATGCCGAAGCCCAAGGTTTCCAGTTCTTCGGTCAGACCGGCTTCGTCCAGGTACAGCGCCACGGTTTTCGAGCCCGGTGCCAGGGATGACTTTACCCACGGTTTGCGGGTCAGGCCCAGGCGGTTGGCGTTGCGCGCCAACAGGCCTGCGGCGATCACGTTGCGTGGGTTGCTGGTGTTGGTGCAACTGGTGATGGCGGCGATGATCACCGCGCCGTCCGGCATCTGCCCAGGCACGTCGGTCCAGGGGCCGGCGATGCCTTGGGCGGCGAGGTCACTGGTCGCCACCCGCGCGTGGGGGTTGCTCGGGCCGGCCATGTTGCGCACCACGCCCGACAGATCGAAGCTCAGGTCGCGCTCATAGACGGCGGCGTCCAGGCTGTCGGCCCACAGGCCGGTGAGGCGGGCGTAGTCCTCGACCAGCTGCACTTGCTGCTCTTCACGACCAGTGAGACGCAGGTAGTCGATGGTCTGCTGGTCGATGGCGAACATCGCCGCCGTGGCACCGTATTCCGGCGCCATGTTGGAGATGGTGGCGCGGTCGCCCAGCGTCAGTTCGCGTGCGCCTTCGCCGAAGAATTCCAAATAGGCTCCGACGACCTTCTGCTGGCGCAGGTATTGGGTCAGGGCCAGCACCATGTCGGTGGCGGTGATGCCGGGTTGCAGCTGCCCGGTCAGTTCGACCCCGACGATCTCGGGCAGGCGCATCCACGAGGCGCGACCGAGCATGACGCTTTCGGCTTCGAGCCCGCCGACACCGATGGCAACCACCCCCAGCGCGTCGACGTGGGGTGTGTGGCTGTCAGTGCCGACACAGGTGTCCGGAAAGGCAACGCCTTCGCGAACCTGGATGACCGGCGACATCTTCTCCAGGTTGATCTGGTGCATGATGCCGTTGCCTGGTGGAATGACGTCGACGTTCTTGAAGGCCTTGCGCGTCCAGTCGATGAAATGGAAGCGGTCTTCGTTGCGGCGGTCTTCGATGGCGCGGTTCTTTTCGAACGCCTGGGGGTCGAAGCCGGCGCTTTCCACCGCCAGCGAGTGATCGACGATCAGTTGGGTCGGCACCACCGGATTCACCAGCGCGGGGTCGCCGCCCTGCGAGGCAATGGCGTCGCGCAGGCCGGCGAGGTCGACCAGCGCGGTCTGGCCGAGAATGTCATGGCACACCACTCGTGCCGGGTACCAGGGGAAGTCCAGATCGCGCTTGCGCTCGATCAGCTGGCGCAGCGAGGCGTCCAAGGTGATCGGGTCGCAGCGTCGCACCAGGTTTTCGGCGAGTACGCGGGAGGTGTAGGGCAGGGTGGCGTAGGCGCCCGGCTGGAGGGCTTCGACGGCTTCTCGGGCGTCGTAATAGTCCAGTGGCGAGTTCGGCAGGGTCTTGCGGTATTGTGTGTTCATCAAGTCGGCTCACGGTGCACGGCATGGTCAGGCGTGGCAAAAGTTCGGCGGGGTGGCCTTCGCGGGCGGCCGTCAAGCCTTCTACCCGCGAAGAGGCCCGCCAGGTCAGCGACGATCCAGAGGCACGAATGCGCGCTGTTCCACGCCGACATACTCCGCGCTGGGCCGGATGATCCGGTTGTTCGCGCGCTGCTCGAATACGTGCGCCGCCCAGCCCGTCACCCGCGAGCAAACGAAGATGGGCGTGAACAGTTCGGTGGCGATGCCCATGAAGTGGTACGCCGAGGCATGGTAGAAGTCGGCGTTGGGAAACAGCTTCTTCTGCTCCCACATGGTCTTGTCGATGGCCTCGGACACCGGGTAGAGCACCTTGTCGCCCGCTTCTTCGCTCAGCTTCTTCGCCCAGCCCTTGATCACTTCGTTGCGCGGATCGTTGTCCTTGTACACGGCATGGCCGAAACCCATGATCTTGTCCTTGCGTTCCAGCATGGCCAAGGTGCCGCGCACCGCTTCCTCGGGTGAGGCGAACTTCTGGATCATCGCCATGGCAGCCTCGTTGGCACCGCCGTGCAGGGGGCCGCGCAAGGAGCCGATGGCGGCGGTCACGCATGAATACATGTCCGACAAGGTCGATGCGCAGACGCGGGCGGTGAAGGTCGAGGCGTTGAATTCGTGCTCGGCGTAGAGAATCAACGAGACGTCCATCACCTTGCTGTGCAATTCACTCGGCGACTTGCCATGCAGCAGGTACAGGAAGTGCCCGGCGAACGTCTCCTCGTCGCTGCGGCAACTGATGCGAACGCCATGGTGGCTGTAGCGGTACCAGTAGCACATCATTGCAGGGAACGCCGCCAGCAGACGGTCGCTCACGTGTTCCTGCTGGTCGAAGTTGCGCTCCGGCTCCAGGGTGCCAAGGAACGAGCAACCGGTGCGCATCACGTCCATCGGATGGGTGCTCGAGGGAATGCGTTCGAGCACTTCCTTCAACGGCTGCGGCAGGTCGCGCAGGCTGCGCAGCTTGCCCTGGTAGGCAGCCAATTCGGCAGGCGTGGGCAGCTCGCCGTGGAGAAGCAGGTAGGCGACTTCTTCGAACAGGGCATGTTCGGCCAGTTCGCGCACATCATAGCCACGATAGGTCAGCCCGGCACCGGGCATGCCGACGGTCGAAAGGGCGGTCTGTCCGGCCACTTGGCCACGCAGGCCAGCGCCACTGAGTACTTTTGCTTCGGCCATGGGTTTTCTCCGATCTTGGATTTGTTATTGGAATGCAGTGATCACTTTTTCTGCGCAAACAGTGCGTCCAGTTTGCGCTCGAAGTCGTGGTAGTCGATTGCCTCGTACAGCTCCATGCGAGTCTGCATGGTGTCGATGACATTTTGCTGAGTGCCATCGCGACGTATCGCGGTGTAGACGTTCTCGGCCGCCTTGTTCATGGCGCGGAACGCCGACAGTGGGTAAAGCACCAGGCCAACGCCAACGCCACCCAGTTGCTCGGTGGTGAACAGCGGTGTGGCGCCGAACTCGGTGATGTTGGCCAGAATCGGCGCTTTCACTCGGCTGGCGAACAGCTGGTACATCTGCAATTCGGTGATGGCTTCGGGAAAGATCATGTCCGCACCCGCCTCGATGCAGGCGGCGGCGCGATCCAGGGCAGACTCCAGGCCTTCCACCGCCAGGGCGTCGGTGCGCGCCATGATCACGAAACTGTCGTCGGTGCGCGCATCCACGGCCGCCTTGATGCGATCGACCATCTCCTGCTGTGAGACGATTTCCTTGTTCGGCCGATGGCCGCAGCGCTTGGCGCCCACCTGGTCCTCGATGTGCATGGCCGCCGCGCCGAACTTGATCATCGACTTGACGGTGCGCGCGACGTTGAACGCCGACGAGCCGAACCCGGTGTCGACATCGACCAGCAACGGCAGCTCGCAGACGTCGGTGATGCGGCGTACGTCGGTCAGTACATCATCCAGCCCGGTGATGCCCAGGTCGGGCAGGCCCAGCGAACCCGCGGCGACGCCGCCTCCTGACAGGTAGATGGCCTTGAATCCAGCCCGCTGCGCGAGCAGTGCGTGGTTGGCGTTGATGGTGCCGACGACCTGCAGGGGTGACTCTTCGGCAAGTGCCTGGCGGAAGCGTTGGCCGGGGCGGGACGGCTGATTCATGGTTGGGCTCCTGGGGTGTTGTTGTGGTTGGGTTCCAGGTAATGGCGCTCGATGTTGCGCTTGGACGCAGCGATGTGCCTGCGCATGAGCAACTCGGCCAGTTCGCCATCACGCTCGGCGATGGCGTCGAGAATACGGTGGTGTTCGGCAAAGGCCTGATGGGGGCGGTTGGGCGTGGCCGAAAACTGGATCCGGTACATGCGCACCAACTGGTAGAGATCGTCACATAGCATCTGCACCAGCGTGCTGTTGCCGCTGCCTTGGATGATCCGGTAGTGGAAGTCAAAATCGCCTTCCTGCTGGTAGTAGCCGACGCCGGCCTGGAAGGCGGCATCGCGCTCATGGGTGGCCAGCACCTCGCGAAGTTCGTCGATCTGTACCTGGCTCATGCGCGTGGCCGCGAGCCGGCAGGCCATGCCTTCGAGCGATTCGCGGATTTCGTAGAGTTCGATGAGTTCGGCGTGGTTGAGCGACACCACCCGTGCGCCCACGTGCGGGATGCGCACCAGTAAGCGTTGACCCTCCAGCCGATGGATGGCTTCGCGCAGGGGACCCCGGCTGATGCCGTAGGTACGTGCCAGTTCGGGTTCGGAAATCTTGCTGCCAGGGGCTATTTCGCCATTGACGATGGCCGCCTGGATACGACGGAAGACGTTTTCCGACAGCGTCTCGGTGTCACTCGGAACACTGGAAACGAGCGAGGCGTCATCGTTGGGCAGGACGTGCAATGAAACGGGAGCGGAAGACATATTGTCGACACCTGGGCAGGTAGTGACCAAAAAATAGCCCTGTTAAAGCAGCTAGTCAATACGCGCCAGGTCAAGTGTCGACAATCTGTTGAAGTGATCGGGGGCGCTGGCCCCCGATACCGTGCTGCTATCACTCGGCTGTGGGGTAGTCCACATAGCCTTCGGGCCCCTGGCTGTACCAGGTTTCCATTACATCCTTGTTCAGCGGCAAGCCTTCGGCGAACCGATGGGGTAGATCGGGGTTGGCCAGGAACGGGCGCCCGAAGGCAATGGCGTCGGCTTCACCTGCGTCCAGCGCAGCCTGCGCTTTCTCTTTGGTGTAATCGGAATTGAGCACCAACGTGCGGCTGAAGGCCTTGCGGATGACCGGATGCACGGGTGGGCGGTCGGCCTTGCCGAAGGTGCCGTCGAAGGGCGGCTCGCGCAGTTCAAGGTAGGCAATGCCTATCTTGTCCAACGCCGCGGCTGCAGCCGAGAACAAGGTTTCCGGATCGCTGTCGTTGACCCCCTGCGAATCACCGTTGGGCGACAAACGCACGCCGGTGCGCTCGGCACCAATAGTGTCGACAACCCGCTGTGTGACCTCGGTCAACAGGCGGATGCGGTTTTCCACCGAGCCGCCGTAGGCGTCCTCGCGGAAATTGCTGTTGTCGCGCAAGAACTGATCGATCAGGTAACCGTTGGCCGCGTGGATCTGCACGCCATCGAAACCGGCGCGCATGGCATTTTTCGCGGCATGCTCGTAATCGTCCAGCAAGCGTGGAATCTCGTGGATCCCCAACGGACGCGCTTGTGTATAGGGCTGCTTGCCATCGTAGGTGTGGGTCTGACCTGGCGCAGTGGTCGCCGACGAGGAAACCGGCTGCGCGCCGCCGAGGAAGCTGGGATGAACGATGCGGCCCATGTGCCACAGTTGCAGGTCGATGCGGCCACCGGCTTCATGCACCGCAGCGGTGATCTTCTTCCAGCCCTCGACCTGCTCGTCGCTCCAGATGCCGGGCGCGTAGGGCCAGCCCAGGCCTTCCTGAGTGATGCCGGTGGCTTCGGTGATGATCAGCCCGGCGCTCGCGCGCTGGGTGTAGTACTCGATCATCAGATCGGTGGGTACATGGTTGCGCGTGGCACGGCCGCGGGTCAGCGGCGCCATCAGGATGCGATGGGGCAGCTTCTGCGCGCCAACCTGGATCGGGTCGAATAAAGAAGGCATCTGGTCTCCCTGGTCTGTGGGTTGAAAGGCGGCTCAGGCAGTGCCGAGGGCTTTGATGATGGCGTCATTGAAGGCCGGGATATCCTTCGGGTTGCGCGAGGTGATCAGGGTCCAGCCGTTGGCACCGCACTGCTTGACCTCTTGATCGACCCAGCCGGAAGCACCGGCGTTGGTCAGGTCGAGGCTGACGCTGGGGTACGAGGTCAGGGTTTTGCCGGGGATCACGCCGGCATTGATCAGCAGCCATGGACCATGGCAGATGGCGGCCACGACCTTGCCGGCATCGGCGAATGCCTTGACCAATTGCTGGGCATCGGTGTCCTGGCGCAGGGTGTCGGCATTCACGGTGCCGCCGGGAATCACCAGGGCGTCGAAGTCGCTGGCGTTCAGGCCCTGGATCTTGCCGTCGGATTCAACGGTACGGTCTTTCTCGGTGTCCTGCTGGAAAGTCTGCACGGTGCCGCCTTCGCTCGAAGCGTGGGTCACGGTAGCGCCTGCTTCGCGCAGCGCTTCGAGGGGCTTGAGCAGTTCGTCGCGTTCGATGCCGGTGTTGGCAGTGATGAACAGGACTTTCTTGCCTTGCAGTTGGGTACTCATGAAGGTCTTCCTCGGCTCAGTGGGTGCCTGGCACGCCAGGCGATCAGGAAATCTGAGCGCGGAGGAAAATGGAAAGTTCAGGCGGATTCTTCTTCGGTGCGGCGGGCGGGCAGGCCCGATTGCAGGCCTGCCTTTGCGTTTGCCGGCTCAGTAGCCTGCGGCAAGACCAGTGTTGCGGCGGGGATCGTTGGCGCCGTAGAAACGGTTGTTGGCCACCGGTTTGGCGCCCAGGGCCGGCGCGCCTACCAGGATCGCAGCCAAGTGGTTGGCATCCTGCGGCTCACCGAACTTGTGCCCCCAGCTTTCGAGAATCTTGCGTGTGTCGGGGCTGATGGCGAAGTTTTCCAGGTTGGTGACGTCGGGCATCCACTGCTGGTGGAAGCGCGGTGCATTGACCGCCTGCTGGATGTCCATGCCGTAGTCGATCACGTTGAGCATGGTCAGCAGGGTGGCAGTGATGATCCTGCTGCCGCCGGGCGTGCCGAGCACCATGACTGGCTTGCCGTCCTTGGTGACGATGGTCGGGCTCATGGACGACAGCGGCGTCTTGTACGGCGCGATGGCGTTGGCCTCGCCCTGGACCAGCCCGTACATGTTGGCCACGCCGACCTTGGAGGTGAAGTCGTCCATTTCGTCGTTGAGCAGGATGCCGGTACCGCTGGCCATCACTCGCGCGCCGAACCAGCCGTTGAGGGTGTAGGTCACCGACACCGCGTTGCCCCATTTGTCGACAATGGAGTAATGGGTGGTATTGCTGCCCTCATGAGGCGCCACACCCGGCTTGATCTCGGCGGAAACGCCGGCCTTGTTCGGTGCGATGCTGTCGCGCAGCTTGGTCGCGTAGTTGGCGTCGAGCAGGTGCGCGATCGGGTTCTTGACGAAATCCGGGTCGCCCAGGTAGCTGTTGCGGTCCACGTAGGCGTGGCGCATGGCTTCGATCTGATAGTGCATGCCCTGCGCCGAGCCATAGCCCAACTCGGCCATCGGATAGCCCTGGAGGATGTTCATGATCTGGCAGATGACCACGCCGCCGGAGCTGGGCGGTGGCGCGGAAACCACATGGTAGCCGCGGTAGTCGCACTCGATCGGGTCCAGTTCGCGGGTCTTGTACTTGTCGAGGTCGGCCTGAGTGATGATGCCTTTGCCTGCCTGACTCGAATCGACGATGGCCTTGGCCACCCAGCCTTGGTAGAACCCGGCGTTACCCTTGTCGGAGATCTCCCGCAGGGTGCGCGCCAGGTCTTTCTGCACCAGCTTTTCGCCGGCCTTGTACGGCTGGCCCTGCTTGAGAAAGATCTTTGCCGAATCCTGGCTGTCCTTGCGGAAGTCCTCGGTGGCGGTTTCCAGCAGATCGACATCGCCCTGGGCCAGGGTGAAACCTTCGTCCGCCAGCTTGATGGCCGGTGCCAGCAGATCGGCGCGTTTGAAGGTGCCGTACTTCTGCAAAGCCAGCTCCATGCCCGACACCGTGCCGGGTATGCCTACCGATAAATGGCCGTCGGTGCTCAGGCCCTCGATGACGTTTCCGGCCTTGTCCAGGTACATGTCGGCGGTGGCGGCCAGTGGCGCCTTCTCGCGGAAGTCGAGGAAGGTCTTGCGGCCGTCGGCCATCTGCAGGGTCATGAAGCCGCCGCCGCCGATGTTGCCCGCAGCCGGGTAGACCACGGCCAGGGCATAGCCTACGGCCACGGCGGCATCGACGGCATTGCCGCCGTCCTTGAGCACATCCACGCCAATGTGGGTGGCCAGTTGCTGCGCGGTGACCACCATGCCGTTCTCGGCAGCGACGGGGGCGGGAGAGGCGGCGAATGTACAGGCGGGCACCAGCGCGAACGCAAGGGCGATCAGCGACTTGGGCAAGGGTTCGAGTTTCAAGAGGTGGCTCTCTTCTTCTGCGGATGGGGAGCAAAAAGGCGAATCGCTTCGCCAATCGCAAGAATAGCCTTGTTTCTCAATGTTGCTGGCGGCCGGCGTTCAACGCTGTCAGCTGCTGGCCGGCAGCATCGAAGTTATCCGCCGCCAGCCACCGCTCGAACGCTGCGCGCAGCGCCGGCCATTCGCTGTCGATGATGGAAAACCAGGCGGTATCGCGGTTGCGGCCCTTGTACACCAGCGCCTGGCGGAAGATGCCCTCGAAGCTGAAGCCCAGCCGCGCTGCGGCCTTGCGCGAGGGCTCGTTGAGGGCGTCGCACTTCCATTCGTAGCGGCGGTAACCCAGTTCGTCGAACACCCGGCGCATCAACAGGTATTGCGCTTCGGTCGACAGCGGTGTGCGTTTCATCAGCGGCGAGAACGTCACATGGCCGACCTCGATGACGCCGTTGGCCGGGTCCATGCGCATCAAGGCCAGGGTGCCCACCGCGCGCTGGGTGCGCAGGTCGATCACGGCCCAGTGTTGCGGATCGTGGCTGGCTGCCGCGTGCTGCAAATGCGTGAGGTAGCTGTCCAGGTCGGCAAACGGTCCGACCGGCAGGTAGGTCCAGTCGCTGCCATCGGTCTGTTGGCAATAGCCACTGAACAGGTCTTCGGCGTGGGCCGCAGCGTTCAGGGGTTCAAGCCGGCAATAGCGCCCCTCGATGATGTCGTGGGCCGGCCGCGTGCGGGCGCTCCACTCGGGGACGGCATGACCTACAGGCTGGTGGTGCTCGTTGCGGCTGTTCTCGTTGCTGGGCATGACGACTCCTGATGACGTAGGCAGGGTTGGGCAAGAAGGTCGCGCCGAACTCAGCGCGGATCCAGCACGATGCCGAAGCCGCTCTTGGCTTCGCTGACGATACGCAGGTGCTGGCGCTCGCCGGGCTGGGCCTGCAGGCGCAGTTCGCGATTCAGGCGGCCTTTGCTGCACAGCAGGCCACCCTGTTTGTCGGTGGTGATGCCAACGATGTGTTCGCCCGGCGGCAGGTGGAAGGTCGCCACTTCACCCACGGCCAGCAGCGCGGCGGGTTCACGGTCGATCAGCAGCGCCACGTAGCAGCCGCCGCCCAGCATGCCGATGTCTCGGTCCACCACCAGTTCGCTCGATGGCGAGAGGGTCTGTTGCCAGGCCGACAGGCGTTCGGCCGGTACGGCTTTCAAATGCTCCGAATCAGCGCGAAACGAGGTACAACCCGACAGGCTTGCCGCGGCCAGCATTATCCAGAACACACGCATCGTTCGATTCCTCAGAGGGCACTGTGCTCACACTCTAGCTCAAGGGTGACGGGCTGCTGAACACTCGCGAGGCGGCCAGCTTCAGAAAAGTTTTGAAACAGGTTCCCGCCAAGGTCCGCGATGGGCAAGAATGGACAGGCTTATCCGTACGGACTGACCTGAACCTGTGGAGGTACCGTGGCACCTAGAGACCTGATGTTGGCCCTGGTCGTGATCGTTGTCTGGGGTTTGAATTTCGTGGTGATCCGCTACGGTCTCGATGGCTTGCCGCCGATGCTGCTGGGCGGCCTGCGCTTCACCCTGGTGGCGATTCCCGCGGTGTTCTTTATCCGCCGGCCGAACCTGCCGCTGCGCTGGCTGATCGCCTATGGCGCGACCATTTCCCTGGGCCAGTTCGCGTTTCTGTTCGAGGCTATGGCCAATGGCATGCCCGCCGGCCTGGCCTCGCTGGTGCTGCAATCGCAGGCCTTCTTCACCTTGTTCTTCGCTGCGCTGTTCATCGGCGAGCGGCTGCGCGCCGCCAGCGTGGTGGGCTTGCTGGTGGCGGCTGGAGGTCTGGCGATGATCGGCCTGGAAAGCGATCAGGCCACGCCGCTGATGGCGGTCTTGCTGACTCTGTGCGCGGCGTCTATGTGGGCAATGGGCAATGTCATCACCCGCCGCTTCGGCAACATCGACCTGGTCGCGCTGGTGATCTGGGGCGCACTGATTCCGCCTTTGCCGTTCTTCGCCCTGTCGCTGTGGCTGGAAGGTCCGGCACTGATCCAGCAGTCGCTGTTGGGCATCGGCTGGAAATCCATCGGTAGCCTGGTCTATCTGGCAGCCGTGGCTACGGTGCTCGGCTACAGCCTGTGGAGCAAGCTGTTGTCGCGTTATCCGGCGGGCAAGGTCGCGCCGTTTTCGTTGCTGGTGCCGGTGGTGGGCTTGAGTTCTTCGGCCTGGATCCTGGGCGAGCGCCTGGGTGCATTGCAGTGGTGGGGCGGGGCGCTGGTCATGGTCGGGCTGTTGATCAACGTGTTCGGCAGCAGCCTGGTCAGCCGGCTGGGCATGGGTCGCACCGAGGCGAAATCTCTGCAATGATGAGGCCATCGATACGTCAAGGAGATGCAGCATGATGACCCGGTCGCTGACCCTCGCCACCCTGTTCGCGTTCGCCGCGCCCTTGCTGGCCGCCGATGGTGACAGCCCCCTGGCCCAGGACCGCGGGAGGGCCCGGCCGCTGGTGGTGATTGCTCCGAGCTCGGTGGATCCCAACCTGCTGAAGCTGCGCAAGGCGCTGGAAGAACCTGCCAACCGCGACGGCTTCAAGCAGCGCGGCATGGTCCTGTACACGGTGATCAATACCATTGGCCAGCGTGACGGCAAGGATCTCGACCCGCAAGCCACCATGTCGCTGATCCGCGACTTGAAGCTGGGTGCCGGGTCCAGCCAGAAGTTCGTGCTGTTGGGCAAGGACGGCGAGAAGAAGCTCGAACAGGCGGGTTACGTCGAGCCCTCACAGCTGTTCAGCACCATTGACCAGTTGCCAGCAACGGAAAAGGACGCCAGTGCGCCCGCAGCCGTGGCGCCTGCTGCCCAGGAACCTGCCAGCAAACCGGGCAAGGTCGCCAAGCCGAGCAAGGCGCCGCAGCCGCTCGACGATTGATCCGTCAGCGGTCTGCGCCGTGTTGCCGGTTCAGACGGTTGCGTTCAAACCATGTTGAGGCGCTGCTTGCGCAGGGGCGGTGGGTAGGCGGCATCCAGCGAGGCTAGATCCGCTTCGTCGAGCTTCACCTGCAAGGCCCCGGCATTCAGCCTTACATGCTCGGGCGTGGAAGCCTTGGGGATCGCGATCACATTGTTGTGGCGCACCACCCAGGCCAGGCATGCCTGGGCCGGCGTGATGCCATGACGCTCGGCTACCTGGCGCAAGGCGGGTTGGTCGAGCAGGCGACCGCCCTGGGCAATCGGACAATAAGCCATCAATGGCATCGCGTGCTTCGCGCACCACGGCAACAGGTCGAACTCGATGCCACGCTCTTCCAGGTTGTACAGCACCTGGTTGGTCGCACAGCGTGTGTCGTCCAGTTCGGTCATGTCATCGACATCGAAATTGGACACGCCCCAACGGCCGATCTTGCCCTGGGCCTGCAGCCGCTCGAAAGCCTCTACGGTTTCGCTCAAGGGATACTGGCCGCGCCAGTGCAGCAGATACAGGTCGATGTGCTCGGTGTTCAGGCGCTGCAGGCTGCGCTCGCACGCCTTGATCACGCCTTGGCTGTTGGCGTTGTGCGGGTAGACCTTACTGACCAGCATGACGTCGTCACGACGGCCCTGAATGGCTTGCCCGACGATCTTCTCGGCGCCGCCTTCGCCGTACATTTCGGCGGTGTCGAGCAGTGTCAGGCCCAGGTCGATACCCTGCTGAAGCGCGGCGATTTCCTGCCGTGCACGGGCCGGATCCTCGCCCATTCGCCAAGTCCCCTGGCCGATTCTCGCGACCGGCCTGCCGGCCAGGCTGATGCTGTTCATCGCAATGCTCCGTGGTTGATAACATGGTAAACGCGCCATCGCTGCAGGGTTGGGCAGTGCGATGAAGCTGCGGTTCAACCCAGCCGGCGCGGGGCAGTGTGTTCCAGCAGTACCTCCATCAACGCGTGCGCGGCGGCCGACAGCTTGTGATCGGGCAGGCGCATCAGGCCGATACGGCGTTCGATGCGCGGTGACTCCAACGGCACGCAGCGTGCGCCCAGCTCGTGCATCTGTTCGATGCACAATGCCGGCACCGCGCTCACCCCCAGGCCGTGGGCAACCATGCGGCCGATGGTGCTCAACTGATGGCTCTCGAATGCCACCGCAAGCTTGCCGTGCTGCTCGCTGATAGCGCTTTCCAGCAGCAGGCGAACCGCAGAAGGGCGCTGCAGGGCAATGAAATCGTGGGCGAGCAGGGTCTCCCAGGTGAGCATCGCCTGCTCGGCCAGCGGCGAATCGGCTGCTACCACCGCCACGAACCGATCGGTATAGAAGGGCGTGAACACCAGGGACGAGGTGCTTTCCGGCTCGAAGCCTATGCCCAGCTCGACCCTGCGATGGCGGACCATCTCCACCACGTGCTCGTTGATCACATCATGCACCGCGACATTGACCCGTGGGTAACGGTCACGAAAGATGCGCAGCGCCGCCGGCAGCAAGTTGCCGGCGAATGACGGCATGGCCGCGATGGACACTTTGCCCAACTGCAGGGTGAAGTGCTGGCGCAGCAGCTCTTCGGTATTGTCCCAATCCGCCAGCAAGCGGCGCGCCAGTGGCACCAGCACCTCACCCTCTGGCGTCAGGCTGACGCTGCGCGTAGTGCGGATCAGCAGCGCGCCGCCCAGGTCTTCTTCCAGGCCCTTGATGGTCAGGCTCAAGGCGGGTTGCGAAAGGTGCAGTTTTTCGCCGGCCTGGGCGAAGCTCAGCGCTTGGGCCACAGCGAGAAAGGCGCGCAATTGTTTGACGTTCATTTATTTGCAAAACCAATCAATCCCCAAGAAAAACAAAATTAACAAATTACCACCGTGGGGAGAAGATACCGTCACGCTTGCCGTTGCCGAAGTGACGGCGCCATAACAAACAAAACAAGGCGAACAATCATGGCTGGACTCGATAAACGAGTGGCAACCTATGCCCAGGCACTCGAAGGCCTGCGCGATGGCATGACCGTACTGGCCGGCGGGTTCGGCCTGTGCGGCATTCCGGAAAACCTCATTGCCGAAATCAAGCGGCTGGGCGTGCGTGAGCTCACGGTGGTGTCGAACAACTGCGGGGTTGATGGTTTTGGCTTGGGCGTGCTGCTCGAAGACCGGCAGATCCGCAAGATGATCGCCTCCTATGTCGGCGAAAACGCTTTGTTCGAGCGGCAGTTGCTCGATGGCGAACTGGAAGTCGAACTGACCCCTCAAGGCACCCTGGCGGAAAAGATGCGCGCCGGCGGCGCCGGCATCCCCGCGTTCTTCACCGCCACCGGCTACGGCACGCCGATTGCGCAAGGCAAGGAAGTGCGTGAATTCAATGGCCGCCAGTACATTCTGGAGCAGGCCATCACCGGTGACTTCGCCATCGTCAAGGGCTGGAAGGCCGACCATTTCGGCAACGTCATCTATCGCCATACTGCACAGAATTTCAACCCGTTGGCGGCGAGCGCCGGGCGCATCACCGTGGTCGAGGTCGAGGAAATCGTCGAACCCGGCGTGCTCTTGCCCGAGCACATCCACACGCCCGGCATCTACGTCGACCGGGTGATTCAGGGCACCTTCGAGAAGCGTATCGAAAAACGTACGCTCAAGGCCTGAGTCTTCCCATCTGCTCTGTTTCACATGAGGTTTCCCAAATGGCACTTACCCGCGAACAGATGGCCCAGCGCGTGGCGCGCGAACTGCAAGACGGTTTCTACGTGAACCTGGGGATCGGCATACCTACCCTGGTGGCCAACTACGTGCCGGCCGGCATCGACGTCATGCTGCAGTCGGAAAACGGTCTGCTGGGCATGGGCGAATTCCCCACCGAGGCCACTGTCGACGCTGACATGATCAATGCCGGCAAACAGACCGTGACGGCCCGTGCAGGCGCGTCCATCTTCGACTCGGCGCAGTCGTTCGCAATGATCCGCGGCGGCCATGTCGACCTCACCGTACTGGGTGCGTTCGAGGTGGACGTGCAGGGCAACATTGCCTCGTGGATGATCCCCGGCAAGCTGGTCAAGGGCATGGGCGGGGCGATGGACCTGGTGGCCGGCGCAGAGAACATCATCGTCACCATGACCCATGCTTCCAAGGATGGCGAGTCGAAGTTGCTGCCCCTGTGCACGCTGCCGCTGACCGGTGCCGGGTGCATTCGCAAGGTGCTCACCGACCTGGCTTACCTGGAGATCGAAGACGGCGCGTTCATTCTCAAGGAGCGTGCCCCTGGCGTCAGTATCGATGAAATCAAGGCGAAGACGGCCGGCAAGCTGATCATTGCCGATGACGTCGTTGAAATGAGCTTCTGAGCACCTGCTGCACCATCCATAGCCGATCTCATACTTATAAGAACAAGGGAAACACGACCATGTCTGCACAACTTGAAGAGAGCCGCTACGCTCGCTTCGCCCTGCGCTGTTCGAGCTGGGCCGAGCGCTGGTTCCCTGACTCCTACGTGTTCGCCGCCGTCGCGGTATTGCTGGTGGCACTGGGGGCGCTGGCCATTGGCGGCACTCCGACCGCGACCGCGACGGCCTTTGGCGACGGATTCTGGAGCTTGATTCCGTTCACCATGCAGATGGCTTTCGTGGTGATCGGCGGCTACGTGGTCGCAAGTTCGCCACCTGCGGTCAAGCTGATCGATCGCCTCGCGCGCATTCCGCGCAATGGTCGCTCGGCCGTGGCCTGGGTGGCGTTGATATCGATGGTCGCTTCGTTGCTCAACTGGGGGCTGTCGCTGGTATTCGGCGGGCTGCTGGTGCGGGCATTGGCACGACGGACCGACCTGCGCATGGACTACCGTGCAGCCGGTGCTGCGGCCTATCTGGGGTTGGGCGCGGTATGGGCGCTCGGGCTGTCGTCGTCGGCGGCGCAGTTGCAGGCCAACCCTGCCAGCCTGCCACCATCGATCCTGTCGATCACGGGCGTGATTCCCTTCACCCAGACGATCTTTCTGTGGCAGTCGGGGGTACTGCTGCTGGCGTTGGTGCTGGTCTCGCTGGTGGTGGCCTACGCCACGGCGCCGGGCCCCAACTCTGCCCGGGACGCCCAGGCCTGCGGCATCGACCCGGCCTTCAGTCTGCCGCCACTGAACAAGCGCAGCCGGCCTGGCGAGTGGCTGGAATACAGCCCGCTGATCACCATCTTTCTGGTGTTGCTGGCTGCGGGGTGGCTGTTCCACGAGTTCTCTACCAAACCGGCGATCACCGCCATCTCCGGGCTCAATACCTATAACTTCCTGTTCATCATGCTGGGCCTGCTGCTGCACTGGCGACCGCGCAGCTTCCTCGACGCCGTGGCGCGGGCTGTGCCGACCACGACAGGCGTGCTGATCCAGTTTCCCCTGTACGGCTCGATCGCCGCCATCATGACCACGGTCAAGGGTGGCGATGCGCAGACCCTGGCCCACCACATCTCCACCTTCTTCGTACAGATCGCCTCGCACGATACCTATGCATTGTTGATGGGAGTCTATTCGGCAGTGCTCGGATTTTTCATTCCGTCGGGCGGTGGCAAGTGGATCATCGAAGCGCCCTATGTCATGCAGGTGGCCAACGAGCTGCAATACCATCTGGGTTGGGCCGTACAGATCTACAACGCTGCCGAGGCCTTGCCGAACTTGATCAACCCGTTCTACATGCTGCCTCTGCTCGGCGTGCTGGGCCTGAAGGCTCGGGATCTGATCGGCTTCTCGTTCGTGCAATTGCTGGTGCACGCGCCGCTGGTGCTGTTCCTGCTCTGGGCGTTGGGAACGACACTGGCCTACGTGCCTCCCGTTGCACCCTGACCCCAGCCCGATCCGCGCACTACGTTGATCGGGAATATGCTCCCGCCGAGCGATTGATTGCATGGTGGCTATTGCGAAATAGCCAGCGCTCGGGGTACACATCTAGGTTGAATGGGATATGGGCTGGATGCCCACCCATCGTGAACCGATGAAGGGAGATCTTGAAATGCTTGATAACGGCGCGGGCAGGGGTCCGGACCAGGGTGAACAGGTCAGTCGGATCATTTTCCAGGAAATACGCAACCTGCATACCGCAGCATCCAGGGACCTGGATCAGGCAGCAGTGCAGATCATAGGCAAGGTCGAGGGGTTCAGGGAGCAGGGCTTGATCAGTTCGGAGGTCGCTCGGCAGCTGATCTTCGACGTGCGCAACGAGCGCAGTCGCATCAGCCGCTGAGCGAACCCTCAGGCGGCGTGGAAGCGCTGATCAGCCGCCTGCAGTGTCGATGTCGGCGTCGGTTTCTTCAGTGCCCACGCTACCAGGATCGACTTCGGGCTCCGATTTGAAATCGGGACTGAAGCGATTCCCCTCCGGGGTGGTGGGATCCCCGGATTCGTCAGGCTTGGGATCGAGCGCTGGATCGTTGGGCAAGCTGCTCTGTGATTTGTCCGTATCACGCTCGACCGGGTTCGGTGCAGGTGTGTGTTCGCTCATGGTGTTCTCCCGCTGTGACTGGATGCGTGGCCGATCAGCGCTTGCCGCCTTCGGAACCGGTACCGTCACCATTGTCCATTGCACCGGACTCAGGCTTGGTCACTGCACCGCCCATGGAGCTGCCTTCAGGGTTGCCGGTGTTCTGCGGCTTGATCTGGGTACTGGTGCCGTCACGCGGGGCGGCCGACCCGTCGGTGTTGCCATTGGGCATGTTGGTACCGGTACCGGTAGGCACACCTACCGCTGAAGGCACTGTGCCCTTGGCGGCTGGGTTGGTCGGCCCGGTGCTGTTGTCGGCCATGGCCGGTAGGGCTGCAGCCGCCAATAGGCCTGCGAGCAATGCTGTGGTGATGTATTTCTGGCTTTTCATGGAGCTCTCCTTGTTCGTGAATGCTTCATGCATTGGGCTATGAGGTACGGTTATAGGTGCCCGCATGCCGACGAACGGCACACTTTGGAAGCCTTGTAGGAGCGGTCATTGGCCGCGAAAAGGACGACGTGGGGTGTCTGATGCACTGCGGTGACTGTTTCGCGGCCACTGACCGCTCCCACAAGTACCGCTCCCACCAGTGCCGCTCTCACATGTCATGGACAAAAAGTGGGAGCGGCCATTGACCGCTCCCACAGGGAATGTACGGGACGTGGGGGGCGGCCGGCGGCCGCCCACAGGGGGAGGGGCTATCAGGCCAGCAATTGCATGCCCAGTTGGAACGCGACCCATACGGCCAGGATGGTGGCGAAGCCCAGCGCGATGTTTTCGAACCAGTTGTTGCGGTATTTGCCGAGCAGCTTCTTCTGGTTGGACATGATCAGCAGGCCAAGGGAAATCACCGGCAAACCAATGATGTTCAGCGCGTTCACGCCGATGGTCAGGGTCACGAAGTCGGGCATGCCTGGCAGCGACCACACCAGTGGCGTGACCAGAATGAACAGCATGAACCATTTGTGCATCGGGTCATGGTGGAATTCCTTGCCGTACTTCTCGCGACGCTCGGGACGGATGTGCTGGAAGGCATCGGTGATCAGCATCGGGAAAGCAGTGGTCTTGCCGGCGATGCTGGCGAACAGTGTGGCGAACACGCCGACGAAGAAGATCAACCAGCCGCCGGTGCCGAAGAACATCTGCAGCGCTGAACCCAGGTCGTCCAGGGTTTTCACTTCGATACCGTTGGGACGCAGGATTTCGGCGCCCACCACCCAGATGGCCAGGTTGATGATGATGCCGACGAACACCGCGAACAGCAGGTCGTTACGCTGGATGCGCTTGTGCTCAGGGCCGACCCAGCCTTTCTGCCGCATCACGTAGGGATGCACGAAGTTGGCGATGGAGCCGGCAACCGCACCGATGACCGATACCGCGACCAGCAGCGCGCCATGCACGCCTTCATCAGGTGGAATGCTGAAGCCGATAGTCCCGGCCAGGATGCCGCCCACGTCCGGTTTGGACATGATCGCCAGCGCCATGAACGCCAGGGTCATCAGGGCCAGCAGACCTTTCATGACGCCTTCGATGAGCGAATAGATGTTGCGCCCCACCAGCAGCCACACACCCAGTACCACGGCAAAGGACGCCAGCAGTGGCTGATTGATGTGGAGCAGGGTAGCCAATGCTTCGCCGGCGCCCTTGATCATGTAGGCGTTGGTCAAGTGGCCCATGATCAATGCGTAGCCCAGCATGAACCAGGCAAAGAACGGGTGCAGTTGTGCATAACCCTGCAGGATGGTCATGCCCTGGTTGTTGCACAGCTGGAAGCGGGCAATGATGTTGACGATCAGGAATCTGAGCAGCAGCGACACCGCCAGCACCCACATCATGGCATAGCCGTAGTTGGCGCCTGCCACGGAGGAGGTGATCAGGTCACCGGCGCCCAGCCATGACAGCACGGCAATGATGCCCGGTCCGATGATCTTGGCGAGGCGTCCCATGCGGGTCGTGGGGGCGGCCGCCTTTTTTTCGATCGAGTGGGTACTCGTCATTGGGTGAATTCCCTTTGTTGTTTTTGTGGATGGATCAGGGGGTCATTCAATCATGAGTTAGGATGTCATATGACCTGACAAGTTGCAAAAAGGTGTAAGAGGATATTTCACATTCCGCCTGCCTCGCCGTCCACAGCATCCGCCTATCGACTGCGCTGAACCAATTACGCCGCAGGCTTTCCGATGAGCCTTACCGCAAAAGGAATGCAGCCATGTCGCAGATCATCGTCGATGACACTCAGACGCCTGCCAGAGCCGACGCGGCAGCCGATGTGCTGATGTTCGGCAGCCCCAAGGACCGCCTGGACTTCTACCGCAAGGAGATCCAGTACGAAACATCCATTCTTTCCAACCGCACCGACGCCTATCTGTCCGCACAGTCGTTCCTGGTCATTGCCTATGCCTCGTCCATGGCCAACCTCAACCCGGAATGGGGCAAGTTATTCACCCTCGTGGTGCCGCCGCTGCTGGCGCTGTTTGGCCTGGTCAGTTCGCTGCATGCCTGGCCGGGCATCCGCTCGGCCTACGACATCATCGACCACTGGCATTTCAAGCAGAGCCAACTGTTGGACAGCGAGCCGGCAATGGGCGCGGCCTATGATGAGTCGCCGTTGTTCAGCGAGCGCGAGTCGAACGAGAAGCGCTGGCGTGGGGCGCTGCTGTTTTCGATGAGATCGCCGTTTCTGTTCAGCGTGCTGTGGGTAATGCTGGGTGTGTTTGCGGTGTATGCGCAATACACCAATCCAGGCGGTTGAAACGAAAAAGGCCCCTGCACGTGCAGGGGCCTTCGGGTCATGCGGGGGTAGATCAGCGCACCGAACTGAAAGCCTCCTGGCGACTGCGCTCATACGCCTGCGAGTCCACTGCAGCAGCGCCTGGCTTGCCCAACTCGTTCAACGGGATGCGATAGGTCTCCTTGGCACAGAACGCTGCCAACGCTGCGATGCAGCACACACCCAAGGCCAGTGAACCGACTACCATGGGGATGTTGGCGGAGCCCGGTGGGGCCATCGCGGCGAACAGCACCGGAAGCATAGCGGTGATCAGCGTGCCGACATTCTGCGAAATGGCCATGGCCGAGACGCGGTAGCGGGTTTCGAAAAGCTCAGGGTAGAAACTTGGAAATACCGCGTTGTAGCCCTGGTAGAACACGCCCCACATCAGGATCGACATGCCGATGGCCAGCGGTACGTTATGCACGCTGATCGCATACAGGTAGAAGAATGACAGGATGCCCGAGCTCAGTGCGCCACCGATGATCAGCGGACGGCGACCGATCCGGTCCGACAGATTGCCCACGAACGGGATCACGCATACCGCCACGATGTTGCCGATGACCGGGATCCACAGGTACACGCTTTTGGCGAAACCGATGCCGTAGGCCGGTTGCACCGCGTAAGCGGCGCCGAAGATGGTCGCGACCACGGGGATCACGTTCATCAGCGCCATGCACATGACCAGACCCATGTTCCGCCAGCTGTGCTTGAAAGCCTCCAGGACCGGCGACTTGGTGATGGTGGCGCGCGCTTCCTGAGTTTCGAAGGCCGGGGTTTCATTGACCTCGCGGCGAATGATGTAGCCGGCGATCAGCACCACGGCACTGAGCAGGAACGGAATACGCCAGCCCCACGAGTTGAACGCTTCGTCGGGCATGAAATAGGCCAGCGGCAGGAAAATCGCTGCGGCGAAGATTTGCCCGGCCTGCACGCCCTGCAAGGTGAAACTGGCGTAGAAACCTCGCCGTCCGAACGGCGCGTGTTCCAGGACCATGGAACTGGCTCCGGATATCTCCCCCGCGACCGCGAAGCCCTGGATCAAGCGCAGTACCACCAGCATGGCCGGTGCCCAGAGGCCGACCTGGCTATAGGTCGGCAGCAGGCCGACGGCCATGGTGGCGAAGCCCATCAGGAACATGCACAACAGCAACACGTTCTTGCGGCCGCGGGTATCGCCCCAGTGACCGAGAAAGAACGCGCCGATGGGGCGTGCAACGTAGCCTACGCCGTAGGTAGCCAGGGAGGCGACGATGGCGACCTTGGGGTCGGTATTGGGGAAGAATATCTGCGGAAAGATCAACGCCGCGGCTTGGGCATAGATGAAGAAGTCGTAGTATTCCAGAGCGGAACCGACCCAACCGCTGGCGGTGGCCTTCTTGGTTTGCTGCGAGCCGTGCGATTCTGACTGAGCATGCGCCATGCTGTGTCTCCGTTGTTTTTATTATGAAGCATTGGAACCGTTGGCTTCGTTTCCACCCTTGCGCAGGCAGGATTGCATGGGCTGGAGTGGGGCAAAACTAACTGGGTAGTTAATGTTTAGCAGTGGTGCCGAAGAGGTGTCAATACAGCCGCATGCCGGGGTTGAGGAGGTCCGTCGCCCAGGCTGCGTGCAAGACTGCCCCAAGTGCGGTCGGGTTTCAACCGACAGTGCCGGAATAGAGCCTTGCAGCGGTGCATGAAACGGGTCACTCGCGGCCGCGATCGGTGCCTAGCTTGCTTGCTATTGTAGCCGCTGATCGCACACATTTGGTTTTGATTCAGCCCGATGTGCAGCGCTCCCGGACGCGGCTTGCGCCGCTGCTACAGGATCCGGGTTCCAGCGCATCCCCCGGTCGGCCAAGACCCCAAATCCCCCGTGGGAGCGGTCATTGGCCGCGAAGAGAGCGCCGCAGTACGTCTGTCAGGCCGAGACCCCAAATCCCCCGTATGAGCGGTCATTGACCGCGAAGAGACCGCCGCAGTACGTCTGTCAGGCCGAGACCCCAAAATCCCCCGTGGGAGCGGTCAGTGGCCGCGAAGAAGGCACCGCGGTACATCTGTCAATGCACGGTGTGTCATGCGCTGCCGCTGGTTGCGCGTGCGGCTCAGGCCAACTCGCGGACCAGATTGCCCAGCGTCTGCATCGCCGCCAGCTGGGCCTTGCCCATCGGTGTGCCGTAATTCAAACGAATGCAGTTGGCAAACCGGCCGCTGGCGGAAAAGATCGGTCCCGGCGCGATGCTGATGCCCTGCGCCAGCGCCAGACGAAACAACTGCAGCGAATCCACCTTCGCCGGCAACTCGAGCCACAGGAAATACCCACCTTCGGGACGACTCACCCGCGTGTCCTCGGGAAAATAGCGGGCGATGGCCGCCATCATTGCGTGCTGCTGACCCTGCAGGGCGTCGCGCAGCCGATGCAGGTGTCGATCATAGCCGCCGTGCTGAAGGTAGTCGGCAATCGCCGCCTGACCCGGCACCGAAGCGCAGATCGAAGTCATGATCTTCAAGCGTTCGACCTTCTGCGCAAAGCGTCCGGCGGCGACCCAGCCGATTCTGTATCCCGGTGCCAGGCTCTTGGCGAACGATCCACAATGCAACACCCAGCCTTCGCTGTCATAAGCCTTGGCCGGGCGCGGCGCGTGCTGGCCGAAGTACAACTCGGCGTACACGTCGTCTTCGATCAAAGGCACTTGGTGTTCATGCAGCAGCGCCACCAATTGGCGCTTGCGCGCCTCCGGCATGCTCGCACCGATCGGATTCTGGAACGTCGGCATGCACCAGCACGCCTTGATCGGCAGGCGCTGCAGCGCGTTGGCCAAGGCATCCACGTCCAACCCGTCGCGCGGATGGGTGGGAATCTCCACTGCCTTGAGCTTGAGCCGCTCCAACACCTGCAGGCAGGCGTAGAACGCCGGTGCCTCGATGGCCACCATGTCGCCCGGCTCGGTCACCGCCTGCAGGCACAGGTTCAGGGCTTCCAGTGCACCGTTGGTGATCAGCAGTTCGTCGACCGGGAGGTTGATTCCGGCGATGTTGTAACGCAAGGCGATCTGCCGGCGCAGCTCGGGGCTGCCCGGCGACAGATCGGTGACCGTTTCGCGCGGGTGCATGGCTCGGCTGGTACTGGCCAGCGAGCGCGCCAGGCGCGGCAGGGGGAACAGGTCAGGGCTGGGAAAGGCGGAGCCCAATGGCACGGTGTTGGGGTCCTTGATCGAATCGAGGATGGAAAACACCAGTTCACTGACGTCGACATCGGTCGATTCAGCCAGCGCCTGCGGTGTCGCCGTAGGTTCCTCGAGTGACCGTTCGGCCAGGGCATTGACGAAATACCCGGAACGCGGCCGGGCGCGGATCATCCCGCGGCGCTCGAGCAGGTAATAGGCCTGGAACACCGTGGAAGGGCTGACGCCCTGAGTCTGGCTGGCATGCCGCACGGAGGGCACGCGCTCGTCCGGCTTCAGTACGCCGGTCCGAATCAGCTCGGCGATGTGGTGGGCAAACTGCTCGTAGCGTTTCATGACCGGCCTGGGTCCATGGGCGAGGGCCGCACTATGCCACAGCCTCACGCCCAGCCGGCAGGCCATGCGCACATGGCCTGCCGGTGACCTCTTGCAGGTTCAGGCCTGGATCGGGGCTGGGTCGATGGGAGGGTCGCCGACCGGGGTCGGCGGCACGGTCGGTTGCACGGGCACACCGTCCGGATCGTCCTGCGGCACCGGCGGCGGCAGGTTCGGTTGGTCGATGTTCGGATCCGGTGTTCCAGGCGGAAGGGGAAGGTTCATGGGACGGCCTCTGGTGGGTAATGGACATATGCCTGTGATAGACACCGGCTACCATCATTTCGGTCCCTCGAAGGGCGTTGCTGGGTGCAAAAGCATATGAACTTTCCCTGCCACCCCGGCTCCGAACCTAAGCGAAAGACAAACCCGGTTCACTTCACCGCTTGCACAAGCACAACAGCGTCCAGGTGACGCACAGGAGCGAGGCTCGATGACGGCTGATCAGACTTTCCAAGCGGACCAGAACGCGACCGACGAACAGACGCCAGACCACGTGCTGAGCCTGTCCCAGGCGTTGCTGTTGCCTCGGATCGTGATCGAAGACACACAGCCAGTCATTGACGGTGGGCAGTTCGCCGTCAAGGCCATCGTCGGCCAGACGGTCACCGTGAGCACCAAGGTCTACGCCGACGGCCACGACAAGCTGGCCGTGGTTCTGCGCTGGCACGAGGCGGGCAGCGACACGTGGCACAGCACCGCCATGCGCGAATTGGGCAACGACAGCTGGGAAGCCGAGCTGGTCGTCGACGGCGTCGGCACCCACGCCTATTGCATCGACGCCTGGATCGATCAGTTCGCCAGCTACCGTTACGAACTGGAAAAGAAATACGCCGCCGGCGTCACCATCGACCTCGAGCTGGAAGAAGGTCGCGTGCACCTCGAACAGGCCGCTGCCCGCAGCCAGGACACCCTGGCGCGGCAGTTGCGCCAGCTGCATGATGAATTGCAGGGGCTCGATCAGGACGCCAAGGTAGCGCTGCTGCTGCAACGTGACACCCAGGCCCTGATGTCCCTGGCGGATCCGCGTGCGTTCCTCTGCTCCAGCATCGAATATGCGCTGGATGTGGAGCGCGAACTGGCGCAGTTCGCCAGCTGGTACGAGTTGTTCCCGCGCTCCATTACCGATGACAAGGCGCGTCACGGCACCTTCAATGACGTGCACAGCCGTCTGCCGATGATTCGCGACATGAACTTCGACGTGCTGTACTTCCCGCCGATCCATCCGATCGGACGCGCTCACCGCAAGGGTCCGAACAACTCCCTGACGGCCGGCCCGGACGATCCCGGCAGCCCCTACGCCATCGGCAGCGCCGAGGGTGGCCACGAGGCCATTCATCCGCAGTTGGGCACACGTGAAGACTTCCGCAGGCTGGTTGCCGCCGCGGCCGAGCACGGCCTGGAGATCGCTCTGGACTTCGCCATCCAGTGTTCCCAGGATCACCTGTGGCTCAAAGAGCATCCAGGCTGGTTCAGCTGGCGCCCGGACGGCACCATCCGCTATGCGGAAAACCCGCCGAAGAAATACCAGGACATCGTCAACGTCGATTTCTACGCTGCCGACGCAGTGCCGGGCCTATGGACCGAGCTGCGCGACGTGGTGTGGGGCTGGGTCGAGGAAGGTGTGAAGATCTTCCGCGTCGACAACCCGCACACCAAGCCGCTGCCGTTCTGGCAATGGCTGATTGCCGATATCCGCAGCAAGGACCCCAGCGTGATGTTCCTTGCCGAGGCGTTCACCAAGCCAGCCATGATGGCGCGCCTGGGCAAGGTCGGCTATTCGCAGAGCTACACCTACTTCACCTGGCGCAACACCAAGCCCGAGCTGACCACCTATTTCACCCAGCTCAATCAGGCACCGTGGGCGCACTGCTACCGACCGAACTTCTTCGTCAACACGCCGGACATCAACCCGTTCTTTCTGCACGACAGCGGCCGTGCCGGTTTCCTCATCCGCGCCGCGCTGGCCACCATGGGCTCGGGTCTGTGGGGGATGTATTCGGGCTTCGAACTGTGTGAATCGGCGCCCATCCCTGGCAAGGAAGAGTACCTGGACTCGGAGAAATACGAGATCCGTCCGCGCGACTTCACCGCCTCCGGCAACATCATTGCCGAGATCGCCCAGCTCAACCGGATTCGCCGTCAGAACCCGGCGCTGCAAACTCATCTGGGCGTCGAGTTCTTTCAGTGCTACAACGACAACGTCCTGTATTTCGGCAAGCGTACCGCTGACCGCAGCAACTACGTATTGGTCGCAGTGAGCCTGGATCCGCACAACGTCCAGGAAGCCCATTTTGAGCTGCCGCTGTGGGAGCTGGGCCTGGACGACGATGCGGCCACCAACGGCGAAGACTTGATGACCGGGCATCGCTGGACGTGGCACGGGAAGAATCAGTTCATGCGCATCGACCCGGCCTACCAACCGTTCGGCATCTGGAGGATCACCCGCGTACAGCCGTAGGCAAGCGCCCGGTCATACGCTCCACACCGTGTTTCACGCGGCACTAAAGGTTGTCCGGCCGTTCCAGAGGCTGCTCACTACAGGGAATCCACAATGGCGAAAAAGCCTCGGTCGCAAGCGTTCATCGATGATCCGCTCTGGTACAAGGATGCGGTTATCTATCAGGTCCACGTCAAGTCGTTCTTCGACTCCGACAACGACGGCATCGGTGACTTTCCGGGGTTGATCGCCAAACTCGATTACATCGCCGATCTGGGCGTCAACACCATCTGGCTGCTGCCGTTCTACCCGTCCCCCCGCCGCGACGATGGGTACGACATCGCCGAGTACAAGGCGGTGCATTCGGACTACGGCACATTGGCCGATGTTCGCCGCTTCATCAGCGAGGCCCACAAGCGCGGTCTGCGGGTGATCACCGAGCTGGTCATCAACCACACCTCCGATCAGCACCCCTGGTTTCAGCGCGCGCGCAAGGCCAAGAAGGGCTCCAAGGCCCGCGATTTCTATGTGTGGTCCGACAGCGACGAGAAATACGACGGAACACGCATCATCTTTCTGGACACCGAGAAGTCCAACTGGACCTGGGACCCGGTCGCAGGCCAATACTTCTGGCACCGTTTCTATTCGCACCAACCGGACTTGAATTTCGACAACCCGCAGGTGATGAAAGCGGTCATCGATGTCATGCGCTATTGGCTGGACATGGGCATTGACGGTCTGCGCCTGGATGCTATCCCGTATTTGATCGAGCGCGACGGTACCAACAACGAGAACCTGCCCGAAACCCATCAGGTGCTCAAGCAGATCCGTGCCGAGATCGACGCAAACTACCCGGACCGCATGCTGCTGGCCGAGGCCAATCAATGGCCCGAGGACACCCAGCTGTACTTCGGCGATGCCCACGGCGACAACGGCGACGAATGCCACATGGCGTTCCATTTCCCGTTGATGCCACGCATGTACATGGCACTGGCGCAGGAAGACCGCTTTCCAGTCACCGACATCCTGCGCCAGACGCCTGCCATCCCAGCCAACTGCCAGTGGGCGATCTTTCTGCGCAACCACGATGAACTGACCCTGGAAATGGTCACTGATCGTGAACGCGACTACCTGTGGAACTACTACGCGGCCGACAGCCGCGCGCGGATCAACCTCGGCATCCGTCGCCGGCTGGCGCCGCTGCTCGAACGTGACCGCCGCCGGGTCGAACTGCTCAACAGTCTGCTGCTGTCCATGCCCGGCACACCGACCTTGTATTACGGTGATGAAATCGGCATGGGCGACAATATCTACCTGGGTGACCGCGACGGTGTGCGCACGCCCATGCAGTGGTCGATCGACCGCAACGGCGGCTTTTCCCGCGCCGACCCGGCCAGCCTGGTACTGCCGCCGATCATGGACCCGCTCTACGGCTACCAGTCGGTCAACGTCGAAACCCAGGCCAACGATCCGCACTCGCTGCTCAACTGGACCCGGCGCATGCTCGCCGTGCGCCGCCAGCAGAAAGCGTTCGGCCGTGGCACCCTGACCATGCTCACGCCGACCAACCGCCGCATTCTGGCGTACGTGCGTGAGTACACCGGCAGCGATGGCAAGACCGAGATCGTGTTGTGCGTAGCCAACGTCTCGCGTGCCGCCCAAGCGGCTGAATTGGATCTGTCCCCGTACGCCGGCATGGTGCCGGTAGAGATGCTCGGCGGCAGCGCCTTCCCACCCATCGGTCAGCTGAATTTTCTGCTGACCTTGCCACCCTACGGCTTCTATTGGTTCCTGCTGGCCAGCGAAACCCAGATGCCGAGTTGGCACGTCGAACCGGCCCAAAGCATGCCTGACTTCCAGACCCTGGTTTTGAAACAACGGATGGAGGAGTTGCTCGACGAGCCGTCGCGCAGCACTCTGGAAAACACCTCTTTGCTGCAGTACCTGCCCAAGCGGCGCTGGTTCGGCGGCAAGGACGTTGCCATCGACAATCTGCGCATCGCTTACGGCGTGCGCTTCGGCACGGCGCAAAGCCCGGTGCTGCTCAGCGAGCTGGAAGTCACAGCCGGAGGGCAGACCAGCCGCTACCAGTTCCCGTTCGGCTTCATTCCCGAGGAGCACAGCGGTTCGCCGCTGCCCTTGCAACTGGCCCTGTCGCGGGTTCGTCGCGGCCGTGAAGTGGGCTTGATCACTGATGCCTTCGTGCTGGAAAACTTCATCCATTCGGTGATCGACGGCCTCCAGGTCGAGAAGACGCTGGCGACTAGCGAAGGCGAGATCCGCTTCCTGGCCACCGAGCACCTCACGGCGCTGAATCTGGACAAGACGTCGGTGATCCGCTACCTGTCCGCCGAGCAGTCCAACAGTTCGGTGGTGGTCGGCGGCAGCCTGGTGCTGAAGATGATTCGCCGTGTCAGCGGCGGCATTCATCCGGAGCTGGAGATGGGTGCCTACCTCACCGCCGCAGGCTACGCCAACATCTCGCCATTGATGGGTTCCGTCAGCCGCGTGGATGCGAATGGCACGCCGCATTTGCTGATGATCGCCCAGGGCTACCTGAACAATCAGGGCGACGCCTGGGAATGGACTCAGAACAACCTCGAGCGCGCCATTCGCGACGAGATGGCCTTCGCCCATTCTGAACAGGGCCAGCGCTACGACGCCTTGGGTGAGCTGGCAGACTTTGCCGGCATGCTCGGCCAGCGTCTCGGCGAGATGCACGTGGCCCTGGCGGCGTCCGGTGCTCAGGCCGATTTCCTGGCCCGCGTCAGCACCCAGCAGGATGCCCAGGGCTGGGCGAAAAGTATCGCCGCCCAGGTCGAGCGGGCGCTGGGCTTGCTCGAACAGCGCCACGCCGAGTTCGCCGAGCAGGATCAGGCTTTGGTAACCGAGCTGCTGGGCCGCCGCGACGAGCTGCTCGCGCAGGTCGAGCACCTCAGCGAGCAGGCCACTGGCGGCCTGATCATGCGCGTCCATGGTGACCTGCACCTGGGCCAGATGCTGGTGGTACAGGGCGATGCCTATTTGATCGACTTCGAGGGCGAGCCTGCGCGGCCACTCGAAGAGCGCCGCGCCAAATACAGTCCTTACAAGGATGTGGGCGGTGTACTGCGTTCGTTCGACTACGCTGCGGCGATGGCGATCCGCAATGTGCAGAGCACCGATGCATCCGAGGAAGCGGCATCTGCGCGCCAGCGCGTGGCCAAGCGTTATCTGGCGGAAGCCCGCCACGCGTTCATCGGCGCCTACGACCTGGCAACCGCGGCCGTGCCACATCAATGGCAGGACCCGGACGGCGCCCGCGCCGCATTGGATTTGTTCAGCCTGGAAAAGGCTGCCTACGAGATCGCTTATGAAGCGGAGAATCGCCCGAGCTGGTTGGCCGTGCCTTTGCACGGACTGTTCGGGCTCTTGAGTACGAGGGAGAATAAGCAATGAGTGCGCACAGCGAACATGGCAAGCGCGATTCCGGCGCGTTGCCGGCAAAAGCCGATATCGAGGCGCTGATCCGTGCCGACCATTCCGATCCGTTCTCGGTTCTGGGTGCCCATAGTGACGGCGGGGCGGGCAGCTACATCCGTGCCTACCTGCCGACTGCCCTGAGCGTGCAGGTATTGGCCAAGGATGGCGGGCATCCACTGACGAACCTCGACCAGGGCGACGTGCCCGGGCTGTTCACCGGCCATATCGAGCAAAGCCAGCCCTACCTGCTGCGCGTACAGTGGGCCGGAGGCGTGCAGGTCAGTGAAGATCCGTACAGCTATGGCAACCTGCTCGGCGACATGGACATCTACCTGTTTGCAGAAGGCAAGCATCGCAACCTGGGCAGCGTCTTCGGTGCCCAGTTCATCGAAATCGAAGGCGTGCAGGGCGTGCGCTTCGCGGTCTGGGCGCCGAACGCCAAGCGCGTGTCGGTGGTCGGTGACTTCAACGTGTGGGATGGCCGTCGTCATCCAATGCGCCAACGCTTCCCGGCCGGCGTCTGGGAGTTGTTCATCCCCGGCCTGCAGCCTGGCGAACCGTATAAATACGAGATTCTTGGCCAGCACGGCATTCTGCCGCTCAAGGCCGACCCCATTGCCCTGTGTACCGAATTGCCACCGTCCACCGCCTCGCGGGTGGCCAAGCCGATGCAGTTCGCCTGGGACGACAACGCCTGGCTGGACATCCGTGCCGAACGCCACGCCTTGAATGCGCCCCAGTCGATCTACGAACTGCATGCCGGTTCATGGATGTGCGAGCTCGACGAAGCCGGTGAAGTGGTTCGCCCCTACAACTGGCACGAGCTGGCTGAACGCCTGATTCCGTACGTGCAGAAAATGGGCTTCACCCACATCGAACTGCTGCCGATCATGGAACACCCATTCGGTGGCTCGTGGGGTTACCAGCCGCTGTCGCAGTTCGCGCCGTCGGCACGCTACGGCACGCCCGAAGACTTCGCAGCGTTCGTCAATGCCTGCCACAAAGCCGAAATCGGCGTGATCCTGGACTGGGTCCCAGCGCATTTCCCCACCGACGAGCACGGCCTGGCGCGCTTCGACGGTACCGCGCTGTATGAATACGACAACCCGCTGGAAGGCTTCCATCAAGACTGGAACACGTTGATCTACAACCTCGGCCGCACCGAGGTCCACGGTTTCATGATCGCTTCGGCCGTGCACTGGCTCAAGCACTTCCACATCGACGGCCTGCGCGTCGATGCCGTGGCGTCGATGCTGTACCGCGATTATTCGCGCAAAGCCGGCGAGTGGATTCCAAACGAATATGGCGGACGCGAGAATCTGGAAACCATCGCCTTCCTGCGCCACCTCAATGACGTGGTGAAACAGGAAGCACCGGGGGCCATGGTGATAGCCGAAGAGTCCACGGCATGGCCGGGCGTGACTCAGCCCACCCAGGAAGGCGGCCTGGGCTTCGACTACAAGTGGAACATGGGCTGGATGCACGACACGCTCAGCTACGTCCAGAACGATCCGATTCACAGGCCGCATCACCACGCGCAGCTCAGTTTCGGTCTGGTGTATGCCTATTCAGAACATTTCGTGCTGCCGATTTCCCACGATGAGGTCGTGCATGGCAAGCACTCGCTGATCGACAAGATGCCCGGTGACCGCTGGCGGAAGTTTGCCAACCTGCGTGCCTACCTGAGCTTCATGTGGACTCATCCGGGCAAGAAGCTGTTGTTCATGGGTTGCGAGTTCGGCCAGTGGCGGGAGTGGAACCACGATCATCAGCTGGACTGGTACCTCACCGAGTACTCTGAACACAAGGGTGTTCAGCAGCTGGTTGCCGACCTCAACCGGCTGTACCGTGACGTACCGGCGCTGCACCAGCTGGACTGCCAGCCCGAAGGCTTCCAGTGGTTGATCGGTGATGACGCCACCAACAGCGTCTTCGCCTGGCTGCGCTGGAGTTCCGACGGCGAGCCGGTGCTGGTGGTTGCCAACTTCACGCCGGTTCCGCGCGAGGCCTACCGTGTAGGCGTGCCGTTCGGTGGCGAGTGGGAAGAGCTGCTCAACAGCGATGCCGAGCAGTACGCTGGCTCCAACCACGGCAACGGCGGCAAGGTGTTCGCCGAAGAGGAGGGCAGCCACGGCCAGCCTCACGCCATCAGCCTCAACCTGCCACCGCTGGGTGTGTTGATCCTGCGTCCTACGCGGGCCGATATCCAGGGCTGACGGCAATGAAAAGGGGCTCCTTCACGGAGCCCCTTTTTTTTCGACTGAGTATCAAGTCTGCGTATTCCAAGGGTCAGCGCAATCCCTCGTGCTGGGCAACGGTCGTCGGCTCGCAGCCCCACAGTTCGAGCAGAAAATCACCCTCCCTGTGTTCCACCAACCGGTGCATGCCCAGTTCCGCGTGCAACTGTTCGTGTACCTGGATGGCCGTCTGCGGCGCCCCTTCTATGCTCGCCAGCCAATGGCAGGCAACCACCTGGCCAGCGGGATTCAGGCAACCACGAGCCTTCTCGATGACCTGGCTCAGGTCGGCGCGACTCAGGTAGTAACCCAGCTCGTTGAGCACGATGAGGTCGAAGCGTTCGCTGGGCCAATCGGCGGGCAGGGCCGCCTGTCGCGCCTGGGCGTGGGCAATGTCATGCAGGCGCGCTTGGGTCAGGCCCACCGCGCGGGTGTTCATGTCGCAACTGAGCAGGGAGTCGCAGCGTGTGGCCAGCGCCAGGCTGGTCTCGCCGTTGGCACAGCCGGGCTCGAAGATCGCGCCATAGCGCTCCTGTGGCAGGCAGGCGAGCAGCAATGCTCGCTTGCGCCGTTCGTACCAGCGATGACGCATGGCCCAGGGGTCGTCGTTACCCTCGTAGAGTTTGTCGAAGTACTGGTTGTCGACGCTTTGTCCGCTCATAGAAAAACCACCTCGAACGGCTGCAGCAGCCGCTCCAGCACATAGGGTGGAAGCACAGCCGCCAGGCCTATCTGCGGATCGCCTTCCAGCTGGCTGGCGAAGGCATGCACCGCATGGCTCTTGCGTGCCACCATGACCTTGTCCAGCGGTAGCTTGCGCGCGCGCGCCCACGGTATCCGATCGTCTTCGGGCTGTGCCCAGTGCCACGTCCAGATCGGCAATTCGTGATGGACCGCGCCGGCAGCCGCAGCGGCCGTTGCACCTGCGCGGCCCACGGCCTCATGGTCGGTGTGGCCATCGTTGCACCAGGTGCTGAACACCACATCGGTGGGTTTCAGGTAGCGCTGGATGAACTGGGTCAGCCGCTGTTCGTCGCGGGCCACTCCGCTGTCGGCAAAGCCCCCTCGAATCCACTGCAGGCTGTGCAGCGGCAGGCCCAGTCGGTGCAGCGCCTCGGCGCTCTCTTGCGGGCGCACGGCACTGAGGCGTTCGGCCGGCCAGGTCTGCGAGCCTGGATGGCTCGCGCTGCCGTCGGTGACGGAGATGATCAGGATCTGCCGGTCCAGGCCTGCCAGCAATTGCAGCAGCCCACCGCAGCCAAGCACCTCGTCGTCTGGATGCGGGGCAATGATGACGGCCCGCGAGCCGACCGGTACCAATGTCTGCGCGTCGATCAACGGCAGTTCGGCCAGGTGTCGCGAGCCGCGCCAGGCCTGCAGGGGCGTGCCCTGGCCTACGATAGGGTTGTCTTTCATAAACTCCAGGTCCGCGTCGTGGGGGCGCCGAGCAATTGCCCCAGCGCGGCGAGATCGCGCTCGGCATGGCTCTGTCGCAGGTACACCGGCAGATCGGCGATCAGCCGGGCAAAATGGGGATCCTTGCAGTACGGGCCGGCGCCCAAGGCCCGGCCGACATGGCTGATGACGGTGTCGGCGGTGTGTTCAGCCACCGCGCGGCACAGTCGCGCCGAATGCTCGAAATGGCCGTCCGGCTGCAGGTCGGCGGCGCTGGCGGCCTGGCGCAGCACAGCGATGCAGGCACCGAGTGCCCGCTCCACTGCGCCCAGGTGCGCCAGTGCATGAGGTTCGGGCCGAGCATGGCAGTGCTGCGCCAGATAGCGCCCAAGCTCACGGGCAGCACCGAACCAGCACGCGGCGATGCCGATGCCGCCCAGCCAGAAACCGGGCCGGTTGAGGTAGCTTCCCGCACTTCCGACGTACCAGCCCTCGGCGTTTTCCAGCAGAATCTCGACGCTGCCGGTGTTGGCCATGCCCACGGCGTTCCAGCCGTCATCGGTGACGCACAGATTGGCTTGGTCCATCGGCACGGCGACCAGTTGTTGCTGGCCATCGTCATCCCAGGCCGTGAGCAGGCCATGGGTGACCACGCTGGCGCCCGAGCACCAGGCCTTGCGGCCGCTGAGCAGCACGCGGTCACCTTCCTGGCGAACCATCACCCGTGCCTGCGGCGGCTCCGAGGCCCAGGTGCCCCAGATCGAGCCCTCTGGCGCAGGGTCGGCGCCCAGTTCCTGCATGATGGCCAAGGCGTCGGTGTGGCCCTCGTACAGTTTGCACAGGCCCAGGTCATGCCCGGCCACGGCAGCCAGGCACTGCCAGCGCTGCAAGGTGTCGCCACCGGCGGGCAGCGGCAGGCTGTCCAGGCCCGAGGCGCACAGCCGCCGCAGTTCCTTGCCCAGTGCCGCGGTGTCGGCGTAACCCTGCGCCGGCCAGGTCAAAGCCTCGGTCAGGGTCGGTTTCATTCTTCGACGTCCCGGTGCAGTTCGAACATCAGCATCGAGCGACCGGTCACCTGAAATTCGCTGCCGAATTCCAGACGCTCGTGCTCACCCAGATCGGGACGGTTGGTGTCGATTCGGCAGTTCCAGTATTCACCTTCCGGTACTTCGGGAAGGGTGAAGTTGACGACGTCATGGTGGGCATTGACGATCAGCAGCAGGGTAGCGTCGGCGCCCGGTTTGCGAATGCCGCTGGGCTGCGCACGGCCATCGAGCATCATCCCCAGGCAGCGGCCATGGGCGTCTTCCCATTGCTCGGCGGTCATCTCGTTGCCCAACGGGTCAAGCCAGGTCACGTCCTTGACGCCGATGGCTTCATTGTAATCGCCCACCAGAAAGCGATTGCGGCGCAGGATCGGGTAGCTGTTGCGCAGCTTGATCAGGCGTTTGACGAAACGCAGCAGGCCCTTGCCGTCTCCGTCGAGCTCCCAGTTGACCCAGCCGATCTCGCTGTCCTGGCAGTAGGCATTGTTGTTGCCACCCTGGGTACGCGAGAACTCGTCGCCGGCGACGATCATCGGCGTGCCCTGGGAGAACAGCAAAGTGGTGAAGAAGTTGCGCATCTGCCGCAGGCGCAGTTCGATGATTTCAGGATCGTCACTGGGGCCCTCGACACCGTGGTTCCAGGAGACGTTGTTGCTGGTGCCGTCCTGGTTGTCTTCCTCGTTGTCTTCGTTGTGCTTGTCGTTGTACGACACCAGGTCGCGCAGGGTGAAGCCATCGTGCGCGGTGATGAAATTCACCGATGAATAGGGGCGGCGACCGCGCTGGTTGAACATGTCACCCGAGCCGGTCATGCGCGCGGCGAAGTCGGCAAGCTGGCCGTCGTCACCTTTCCAGAACGCCCGTACGGTGTCGCGGAAGCGATCGTTCCATTCGGCCCAGCCCGGCGCGAAGCCGCCCACCTGATAACCTCCGGGGCCACAGTCCCACGGCTCGGCGATCAGTTTCACCGAGCGCAGCACTGGGTCCTGACGACAGGCGACGAGAAAACTGTGACGTTCCGAGAAGCCGTCGTGGTAGCGGCCGAGGATGGTTGCCAGGTCGAAGCGGAAGCCGTCGACGTGCATCTCCGAGGCCCAATAGCGCAGCGAATCGGTGACCATCTGCAACACGCAGGGGTGGCTCAGGTCCAGCGTGTTGCCGGTGCCTGAGTCGTTGATGTAATAGCGCTTGTTCTCGGGCATCAGGCGATAGTAGGAGGCGTTGTCGATGCCGCGCATCGACAGCGTCGGGCCCTGCTCGTTACCTTCGGCGGTGTGGTTGTAGACCACGTCGAGAATGACTTCCAGGCCGGCGTCGTGCAGGTGCGCGATCATCTCCTTGAACTCGGCGATCTTGCCGCTGGCGATATAGCGCGAATGCGGCGCGAAGAACGCGATGCTGTTGTAGCCCCAGTAGTTGTTGAGGCCTTTCTGCAACAGGTGCTGGTCGTTGACGAAACCATGGATCGGCAGCAACTCGATCGACGTCACGCCGAGGTTCTTCAGATGGTCGACCACTTCCGGCACGGCGAGGCCGGCGAAGGTCCCGCGCAGCGACTCCGGCACCGCAGGGTGCTGCATGGTCAGGCCGCGCACATGGGCTTCATAGAAGATGGTCTTGTCCCAGGGCACACTGACGCGGTGGTCGCGACCCCAGGTGTAGGCCGGATCGATGACTTTGCTCTTCGGCACGAAGGGGGCGCTGTCGCGTTCGTCGAAGCTGAGGTCACCATCGGGATGGCCGATGGTGTAGCCGAACAGGGCTTCGGACCACTTGAGTTCGCCAACCAGTTGCTTGGCGTAGGGGTCGATCAGCAGCTTGTTGGGGTTGAAGCGGTGACCGTTCTCGGGGTCATAGGGGCCATGCACACGGTAGCCGTAGATCAGCCCTGGATGGGCGTCGGGCAAGTAGCCGTGGTAGATCTCATCGGTGTACTCGGGCAACTCGATGCGCTCGATTTCCTCTTCGCCACTGGCATCGAAGATGCAAAGTTCGACCTTGGTGGCATTGGCGGAAAACAGCGCGAAGTTCACACCCAGGCCGGTCCAAGTGGCGCCAAGCGGGAAGGGCAAGCCTTCGCGAATACGCGACGGTTCGGTCGGTTCTGGCGCGGGTGCAGCTTTCTTGTGCGGACTCATGGTCGATCCTTGCTCTTGGTTTGCACGCATACAGCGCAGGCAGATGTCATAGCATCGTCGGTGTCTTCAGAGTCGGGGGTGTCGAGGCAGGCAACGGGTCAGTGAACGCGCCGTCCGGGTGACGGACGCGTGAAGTTCGGCAACTGCAGTCATCCAGCCCTGAGGCTGGACCGACGAAAAAAAGGGCCCGCGTGCCAGGTAGGAGGGGTACGCGGGCGGGTGTCACTTTGCAGCAGGCTTCTTCGGTGGCCGCGGCTTCTTCGGTGCCGGCGGCTTGGCATCGCCGTCAGTCTTGTCGGCCGGCTGCACCGCTGCTGCGGCCGGGTCGGCAGCCTTGCCTGGGGCCTTGGGTTTGGCGGCGGGGCCTTCGCCAGCTGGCTTGGGCTTGGGCTGAGCGGCTGCCTTCGGCTTGGCTGGCGCCTTGCCTTTGGCCGGCTTGGAAGGCGCCAGTGCTTCGGCTTCGGCCAGTTTTCTCGCCATTTCCCAATGACGCTCATCCTGCCCTTCGGGCTGACCTTCGGATTCCCAGATCTGATAGGCGAATTCGCGGACTCGTTTATCGTCGGCACTCATTTCAACGCTCCTTATTACAGCTCACTTTGTAGGAAGAGATTGACGGGAAACTCTTTCAGCGCAGTGCTCACCAACAATTCCTTCTCTGCTGTGACTGCGTGGTCGGAGAAAAGTCCCTTCAATGTAGCCTCGGATCTTACCGATGGCAAAACGACACGGGTGTCGCCCCAGGCGCTGGCATCGATCAACGGCGTCTGTGCGTCGGCCAAAAGGCCGCTGGCCAGGCGGGGCACGATGACCACTGCCATCGCCCCGTCCAGTATGCGCGCGAATGCGTGAACGCGATCGGCATGCACACCCTGGACGTCGAGCGTCTGGTAGCTGCCGTCACGGAACAGCGCGGGGTGCGCGGCACGGGCTTGAAGCGTGCGCTGGATCATGGCCTGCTTGATGCGACCATCGTGCCAGTTCTGCAGCAACTCGCCGACCGCAGGGCGTGCGTCGAGCGAGCGCTCGCGCGCAGCGTAGTCCACGGGACGCCGGTTATCCGGATCGACCAGGCTGAAATCCCAGTACTCGGCGCCCTGGTACAGATCGGGAATACCAGGCACGGTCATGCGCAGCAGGGTCTGCACCAGACTGTCCAACGCGCCGCTGGGCGCAATGGTACGGCTGGCGGCAGCAATGGCATCGCGCAGTGGACGACCTTGCTCGCTCAACAGCAACTGCTCGAGGAAATCGCGACAGGCTTTCTCGTAGGCTTCGTTAGGCGCACTCCAGCTGCTGATCAGCTTGGCTTCGCGCAACGCCTTTTGCTGCCATTGGTACAGGCGCTCGGCGTAGGCGGTCAGGCCTTCGACGTCGTCACTGTGCAGCTCCAGCGGCCAGCTGCCCAGCAGTGCCTGGTACAGCATCAGTTCGTCGCCACCGCTTGGTGCATGGCCGTCGCCGAAGGCACTGCGCAGGGGCGCAGCCAGCTCCAGCCATTGCTGCACTTGCTCGACGTACCAAGGTGCGCGCTCGCTGAGCACGGCGAGCCGCGTACGGGTGTCTTCGCCTCGCTTGTGGTCGTGCGTGGCCGTGGCCAGCAGATTGTCCGGGAAATGTTCGAGGCGCTGCTGGCAGGCTTCGTCGAAGGCCTGCGGGGTGCCTGCGAACAGTTCGGTTTCGAAACCTACGTCATTGCGCGAAAGCAACACGGCGGAACGGTAGAAGGCGGTGTCTTCGACAGCCTTGGCTGCCGCTGGCGATGTCAGCTGCTGGAAGCGCACGCAGGCATGGCGAATCAGTTTGCGTCGACGTCCGATAGGCAAGGCGCGCCAGCGTTCGCCACCCAGCCAGCGCTGCAGGTAATCGAGTACCGGCCAGTCGGCTTCGCCCAGGGTACCGCGTGCCCCGTCCATGGCCTTCTGGAAGAATGCTTCGTCTTCAGCCGGGCGTCCGCACGGGTTGATGTAGGTACGGTACACCGGGAAGTGCACGATCAGTTCCTGCAGCGCCCGACGGATCGCGCCCAGGGTCAGGTCGCGGCTCATCAGGTCACCGCGCGCCACTTGCAGCAAGGCCTGGGCCACGGATTCGAAATCGCCCGCGAGCGAGCCGTTGAGCACAAGGTTGCGGGCTACGTGGGCCTCCTCGATGAACTCGCTGGGACGTCCGCTGACGCGGCTCCACAGCTCGCCTAGTGGCTGCTCGCCAGCAGGATCGTGTTGCAGCAACGATACCTGGTTCATGAACTCGTAGCCGGTGGTGCCATCGACTTGCCAGTCACGGTGCAGGGTTTCGCCTGCGCCCAGAATCTTCTCGACGTAGATCGGTACATGGTCGATGCGCGCGGACGCCGGGCGCTGCTGCAGCAGAGCATTGACCCTGCGTCGCAGTTTGCGCGAGTAGCCCCGCGGGTCCGCCAGGCCGTCGATGTGGTCGATACGCAAGCCATCCACCAGACCTGCGCCGATCAGTTCGAAGATCTTCGCATGAGTCGCTTCGAACACCGCCGGACGCTCGACACGCAGGCCGCCCAACTCGTTGACATCGAAGAAGCGCCGCCAGTTGATGTCGTCACCGGCGGTGCGCCAGCTGGCCAGTCGATAGGACTGTCGCTCCAGCAGCTCGTGCAGGCGGTTGAAGCCTTCGTCGCTGGTGGCATCGAACTGGGCCAGGGAGGCCTGGATGGCATCGTTCAGGCCGCCGCTGGCGACGCGGTTCGCCAGATCGGCTTGCAGCGCGCGGGCCGCACCGTACGCGTCGTCGCTGCCATGCAGGTTGGCGAAGCGCGCGCCCAGCTCGCTGACTGGCGCATTGCCCGACGCCGCCAGGATGTGCGGGTAGTCGATGGGACAGATCGGGAAACGATGCTCGTAGTGCTCAACGAAAAAGCTGCCTTGTTCGGCGTCGAACTTGAGTACCAGCTCGCCACCTTGCAGGGCGGCACCGTAGTCACTGCCGAGAAACGGCAACAACAGCTGGCCTTCGAGCAATGGGTCGGGCGAGTGCCACTGAATGTCGAAGAACTCCGAATACGGGCTGCGACGCCCCCACTCGAGCAGGTCGAGCCACCACGGGTTGTGCGCACCCCCCACGGCCATGTGGTTGGACACGATGTCCAGGATGAAACCCATGTCGTGCTCGCGCAGCGCTGCGATCAGCCGCTCCAGCGCGGGCTGGCCACCCAGTTCGGGGTTGACCTGGGTGGGGTCGACGACGTCGTAGCCGTGCATCGAGCCCGGTCGGGCCTTGAGAATGGGAGACGCGTACACATGGCTGATGCCGAGCCGGGAAAAGTACGGCACCAGGCGAGCGGCATCATCCAGGGTGAAATCCTTGTGCAACTGCAGCCGAACGCTGGCCGTCATTTTTTTCATCGGTAACGCTCACTGGCTTGTTGTCGGGCGCAGGCCAGCAGCTCTAGGCGTCTGGCAGCGTCTTCATCGTCGAGAAGATTCTGGGCATGGGCGCTGTAGCGGCGGCGCCAATTGGGATGGCTGTCTATGGTGCCCGGCAGGTTGGCCTGTTCCTCGATGCCCAAGGCATCGTCGATCGGCAGCAACACCAGCGGAGCAGGGGTCTGACCGAGGAAACGGGTGCTGGCGTCGATGATTGCATCGATGTCATCGACACCGTCCACCTTGCTCTGCTGCAGCTCGTGCGCGAGCACCTGGCGCAGTGCGCGACGCTCGTGCTCGCGGGTTTCGCGCCAGTGTTTCTCGGTCGCCTCGTCGATCAGCTCGAGGTCGCGGTTCCAGTCGATGTCCCGTCCGCGCCACCAACCGTTGAGGGTCGGCAAATCGTGGGTGGTCGAGGTGGCCAGGGCATTGTCCGGCCACGCCTGATTCTCGATGAATACGCCGTCGTTCTGTTCGAACAACAGCACGCGCATCCCCAACATCTGCCTGGCTGCCAGCTTCTCACGCAGTCCGTCGGGCACCGTGCCGAGGTCTTCGCCGAGCACCACGGCCTGGTGACGATGGGATTCGAGGGCGAGCAGGCGCAGCATGTCGTCGATGGGAAATTGCAGGTAGGCGCCTTCCCCAGGCTTGGCGTCTGCTGGAATTAGCCACAGGCGTTGCAGGCCCATGATGTGGTCGATGCGCAGGCCACCGGCGTGGGCGAAGTTGGCCCGCAGCATCTCGATGAACGCGCGGAAACCATTGCGCTGCAGACCCTCGGGGGAGAATGCCGAGATGCCCCAGCTTTGCCCCGAGCGATTCAGAATGTCGGGTGGTGCGCCCACGGTCAGGTCGGCGAGCAACTCGTCCTGGCGGCTCCAGGCCTGGCTGCCGGCACCGTCTGCACCCACGGCAAGATCGGCGATGAGACCGATCTTCATGCCGCTGGTGCGTGCCGCTTGTTGCACCTTGGCCAGGCAACGGTCGATCAGCCACTGGCAGAACGCGTGAAAGGCGATCTCATCGCCATTGGCTGCCGCGAATTCGGCTACGGCGGTACCGCGAGGGTCGTGCCACTGCTGGGGCCACTGGCGCCAGTCCAGGCTTTCGCCGCGAGCCTTGAAGTCAGCCTGCAGCGCTTCGTAGCGGCAGTGGTTCTCCAGCGCTTCGCCACCGGTGTGGCGGAATGCGCTGAAATCCGCGTTGAGGGCATGTTCGGTCTGGCAAAAGCTGTCGTAGAGCGCGCGCAGCAGGCGCTGTTTGGCGCCGGCAGCCGCTGGCCAATCAACCAACGGCAGGGCTTCCAGGGCCTGCAGGGTATCGCTCAACCCGGACGTTTCGATGGCGGTGCGCACGGCATCCTCACCGAGCACTGCGGCAGGCGCGGCGTACAAACTGTTGAGGAACAGCCGGCTCGAAGGCGAGTAGGGGCTGTAGCGGGTGTTGTCGCTGCTGCTCATGGCGTGCATGGGGCTGATCGCCAAGGCATCGGCGCCGCGTTCGCCGGCACTGCGCACCAACGATTCCAGCGCTTGAGTGTCGCCGAAGCCGCCATCACCGCCGCGACGCACGGCGTACAGCTGAACACCCAGACCCCAGGCGTGGGCCGCGTCCTGGCCATAGGCGTCGGCCACGCTGTAGCAGCGTGACGGCGCCACGGCCAGGGTAAAATGCTGCTGCTCGATGTGCACGTCCTGGTAACCGACAGGCAACAGGCCCGGCAGGGCGCTGTGCTTGTCCAGGCTCACGGACAGCGTGCTGCCGTCCTCCAGATGGACTTCGCACGCCGTACCCGGCTCGAAGAACCGGGCAAGGTCGAGTGGCTCACCGTGTTCGACTGTCAACAACGGGGGCAGGCGATGCGACTGCGCCGTCTTGCGCAACTCGTCCAGGCTCTGCTCGACCTCTTGCGCCGAATCGGCGGGGTGACCCAGACCATGCAGCACCTTGCGCAGCACGCTGTCGGCTACCGTCTGCGGCTTGCCATTGGCATCGGTCCAGTCGACGGCAATGCCGGCGTGTTCGGCCAGGTCGTGTAGTTGGCGTTGTTCAGTCATGCCGCTGTCTCCGTGGCACCCGCCGGAGTCAAGCTGACCAGAGCGGTGAATGCGGGCAGTCCTTGAGTCAGTGCAGCGGTGATGTCGTTCTGGGGCCGGCTGTCGAACAACAGGTATTGGGTCTGCAGTTGTACCGGCACGGTCGTGTCGCTCAGGTTCAGGTCGATGCGCAACACGCTGCCATCCCCCATGCGCCATTTTGCCGTCACCGCTTTGTCGGCCAGCACCTGGGCACCCAGTGACTGGGCGCCGTCCAGGCGGGGGACGATTTCGTCACGGCGCAAGGCCAGCAACTGACGGTACAACTGCACCCAGGCACCGTCCTGGCGGAACTGGAATTCGGCGAAGTCCGGTCGCGATGCCTCGAAGGTGCTGGCCGCGTTCGGATCGGGAATCTTCGCCCGGGTTGCTTCATTGGCAAACGCGTCGAACGCGGCGAACTCGGCGCGACGTCCTTCACGAACCGCTTCGGCCAATTCGCCATGATGGTCGGTGAAGAACAGGAACGGCTCGTCCGCCGCCCACTCGTCACCCATGAACAACATGGGGATCATCGGCGACAGCAACAGCAGGGCGGTAGCGGCGCGCAGCGCCGGTTCGCTGCACAGCAGGCTGAGGCGCTCGCCCATCGCGCGGTTGCCGATCTGGTCATGGTTCTGCAGAAACAGCACGAAGGCCGTGGGCGGCAGATGACCGCTCGGTTCGCCACGCGATTCGCCTTTCTGGTTGGTATCGCCTTGATAGATGAAACCCTGGCTCAGGCAACGCGCCAGCTTGTCGGTCGACTGCTCGCTGAAGTCGGCGTAGTACGCTTCGTCTTCGCCCGTGAGCAGTGCGTGCAGCACGTTATGACCGTCGTCGTTCCACTGCGCGTCGTAGCCCTGCTCGAGCAGATGAGCCTGGTTGTGCTCGTTCTCCAGCATCAGCCAGACGTGTCGATCGGCACCCACCTGCTTGCGCAGGGTGGTGGCCATCTCTTGCAGGAACGTAGGGTCCTGAATCGCATGCACGGCGTCGAAACGCAGGCCGTCGAAACGGTATTCGAGCAGCCACATGGCCGCATTGTCGATGAAGAAGCTTCTGACCTCGTCGCGACGGAAGTCAATGGCATCGCCCCAAGGGGTGTGCTTGTCGTGACGGAAGAAACCCTTGGCGTAACGGCCCAGGTAATTGCCATCTGGACCGAAATGGTTATAGACGACGTCGAGGATCACCATCAGCCCATGACCATGAGCGCAGTCGATCAGGTGCTTGAGTTGTTCAGGGGTGCCGTACGAAGCTTCCGGGGCATACGGCAGCACACCGTCGTACCCCCAGTTGCGTTCGCCTGGAAATTCGGCGATCGGCATCAACTCGATCGCGGTCACGCCCAAGGCTGCGAGGCGTGCAAGGTGCGATTCGACACCGGCGTAACCGCCCAATGCACCCACATGCAGTTCATAGATGACCGCCTGCGACCATGGTCGGCCCAGCCAGCTGGTGTTCTGCCAGCTGTAGGCCAGTGGATCGACCACTATGCTGGGGGAGTGCACATCGTCCTGCTGGGCGCGGGACGCGGGATCGGGCACCGCCATCTCGCCATCTATATCGAAACGGTAAGCTGTACCCGCCGGGCATTTGTGCTCGAGGGTAAACCAGCCATCGTTACCAGCGACCATGGGCAGCGATTCGGCGTCAGCGATCTGCAGCCCTACCGAAAAAGCGTCCGGTGCCCACAGTGCAAAATGGGTGAGCCCGGAGTCCTGCATTACCGCACCGTGGGACCAGGTTTCAGTTTTCCGTGAAGGCATCGATGAAACCTCTTCCATTATTGATTAAGCGCCGTTATTTATGAGTCGCAGAAGTCTTGCTGCCATGCACCAGCGCCTGATAAAGCTCGGCGTAAGGCTCCACAGCCTCGCTCCAGTTGAAGGGCTGAGTCATCGCGCGGCAGCGCATGGCATTCAACAGTTCAGGCTTGGCGAAGACATAGAAGGCGCGCGCCAGGGCGGCCTTGTAGCTTTCGATGGTCGACTCGCCGAACAGGAAGCCGGTCACCCCGTCTTCGATGGTGTCAGCCAGGCCACCGGTGTTGCGCGCCACCGGCAGCGAGCCGAAGCGTTGCGCGTACATCTGACTCAAGCCACAAGGCTCGTAGCGTGAAGGCATCAGCAGGAAGTCGCTGCCGGCGAACATGCGCCGCGCATCGGTTTCGTTGAAGCCGATGCGTACACCCACACGGCCGGGAAAGCGCAAGGCGAGTTCGCGCATGGCCTGCTCTTCCTCGGGCTCGCCGCGGCCGATGATGATCACCTGACCGCCGTTTTCGACGATGAATTGAGTCACGCCTTCGGTGAGGTCCAGGCCTTTCTGATAGACCAGGCGGGACACCACGGCGAACAGCGGGCCATCAGATTCTTCGATTTCGAACAGCTTGCGCACGTGGGCCGCATTGACCGCCTTGCCTTCCCAATCGTTCAGGCTGAACGGGCACACCAGGTGCGGATCGGTGGCCGACTCCCAGCTCGCGTCGATGCCGTTGGGAATGCCGCTGAGCTTGCCCTGCTGCGCCTTGCTGCTGAGAAAGCCTTCCAGCCCGCAACCGAATTCGGGTGTGGTGATCTCTTCGGCGTAGGTGGCGCTCACCGTGGTGATGTGGTTCGCATAGGCCATGCCGGCCTTGAGAAACGACAGCTTGCCGAAAAACTCCATGCCGTCCTGTTGCATGGCATGGTTGGGAACGCCCAGCTCGGGGCAGCAGCCGCGGCTGAACACGCCCTGATAGGCCAGGTTGTGAATGGTGAACAAGGTCGGCGTGCGCAGCCCGCGCCAGTGCATATAGGCCGGCGCAAGGCCCGCTGGCCAATCGTGGGCGTGCACCAGGTCAGGCTTCCAATGGACCATGCCCTGGCCGGCAGCGATGTCGGCAGCTGCCAGGCCCAGGCGGGCGAAGCGAATATGGTTGTCCGGCCAGTCGCGGCCGTTGTTGGCACCGTAGGGGGTGCCATCGCGCTCGTACAGTTCTGGGCACAGCAACACATAGATGACCAGCCCATCGGGCATGTCCATACGGCCGATCTTGCACGGTGGCAGGGCGGCGTGGCCGCTCAATTCACCGACGACATGGATCGGGTTGTCGCTGTTGAGCACCTGCGGGTAGCCGGGAATCAATACCCGAACGTCGTGTACCTGACTCATGGCGCGTGGCAGCGCAGCCGACACGTCACCCAGGCCGCCGGTCTTGACCAGGTCGGCAATTTCCGATGTCACGAAAAGAACTTTTTGTTTGTGAGCGCCAGACGGCGCCTGCAGTGCTTTGCTGGTAGGCGTGGGAACCTGCAAGTGAGCGGGTTCCGCTGCTTGCCTGTTGAAACGCTCTCCGTGGTTTTCGACAGCGGCACTGATCATTGTTCTCTCCCGTGCATTACGTACTTGTATGGCAGATCCTGACTCTAAAAAAAGCGCTGATCGATTAGCGCTTCCCGCTGACACACGCACAGGCGCCGCAGCAAACGGCGTTCCTGCCGCAGGCTGCAATGATTCACGGGATGGCAGGTTTGGCGGACAAGAAACATCAAATAACCTGCTCCCTATCCTGACCTGTCTGATTTGCAAAAAGTTTCGAGCTTTTTTGCATCGGATTTCCAAGCGATACATCGCCTGCGGCCTGAGTGTAGGAGATCCGCCATTTTTTTGGGCCAGGCGCGCGACTGACGGCCGATAATTATTGGCACACCCGTACTACAGCCCTCTGCCAGAAGGCTTTCAGCGCACTTGGCAGTGCGTTGCGGGCCCGCTCGGACAACGATCGAGACCGGCGGCGAAAACCGTTGCGATTTGTGTCCTGTCGCAAGTGCAGGCCCTCATGAAATCGACAAAAAAACCCAAGTTTTGCCCAGCGTCACAATCGACCAAAGGTATACTCGGAAACTTACCGGTATCGTCCGGGACTAACTTGAAGGCTGGTTCGGGCAATACCCGTACACGCTTTCCGGACAACACCGTTCAAGAAATATCTTCTTCAAGCAACATAGAGTGGAGCTCTCGCATGCAACTGGGAATCATTGGGCTGGGCCGCATGGGCGGCAACATCGCCAGAAGGCTGATGCGCGCGGGTCATCAAACGGTGGTCTTCGATCGCAATCAGGATTCAGTGCATGGTCTGGCCGGTGAAGGCGCTGTCGGTGCCGCCGATCTCGCCGATCTGGTGAGCAAGATGGACACCCCGCGCGCGGTCTGGGTCATGCTGCCCGCCGGTGCGCCGACCGAGGCGACCATCGCCCAGCTGGGCGACCTGCTCGAGCCAGATGACGTGATCATCGACGGTGGCAACACCTTCTACAAGGATGACATCCGTCGCGCTCGCGAGCTGGCTGCACGCCAATTGCACTACGTCGACGTTGGCACCTCCGGTGGTGTGTGGGGCCTGGATCGCGGCTATTGCATGATGATCGGTGGCGAGCCGGAAATCTTCGAACGCCTCGACCCGCTGTTCGATTGCCTGGCGCCTGGCATGGGCGACATCCCGCGTACCCGTGATCGCAACAGCTCGGACGATCGTGCCGAGCGTGGCTACATCCATGCAGGTCCGGCCGGTTCCGGGCATTTCGTCAAGATGATCCACAACGGCATCGAGTACGGCATGATGCAGGCCTTCGCCGAGGGCTTCGACATCCTCAAGACCAAATCCAGCAGCGAGCTGCCGGAAGATCAGCGCTTCGACCTCAACCTGGCCGACATCGCCGAAGTCTGGCGTCGCGGCAGCGTGGTTTCGTCCTGGCTGCTGGACTTGACTGCCGATGCGCTGGCCAGTGATCAACAGCTCACCCAGTATTCCGGTGTGGTGTCCGACAGTGGCGAAGGCCGCTGGACAATCGACGCCGCCGTCGAGCAGGCGGTACCGGTACCGGTGCTGTCCAGCGCGTTGTTCGCCCGCTTCCGTTCACGCCAGGACGCCACCTACGGTGACAAGATTCTCTCGGCGATGCGCTTCGGCTTCGGCGGTCACGTCGAGGTTCCCAAATGAGTAGAGCGACCTCGAAAGTAGATGCCGCTCCACCGTCAACCCTGTTTCTGTTCGGCGCCCACGGCGACCTTGTCAAACGCTTGCTGATGCCGGCCTTGTACAACTTGAGCCGGGATGGACTGCTGGACAACGGCCTGCACATCGTCGGGGTCGACCATAACGAGGTGAGCGACGCGGATTTCGCCGCCAAGCTCGAAGCCTTCATCATCGAACAGGCGCGTGCCAAAGGTATAGACGAGCCGGACAAAGTGCTGGACCCGGCGCTCTGGGCCAAGCTGCGCAAGCGCATCAGCTACATTTCCGGTGATTTCCTCGACGATGCGACCTATCAGGCCATCGCCGAGCGCATCGAAGTCAACGGTACTGGCAATGCCATGTTCTACCTGGCCACCTCGCCGCGCTTCTTCAGTGAAGTGGCGCAGCGACTGGGCAGCAGCGGGTTGCTCAAGGAGCAGCCCGACGCCTTTCGCCGGGTGGTGATCGAAAAACCCTTCGGTCACGACCTGGCGTCCGCCGAAGCGCTCAATGCCTGCCTGTTGAGCGTCATGAGCGAGAAGCAGATCTATCGCATCGATCACTACCTGGGCAAGGAGACGGTGCAGAACATTCTGGTCAGCCGTTTCTCCAACGGTATTTTCGAAGCGTTCTGGAACAACCACTACATTGACCATGTGCAGATTACCGCCGCCGAAACGGTCGGGGTCGAGAGCCGTGGCAATTTCTACGACCAGACCGGCGCGTTGCGCGACATGGTCCCCAATCACCTGTTCCAGCTGTTGGCGATGATTGCCATGGAACCGCCGGCGGCGTTCGGCGCCGACGCGGTGCGTGGCGAGAAGGCCAAGGTGATCGGCGCCATCCGCCCCTGGTCCAAGGCCGACGCCTTGAAGAACTCGGTCCGCGGCCAGTACACCGCAGGGCAGGGCGACAAGCCCGGCTATCGCGAGGAGCCCAAGGTCGACCCGCAGAGCACTACTGAAACCTACGTGGCGCTCAAGGTCATGGTCGACAACTGGCGCTGGGTCGGTGTGCCGTTCTATCTGCGTACCGGCAAGCGCATGAGCGTGCGCGACACCGAAATCGCCATCTGCTTCAAGCCTGCGCCCTACGCGCAGTTCCGCGACACCGAAGTGGATCGGCTCAAGTCCAACTACTTGAAGATCCAGATCCAGCCAGACGAGGGCATGTGGTTCGACCTGCAGGCCAAGCGCCCTGGCCCCGCCATGGAGCTGGAAAACGTCAAGCTGGGCTTTGCCTACAAGGATTTCTTCCAGATGCAGCCGTCCACGGGTTACGAGACGCTGATCTACGACTGCCTCATCGGCGACCAGACCCTGTTCCAGCGCGCCGACAACATCGAAAACGGCTGGCGCGCCGTGCAGCCGTTCCTCGACGCATGGCGCGACGGCGGCAGCATTGCCACCTACGCGGCGGGTGAAGACGGTCCGGAAGCAGCCGACGAGTTGCTGGCACGCGATGGCCATCATTGGCATCGACTGGGATGAGTGCGCCCTCGCAACACCTCATCCAGTTCGTCCTCAGCGACATGGACGGCACCTTGCTGATGCCCGATCACAGCCTGAGCCCTGCCGTCATCGAGGCGGTAGCGCAACTGCGCGCCGCCGGGGTGCGGTTTACCCTGGCCAGCAGTCGTCCGCCGCGGGCAATGCGCAAGCAGATCCAGGTGTTGGGCATCGATCTGCCGACTGCTGCATTCAATGGTGGTGTGCTGGTCAATCCTGACGGCAGCGAGCTGCAGTCCCATTGGGTGGAGCGTGAGGCGGTCGATGCCTGTCTGGCGTTGTTCGCCGAGCACCAGTTGGACGTCTGGGTATTCGCCGACGACCAGTGGCTGGCACGTGACCGCCTGGCTCACTACTTCCCGAAGGAGCTGCACGCTCTGGGCTATGAGCCGCTGATCGTCGACGATTTCACGCCCTATCTGGACCGTGTGCACAAGATGGTCGCAACCTCCAGCGACTTCCAATTGCTGATCGATCTGGAAAAGCAGCTGCAGGCACCGTTGAGCGGCAAGGCGATTGCGGCACGCTCGCAGCAGTACTACCTGGATATCACTGCGGTGCTGGCCAACAAAGGCGAAGCCTTGGCAACCCTGGCGGGAAGTCTGGGCATCGACCTTGCCAACACCGCCGTATTGGGCGACGGCGCCAACGACGTAGCCATGTTCAAGCGCGCCGGGTTCTCCGTGGCGATGGGCCAGGGCGAGCAGGCAGTGCGCGAGCAGGCCGATGCGGTTACCTCCAGCAATGCGGCAGATGGCGTAGCGCAAGCCATACACGAGCTGATACTGCCCCGCACTCGACGTTGATGCAGTTTTCCGGCGCGGCTCCGACTCCCGGTTCGCGCCCGTGATCATGAGGGTTCCATGCCGGCGCTGATTGAAGACTATGCCCTGTTGGGCAATTGCCGTACCGCTGCTCTGGTTGACAAGTCGGGTTCGCTGGATTGGCTGTGCTTTCTCCGTTTCGATTCCCCGGCCTGTTTCTCGGCCCTGCTGGGTGACAGCGAAAACGGTCGCTGGCGTATCTGTCCCAGCGATACGTTGACCGGCACCGAGCGCCGCTACCGCGACAGCACCATGACCCTGGAGACGGTGTTCCATACCGAACACGGCAGCGCCATGCTCGTCGACTGGATGCCGGTGGGCGAACAGGACTGCGTGGTGCGCACAGTGGTCGGCCTGAGCGGGAAGGTCGCGTTCGACATGGAACTGGTCATGCGCTTCGACTACGGCAGCAGTGTGCCCTGGGTCGAGCAGGCGCACCCCAGGACGCTGACCGCAGTGGCCGGCCCCGACATGCTGGTGTTGCGCAGTGCATCCGACCTGCATGCGGTGGACCACCGTACCGGCAGCCGCTTCACGGTCGGTGCTGGCGAGCGGCTGTGCTACCGCCTGAGTTTTCAGCCCTCGCACCTGCCATTGCAGCCGCCTTTGGATGCCGACCGTTGCCTGGCCGAAACCGAACGCTACTGGCGTGAATTCGCCGAACGCTGTCCGCACGTAGGGGCCTGGACGCCGCTGGTAAAACGTTCGCTGTTGACCCTCAAGGCCATGACCTATGCCCCCACGGGCGGTATCGTTGCTGCGGTCACCACCTCGCTGCCCGAACAGCTGGGTGGCGAGCGCAACTGGGACTACCGTTACTGCTGGCTGCGCGACGCCACCATGACCCTGCTGGCCTTCATGAACCTGGGCTACTACGAAGAAGCCGCCGCCTGGCGCAAGTGGTTGATGCGTTCGGTTGCCGGCAACCCCGAGCAGATGCAGATCATGTACGGCCTGGCCGGCGAGCGCCGATTGCCCGAACAGACCTTGCCATGGCTCGCGGGTTACGAGGGTTCCGCGCCGGTGCGCATCGGCAACGGCGCCGCGACCCAGCGCCAGCTGGATGTCTATGGCGAAGTGGCCGATGCGATGAGCCAGGCGATCCGCGCCGGGCTGCCGCGACACCCGCGTGGCGCCGCGATCTTCCGCGTCATATTGCCGTACCTGGAGAGCATCTGGGAGCAGCCTGACGAGGGTATCTGGGAGATTCGCGGTGCACCGCAGCACTTCACCCACTCCAAGGTCATGGCCTGGGTGGCTTTCGACCGTGCGGCCAACCTGGCCGAGCCGACCGAGGAAGGCCAGGAGCAGGCCGCGCGTTACCGCGCCGTCGCCGACCGCATTCATGCCCAGGTCTGCAGCCAGGGCATCGACGCGCAGCACGGTCACTTCGTCCAGGCCTACGGCTCGACCCATACCGATGCCAGCCTGCTACAGATCGCCTTGACCGGTTTCCTGCCGCCGGACGATCCGCGGGTGGTGGCGACCGTGGCGCGCATCGAGACCACGCTGATGCGCGACGGTCTGCTGCTGCGTTACGACACGGCGCACGGAGTCGATGGCCTGGACCCCGGCGAAGGGACTTTTCTGGTGTGCTCTTTCTGGCTTGCCGATGTCTATGTGCTGCAAGGCCGCATGGCCGAAGCCGAGCGTCTGTTCGAGCGTCTGGCCGGTCTGTGCAACGACGTTGGCCTACTGGCCGAACAGTACGACCCAAAGGCCGGGCGCATGCTGGGAAACTTTCCCCAGGCGTTCAGCCAACTGGGCATCATCAACACCGCGCTGAACCTGTACCGCGCACAGAACCCGGCCCAGGCCCGCGCTGCCGCCGCCGTGGGCGCGTGCGTGGAATGATCGCGCGGCAGTTGCCAAACGAGGATTTGATTCGATGAGTGAACGCTGGACCACAGCGGTGCTCGATACCGCACAACCCGGTGGCTGGGCCGTTGCCCGCAGCAGTCAGGGCTTTCTCTGCAATGCGCGAGGGGTACTGTTCGAGCGCGATTGGCTCAAGCAGCAATCCGTGGAGGTCCTGACTGAACACGGCATCGGGCATTTTGACGGCCGGTCGGTTTACCTGCTTGAACTGCGCAGCCCTGATACCCCGGACGACTGCTACTGGCAGGGTCTGCGGCAGTTCATGCTCGAAGGCGATTTCCAGGTCTACCGCATGCTCGGCTACGCGGCACAGATCGGCACCTGGGCGCGTGAGCACCGGTTCTGCGGCAGTTGCGGCGGCCCGACATTGCAGGTGCCGGGTGAACGTGCGATGCATTGTGCGTGTTGCGAGTTGCGCAGTTATCCGCGCATCTCACCGAGCATGATCGTACTCGTCACGCGCGGCGATGAAGTATTGCTGGCGCGCTCCCCACGGTTCGTGCCGGGTGTCTACAGCACGTTGGCAGGCTTTGCCGAACCGGGCGAGTCGGCCGAAGACTGCCTGCGCCGTGAGGTGATGGAGGAGGTGCAGGTGAGCGTACGCAACATCCAGTACATCGGCAGCCAATGCTGGCCGTTTCCGCATTCGATGATGCTGGGTTTCCACGCCGAGTACGCTGCCGGCGAGATCGTGCCGCAACTCGACGAGATCGAGGACGCCCAGTGGTTCCGTATCGATGCGTTGCCGGCCCTTCCGGCCGGCCGCTCGATTGCCCGGCATCTCATCGACCTGTATGTAGCACGCCGCTCAGGCCTGCCCGAACCAGTGCTGCCAGGCTAGCCGCACGGTCAGGGCCAGCACGATGGTGATGAATACCGGGCGGATGAACTTGGCGCCGCCGCCAATCGCCGTGCGCGCGCCGAAGAACGCACCGACCGTCACCGCCATGCCCATGCTCAGACCTATCAGCCAATCGACTTGGCCGCTGACGATGAACACCGTGAGGGCGGCGATGTTGCTGACGAAGTTCATGCTGCGCGCCACGCCGCTGGCGCGCACCAGATCCAGGGGGTACAGCAGCAGTGTACTGACGGTCCAGAACGCCCCGGTGCCGGGGCCTGCCACGCCATCGTAGAAACCCAGCGCCAGGCCTTGGGGCAACTGCCATTTGCGCTTGATCGGCGCGTGGCTGTCCAGCGGGGCTTTGGGTGTACCGCCGAACAGCAGGTACAGACCGCAGGCGAAAACGATCACCGGCAGCATCTTGTTCAGCCATTCGGCGGGCATGTAGTGCGCCGCGCCCGCACCGAGAAATCCGCCTACCAGGGTGCCCAGCAGGGCATTCTTCCATTGACCGGGATGAAACAGCTTGCGGCGATAGAACGTGTAGCCCGCGGTAGCGGCGCCGAAGGTCGAGCTGAGCTTGTTGGTGCCCAGCACCAGGTGGGGTGGCAGCCCTGCGGTGAGCAGGGCAGGGGTCGTGAGCAGGCCGCCGCCGCCAGCTATGGCATCGATGAAACCGGCCACGAATGCCACCAGCACGAGAATGAGCAGGACGGTCGGTGTGACGCTGAGATTGGACAGAAGATCGAAAGACATGGGTCGGCTTCATGGCAGGGTGCGTGCGAAAGGCGCACGCGAAGACAACCATTCTAGCCGTTGCACGCCGCTGCGTGCATCCGTAGGAGCGGTCAGCGGCCACGGACCGCTCCCACACAGGCCCCTCATACCGTAGGAGCGGTCAGCGGCCGCGAAAGCAACGCCGCGGAGCCGCAGATGTACCGCGCCGCTCATTTCGCGGCCACGGACCGTTCCCACAGGGTGACGCGGTCAGCCGATCTGCTCTTTGGCCAGCTTCACCACATTTTCCACGGTAAAGCCGAACTTGGCCTGCAACTTGTCGATTGGCGCCGAGGCCCCGAAGCTGTTCATCACCACCTTCGCACCAGTAGCCCCCACGTACCGATCCCAACCCAGCGGCCCGGCCTGTTCGATGGCCACGCGCGCAGTCACGGCGGCCGGCAGTACTTGCTCGCGGTACTGCGCATCCTGCTCCTCGAACAGCTCCCAGCACGGCAGGCTGACCACACGCGCCGCGATACCTTGCTCATGCAACTGCTCATAGGCCTGTACCGCAAGCCCCACTTCACTGCCAGTGGCGATCAGAATCACCTGCGGATCTTCGCTGTCGGCCAACACATAACCGCCACGGGCAACACCTTCGGCACTGCCGAAGCGCTCGCGATCCAGGGTCGCCATGGGCTGACGCGACAGCACGATGCACGACGGTCTATCCGTCTGTGCCAAGGCAATCTTCCACGCCTGGGTGGTTTCGTTGGCGTCGCCTGGGCGCAACGTCAGCAGCCCCGGCGTAGCGCGTAGCTGGGTCAGGTGTTCGATGGGCTGATGGGTAGGGCCGTCCTCACCGACACCGATGGAGTCGTGAGTGAAGACGAACACCACCGGCAGCTCCATGATTGCCGCCAAACGAATCGGCGGTTTCATGTAGTCGCTGAATACCAGAAAAGTCGAGGTGTAAGGACGGATGTAGCACAGCGCCAGGCCATTGGCGATCGCGCCCATGGCGTGCTCGCGGATGCCGAAGTGCAGGTTGCGGCCGCCAGGCTGGGTTGCGGAAAAACTGCCGGCGCCGTCGAACGTCAGGTTGGTCTTGGTCGAGGGCGACAGGTCGGCCGAACCGCCCAGCAGCCAGGGAATCTTCTTCGCGAACGCATTCAGCACCTTGCCGCCTGCGGCACGTGTCGCCACACCCTTGGCGTCGGTGTCGAAGGCTTCCAGCTCGGCCTGCCAACCCTCGGGCATCTCCCCGGCACGCATGCGCCTCAGTTCCTCGGCCAGCTCGGGTTCGCGCTCGGCGAGTGTCTGCAACTGCTGCTGCCACTGCGCATGGCGTTCACCATGGCTGCTCAGCAAGGTGTCACGCAGGTGATGGGCCACGCTGTCAGGCACCGAGAAGCTGCTGTTTTCATCCCAGCCGTAGGCTTTCTTGGCCAGCTTGATCTCATCGTCACCCAGCGCTTCACCATGGGCAGCGGCGGTATTCTGCTTGTTTGGCGCCCCGTAGCCGATCACGCTGTCGACCATGATCAAGGTCGGCGCATCGCGGTTCTGGGTAAACTGCTCGAAGGCCTTGGCCAGTGCTTCGGTATCGTTGGCGTCGGTTACGTGCAAGGTGTTCCAGCCGTAACCCTTGAAGCGGGTCAGCACGTCTTCGCTGAACGCAAGCTCCGTGTGACCCTCGATGCTGATCGTGTTGTTGTCATAGATCCAGCACAGGTTGGCCAGCTTCAAGTGGCCGGCCATTGACGCGGCCTCGCTGCTGACGCCTTCCATCATGTCGCCGTCGCCGCAGATCGCGTAGACGTTGTAGTCGAACAGCTTCAGGTCGTCGCGGTTGAAGCGCGACGCAAGCCAGTGCTGAGCCATGGCCATGCCCACACTGTTGGCGCAACCTTGGCCAAGCGGCCCGGTGGTGGTCTCGACACCGGTGGTGAAACGGTATTCGGGATGCCCCGGGGTCTTCGAGTCCATCTGGCGAAACTGCTTGATGTCGTCGAGGCTGACCGCAGGCTGGCCGGTCTTGGTCCCGTGCTCGTCGATTTCTTCGACGCCGGCCAGGTGCAACAGACCATAGAGCAGCATGGAAGCATGGCCGGCGGAGAGTACGAAACGGTCGCGATTGGGCCAGTCGGGATGCTCGGGGTGGTAGCGCAGGAAACGGCTCCACAGGGTATAGCCCACCGGCGCCAGGGCCATGGGCGTACCGGGATGACCGGAGTTGGCCTTCTGCACGGCATCCATGGCCAGCGTGCGCAAGGTATTGATGCACAGCTGGTCGGTGGCGGTTGAAGAGGCTGGATTGGAAACTTGATTTGGCATGTTGATTCGATCCCACATTGAGTTCGCGAGGAAATCGCGGTGAAGATGTCGTCAGGGTTGACCCTCATGCGGGCGGGTAAGTTGCGTTGCAAGCGCGTGCGCTGCGCTTCGGCCAATTGTTACCCGCCGTGCAAAGCAGCTTTATCGAAATCCGGTTTGCCCGGTGCCCGTGTCCGGGCCTAAGCTTGCGCGTTCGATGCCGTATGCCCTTATCAGTGGAATCCATGATGCCCAGCCAGTTTCCTTCCGCCAGGCCGCGCCGCCTGCGCCGCAACGCCTCTTTCCGCGATCTGTTCCAGGAAGCCGAATTCAATCTTGGCGACCTGGTGCTGCCGATTTTCGTCGAAGAAGAGATCGACGATTTCGTGCCCATCAACAGCATGCCGGGAGTCATGCGCATTCCCGAGTCCAGGCTTGCGGGCGAGATCGAGCGCTACGCGCGTGCCGGCATCAAATCGGTGATGACGTTCGGTGTATCCCACCACCTCGACGCCGATGGCAGCGACACCTGGAACGAAAACGGCCTGGTGGCGCGCATTGCCCGTATCTGCAAGGACACGGTGCCAGAGATGGTGGTCATGGCCGACACCTGTTTCTGCGAGTACACCTCACACGGTCACTGCGGGGTTCTCCACGGTGAGCATGTCGACAACGACGCGACCTTGATTAACCTTGGCAAGCAGGCCGTGGTTGCGGCGCGCGCCGGGGCCGATTTCATTTCGCCGTCGGCGGCCATGGACGGTCAGGTACAGGCAATCCGCAGCGCACTGGACGAGGCCGGTTTCTTCGACACGTCGATCATGGCGTATTCGACCAAATTCGCCTCCTCGTTCTACGGGCCGTTCCGCGAAGCCGGCGGCACGGCACTCAAGGGGGACCGCAAGACCTACCAGATGAACCCCATGAACCGTCGCGAAGCCGTGCGTGAATCGCTGCTCGACGAGCAGGAAGGCGCCGACGCCTTGATGGTCAAGCCTGCAGGGGCGTACCTGGACATCATTCGCGATATTCGCGAGGCATCGCGCCTGCCCCTGGCGGCCTATCAGGTCAGTGGCGAATACGCGATGATCAAGTTCGCAGGCCAGGCGGGCGCAGTCGACGAGCAGCGTATCGTCCGCGAGAGCCTGGGCGCGATCAAGCGCGCCGGTGCCGATCTGATCTTCACCTACTTCGCCATGGACATCGCGCGCGAAGGCATCTGAGCCGTTGGTTCACTGACCCTGGCGCATCGGCATGCGGTCGATGGTACTGAACAACGTCTGCGGATCGACCGGCCCTGGCTGGTCGACCTTGATGCCACCGTCCTTGCCCACCAGCACCACCCGGCCGGCGGCGTCGGCCGTGTGGCCCACCGCGCGCAGCAGCGCCGCGCTGGCCTCTGCGCCTATTGGCTGGCCATTGCGGCTGGCCTGGCCGGCGACGATTTCGTAGAGCACCATCTCGCGTTCAACGAATGCTTCGCGGTTGTCCGGTCTGGCCAGCGCTGCACGCAGGTCGAGCAGCGTGGCATCACGGGCATCAGGGGCGATGACGATCAGTGGACGGTTGTGCCAGCGCTCGGCAGTCAGCGGGTTGCCGTCGCTGGCGTGGGCCAGCGATGCACCCAGCGCCATGGCTGCGATCAGTACTTTCATGTTCAACCTCCGTTCGACGAGCAGGGTTTGGCTCGGCCTTGGCATTTTCGACAATGATATTCCCGGTAGAACTTGGGCATGCGCGATGGGTTCCAAGCCGTATCGCTCCTGCGCAATGGGTAATGCAATGCCACTTAGAATCCAGCATCACGACATCGAACAAACCAACCTGCGCACCGTCAGTGAGATCTGGCTGGCGGGCCCGGCGTGCACGTTCAGTGCTGAAAGCGAGCTCGACACCCTGTGTTTCTGGCGTGGAAGGCCGGCGGTCAGCCACGACATGCTCAGCGAAGGCACCCACGAGCAAAATCTGCAGCGGCTCTGGCTGGTCATTCCTGACATTGCTGATAATTCCGCCGTTGCGGCCGTAGAAGCGAGGCTGCGGACTGCGCTGGATAAGCAGAACATGGAAGGCGAGTTCTATCCTGCGCAGCAGAAAAATACCACCGAGCTTTAGTCAACTTTATTTGCGTTTCCAAACAATGCAGAAAGCCCGGTCAGTCATTGACGGTTCGGGCATATTGCATGAGCCTGCGTCTAGGTTTACATCGTAACTCGATGATTTAAAACGTTATTGTTTTTAGGTGGCGTGGCACGCGTGGTGCAATGTGTTCCCTGCAAGCATTACGTGAGCGATCACACACGTTGAACCTGCTAGGAGCACGACAATAATGATGACCCCTGCTGACCACCTTCCTCCTGCCGCGCTGTCCGCTGCCACGGACAGTTCCAATCACTCTGGTGTTTCCTGGGCCGCGATCTTCGCCGGCGCGGCGGGCGCTGCCGCCTTGTCGATGATCCTGGTGGTGCTGGGCTTCGGCCTTGGATTCTCGGCCATATCACCTTGGGCCGACAAAGGGGTCAGCGCCACGACCCTGGGCGTCTCCACGGTAATCTGGCTGACATTCACGCAAATCGTCGCTTCTGGCATGGGCGGCTATCTGGCCGGTCGGCTGCGGGTGAAATGGGCCAACATGCACGGCGACGAAGTCTACTTTCGCGACACCGCGCACGGGTTCCTGGCCTGGGCAGTGGCCTCGCTGGTCACCGCGATGCTGGTGCTGGGTTCGGTCGGCAGCGCGATCGGCAGCGGCGTGCAGGCCGGCGCCAGCGTCGCCTCCGGTGCCGCCGTGGCAGCCGGCAGTTCCGCGAATGACAATGCCGGCGACCCCTACGGCTATTTCGTCGACATGCTGTTCCGCGACAACCGCCCGGTAGCGGTCAGCGACGACGCGGCCCATGCCGTGGTCACCCGCATCTTCGCCCGTACCGTGAGCAACGATGGTCAGCTCGCCAGCGAAGACCGTGCCTACCTTGCACAACTGGTCAGCCAGCGTACCAACTTGACCCAGGCTCAGGCCGAGCAGCGCGTCGATCAAGTCTACGGTCAGGCATTGAAGTCGGTCGAAGACGCTGAAATGGCCGCCCGCCAGGCAGCCGATACCGCCAAGAAAGTCGCTGCCGCCACTGCGCTGTGGACGTTCGTCGCCTTGCTCTGCGGCGCGTTCTTCGCCAGCTTCGCGGCGACCTTCGGTGGCCGCAGTCGTGATGCCGTGGTCTGGCATGAACGCGATCGCACCCGCACCCACGCACCCACTTCGATTCGCTGATCAAGGAGTACTACCATGCGCTCGATTCTCTTGTTTTTCCTCGGTGTGCCTATCCCGATCATCATTCTGATCGCGCTGTTCATGCACTGATTCATCCAGCAGTCGCCTGACCAAAAACGCCCCCGGCGCAATTCGATTGCCCGGGGGCGTGTCGTTTGGGCGCCGAGGCATGCGATGTCGCTATCGAAGAAATTGTTGTCCTGATGTTTCATTTGTCATCGCTGCCGCCCTGAATCCGCTGGGCTTGGCCATACTGGGGTCTGCCATCTTTGTGGGAAGTGTCTTCCTGAATCGCGGGAAAACCGTAAGGAGCTGCTCCATGCCGACGCGCCGCCAGTTTGTCCAGTACTCCGCCCTGTTGGGCGCTGCCGCGAGCTGGGGCTCGCTCATGTCACCCCTGGCATTTGCCGCACAACCGCTGCTGCAGCGCAAGATTCCTGCGTCGGGCGAACTGCTTCCCGCCATCGGCCTGGGCACCTCGCAAACCTTCAACGTCGACCCCGCCTCAGCCGACATGGCGCCATTGCGCGAAGTCCTGAGGGCCTTTGTCGAGGGTGGCGCTCGCGTCATCGACACAGCACCCAGCTATGGTCGTGCCGAGCAGGTGACTGGCGATCTGGTAAACCAGGCCGGCGTGCGCGACAGGGTGTTTCTTGCGACCAAGGTGTAGTCGACCGGCCGCGAGGCCGGCATGCGCCAGATCGAAGCCAGCTTCAGCGCCCTGCAGACCGACAAGATCGACCTCATTCAGGTCCACAACCTGCAGGACACCCGTACCCAGCTGGCATTGCTGCGAGAACTCAAGGCCCAGGGTCGCATCCGCTACATAGGCGTCACGCATTACGTGGAATCGGCTCACGACGACCTGCTGGCCGTGCTGAAGAAAGAACCGGTCGACTTCGTTCAGGTCAACTACTCGCTGGGGGCGCGCAACGCCGAGCGTACGTTGTTGCCGTACTGCGCCGAGCACGGTATCGCCACCTTGATCAACCGTACGTTCGAAGCCGGCCGGCTGTTCGCCAAGGTCAAGGGCCGCGCCCTGCCCGAGTGGGCTGCGGCCGAGCTGGACGCCAGCTCATGGGCCCAATTGATGCTCAAGTTCGTGCTGGCCAACCCTGCGGTCACCACGGTCATCCCAGCGACCTCGCAGCCGCGCTATGTCCTCGATAACCTGTTGGCCGGCCAGGGCCGTTTGCCCGATGCCAGGCAATTGCAACGCATTGCAGCCGAATTCGCCTGAGGTGCGCCGCCCATGACCGGCGTCGGTGCGCGTCTGCGCCAGGCGATCAATGCCCGACCCGCTGAAGGGCAGGCAGCGCTGGCCGCGTTCGCGCTGTTCTTTTGCCTGTTCTGCGGGTATTTCATGCTCCGGCCGATCCGCGAATCTATGGGCATCCAGGGCGGTGTGGATAACCTGCAATGGCTGTTCACGGCCACCTTCGTGGTCATGCTGGTGGCCGTGCCGCTGTTCGGCTGGCTCAATTCGAGGGTAGCCAGGCTTCACTACATCGACTGGGTATATGGGTTCTTCGCCGCCAATCTTTTGCTGTTTGCTGCCGCCTTCGCCGCTGCCGAGCAGGGCATCTGGCTGGCGCGGGTGTTCTACGTATGGATTTCGGTCTACAACCTGTTCGTCATCTCGGTGGCGTGGAGCCTGATGGCCGATGTGTTCGATGGCGCCCAGGCCAAGCGACTGTTCGCGTTCATTGCTGCCGGGGCCAGTGTCGGCGGCTTGGCAGGCCCGGCCATGAGCGCCCTGATGGTTGGCACCATCGGTGCGAGCGGGCTGTCGATACTGGCCGCGGCACTGCTTGGCGTCGCCATCGTGCTCAAGCACCGACTGATGAGCTGGCGTGCCGAGCACGGGGCAGGGCGGCCGGGTGCCGCCCACGCCGAGAGTCCACGCAAACCGGTGGCCGGCAACCCGTTCAGTGGGCTGACGCGTGTACTGCAATCGGGCTACCTGCTGGGCATCTGCGCTTTCGTTGTGCTGTTGGCCACGGTCAGCACTTTTCTCTATTTCGAGCAGGCACGTCTGGTCGCCGAACGGTTTCCCAGTCGTGAAGAACAGGTGCGGGTTTTCGGAATCATCGATTTCGTGGTCCAGGCCGGTGCGCTTACGGCGCAGCTGTTCATCACCGGGCGGCTGGCCCAGCGGCTGGGCGTGAAGACCTTGCTGGCGCTGGTGCCGGCCCTGGTCTGCCTGGGCTTCGTTGGATTGGCCTTGGCGCCAGGGTTCGCCATGCTCGCGGGGCTGATGATCGCGCGCCGCATCGGCGAATACGCATTCGTGCGCCCTGGTCGCGAAATGCTCTTCGCGCCATTGGACGCGGAAACCAAATACAAGGCGAAAAACTTCATCGACACGGTGGTCTACCGTGGCGGCGATGCGGTCAGCGGCTGGGTGAAAAGCCTGCTTGACCTGCTGGGGCAAGGCGTTGGGCTGATCGCACTGGTAGGCGCCGCGTGCGCTGCGCTGTGGGGGGTGGTGGGCTGGTACCTGGGTGGCAAAGCGGACGCTGCTTCTGCCGAACCTGCCGACCCTCGCAAATAAACCGCCTCGATCATCCACCGTTGGCTACAGTAAAACTGAGTTCGGCCGAAAACTTCTGATTACACCTATACGTTCGGACATGATGTCTACGACCAGACGCTTCACCTGCACCGGCCTGTTCGCGCTGATCAAACGGTTGTGCAGCGTACCTCAAGGCAATTCGCGCCTGCTGGCGGCCCAGTACCAGGCCCTGGCCAGGCAGATTCCCCTGATGTACTTCATTCTGCTGATCAACAGCTGGGCGCTGGCCTTCACTCATATGGCCAGCTCGCCCGTGTGGATGACCGTGCACATACCGTTGGTATTGACCATCATCAGCCTGGTGCGCGCGTTGGCCTGGCGCCGCGGTTGGCAGCAGCAACCCGACGACGTCGAAGTCGCCCAGGCGCTGGCGCGGACCAACCGCATCTGTTGTGTCGTGGCCATCGGGTTCACGGTTTGGGCGCTGGCGCTGTTTCCCTATGGCGACAGCTATGCCAAGGCCCATGTGGCCTTCTACATGGCTATCACGGTGATCGGCTGCATTTTCTGCCTCATGCACCTGCGCTCCGCTGCCCTGATGACCGCAGCCGTGGTCAACGTCGCGTTCATTGCCTTTTTCGCTTCCACCGATAACCCGACATTCATCGCCACCAGCGTCAACGTGATGCTGGTCACGGGCATCATGCTGGTGGTGCTGCAGAACAACTACCGCAACTTCACCGGGCTGGTGAACGCCCAGGCGCACAGCGAGGCGCTGAGCGACGAGAACTTCCTGCTGGCGAACAAGGACAGCCTGACCGGGCTGCCCAATCGTCGATGGTTCTTCAACTGTCTGGACACTTGTCTGACCCAGGCAGGAGAGCAGGGGCAACGGCTGGGCGTAGGCATTCTCGATCTCGACGGCTTCAAACCGGTCAACGACCTCTACGGGCACAGCGTCGGCGACCGCCTGTTGGCCGAAGTCGGTGCGCGCCTGGCTGCCTTGCTGCCGGACGGCGTTCACGTCGCGCGTCTGGGCGGCGACGAGTTCGCATTGATCCTGCCCGATTGCGGCGAGAACCTGCAGATTTCAGCATTTGCCGAGCGCATTTGCGTTGAACTGGGCAAGCCCTACCTGTTGGTCGATGTGCCGATCCAGGTCGGTGCTTCCATGGGCGTGGCCACGTTCCCGGACCTTGCCGCGAATGCGCATGAGCTGTTCGAGTACGCCGATTACGCGCTGTATCACAGCAAGCGCCATGTCGTCGGCCACATGTCGCTGTTCTCGGTGCTGCACAGAAAGCAGTTGCAGAGCGCAATCCTGACCGAGCAGGCGCTGCGTCGCGCCGATCTGGATCGCGAGTTCAGCGTCGCCTTCCAGCCCATCGTCGAGTTGCAGACCGGCGCCACCGTAGCCTTCGAAGCCCTGGCGCGCTGGCAGAGCGCCGAGCTGGGGCCGGTGCCGCCCGGGCAGTTCATTCCGGTCGCCGAACGCAGCGGCATGATCAACCGTCTGACCCTGCCATTGCTGGCCAAGGCGCTGCAGGGCGCGTCCGCCTGGCCGGCGCCGATTCGGCTGTCCTTCAACCTGTCGGCCCACGACTGCGGCTCTCCGGTGGCCGTGCAGGCCATCGTCAAGCTGCTGGCCAGCGGCCTGTTCGACCCCGCCCGGGTCGATCTGGAAATCACCGAAACGGCGACCCTGCAGGATCTGGATCTGGTTCAGGACGCGATCGCGACCCTGCGAGCGCTGGGCTGTGGTATCTCGCTGGACGATTTCGGCACCGGCTATTCCAGCCTCAGCCATTTGCATGCACTGGCCCTGACCAAGCTCAAGGTGGACCGCAGCTTTGTCGCGCGCCTGCACGAGAAACCGGCCAGTTACAAGATCGTCAAATCGCTGCTTGCCCTGACCCAGGATATGGATCTGGATTGCATCTTCGAAGGTGTCGAAACCCGTGAGGAAGCCCATGCGCTGGCCGCGCTGGGTTGCCGGTTCGTCCAGGGCTATTACTTCGCCCGGCCCATGTCTGCACAGGATACCGAGAGCTGGCTGGCGCAGCCCATCCCGCGGTAAGGCCGCCGCTGCCGCCCAGGCGCAGGCGGTGCAGTCGCGCCCAGCACGCAGGCATCGGCGGACCGTTGCTCGAGTAACCCTTTGCTTTCCTTGCACAATCTTGGACAATCACGCCCCTTTTCAAGGCCGGGGCGCTGCCAGCTGCACGTTTTTCCCGCTCCCGGCCATCAGTTGAACACAGGCAAGCGGAGATTCGACCGGATGAACGAGCAGGCCAACAGCCTCGACCCACGATACGCCCAGGCGCCCGCCACCCTGACTCCCTGGAGCCGCCACGACACCACCTGGATGCTGGGCCTGTTCGGCACCGCGATCGGCGCCGGTACCTTGTTTCTGCCGATCAACGCTGGCCTCGGCGGCTTCTGGCCGCTGGTCATCCTTGCCGTGCTGGCTTTCCCGATGACCTACTACGCGCATCAGGGCCTGACCCGCTTCGTGCTTTCCGGCCGCGCCGGTACCGATATCACCGATGTCGTCGAGGAGCACTTCGGCCTCACGGCAGGGGCGTTGATAACCCTGCTCTATTTCTTCGCCATTTTTCCGATTTTGTTGATCTACAGCGTGGGCCTGACCAACACTGTCGGCAGTTTCATGGAGCATCAGTTGCACATGCAGACGCCGCCGCGGGCGGTGCTGGCGCTGGTGCTGATTCTCGGTCTGTTGATCGTGGTGCGCTGCGGTGAACGGTTCATCGTCAAGGCGATGAGCCTGATGGTCTATCCGTTCATCGTCGCGCTGGTGTTGCTGGCGCTGTACCTGATTCCGCATTGGAATGGTGGCATCCTGGCGACCGCCGGGGACTTGCCCGCACCCGGTGCACTGATCCATACCCTGTGGCTGGCGATCCCGGTGATGGTATTTTCCTTCAACCATTCGCCGATCATCTCGGCCTTCGCCGTGGACCAGAAACGCCGCTACGGCGAGCACGCCGACCAGCGCAGCAGCCAGATCCTGGCGCGTGCCCATGGGCTGATGGTGGTGCTGGTGCTGTTCTTCGTGTTCAGTTGCGTGCTGACCCTGTCCCCCGAGCAACTGGCCGAGGCCAAGGCGCAGAACCTGTCGATACTGTCCTACCTGGCCAATCACTTCAGCAATCCGGTGATCGCGTTCGCTGCGCCGCTGATCGCTATCGTGGCCATCGCCAAGTCGTTCCTGGGGCACTACATCGGCGCGAGCGAAGGTATCAAGGGCCTGGTCATGAAGTCCGGCCGTCGGCCCAATGCCAAGACCCTGGATCGTTTTACCGCACTGTTCATGTTGCTGGTCTGCTGGCTTGTGGCCACGCTCAATCCGAACATCGTGCGGATGATCGAGAGCTTCGGCGGGCCGGTGATTGCGGCGTTGCTGTTCCTCATGCCGATGTACGCGATCCGCCGTGTGCCAGCCATGCGCAAGTATGGCGGGCACCTCTCCAACGTATTCGTGACGCTGGTTGGCCTGGTGGCCATTTCGGCCCTGGTCTATTCGCTGAGCGCGTGACCAAGCCTGTTACACTGACCCTCGATGCTCGACCTGCGGCTGCCGATTTACGGCATGCCTAGGGCGGGCGCGCACCGAGGTGGTCGCGATGGACGAAGTACAGCAACTGGCTGACATGCTCAAGGAACACGCCGCAGCCCAGCAACGCCTGCAACAGGCGTTCAAGGACCAATGCCAGCACTGGCAAGACAGCATCCAGGCGCTGTTCGGCCAGATCGAGACCTGGCTGGCGGCCCTTACCGACCGGCAACTGCTGGCGATCGAACGTTCGCCCTGGGTCGCCACCAGCAGCACCTACCCCAGCGAGCACTCGCCTTTCATCAGTGAATCGCTGGCAATCATTCTTGCTCAGCGTCGAGTCGAGCTGGTCCCGCAGGTGATGGGGCAGGGTGGGGCGATGGTAATAGCCGTTGCGGGCCTGACCTCGGATCGCCACGGCAGCATTTCCATCGTCAAGGACTCGGCTGATGGCGCCTGGTACTGGCGCAAGGAACGTGGCACCAAGGAAGCGGAATCCAATGTGCTGGACGCCGGTTTCTTCGCCCAGCAGCTTCAGGGACTGATTCCCAAGCCACGCGACTGAGCGGCCCTGCGCTTTCGACAGCACGCGTTGTAGGGCTTTCGGGATGCTGAAACGCTTCTTTGAAATTTTTGTACAACTATTTTATTTCCATGAATTTCAGCGGGTTGCGCTGAATCTTCGGCAAACTGCAAACTCCCGTTGCACCCGCTCGAGCGCAGGTATATATCTCTAGAACCGCGAACTGTTCTGTAGTCCCGAGGCCTAGTCCGCCGCGGGTAGGACGCCGATCACAGGCTCTACAGGAGATAGACCATGCTTCCCCCCGGACTCAGCGCGCTGGAGCTGCGCAGTATCGTCGAGCAGGCGTTTCTGCCGCAGAAATGCGTGTGCACATTGACCAGCGATCAATCGCTGTGCGTCAAGCTGATGAATCCGCAGACCGACCAAGTCGAGCTTTTCAAGGCGGACATTCCCTTCGATCGAGTCACCAGCGCTCGCGAACGCGCCAGGCTGGTCCTGGAACTGCGAGAGCAGCCACGCCCGGCAACGGGAGAGGTCCACGCCAGAGCCGGTTGAGCGCTGTTTTTGGATCAACCGGATCGTAGCCTGGCCGGAACACTTATTTTCAATCTACGCATAGGCCGTGCGTCACTTTTCATGGTTAACTTTGCCCTTTCTCAATCCCGAAAAAGGACAAGGCTCATGACTCAAGTGACGCACAAAGGCAACGCGATCAACGTCAATGGCAACCTTCCCCAGGTCGGCTCCAAGGCGCCGGACTTTACCCTGGTCGGCGGTGGTCTGGCCGACATCACTTTGCAAAGCCTGGCCGGCAAGCGCAAGGTGCTGAACATTTTCCCAAGCATCGATACCCCGACCTGCGCCACGTCCGTTCGCAAGTTCAACGCCCAGGCCAACGATTTGACCAATACCGCCATCCTCTGCATCTCTGCCGACCTGCCGTTCGCCCAGGCACGTTTCTGTGGCGCCGAAGGCCTGGAAAACGTCCAGAACCTGTCGACTTTCCGCGCCCATGAATTCCATCACGCCTATGGCGTCGACATTGCCGACGGTGCCCTCAAGGGTCTGACCGCACGCGCGGTCGTCGTCCTCGACGAGAACGACAATGTGCTGCACAGCGAACTGGTTCCGGAAATCGGCCAGGAACCGAATTACGCCGACGCCCTCGCTGTTCTGAAGTGATCCGTCGCGGTACCTGACAGCCCGCAGTGACCCCGGACGCGGCTCGCGCCGCTGCTACAGGGGTTGCGATATGCCTGTAGCAGCGGCGCAAGCCACGTTCGGCGCCGCATTGGCCGGCACGCAGGTTGCGATGTACCTGTAGCAGCGGCGCAAGCCGCGTCCGGCGGCACCGTGCGGGGTCAGATTCTCCTGCGTCGGCCTTAAAGCGGCGCGCGCCGCTGCTGAAGGGCGTTTCATTCCCTGCCAAGGTAAATTGCCCGTAAAGGCGCTTTGCTTATGCATGCCGACTCCTTATCGTTCAGCCTCCTCAAAGTAGAAGCCCACCCGCACAATGGTCGATCATTCAATGCAGTCCCCAGGTCCCCGTAAATCGCGTCGCTGGCTGTTCGGCCTGTTGATGGTGCTGGTTGTCGCCGTGTTGTGCTGGTGGTTCTGGCCGACCAAGAAAACCCCGGAAAATGGCGCGGCCTCCACAGCTGCCAGCGCCGGGCGCAACGCAAGCGCTCCGCGGCCCGGCTTCGGTGGCTCGGCCGAGCCCACTCCGGTGCGTGTCGCCGAGGTGATCACCGGCGACTTCCCGGTGTATTACAAAGCCCTGGGTACGGTGACAGCGACCAACACCGTGAATGTGCGCAGCCGTGTCGCAGGCGAACTGATCAAGGTCAACTTCCAGGAAGGGCAGCGAGTCAAGGCCGGCGACCTGCTGGCCGAAATCGACCCGCGCAGCTATGAAATCGCCCTGCAGCAAGCCCAGGGTACTCTGGCGCAGAACCAGGCACAGCTGAAGAACGCGCAGATCGACCTGCAGCGTTACAAGGGCCTGTTCGCCGAAGACAGCATTGCCCGCCAGACCCTGGACACCCAGCAGGCATTGGTCGGCCAATACCAGGGGACGATCCAGACCAACCAGGCGGCGGTCAACGACGCCAAGCTCAACCTGGACTTCACCCGCATCCGCGCGCCCATTGCCGGCCGTCTGGGCTTGCGCCAGCTGGACATCGGCAACCTGGTGGCCGCCAACGACACCAATGCGCTGGTGGTGATCACCCAGGTGCAGCCGATCACCGTGGCCTTCACCCTGCCTGAAAGCCAGCTCACCCCGGTGCTGGCGCGCTATCGCAGCGGCGCGAAACTGGCAGTGGAGGCCTGGGACCGAGGCGACACGCGCAAACAAGCCACCGGTGTGCTCGGCAGCCTGGACAACCAGATCGACACCACCACCGGGACGCTGAAGTTCAAGGCCCGCTTCGAGAACCAGGACGAAGCCCTGTTCCCCAACCAGTTCGTGAACGTGCGGTTGCTGTCCGATACCCTCAAAGGCGTGGTACTGGCGCCCTCGGCGGCCGTTCAGTACGGCGTCGACGGCACCTTCGTCTACGCCATGGATGGCAACGACAAGGTCAAGATCCGTCAGCTCAAGGTGGGCGCCACCGATGGCACCAACACCGTAGTGGAACAAGGCCTGGCGCGTGGCGACCGGGTGGTGCTCGAAGGCACCGACCGCCTGCGCGACGGCAGCCGTGTCGAAGTGGTCGATGACAGCGCCAAGGTACCGACCTCGCCTGGGCAGCATCTGCAGGGGCAGGACGGCGCCGCCGTTCCTGGTGCGACGGGCAAGACCGGGGCATGAATATCTCGCGGCTGTTCATCCTGCGCCCTGTCGCAACGACGCTGACCATGCTCGCCATCGTTCTGGCAGGCGTGCTTGCCTATCGCTTGCTGCCGGTGTCGGCCCTGCCGCAGGTCGATTACCCGACGATCCGGGTGATGACGCTCTATCCCGGCGCCAGCCCGCAGGTGATGACCAGCGCAGTCACCGCGCCGCTCGAACGCCAGTTCGGGCAGATGCCCGGCCTGACCCAGATGGCCTCGACCAGCTCGGGCGGCGCGTCGGTGCTGACCCTGCGTTTCAGCCTGGAAATCAACATGGACGTCGCCGAGCAGCAGGTGCAGGCGGCGATCAATGCGGCGAGCAACCTGTTGCCATCCGATCTGCCCGCGCCGCCGGTGTACAACAAGGTCAACCCGGCCGACACCCCGGTGCTGACCATTGCCATCAGCTCCAAGACGATGCCGCTGCCCAAGCTCAACGACCTGGTCGATACGCGCATGGCGCAGAAGATCGCCCAGATCAGCGGCGTGGGCATGGTCAGCATTGCCGGGGGACAGCGCCAGGCGGTGCGCATCAAGGTCAACCCCGAAGCGCTGGCCGCCAATGGCCTGAACCTGTCCGACGTGCGCACGTTGATCGGCGCCTCCAACGTCAATCAGCCCAAGGGTAACTTCGATGGCCCCACGCGGGTGTCGATGCTCGACGCCAACGACCAGCTGCGCTCCCCCGAGGAGTACGCCAATCTGATCCTCGCGTACAACAACGGCGGTCCGCTGCGCCTGCGCGACGTCGCGCAGATCGTCGATGGCGCCGAGAACGAGCGGCTGGCCGCCTGGGCCAATCAGAACCAGGCCGTATTGCTCAACATCCAGCGCCAGCCGGGCGCCAACGTCATCGACGTGGTCGACCGGATCAAGGCACTGCTGCCGACGATCACCGACACCATGCCGGCCGGGCTCGACGTCACGGTGCTGACCGACCGCACCCAGACCATCCGCGCCTCGGTCACCGACGTGCAGCACGAACTGCTCATCGCCATCGCCCTGGTGGTGATGGTCACCTTCCTGTTCCTGCGTCGCTTCAGCGCCACCTTGATCCCGTCCATCGCCGTGCCGCTGTCGCTGGTGGGCACCTTCGGCGTGATGTACCTGGCCGGGTTCTCGATCAACAACCTGACGCTGATGGCGCTGACCGTGGCCACCGGCTTCGTGGTCGACGACGCCATCGTCATGCTGGAAAACATCTCGCGCCACATCGAAGAAGGCGAGACGCCGATGCAGGCCGCGCTCAAGGGCGCGCGGCAGATCAGCTTCACCCTGTTGTCGCTGACGTTCTCGTTGATCGCGGTGCTGATCCCGCTGCTGTTCATGGCCGATGTGGTAGGGCGGCTGTTCCGCGAATTCGCCATTACCCTGGCGGTGGCCATCCTCATCTCCCTGGTGGTCTCGCTGACCTTGACGCCGATGATGTGCGCGCGCCTGCTCAAGCGCGAACCGAAGGAAGAGGAACAGGGCCGCTTCTACAAGGCCAGCGGTGCCTGGATCGACTGGTTGATCGCGCGCTACGCGGGCGGCCTGCGCTGGGTCCTGCGCCACCAGCCGCTGACCCTGCTGGTGGCGGTGGCCACCCTGGGCCTGACGGTGCTGCTGTACCTGGTGGTGCCCAAGGGGTTTTTCCCGGTGCAGGACACTGGGGTCATCCAGGGCATTTCCGAAGCCCCGCAATCCATTTCCTTCCAGGCCATGAGCGAACGCCAGCAAGCCCTGGCCAAGATCATCCTGCAGGATCCAGCCGTCTCCAGCCTGTCTTCGTACATCGGCGTGGACGGCGACAACGCCACGCTCAACAGCGGCCGGCTGCTGATCAACCTCAAACCCCACGGCGAGCGCGACCTCACGGCCAGTCAGATCATCGCGCGCCTGCAGCCGGAGGTCGACAAACTGCTGGGCATGCGTCTGTTCATGCAGCCCGTGCAGGACCTGACCATCGAAGACCGGGTCAGCCGCACCCAGTACCAGTTCAGCCTGTCGTCGCCGGACGCCGATCTGCTCGCCACCTGGAGCGCACGCCTGGTGGACGCCCTGAAGCAGCGCCCCGAGCTCACCGATGTGGCCAGCGACCTGCAGGACAAAGGCTTGCAGGTGTACCTGGTGATCGACCGCGATGCCGCCAAGCGGGTCGGAGTGGACGTCGCCGATATCACCGATGCGCTGTACGACGCCTTCGGCCAACGGCAGATCTCCACCATCTACACCCAGTCCAGCCAGTACCGAGTGGTGCTGCAGGCCACCGATGCCAGCACTTTGGGGCCGCAGGCGCTGGAGCAGATCTACGTCAAGGCCAGTGTCAACGGCACCGGTACCACCAACCAGACCGCCGACAGCGACACCACGGCGACCAGTGGCACCCAGGTGCGTCTGTCGAGCCTGGCGCACATCGAACAGCGCCAGGCGCAGTTGGCGATCGCGCACATCGGTCAGTTTCCGGCGGTGATGATGTCGTTCAATCTGGCCGAGGGCGTGGCCCTGGGCAAGGCGGTCGACGTGATCGAGCAGGTGCAGCGCGACATCGGCATGCCACTGGGCGTGCAGACCCAGTTCCAGGGTGCGGCGGAGGCTTTCCAGGCGTCGCCGCAGAGCACCTTGCTGCTGGTGCTGGCGGCCATCGTCACCATGTACATCGTGCTGGGTGTGCTCTACGAGAGCTACATCCACCCCATCACGATTCTTTCGACCCTGCCTTCGGCGGCGGTGGGGGCCCTGTTGGCGTTGCTCATCAGCGGTAATGACCTGGGCATGATCGCCATCATCGGCATCATCCTGTTGATCGGCATCGTCAAGAAAAACGCGATCATGATGATCGACTTCGCCCTGGAAGCCGAACGCAACCAGGGCCTGGATCCGGAAACCGCGATCTATCAGGCCGCGCTGCTGCGCTTCCGACCGATCCTGATGACTACCATGGCCGCGCTGTTCGGTGCGGTACCGCTGATGCTGGCCAGCGGCTCGGGTGCGGAGCTGCGTCAGCCACTGGGGCTGGTGATGGTCGGCGGGCTGCTGGTCAGTCAGGTGTTGACGCTGTTCACCACCCCGGTCATTTACCTGTACTTCGACCGTCTGGGGCGGCGTTGGGGACGCCAGCCGGCCGCCGTGGAACAGGCTGAATCATGAACCTGTCCGGACCTTTCATCCGTCGCCCGGTGGCGACCTTCCTGATGAGCGTGGCGATCATGCTGCTGGGCGGGGTCAGCTTCAGCCTGCTGCCGGTGTCGCCGCTGCCCAGCATGGACTTTCCGGTCATCGTGGTCTCGGCCAACCTGTCCGGTGCCAGCCCCGAGGTCATGGCCTCGACCGTGGCCACGCCCCTGGAACGCTCGTTCGGCGCCATCCCGGGCGTGACCACCATGAGCAGCCGGTCGAGCCAGGGTTCGACCCGGGTCATTCTCCAGTTCGACCTCGACCGCGACATCAACGGTGCGGCCCGTGAAGTGCAGGCAGCGATCAACGCCTCGCGCAACCTGTTGCCCAGCGGTATGCGCAGCATGCCGACCTACAAGAAGATCAACCCTTCGCAAGCCCCGGTCATGGTTCTGTCGCTGACCTCCAACGTACTGGAGAAGGGCAAGCTCTATGACCTGGCCTCGACCATCCTGTCGCAGAGCCTGTCCCAGGTGCCTGGGGTAGGAGAGGTGCAGATCGGCGGCAGCTCGCTGCCCGCCGTGCGCATCGAGCTCGAACCGCAGTTGCTTAACCAGTACAACGTCTCGCTCGATGACGTGCGCACGGCCATCGACGGCACCAATGTGCGCCGACCCATCGGTTTCGTCGAGGACGGCGAGCGCCAGTGGCAGGTGCAGGCCAACGATCAACTGGACAAGGCCGACGACTACAAGCCACTGATCATTCGCTATCAGGACGGATCGGTGCTGCGCCTGAGCGATGTGGCCAAGGTCACCGATGGTGTGGAAGATCGCTACAACAGTGGGTTTTACAACGACAACTCCGCCGTGCTGCTGGTGATCAACCGCCAGGCTGGCGCTAACATCATCCAGACCGTCAGCCAGATCAAGGAACAGCTGCCGGCCCTGGAAGCGCTGTTGCCCGAAAGTGTCGAGCTGAACATCGCCATGGATCGTTCGCCGGTGATCACTGCCACCCTGCACGAGGCCGAGATGACGCTGCTCATCGCCGTGGTGCTGGTGGTATTGGTGGTGTTTCTGTTTCTGGGCAATTTTCGCGCCTCGCTGATTCCCACCCTGGCCGTTCCGGTGTCGCTGGTCGGCACGTTCGCGATCATGTACCTGTGGGGTTTCTCGCTCAACAACCTGTCCTTGATGGCCCTGATCCTGGCGACCGGGCTGGTGGTGGACGACGCCATCGTGGTGCTCGAGAACATCTCCCGGCATATCGACGACGGCGTGCCGCCGCTGCGCGCCGCCTACCTGGGCACTCAGGAAGTGGGCTTCACCCTGCTGTCGATGAACGTCTCGCTGGTAGCGGTGTTCCTCTCGATCCTGTTCATCGGCGGCATCATCGAGAGCCTGTTCCGCGAGTTCTCGATCACCCTGGCCGTGGCCATCGTGGTTTCGCTGTTCGTTTCCCTGACCCTGACCCCGATGCTCTGCGCACGCTGGTTGAAGCCGCATCGGCCCGAACACGACAACCGCTTGCAGCGCCTGAGCAACCGCATCAATCAGCGCATGGTGGCCGGCTACGACCGCAGCCTGGGCTGGGTCTTGCGTCATCGTCGACTGACCCTGCTCAGCCTGTTGCTGACCATCGTCGGCAACGTGGCACTGTACGTGGTGGTGCCCAAGACGTTCATGCCGCAGCAGGACACCGGCCAATTGATCGGCTTCGTGCGCGGCGATGATGGCCTGTCGTTCTCGGTCATGCAGCCGAAGATGGAAACCTACCGCCGCGCGTTGCTCGCCGATCCTGCGGTCGACAGCGTGGCCGGTTTCATTGGCGGCAACAACGGCAGCAACAACGCCACCATTCTGGTGCGCCTGAAACCGATCGAAGTGCGCAAGATCAACGCGCAGCAGGTGATCGAACGGCTGCGCAAGGAGCTGCCCAAGGTACCCGGCGGCCGCCTGATGCTGATGGCCGATCAGGACCTGCAGTTCGGCGGCGCACGCGAGCAGAGCACCTCGCAGTATTCGTACATCATCCAGAGCGGTGATCTGTCGGCCTTGCGCACCTGGTACCCGAAAATCGTCGCGGCGTTCCGCGCACTGCCGGAATTGACCGCCATCGATGCGCGTGAAGGGCGCGGTGCCGCGCAGGTGACGCTGATCGTCGACCGCGACAAGGCCAAGCGCCTGGGCATCGACATGAGTACCGTGACTTCGGTGCTCAACAACGCCTACAGCCAGCGGCAGATTTCCACCATCTACGACAGCCTCAACCAGTACAAGGTGGTGATGGAAATCAACCCCAGGTACGCCCAAGACCCGATCACCCTGGAGCAGGTGCAGGTGATCACCATGGACAACAAGCGCGTGCCGCTGTCGAGCATTGCCCACTACGAAAACAGCCTGGCCGATGACAGCGTCAGCCATGAAGGGCAGTTCGCCTCGGAGAGCATCTCCTTCGACCTGGCCAACGGGGTGACCCTGGACGTCGCCACGCCGCTGATCGAGCGGGCCCTGGTGCGGGTCGGCCTGCCCGAGGACATCATCGTCAAGGTCGCCGGCACCGGCGATGCCTTCGCAGCGGCGCAGAAAAGCCAGCCGTTCATGATTCTCGGTGCGCTGGTCGCGGTCTATCTGGTGCTTGGCATCCTGTACGAGAGCTACATTCATCCGCTGACCATTCTTTCGACCTTGCCCTCGGCGGGGGTGGGCGCGCTGCTGAGCATCTACCTCACCGGTGGGCAATTCAGCCTGATCTCGTTGCTGGGCCTGTTCCTGTTGATCGGCGTGGTGAAAAAGAACGCCATCATGATGATCGACCTGGCGCTGCAGCTCGAGCGCAACGAAGGACTGGGCCCGGCCGAGTCGATCCGTCGCGCCTGTCTGCTGCGCCTGCGCCCCATCCTGATGACGACCATGGCGGCCATTCTCGGCGCGCTGCCACTGATGTTCAGCACCGCCGCCGGTGCCGAAATGCGCCGGCCGCTGGGCCTGACCATCATCGGCGGCCTGGTGTTCAGCCAGATCCTCACGCTTTACACCACTCCGGTGGTCTACCTCTATCTGGACCGCCTGCGCCACCGCTTCAACACGTGGCGCGGCGTACGCACCGATGCCGCTCTGGACACTCCGCTATGACCGACTCCGTTTTTCCGCGCGTCTCGCGCCTTGCCAGTCTGGCGCTGTGCAGCCTGATGCTGGGCGCCTGCACCCTGGGCCCGGACTACCAGCGCCCGACGATCGCCACGCCGGTGGCATTCAAGCAGGCCGAGGGCTGGCGTCAGGCCAACCCCAGCGATGCCCTGGCGCGTGGCGCCTGGTGGGAACTGTATGGTGACCGCCAGCTCGATGCGCTGGTGGTCAGGCTCAACCGTTCCAACCAGACCGTCGCCCAGTACGAGGCGCAATACCGGCAGGCGCAGGCGCTGGTCCGCAGCACCCGCGGCGCGCTGTTTCCGACCGTCGATCTGAGCGCCGGCAAGACCCGCTCCAGCCAGGGTACCGGCAGCAGCGGCTCGAGCCTGAGCCAATCGAGCAGTGGTATCCGCGACACTTACAACACGCAACTTGGTGTGAGCTGGGAAGCCGACATCTGGGGCAAGCTGCGCCGCGGGCTGGAAGCCGATCGCGCCAGCGCCCAGGCCAGCCTGGCGGATCTGGCGGCGATGCGCTTGAGCCTGCAGTCGGAACTGGTGCAGAACTACCTGCAGTTGCGCGTGATCGATGAGCAGAAGCGCCTGCTCGAGGCGACTGTCCAGGCGTATCAGCGCTCCCTCGACCTGACTCAAAATCAATACCGCGCGGGTATTTCCGGCAAGGATGCGGTGTTCCTCGCGCAAACCCAGCTGAAGTCGACCCAGGCCGATCTGATCGATCTGGCCTGGCAGCGGGCACAGCTGGAGAACGCCATCGCCGTGCTGATCGGCATGGCGCCCTCCGAATTCAGCCTGGCCGCCAGTACCGACATTCCGCCGTTGCCGGCCATTCCCCTGGCGGTGCCGTCGCAACTGCTGGAGCGACGTCCCGACATCGCCGCCGCCGAGCGCTCGGTGATGGCCGCCAATGCTGAAATCGGCGTGGCCAAAACGGCCTATTTTCCCGACTTGACCCTGAGTCTGGCGGGCGGCTACAGCAGCAGCAGTTTCAGTAATTGGGTATCGTTGCCCAACCGCTTCTGGTCGGTCGGCCCGCAGTTGGCGATGACCCTGTTCGACGGTGGGCAGCGGGCGGCCGAAGTGGACCGCAGCGAGGCCGCCTATGACCAGACCGTCGCGCAGTATCGGCAGACGGTGCTCGATGGCTTTCGCGAAGTGGAAGACTACATGAGCCAGTTGAAAGTCTTCGATGAAGAGGCCTCGGTGCGCAACGAAGCGCTGCAGGCGGCGCGAGAGTCGTTGCGACTGACATCCAACCAATACAAAGCCGGGCTAATTGGCTATCTTGATGTAGTCAACGTGCAGGCCACGGCGTTGAGCAACGAACGCAGCGTATTGACGTTGATGCAGAGTCGGCTGGTCGCCAGTGTGCAGTTGATCGCGGCGCTGGGCGGCGGCTGGCAGGAACCGGCACAATAGCGGGTTTGCCACGCGCCTGCCCGTAGCAGCGCACGCCGCGTCAACGGTGGGCGCCTTTCATCGGATTCACCGCAGCGTCCGTGACGCGGCTTGCGCCGCTGCTACAGGATTGCTGCGCAGTGTCACATCACTCCTGAAACTCCGCACGCCTTGGTCGAGATATCGATGTTGATTGGTACCTATTCTTCCGCTCTTGTCGTCGTATCGCTGTGTGTCGCCATTCTGGCGTCGTACACCGCGCTTGATCTGGTCGGACGTATTGCCACGGCGCAGGGCCGGGCTGTCTATCTATGGATGAGCGGCGGGGCGCTGGCCATGGGCATCGGCGTGTGGTCGATGCATTTCATCGGCATGCTCGCTTTCGAACTGCCGATCCAGCTGGGCTATGACCTCGGCCTCACGGCGGCTTCGCTGCTCATCGCCGTGCTCAGTTCTGGCTTTGCCTTGTGGCTGGTCAGCCAGCCGCAGCTGCCGGGGCCGCAACTGGCCGTTGGCGCCCTGATCATGGGCGCCGGTATCAGCAGCATGCACTACACCGGCATGGCTGCGCTGCAGATGCAGCCAGGCATCGTCTACGACCCTGCGTTGTTCATCGCGTCGCTGGCGATTGCCGCCGGCGCTTCCGGCGCGGCGTTGTGGATCGCCTTCCGCCTGCGCCGCAACCGTCCGAACGTGCGCCTGGCCCGGGCGGGCGCGTCGGTGGTAATGGGCATCGCCATCGTCGGCATGCACTACACCGGCATGGCTGCGGCCGAATTCCCGGCGGGCAGCGTCTGCGGCGGTGCCCTGAACGGCCTGACCGGCGACGGCCTCGACTATTTGGTGCTGGTGACAACCCTGGCGGTGCTGGGGATGACCCTGCTGACGTCGGTACTGGACGCGCGCATGGAGTCGCGTACCTCGGCGCTGGCCAACTCATTGACCCTGGCGAACCAGGAACTGACTCAGCTGGCGCTGCACGACAACCTGACCGGGCTGCCCAACCGCATACTGCTGGCCGATCGCATTGGCCAGGCGATCAGCCAGGTCGATGCCGTCGGCGGCTACCTGGCGGTGATGTTCATCGATCTGGATGGTTTCAAGCCCGTCAACGACGCCTTCGGCCATCACATGGGCGACCAGTTGCTGCGCGCCGTGGGCTCGCGCCTGCGCGGCGGGCTGCATGGCCAGGATACCCTGGCGCGGATCGGCGGCGACGAGTTCGTATTGCTGGTGAGCCTGGAAGAACCGGCCTATGCCAAGGGTATCGCCGCGCAGCAGGTGCATCTTATCGGCCAGTCGTTCGAGGTGGCAGGGCACACATTGCAGATTTCAGCGAGCATCGGTATTGCCCTGTACCCAGGCAACGGAGTCGACCAAAGCGAGTTGCTGATGAATGCCGACGCAGCCATGTACCACGCCAAGAGCATCGGCAAGAACGGCTACAGTTTCTTCGAAAGCTCGATGAACACCAATGCCCGCAAGCAACTGCAGCTGCTGCAGGAACTGCGCATGGCGCTCACCGAGCAGCAGTTGCGCCTGTTCTACCAGCCCAAGTTCGATGCCCGCAGCGGCGAGCCGATCGGCGCCGAGGCGTTGCTGCGCTGGCAGCACCCGCGAATGGGCCTGCTGGCGCCTGCCGCCTTCATCGATCTTGCGGAGAAAACCGGGCTGATCATCGACATCGGCAGCTGGGTGCTCGACGAAGCCTGTCGGCAGATGCGCGAGTGGGTCGACCAGGGCTTTGGGCACTGGCGCATCGCGGTCAATCTTTCCGCCCTGCAGTTCGGCCATGCCGGTCTGGTGCGCGGCGTGGCCAGCACTTTGGATCGGCACGGGCTCGACGCTGCCAACCTGACCCTGGAGATCACCGAGACCACGGCGATGAGCGACGCCGATGCCAGCATGAACGTGCTGCAGCAGCTCTCGGACATGGGGGTCGATCTGTCCATCGACGATTTCGGCACGGGTTATTCGAGCCTCATGTACCTCAAGCGGCTGCCCGCCAACGAGCTGAAGATCGACCGTGGTTTCGTCCGTGACCTGGAGCAGGACAGCGACGACGCCGCCATCGTGTCGGCGATCGTTGCCCTGGGTCAGGCGCTGGGCCTGCGGATCGTGGCCGAGGGGGTGGAGACCAGCAATCAACAGCAGTTTCTGACACGCTTGGGATGTGATTCCCTGCAGGGTTATCTGCTTGGCCATCCGCTTCCGGCCGAGCGTTTCATGCACGACATTCATGCGGCCAGGCATATCAAGAGCGCCAGCCGCGCCTGAACCCGGTCTTGGGAGACTACGGATTTCATGGAAAAAGTCATTGTCATCACAGGCGGCAGTCGGGGCATCGGCGCTGCGACTGCGCTGCTGGCGGCAAGCCAGGGCTATCGTGTCTGCATCAATTACCGCAGCGATGATGCAGCGGCCCGGGATGTGCTGCAGCAAGTGCGGGCGCTGGGCGTGCAGGCCATTGCGGTGCGTGCCGACGTCAGCCGCGAAGATGGCGTGTTCCGTTTGTTCAGTCAGGTGGATGCCGAGTTGGGCCGGGTCACTGCGCTGGTCAACAACGCGGCCACCAACGGGCCCAAGGCGCGGCTGGACGAGATGTCCGAGCAGCGCCTGCTCGGCGTGATGACGACCAACGTGCTGGGCCCCATGTTGTGCGCCAAGCACGCGGTAGGACGGATGTCGCGGCGCCACGGCGGCCAGGGTGGGGTGATCGTCAACGTGTCTTCGATCGCCGCTCGGTTGGGGTCTGCAGACGAGTACATCGACTACGCGGCGTCCAAGGGGGCCATCGACAGCTTCACCATCGGATTGGCCAAAGAAGTGGCCGGGGAGGGCATACGGGTCAACGCGGTTCGCCCCGGGATGATTTTCACCGACTTCCATGCCCTGTGCGGCGAGCCCGGAAGGGTCACCCGCAAGGAAGGTGCCGTGCCCATGGGCCGCGGTGGTCAGCCCGAGGAAATCGCGCAGGCAATCATGTGGTTGGTGAGCGACCAGGCCAGCTACACCACCGGCGCCCTGTTGGATGTCGGCGGCGGCCTGTAATCCCTCCTGTGGGAGCGGTCATCGGCCGCGAAGGGGCTGGCGCCGTACGCCTGACACACCGCAGTGTCTGGTTCGCGGCCACGGACCGCTCCTACGGAGATTGCGCTTACCCCTCCTGTGGGAGCGGTCATCGGCCGCGAAGGGGCTGGCACCGTATACCTGACACACCGCGGCGCCTGGTTCGCGGCCACGGACCGCTCCTACAGAGATTGCGCTGGAGCGGTCATCGCGGCGGCCGGCAAGGACGCAAAGGGGATTGCGACACAAAGATTTGCCGTAAACGTCAGGGCCGTTCGCGGGGCTTGCCATTAGATGGCCATAAGCTCGAAGATGTACGCCGTTGGTTTTCTGGCATGGAGCGTCTATGAGTTCCGATTCCCCGACCTTTGCCGCGCTTGGCAAGGGCTCCACGCCCATGCTCGAGGCAGCATCGCTGGAAGCGATTCTGCAGCAGGCCCGTGAATGGCCCCACAGCACTGCGTGGGCGTGGTACCGGGCGGGCGAGCAGCTGCATCTCGAAGGCCAGGGCGACCTGCAGCGGCACTGGCCCCTGGTGCTGGCCAACCATGAGCTGCAGCGCTTCTGTGAAAGCTGCGGCCTGCAGCTATGGCCCACCGGCCAGGGCGAAGCGGTACTTGGCTGGCTGATGGCCCCTGTGCACGTCTCCCATGATGGCGCCCTGGCCGACCTCGCCGCCGCTATCGGCCTTCAGGTGCAAACCGACGCTCTGGCCCGCGCGCAGATCACCCAACGCGTACTCTACGAAATCACCTACCTGGCCAGCTCCACTCGCGATCGCGGGATTTTCCTGGTGGGTGTGCACAAGCTCCTGGCCACCCTGATCGATGCCGAGAACTTCTACCTGGCGCTCTACGATGCGCAAAGCGGCAAGATCACCTATCCCTATTACGTGGACGTGATTGACGTAGAGGCGCTGGAAGCAGAGAACTACGAGTACCTGACTCCCGAGCATTTGTCCCTGACCGGCCAGGTACTGACCAGCGGCCAGCCACTGCTGATCGACGCCAAGGGTATCGCCCTGGCGGGGCGGCAGGGGCGTTTTCATTGCGTAGGGCACATTCCAGAATTCTGGATGGGTTCGCCCCTCAAGAACGCCCGCGACGAAGTGTTCGGCATGATCGCCATGCAGGTCTACGACGTCCAGCGGGCGTACAGCGCTGAAGACCGGGCGCTGTTCCTGGTCGTCGCCCGCCACGTTGCCATGGCGCTGGACCGTATCCTGCATCGTGCCGACCTGGAGGAAACGGTGTCGCGCCGTACCCAGGAATTGTCCCAGCTCAACGCCGCCCTGCGCCTGGAAGTCTCCGAGCGCAAGCGTGCCGAGCACCTGCAGGTCGCGCTGTTCCAGATCGCCGAGCTGTCGAGCAAGCCGGGCGAAATCGACGGCCTCTATCACAGCCTGCACGTCATCGTCGGCGACTTGCTGTACGCACGCAATTTCTACATTGCGATCTTCGACGGGGACAGCGGCGAAGTCAGCTTTCCCTATTACGTCGATGAACAGCTCGCCGGTCGCCCGCAGCCGCGCCGCGGTCGGCGTGGCCTGACCGAGTTCGTGATTCGCCAGCGCTGCGCCTGCCTGATCGACTTCGACGCTGCGACGCGGCTGATGATCCAGGGTGAAATCGAAGACAGCCGCGAGCCGATCCGCTCGCAATCCTGGCTCGGCGTTCCGCTGTTCGACGATGATCGCGTGCGCGGCGTACTGGTGGTGCAGAGCTACGCCAGCGACGTGCACTACACCCTGCGCGACCAGGACCTGCTGACGTTCGTCTCGCGCCACATCGACACCGCGCTGTCGCGCCGCAGCGCCGCCGAGGCCATCTATGAAGCGAACCTGCGGCTGGAAGCGCGGGTCCAGAGTAGAACCCGCGAGCTTGACCATGCCAACGCCAAGCTGCAGTACGAAAATGCCCACGATGCACTGACTGGGCTGCCCAATCGCATTCACCTGCAACAGCGTCTGGCCCAGGCTTGGGACCAGTACTGCACCGATGGCCGTGAACTGGTGGTGATGTTCATCGACCTGGACCGTTTCAAGATGGTCAACGACAGTTTTGGCCACCACTTCGGCGACCAGTTGCTCAGGGAAGCCGGCGCTCGTCTGCGCGGCTGCCTGCGTGAGCACGACCTGCTGGCCCGCCTGGGTGGCGACGAGTTCGCCGTGCTGGCGCCGGATTCGAACCTGGAAGCTGCGGTGGAGATGGCCGAGCGCATTCTGGTGGCATTTGACCGGCCTTTTTTCATCAATGCCCACGAAGTGTTTTCCTCGTGCAGCATCGGTATCGTCGGCGCCGACAGTCAGTTCCACAGCGAGCCGGCCGATCTGCTGCGTGACGCCGACAAAGCGATGTACCGGGTGAAGAATGCCGGTCGCGACAGCTATGCGGTGTTCAACCAGGCATTGCGCCGCGAAGTCTCCGACCAGGTAGAGCAGGAGGGCGCCCTGCGCAACGCGCTAAAGCGCAGCGATGAACTGTTACCGTATTTCCAGCCCATCGTCGATGTACAGACCGGCGAGGTGCAGGCGCTGGAGGCCTTGATTCGCTGGCACCAGCCGGACGGGCGCATCGTTGCACCCGGACACTTCCTGCCCGCGCTAGAAGGCCTGCGGCTGATCGGTCGTCTCGACCTCTACATGTTGACGTGTGTGGCCGAGATTCTTGCGCAGCCCGCGCATGCGCACTGGCCCCCCGTGCATGTCAATTGCTCCAGCTACAGCATCACCCGCAGCGGGTTCGCCGACGAAGTGCTGGCCGTGCTCGCGCGCCATCAGGTAGCCGCCTCGCGAATCTGCCTGGAGCTGACCGAGGGCGCGCTGGTGGCCGAGCCGGCCATGGCGCAGCGAACCATGCAGCAGTTGGCCGAACACGGCATGAGCGTGGTGCTCGATGACTTCGGTGCAGGTTTCTCGTCGCTCAGCTACGTTCACCAATACCAATTCAACGGCTTGAAGATCGACAAGTCGTTCATTCTCGAGTTGACCAGCAGTGCTCGCAGCCGGGCCATCGTCCGTGCCATCGTGCGCATGGCCGAATCGCTAGGTTTGACGGTCGTCGCCGAAGGGGTAGAGGACCTTGCCACCTTGCAATTGTTACGCGAGATGGGCGCCTCTCAGGCCCAGGGCTATTACTTCGCCCGGCCCGCCGCGCTCCAGGACCTTGATCTGGCGGCGTGTCGCGGTGTGGTGACAGCGTCGTAGCGGCCGGGTGCTTCGCATGACGTATGATCGGCGAAATCGTTTCGAGAGATCACCCATGACCGATGTTGTTTCCAGGCACGCCGATGTAGTGATCATCGGTGGCGGCTTGAGCGGGACCCTGCTGGCGGTGCAGTTGCTCAGACAACCTCATGCACGGCAGATCGTCGTCATCGAGCCGCGCCCTGAACTGGGCCGCGGCGAGGCTTACAGTGCCACCGAGTTGGGGCATACCCTCAATGGCAACGCGGCGCGCATGAGCGTCGACCCCGACAATGCCGACGACTTGACCGAATGGCTCGCCGAGTTCATCGACAACGGCGGCTGGCCGCGTTCGTCCGAGCAGGCCCTGCCGGTGGCCGAGCTGTTCCCGCCGCGTGGCATCTTCGGGCTCTATGCCCAGCAACGCCTGGCCGAGGCGCGTGCCTTGGGTGCGCGGCACGGGTCCACGGCAGCGCATGTGCGCGCGCAGGCGATCGATCTGCAGACCCACGGCGAGCAGGTCGAGATCACCCTGGATAACGGGCAAACGTGGTACGGCCGGCAGGCAGTGCTCGCCACTGGCATGTTCCCCGCCGCGCGCACCGCCTTGAAAGCCCCAGGCGGGCTGAACGCTGCGGCTGTCGATCCGTGGGACGTGCAGGCCATGCGTGGCCTCGATCGCCAGGCCCGAGTGCTGATCATCGGCTCGGGACTGACCATGGTCGATGCCGTGGTCTCGCTCGAGCAGGCCGGCCATCGCGGGCCAATCACGGTGATTTCGCGGCACGGTCTGTGGCCTCATGTTCGTCGTCAGCCGCCGAGCTGGCCGGATTTCCTCGCGACCGCCGACGACTTGCGAAGCCCGCGTCAGCTCATGGCCGAGGTGCGCAGGCAATGCCGTCACGCGTTGCAGCAAGGCATCGACTGGCAGGCGCCGCTGGACACCGTGCGCGCGCACATAGCGCGGCTCTGGAGCCAGGCCAGCGAGCGCCAGAAGCGCCAGTTCGTGCGCCATGTACGGCCCTGGTGGGAGAGCCACCACCATCGGTCGCCACCGCCCAGCGACGCGCTGGTGCAGAGGCTGATCGGCGAGGGCCGACTGACCCTGCAGGCAGCCTGCTACCAGCGCACCGAAGGCACGACCCTGACGATCCGCCGCCGGGGCGAGCCGGAGTCGGTGCAACTGCACGGTGATGCGTTGATCAATTCCAGTGGCATCGAGTATGACTGGCGGCGAGTCGACAAGCCGTTGCCGCGCCAGCTTCTGGCACGTGGCTTGATCCGGCCGGGACCTTTGGCATTGGGTATAGAGGCCGACGTCGACGGGGCTGTGGTCGACACCCAGGGCCATGTCGCCGAACGACTGTTTGCCATGGGCCCGCCGTTGCGCGGCATGTGGTGGGAAAGTACCGCAGTCACTGACGTCGCCGCCCAGGCCAAACGCCTGGCGATGACGTTGATCGAGCGCAGCTGAAGCTGCATTGCACCGCCACACCGCGGCGCGCCCTTCGCGGCCGATGACCGCTCCCACAGGGATTGCGCTTACCCCCTTGTGGGAGCGGTCATCGGCCGCGAAGGGGCTGGCACCTTGCACCGGACACACCGCGGCGGCTGGTTCGCGGCCACGGACCGCTCCCACAGGGATTGCGCTTACCCCCTTGTGGGAGCGGTCATCGGCCGCGAAGCAGGCGCTGCGGTTTTGCAGACAGGCCAGTGCGTCATTCAGTCGTTGGGTTCGGTGGTATTGACGTACGGCGGCACCTTGGCCAGTGGCAGCGTGCGCGCTTGATCAGGCTGGATGCCTGGGCGCGATGGCAACGGCTCGAGCTTCTGTATCTCGCCGGTCTGCAGCGAGCGCTCGATGGCGGCCAGCACCCGCACGTCACGCCAACCTTCATCGCCATCCGCTTCGGGCTGGCGGTCTTCGAGGATGCACTGAGAGAAGTACTCCGTCTCGCCGCCGAACTGATCGACCACCGGGAAGGTATGAGCCTGCGTTTCGCCGTCGATGATCGCGCGATAGGCAATGGCGACGCCTTCACCGAAACCGAAGCAAGGCGATGCCTCGAACTCCCCCTTGGTACCGATCAACTGGAACCGCTCGGTTGCCGGCAGGCTGTAGCTGACGGTGAACGTAGCCTGACGCTGCTCGGAGAACCGCAGAGTCACACTGACGGTGTCTGGCGTGTTGATCGGCCGTCCGGGTGTCTGCGCGCCTACAGCATGCACTTCCAGCGGCTCGCCGCCGAACAGGTTGCGCACGGCATTGAGCGGGTAGGGCCCCATGTCCGCCGCTGGGCCCGCCCAGAAGCCGCTTTTCATCCGGTGGTTCTCGGCATCGGTATGTTGCGTGAAGGTGGCGGTAAACAGCCGTGGCTCACCGATATCGCCGCGGCGCACGCGCTGGACCATGTCCACGGTGCCCGGCTCGCAATGCAGACGGTAGGCGATCATCAGCTTGGCGTTGCCACGCTCGGCAGCCGCATTGATTGCCAAGCAGTCTTCCTCGCTGGCAGCCATGGGCTTTTCCAGCAGCACATGGATACCGGCTTCGAGCGCCGGGACGGCGAATTCGCGATGACGGAAGTTGGGCGTGGCCAGGTAAATCGCATCGATCTCGCCCGACGCCAGCAGTTCGGGAAACTGCTCGTAGCTGTAGCTCTTGAGGTCATACATCGCAGCCAGTTCATCGGCCTTGATCGGGTCGCCGGTCACCAGTGCAGTCATCACCGAATTGCTGGTCTGGTCCACACCGGGCATGAACGCACCTTGCGAAATCCAGCCACCGGCAACCACGGCGTAACGAATTTTTCCCTGAGCATCAGGCATGGGTCGGGCCTCCTTGTGTCACCAGGCGAAATGCGTGGCGTATAGGAAGTCGGCAAGCTGAGAGGGCAGGAGTTCCCGAAGATTGGGAAGAGGGGGGAGAAATCGAGATGGTGCGAGGTGCGGGAATCGAACCCGCACAACCAAAGGTCGTCAGATTTTAAGTCTGATGCGTCTACCAATTTCGCCAACCTCGCATAGTCGCGCATCATACTGATTAGGCTGAGAAATGTCATGCGCTAATGGTTCGATGGCGCGGCCTGCAAAACATGCACCCGCAGTGGCTAAAATCAATTTGCCATTAATGAACGTAAAGCCTACATGGCGCGTCCTAATTTGCTAAGGTGGTAGCCGATTGTAAGTTTTTCACATGCCACGGTTGGCGACCATGCAATGGCTTGCAGCACCGCGCTGATAGGCCGCCAGGAGATCCACTGTGACATCACGCGAGACTTCGGTCCTGCTCGCCGCTGCCATCGAGCAGTGCGCGAGCGAGCCCATACGTACGCCGGGCAGCATCCAGCCGCAGGGTTTCATGCTGGTGCTCGACGCCGCCGCCCAGCGTGTGCTGCAGGTCAGCGACAACGTCCGCCATTGGCTGCAGCTCGAGCCTGCGCACCTGCTGGAAACGCCGGTCGCCGACCTGATCGAGCGAGGTGCGGCGCTGTCGGCGCGCCTGGCCGCCTGGTCCGGGGAAGAACAGCAGCCATTTCATTTCGCCGATGTGCGCTTCGCCCAGGGCAGCCGTCGCCAGATTGCCACGGCGATGATGGTGCACCGCGTCGACGGGGTGATCGTCGCCGAGTTCGAGCCCGCTGCCGATGAGGCGGATGCCTATGGCGCCTTGTACCCAATGGTGCGGACGTTCATTGGCCAGTTGCACAACGCCCGGGACATTCTCGAGTTGTGCGAGCGCTCGGTGGTCGAGGTGAAGCGCGTGACCGGCTTCGGTCGGGTCAAGGCCTACAGTTTCGACGAGACGGGCAACGGCACCGTGCTGGCCGAGGCACGGGACGAGGGCTACCCCAGCTACCTGGGGCTATGCTTCCCGGCGTCCGATATTCCGCGTCAGGCCAGGGAGCTGTACTGCATCAACCGCATCCGGGTGATCGAAGATGCCAACTACCAGGCATCGCCGCTGATGCCGGCCGACAATCCCCTGACCGGCGAGCCGTTGGACCTCAGTCATGCAGCACTGCGCAGCGTTTCACCCGTGCACGTGCAGTACATGCGCAACATGCAGACGATGGCGTCGATGTCGATTTCCATCGTGGTCGACGGTCGGCTCTGGGGTCTGATCTCCTGTCACCACGACCAGCCTCATGCGGTCGGTTTTCAGACCCGTACCGCCTGTGAGCTGCTGGGCAGCGTCCTGTCGTTGCAGATCGAAACCAAAGCCATCCATGCGCAGCATGAGCGCATGTTGGAACTGCGTCGGCAGATCGTCCAGCTGCTTTCCGCCATGGCCGACAGCGACAGCGTGCGTGCCGGCCTGCTGGCGCTGCCCGATACCTTTCTGGGTTTCGCCCGCGCCAGTGGTGCGGCGATCATCGCCGAGGCGCGCTGTGAATTGCTGGGTGACACGCCCCCGCAGGCGCTGGTCGATGCGTTGGCAGTGTGGCTGGCCGAGCGCGGCGGGCAGGAGATATTCCACAGCGACAACGTCGGTCGAGACCTGCCCGAGCTGCCCGAACTGGCGCGTTACTGCGGCGGTGTGCTGGCCGTGGCCATTTCCGAGATCCATTCCCACTACCTGATCTGGTTCAAGCCCGAGCAAGCGCACACGGTGACCTGGGCGGGACGGGCAGAAAAAAGCCTGGACAGCGCCGGTGTGCTCAATCCACGCGCCAGCTTCGACAGCTGGAAACAGGAAGTCAGCGGCTTTTCCAGCCCCTGGGATGCACTCGAGATCGAAGGCGTTCACGAACTGCGCACTGCCGTGCTCGGCATCGTCCTGCGCAAGGCCGAAGAACTGGCGCAGTTGGCCGGCGAACTGAAGAAATCCAACAAGGAGCTCGAGGCGTTCTCGTACAGCGTGTCCCATGACCTGCGCGCACCGTTGCGCCACATTGCCGGGTACGCCGAACTGCTGACCGACTTCGATGGCCCCAAGCTGTCCGAGCGAGGCTTGCGTTTTCTCGAACACATCGGCGAGTCTGCGCGGTTTGCTGGCACCCTGGTCGACAACCTGCTGAGCTTTTCCCAGATGGGGCGTTCGGCCCTGCGTTTCACCGACGTCGACCTCAACGCGCTGGTCGAGTCCATCCGCCTGGAGATGCAGCCCGATTACGAAGGTCGCGATCTGCAATGGCAGGTGGCAGCACTGCCGCGCCTGGTGGCCGACGCCGCGTTCGTGCACCTGGCGCTGCGCAACCTGGTGTCCAATGCCATCAAGTACAGCCGCACCCGCGAGCATGCGGTGATCGAAGTCGGCGCCTACCAGCAGGACGCCGAGACGATCATCTTCGTGCGTGACAATGGTGTGGGCTTCGACATGGCCTACGCCGGCAAGCTGTTCGGGGTGTTCCAGCGCCTGCACCGCATGGAAGAGTTCGAAGGCACCGGCATTGGCCTGGCCAGTGTGCGCCGCATCATCGAACGACACGACGGCCGGGTGTGGGCCGAAGGCGCCCTGGATCAGGGCGCCACTTTCTACATGGCGTTGCCGCGACGTACACATTCCGCCGGCACGAATCTACCGAGGTAAGCGATGCTCAAACCTATTCTTCTGGTCGAGGACAATCCCAAAGACCTGGAGCTGACACTGGTGGCGCTGGAGCGCAGCCAACTGGCGAACGAAGTCATCGTCATGCGTGACGGTGCCGAAGCGCTCGACTATCTGCTGCGCCGTGGCAGTCATGCGGCGCGTGACGCGGGCAACCCGGCGGTGCTGCTGCTGGATCTCAAGCTGCCCAAGGTCGACGGGCTGGAAGTGCTCAAGGTGGTCCGCGAAACCGAACAGTTGCGCAGTATTCCCACGGTCATGCTGACCTCATCCAGGGAAGAACCGGATCTTGAACGGGCTTACTCACTTGGAGTGAACGCTTACGTGGTCAAGCCGGTCGAATTCAAGGAATTCGTGTCAGCCATTTCCGACCTGGGTATTTTCTGGGCGGTCTTGAACGAGCCGCCACCGGGTTCGTCACGAATCGTTCGTCGTCCCGGCTCCTGAGTCCTGCTCGCGCTGTGTGACGGTCGAGACCCAACCACACCCAGCGTGCCCCACCCAATGGCGCACGGATGGCGCAAAGCGCGCCACACTCCAGTCACGTATTCGGATCTCTATGCCGCCCAAGCCTTTGCAACTGCTGTTCGTGGAAGACAGCCCCCTCGATGCCGAACTGGCGCTGATGACCCTGGAGCGCGCAGGCGTGGCCGTCGAGTCGACCCTGGTGTTCAATCACCAGGGTGTGGAGCAGGCGCTGGCGGACGGTGCGTTCGACCTGATTCTGTGTGACTACATGCTGCCAGGCTCATCCGGCCCGCTGGTGCTGCAGGCAGCGCAGCGCCTAGCGCCAGTGACGCCGTTCATCTTCCTGTCAGGGGTCTACGGCGAAGAGCATGCGGTCGAAATGATGCGCCAAGGCGCCATCGACTATGTGCTCAAACAGAACCTGAGCCTGTTGCCTCGTGCCATCCAGCGCGCCATGGACGAAGTCCACGAGCGCCACCGTCGGCGCGACGCAGAGCGTTCCCTGCAGCACGCCGAAGTGCGCGCGCACATTGCCACCAATGCGGCGCGCATGGGTGTCTGGGACTATGCGCCGCCCAGCGACACGCTGTTGTGGGACGAACGCTGCCGGGCACTGTACGAGCTCGACCCCGCCACCGAGGTGAACCTGGCGCTGTTTCTCGACTACTGCCACGGCGAAGACCTGCCCGTGGTTCAGGAACGCATGACCGCGGCCCTGACGGTCGACGATGGGCGGTTGTTTCACATCGAGTATCGCGTGCGTTTGGCCAGCGGTACCCTGCGCTGGATTGCCAGCCATGGGCAGGCCTTCTTCGAAGACGGCGTGTGCGTGCGTTTCACCGGTGTCATCCAGGACATCACCGAGCAGAAGCAAGCGACCCAGGCCCTGGAACAACTCAACGAGATGCTCGGGGAGCGGGTGGTCAAGCGCACCCGTGAGCGCGACCGCACCTGGGAGCTGTCCCGCGAGTTGCTGGGGGTGATGCGCTTCGACATGTCGCCGGTGTCGCTCAACCCCGCATGGGAATCCACACTGGGCTGGACCCGTGAGCATCTGGGCAGCATCCAGCTGTGGGAGCTCATTCATCCCGACGATCTCGCCGCAACCCGCCGCGAGACCGAGAACATCGCCAACGGCAATGTCTCGACCCGCTTCGTCAACCGCATGCGCCATGCCAACGGAAACTACCGCTGGTTGTCCTGGACCATCGTCCCGGACGAAGGGCTGATGTATACCGCCGTGCGCGACATCACCGGTGAGCGTGAGGTGCTGGACGAACTGGCCGGTGCCAACCACCAGCTGCGCGAGCAGATCGACGAGCGCCAGCGCATCGAGGCCACGCTGCACCAGCTGCAGCGCCTGGAAGCGGTCGGCCAGCTGACGGCGGGTGTGGCGCACGACTTCAACAACCTGCTGACGGTGATCCTGGCCAGTACCACCTTCATCGCCCGCGATTTCGAGAAGGGCCGGACCGAACGTATCCAGGGTCGCCTGCAGAACATCAAGGAGGCGGGCGAGCGCGGCGCCAAGCTTACCGGTCAGTTACTGTCGTTCTCGCGCCGTCAGCGCCTCGAGCCGGTTGCAGTCAACCTCAACGGTACCGTCGAAGGCATGATCGAGCTGTTGCAGCGCACCCTGGGTGGCAGCATCTGGATCGAAACCGACACCGCCCCCGACCTGTGGAATGCGTTGGTGGATCCGACCCAGACCGAGATGATCATTCTCAACCTGGCGATCAACTCACGCGATGCCATGCCCGGGGGCGGCACCTTGCGCCTGTCCACGGCCAACGAAACAGTGAGCATGGCCGCGCAGCGTCCGGAAGACCCGGAGCCAGGCAACTACGTGGTGCTGTCGATCCAGGATTCGGGTACTGGCATGAGCCAGCAGGTGGTGGCCAAGGCCTTCGAGCCGTTCTTCACCACCAAGGAAGTGGGCAAGGGGTCAGGCTTGGGTCTGGCCCAGGTATTCGGCTTTGCCAAACAGTCGGGCGGTGGTGTGGCCATCATGACCTCGCCAGGCTACGGCACCACGGTAAAGGTCTACTTGCCGGGCGTTCCGGATCACCCCGTGGCGCACGCAGACGAGCCCGCCTATGTCGCTGCCGCTCATGACGAAAACGAGCGCCAGACCATCCTGCTGGTAGACGATGATCACGACGTGCGCGAAGTGACGGCGACCATGTTGCAGGGCCTCGGCTACAGTGTGATCGAGGCCGACAGTGCCGAGCAGGCGCTGAACAAGCTGGACCCCAGTGTCGACCTGGTGCTGACCGACTTCGCCATGCCAGGTACCAACGGCGGCGAGCTCGCGCATATGATCCGCCGCCGTCATCCGAGGTTGCCGATCGTGTTCGTGACCGGTTATGCCGAGCTCGAAGGTCTCGACGCCGAGCATTATCCCTTGGTACAGAAACCTTTTCGCGAGCAGGACCTGGCGAGCAAGCTCAGCGCTGCTTTCCGCGCCTAGCAACGCATAACGGATGCCGGCCGAATCAGCGGCCGGCCGTTTTGGGTACCATCGGCACGCCTGCCTTGATCCGCTCGTAGATCTCCTGGCGATGCACGGCCACATCCCGTGGCGCATCAATGCCCAGGCGAACCTGGCCGCCCTTGACGTCGATGATGGTGATACGAATATTGTCTTCGATAACGATGCTTTCGTCGGTATTGCGCGTCAATATCAGCATGATGAAATCCTTGCAATCGAGGGCTTTCGTTCAAGGCATCTTTGATTAGTGACGTGTGGCGTGCAGGAATAATTCCCTTCGATGCGCATTTGTCGTCGGCGACATTTCCTACCGCTGGGTTGTACTGAACCACGGCGCTTGTAGAAGGTCGGTTATATAAGGCATCGCCTTGATTACCCACAAGAGGTAGGCATATGACAGACGTAGAATTGGAAACCACCAAGCAGTTCATGGAATGGGAAGACTCGTCAGCGAATTATCTGGACGAGCAGGTTCGCCATGAGGAAACGCTCAAGAACGGCTGCCGTATCGTGGTGCGTGCGCGCAAGATCGGCGAAGACAAAATCTCGGTGTTCTTTGGCACCTACGGCGTGGATGGCCGGGTGATCAAGGAACAGACCGAAATACGCGATGGATTGACATGTGCCAAGGATGCACTGGCGTTCGCCACGGACAAGGCGAAGCGGCATGCGGGCGGTGGGGCAGGGGCTCCAGACGACAATCATCACCAGGCAACACCTGTCTGACCGTGTAAGCGGTGACTTCGCGCCGCTGTGCAGCCTGGCTGAAGCCAGCTGCATGGCGGCGTTCGAAGGACCGCGGCAGGTGGCCGATCAGGCCTGGCCATCTCCCTTTTCCGGTGCAGGGCTGCCTGCCTGGATACGCTTGAAGATTTCTTCGCGATGGACCTGTACATCCTTCGGCGCATCGATGCCGATTCGCACCTGCATCCCTTTCACGCCAAGGATAGTGATCTTGATGTCGTCATGAATGACGATGCTTTCGCCTACCTTGCGGGTGAGTATCAGCATGAACGGCTCCTTGATTCCTTTGCTTAGAATTTATCCGGTGTTTGAAGGGTGTCGATTGCTACCTGAATACGGACGCAACGTGACAAATTTAATTCCCTCGAAGCGCCCTGTTTGTGGATACGCGGCAGTCATGGCACAACGAGTGGCACTAGGCGCCAGTATGGCGTGGTTCTGTACAGGCGCCTAGCAGATTGGCATTACGTTTGGTTTATCGGGGCGATAGTGGCACTCTTGCCATCATTGCTGGAACGAAACCCTAGGGTTGCCACTGGGTACGCTGGCCACTCAGCTTCCTGTCAAGAAAGCTGGCGGCGCTGATCAGTGCCAGATGGCTCAATCCCTGGGGGGTATTGCCGAGATGATGGCCATGCCGATCAAACTCTTCGGCGAACAGACCCAGCGGGTTGGCATAGCGCAGCAACTGCTGGAATTCCAGATGTGCCTTTTCCACCTGGCCAGCCCGCGCCAGGCATTCCACATACCAGAACGAGCAGGCGGTGAACGCACCTTCGTCGCCGGGCAGGCCATCATCCTGGCGGTAGCGGTAGACCATGCCGTCACGCACCAGCGTGCGCTCGATTGCCTCGAGTGTGCTCAGCCATTGCGGGTCGCTGGCACCCACGAAACGCACCAGTGGCATCAACAGCATGGAACCGTCGAGCTCGACGCTGCCCAGCTTCTGGACGAAATGCCCAGCATCGGCGTTCCAGAAATTATTCCAGATGTCGTCGTGGATCGCCTGGCGTTCCTTGTCCCAGCGCTCGAATGGAGCTGGCAGCGAACGCTTCTCGGCCAGACGCAGGGCCCGATCGAGGGCAACCCAGCACATCAGGCGTGAGTGCAGGTAATGCTCGGGCGGGTTGCGCATTTCCCAGATGCCGACGTCTTTCTGATGCCAGCTGCTGCACACTTTGTCGACGATGTGGGTGACGTGTTTCCAGCCTTGGTGGGAGATCGCCTCGCCGTACTTGTTGGCCAGGTACACGGCGTCCAGCAGTTCGCCGTAGATATCCAGCTGAACCTGATCATGGGCGCCGTTGCCCACCAGCACCGGCTTGGCACCGCCATGCCCGCTCAAGTGATCGAGCTCGGACTCTGGCAGCTCTTCGCGTCCGTCCAGGCCATACACCACGCCCAACCGGGCTGGCTCGTCGCAGCATTCGCCCACGCGATCGCGCACCCAGCGCATGTAGTCGTTGGCCTCGGTGGTGAAACCCAGGCGCATGAAGGCGTACACGGTGAACGATGCATCGCGGATCCAGGTATACCGATAGTCCCAGTTGCGCACGCCGCCGGGGGCCTCGGGAAGGCCGAACGTGGCGGCGGCAATGATCCCGCCATGACGGCGCGACGTCAGCAGTTTCAAGGCCAGTGCGGAGCGGTCGACCATTTCACGCCAGCGACCCTTGTAGTTGGAATGGCCGATCCAGTTGCGCCAGAACGCCAGGGTTTCGTCCAGGCAGGCCTGGCCGGCGCCGGCGCGCACCATGGGATCTTCTTCGGCACCCAGGATGAATTCGGCGCATTCGCCTTCCTTGAGTTCGAACACGGCGATGGCGCTGTGTGCCTCGATGCGCAAAGCCTGGGTCGACGACAACCGCAAGGTGGGCTGTCCTTCGGCGCTGAAGCAGACGTCCTCGCCACTGGCACGAGCCTGGGTGTCGGCGCGGCTGTAGTCATGCCGAACCCGGCAGCGCAAACGGATGGTAGCAGTACCGTTGCGCACCTCTATGCGGCGGATCAGCCGGGGCAGGGCGTCGGCCTCTGCGGCGACCGGCATCAGATCGGTGACCTCGACCACCGCGTCATGGTCGATCCAGCGGGTTTGCAACACGTTGCTGTCGGGCAGGTAGATCTGCTGGCGGCGCGCGCCGGGCAGGTCCGGGGCGAGTTCGAACACGCCCGCACGGTCGCAGTCCAGCAGGGCGGTGAATATGGAAGGGCTGTCGAATTCGGGCCAGCAGCAGAAGTCGATACTGCCGTTGTCCGCGACCAGCGCGGCGCTGCGCATGTCACCGATGATGCCGTGGGCCTCGATCGGGCTTTGCAGGGTGCTGCAGACGTCTTCAGCCATTGTTTCGGAACCCCGGATACAAGCTCATGCCACCATCGATGAACAGCGTGGTGCCGTGCACGTAGTCACTCAGATCGGACGCCAGCCAGACGACTGCGTTAGCGACGTCATCTACCTCGCCGACCCGACCGTAGGGAATCAATTCGAGCAGTTTCTTCTCGGCATCGCCCTGGGTGTTTTCTTCGTTGATGGCGGTGCGAATCGCGCCGGGGGCGATCGAGTTGACGCGAATGCGCTGCTCGCCGACTTCCTGGGCGATGCTGCGCATCAGCAGATCGATGCCGCCTTTGGAGGCCGCGTAGTTGACATGGCCGGCCCAGGGTATCAACTGATGCACCGAGCTCATGTGGATGATCTTGCCGGCCGCTCGCGACAGCCAGGATCGCGGGCCTTGCTTCTGGAACTGTCGCAGGGCGGCGCGCGCGCAGAGGAATTGGCCGGTGAGGTTGACCTCGATCACCTTGTTCCAGTCGGCCAGAGTCATGTCGACCGTGGCGGCATCGCGCTGCAGGCCCGAATTGGCGACCAGAATGTCCAGCGCGCCGTAGGTGTCGATGGTGGCGGCGAAGAGTCGCTCGACGTCGTCTTCCTTCGAAACGTCTGCGCCCACCGCGATGGCTTTGCCGCCCCCCTCGCGAATCTCTGCAACCAGTCGTTCGGCAGGCTCGGCGTGGGAATTGTAGTTGACGACCACGGCGGCCCCGGCGGCGGCCAGTGCCTTGGCGGCAGCGGCACCCAGGCCGGAGCTGGCGCCGGTCACCAGGGCAACCTGTTTGTCCAATGAAATCTGCATCCGGGATGATCCTCCGATAATGGCGTTTCAATGCTGACTGACGATGCAGTGCGGGAGTTCAGCGCGGAAACGTTTGGGCACGAATCCCGAAGGCAGCTGCCTAAATCAAGTACCGGCTCGCTGAGCCGTCCAGCCCCTGCCAGGAGAGACACCGTGGACAAAGAATCCAAGCGTGAAGACCTCGACCACAAGCCGGAAAATGCCGGCAAGGTCGGCGAGGAACACAAGCGCGCCAACCAACAGGGCGAAAAGGCCCGCAACCCGTCCGACGAAGGCCAGAGCAAGCCGGTCGGTTGATGTAACCCCTGGGCAGCCCCGCGTGCCGGGGCTGCTGCCATGGCGGCTTGATGGACAGCCGCTATGCAGGTTCCGCCAGTGCGCTTTGCAGATAGGCTGCAGTGCGGCTGGCGCTGACTTTCGCCACATCTTCCGGGCGTCCGGCCGCCACCACCTTGCCGCCTTGGTCACCGGCCTTCGGCCCGATGTCGATCACCCAGTCCGCCTGCGCCACCACACGCATGTCGTGTTCCACCACGATCACGCTGTTGCCGGCGTCCACAAGATGATTGAGTTGCTGCATCAGCCGATCGACGTCGCTGGGATGCAGCCCCGTGGTCGGCTCATCGAGCACGTACAGGGTGGCGCCGCGTTGATTGCGCTGCAGCTCGGTGGCCAGTTTGATGCGCTGTGCTTCACCACCGGAGAGTTCGGTGGCCGGTTGACCCAGGCGCAGGTAACCCAGGCCGATATCACGCAGCACGGTCAGGGGACGCAGCACGGCCGGTTGCTCGGCGAACACCTCGCACGCCTGGTGGACAGTGAGCTGCAACACCTCGGCGATACTGCGGCCTTGCCATTTCACCGCCAGGGTCTTGGGGCTGTAGCGTGCGCCGTGGCAGGTCGGGCAGGGGCTGAACACGCTGGGCATGAACAGCAGCTCGACGCTGACGAAACCTTCGCCTTCACACTCGGGGCAGCGCCCCTTGGCCACGTTGAAGGAAAACTGCCCGGCGTCGAAGCCTTGTCGCCGCGCATCGGCCGTGGCCGCGAACAGCTTGCGCACCGCGTCGAACAGCCCGGTATAGGTCGCCAGGTTGGAACGCGGCGTGCGGCCGATCGGTTTCTGATCGACCTGCACCAGGCGCTTGATGCTGTGCATGCCTTCGACGATATGCCCCGATTCGGTCTGCGGCACGGCGTCTTCGAGCACGTCCTCGACGTCTTCTCGGGCCTGGCCCAGATGCTCGCCCACCAGTTCCAGCAACACCTGGCTGACCAGGCTCGATTTGCCCGAACCGGAGATACCCGTCACGGCCGTGAAGCATTGCAAAGGGAAAGCCGCGGCGACCTTGCGCAGGTTGTTGCGACTGACATTGGCCAGCTTAAGCCAGCTCGCGGTCGGCCGACGCGGGCGCGGCAGTGGTACGGCGCTGCCGTACAGGTAGGCACGGGTCTGCGACCCTTCGACCTGGGCCAATCCGTTGGGCGGCCCGCTGTACAGCACCTGGCCACCTTGCTCGCCGGCCAGTGGTCCGACATCTACTACCCAGTCGGCACGGCTCATGGTGTCCAGGTCGTGTTCGACCACGAACAGTGAATTGCCAGCGGCTTTCAGGCCTTGCAGGGCTGCGTGCAACGATTCGCCATCGGCCGGGTGCAGCCCTGCGGTGGGCTCGTCCAGCACATAGACCACGCCGAACAGCTGCGAGCCCAGTTGGGTGGCCAGGCGCAGGCGTTGCAGCTCGCCCGAGGACAGGGTGGGCGTGCTCCGCTCCAGTGCCAGATAGCCCAGGCCAAGGTCGATCAGGGTATTCAGGCGACCCAGCAGGTTCTGCGCAAGCTGTTCGGCGGCCAGGCGTTTTTCTTCACTGAGCTTTTTGCCGACCTGCTTGCCCTCGGCCACCGGTTTGAGTTTCTGCGCCAACTGGGTGAGCGGCAGTCGCGAAAACTCACCGATGTCCAGTCCGGCAAAAGTCACGCCCAGCGCTTCAGGCTTGAGCCGCTTGCCGGCGCAGACCTCGCACGCGGCACCGATCATGAACTGACTGACGCGCTTTTTCATCAGCGCGCTTTGCGAGTGGGTGAAGGTGTGCAGCACATAGCGCCGTGCGCCGGTGAACGTGCCTTGATAGCTAGGCTCCAACTTGCGCTTGAGCGCGTCGCGGGTCTGCGCCGGGGTCATTCCACCGTACACCGGCACCGTCGGTGTTTCCTCGGTGAAGAGAATCCAGTCGCGTTGCTTTTTCGGCAGGTCACGCCACGGCACGTCGACGTCGTAGCCCAGCGTCACGAGGATGTCCCGCTGATTCTGCCCCTGCCAGGCTGGCGGCCAGGACGCGACCGCACGCTGGCGAATGGTCAGGCTGTCATCGGGCACCATGGTTTTTTCGGTGACCTCGTACACCCGGCCCAGACCGTGGCAATGCGGACAGGCCCCCTGGGGCGTATTGGCCGAGAAATCTTCGGCGTAGAGCATGGCCTGGCCAGGTGGATAGGCGCCGGCCCGCGAATAGAGCATCCGCACCAGGCTGCCCAGGGTGGTAACGCTGCCTACCGAGGAGCGCGTGCTTGGCGTGCCGCGTTGCTGCTGCAGGGCCACCGCCGGCGGCAGCCCCTCGATACTGTCGACGTCGGGTACGCCCACCTGATCGATCAGGCGCCGGGCGTAGGGCGCCACCGATTCGAAATAGCGCCGCTGGGCTTCGGCGTAAAGGGTGCCGAACGCGAGAGACGACTTGCCCGAGCCCGACACCCCGGTGAATACCACCAGGGCATCGCGGGGGATATCGACATCGACGTTCTTGAGGTTGTGTTCGCGCGCGCCGCGCACCTGGACGTAGCCGCTGGGAGCGGTAGGTTTCATGAAAAGCCTTGAAATGTATGAGCGTTGCTATAACCGACCGCAGTGGGCACGCACAATTCCAGCAGGCCTTGCAGCAGTCGCTCAGGCCACAGCTACCAGTCGTTCCAGAAACGTCGCCAGTGCCACTTCTTCCAGGCGCAGCCCCTTGCGCTGACGCGGTTTGGGCAACTTGGCCAGCTCGCCCATGACGAAATGCTCCAGCACCTTGGGGTGGATGTAGCACTTGCGGCACACCGTGGGGGTGTTGCCCAGCTGCCTGGCCACTGCCTTGACCATGTCGACGATGTGCTGCTTGGCATCGGGTTCGGGCTGCCAGTGCAGCTCGCGCAGCATGGCCAGCGCCAGCGCGCTGCCGGCCCAGGTGCGGTAGTCCTTGGCCGTGAAATGGGCGCCGGTGATCTGGTGCAGGTAGGCGTTCACGTCATGGGAGCTGACGCTGTGGCGTTCACCGTTCTCGTCCAGGTACTGGAACAGGTTCTGTCCAGGCAGCTCCATGCAGCGCTTGACGATGGTGGCCAGGCGACGGTCCTTGACCGTCACCGCGTGTTCGACACCACTTTTGCCGCGAAACTGGAACGCGATGGTATGCCCCTTGACCTCCACATGCTTGTTGCGCAGCGTGGTCAGCCCATAGGACTTGTTGTCCCGGGCGTACTGGCTGTTGCCCACTCGAATCAATGTGTTGTCGAGCAGCGAGACCACCGCGGCCATCACCTTGTTGCGATCCAGGCCCGGCGCGGCGAGATGGGCTTCCAGCTGTCGGCGCACCTTGGGCAGCATCTTGCCGAACTCGATCATGCGCGAATACTTGTCTTCGTCGCGCACTTCGCGCCAGCGTGGGTGATAGCGGTACTGCTTGCGGCCACGGGCATCACGGCCGGTCGCCTGCAAGTGGCCCTGCGGGTCGGCGCAGATCCACACGTCGGTGTAGGCCGGTGGAATCACCAGGGCATTGATGCGCTTGATTTCAGCCTCGTCGCGAATGCGCTCGCCACGGCTGTCGAAGTAGGCAAATTTGCCGCGCAGGGTCTTGCGGCGCAACCCCGGCTGGTTGTCGTCCACATAATGCAGGTCAGGCGGCAGTACAACAGTCTGAAGGTCATCTTCGATGTCAGGCATGGTTTGGCTCGGTGAGGTGCATAGCCTTGTAGACCGTGGGAATTCTCTACCGTGCAGTCTGACCGATCGCTCGATCGGTCAGACTGATCGCGCTTCAGGTCAGACCGGTCCGACAGCCAAGCCTGCAGGGTTTCAGGACAATACGGCCCATCGCGTTGAACGTCCTCAGTCATCCCTGAGCGTCCAATCCGATCCACCGTCCGACTGTCCAAGCTGGAGAAGTACCGATGAAAACAATCTACGCCGCGTTCCCATTGGCCTGTTGTCTGGCCAGCCCGGTCTGGGCTGCCGATTTGATCGAAAAGCAGGTCACAGTGACCGCGACGGTGCCGACCGCCGCCTTCTTCGTCGAGCCCATCGGCGGTAACTGGATGAACGACCCGCAGGACATGGCCTACAACTCGTTCACCAAGACCTTTGCCCCGATCCGCAAACAGCTGCAAGCCAAGAACACCGCCGCCGGTGGTATCAGCGCCAAGCTGATGCGCCCGGCGGTGATCGTCAGCGGCGCGGATCAGATTCCGCTCACCGTGTCGGTGGGCGGCAAGGACCTCAATCACACCACCGCGCAGTTGGTGGTCAATCAGGCCGATGCTCAGGCCGGCAACGGCGCTGTGGTGGACTTTCAGATCGCCTCGGCGCTGGTGGCAGGCACCGCGCCCAAACCAGGCAACTACCAGGGCGAGGTGAACATGATGTTCGAGCCCGGTCCAATCGTCGCTCGCTGATCAGGACAAGCCCCTTCACCCACGCGCTCCCGATCCTGCACCTGGCCTGGTTCGGGCCGCGCGTCAATGAATAGACCTGCATGTTCAAGACTCCTTCACTGGCCAACGCCATCGGCCTGGCGCTAGGCGTGGGCTGCGTTCTGCTCGGACCTGTGTCGACGCACGCCGCGAACACACCTCCCGTCATGGCCATCCTCAGCCAGGCGCAAGGCCTGCCGGAGGATTTCGTCGAACACTTTTTCGACGTGCCCCTGGCAGTGCGGGTCGATCTGGACGGCCGTTTGCTGGGCGAGGCATTGGTGGTGCTGGGACGTGACGAAACGCTGCAGTGGCTCGAATACACCGACACCAGCGAGAGCCGGGAGACGCCGGCAGTGCGCCAGCGCTGGGCACAACGGCTGAGCGAGGGTGTGAACCTGGGCAATTGCACGGCAGCGTGTACGGAGGGTCTGGTGGCCGTGCATTACAGCCTGGTCAACTCGCAGGTTTCGTTGCTGACCCGTGCCGTCGAACAGGCTGACGACGCGCAGCGCTACCACGCCTTGCCCGAGCAGGCCGCCCACGGTCTGATCCTGCGCAACCAGCTCAACCTCAGCCAGACCGGCTCCGAGACGGTGGGCCGGTACGCGGTGCAGGGGGTCGGCAGTGTGGGCGAGTGGAACACTCAGACCAACGTGCAGATGGACAAGACCGGTCTTCATGGCCTGCGCCACCGCGTGGACCAGCTGTATGCAGAACGCATCGAGCGTGACCGATTTCTGCGTCTGGGCTATTTCGACCCGGTCGCCCAAGGCCTCATCCGTCAACCCAGGTTGCTGGGCAGCGCTGCGCAAACTGCCCTGGGCGTCATGCTCGGCAGCAGCGACACCCTGTTTATCGACACCGGGGCTACCAGTACCACGCCCATTTATGTAACGCCCAGCCGGCCCGGTACGGTGGAAATCTACCGCAACGGCCAGTTGATCAACAGCCAGGCGGTACAGCCTGGCCTGCAGACGCTGGACACGCGCGTGTTGCCCGGCGGCATCTACGAGGTGGAAGTACGCCTGCTCGAGGATGGCCAGGTGACGTCCCGCAGCAACGAATTCGTCTACAAGCCCAGCGCCTGGCGCAACCCCGAACAGCGTTGGCGCTACAACGCCTATGTGGGCCAGCAAACGACCCTGCTGAGCAACTGGGAAGATGACCGCACAAGCGCGCTGGCGGGCGGGGTCATGAGCAACTATCTGCTGCACCCACGTGCCATCGTCGGGCTGTCCGCCCAGCGTGTCGACGAGCAGATGCAATATGCCACGTCCCTGGACTGGGATGCCTTCGACCGGCTCAAGCTGTATGGCAATCTCCATCACACCAACGAGCGCGGCAACGGCTACGACCTGCAGGGCGTATGGAGTCACGCGTCGGGCAATGTCGTGCTCAATCACAATCGGGCCTGGCTGTATCCGCAGCGCGAGCGCGGCCCCCGCGACGCGGTTGAGCGCCGCGAGCCCAGCAGGCTGACCACGCAAGCCTCGTTGTCGGTGAGCCATCGACTCACGCAGAACAGCTCCGTCACCGCCCGGTTCAGCCGAACCGAGGGCGTTGCTGCGGGCAACGCGCTGGACCTGGGCTGGGCTCGTTACGGTCAGCTCATGGGGACGGCCGTGAACTGGCGGGTTTCGGCATTCGACCGTCCCGGTACCCGAAGCACCGATGAGCGGCGCAATCGAGGCATCAGCCTGAGCCTTGGCATGGCGCTGGGAGGACCTGGCAAGCGACTGTCCGCCAGCCTGGGCAGCCGCACGGGGCGCGACGGCCAGCGTGACCGGAACGCTTCGCTCAGCTATCAGCAGGACATGGGGCAGGGCACTTTGCGCACGCTGGGCGGTACCCTCAACGCCGACCGCTACGGCTCCGGCCTGGGCGTCAATGCAGGCTTCCAGAATCGGGCCCTGTACGGTGACGCTTTCGCGCTGAGCTCATCCTACAACGGCGAGCTGTCCGCCGGCCTGAACCTGGAAAGCACACTTGCGTGGGGGGGTGGCCATATGGCCTTCAGCGGCCAGGGCATGCCCCATGATGCCAGCCTGATCGTCGATCTGGATTCCGACATTCCAGCGCTGCAACTGCGTGCCGATGATGAACTTGGCAACGCCGTGCTGCTGCGCCCGGGACGCAATGTGCTGCCTGTAGGCGCCTATCGCGCCGGCCAGGTGCAGCTGGGTTTCGAGAAGCAGGAGCATCTGGCGGCCAGCATCCAGCCGGCCACCCTGGATTACCACCTCAATCGAGGTTCGGTGCAATACCGCCAGCTCAAGGTCGTGCGCACCGTCACCGTACTGGGTCGGGTCATCGACCGCCATGGCCTGGCCCTCAAGGGCGCGCAGGTGATAAATCACGCCAGCCGCAGCGTGACCGAAGCCGATGGTTTCTTTGCCCTGGAAATGAGCGAAAGCAACCCCACCCTGGAGGTCCGTCAGGGCGGCATTCAACGCTGTCTGCTCACCCTGGACACCCAGGCCGGCACGCGCGAGCAGGACGTCATGCTGTTCGGCGATCTTTCATGTGCCGAAGACGGCGTGGCCGCCGTTCAGGCGAACGAACCGATAGGGGAGGCCGGATGAGCGACATGGCTGGAAAAGGATGGAAACGTCCACTGTCGACGTTGATCGCGGTGGCCATGGCCGGCCCTGCAGTGGCTGCCGATGTGGTGCTTTCGGCTGAATTCACGCCCACCTCGCAGGGCTTCGTGCACACCACCGCCAATCTCTCCATCTGCGCGGATTTCGCGATGTTCTGCAACATGAAAGGCATGGGCTCGGCCGATCTGCCCATCAGCTACCGCAAGGGCACCGAACACTCTGCCGCGGACCCGCGTGACCAGTTCTACGTGGGCATGCCGTCCCCCGTGACCGTGCAGGTCCGCAACCAAGCGGGTGACACCCACAACGTGGTGTTCAGGATCACCTACGTCACCCACCGCACCGATACCCTGCCAGACGGTCCGCCCAACACCACACCGCACAGCAGGGCCTGCACCCAGTCGGCCGCCAGGACGGGTGTCACCTACGCAAGTGTACTGTGGTGGCTGCGCAACCCGGCCAGCGGGGCGCCTTGCCATTCGAGCAGTCACCAGGGCAGCGCGGGCGACCTGCGCAGCAGCCAGGTCAGCCAGTTCGGCGTGCTGTACACACTGGACACGCCCTCGCCCTGGAGAATGAAGAACGGGCGCTATACCGGCGAGGTGATGTTCACGGTGGGCAGTGGCGGGCAGATCGATCTGGGCAATCAAGTCAGCGAGCTCAACGACGACACGCTCACGCTCAAGTTCCAACTGGACGTGCAGCACCCCTTTATCGTGGAAACGCCGCCGGGTTCCGAACTCGCCGTGCTTGAGCCGCAGGGCGGCTGGCTGGATTGGGCCAATCGTTCATACCCGCCACCGCGCCTGTATCGCGATCATCCGTTGCGGCTCTGGTCCGCCGGGCCGTTCAAGGTGCACACCCAGTGCGAGTTTCCCGACGGCGGCCACTGCGCGATCCGCAATCCAGGTGACGGCCATCAGGTGCCGGTCGAGGTCGCTCTGTCCCTGCCCAGCGGCGCTGAACAGGCGGGCACCCCCGCGCTGCGAATACCTCTGCCCGTGGACTCGGCCAACGCACTGACATTCGACAGTCACCTCCCGGTGCTCAACCGCCCCGGCATGTTGCACTACCAGGTGGTGCAGCCCTACGTCTCGCAAATGATGCAGCGCGCCGGTGCGCGCTACGAAGGCTGGGTTCGAATCGTGTTCGATGCCCAGCTGTAGACAGGAGCCTCATCCCATGTTCAAGACCCTGGGCGCAATTGCCCTGATGCTGGCCAGCAACACCACACAGGCTGGGCCCGCGCTCAATATCGGCGCTTTCTACGATTACCTCGAAGGCCCTCGCAGTACCTTCGTCAAACGCCTGCGCAATAGCGGTGACGCCACGGCATTCGTCAAAGTCGAGGTGGTCGGAGAAATTCACCGTCCCGGCCAGCCTGCGCTGGAGCGTGCACTGGACGGCCTGCCGGTGGCGGATCGCCCGCTCATCGCCAGTCCCGCCCGTCTGATCGTGCCCGCCAAAGGCATGCAGAACGTACGCCTGCTGTACCGCGGTGATCGCAGCAAGGAACGCTACTTCCGCGTGCGCTTCATGCCGGTCATGCCCAGCAGCAACGACGAATTTGCTATTACCGAGCAGGAAGCCGAGCACTATCGCGAATCTCTGCGGGCCGGTGTGCAGGTGCTCTCCGGCTACGGCGCGTTGCTCTTCGTCCAGCCCCAGAACACCCGCTATGCCACCCACGTCGGCGAAACGTCCGACAACATCACCGTGCGCAACGACGGTAACGCCACGGTCGTGATGGATCATTACAACGACTGCGACCGCAGTGGCAAAAGCTGTGCAACCGCCACGGTGCATCATGTACTGCCAGGCCTGGAAAGGCGCTTCGAAAAAAAACCGGGGCGCACCTACAGCTTCGAGCTGATAGAGGGTCAGGCGCGGCGCAAAGTGATCAGTGAAGGGCAGCGCTCATAGCATCAGAAATGTCCTACTCGCCTGGGTGAACTCGCCTACATCCATAGCGGAAAAGGTTGAGTATGCGCCGTTGGCCGGTGCGCTATATAACCTTCGTTCAGACCAAGGAGGTGAATCATGCTCAAGGCGTTGATCGTGGACGACCATCCGTTTCTTCGCGCCAGTGTCAGGACGCTGCTGGCCCATGAGCTCCAATACGACGTGATCGAAAGCGCCACCAGCACCGAAGCGGTGCTGCTGCATCGCAGCGAGCAGCCCGACCTGGTCGTTCTCGACCTGTCGATGCCCGGCCTCGACGGTTTCGATGTGCTCAGGCGCATGAAGGCGTCGGCTTCGTCCGGCAAGATCATCGTGCTCACCTCCATGCCCTCCAGCTATTACTCGATGCGCAGCATGAAGGCCGGTGCGGCTGCCTTCGTGTCCAAGTCCGATGCACTCGACCAGCTGCGCAAGGCGATCAGTGCCGTGCAGTGCGGATACACCTATTTCCCGGACTGCACTGACGTGTCGGCGGGCCGCAGCGACAGTGACATCACCGAAGCCGCACGCATTGCCATCCTCACAGAACGAGAAATCCTGGTGCTGGTCAACCTCGCCAGGGGCCTGTGCAATCAGGACATTGCGCGTGCGATGTTGCTCAGCCACAAGACCGTCAGCACCTACAAGATGCGCATGATGCGCAAGCTGCGGATCAGCTCGTTGATGGAAATGACGGACCTGGCCAGGCGCCACGCCTTGATCTGAGGACAAACGCTGACGTTCGCAGCGCGTCGGTAGGATATTTCGCCTAAAGCTTGGGAATTGTCCGGCTTCCATGTCGGTTCGGTACGGCGATACTGCCGCCGCCGGCCTACGGAGGCTTCGTGAGCATCTGCATCCTACAAAGCAAGGGAAAGTTTCATTCAAGGGTTCAGGAATCTTCCCATAGCGAACTCGGAATGCGGCGACCGACGCCGGACGGAATTCACCGAATACTCCTACGTTAGATGGCCTCGTCTGCGCTTGACAGCTGTCCCCTGATCCAAAACCAACAGAGTCGATGCAGAACGCTGCAAAGGAAGCCCGTGCCGGGCCTGCAGGCGCCGTCCGGCGCTCGCGCACTCAGGAGAAAGACATGCGTACAGCACTGATAATCGACGATCACCCGTTCATCCGTTCCAGCGTCAAGCTGTTGCTCAAACAGGAACGGTTCAGCGTGGTGGCCGAGGCACAGGATGGCGTCGATGGAGTCTTGATGGCAAAGACCCACAAGCCAGACCTGATCGTCCTGGACATCTCCCTGCCTGGACTGGACGGCATGGAGGCCATTGCGAGGATCAAAGAACTGGGGACCCACAGCCGGATCGTGATCCTCACGTCCCAGGCCGCCGAGCATTTTTCCCTGCGCTGCATGAAGCTGGGCGCCATGGGCTATGTCTCCAAGCGTGACGACCTCAACGAACTGCGCAAGGCGGTGACGGCAATAGGCTCAGGGTTTACCTATTTTCCGGTAGTGGCGTTCAGCTCGGTGCGCAGCAGTGATGGCCTGGGCAGCGAAACGGAGTGCATCGCACGCCTGACCAATCGCGAGCTGACCATCCTCCAGCATCTGGCTCGCGGACTCAGCAACAAGGCCATCGGCGAATTGATGCTGCTGAGCAACAAGACCGTCAGCACCTACAAGTTCCGGCTGATGGACAAGCTGCAGATGAGCTCGCTGGTGGAGCTCGCCGAGCTCGCCAAGCGTAACTTTCTGGTGTGAAGAGCCTGACAGGGAGGGTCGTGCGCAGCGTTCGCTGGGTGCTCGTGTGGCTGGCCGGGACGGCGCTGGCCCATGCCCAGGTGCTGCCCTTGCACGGCAGGTCGCAGCCCGAACCCGCCTGGTTCGAGCGGTTGCACATGCAGCTGGCCGACCGCGACCGACAGTGGCTGCGCGCAAGGCGCGTATTGCGTGTCGCCGTGAGCCGCCCGGACTACGGGCCGTTCGACCTTTCCGCCAACGGCGGCAGCTATGAAGGGATCAGCGCCGACTACCTGGCCCTGCTGGCTCGGCTGCTCGAACTGGATGTCGAGATGCAGGCCTATCCTTCCCGCGAGCTTGCGGTTGCCGCGCTCAAGGCGGGCGAGGTTCAGGTGCTGGGCACTACCAGTCGCCGTGAGGCATTGCGCCACGGGCTGCTGCTTTCCGCCCCCTACATACAGGATCAGCCCGTACTGGCGATGCGTCCCGGCCAGTCGCTCGACGCAGATCCACCGATGCGTATTGCCCTGGTGCGCGATCACGTCGCGGCCAGCGAGGTCCGCGAGCGCTTCCCCGAGGCTCAGCTGCAGTTGCATCCGACACCCTCGAACGCGATGGCAGCGGTGGCCTATCACCAGGCCGATCTGTTCGTCGGCGGGGCGCTGGCGGTGTTCCATCAGGCCGACGGCAGCCAGTTGCCCGGCCTGCGCCTGCAATCGGCCGAGGGCATCGAGGGCAATGCATTCGGCTTCGCCGTGAACGTGCGCGATGCGCGTCTGCTACGGCTGCTCGACAAGGCCCTGGCGGTGGTGCCCGATGAGGCCCGCGCGGCCATCGCACGGCGCTGGAGCGTCGAGCGTCCGGACGTGGCAGTACCCGCTGCACTGCCGTTGACGGCCATACAGCGTCAATGGCTGGCCGGGCGCACCGACCTGCGGGTGCTGATGGATCCGCGCTTCGTGCCGGTCAGCTACCGTGACGATCAGGGCCGCTTCGCCGGTGTGGCCGCCGATGTGCTGCAACAGATCGCTCGGCGCACCGGGCTCGCCATCGAGGTGATCGAGAGCACCTCGCTCACGCGCATGAGCGAAATGATCGAGCGCGGCGAGGCCGATCTGATCGCCGCGATGATCCCGAGCCCGGAGCGCCAGACCCGCCTGGCCTTCAGCCGTGGCTACCTGAGCAGTTCAGCGGTACTGGTCACGCGCGAGGGCGGGCGCGAGCCGGTCTCGCTGGAACAGTCGACGGGCAAGCGGGTGGTGCTGGTCGAGGGCAGCCGGCTGCAGGCGTGGCTGCAGGAACAGTACCCCTCGATCAACCGGTTGCACGCGGCAAGCTCCGCCCAGGCCCTGGCCATGCTCGACCGCGGTCAGGCCGACGCGGCGGTGCTGCCGTTGATCGCTGCACGTTACATGATCGCGCGACAGTACCGTGGTCGGCTGCGCGTCAGCGCAGCGCTGCCGCTGGCCCCGGTACATTTCGCGTTCGCCGTCTCGCCCCGTGCCCAGGTGCTGCAGTCGATCCTCGACAGCGCCCTGCAGGACATTCCGCCGCCGCACATGAGCGAGCTGACGCGCCATTGGCGCACTGAAATGATCGTTGCCGACGGTCTTTGGCAGCGCTACCGCTCGGCCATCATGCAAGGGTTCGCGGCGGCTTCCCTCTTGCTGCTGCTGGCACTGGGTTGGGTCAGCTATCTCAAGCGTCTGGTCCGCCAGCGGGTCGACGCCGAGCGTGCTCTGACCACACAGCTGGAGTTCATGCGGGTAATGATCGACGGTACACCCCATCCGATCTACATCCGTGATCGCCAGGCACGCCTGATCAACTGCAACACCAGCTACCTGCAAGCCCTGGGTGTCACACGGGAGGCCATCCTGAACAAGCCGCTAACCGGCTATGGCCTGCTCGTGGAACAGCACGCCCGGATGGCCCAGGACACCTATCTGCAGGCCATGGAGCACGGCGAGCCGGTGGTCGAGGACCGTACGCTCACCTTGCCGTCGGGCGAGGTGCTGACCATTCACCACTGGATGCTGCCTTACCGTGGCGACGACGGACAGATCCAGGGCCTGATCGCCGGCTGGGTCGACATCACCGAGCGTCAGCGTCTTTGCCAGGCATACCGTGACGCACAGGCGCAGGCCGAAGCGGCCAATCAGGCCAAGACCACCTTTCTGGCGACCATGAGTCATGAAATCCGTACGCCGATGAACGCCGTGCTGGGCATGCTCGAGCTGGCGCTGAAGAAAGCCGAGCAAGGCATGCTCGACAAGCCTGCGCTGGAGGTGGCTTCGCAGGCGGCCAACGGTCTGCTGGCACTGATCGGCGATATCCTCGATGTCACGCGCATCGAGGCCGGTCGCCTGGAGCTGCTGCCGGCGCCGTGCCAGCTGGGGCAACTGGCAGGTGAAACCGTCGGGCTGTTCCAGGCCCAGGCGCGGGAGAAATACCTGCGGCTCAAGCTGGAGGTGCTGGGCGCGCCGGACACCTGGCTCAGCGTCGACCCGGTGCGCTTCAAGCAGATCATTGCCAACCTGCTGAGCAATGCCATCAAGTTCACCCGCGAGGGCCAGGTCTCGGTGGTGCTCGGAGTCTGGCCGCAAGCGCGGGGCGCGCGGGTCGAACTCAGTGTCGAGGACAGCGGGCAGGGCATTGCCCAGGCCGACCTGGTGCGCCTGGGCGCGCCTTATCGACAGGCGGCCGGGGGGCGCGGCAGCCGCGTGGGTGCCGGCCTTGGCTTGAGTATCTGCCGCAGCCTTGCCGACCTGATGGGTGGCAGGCTGGAACTGCACAGCGTGCTGGGATGCGGCACTCGGGTGCAGGTGCAGTTCGACGCCGTGCCTGGCGCGAATGCACCGCAGAAAGCCGCTCGCGAGCCTGTGCGCAGCGACCTGCCGGCGCTGCAGGTGCTGGTGGTCGACGACTACCCGGCCAATCGCGTGCTGCTGGAGCGCCAACTGACGTTCCTCGGCCACCGCGTAACGGTCGCCGAGCACGGTGCCGCCGGGCTGCGCGCCTGGCTGCGCGGCGCCTACGACGTGGTCATCAGTGACTGCAACATGCCTGGCATCAATGGTTATCAGTTGGTCAAGGCCGTGCGCGAGCACGAGCGGCGCAAGCATCGGGAGCCGTGCCTGTTCCTCGGCTGTACGGCGAATGCCCAGATCAGCGAGCGCCGCCGGTGCCTGCAGCAAGGCATGGATGACTGTCTGTTCAAGCCATTGAGTCTGGAAACCCTGTCGCTGCATCTGGATCCGCATCGCGCCCGCTGTGGACTCGCGACTCAGGACGACGTCGATCTGGGCAGTCTCGATCAGCTTACCGGCGGCGACGCGAGCCTGATGCAGCGCCTGCTCGATGATCTGGCGGACAGCAACCTGCATGACCTCGAGCGTCTGCATTCGCTGTCTCAGCCCTACCTGACCGGCGAGGTCGCCGACCTGGTGCACCGGATCAAGGGCGGGGCCCGGATCGTTCGTGCGCGGCGCCTGCTGGCCGCCTGCGAAGCACTGGAGCAGGCCTGCACGGCAAGCCCGTCGGCCGAACGGATGCGGCGTGGCGTCGACGATCTGGCCGCTGCCATGGTTGGCCTTGACGAGTACCTGGCACGGCACGATAGATCCGGCAAGCCGTAGGAATTTTCCCATGTTTGTTAGGAAATTGCCTGCATCCCGGGCATTGCACGGAGTTGAACATAGGCATCAAGAAACAGGGGAAGTGATCGTGTCAGACATCAAACCAACGGTGTTACTCGTCGAAAGTCATGGGTTCCAGCGTGCGATCGCGGTGCAGATGCTCAGCCAGTTGGGTTGCTCGTGCGTGTATCAGGCGCAGACCAGCGAGCAGGCTGTGCAGTTGCTGCGCGAGCACCAACCCATTGATGTGCTGGTGTGCAATGTCGACGTGCTGGGCGTGGGGGCGTTGCGCATCATCGAGGAAGCGGTCACTCGCAAGCGGGTGCGCGCCGTGCTGATCGGCGGCGGGATAGAGCCGGAAGTGCGCACAGGGCTGTACCAGTGGGTGTCGATGCTGGGCCTGGAATACCTCGTGGACGCAGGCAGCCCGTTGGATTTCGACCGCTTGCAACGATTCTTCGAGGCGTTGAACAAGCCCCGTGACGCGCTCGTGCCGACACTTGCGAAGGCGCGTATCGGACGCGTCGAGGTGCAGGCGGGAATCGCTGCCGGTCAGTTCGAGGTCTGCTTTCTACCACGCTGCACGGTGGCCGACGGGCGCATCCGCAGCGTCGATGCGCAGTTGAGCTGGCAGCATCCACGGCATGGCCCGCTGGCTATGCCGCAGTTCTGCGCAGCAGTGGAGCGGGCCGGGCTGGGCAATGCGTTGCTGCTGTACATGGCCCAGCAGGCGGTCGAAGTTCAGCAGCGGCTTGCGCGAGAAGGGTTGCCGGTGGGCTTGAGCCTGGGGGTGAGGCTCGAGCAACTCGGTCACCCACCGTTGATGAACGAGTTGCTGGGCATATTGCGTGGGCATCTGACCGGCAAGCACCGCGTGGCACTGGAACTCAGCCATGTCGGTCTGGCCCGGCCCAAGGCTCAATACCTGGAAACCCTGCTACGCGTTCGGTTGATGGGCTGTGATCTGGGCATGCAGGGGTTCGGTTTCGGCGGTGCCTCGCTGCAGCGCCTGTGTCAATGGCCGATCAACCAGCTGCGTTTGGCTTCACCCTTCCTGCTCGAAGCCCCGCACCAGTCGCGGCATCTGGCGGTGGTTCAGCACATGTCGGTGGCCGCGCGCACCCTGGGCATCGAACTGACGGTGACCGGGGTGCAGAGCGCGGTGCATCACCTGCTGTTGTTCGATCTGGGTTGCCTGCGCGGACAAGGCGACTACTTCGCCAGGCCGCTGAGCGCCGACGCGCTGCGCGAACGCCTCCAGCAACCGAAAACGCTGCAACCGATCCGCCGTGAGTAGCCGCGTCCGGGGGCGCTGCGGGGTGTCAGGTGGATTGCACGCGCCGATGACGCGGCTCGCGCCGCTGCTACAGGGGATCGCGGTCTGTAGCAGCGGTCCAAGCCGCGTCCGGGGGCGCTGCGGAGTATCAGGCGGATTGGGTGCGCCGATGACGCGGCTCGTGCCGCTGCTACAGGGGATCGCGGTCTGTAGCCGCGGCGCAAGCCGCGTCCGGGGGCGCTGCGGGGTGTCAGGTGGCCGGCATGCGCCGATGACGCGGCTCGCGCCGCTGCTACAGGGGATCGCGGTCTGTAGCAGCGGCGCAAGCCGCGTCCGGGGGCGCTGCGGAGTGTCAGGTGGATAGCATGCGCCGATGACGCGGCTCGCGCCGCTACTACAGGGGATCGCGTTCTGTAGCAGCGGCGCAAGCCGCGTCCGCGTGCGCTGCGGAGTGTCAGGTGGATGGCATGCGCCGATGACGCGGCTCGCGCCGCTGCTACAGGGGATCGCGGTCTGTAGCAGCGGCGCAAGCCGCGTCCGGGGGCGCTGCGGTGTTCAGGCCAATACCGCCACGGCCTTGATCTGCGCCCAGGCTCGCAAACCGGCCGCTACGCCCAACTGGTCCGCGGAATAGCGGGTGATTCGTGCCAGGATCAATGTCTCGCCGGCGCGCAGACTGAGCTGCACATGGGCCGGATTGTGCGCTGCCGACACCTGCTCGACGGTGACGGCGAAACGATTGAGAATGCTGCTGGCGTCGTCCGGGCTCAAGCTGAGGCTGACATCGCGGGCCTGTATCTTGATCCGCAAGCGGTCGCCGGCTGCCCGAGGGGCATGGGCGACGCGCAGAGGTTCGACGACGCCCGGCAATTGCAGGGACAGCAGTTGATAGATCGGATCGTAGTCCCGGACCCTGGCCTGCACCACCACACCCGCGTCGGCTTCGCGCGCCATGGGCAGATCGAGGCGCTCCAGCGTCGGCCCCAGCGGCCCGCTGCCCAGCACGCGGCCGTGCCGCAGCACCACCAGATGGTCGGCCAGCCGCGCGACCTCGTCCTGGGCATGGCTGACATACACCACGGGAATGTCCAGCTCGTCATGCAACCGTTCCAGATAGGGCAGGATCTCGGCCTTGCGGCGGCTGTCGAGCGCCGCCAGCGGCTCGTCCATCAGCAGCAGCCCAGGGCTGGTCAGCAGCGCGCGTGCGATGCCGACGCGCTGCCGTTCGCCGCCGGACAGGTTAGCCGGCTGGCGTTCCAGCAAATGCTCGATGCCCAGCAGGTTGCACGCCTGATCGAGCGCGACCTTGCGTTGGCCGGGTTTGATCCGCCGCCAGCCGTACTCAAGATTTCCACGCACCGAGAGGTGCTCGAACAGGCTGGCCTCCTGGAACACATAGCCGAGCGCCCGCTTGTGGGGCGCGAGAAAGATACCCTTGGCGCTGTCCTGCCAGACCTCGCCATTGACTTCGATGCAGGCATTGGGCGCCTTCGCCAATCCGGCCAGGCAGCGCAGGCAGGTGGTCTTGCCCGATCCGGAATCGCCGAACAGCGCGCTGACCCCGCGTCCGGGCAGTTGCAGGTCGACGTCCAGCGAGAACGCCCCATACGTCATATTGATACGGGCACGGATCATTCCATCAACTCCACGACGAACGCGGCTGGCGGCCGCGGTGCAACAACAGCAGCACGGCGAAGGAAAACACCAGCATGGCCCCGGCGAGCCAGTGCGCCTGGGCGTATTCCATGGCTTCGACATGATCGAAGATCTGCACCGACACCACCCGCGTCTTGTCCGGTATGTTGCCGCCAATCATCAGTACCACGCCGAATTCACCCACGGTATGGGCAAAGCCCAGAATGCTGGCGGTGACGAAACCCGGCTTGGCCTGCGGTAGCACCACGCTGAAGAAGCAGTCCCAAGGGCTGGCGCGCAAGGTCGCCGCCACTTCCAGCGGGCGCTCGCCGATGGCCTTGAAAGCGTTCTGCAACGGCTGGACCACGAAAGGCATGGAGTAGATCACCGAACCGATCACCAGCCCGGTGAAGCTGAACACCACCGAGCCCAGACCCAGCGCTTGCGTTGCCTGGCCGATGAAGCCGTGGGGGCCCAGCACCAGCAACAGGTAGAAACCGATGACCGTCGGCGGCAACACCAGGGGCAGGGCAACCACCGCGCCCACGGCGCCCCTCCAAGGCGACGCGGTACGCGCCAGCCACCATGCGATGGGCGTGCCGATCAGCAGCAGAATCACCGTGGTCAGGCTGGCCAGCTTGGCCGTCAGCCAGATCGCGCTCAGGTCGCTGGCGTCCAGCGGCATCAGATCTGGTAGCCGTACGACTTGATGATGGCGGCGGCGGCCGGGCCTTTCAGGTATTGCATCAGCGCCTTGGCGGCGTCGCTGTCACGGCCCTTGTTGAGAATCACCGCATCCTGCTTGATCGGATCATGCAAGGCCGCCGGCACGATCCAGGCCGAGCCTTGTTCGACTTTGCCATCCTTGAAAATCTGCGACAGTGCGACGAAACCCAATTCGGCATTGCCGGTGGAGACGAACTGGAAAGCCTGGGTGATGTTCTGACCTTCGACCAGTTTGGGCTGGGTGGCCTGGGTGAGGTTCATCTTCGCCAGCACCTGGGTCGCTGCCAACCCGTAGGGTGCCGCCTTGGGGTTGGCGATGGACAGGTGCTGATAGCTGTTGCCTTTGAGCACGGCGCCTTCGGCGTCGACGTAGCCAGGCTTGGCCGACCACAGCGCCAGGGTGCCCGTGGCGTAGGTGAAGCGTGAGCCGGGAACGGTTTCCTGCTCGCTTTCCAGTTTGGCCGGCGTGCTGTCGTCGGCGGCCAGGAACACTTCGAACGGCGCGCCGTTCTTGATCTGGGTATAGAACTGACCGGTCGAGCCATAGGCGGCGACGAGCTTGTGCCCGGTGTCGGCCTCGAACGCCTTGGCGATGGCCTGTATGGGCGCGGTGAAGTTGGCGGCAACAGCCACCTGTACCTCATCGGCGTATGCACTGTTGAGGGCCATTGCGGCGCCGAGGGCAAGCAGGCTGGTGGTGAACTTCATTGGACAGCGCTCTGTGGAAAAAAAGACTACCGTCATATAGCAAAATATATAGCGCTTTGCCAGTCTTGCACGCTGTTTCCCGAACCTGTGCAGAGCTCAACGACGAGGCCAGCGTCATGGCATGTCAGGCTCGCGCTCGCGCGCGAGCAGTTCGCGCTTGCGCTCGACACCCCAGCGGTATCCGGAAAGCCCACCGTCGGTGCGTACCACTCGATGACAGGGCACCGCCACGGCCAGGGCGTTCGCCGCGCAGGCCCCGGCCACGGCGCGCACTGCGTTCGGCGCGCCGATACTGGCTGCGACCTCAGCGTAGCTGGCCGTGGTTCCAGGCTCGATCCTGGCCAGTGCCTGCCATACCCGTTGCTGGAAAGCCGTACCGCGGATGTCCAGAGGCAAGTCCAGACCTGCCCTCGGCGCCTCGATGAAGCCCAGCACCTTGGCCACGATCGCTTCGAAGTCTGAGTCGGCGCCTATCAGTGCTGCCTTTGGGAAGCGCCGTTGCAGATCCTCGAGCAAGGCTTGCGGCTCGTCACCGAGCAGGATCGCGCACACACCGCGCTCGCTGCAGGCCACCAGCACCGCGCCCAGGCTGCATTGGGCAAGGGCGAAATGGATCGAGGCATTGCTGCCCCCTTGGCGGAAAGCCGCCGGGGCCATGCCGAGCATGCCGTTGGCGGCCTCGTAGAACCGCCCGGATGAATTGAAGCCGCTGGCGTACAGCGTTTCGGTCACGGATTTGCCCTGATGAAGCTGTTCACGGACTTTTTCCGCCCGCCGAGCACTGGCGTAGCTGCGCGGCGTGACACCCGTCACGGCCTTGAACACCCGGTGGAAATGCCAAGGGCTCAAGCCGGCGCGTTCGGCCAGTTCGCTGAGTTCGGGCAGTTCGTCGCTGGCCTCGATCTGGCGGCAGGCGGCCGCGACCAGTCGGCTGTGGTGGGTAGTGGGCATGGCGCGATTCCGTGGATCGTCGAGGTGGCCATGTTAGCCGCTGCTGCCGGCGCTGACACTCCGCTGCTTGCGCTCAGCCAGCCTTGCGCAGGGTGAAGTTGATCCGTTGCGGCCCCATCACCGGGTGCACGCCTTCCTTGAGCGGCAGCACCCCGTGAAAGCGCAGGCGGTCGACCCCGCCCCAGACCATCACATCGCCGTGCAGCAGGGGCACGCGGATCGGCCGATCGCTGCGCTGCAGACCGCCGAGCTGGAACATCGCCGCAAGCCCGAGGGACACCGAGACGATGGGCGCGGTGTAATCGCGCTCGTTGCGGTCCTGATGCAGGGACATCCTGGCACCGGGCACGTAGCGGTTGAGCAGGCAGGCATCGGGTATGAAATCCTCGAAACCGGCCGCTGCCGCTGCTTCCCGAGCCAGCGTGCGAAGCACCTCGGGCAGCACTGGCCACGGGCGGCCGCTGAGAGGATCGTCGCTGACGTAGCGATAGCCCCGCGCATCGGTGCTCCATCCGAACTGCCCGCAGTTGCTCAACGCTACCGACATGGTGTGGCCGCCTGGCGTTTCCATGCGGCGGAAGGGGGCTGCCTTGAGCACTACGCGCAGGGCCGGCAGGATGTCGTCCAGCCAGGGCAGGGCGAAGCCACGCAGGACGAAGGTCTGCTCGCCCAGAGCTTCGCGGCGACTGGGTTGTTGGGGTTCGTCGAACAGTGAGGACTGCACTGCAATCAGCCTTGCGCGCGTTGCCAGATGCCGCGGCCGACCAGGCGCTCACGGTCATGGGCAGCGTTGAAATCCTGCGCTGGCCCTTTGGGCACGATAGCGGTCGGGTTGATGGTCGGATGGCTGGTGTAGTAATGGCCCTTGATGTGTTCGAAGTCCACCGTCTGGGCGATGCCTGGCCACTGGTACAGCTCGCGCAACCAGTTCGACAGGTTCGGGTAGTCGGCGATGCGCCGCAGGTTGCACTTGAAGTGTCCGTGGTACACCGCGTCGAAACGGATCAGGCTGGTGAACAGGCGCCAGTCGGCTTCGGTGAGGTATTCCCCGGTCACGTAGCGCTGGGTATCCAGAATCGTTTCGAGACGGTCGAGTTCGGCGAACACATCGTCGAAAGCGCTGGCGTAAGCCTGTTGCGAAGTGGCGAAGCCGGCGCGGTAGACGCCGTTGTTCACGTTCGGGTAAACCGCGTCGTTGACGCGCTCGATGGCTGTGCGCAGGGGCTCGGGATAGAGGTCCAGGCAATTGCCGGTGAGGGCATCGAAGGCGCTGTTGAACATGCGAATGATCTCGGCCGACTCGTTGCTGACGATGCGGCTCTGCTGTTTGTCCCACAGCACCGGTACCGTCACCCGGCCGGTGTAGTGCGGGTCGTCGCGGGTGTAGCGCTCGTGCAGGTAGCGCAACGGTTCCAGGTGGTCACCGCTCGAGCCTGTCTGGCTGTCGAACGTCCATCCGTGCTCGCCCATGTGCCAGCTCACCACCGACACGTCGATCGAGTGTTCCAGCCCTTTGAGGCTGCGCACGATCAGGGTGCGATGGGCCCACGGGCATGCCAGCGAGACGTACAGATGGTAGCGACCGGCTTCGGCCTTGAAGCCGCCCTGGCCGCTGGGGCCGGCTTGGCCGTCGGCCGTGACCCAATGGCGGCGCTGCGAGGCCTCGCGCTGGAACGCGCCGTCTTCACTGCTTTCGTACCACTGGTCGTGCCAGCGTCCTTCGATCAGCAAACCCATGTTTGTCTCCCGAGTGCGTATCGGCAAACTGTATCACGCTGTTCCGTTGCTGCGGCGCACACCGCGTGTACCGCCGACGCGGCTTGCGCCGCTGCTACACGCGTAAGGCGGGCACCCCGCGCGTACCGCCGACGCGGCTCGCGCCGCTGCTACACGCGTAAGCCGGGCACCCCGCGTGTACCGCCGACCGCTACTACATACGCCCCGCGATTCTCCGTGGGAGCGGTCAGTGGCCGCGAAACTGGCGCCGCGGTGGATCAGGCAATCTGCGGGGCCTAGTCCGCGGCCACTGACCGCTCCCACACAGGGCGCTGTCAGCTCTTCTTCGTGCAGGCCCCCAGGTCGCGTGCCGCCCAAAGCGTGCGGGCTTCGTCGAAGGCCTGCTCGCGAGAGCTGCCCAGCCCGCGCAGGGCGAGCGCGATGGTGGAGATCAAGGCCAGTTCGCCGTAGCTGTCCTGGCGCTCACCCTGCCAGAACTCGACCAGATGACCGACGTCAAGGCTCGGCGGCTTCACATGGCGCTGGGCGGCCAGGGCAGGCCATTCCTCATCCCAGGGCAGGTGGTCGCGGGTGCCATAGAGATGGCTGGCGCTGTCCGGGTTGATCTCGATTTCGCCACCGTCGCCTTTGACCACGATCGCCGTGTCGCCGAGCAGGCCGCTGGCATCGCGATGCACCGCCTGGTAGCCCGGGTGGAAGATGCTCTGCAGGCCACAGCGGGCCCCAAGCGGGTTGAGAATCCGCGCCAGGGAATGAATGGGCGAGCGCAGGCCCAAGGTATTGCGCAGGTCGATCATGCGTTGCAGGGGCGCTGCCCAGTCCATCAGCGGGGAAAACGCCAGGCCCTGTTCATCGAGCGCCTGGCCAACGGCATGCCAGTCCCGACACAGCGCAATGTTCAAGGTGCCGAGCAATTGTTCGCTGTACAGCCGCCCGGCGGTATGGGCGCCCGCGCCGTGCATGAATATGCGCCGACCGCTGCCGCCCAGGCATTTGGCCGCCAGCAGGTACCATGGCAGATGGCGCTTCTTGCCCGCGTAGGTTGGCCAGTCCAGATCGACCGCCAGTGCCGGCGCCTGCAGGCGTTCGCGCAAGGCGAGGGTGAAACCGGCGAGTTCCTCGGCGCTTTCCTCCTTGTGCCGCAGCAGCATGAGGAAGGCGCCCAGCTGCGCGTCTTCCACCCGCCCATCGAGCAGCATGCCCATGGCCTCGCGGGCCTCTTCACCGGTGAGGTTGCGTGCACCGCGCTTGCCCTTGCCCAGGGCTCGCACGAATTGGGCGAATGGGTGTTCTTCGGGGGTTTCCAGCATCAGTGCAGGGTAGTCGGTCATATGCAATTGGTCGGTTTGGGCAGGCCCGCCAGCTTGGCAGCGAGTTTGGCAGGAGTGCCGTTGAACAGGCGATTGAGGTGCAGGCTGTTGCCTCTGTCAGCGCCCAGCTGCTGCGCGACGTACTTGATCAGCGGCCGCGTCGCGGGCGATAGCTGGTACTGGGCATGAAAGCGGCGCAGCAGTTCGATGATCTGCCAGTGGTCGGGCGTCAGCTGCAGACCCTCGGCGGCCGCCAGAGCCTGAGCGACTTGCGGACTCCAGTCGGCCAGCGACTGCAGGTAGCCGTCCGGATCCAGCGCGATGGTGCGCCCGTCGACGATGAGTGTTGTCATAGCCAGCTATTGACCTTTTCATAGGCCAGGGTCAGCTCGACGAACGCCGGGTAGTCGAGCAGCTCGACCCCGGGGTTGTTCGGCAAAGCGCGTGCCTGAGCGTCTTCGGCCAGGGCGAACACGGCGATGCCGGCGCTCGCCAGCGCTGCCCAGGGCTCGCTGCCGGGCGCCAAAGCGTAGACCGCATCGCCGCTGAGCAGAATGGCGTCGTCGTTGCCCAGCAGACGCAGGCAACTGTGCAGGCGCTGGTCGCTGAACGGCGAATGTGACAGTACGTGAAGGGTACTCATTACAAGGTCACCACAAGGTCGAAGCGCGCCAGCAGCTCGCGCAGCTGCGCTTCTGCAAGCGCCTGCGCGGGCAGGGCCAGCCCTGAGTCGGCCAGGCCACGTCGTGCCAGGCTGGCGCTGCAGACGAACACCTCCTCGACACCGAACAGCGGCAGCGCCTGCAGGTTGGCCGCAAGATTCTTGTGCTGCACGGCATCCGGCGCCTGGTCATCCAGCAGCTGGTAGACGCCGTCATCGAGAAACAGCATGGCTATCGGCAGGTCGTAGGCACCGCCGGCCAGGGCGATGTCCAGCGCCTCGCGTGCGGCAGGGCCTGCCCAGGGGGCTTGACGGCTGATGATCAGCATGGACTTGGCCATGTCAATGGCCTCCAAAGCTGACGAGCCGATCGGCCTGCTGGGCGGCTTCGTGCAATTGCCCCAACCCGGACAGCTGCCAGGGTTCGCTCAGGTTGGCGGCCGGGCGCTGGTAGCGACGTGCTTCTTCGTCGTCGAGCACACCGCGCCGCAGGGCGGCGGCGATGCACACCACCGCGTCTATCTGATGTTCGACGACAAAGGCGCGCCACTGTGCGGCCGTGTCGGTTTCATCCTGCGCGGTAACGATGTTGCTGGACGCCGTGTGCACGCCGTCCTGGTAGAAGAACACCCGCAGCAGTTGGTGGCCTTGAGCCAGGACCGCTCGGGCGAACAGCAGCGCGCGCCGCGAGGCCGGCGAGTGGGCGGGCGAATAGACAGCGATGGCAAACTTCATGGTCGGCTCTGGTATGGAACTGTGGCCATGATAAAGGCTGCCTTCGCAAAAAGCCTAGCGTGAAGCGCCGCGTGGGAAATCAATGCCCGCACGCTTCCCGTAGGAGCGGTCAGCGGCCGCGAAAAGGGCGCCGCCGATGGGCTGATACACCGCGGCGCCCGGTTCGCGGCCACGGACCGCTCCCACAGAGGTTGTCCATGGTTGCCAAGGATGCGTTTCCCGTGGGAGCGGTCAGCGGCCGCGAAAAGGGCGCCACCAATGGGCTGATACACTGCGGCGCCCGGTTCGCGGCCACGGGCCGCTCCCACAGGAGGCCGGTCGTGGCCGGTGTGACAGCGTGCCGCAGCGACGCCGTGCGCCGCTCTGGGCCGCGTGTCTGCGCAGACGTGCGGGCGGGGTTGTCATACATCTGCGCCTCAGTGCGGTTTACAGCGCCCAAGCAGCTGCCTAAAATTCACCCCAAGCGTCGGGACTCAACCAGTCGACAGCACGCTACCTATAAAAAAAGCCCGTCCAAGACGGGCTTTTTGCGTTTCCGGCTCGCCATTTTCCAGGCCGCCGCCCGCACACCGCCACCCACCGAGGCCTTTTTTCCATGTTGCGCCTGTTTTTGCTGTTGCTGTCCTATTGCTACAAACGCGTCACCACCAGCCTGGCCTCCATGCGCGATCAGCGCATCGACAGCGCCTACTCGACCTATGAAGAAGCCGAGGAGGGCGGCCGCTGGTCGTGGCTGACGCTGCTGACCATCGCCGTACTCAGCTTCTATATTCTCGGCAGCCTGGGCTTCTACGCCAAAGTGCATATCTGGGACGCGCTGTCCGAAGATCAGAAAAGCATGGTCATCGAGTCCATGGCCGCCAACCAGCAGATGCTCTGAACCTGCCTTGCACTAGACCACCAGCGGTTGCAGCGGATAGACCCTGTTGCGGCCCGAGCTCTTGGCTCGATAAAGCGCCTGGTCCGCGGCCTCCACCAGGCTCTGCGCGCGCACGTCCGGGTCGCTGTTGCGCCACACGTGAACACCGGCGCTGATGGTCACGATCCCCAGGTCGCTGCCTGCGTGGGCGATGGCCAGCGCGCGCACCGCCAGCAGCACCTTCTCCGCGACCTGCCAGGCACCGGCCTCGTCACTCTCGGGCAGCAGCACCAGAATTTCCTCGCCGCCGTAGCGCACCACCAGGTCTCCCGAGCGGCCCACACAGCTCAGCACCGCCTGGCCCACGGCCTTGATGCACTCATCTCCTGCGGGATGCCCGTACAGGTCGTTGAAGCGCTTGAAATGGTCGATGTCGAGCATGATCACACCCAGCGGCCGGGCGTTGCGCCGCGCCCGACCGATCTCGTCGGGCAGCGCCGCGTCCAGCTGGCGGCGGTTGGCCAGGCCGGTCAGGCCGTCCTGCATCGCCAGTTTCTGCAGCGCGGCGTGGGCATTGCGCAGCTCCGCCTCGGTGCGCAGGCCATGGCGGATCTGCCGGATCAGTGTCATCGCGCACAGGCCCAACGCCACCCCGACCACCAGCACGAAGGCTGCCGACCGCAGCAGATTCTCGTACCAGCTGGCCAGCAGCGATGCCTTGGACTCGGCGGTTTCCAGCACCAGCGGGTAATTGCGCAGCGCCTGGTAGCTGTACATGCGCTCGACATCGTCCACCAGCGAGCGCTGCATCAAGGTGCCGTGGCTGGCCTGGGGCAACATCTCGCTGAAGATCTTGCCCTTGGCCATGCTGCTGCCGATCACGTTCTCATCGAACGGGCGGCGCAGCAGGATGGTGCCGTCGTTGAGCAGCAGGGCGATCACCCCACGCTCGTCCAGGTCGAAACCGGCGTAGAACTGGTTGAAATACTCCACTTTCAGGGTCGCCAGCACCACGCCGGCAAACTTGCCGTCGGCACCGCTCAGGCGCCGGGATACCGGAATCACCAGTGCGTTGGTGGAGCGGCTGCGAATGACCGGCCCGACGTGCACCCCGGGGTCGGGATTGTCCAAGTGGTGGCGGAAGTATTCACGGTCGGCGTTGTTCAGCCCCGACGGGTCCACGGCGTTGGAACTGGCCACCCAGCGCCCTTGGCTGTCATAGATGAACAACCCCTGCAACTGCTCCATCGAGCGCGTCCAGCCCTGCATCAGGTTACGCAGGCGCTGCACCTCGGCAGGCGCCGTGCCGTCGACCTGAATGCGCTCGATCAGGCCCAGCAGTACCGTGTCCGATTGCTTGATGGTGTCTTCGGCATGCTGGGCCAGCGAGCGGGCCAGGTTGGACGTGGTGATCTCGCTGACACGCATGGCCTGCGCCCGTGCGGTGAGGGTCTGCCATACATCCAGCACGATCAGCGAGACGACCACCAGCGCCACGAAGAGGATAGCCATGCGCTGAGCCGAACTGTCGGACTTCAAGGCGGGTCGATACTGTGCGTCGTCTGGCATCAGGGGCTTCTTGGTCGGCAGGTAGGTGCAGTCTAGTGGGTTACGCCCAGCATACAACTGCCGTCTGCGATGCAGGCATGCGTGGTTGTAATCACATTGGGGCAGGTTGTACGATGACCTTGGTCGTCCATCATACGGGCTGCGTGGCGTCGTTGCGCCATGCCTTGCTTCGATAATAAATCCAACGATGCAAACAGGAGGTTTCATGACACAGCCATCGACCCGCGACGTTCCCGTCTTGATCATCGGCGCACTGCTGCCCAGCCTGCAGGAGGCCGTGGAAACCCACTTCGACGCCACCCGCTTCTGGGAACTGCCCGATCAGGACGCCTGGCTGGCGCAGCACGGCGATCGAATCAAGGCGATCGTCACCTCGGGTGCCCTGGGCGCGAGCAGCGAGGTGATCGCCAGGCTGCCCAAGCTCGAAGCCATCTTCAGCTTCGGCGTCGGCTACGATTCGATCGCCGTCGATGCTGCCCGTGACCGCGGCATCGTTGTGACCAACACTCCGGCGGTGCTGGACGATTGCGTCGCCGATACGGCCATGGCGCTGACCCTGGACGTGATGCGCCGCTACAGCGAGGCCGACCGCTTCGTGCGGGCGGGCAAGTGGACCCAGGGCAAGTTTCCGCTCGCCAGCAAGATCGGCGGCAAGAAGATCGGCATCGTCGGCCTGGGCAACATCGGCGAGTCCATCGCCAGGCGCGCTGCGGCGTTCGACATGCAGGTGCTCTACCACAACCGTAAACCCAAGGCGGGCGTCGCCTACCAGTACTACGCCGACCTGGATGCGATGATCACCGACTGCGACGTGCTGGTGCTGGCAGTGCCTGGGGGCAAGTCCACCGAAGGCCTGATCGATGCCAAGCGCATCGGCCTGTTGGGCAGCAAGGGGTTCCTGGTCAATATCGCCCGCGGCAGTGTGGTCGACCAACCGGCGCTGATCGAGGCGCTGCGCGAGGGCCATATCGCCGGCGCGGGCCTGGATGTCTATGAGGACGAGCCTAACGTTCCGCAGGCGCTCATCGACCTGCACAACGTTGTGCTGCTGCCGCACCTGGCCAGCGGTACTCACGAGACCCGCCAGGCCATGGGCGACCTGGTGTGGAGCAATATTCAGGGTTATTTTCACGACGAGCGCAAAGTACTGACGCCCGTTGGCTGATACCGAGGTGAATGCTGCCCGCGCAATGCGGGCATTGTGAGGGTGGCTCCGTAGAGCGGGCGCCGGTCACCCTCAACAAGTGCCCGGCGCAGGCCATCCGCTCAGGCGGCGCCGGCCGTCTCGGCCGGCTTGCTGGCAGCGCGACGCAAGGCAATGGGCGCGCTGGGCAGGTGGATGTCGGGGTTCGCCACGCCGCTGGGCGACAACTCATGGGTCATCTCGAACTCCGCGCGCACCGACCAGCCGCAGATCTCGTTCGTACACTGCAGGTAGGCCACGCGCAGGAATACATGCGTGCCTTCGCTGGTGCGGATGCGCATTCTGTTCTTGCAGTGAGGGCAAACCATCTTGTATGTGCTCATTCTTCAAACCTTATGATCCGCACCGCGCTCGTACCACCGAGACGCCGGGATCAACTACAAAATTTTAAGTAAGTCTTCCGTGAGTGAACTGCTGGCGCTACCTGCGTCTTGCCTTTGCACAATGGGCGGCTAAATGCATTGGGTCTAATTAGCCGCGTCATGTAGGAAATTTCTTTATGATGTATGTAAGTTGTAGGGTTGCATCACGGATATCCTTGATTTATGAACTAGGGTTAATATTTATCTGCAATTCGAATAAATTAATATACTCAAATTGAGTGGGTCAAGCGGAAGTTCCCAACGTGTGTACCTCTGAAACAACCGAAGTGCTGAATCGGCTCAAGCATTTGCTGGCGGCTTCCAACGACGCAGCGCTTGCCAAGGCCCTGGGCATCAGCCCGCAAACCCTGGCCAGCTGGCGTGCTCGCTGCAGCATTCCGTACGCGTTGTGCATGGACCTGGCGCGCACCGATGGCATTTCCCTCGAGTGGTTGCTGTTGGGTCGCGGTGCCATGCTTGTCGAACCGCAGACCTTGCTCGCCGACGATGCGGTGGTTGCTGTGCTGGCCACTCTGCAAGGGCTTTGTGCCAAGGATCTGGAGTATGTTCATCAGGTTGCGCACGAGCGCAAACGGCTGCGTGAACTGGAACGGGAAGTTGCCAGCCTGCGGCGCTCTAACTGACGAACTCAAGAACCTCTGAAACGGCGCAGAATATCCTCGATGTCCAGCCGCCGAACCCAGTCTCGCAACTTCACGCTCAGCGGAATGACCAGCAGTGCGCAGCCGAATGCAGCGATGCCTCCGGTAAGTTGCGGTATCTGGTCCTGCGCCATGGGTGCGAAGAGCAGACCGACGCCGGCAGACAGCAGCAGGTTGGTCAACTTGCGTGCGCAGCTCGCGACCTGCTGTCGACTGATCACCAGGCAGGCGCCCAACACTGCGCCGAGCAGGTTATCGAAGGCTGGCCAGGATGCGGAGGCGCCCAGTGCCAAGGCCGATACCCCGGCGACGCCAGCGGTCAGCGTGTCCTGGTTCATGATCCGGCCCCTGAGGCCGGAGACCCGTCGCAATGGCACGATCCGTATTGTTCAAGCACTTGGCACCTCGCCTCGGGTCTGGAGCCGCAACCAGCGGCACTGGACCCATCCTGGCCCCGCGACTCTCAAGGCTCAAGGACGCAGCCTTGTAGGAAAGCCGGACAGAGGTACCCTGCCTGAACGGCGCAGACGAACTCAACCGATGGTGACGGCGGCGTGAGCCTTTTCCAGCAGGCGCTGGTTGCGCGAGGACAGTTGGCGCAGCTGCAGTTGCTTGCCGAACTTGCTGTAGCGGGCGGCCAGGTTTTCCATGGTGGCGATGGCCGAGTGATCCACCAGGTGCAGATGACGGCAATCGATGTAGACCTGGTCCGGGTCGTTCTGCGGATCGAACAGTGCCTGGAAATGCGTGGTCGAGGCGAAGAACAATGTGCCGTGCGGGGTATAGACGCGTGCCTCGTCGCTGTCGTGGACATCGCTGCGCATGTCGCGCGAATGCTGCCAGGCGAAGGCCAGCGCCGCGATTAGAATGCCGCAGAGCACGGCAGTGGCCAGGTCGGTGAACACGGTGATGATGGTCACTGCGATGATCACCACGGCATCGTTGGCGGGCACCTTGCCCAGTACCCGCACCGAACCCCAGGCAAAGGTCTGCTGCGCGACCACGAACATCACCCCGGCCAGTGCGGCCAGCGGGATGCGCTCGATCAGCGGCGACAGGAACAGGATGAACAGCAGGATCATCACCCCACTGACGATCCCGGACAGGCGCCCGCGGCCCCCCGAGCTCAGATTGATCACGGTCTGCCCGATCATCGCACAACCGCCCATGCCGCCGAACAGACCCGAGGTGATGTTGGCCACACCCAGCGCCACGCATTCGCGGTTGGGCTGACCGCGGGTCTCGGTGATCTCATCGGTGAGGTTGAAGGTCAGCAAGGTTTCCAGCAATCCGACCATGGCCATCAGCAGGGCATAGGGGGCGATGATCTTCAAGGTCGCCAGGTCCAGCGCAACGCTGGGCCACTCGAAGCTGGGCAGGCCGCCGGCGATGGTTGCCATGTCGGCCAGGGTGCGCGTGGGCAGATGCAGCCATTGCACCAACACACTGACGCCGATGATCGCCACCAGCGCACCGGGTACGGCCTTGGTCAGGCGCGGCAGCAGGTAGACCACGGCCATGGTCAGTGCCACCAGCCCGGTCATGATGCCCAGTTCAGCGAACGGCAGCCACTGACCGTCATGGGTCTTGAAGTGTTCGAGCTGCGACATGGCAATGACGATCGCCAGCCCGTTGACGAAGCCCAGCATGACCGGGTGCGGCACCATGCGTACCAGCTTGCCGAGCCGCAGCACGCCGAAGATCGCCATGATCAGGCCACTGAGTACCACCGTGGCCAACAGATATTGCACGCCGTGCTGTACCACCAGCGCAACGATGACCACGGCCATCGACCCGGCAGCGCCGGAAATCATCGCCGGGCGGCCGCCCAGCAACGCGGTGAGAGTACAGATGATGAAGGCGCCATATAAACCCATCAACGGGTTGACCTGGGCCACCAGGGCAAAGGCGATGCATTCGGGCACCAGCGCGAAGGAGGACGTCAGGCCAGCCAGTACGTTACGGCGTATATCGGTCAAGGACATGCAATACCTATCAGCACAAACACCCCGCGGCTTGGTAGCCGTGGGGTGTGTCTAGCGTTGTTTTGGGAGACGATCAGTTTAACAGGTGTTGCGGGGTGTGTCTGTCGAGCGCCCGTGTCAGGCGCCCATGTCGAAGGTGTCGGGGTTGGGGCCCAGGCGGCCGGTCTGCGGGATGTGGGCAATGGCCTGCATGTCCTGCAGGTCCAACTCGAAATCAAACACGTCGAGGTTCTGCGCGATGCGCTCCGGGTTGCTCGAACGTGGGATGACCACATGCTGGTTCTGGATATGCCAGCGCAGGATGACTTGGGCGGCGCTCTTGCCATGCTTCTCGGCGATCTGCGACAGCACTGGCTGGGAGAGCAGGGCACCGCCCTGGCCCAGGGGGCTCCACGACTCGGTGACGATGTTCAGGCCCTTGCAGAATTCGACCAGTTCGACCTGGGAAAAATCGGGGTGCAGTTCGATCTGGTTCACCGATGGCGTCACACCGGTATCGGCAATGATGTGCTGCAGGTGTTCGGGATGAAAGTTGGATACGCCGATGGAGCGCACGCGGCCTTCTTCCTGGAGCCGCACGAAGGCTTTCCAGGTGTCGCGGTAGGCGGCCTTCTTGGGCAGTGCCCAGTGTATGAGGTACAGGTCGAGCTGCTCCAGGCCCAGCTTGGCCATGCTCGCGTCGAAGGCGCGCAGGGTGCTGTCGTAGCCCTGGTCGGTGTTCCACAGTTTGGTGGTGATGAAGATCTCGTCGCGCGCCAGTCCGCTTTCGGCCACTGCGCGGCCGACGCCGGCCTCGTTGCCGTAGATCATGGCGGTGTCGATGTGCCGGTACCCGGCCTTGAGGGCGGCCACGCTCGACGCGTAGGCCTGATCGTCATCGAGCTGCCAGACGCCCAGACCCAGTTGCGGGATCTGGATGCCGTCGTTGAGGGTGATCAAGGGTGCGTGTGGCATGGGAAGTTGCTCCTGATGGCGGTGAGTCGATGGGGATGTCGACCCGCCGCTACCCGGCATAGTTCACGACAATGGCGCTAGACGAAAAGCATCGCAGGCTGTTCCAGCAGGCGCTTGACCGCCTGGATGAAGCGCGCCGCGTCCATGCCGTCGACCACGCGGTGATCGAACGAGCTGGAGAGGTTCATCATCTGTCGAATCGCGATCTGGCCATTGATCACCATGGGTCGTTCCACCACGCGGTTGACGCCGACGATGGCCACCTCGGGCCGGTTGATCACCGGTGTCGACGCAATACCGCCCAGGGCACCCAGGCTGGTCAGGGTGATGGTCGAGCCGGACAGCTCGTTGCGCGCGGCCTTGCCACTGCGCGCAGCATGGGCCAGGCGGTTTATTTCCCCCGCCGTGAACCACAGGTCGGCAGCCTCGGCATGGCGCAGCACCGGCACCATCAAGCCATTCTCGCTCTGGGTGGCAATGCCCATGTGCACGGCGCCGTGGCGAGTGATGACCTGCTGTTGGTCGTCATAGTGCGCGTTGATCTGCGGAAACTCGCGCAGCGCCACGACCAGCGCGCGAATCAACAACGGCAGCAGGGTCAGCTTGCCGCGGCTCTCACCGAACTGCGCGTTGAGGTCGGCGCGCAGCGACAGCAGCGCGGTGACGTCGATCTCCTCGACATAGCTGAAATGCGCCACTTGCCGCGTGGCTTCCTGCATGCGCTGAGCGATCTTGCGACGCAGGCCGATGACAGGGATGCGTTCTTCGTCGATTCTCGGCGTGCCGGTTGCGGCCTGTTGCGCGGTGCGGCTGCAGCTCAGGAACGCGTCCAGGTCGGCGTGGCGAATGCGCCCGGCGGGGCCAGTGCCACGCAACCCTGCCAGGTCGATGCCTTCATCGCGCGCACGTTGACGCACGGCTGGCGAAGCCAGAGGGCGCGCGGTCGTTTCGGTGGCGGGTTTGCCCGGCGCGGCCGTGGCCACTGGAGCAGCTGGTGTTGGCGCGCTGGCCGACACCGTCGCCGGGGCCACCACGACGTCGTCGCTTTCGTCCACGGCTACCGGGGTCTGGGCCTCGTGATGATTGCCGGTGCCCTGGACCTCGATGCGGATCAACTCGGCCCCTACCGCCATGACTTCACCCGGCACGCCCCCCAGGGCGACCACGGTGCCGGCCACCGAGCTGGGAATTTCCACGGTCGCCTTGTCGGTCATCACATCGGCCAATACCTGGTCTTCACTGACGGTGTCGCCGACCTTGACGAACCATTCCACCAGCTCGACCTGGGCGATGCCTTCGCCGATGTCCGGCATACGGATTACATGCGTGCCCATTCAGACCTCCATCACACGTTGCAAGGCAGCGCCGACACGCGCAGGGCCTGGGAAATAGGCCCATTCCTGGGCGTGCGGGTACGGCGTGTCCCAGCCGGTGACGCGTTCGATGGGCGCCTCCAGATGGTGGAAGCAATGTTCCTGCACCAGCGCCACCAGCTCGGCGCCGAAGCCGCAGGTGCGCGTGGCTTCGTGGACCACCACGCAGCGTCCGGTTTTCTGCACCGAGGCAACGATGGTGTCCAGGTCCAGCGGCCACAGGCTGCGCAGGTCGATCACCTCGGCGTCGATCCCGGTTTCCTCGGCAGCGGTGACCGCCACGTAGACGGTGGTGCCGTAGGTCAGCACCGTGACCTCGCTGCCTGGTCGGACGATGGCGGCGCTGTCCAGCGGCACGGTGTAATAGCCTTCGGGCACCGCGCTGGCGGCGTGCTTGGACCACGGCGTCACGGGCCGGTCGTGGTGACCGTCGAAGGGGCCGTTGTAGAGTCGCTTGGGCTCCAGGAAAATCACCGGATCATCGTTCTCGATCGCGGCAATCAGCAGTCCCTTGGCGTCGTAGGGGTTGGACGGCATGACCGTGCGCAGGCCGCAGACCTGGGTGAAGATCGCTTCCGGGCTCTGGCTGTGCGTCTGGCCGCCGTAGATACCGCCGCCGCAGGGCATGCGCACGGTCATCGGCGCGCTGAACTGGCCAGCCGAGCGAAAACGCAGGCGCGCAGCCTCCGACGCCAGTTGATCGTAGGCCGGGTAGACGTAGTCGGCGAACTGGATCTCGGCCACCGGCCGCAGGCCATAGGCGCCCATGCCGACCGCGATGCCGACGATGCCGCTCTCGGAAATCGGCGTGTCGAACACCCGCGAGCGCCCGTACTTGGCCTGCAGCCCTTCGGTGCAGCGGAAAACGCCCCCGAAGTAGCCGATGTCCTGGCCGAAGGCGACCACGTTGGGGTCGCGGTCGAGCATGACGTCCATCGCCGAGCGGATGGCCTGGACCATGCTCATGATGGCCGTGCTGTTTGTTTTCTCGACCCGTGTTTCTGTAGGCATGTTCATGATGTCAGGCTCCCATCTGCTGACGTTGCCGGCGCAGATGCTCGGGCATGTCCTTGTACACGTCTTCGAAAATGGTCGCCGCACTGGCGACCCGGCCACTGACCAGCGTGCCGAATTGTTCGGCCGCCTTCAGTGCGGCAATGACCTGCGCCTCGATCTCGCTTTCCAGCGCGGCGTGGCGTTCTTCGCTCCAGACGCCAGTGACGATCAGGTGCTGCTTGAGCCGGGCGATCGGATCGCCCAGCGGAAAGTGCTGCCAATCGTCGGCAGGACGGTATTTGGAGGGGTCGTCGGAGGTCGAGTGGGGACCGGAGCGGTAGGTGACCCATTCGATCATGGTCGGTCCGTGGTTGCGTCGGGCACGCTCTGCGGCCCAACGCGAGGCGGCGAACACCGCGAGGAAATCGTTGCCGTCGACGCGCAGCGAGGCAATCCCGCAGCCCACGCCACGTCCGGCGAAGGTCGTGGCTTCACCACCGGCGATCCCCTGGAACGACGAGATCGCCCACTGGTTGTTGACCACGTTGAGAATGACCGGCGCGCGATAGACGTGGGCGAACGTCAAGGCCGTGTGGAAGTCGGCCTCGGCAGTGGAACCGTCACCGATCCACGCCGATGCGATCCGCGTGTCGCCCTGGATGGCCGAGGCCATGGCCCAACCCACCGCCTGAACGAACTGGGTGGCCAGGTTGCCGGAGATGCTGAAGAAGCCTTCGTCCTTGTACGAGTACATGACCGGCAACTGGCGGCCCTTGAGCGGGTCTTTCTCGTTGGAGAACAGCTGGCAGATCATGTCCACCAGCGGCAGCTTGCGCGCCATCAGGATGCTCTGCTGGCGGTAGGTGGGAAAGCACATGTCATCGGCGCGCAGCGCCAGCGCATGGGCGCTGCCAATCGCTTCTTCGCCCAGGCTCTGTATATAGAAGGACATTTTCTTCTGGCGCTGGGCAATCACCATCCGCGTATCGTAGATGCGGGTGGTCAGCATGGCGCGCAAGCCGTCGTGCAGCACCTGTTCGGGAATGTCCTCGGCCCACGGTCCCTGCGCCTGGCCGTGTTCGTCGAGCACCCGGACCAGGCTTGCGGCCAGGTCGGCGGTTGCCTGCGGGTCGACGTCGACGGCGGGCTTGCGCACGGTGCCTGCGGCGCTCAGCTGCAGATAGGAGAAGTCGGTCTTGCAGCCTGGACGGCCGCTGGGTTCAGGCACATGAAGCCTGAGGGGAAGATAGTCGTTCACGTCGTCACTACCCTTGATCTTGTTGTTGTGGGTGCAGCGTCAGGGTTGAGTCTAGTCGGCCTTCATCGGCGGCTCGGAACTTATGCTACGGCCCGGCGCGGGCGAAATTTTGCCGAAAACCAGGCGTGGCGCTGACTGCGGTGCATGAATCATGCGCCAAGACAGCGAAATCACGGCCGTTCATGCAGCTTCGCAATGGCGGATTTGCACGACCCTGAAACGCAAAAACCCGCCGAGGCGGGTTCTTGTGATTGCAGCGTTGAGCGTGTCAGCCCAGGACGGCTTCGGCGCCCGTGAACAGCGGCTGTGCAGCCGAGCGGCCAGTCACCAGGGACAGGTCCTCAACCAGGATGCGTGTGCCCCGGCGTTGTTGCAGAACGATGTCCAGCGCGCGGCTAGGCTGCAGATCGACGTCGTCGAAGGTGATCATCTGGCCCGGTTCGACGGCGCGCTTCATGACCGCGTGGCTCATCAGGCCGATCGGTACGTGGTCTTCGTGACGGTCGATGATCACGCTCTCGCCGCGCAGCTGGAAACCGCCGATGCCACGGCTGATCAGCTCGCCTGCCGGCATGGCATGCTTGGCGATGGCAGCGACGCCAACGGTGGGGTTGGTCGAGTTGTTCAGCAGAATTCCGCCGCCGTTGAGTACGCGACGCAGCGTCTTGCCGACTTCCAGCGAACACAGGTGGAAAGGACGCAGCAGGGCATAGTAGGGGCCCGCACCCAGTTTCAGGTACTGCAGCGCCTGGCTTTGCACGCGGTCATGCCGACCGACCAGGAACACGCCGCCGGCAGCGTAGCCGCTGGGGATCACGTAGTCGACGATCGACTGGCCCAGGCCGTCGGCGAGAGCGCCCAGTATGGCCGAGCTTTCATCGAGGTTGGTCGAAGGCAGGCCTTCCATGCCCTGACGGGTAATGGTCGCGCCGAAACCGTTGGCCACCAGCGCCTGTTCGATCTGCACCTTGGTGCCATCGGTGAACGAGGTGGTCTGCTCGATGCTGATGCCCTGGCGGGACGACCAGTAGGCCATGTCCTCGTGGCTCGGGTTGTGGTTCAGGTAACCCTTCATGTTGCCGTACACCAGCGGTTCGAAGCCCATCATGATGGCCTCTTCACGCAGTGCCGCCAGCGAGCCAGGCTGATCGCCTTCGGCTTCGGTGATGAAACCCTTGCCTGCCAGGTACGAACCGGTGGTCACCTGCAGCTCGGCGTTGACGGTGATGACCCGCAGACCTGCACTGAAAGCGCGCTCGATCACCACGGTGCCATGGCACACATCGCCGCTGCACTCGATGATCAGATCACTGTGGTCGATCAAGTCATCGAGCGAGTTGGTGAGTACGCCGTCCAACGGAAAATTCGCCAACTCCCGCACCGGGCGACGGGTCAGGACCCGCGTCACCTGTACATCCTTGTAATGTTTGGCCAGAAGCAGAACCAGCGCGCGTGCAATCATGCCGGTACCGCTAACACCAATTCTGGTAACAGTCGTTTTGTCCATGGGGCGCACTCTCGAAAAGTTGAACAGCAGGAAACAGCTAGGCACAGCAGGCCGTCCGCGATCCTTGGTCAGGGACGGCGCCTGGGTTGTGCAGGTCCATCAGGGCAAAGCAAAATCGGGGTGGAACATCATCAGCGCAGCGGGAACGTCGAACTCATGCCCAGCTTCGAGTTCTCGCCGTCGTGAATGGCCCGCTGCAGCAGCGCCAGGCGATCCTGGGCGTTGCGGCGACGAGCGAAGTAAGTCAGCAGCGAATTGAAAATCTTGCGGTTCAGGCGGTACATCAGCGGCGATGCCAGCCACACGTGTTTGTCGAACCAGGCCTGGTTGCGCGCCGAGTAGTAGGCGCGGAAGTCCGAGTTGCCCAGCAGGAACGATTCATAGATGTTGCGAGTGTTGGCCTTGTTGTTCCAGGAGTCCTCGAGCTCGTCGATGACCGCCTCGGTGAGCAGATAGAGGTGCCCGCCGTTGGCCGTGATACGCCGGGTGTATTCGGTATCGTCCACATACAGGACCAATTCGCGGCGCGGCACGCCGATGCTTTCGTACAGGCTGCGATGGCCGAGCATGCCGCCATAGGGTGCGAAGGGCAGGCTGAGCATGGCCGCCGGTTTGCTGCGACGCTTGCCCCAGGGCCGACGGCGCCACAACTTGTAGGGTATCTGCGCAACGTGGAAACCGAAGTAGCTCGAAGGCCTTTGCGTGGCGAAACGCAGGGGCACGCCCTGGGCGATGTCTTCCTGCTGGCCGGGACGGAAGCCCAGCACCGCAACCTGACTGCTGCCGTGCACGCCTTCCAGGCGCTTGAGCTCTGCATGCAGCAACTCCACAGCGGCCGGCGTCGGCGTGTTGTCGTCGTCCATCATCCAGATGTATTCGGCGCCATTGGCCAGCGCGGCTTCTATGCCGACTGCGTAACCGTTGGCCGAGCCGCTGTTTTCCGCCAGCTGTATGACGCGCACGCGTCCGGGCCAGCGTTCGGCGAGCTCATCCACCGGCGCGGTCGCGGCGTTGCTGACGATCAGCACTTCGTCGATTTCGGCAAAGCTCAAGGCATCGCCGACCAATTGTTCGAGGTAACCCAGGCGATCGCCATAGGTGACGGTGACGATGGTCGTCCCCTCTTTGGGGCTCTTTTGCGTACCCGAGAACACTTCGAGGTAGGAGTAGCCGTCGATGAGGATTGTCGAGTGTTGTTGCCGAGTATCGACCATGTGGCTGCCTTCGCTTGAAAAGAGGAGGGGGTTTGCACCGCCTATTGGTTAATGCTGTTTTCCGCATGCTGCAGCGGAGCGCATTGGAACGAATTTCAAACGAGGCGAAAACTCTGCATGTTCTGTACTTGTGCTCGACATTCTTGTGCCCCATTCCATTTCGAGTTCAACTCTGTCAGTCCGGGTCCGTCAATCAGAATCCGTCAATCAGAAGTTAAAGCTACCGCCGGTCCATGCAACGCAGTGGGCGTGGTCTTTCAATTATTTGAATGGCGCTTTCGCCGGAACCGGCTAGACGCGCTTCTTGCCTTCGGAAAGTCTCTGGAACGAGGTTTCATGGGCGTTGAAGCGAATTTAAGGTGGTGCTGGCATGTAAGTCAATGCAGCGAATCATGATTTTTGACAAAAATTTTACATTTGCCCTGTGTTTCGCATAAGTCATTGATTTATATAGCAGTCAATGTTCTGTCGTGGCCATATGTCAAGAATCCGTGCGCCAAATCAGGCGCGTCAAAAAACTAATTGGCTGTATTTCAACGGCTTTAACAGGGCCGCGTGCGATAAGAACTATCTTCGTGGGGTAAGACTTGCGCGGCGCGTAAGTTTGCGACACTCTTCTTTCCGTTCGTCAGGGGCACTGAACTTTCTTCATGCCCTGTTAAAAGTATCGTTTTCCTACCGTCCCTTTTCATGACTCTGCCATTTGCCAGACATGAACGTGGGGCGTCTGGCCGTGTGCGCATCTGGACGACCGCTTGTTTCGAAAAGACTTTTCAATGTCGCGCCACGCGTGGGGTATTACCGATGTTGTTCAACTCGATGGTATTTATCGCTGGATTTCTGCCGGTGGTCTTGCTGGGTTTCTTTCTGCTTGCCGGAACGGGGCGCAAGCGCCTGGCAGCCATATGGCTGACCCTGGCGTCGCTGGTGTTCTACGGCTGGTGGAACCCGGCCAACGTGCCTTTGCTGTTGGGCAGCATCGCCTTCAACTATGTGCTGGCCGGGCAACTGCTGCGTACGCGGTCCAAGGCACTGTTGATCATCGGTGTCGCCGCCAACCTGGGGTTGCTGCTGTATTTCAAATACACCGGTTTTCTGTTTGGCAACATCAACGAAGCGTTCGGTCTGGGCTGGACACTGCAGAACATCACCCTGCCGCTGGCCATCTCGTTCTTTACCTTCCAGCAGATTGCCTATCTGGTCGATACCCATGACGGCGAAGTGGTTGAACATGACTTCGTCAATTACTGCCTGTTCATCACTTTTTTCCCGCATCTGATTGCGGGCCCCATCACGCATCATCGGGAAATGCTCGAGCAGTTTCGTCATGGCGACAACTTCCGCCCGCAGTTGGTCAACCTGTCCATTGGCGCCAGTATCTTTCTGATGGGTCTGTTCAAGAAAGTCATCATGGCCGACCCCATGGGTGAAAAGGCCGCTCCGGTATTCGCCCTGGCCGCAGACGGAACCGTCCCGGCCCTGCACGAGGCCTGGATCGGCGCACTGAGTTACACCCTGCAGATCTACTTCGACTTTTCCGGCTACACCGACATGGCCATCGGCCTGGGCCTGCTGTTCGGCATCAGTCTGCCAGCCAACTTCAACAGCCCGTTCAAGGCACGCAACGTCATCGACTACTGGTCGCGCTGGCACATGACCCTGACCCGTTTTCTCACCAGCTACATCTACAACCCGATCGTGCTGCGTATGGCCCGTCGGCGCATGGCGGCAGGATTGCCGATGCCCAAGCGCGGCAAGATGAGCCTGGGTACGTTCTGCATGGTGGTGGCCTATCCGACCGTGCTGACCATGTTTATTTCCGGCGTGTGGCACGGCGCAGGCTGGCAGTTCGTAGCCTTTGGCCTGGTGCACGGCTTCTACCTGGTGGTGGCGCACGGCTGGCGCGCCTGGAAGGCTCGCCGGGGCTGGGCGGTGGAAAGTGACCGCTGGCTGCACCGGATACCGGCGGTGCTGCTGACCTTCACCTGCGTCGTGGTGGCCATGGTGTTCTTCCGCGCGCCGACCCTGGCCAGTGCCCTGGCCATACTCGGCGGCATGCTGGGCTTGAGCGAGCTGCCGACGCAGTTGGCGGCCAACCATCTGCGCAGCTTGATCATGATCGCGGCGCTGCTGGCGTTCGTCTGGACGCTACCGAACATCCAGCAGTGGATGGGCCATTTCCGCACCGCCCTCAACGCCCGGCCCGAGCTTCACTGGCTGCAGCGTCGGGTGCCGGCCAGTGCCTGGCAACCCAGCGCCGCCGTAGGCATGGGCATCGGCGTGCTGGGCTTCTTCGCGCTGGCCACGGCGTTCTCGGTTGCCCCCAGTGAATTCCTCTATTTCCAGTTCTGATCAATCACCCCGTTCTGATCAATCAAAAGGTGCCGACCATGGAACAGCTAGCCTGGCTTGCCCAACACCCCGACCTGGGTGCGGCGATCTCTCACGCCAAGTCGCTGAGCGATCCTCTGGAGCGTTTGCGCGAAACGGCGAGGCTGGCCGCCTACCGCCGCGATTTCACCCAGACGCTGCGTCTGGATCGCCTGGCGCAGCGGGGTATCGAGCTGCTTGCCGGCGAAGGTGAACAAGCGGTACCGGGCTTCACTGCGTTGCGCATGGCCGTGCTGGCGTCGCATACCGTCGACCATCTGCTCCCGGCTATCCGCGTCGCCGCGCTGCAGCGTGAGGTGGGCGTGTCGGTGTACCTGGCCCCCTACGGCCAGTATCGCCAGGCCCTGCTCGCGGATGACCCCGCCTTGAAGGCATTTGCCCCGCAGGTCATTGTGCTCGCCCTGGACGCCATGGATTCGCCACCCAGCTGCGCCCTGCATGCCAGTGCCGAAGAGGCCGAAAACGCGGTGCAGGCGCGGGTGGAAGAACTGCGCCTGCTGTGGCGCCAGGCCCGTGCGCGCTACGCTGCGCAGGTCATCCAGCAAACCCTGGTGCCCGCCGCCCCGGCGTTGTTCGGTCACTTCGACGCGCTGGTGCCCGGTTCGCCGCGCGCCTTGCTCGAACGGCTCAACAACGAGATCCGTCGTGCCGCCCGTGAAGACGGCGTGTTGCTCATGGACCTGGCCTGGAGTGCGGCCGGCGGCCAGTACGGTGACGGTCTGGCCAACCCGGTTCGCTGGCATCAGGCCAAGCAACTGGTGAGCCCGATCTGGGCTCCGCTGTACGGCGACCAATTGGCGCGCATCGCTGCGGCGGTGGTCGGTCGCTCGCGCAAGTGCCTGGTCCTGGACCTGGACAACACCTTGTGGGGTGGCGTGGTGGGTGACGACGGCGTCGACGGCCTGTACCTGGGGCAGGGCAGTGCCACCGGTGAAGCCTTCCTTGCCTTTCAGCACTACGCAGTACAGCTGGCGCGCCGCGGTGTGATCCTGGCGGTGTGCAGCAAAAACGACATGCGCGTGGCCGAAGCGGCGTTCGATCATCCGGAAATGGCTCTGAAGCGCAGCGACATCGCCGCCTTCGTGGCCAACTGGGAAGACAAGGCGAGCAATCTGCGGCGCATCGCCGAGCAGTTGAACATTGGCCTGGACAGCCTGGTGTTCGTCGACGACAACCCTGCCGAACGCGACATCGTGCGCCGCGAATTGCCCCAGGTGGCAGTGCCGGAGCTGCCCGATGATGTCGCCGACTACCCGGCGCGAGTGGCCGCAGCGGGTTACTTCGAGGCCATCGCCTTCACCGCCGATGACGGCGCCCGTGTCCAGACGTACCGGGCCAACGGCGAGCGGCAGGCGGCGATGGGCCAGGCCACCGACATGGACGGTTACCTCAAGGGCCTGGAAATGGTCATGCAGGCGCGGCCCATAGGCGCGGCGGAGCTGGCGCGAGCGACGCAACTGATCAACAAGACTAACCAATTCAACCTCAGCACGCGGCGCTATAGCGAGGTGCAGGTGCAGCAGATGGCCGACACCCCGGGCGCAGTCGCCTTGAGCCTGCGCCTGACCGACAAATTCGGCGACAACGGTCTGATCAGCGTGGTGCTGGCGCGCCCCGACACGAGCTGCGCCGACGACGAGCTGTTCATCGACACCTGGCTGATGAGCTGCCGCGTGCTGGGGCGTCAGGCCGAACAGGCGGCCCTGCAGGTACTTGCCCAACACGCCGCTACCGCCGGCTACAGCGCATTGATCGGCGAATACCGCCCCAGCGAGCGCAACGCAATGGTCGCCGACCATTATCCGCAACTGGGCTTCGTCCACGCACCGAATCCCGAGGTCGGTTCGCCTGCCACGCTGTGGCGTTACCCACTGACCGCGTCTTCCACCTTCAACCACCATATCGAGATCCGCCATGACTGAAACCACCACCGTGTTGCACGAACTGACCGACCTGTTCCGTGACCTGTTCGATGACGAAAGTCTGCTGCTGAGCAACGACACCACGGCCGATCAGGTCGAGGGTTGGGACAGCCAGATGCACGTGACGCTGATCGTTGCCGCCGAGCAGCGCTTCGGCATCAAGTTCCGCACGGCGGAGCTGGAGTCGTTGCGCAACGTCGGCCAATTCACCCAATTGATCGAAAGCAAACTTTCCGGGAGTTGACCGATGCAACCGACCGCACAGCCACACGCATCGCCGCCTGCGGGCGCCGCGATGGGCCCTGCCTACCTGATCTGGATGGGTGTCGGGCTGTTCGGCAGTCTGGCGCTGTTTGCCGGCTTGATTCTAGGGCTGCGCGCCACGGGCAACCTGCCGCCACCGGCGTTTTCCAACAGCCTGTGTGCGGACGAAAAGCTTTCGTTCATGCGTGAGCATCCCGCGCAGACGCCGAACCTGCTGGTGGTAGGCTCGTCGGTCGCATGGCGGCATTTCGACGGCCAGACCGTTGCCAACAAGGCACCTGGGATACGGCCGCTCAATGGTGCGTTCTGCGGACTGCGCGCCAATCAGGCGGTGTACGTCGCCAACTGGCTGCTGGACCGTGAAACCACCGTCGAGCAAGTGCTGATGATCGTCGACCCACTGGACTTTGCGGGTTGCAGCACGGCTGCCGCGGCCGTGTTCGACCGCCGCGATGCCGATGCCTACGTGTATGGACAGGGTTCGGCCTGGCTTCCCTACATGCGCTATTTCACCCCCGGCTCGCTGCTGCGCAACGCGCGTACGGTCAAGGCGCAGCGGGCCGGGCAGGTCGAGTTCGATCCGCTGGTCTTCAACCGCTACGGGGACGGGCCGCTGGATACCCGCAACTCGCGCGCGCTGCTGTACGGAAAGCCCGACGCGCTCGACCCGACCTGCTTCGCAGCGCTCGACAGCCTGGCGCAGCGCCTCCAGCGCGAAGGGCGCCCGCTGACCGTGGTCGCAACACCACTGCATCCGCAGTGGAAGGCCGAACACGATGGCGACGGTCGCCTGCTGGCCGCGTTCGACAGCGCGCTGCGCCGGACCCTGGAGCGCAGTGGCGCGCGGTTGTGGAACGCCGACACCGAATACCGGGTCGGCGAAGCGGCCTTCGTCGATGCCATCCACCTGCGCTGGAGCGCGGCGCAGACGCTGTCCATCGACCTTGCGGCGCACCTGGCACCGGTCGCGGAGGTGGCGGTGGTGCAACGCCAGTAGCAGTCGCCGCCGGCCGCTGGAAGGGTCTCGAACGCTGAAAATAATCGTTCGAATACCTCGTAAACGTTAAAAACCTGTCAGCTCCAAGCCCTGTTAGTCTGCCCGTAAGCACCTCACGGACAGCCGCACCATGAAGGCTTGGGTCGTTCCCCTGATCGCGCTGTGCTGCAGCGCTTCGCTCGACGCTGCGACGCTGGCGTTGACCGAGGGCGAGCGCGCCTGGATTCGTGACCACCCGGTGGTGGAGTATGCGGTGGATCCCTACTGGCCCATCGAGTACGTGGAAAATGGCCAGCACCAGGGGCTGACCCGTGACTACATCGATCATATCCAGCGCACCACCGGCCTGCGTCTGGTCCGCGTGCCCAGCCCCGACTGGCAGACGACGCAGCAGGCCCTGGCCAGCGGCCGACTGATGCTGGCCTCGGCAGTGTCCGAGCGCTTGCTCGACGCACAGCCTCGCAGCCAGTTGCTGTTGAGCCAGCCGTATTTCTTTGGCGCGACGGTGGCGATCACCCGCGCCGGCAAGCCGATGCTGTTCACTGCCAGCCGGCTGACGGGACAGACCGTGGCGGTGAAAGGCGGTGGCGGCTATGAACACTACCTTCGCCAGCACCATCCCGGCGTTCGCCTGCTGTTGCTCGGTGATGCTGAACAGGCCCTGGCCGCAGTGGCCGAACAACGCGCCGACGTGGCAATCGGTCTGGACGTCGTGCTGCAACCGGTGCTGCGCCGCAAGTACGCCGGTCGCCTGCACCTGGCCGGCGTGGTGGCCGACATGCCAGTGGTGCTGGCCATGGGCGTGACACCCAGCGAGCCGCTGTTGCGCGCCATCGTCGACAAGGCGCTGGGCAGCCTCACCTCCAAGGCCACCGATGACATCTATGACCGTTGGCTGGCGCAGACCGATTTCGGCGCACCCACCTGGCAGACCCTGGCGCAGTATTACTGGCTGGAAATCGTCGCCGGACTCGGGCTGTTGCTGCTGCTCGCCACCCTGGTCCGCCTCGCCCGCGTGGCGCAGCGCCGCGCGCAACGCAGCGAACGGCGCATGGCGCGTTTCCTGGCCATGCTCGGCCACGAGATTCGCACGCCGATGAATGCAGTGCTGTCGGCCATCGAGCTGCTTTCCCGCAGCCAGCTGGGTGTCCGTGAACAGCAGTGGGTCAGCCTGGCCAACGATTCGGCGGTGAATCTGTTGGAGCTGCTCGACGACATTCTGGAGATCACCCGCCTGGATGCCGGCGCGGTGCAGCTGCACCTGCAGCCCACCGACGTGGCCGCGTTGGGCCGCAGTGTCGCCGAGCTGTACCGCCTGGAAGCCGAGCGTAAGGGATTGACCCTGGATTACCGCGCGCTGGGGTTCGATCACAGGCTGCTCAGGATCGATCGCCTGCGGGTGCGGCAGATTCTCACCAATCTGCTCTCCAATGCGGTCAAGTTCACCCACCATGGCCAGGTCAGCCTGGCCCTCGAATGCCGCCCCACGGCCAGTGGCGCAGGCGGGTGGCTGGAGATCCGCGTTAGCGACAGTGGTGTCGGCATCGCGCCGGATCGCCACAACGCTGTGTTCGAAGCATTCACCCAGGCCAATGGCAGCACGACCGAGCGCTACGGGGGCAGCGGCTTGGGTCTGGCCATCTGCCGCGAGCTGATCCAGCTCATGGGTGGCAGCATCGCCCTGCGCAGCGAAGTGGGCAACGGCACCGAAATCAGCTGCCGGTTGCCGGTGGCGCTGCAAGCGTCGCCGCCGACACTGGCTGCCGCATCGCCTCCCGCTTCGGCGGAAACATCGGTGGCGCTGCGCAAGACGGTGCTGGTGGTCGAAGACCATGTGCTCAACCAGCGCGTCATCGTCCAGCAACTGGATATGCTGGGCTACCGCTGCGAGGTGGTCGGGAGCGCGACCCAGGCCTTGCGCGCAATCAGTGTGCATCACGGTCTGGGGCTGGTACTGCTGGATTGCCAGTTGCCGGACCTCGATGGCTACGCATTGGCCCGAAAGATCCGGCAAATGCCGGGCAGCCATGGGCACGTTCCCATCGTTGCCATTTCCGCCGCCAGTGATCCCGAGCACGTACAGCGCTGCTATGCCAGCGGCATGAACGATGTGCTGCTCAAGCCCTTGCAGCTGTCGGCACTGACACGGGTCTGCGGCCAATTCCTGAGGGTTGCCGAGCGATCGGTGGGGTCGCTTGCGCCGGCACTCGATGCGGCGACCCGGCGAACGCTCGAGCAGCTTCTGGTAACGACCTGCCGAGACGATTTGCGCGAGCTGACCCAGGCGTTGCACGAGCAGCGCTTGCAGGCGGCCGTGGGCCTGGCCCATCGCATGGAAGGGGCTGCGCGCATGGCCGGCGCACTGCCGCTGGCCGAAGCCGCAGAGCGCCTGCAGCAGCGCCTGGAGGCAGGGCCGCTGCCGCGCGACGACTGGCAGCCTTGGGTGGATGAGGTGTACCGGGCACTGGAGGACGTCGAGAAGCTGCCATCGCCCTGAGCGTGTCCGAACCTGATGCTCGCGAATTGATTCTACAGACCTATAAGTGTTAACATTGGCTCTGTAGATCAAAAAAGGGCCTGACCATGACTGCCTCGCTGCAAACCGCCGAGTTCACCCGCGACCAATGCGTGACCGGTCTGCGCACCGCCTTGCGCATTCTGGACAAATGGAACGCGTCGGGCGAGCAGGCCTGCAAGATCCTGCGTATCTCGCGCAGCACCTACAGCCGTGGCCGGCAGGGCGATGCCCACTGGTCCGTGAGCCTGGACATGGACCAGATGCATCGCATCAGCTTCGTGCTCAACATTCATGCCGCCTTGCGCACGATTTTCGACAACCCGGAAAACGTCTATGGCTTTGCCAACATGGAGAACGCCAATGCCTTCTTCAACGGCCGTAAACCGCTCGAGGTGATGGCCCAGGGCGATTTCATCTCGCTCTACGAAACCTTTCGCCGCGTGGATGCGTTGCGTGGCGCGCAATGGTGACGGCGGCTCGATTGCCTACCGTAGCCGGCGCCGCCGTGCAGGCCTATCGCCTGGTGAACTCGCGGTTTCCGCCCATCGCGCTGTTCGACGATGTCGCCGATGCCGACGAGTTCGACATGCTCTATCGGCTTCAGGCACTGACCAACCCCAGGCTGCAGAACGAGGTCGGCGCGCTGCAGTTGATTGCCCTGGACCAGATTCCGTTCGGTATCGTGGGTTGTTCCTACGCCACGGCGCCGTTCACCCATGTGAATGCCGATGGCTCGCGCTTCAGTGATGGCAGCTATGGGGTGCTGTACCTGGCCGATACGGTGGAGACGGCGATTGCCGAGGTGCACCACCATCAAAACCGCTACTGGGCAAAGGTAGCCGGCTTGAACTACGAGCGTTTCGTCTTCCGCAGCCTGGTCTGCGCTTTCAATGATGCCGCCTGCCGCGATGCCACCGGGCTGTCGTTGCAAGATCCGGTTTACGCCCCGGACGACTACAGCGCCGCCAATGTGCTGGGTGCGCAAGTTCGGCAACTGGGCGCCACGGGCCTGCTCTACCATTCGGTACGCTCGCTGGGCAACCATTGCTGGGCGTTGATGACGCCCAGGCCTGTTGCCTCGATCATTCAGGCGGGGCACTACGAAATGATCTGGAACGGCGGGATTACCAGCGTCAACCGGATCTCCAATCCCTAGCGGTCTACCGCTCGCCCGTCATTGCGCCCAGTCAAGTTGAACCCGTGCTGCGCTACCGGGCTCTGAACAGACACAGTTTTCAATCCCACGGGTGATGCATGATCCAGATCAACAGCTATACCACCGTCAAGCGTCGACCACGGGTGCCGCACGACATATTCGCCCACTACTGGCGAGACGTGCACGGTCCGCTGTGCGCGCGGCTGCCGGGGTTGGGCCTGTATATCCAGCACCATCTGTCCCGCGAGCAGGATGCCCATCTGTGGCCGCTGGCCGAAGGCATCCAGGAAATCATCGACTACGAACTCGACGGCGGCGTGGAAATCGGCTTCCTGTCTGCGGCTGACCAGAAGCAGTTCCAGGACGCCAGCTCGCTGTTGTTCAGCGATGAACAGAACATGTTCGAGGAAACCCTGGCCTATGACCTGCCCGAGGGCTCGATCAATCTGCTCAACCGCACCGGCGATGAGGTGATGAATGGCCTGGATCAGGCCGATCGCATTCACCTGCACCTGAGTCCGCGCGGCACCCTGGAAAGCCTGCATCAGTACCTGCGCGACGAACTGGGCCCGCTGCTCGCAGCCAGTGATGCGGTGCTCAAGGTGCGCCTGCACCTGTGTGCGCCGTTCGACAACGACGGCATGCATCCGCCTGCCCCGGATGTGGCGCACAAGGCGACGCCGGTGCGGGAACAGCTGGCCGTGCTGGAGATCGCGTTCCTCAGCCCGCTGGCGCGTCGACAGTTTTTCCAGAGTGACGAGTTCCAGCAGTCGCAGGCCGAGCAGGCTCGGCACATTGCCCAGCTCAAGGCGTTCGCCGTGTCGGGGGTGTACACGTACGTCCATGACGGCAAGATCACCACCGCAGGCCTGCGGGGCAGCCGTGCGGCGGAACTGATCGACTACCTGGGCGCTACCAACCAGTTGACTGCGGATGTAAGCGCGTTGTTCGTACAGCATTCGAGCTGATAACCCGAACCCCGGATGCACAAACGCTCCCCCTCGGCCACACGCCGGGAGGAGCGTTTTTTTTGCCTTACTTGTTGGCCAGGGCCGAGTAGCTGTTCATCAGGTTGCGGTAGTTGGGAATGCGCTGGGACAGCAGGTTGCCCAGGCCTTCGATATCGTTGCGCCAGTCACGGTGCAGCTCGCACGCCACCGAAAACCAGTTCATCAACTGTGCGCCCGCTGCCGACATCCGTGCCCAGGAGGCCTGTTGCACGGTGTGGTTGAAGGTGCCGGACGCATCGGTGACGACGAACACCTCGAAGCCTTCGGCCAGCGCCGACAGGGTCGGGAACGCAACGCACACATCGGTGACTACGCCTGCGATGATGATCTGCCGGCGGCCGGTGGCCTTGATGGCAGCGACGAAGTCTTCGTTGTCCCAGGCGTTGATCTGGCCGGGACGCGCAATGTAGGGCGCGTCCGGGAACATCTCCTTGAGCTCTGGCACCAGCGGCCCGTTCGGGCCTTGTTCGAAGCTGGTGGTGAGGATGGTCGGCAGCTCGAAGAACTTGGCCAGGTCGGCCAAGGCAAGGACGTTGTTCTTGAACTCGTTCGGCGTAAAGTCCTGCACCAACGAAATCAAGCCGGTTTGATGGTCGACGAGCAGAACTACGGCATCGTCTTTGTTCAGGCGGTTGTAGGTCGTGTGGGTCATGGTCGGGTCCTCTCGGTTCGCTGGGGGTGTGTTGGAACTGAGGCTAGACTAGCTTCGACCCTGGAGAGGATAAATCGGGTGGACAGCGTTTCACTGTCCACTACCGGGTGACAATCAGCTGATCGAGCCATTCTCCGGGGCGGGGCTGGCTTCGCCCTTTTCGTTGATCAGCAACATGCTTTGTGGCGCCGACAGCGCTACGCCCATGGTGCGCAGGCGGTCAAGGATGGTGAACAGCAGGTCGCTGCGCGCCGTTCCCACCGAACGCGGGCTGTTGACGAAGCCGCTGACGCTGATCAGCAGGCCGGCGCTGGTCAGGTCCTTGAAGGTTACCGACGGTGCCGGTTCGGCCAGGACCGCTTCATGCTCGGCGTAGGCGGTCATCAGCAGCTCGCGGATCTTCAGCACGTCGGTGTCCAGTGGCAGGGTGAGGGTGATGCCCACCACGCCCAACGCGTTGCCCATGGTCACGTTGCGCACGTTCTGGGTAATGAACTGCGAGTTGGGAACGATCACCGTCGAACGGTCGCCCATCTGGATTTCCGTGGCGCGCACGTTGATGCGGCGAATATCCCCCTCCACACCCGCCAGGCTGACCCAGTCGCCCACCTTGACCGGCCGCTCGGTGAGCAGGATCAGCCCGGAGATGAAGTTCTGCACGATCGCCTGCAAGCCAAAGCCGATACCGACCGACAGCGCGCTGACCACCCAGGTCAGGTTGGTCAGGCTGATGCGCAGCGTCGACAGCACCGCGATACCCAACAGCACGAAGCCGATGTAGCCGACCAGGGTCACCAGCGAGGCGCGCATGCCGGCGTCCATGTTGGTTTCCGGCAGCAGGCGGTCACCCAGCCAGTTCTTCAGGACACGGATGCTGAACAGACCGCCGACCAGCAGCAGCACCGCAATGAGGATATCGCCCGGCACGATGTTGAAGGCGCCGAGGGATTTGCTGCCCACGTCCAGCCGGGCGAAGCTGGCCAGCAGTTCGCTGGGGTTCGATCCCGACGGCATGAAGGCCAGAATCAGCGCAACGCACAGCAGCAAGGTTCGGCCCACGCCGGCCAGCAGGGTACTGGCCTGGGCCTGATGCCGTGGCGACAGCCCGAGCATGGCGCCCAGGGCCTGGCCGCCGGACTGCTTGGGCGAGAGCAGGGTTTCGCAGATGTCGACGAAGAACACCGTCAACAGGTACGCGGTCGAGGTAACCAGGCTGATCCACAGCAACTTGACGGTCAGTACATAGGCCAGCGTCAGGTAACCGCTCAACAGCCCGAGCACGATGATGCCGATCCACACCGAGAGGATGAACGGAATAAGGCCGACGAAGCCTGCGGTGCGCTCGAGGGCGAAGCGGCGACGCGTCTGGCGCACACGCACCAGGCCGTAGACGAAGATCGACGCCACCAGCAGCGCGGTCAGGCCGTTGACCGCGACCGACAGCGCCAGGCTGCTGGCGATCACGCTGTTGATCCGTTCGAAGGTGCCGGTGAACATCAGTGCGAGTGCAAGCACGGCTGGCAGGTTGCCAATGGCGCTGGCGATCGGGTCGGGAATGTTGGGCAGGCGCCAGGACGGGTTGGGCAGCATCAGCAGGGCGCGGCCCATGCCGACGATGAAGGCGCAGAACAGGATCAGCGTCTGCACCTGTTCGATCAGGTTCAACACATTGGCGCTGGGTTGCGAATGGCTGACGATGCCCCACTGCAGCAGAGAGGTCGCCGCGCTGATGGTCAGCACCGTGGTCAGCCCGGTGGCCAGGGCCAGGGTACTGCGGCGCAGCCGACCTTCGGGGAACCAGCGGATCATGGCCCGCACCAGCAGCCGCTCGATCAGCCGTCGGGCCACCACCCATACCAGCAGGGCGCCCAGCACGATCGTGATGAACGTGCCGCGCGAGCCGGGTGCCAGGGCGCTGTCGAAGACCTGAGAGACGTCCTGCCACAGGCTGCCCAGCTTTCTGACGTCGTCATCGGTGGGCTGGATCAGGCTGGACCAGAACGCGGAACTCAACGGGCTGGCGGACCGGGTGCTGATCTGGGTGTCCAGCAGGTTGCGCCGCAGGTTGAGAATCTGGATCGCCAGGTCACCGGCCGAGGTACTCAGCGCCGTGGTGTCGGCCTGGTCGGTGGTCAAGGCCTTCTTCTGGTTGGTCAGCGTGCGGCGCTGGGCCGTCAAGGTCTGCGGCTCGTCGGGTTGGGCAGCGCCGAGCACGTTGAGCTGGTCATCCAGGTGCCCCATGTCCACGCCCTGGCGCGCCAGCAACGCATCGGCCTGACGCTGCACTTGCAACGCTGCCTGGCGCAGGCTGGCCAGCAGGTCGTCGTTGGCGGCAGTCGACACCTTCTGGCGAATCTGGTCGAGCTGGTCGCTGAGCTGCGCGGGCGTGGCCAGCACTTCGACCGGCGCGCTGGCGGTACTGGCCGGCGGTGCCGGGGCAGGCTCGGCATGGACGGGCAGGGTGGCCCACAGGCACAGGGCCAGCAAGCCCATGCACCAACGATTGATCATGGAATGCCGCATGTTCGGATTCTCTTTGAGCGGTTGCCAGCTGCGGCGAGCAACCAGGCGTAGAAATGATGGAGGCCTGAGCCAGGACAACAGGCATTGCCCGCGCTGGCGCCGGGCGAGGTTACAACAACTCGATGAGATTTACGCACTCGTCATCCGCGAACGGGTCACTGCCGGTCGTCGGATTCATCAAACCGTAACAAAAGCTGTGCACAGTTCCGTTGCCCTTTATCTCAGTGAGTTCCTTAGATGAAAAGTTTGATGAAGTCTGCCGCGCTCGCCGTTGCCGTTTCGCTCAGCGCCAGCTCCATGGCCTTCGCTGCCGAAAGCGTGCGGCTGACCGGCTCCGGCGCCAGCTTTCCGGCCCCGATCTACCTCACCTGGTTCAAGGACTTCAGCAAGAAAACCGCTGGCGTTACCGTTGACTACCAGTCCAAGGGGAGCGGTGCAGGCGTACAGGACTTTTTGAACAAGACCGTCGATTTCGCTGCCAGCGACTCGGCCATGAAAGATGAAGACATCGCCAAGGTTGCCGAAGGCGCGCAACTGCTGCCGATGACCGCGGGCGAAATCGTCCTGGCCTACAACCTGCCGGGCAGCCCCAAGGGCCTGAAACTGCCGCGTGAAGTCTACTCCAACATCTTCCTGGGCAAGATCACCAAGTGGAACGATCCGCAGATCGTCGCTGCCAACCCGGATCTGAAACTCACCGACATGCCCATCACCGTGGTCGTGCGCGCCGACTCCAGTGGCACCACCGCAGTGTTCACCAAGCACCTGGCAACCATCAACCCGGCGTTCAAGCAGACCCTGGGCGAGGGCAACACCGTCAACTGGCCTGCCAGTGACAAGTTCATCAAGTCGCCCAAGAACGACGGCGTGACCGCCACCGTTCGCCAGACCCCTGGCGCGATCGGCTACATCGAGTATGGCTTCGCCAAACTGGCCAAGGTCGACTTCGCCGAACTGCAGAACAAGGCCGGCAAATACGTAGTGCCGAATGCCGAAAGCGGTGCCGAGGCCCTGGCCGCGGTCAAGATGCCGGAAAACCTGGTGGCCTGGCTGCCGGATCCAGAAGGTGAGAAGTCCTACCCGATCACCACCTACACCTGGATGATCTTCCGCAAGCAGAACGAAGATCCGGCCAAGGCCAAGGCCATGCGCGACATGATCGAGTACAGCCTGACCGAAGGCCAGAAGATCGCCGATTCGATGGGCTACATCCCGCTGCCGCCCTCGGTTGTGGAGCAGGTTCGCAAAGCCAGCGCCAATATCCAGTGACATGCGCGAGACCTCTCCCGTCCTGGCTTCGCTGCCGGGTCGGGCGAGGTCTACTTCCACACCCCGGAATTAATCAATGAACAGCCCTTTCGTTGTACCGGATAACCCGGACTCAGCCTGCCAGCCGCCTTCGACGAAGGATTTCCTGGTCGATCGCACGTTCCGTGCGCTTGCGCGCGTCGGTGTGGTGCTGATTCTGGCCGTGGTATTTGCCCTGATATTCGAAGTAGGGCGCAAGGCACTGCCCGGCATGGAAAAACACGGTTTCGATGTGCTGTTCGGCACCGTGTGGGATGTCAACCAAGGCAAGTACGGCATTCTCCCGGCCATCTGGGGCACGCTGTACAGCGCCCTGATCGCCCTGATCATCGCTGGCTTCTTCGGTATCAGCATGGCGATCTTCCTGACCCAGGATTTTCTCCCCGCCAAGCTGGCAGCGGTGTTTCGTACCATCGTCGAACTGCTCGCGGCCATTCCAAGCGTCGTCTACGGCCTGTGGGGCATCTATGTGGTGATTCCGGCCATACGCCCGCTGACCACCTGGCTGCACACCGAACTGAGCTGGATTCCCATTTTCGGCACATCACTGAGCGGGCCCGGGCTGCTGCCGGCTGCGCTGGTGCTGGCCATCATGATTTTGCCAACCATCGCCGCCGTGTCCCAGGACGCGCTGACCGCTGTGCCGATGAAAACCAAGCAAGCGGCCTACGGCATGGGCACCACGCACTGGGAAGCGATCCTGAAGGTCATGGTGCCCTCGGCTGCGACCGGTATTTTCGGTTCGCTGGTACTGGGCCTGGGTCGAGCCCTGGGTGAAACCATGGCCCTGGCGATGCTGGTGGGCAACGCCAACAACATCTCGCTGTCGCTGTTCGCACCGGCCAACACCCTGGCAGCGCTGCTGGCACTGAACTTCCCGGAGGCCGGGCCCAACGAGATCGAAGTGCTGATGTACGCGGCACTGGTATTGATGCTGATCACCCTGATCGTCAACCTCATCGGCTCGATGCTCATGGTCTACGCGCAACGGGGTAGCAAATAATGACAAGCCTGAGTACGCCTACCGCTGCGCTGCCCAGCCTGCAGCGCAAGTTCGAAGGCCGCGCCCTGCGCAGCCTGGTATTGACCACGCTGGTCTGGAGCGGCGCGCTGATCGCCAGCGTGCCGCTGCTGTCGGTGCTGTACATGTTGATCACCCGCGGCGGTGCGCGGCTGAGCCTGGAAGTGTTCACCGAGCTGCCACCGACCGGTTTCGAAACCGGCGGCGGCTTCGGCAATGCCATGGCCGGCACCTTCGTGATGGTCGGCATCGCGGCGGCAATCGCGGTACCTGTGGGCATCATGGCAGCGGTGTTCCTCGCCGAACTGGGGCCGGACAGCAAGCTGGCCAACGCCGCGCGTTTCGCGGCGAAAATGCTCACCGGCCTGCCGTCGATCCTGGCCGGGGTGTTCGCCTATGCGCTGGTGGTCATGACCACCGGCACCTATTCCGCACCGGCGGGCGGGGTGGCCCTGGCCGTGCTGATGCTGCCGATCGTGGTGCTGACCGCCGAAGAGTCCATGAAGATGGTCCCCAAGGTGATGAAGGACGCGGCCTATGGCATGGGTTGCACGCGCTCGCAGGTGATCTGGAAGATCATCCTGCCCACCGGCATGCCGGCGATTCTCACCGGGGTCATGCTCGCCGTGGCGCGGGCTGCAGGTGAAACCGCTCCGCTGTTGTTCACCGCGCTGTTCAGCAACTACTGGATCTACCACGAAGGCAGCCTGGCGGTCATGAACCCCACCGCGTCGCTGGCCGTGCTGATCTACAACTTTTCCGGCATGCCCTTCGACAACCAGTTGGAGCTCGCCTGGGCGGCCTCCCTCGTGTTGGTGATGATCGTGCTGTTTGTGAACATTGTCAGTCGTGTTTTCGGCAAGCCCAAGTTCTGAGAATGGGAGCACCTATATTGTGAGTGTACTATCCGTGCAAAAAGCCGTCCCGTTCGCGACCCAGGCACCTGTGGTCATGGACTGCAAGCTCGACAAGATCTTCTACGGCAACTTCATGGCCGTGCGCGACAGCCACGTACCGATCGAGAAGAACAAGATCACCGGCTTCATCGGTCCCTCGGGTTGCGGCAAGAGCACCGTGCTGCGCAGCCTGAACCGCATGAACGACCTGGTGAAGGGCTTCCGCTTCGAAGGCCACGTGCATTTTCTCGGCCAGGACGTGTATGGCAAGGGCGTGGATCCGGTGGTGGTGCGCCGTTACATCGGCATGGTCTTCCAGCAGCCCAACCCGTTTTCCATGAGCATCTTCGACAACGTTGCTTTCGGCCTGCGTCTGAACCGCTACAAGGGTGACCTTGGCGACCGGGTCAAGCATGCGCTGCAGGGCGCGGCGCTGTGGGACGAGGTCAAGGACAAGCTCAAGGTCAGCGGCCTGTCGCTGTCCGGCGGCCAGCAGCAACGCCTGTGCATTGCCCGCGCGATCGCCACCGAGCCTGAAGTGCTGCTGCTCGACGAACCCTGCTCGGCCCTCGATCCGATCGCGACGCGCCGCGTCGAAGAGCTGATGGTGGAGCTCAAGAAGGACTACACCATCGCGCTGGTCACCCATAACATGCAGCAGGCCATACGCGTCGCCGACACCACCGCGTTCTTTTCGGTGGACATTTCCCAGGGGACCCGCACCGGCTACCTGGTGGAGATGGGCCCGACTGCGCAGATCTTCGAAAACCCGCGCGAACAGATGACTGGCGACTACATCAGCGGCAAGTTCAGCTAGCCAGCGGCAGGATGCCGTTTCACCCATCGAGTCCAGGAATATTCATGTCTGCAACGCGTCGTCTTGATCTGCCCGCCATCGAAGAAGCCCTGCGCGAAGTGCAGGGCCGCTTCGCCGAGCTCAGCGAGCACTTCACCGAGCAGCGTGATCCGTTGACGGACGAGGTCGTGGAGAACGTCCTGGCCGGCTATGCCCTGGTCGACGAATACGTGGCAGCAGGGGTTGACCTGTTCGACCTGCAACAGGTCAACCTGATGCTGGAAATCAATGCCACGGTGCTGTGCGGGCGTGACCCGGCGCGGCGTGTGGAATTTGCCCAGCACCTGGCCGCCACCGAAGAGCATTTCTTCAACAACACCGAAGGTGGCATCAAGGATCTGTACAACTGGTACTGCACGTACCGCAGCGAGTCGGTGTGGAAGCGCGCCGCCGGCGTCTACGTGCGCATCCTCAGCAAGCCGCAGCTGTTCATCGAAGGCAACAACCGCACCGGTTCGCTGATCGTCAGCTATCTGCTGATCCGCGCCGGGCTACCGCCTTTCGTGCTGTCGTTGGATAATGCGCAGGGTTATTTCAACCCTTCGTCGGTGATCCGCAACTCCGCCAAGCATGGCGTCAAGGCGCTCTACGAATTGCCCAAGATCAAGAAGAAATACGCCGCCTTCCTCGAAGAGCAGGCACCGGACCCGAAGAAATTCTTCCTCAGCCACAAGCAGCTGGCGTTGCACGAGGGCAGGGGTCGATGAACCAGACACACCGCGCTGACCGATGCGAGCACAGCGCTTCAACTCAACCGTGGCCCAAAACGATGTGGCAAGCGATCACAGGTCTTACTCCGATGAATCCGTTCAACCGTCCGCGCGTGCGTATCTCATTCGACATCGACGACACCCTGGCCTGCCTGCCCCATCACAGCGAAGCCGAACAGAGCTGGCTGCCGGGCTTCGTGCACCGCTGGCTGGGCGAGCCGCTGCGCATCGGTACCCGCTCGCTGACGCGGGAACTGCGTCGTCAGGGTTGCAGCATCTGGGTGTACACCTCTTCCGGGCGCACACCGGCCTATATCAAACGCTGGCTGCTGTTGCATGGCATCCGCGTGGACGGCGTGGTCAACAGCGAAGTCCACAGCCGCGCCCTGGCCAGCCATGGCATGAGCCTCTCGCCGTCGAAGTTTCCGCCGGCCTTCGACATCGACCTGCACGTCGACGACTCCGAGGGTGTGCAGAGCGAAGGCCACGAGCATGGTTTTCGCGTGGTCGTGGTGCGCCCGGATGACCAGAGCTGGACGCACCGCGTGCTCGAGGCGGTCGCCGCGGTCCAGGCGCAGCTGGCGCGACAGCAGACGCTGCGCCACAAACAGCCGGTGGGGCAGGTTTCCCAAGCCTACTCCTGAGCTCTGCCAGCGCCGCGACCTGGCGCTAGGCAGATGCATCCTGCGACCCGCACAGACGGGTCAGCGCGAATGCATCCGGCTCCAGGTCCTGGTACTTCTTCATGCGCCGCCACAGCGTGGTGGTGCTGATCTGCAACAGGCGGGCGGCCTGTTCGCGGTTGCCCCGCACGCTGTGCAACGCCTCGAGCAGGACCTGCCGTTCGCTGCGGATCAGCGTTGGCGGCTGGGACGTGAGCTGGACGGGCGAGGGCAGGTCTTCCAGCGCTTCTTCCACCCACGCCCCGGTCATTTCGCGGCCCTGGCCCATGACCGCCAGGCGCTCGACGATGTTGCCCAGCTGGCGAATGTTGCCTGGCCACTCATGCTCGCTCAGCCGCGCCAGCAGGGCCGCTCCGGGGGCGGCGGCTGGCATGCCGAAGCCGGCCAGCAAATGGGTCACCAGTTCGGGAATGTCCTGGCGCCGTTCGCGCAGGGCAGGCAGTTGCAGCTTGAGTACGCAGATGCGGTAGAAGAAATCCTCGCGGAACAGCCCCTGCGCCACCAACTGCGGCAAGCGTTTGTTGCTGGCCGTGATGATGCGAATATCCACTGGCGTGACCTTGTCGTCGCCGATACGCACCACCTTGCGCTCCTGCAGCGTGCGCAGCAGCTTGAGCTGGATTTCCGCCGAGGTTTCGCTGATCTCGTCGAGAAAGATCGTGCCGGTGTGGGCCAGCTCGAACACGCCGGCCTTGCCCTCGGTCAAGGCGCCGGTGAACGCCCCCTTCACGTAGCCGAACAGCTCGCTCTCCAGCACGCCGGGGGCGAAGGCCGCGCAGTTGATCGCCACGAAGGGGCCGTGACGCCGCTTCGAGGCGTTGTGGATACTCTGGGCGAACAACTCCTTGCCGGTGCCGGTTTCGCCTTCGATCATCACCGTGCTGTCCACTGCCGCGAAGGTCTGCGCCAGGCGCTTGGCCTTGGCCAGTGCCGGGCTGCTGCCGATGATCGACGCGAAGGTATTCTCGGCGACGTGCTGGCGCGCCAGCTGACGGCGCATTTTCTGCTCGATGGCCTTGATTTCGGTCTGCTTCTGCAGGGTCGCGACGGCGCCGATCACCTGGTCGCCCAGGGTGATGGGCGCGATGCTCAGGGTCAGTGACAGGCGCCCCAGGTTGATCAAGGCACCGCGCACCGCCTCGGCCTTGCCCAGCACGCGGCCGAAGTAGTCCTGTGCCAGCAGGCCGGCCACGTTGTCGCCGCAGCGCACGCTGCCCAGGTAGTGGGTGGCGACGCTGTTCATGTTGGTGATCACGCCGTGGCTGTCGATGCTGAAGATGCCCTCGGAGACACAGTCGAGAATGGACCGGATCATCTCGTAGCGGCCCTGCAGCTCCAGACGCTTGTGCAGTCGCTCCTGCTCGATGCGCAGCAGGTGCAGGGCTTCGTCGATGGCATCGAAGGCGGCGTCGGCATCGGCGTCGGACATGATGTAGTGCAGGCCGCGGCCTTTGACGGCCTGCTCCAGGGACAGGCCGCCGATAGCCACCTGGATGCCCTGTTCCTGCAAGCGGTCGAGTTGCGCGTCGGTGCTTTGCGCGCTGCCGAAAGGGTCGATCGGGCAGATGGTGACGCTTGGCATGAACGGCCTTGCCTTCGCAAGGATCGCGGCATAGCCGTCGGAGGTGGCCAGGAACGCGATGCGGTCCGACACCACCAAGGCTTTGTGGTAGGCATTGATGCAGTCGAAGAACGTGTGGCGCACCTCCACGACAGGCACCTGAAAGTGCTCGCGCAGCACGCTGGCGGTCTTGCCACGGCTGATCAGGACGCTGGCACCTTCGTCGATCGCCCGTTGCGCCATCAGTACCGCCTGATGTTGCGCGGCTTCCACCACGGCCACGTGCAGTCCACGTTTCTCCAGCACCTGATTCATCACCGCGGTGAGGGTTGTGGAAGGAGAAATGACAGCCAGTTTGCCGAGCATGGAATCGCTCCTGGTGGATGGGCAGTTGTTGGAGCGTAGTCATTGCACGCTAAAGGCTGATGAAAGGCTTTGCAATGAAATGCAATGGATTTGCAATCCGATGGTTAAACAGTGTTCGCGCTTTGTTTCTGCAAGTCATTGATTGCACTGTGTAAAAGGGTTCTCCTCAGAAATTGGCACAGGCCTTGCTCCAGCCCCATCAATAACAATACAAACAAGGAACACGCTGATGGAACTGCTTTTCATCGGGTTTGGCGAAGCGGCCTACCACCTTGCCACCGGCTTGCGCACCCAAGGCGACCTGCAGATTGGCGCCTTCGATGCCCAAGCAGATGACCCCCAGCGCGGCGCGACGATTCGCCAGCGCGCCGAGCACACTTACGTCACCCTCTTCGATTCGCTGGAAAGCGCCTGCCAGGGCGCCCGTTTCGTGGCCTGCCTGACCAGTGCCAGCAGCGCACTGGCCGTGGCCGAGCGCGTGCTGCCGCTGCTGGTGGCCGGGCAGACCTATGTCGACATGAACTCGGCCGCGCCCACCGTCAAGCAAGCCATCGCCGCGCTGCCCAGGGCCCCCGGCGTGGTCTTCTGCGACGCTGCGGTGATGGGCACGGTGCCTGGCAACAACCATCGTGTACCCATGCTGCTGGCCGGCGACGGTGCCCGTGCGTTCGCCGACGCGTTCACCCCCTATGGCATGCAACTGACCGTGCTGGACGCCGAGGCCGGCGCCGCTTCGGCGATCAAGATGCTCAAAAGCGTGGTGATGAAAGGCCTGCCGCAACTACTGCTCGAAGCCTTCCAGGCAGGGGAGAAGTTCGGTGTGCTCGACACGCTGGTCGATTCGCTGGGCGAATCGCTCAACGGCAAGACCGTCGAGCAACTGGCCAACACCTTCACTGCGCGCACGCTGATCCACGCCAAACGGCGCAGCGCCGAGATGGACGACGTGGTCACCACCCTCGAAGACGCCGGGGTCGACGCCACCATGTCTAGGGCCAGCCACCAGCAGCTGGAAAAGCTCGCCGCCACCGACTGGCAAACCCTGCTGGGTGCCGATGGCAGCGATCTCGATTACCGCGACGCCATTCGCCAGCTGGTCAAACATTCCTGAGGAAGACGCCATGAATACCGAACACTACCTGCCCCTGCCCGAGCTGATTTCCCAGGACCTGCTCGACCGATTCCGCAAGCTCAGCCCCGCACAGTTGTGCGATGGCATGGCCAAGCTTGGCATTGCCCGCAACGGCGCGATGGACGCCGATCTGATGCCGCTGGACGATCGCAAGGTCATGCTCGGCACCGCCTACACCGTGGACACCGAAGATGGCGACAACTTTCCGATTCACGTGGCGGTGTACCAGGGGCAGCCGGGCTATGTCCTGGTGGTCGCGGGCAAGGGCTATCCGGGGCGCGCGTACATCGGTGACCTGATGGCGGGGGCGGCGCAGGCCGTTGGCCTCGCCGGGCTGGTCATCGATGGTTGCGTGCGTGACAAGCTGCCGCTGGCCGAGCTCGACATTCCCGTGTACGCCAAGGGTTTCATGCAGCGCAGCCCCGGCAAGCAGGGGCCAGGCAAGATCAACACCACCGTTACCTGCGCCGGTGTGGAGGTGGCCGCCGGTGACCTGGTGTTCGGTGACTACGACGGTGTCACCGTGGTACCGCGCGCGCGGCTGCTGGAAGTGCTGGAAGCGTCGGAAAAGAAAAGTATCTATGAAGAACAGCGTCGCGAGGTGATCGACCAGTACGTCCGCTGCCGCGACAACGGCGAGCCACTGCCGGAGCTGGCCCCTGACTGGGTCACCCGGTTGCTGCAGGGCCAGTAGGGCCCCGCAGGCTCGGTGGCCAAGACCGAGCCTGCGCAACAGACGCTGCCTCTCTCGATAAAAATAATATGTGGAGACGTTCGGATGCTGACCATTCTGGGCTATACGTTGATCACCTCGTTCCTGCTGCTGGTGATCAAGCAAAAACTTTCGCCCTTTACCGGCCTGATCGTGGTTTCGCTGGCGGTCGGCGTGCTGGTCTGCCTGCTCAGCGGCGTGCCGCTGGACATGATCATCAAGTGGATCAAGGAAGGCCTGTTCTATTCCCAGGGAGCGGACGGCAAGATCTCCCTGGGGACCGTGAACCCCACAGTGATGATTCTGTTCGCGGTGCTGTACTTCAGCCTGATGATGAACGTGGGGCTGTTCGATCCGTTGTGTACCTACCTGATCCGCAAGGCCAACGGCGACCCGCTGAAGATCATTCTGGTGACCGCGTTCACCTCGTCGGTAGTGACCTTGGACGGTGACGGCACCACGACCATCCTGATCATCACCACCGCCTTTCTGCCGTTGTACAAACAGATGGGCATGAAGCTGTCCAACCTGGCCATGCTGATCATCCTGCCCTGTGGGCTGGGCAACTGCCTGCCGTGGGGTGGGCCGCTGGCGCGTGCTGCCGCGGTGCTCAACCTTGAGGTGAACACGCTGTTCGTGGCGATCCTGCCGATTCTCGGGGTGTCGTTCATCTATGTGTTCGGCATGGCGTACCTGATGGGCATCAAGGAGCGCAAGCGCCTGGGCTTCGTCGCCGGCGAGAAAGTCATCGTTACGCCGCAACAGATTGCCGACATGGTCACGGTCATCGAAGACCACGACAAAGAGCTCAAGCGGCCCAAGCTGTTTCTCTTCAACCTGGCGCTGACGGTGGGCATGCTGGTGATCCTGATCGCCGGCTGGGCCAGTGGCGCGGTGGTGTTCATGCTGGGCACGGCGCTGGCGCTGACCGTCAACTACACCGCGGTGGAACAGCGTGAGCGGATCACTGCCAATGGCGGCGATGCGGTGGCGGTGGCGTCGATCATTCTGGCGGCAGGGTGCTTTCTGGGCATCTTCAACGGCAGCGGGATGGCCGCTGCGGTGGCCGAGCACATGGCCAGCCTGATTCCCGAGTCGATGGGCAGCCATACGGCATTGATCTTTGCTTTCCTCGGCGCGCTGGCCTGCTATGCGTTGCCGGTGGACGCCTATTACTTCGGTATCCTGCCGGTGGTTGCGCCCATTGCCTACAGCTTCGGCATCACGCCCACTGAAATCGGCGTCGCCTCGTTCATGGGCCAGGCGCTGCGCTACGCCAGCCCTACGGTGGCCTGGCTGTTCCTGCTGATGAACCGCACCGAAATGACCTTCGGCGAATACCAGAAGGAGTTCTTCAAGTGGTCGTTGCCGATGTTCGGGATCTTCCTGGTCACGGCCATCGTCACCGGTCAATTGCCAATCGGTTGAGGGTGCCCATGGACGTTCACCGCGCCGACGGTGAACGTCGATCAAACGGCTGTGGTGGGCGATGGTCTATTCGTAGACATCAAGTGCAGGGATGTCCTCTGCGCTCGCGCAGGAGAAAAGCCGTGAGTCATGCATTGGAGCGAGTGAGTTTCCTGGGGTTCGACGTGTTCGGCACGGTTGTCGATTGGCGTACCAGCGTTGCGCGCATCGCCGAGCCGTTTCTGGCCAGGTATGCAGTGCAGGTCGATCCATTGCAGTTCGCCAGCGACTGGCGCGGGTGCTATCAGCCTTCGATGGAAACCATCAGGTCGGGTCAACGTGAATACGTAACGCTGGATGTGCTCAATCGCGAAAACCTCGTCACCGTGCTGGCTGCTCACGGTGCCGACCCGGACCGGATACCCGCGCAGGAACTCGACGAACTGACCAGGGCCTGGGAGCGGCTCGATCCCTGGCCCGATTCGGTAGAAGGGCTCAGCCGACTCAAGCGCCGGTTTGCCATCGGCGCGCTATCCAATGGTCACATCGCGGGCATGCTCAACCTGGCTCGCTACGCCGGGTTGCCGTGGGACGTGATCGGCGGTGCGGAACTGAGCCGCTCGTACAAACCGCAGGCAGCGACCTACCAGCGAACCATCGCCGCCGTGGGGCGCCTGCCGCAGGAGACGGCCATGGTCGCTGCGCACAACGACGATTTGCTAGCAGCACGGGAAAATGGCATGCGTACGGTGTTCGTCTGCCGGCCCACCGAGTACGGTAGTGGACAGACCAAAGACCTCGCACCGGCTCGGGATTGGGATATCGTCGTCAGCTCCCTGACTGAAGCCGCTGACGCGCTCGGTTGCTGAGTGCAGGTACCGTAAACGCAAGGGGCCCTAGATGATCGATCACCTTGACCACATCGTCCTCACCACTATTGATCTGGAGGCTTGCAAGGGTTTCTACATCGACGTGCTGGGCATGCAACTGGAAAGCTTTGGGGAAGGGCGCGTGGCGTTTCGCTTCGGCCATCAGAAAATCAACGTGCATGTGCGGGGGCATGAGTTCGAGCCCAAGGCGCACTTGCCTGTGCCAGGTGCACTGGATTTGTGTTTCATTGCCAGTTGCAGCCTGGAGCAGGTGATCGAACGCCTTGAGGGTCACCCATGGCCCATCCTCGACGGACCGGTCAAACGTACCGGTGCCACCGGGCCCATTCGCTCGGTGTACGTCCGCGATCCGGACCTGAACCTCGTCGAGATATCCGAATACCTTCCAGCGCCTTGAGCCTGATACACCGCGTCGTCCTTTTCGCGGCCGCGGACCGCTCCCACATGAACACCGCGCATGCCCCCCGTGGGCATGCCTCCTTGTAGGAGCGGTCCGTGGCCGCGAAGGACGCACCACGGTCTACCTGACACACTTCTCAACGCGACAGCAGCTGCTCAACTTCGTCGCGGCTTGGCGCATAGGCCCCGGCATTGGCGCAGGACACCGAGGCACAAGCCGCCGCAAACGCCAGCCGTGCCTGGGGGGCTTCGATACCCAGCAGGCTCGACGCCAGCCAGCCGGCCATGCTCGCATCTCCCGCCCCGACCGTGTCAGCTACCTCCACGGCAATGGCTGCTTGCTCGACCTTGCCCTCAAGCGTAAACAACACCATTCCCTGCGCCCCACGGGTAAACAGAACCTGTGCCTCTTGATTCATCTCGCGCAACTGCTGCAAGGCCTGCTCTTCGCTCAAGCCAGGATAGATCTGCCGCAGATCCTCATCGGACAGCTTGATGATGTCCGCCAGTGCGACCATCGCGGGGAACGTCACTTCGCGGTATCGAGCATCCATCAGGTTGCGCCAGTTGGGGTCATAGCTGATCAGCTTGTCGTGCTGCTTAACCTGCCGAGCGACCTCGACCAGCCTGTCACCCAGGGGTTGTCGGGCCAGGCTGATGCAGCTGAAATGACACAACTGCGCAGCCGCCAGCCACCCCGAGGGCAGCAGCTGCACATCGAAATGCAGATCGGCCTCACCGGCGAAAAAATAGCGGGGAGGGTGGCTGGAAGGCACGATCGCCACCAGTGGATCGGCCTCGACGCGCTGCAGGTAGCGCAGGTCCAGCCCGGCAGCTTCGGACTGTCGGTACAGCTCATCGCCCAGCGAATCGGTACTGATCGACCCCGCGAACGCCGTCGGCACCCCGAGGCGGCTCATCGCCCGCGCCACGTTCCACGGCGCGCCGCCCGGATAGCCTTGCCAGCGACCGGGCGTGGTCTGGACCAGATCGGTGAGTGCTTCACCGAACACGACAACCGTGGGCAACTGCATGTTCATCCGTTCTCCTCTGAGGGGCTTGTTGGCCGGAATGACCTGTCGATTCCACAGGTTCGGAAACCCCGACGGGCGATAGGCCTTTATCGCGCACTCATGGTTGGATCTACAAGTCGGTAAGAGCAACCTTACTCCGGACAATGTCCGGGTCGATAGCCCGCCAGATACATCGCCCCGATACTTTTTTGCCCTCGGCCCATGCTGCTCTGGGGCCACATGCGAACAGTACCAGGCCCGCCGTTGGCGAGTATCAGTGCTGCACGCTTGTCTGGTTTCGCACCGACAACGGCGTTCATCTCCTCAAAAGGTATACGCCACGCCCGCCTGAACCGTACGCGGTGCGCCAGGATACGCGTACGTGTTGAACGCGCCTTCGTCGTAGCCCTTGTTGAACACATTCTGCAGTTCCAGGTTCAGGCGAACGTGATCGTTCACCTGATAGAAGCTCAGCAGATCGACCACGCTGTAGCGGTCCATGGTGTAGGTCTGGGCTGCGGTCTGTCCGGCGCGGTCATCGATGTATTTCAAACCTACGCCCAGGCCCAGGCCTTTGGCTGCGCCGTCCTGGAACTCGTAGGTGTTGAGCAGGCTGAAGCTGTTGCGCGGAATGTTGGCAAGGCGGGTGCCGTTGGGTAGGTTGTTGTCGTCGGTCACCCGCGCATCGACGTAGGCGTAGCCGCCGATCATCCGCCATTGTGGCGTGAGGTTGCCGGCGATGGTGATGTCCAGGCCCCGGCTGGTGACTTCGCCGGCCGCAACGCTGTAGGTCGGGTCGACCGGATCACGGGTGAGCACGTTTTCCTTGACGATGTGATAGACGGCAGCGTCGATGCTCAACTGCTGATCGAGGGCTTCCCACTTCATGCCCAGCTCGTAGGACTTGCCTTCTTCCGGGTCAAACCCGTTGCCATCGCGGCTGGCACCGCTATTGGGTTTGAACGACCGCGCGGTGTTGGCGTACAGCGCCAGTGTATCGGTAAGGTCGTAGATCAAACCCAGCCGTGGTGTTGCCGAGGTCTGCGCGGCCTTCCAGTCCACAGAGCCTGGCAAGCGGTTGTCGTAGTCCTGTTCGAATCGCTCCATACGCACGCCTGCGAGCACTTTGAAGCGCTCGGTCAAGGCGACCTGGTCTTGAATGAACGCGGCCCAGGTTTTCAGGTTTTCCGTGTCGTGGGTGGTGGTGCGGGTGAGGGCCGGGCGTGGCTGACCGAGCACAGGGTTGTAGAGGTCGATGGGGTAGGTGCCGGTCGCCGCGGACGAGCGCTGGATGATCGAGCGGTAGTCGTAATCTTCATACTCCACGCCGGCCAGCAAGGTGTGGGAAAACCCTGCGGTATCGAAATGGCCGGTAAGGTTCAGCTGATAGTCGCGGTCGGTCCATTCCAGTTTGCGGTAGTTGAAGTTGCGCTGCAGGGTACGTCCATCCAGCGGCGCTGCGTTGGCCTCGACCGCATTGCCCTTGAGGCTGCCGTCGAGCCACTGCATCCCGCCGGCCAGGGTCCAGTCGTCATCGAGGCGGTGCTCGAACCTCAGTTGGGCCATGTCGTTGTCGTTGTGCAGCAGGTTGTCACGGCCGTGCTCCCAGACATTGGTGTCGCGCGAAGCGCTGCCCCGCTGAGTGGCGTAGCGCGTCAGGCCGCGATCGAGCGGATGGTTGTTGCGCATGAAATCGCCTTCGAAGACGATTTTGGTAGCGTCGCTGGCTTGCCAGCTGAGCACGGGCGCGATGTCGTAGCGTTCGGTTTCCACATGGTCACGAAAGCTCTCGCCGCCTTCGCCCAACACGTTCAGCCGATAAGCCAAACGTCCGTCCTCGCTGAGCGGCCCACCGGCATCCAGGGTGGCACGGTGCATACCCTGATCGTTCAGCTGGCTGCCAATCGTCACCTTGCGCTCGGCCAGCGGCTGCTTGCTGACGACATTGAAAGTGCCGCCCGGATCACCGCGCCCATACAGGCTCGTCGCCGGGCCGCGGATCACTTCCAGGCGTTCCACGGTATTGGCGTCCGGGGCATTGGGGTAGCCGCGGTTGATCGGAAAGCCGTTGCGGTAGAACTCGCCGGTGGTGAAGCCGCGCACGGTGAAAGTGGTCAGGCCCTGCCCACCGAAGTTGTTGGCGCGGCCGACACCCCCTGCGTAATCCAGCGCGTCCTGCACGCGAGTGGAGGCGGTGTCTTCCAATACGTCACGGGGCACGACGCTGATCGACTGAGGCGTCTCGTGCAGGGCCGTGTCGGTGCGCGTCGCACTCATCGAGCGGGTGGCTTTGTAACCCGTGACCGGACCGTCCGCGCGTTCATAGTCACTGTCGGCCTCGATGTTCACCGCTTCGAGCTGGAGGCTTCCGCTGGCTTCGACGGGTTCAGAGGCCCAGGCAGACACTGGGGCAGCTTGCAGCAGGCACAGCGAAAGTAACGTGCGACGCATGGGTTCATCGTTCCAGGCAGGGGAGGCTAGCGAAATGGCAGCGGATTCTATCCGCAAACGATTCGCATTGACAGTTGCTGAAGTCGAAGCCTTGCCTCAGACAGCCGCCAGTATTTCCGCCAGCCGGGTGTGCTCCCAGGTACTCAGAAGCTCGATAGGGTCGGTGCCGTAGTGCTGGGATGAATCGAAGAGGTAGGTGCGGCCGTTCGGGCTTTCACAACGCTCGCAATGAAAGCGCCCGTTTTCATGGTTGTGAAAGGTGATGATCCAGCCGTCGGCGCCAACGGTCATCGCTGTGCCGTTGGCATCGGCCCAATCCGTCTCGTCGAGACGGTGCAAGGTGCGAATACCTAGAGCGACGTCACGAAGCAGTTGGCAAGTTTCTCGTGCAGAGAGGGCGGCGGCGGACACTTGAAGAGCCTGATCAAAGTGAAGAGCAGCTTTATAGGCGATGCAGAAGGGGCCGGCAACCTCGTTGAATTAACCGTAAAACCATAGATAACATCATGACGTGCCGTGGCAGATGCTTTCCTCCGTGGACCTTCCGCAAAGGTGATCAGTAAGGAGCAGCAAGCTGCTTTACTGCGTTCATTACGATGCCTTCAGTTATAAACAATAACATCATGACAGGTCGCTGCTACAAGTTGCTTTCATTTCCGTATTATCAACCCGGTAATCACCAAGCGGGGTAGGGTGCCAAGCGCAAGTCTTAACTTAACGTGGCAAAGTTGGAAGGGATGCGAAGGATGGGCTGAGTAAAAACCTCGATCATATCATGATGTTATTAATATACAGCTTGGCGTCAGCTTACCTTGCTGGCTAGCTGGCTATTAGCATCAAACGCCTAGCCCTCTTCAACTGACTTCTTCTGCAGAGGCCCATAAACCCGATGCTTATCTTTGTAACGATAGAGATTCATTGCCTCCACATAGGGCTCATCCTCCAGCAACGCAAGGCGGGTGTTCTTGCGGATCACAACTTTGGGTTCGTAACTTGAGAGCGGCTTGATCTTGGGCGGTGCGATACCCGTTTCATACACGAAGGGCACTGGCGCGATGATGGGTTTGACCTTCGAGTCGCCGTTCCTGACGCGTGCGCGGATATGAGGCTGAACCAGGCGGCGAATGGCAACTTGTTCCTGCGGGTCGAGCTTGCCTAGCATGTCGATGCCGTAGAGCAGGGCGTTCTCGGCAGCGGTTTCCAAGGAGTGGTGCACCGTCGCCTGTTTGTCATGGTATTGATCAAGCAGCTCGTGCCACTCTTGCAGCAGATCACCGGCCATCTTGCGGGCGCCGGACGAGCCAGTGTCATCCCAGTAGAAATTGATGTTCGACGGCGCAGTAAGCACCTTCGTCAACCGCAGCGCTTGCTTGGGCACGATACCGTTGCCGCTGCCCTTGAAGCGGTTCCATACGTTGCGGCGGTCGTTGGTTTTGTCGATGGCACCGATCAACTTGCCCAGTTCGACACGCGTCGCGTTGGTCTGGAGAATCTTCTCGATGACAGTACGGGGCAGGGCGATGGCACCTGGCACACGCAAAGTTTCCCGCGGATGCTGACCCACCTTGACCCAGATACTGGTCAAGGCCTCGAATGCCGCCTGTACCGCCTCGTCACCCTGTAATACACGCACTTCTATCGGCTCGTTGCGCACTGCGTCCTCAGGCCGAAAATCCAGACTAAACATGGCATCGACACGTACGTGGTCAGCTGCAGCGCGCAATACCTCGCCCAAATCGGTCAGTTCGGCCTGTAGCCTGTTGACCATGGCAATAGCTGCGCTGGTCTGGCTGAGATGAAGATCCATACGTATGTCCGGATAGTGGGCAGGTGCGCTATTCTAGCTGAGCACTGTATCTTTATACAGCTCTGTCGACCGGCTACCCAGCTAGTCCGTGAACGTTGCCATGGAGAGGGTCGTGAAGAAAAGTGAGCTACCAATAAAGCACTGCTTGACCTGCGGTCTTCCCTTCACCTGGCGCAAGAAATGGGCGCGCTGTTGGGACGAGGTCCGCTACTGCTCGGAACGTTGCAGGCGGCAGAAGAAGCCGATTTCCGGTGGTTGAATATTCCAATGCGTGTGGCTGTCATCCACCAGCGATAGCACCATCGGGCACGCTAGCGGTGCTCTGCCGAATCACCAGGCTGTGGGGCAGCGTCAGGTGGCGCACTTCAAGGGGGCGCTTCTCGATCAAACCGATCAGCATGTCCACCGCGTGCTGGCCGAAGCACTCGGCTGGCTGGGCAATGGTCGTCAGCGGTGGGTCGCAATAGGCAGCCAGTTCAACATCGTCGAAACCGGCCAGCGAAACGTCCTGGGGAACCCGCAGGCCCATTTCCTTGATGCGCTTCAAGGCGCCAATGGCCATCTCATCGCTTTCACAGAACAATGCAGTAGGGCGCTCGGGCATGCCGAGCAACTGCAGTGCTCCGTTATAGCCTGCTTTCAGGCTGAAATCCCCTGGGCAAACCAACTTCTCATCGGGTGTGATGCCCGCTGCACGCAAGGCTGCCTCGTAGCCCGCACGCCGATCACGGGTCAACGGGCTGGTGGCAGGCCCGTTGATTAAACCTACACGTCGGTGACCCAGGGCAAGCAGGTGTTCTGTGACCGCTCGCGCAGCGCCATGGTTATCCAGACTGACGGTGGGATGACGGCCCCCCTCGAGTATTTCGCAGGCGTTGACGATAGGGGGCAGGTCGGCTGCGTCGGTAGTCGACGCGAATGGATCGTAGGCGCGCAGCTGCAGCACACCGTCGGCTTGATGGGCGTGCACCAGGTCGGCATATTCACGCTCGGTCGCTTCGCAGCCCAATGTGTCGCACAGCAATACGCGATACCCCGCCGACTGGGCAGCTTTCTGCGCCCCGCTGATGACACGAGCAAAAAAACTGTTGGCAATATGCGGCACGAGGATGACCAGGTTGAACGTGCGTTGCGAACGGAACTGCACGGCCATCAGGTTTGGCCGGTAACCGGCCTGTTCCACCGCAGCATTGATCCGCTGGCGCGTTGCGAGCAGTACCCGTTCGGGCGACTTCAGCGCCCGCGATACCGTAGCCACCGAAACGCCGGCCAGCCGCGCCACTTCACGAATATTCGACACGCCTACCTCGTTCCCGGTAATCCCGACGCAGAGCTTACCTCAGTTTGCCACTGCCTCCGGTACCGCGATGATCCGCCCGATGGTGTTTGACAGGGGACGCGTTGACGCCTAGATTCCTTGAATAAATGTAACCGGTTACATCGCTAGGTCATTGATTGCTGATCTGACCAGCGCTGAGCCGACAAGGATCTAGAGGCTGGATGTTATGCAAAAAACCAGAATGGGTTTCGTCGGTGGCGGGGAAGGGTCGTTCATTGCCCGGGCACATCGGCAGGCGGCAGCGCTGGATGGGCGATTCGATCTGGTGTGCGGTGCTTTCAGCCGCGATTCGCTGAACAATCAGCGTACTGGAAACGCGCTGGGGCTCGCGCCACAGCGTATCTATGGCGACTGGCGGGAGATGATCGAGGCCGAAGCGCGCCTCCCCGAAGACCAGCGCATGCAGTTGCTGGTCAACGTCACGCCCAATCATCTGCATGCGCCCGTCGCACAGCGCGCGATCCAGGCAGGCTTCCATGTGTTCAGCGAAAAGCCCGCCGCTTTGAATCTGGCTGAGCTGCAGGCGCTGGACCAAACCCTGGCCGGCAGTGACCAGTTGTATGGCCTGGCTCACGTGTACCTGGGCTACCCCATGGTCTGGGAAGCCCGCGAGCTGGTGCGTAATGGCCTCATCGGTGCCGTGCGCAAAGTCATCGTCGAATACCCGCAAGGCTGGCTCAGCCAGGACATTGCCAGCGAGGGCAACAAGCAGGCCGACTGGCGCGACAATCCGGAGCAATCCGGCATTGGCGGCTGCATCGGTGACATCGGCACCCATGCGTTTTGCTTGGCAGAGTTCATCGCCGACCAGCAGGTGCATTGCCTCAGCGCTCTGTTGGGTTCTCATGTCGCCGGTCGCCAACTGGACGACGACGTCAGTGTGCTGATCAAGATGAGCGGCGGGGCCAGCGGAGTTCTGATCGCCAGCCAGGTCTGCGCCGGCGAAGAGAATCCGTTGAAGATCCGCGTCTATGGCGAGTTGGGCGGGCTGGAATGGCGGCAGGAAGAACCGTCCAGCCTGATCCACCGTTCGCTTGACCAACCCATGCGCATCCTGCGTTCCGGTCTTGGCCAACCTTGGCTCAGCGACGCCGCCACACGCCGGATGCGTTTGCCCGCAGGGCATCCCGAAGGTTACCTGGAGGCGATGGCCAATCTGTACGTGGACTTTGCCGACGCCATCCAGGCGGGCGGGGCCGGCAACCAGGTGCCAGGCGTACCCGGCATGGACATCGGCCTGCGTGGGATGGCCTTCATCGAAGCCGCACTCATCAACCACCGCGGCGACGCCAAGTGGACCGAACTGATCTGCCCATCTTCCTCACGGAGTACCGCACAATGAACCTTCCTGTCGAGACGGGGCTGCGTGGCCCGGGTATATTCCTGGCGCAGTTCATGTCGTCCGAAGCGCCGTTCGACAACCTGGCCAACATCGCTGGCTGGGCTGCGTCCCAAGGTTACACGTCGATCCAGCTGCCCACGCTCGGCACCCGCTACATCGACCTGGAGCGCGCAGCGCAAAGCCAGGCGTATTGCGATGAGCTGAACGCGGTGTGCGCCAAAGCCGGTGTGCAGATCAGCGAGCTGTCGACCCACCTCCAAGGTCAACTGGTCGCCGTGCATCCTGCTTTCGACGCGGTGTTCGACGAGTTCGCGCCAGCCCACCTGCGCAATGCTCCACAAGCCCGCACCGAGTGGGCCGTCGACCAACTCAAGCTTGCCGCACGGGCCAGCCAACGCCTGGGCCTGACGGCGCATGCCACGTTCTCCGGCGCCTTGCTCTGGCCCTATGTCTACCCGTGGCCGCAGCGGCCCAGTGGTCTGGTCGAGCAGGGGTTTGCCGAGCTGGCCAGGCGCTGGTTGCCGATTCTGGATTGTTTCGAAGAAGCCGGTGTCGACCTGTGCTACGAGATTCACCCTGGTGAGGATCTGCACGACGGCGCCTCGTTCGAGCGCTTCCTGCAGGCAGTCGACCACCATCCGCGCGCCGCCATCCTGTATGACCCCAGCCACCTGCTGCTGCAGCAGATGGACTACCTGGGTTTCATCGACCGTTACCACGCGCGCATCCGCATGTTCCACGTCAAGGACGCCGAGTTCCGTCCCGATGCCCGCTCCGGCGTGTATGGCGGCTACCAGGACTGGGTCGATCGGCCGGGCCGCTTCCGCTCGCTGGGTGACGGCCAGGTGGACTTCAAATCGATCTTCAGCAAGTTGACCCAGTACGGCTTCAACGGTTGGGCCGTGCTCGAGTGGGAATGCTGCCTGAAGGATTCGGCGCAAGGCGCAGGTGAGGGTGCTTCCTTCATCGAGCGACACATGATCAAGCGCACGCAACGCGCTTTCGATGATTTCGCCGGCGTGTCCGCCGACGTGCAATCCAACCGAAGATTATTGGGCTTGCCCGAAGACTGAACCGCCCAAGCTTTCGACCGACACCTGCCATAACAATAAAACGGTGAGCGCAATGAAAACGATGAACGCCCGACTGAGCGTGATGATGTTCCTGCAGTTCTTCATCTGGGGTGGCTGGTTCGTCACCCTGGGAACATTCCTGGCGACGGGCCTGGGCGCCAGCGGCAGCCAGATCGGGCTGGCATTCTCGACGCAATCCTGGGGAGCGATCATTGCGCCCTTCGTCATCGGTCTGATCGCCGACCGCTGGTTCAACGCCGAACGTATCCTTGCCGTGCTGCACTTGCTGGGCGCGGTGCTGTTGTATCAACTCTATCGAGCAGCGGATTTCGCCGCGTTCTATCCCTACGTCCTGGCCTACATGGTGGCCTACATGCCGACCCTGGCCTTGGTGAACTCGGTTGCCTTCCGCCAGATGAAAGAGCCGGCTCGCGAGTTTTCCCGCATCCGGGTATGGGGCACCATCGGCTGGATCGTTGCCGGCGTGGTGATCAGCATGGTTTTCGCCTGGGATTCTGCCCAAGGTATCGCCGGTGGCGCACTGCGCAATACTTTCCTGATGTCGGCCGTCGCTTCGCTGCTCCTGGGGCTTTACAGCTTCACCCTGCCCAGCACGGCACCTTTGCAGGCCACCAGCGAGCGCAAGGGACTGAGTCAAGTGCTGGGCCTGGATGCTTTGGGGCTTCTGAAGGATCGCAGCTACCTGATCTTCTTCCTGGCCTCGATCCTGATCTGCATACCACTGGCTTTCTACTACCAGAATGCCAACCCGTTCCTGGCCGAGATCGGCATCGCCAATCCCACCGCGAAGATGGCCATCGGGCAAGTGTCCGAAGTGCTGTTCATGCTGTTGCTGCCGCTGTTCATTGCCCGCTTCGGCATCAAGATCGCGCTGCTGGTCGGCATGTTCGCCTGGGTGCTGCGCTACGTGCTGTTCGCCTATGGCAGCGGCGGGGAAGAAGTCGCCATGCTGCTGATCGGCATCGCGTTGCATGGTGTCTGCTACGACTTTTTTTTCGTCTGCGGGCAGATCTACACCGACGCCAAGACGCCTGAACGATTCCGCAGCTCGGCACAGGGCCTGATCACCCTGGCCACCTATGGGTTGGGCATGTTGATTGGCTTCTGGGTAGCGGGGCAGGTGACCGATCACTATGCCACGGGCATGCAACATGACTGGAAAAGTATCTGGCTGTTCCCGGCCGGGTTCGCTGCGGTGGTGTTGGTAGGGTTTGCGTTGACCTTCAAAGCCAGACGCACGGAGCAGGCCGCAGGGTAATCGGCATACTGTTAGTCGGTCATCTGCGCTCACAGTCCTGCTTCATCTGCGGTACCACCAGCGGGGCGTTAGGCGACGGCCGTCCGCGCCCACTCCACGCAGATGAACTCCAGCCACCTCTGGCCGTCTGCTAGCCATGGTGCGCTGTTGTATCATTACTGGCAGCGCTTTACCCATGCCACCGCATTTAAACCGTATCTCCATCGTTACGTGATCAATGAATCTTCCATTATTCGTTTCTCTCGACGGGCCCAAGGGCACCGGAAAAACCACGCTGTTGGAGGCCGTAACTAAACTATTGAGGGCCGACGACAAGAAAGTGATCCGGTTATGCGAGCGCAAGAGCGATCCCTTCAGGGCTGAAACCATGATTCTGGTCAACCAACTTGCGAGAAGTCCCCGTCAAGACCTGGAGTGGGAGATCTGTGAGCGTTTCGCCCAGAGCCGGGCCTGGATCTCCCAGAACGTGCTGACCCAGCAGCCACGCGACAGCATCATCCTGATCGATCGCTGGTACCCGTCGGAGGCCGCGTTTCGCCGGATGGTCCCATTCGCAGACATTCTGCAGCTGAACATCGATCGAAACGTGCGAGTGCCGGACCTGCATGTCGGGGTTGTTACAGACCCGGATATTTCATGGGCGAGGGCAGCAGCACGAAGGCGCGGACTCAGCAGTACGGTGATCCATACGCTGGAAGAACATGTCGCTTGTACCCAGGCGTTCGAACGGGCGATTGCAGATCACGGCTGGGTTTGCTGCCGTAATGACGGCAGCCTCGAACAGGCGACGATGCAGGTGGTTTCCGCGATCAACAGGGTCCTTGGGACGGCGCAGGAAGGGAGCGTGTGATCCCACTACCGCTCGACCACACGCGCCAACCTCACCACCGTCACGCCATTGCCCAAATGCCGTAGCGACGGTTGCACCAGCACACAATCATCGTATGGCGTGACCACTGCTTGGTCGCCATCCCAAGCCAGCACACTCCCAGCCTCGCCAATCAACTCCAACCCACGAAAGTCCTCGACGAACGCGAACTCCATGCTTCGGGCTACCACCGGTTCGGTAACCTGCAAGAAGCGCTGGGCTTGCGGCGCACTCGTGCTGATGTAGTTGGCCATGTCTGCTGGCTCCACCACCCCCGTCGTCACAAGAAAGCGAGCCGTTACGTCCATGGCTACCTCACAGCTACGTTGGGAGAAGTGCTGCCCGGTCTCGATCAGCAAGGCATTTTTCTGGCTCAACGGGTCTGCGAAATCCTGGTAGTCGCGCAGGCGGCGGCCATTTGGGTGGCCGGCATCGGCGGCCACGGTTCGCGGAACACCCAGTGTGGCGGCGAAATCCATCCCTTTGGTCTGGGCGCCACACATCATGATCGGCGGCGCTTCCTCGTGCATGGAATGGATATCCAGCAGCAGGTCCACCGTATCGACGATGGGGCGTAGTTCCCGTGCCCGGCGCAGTTCGATGGAGTCCTCTGGCCCATCGAGTTTGCTCGGCAACCAAACCCGGTTCATGTCCTCATCGAGATAGCGAGTGGCGTCGATGTCATCCGGGTCGAAGGCGTGATAGGCGGCGACGTTGCCAAACGCCAATGTCAGGCGACCGCGCACCGGGCGCACCTCATCCTTGAGCAACCTGTCCAGGGCAATCGCGCCGCTGACCTCGTTGCCGTGGGTCAACGCCATCACCATGACGTGAGGGCCGGCCAGGCCGCTGTCGAAAGAATGCACGTAATCGACGCCGCAGTTCCCTTCCTGCCATGGGCGAATGTCGGGAAATTCCACCTCGATGGGGTAGGGGGTCAGGGTAGCGCGTACTTGTTCCAAGGTCTTCATGCAGGTCTCCTGCGGACAAAAGGTGTTTTGGCAGTAAAGGGCAGCGTGGATGTCAGGGTATTGAGTTTCTGCAAGCACACGGCTCAGGTGGGGCGACGATTACGCATGCGTCTACCCAGAACGATCACCGCAATCACGCTGACCAGTGAGGTGGCCACCACATAGAAGCTGGGTGCGAGTTTGCTGCCGGTAGCGTCGATCATCCACGTCACGATCAGCGGAGCGAAACCACCGAACAGGGTCACGGAAAAGTTGTAGCTCAGCGCGAGTCCGGTGCCGCGGATGCTGGTGGGGAAAATGTCGGCGAGCATCGCCGGGATCGGCCCCAGGCAGGCGGCGATCAAGATCCCCACCACTGCTTGCACCATCAGCAGGGTCGTGACGCTGGGGTACAGATTCAGCCAGACGAACATCGGATAGGACGACAGTCCGGTGATCAACAGCGCCAGAGTGAGCACGCGGAAGCGACCAAAGCGGTCCGACAGGCTGCCGAACACCGGCGCCATGAACATCAACATCACACCAGTGACCAGCGCGCCCAGATAGGAGGAGGTGGCAGTAATCTGCAGTTGTTTCAAGGCGTAGGTGGGCATGTACAGCTTGTGTACGTAGTTGAACGCCGTCGCGCCAGCCACCACGCCAATGGACAGCAGGAGGCTGGTACGGCCCTTGACCAGTACGTCGCGCAGCGGTGTCTTGGCTTCGCCCTTGGCGGCGACTTTCTGAAAATCAGGGGTTTCGTCGATCTGGCTCCGAATGTAAAAGCCGACTGGGCCGATCAACAAGCCGACGCCGAATGCCACGCGCCAGCCCCAATCGTTGAGTTGCACATCGCTGAGCAGGTAGCTGAGCAGGGCACTGACGCCCGCCGCCAGCACGGTGGCAAGGCCTTGGGTCGCCAGTTGCCAACTGGCGAAGAAGCCTCGGCGGCTGGGGTCGGCATGCTCGACCATGAAAGCGGTGGCGGCGCCGAACTCTCCGCCGGTGGAAAAGCCCTGGAGCATGCGCGCGACGATGATCAACAACGGCGCGGCGATACCGATCTGTTGGTAGGAGGGGGTAAAGGTGATCATGGCGGTGCCGATCAGCATGATCAGGATCGACATCGTCAGCGATGCTTTGCGCCCCGCGCGGTCGGCGTAGGACCCCAGCACGATGGCGCCCAGTGGACGCATCAGGAACGAGATGCCGAACGAGCCCACCGCGAGCAGCAGGGAGGTGGTCTCGTTGTCGGACGGGAAGAACAGTTTGCCGATCACCACGGCGAAGTAGCCGTAGATCAGCAGGTCATAGAATTCCAGGGCGTTGCCGAAGCTGGCGGCAATGATCTCTTTCCATGGCCCGCGCCGGGTAGTGGCCGGGGTCGCGTGCAGAGTGGTCGAGGCTGTACTCATGGGTGGTTTCCGGGTTCGTTTCACGATTATCGATCCGTCCACCGGGCACAGGCAGTTGGTGGACACGATGGCAGTCATTGTTATGGGTGAAAACGACCGGGCAGCGGTGGAAGGTCTGCGCCTTCGTGGCTACCTGGCCCGAGACCAAGGTGAATCAACGTTGCGTCGCGAACAATTGCTGATTGGGCACAAGCCCGAGCCTATCCGGCACGGGCTTGTAATCGCGGGTGTGACAGGCTTGCCGCAGGGCCGGTGTTTTTTGTTTATGCGCCGTAACAGTGCGCGCAATGGCCGACTCAAACCGGATCCAGGCCTTCCCAGATGCGCATCACCTGTTCGCTTCGATTGGCGCGCAGTCGATGCAACGAAACATCGAACGGGATGTGCAGTTCGCTGCCCCCCGCGAGCACCAGCTCGCCAGCAGCCAATGCATCCTTGACCACCATGCCAGGCAGCCAGGCGAGTCCGGAACCGCGCTTGGCCATTTCCAGAATCGCCTCGTAGGAGTCGGCCTGGTAGATCATGCGCAATGCCAGGCGCTGCGGCAGCTTGGCCAGGTGCTGAGCCAGCACGCCACGCAGTGACAACGAGGGCGACAAGCCCAACCATGCAATGCTTGAGTCGTCGCTGTCCGGACCGATGGCGAATCGCGGCTGGCCACTGTCATCGGGAGCGCTTACCGGTACGAGTTGCTCCTGCGCGAGCACCTTGGAATCGAAGCGTTCGGCGTCCACCAGAATTCGCGTCAGGGGGCTGGAGTAGATGAGTTGCAAGTCGACCTCGCCGGCGGTCAGCTTGAGGATGGCTTCTTGCGCGCCGCCGGTAACCAGTGATACGGGGAACGCGCCGAAGCGCTGGTGCAGCGACTGGTACCAGTCGGGAAAAAACACACGTGCCAGGGTACGTCCGGTGGCGATGCGCAGTGGCTGGTCACGGTTGAGACCGATGGTCTGGAACTGCGCACGGGCTGCCAGCAGCAGCTCCATCGATTGGCTCGCCGCGTCCAGAAACAATAGGCCGGCGGGGGTGAGGGACAATGGCTGTTTGCGTTCGATCAGGGGGACACCAACCCAATCTTCCAAAGCTCGGATACGTCGACCGAAAGCGGGATGGGTCACACAGCGTATCTCGGCGGCCCGCGACAGGCTGCGAGTGCGCGCCAGTTCGATGAAGTCTTCCAGCCATTCCAGTTGCATCGATGCTCCTCATGGCGTCAAGAGCGACCGCGGGCTGCAACACGCCACCCCAAAGGGATGGCGTGAGGCTGCTTGAAAAGTTACTGCACGGTGCCTTGCAGGGTAGGGCCTGGCGTTGCGCCTTTGCGGCGAGTCAGTCGCTTGCCCAATTGCACGCCCGGCATCTCGACATACTTGTAGGTCAATGTCGAGACCAGCAGTACCGCCGCCAACTGCAAGACGACGATGCCGTTGTCGAGCCATATGCTGTGGGTCGAGATGTACTTGACCATGTTGGGCATGTCATGGCCCTGCAGGGTCTCTGTCAGGTCTGTGTGCAGCACTTTCGACAGGACGATGACGGCGCTCTTGAACACGAAGAGAATGGCGGCGTGCGTCAAATAGATGGAGAACGACAGGGCGCCCAGCCAGACGAAAAAGCGCTGGTGCAGCAGTCGCGAGATCACGCCGCGCTCGAACGCGAATACCAGGATCAAGACACAGAACAGCAGGCTGGCATACACGCCCTTGTGATCGATGTTCGACACCAGCAGACGGTAGCCGCCCAGCACCAGGGCAATCTCCAGCAGATTGAAGTCCACGGCGTCCAGGTCCAGGTCCTTGATGCGATCGTAGAGCACATACAGGCAGGCACCGGCGAAGAAGCATGAGGCGCCGCGGAAGATTTCCAGCTTCAGCCAGGATTCACCGTTCCACAAAGTGATGAAGGCTGCCAGGGACACCATTGCGAAGACCTTGACCTTGCTGGTGCGCGCCAGCACTGCCATGACGCCAAATATCAAGTACAGGTAGTACTCGATGCTGATGCTCCAGGAGGGGTAATTGAACGAGCCGGTCATGGCGCTGTTCAGCCAGGATTGCAGCAGGAGCAGGTTGGGCAGAAATTCGTCCATCGAAGTGGCACCGCTGAATGCCGGTTCGTTGAAACTGAAGCCTTTCCTCTCGGCCAGCGAACGACCCATTTCCAGTACCAGGTAAACGCCCAACATCGTCAGATGCAGGGGATACAGGCGAGCCGTGCGACTGATGAAGAAATCTTTATAATCGGTCGCGTTGTTCAAACGCTGGCCGTAGGTATGAAACAACACGAAACCGCTGAGGATAAAAAAGAACTCCACGAGCAGGAAGGCGTTCTTGAAAAACTCGAGTTCGGCAATGCTTTGCACCACGTAAGTGTGGAACAGCACGACGGCAACCGCGCAGAGGCCGCGGAAACTGTCGAGTACGACAAATCTTTTCATGGGTAGTCCAAGGCGTTGTAAGTATTGCTACCCGGTGTCATGCCGAAGAGGCATGGCCCGTAGCCATCACACGAGCTAAGCTAAAGCAAGTCATCGGTAGGCACAAGGGCAATTGGTCGCGAGAGATTGATGCTCATCCCCGCGTGCTGTAGCTGCACGATTCCTCCGGAGCGGTGGTGGGGTCTGGAACGTGAAGAACGCAGGAGGACAGTGTGGCCGAAGCGCGCTTTTGCAGCCTCCCTCCATCAGAAGGTACTGATCGAGGGAGGCTGCAAACCGAGCCGACTACGGTANGTGAAGTCAATCAGTGGTCAACGGCTGCAACCGGCCAACCTCTGCGGTTTGCTGAATATTCGGTTTGCGGACTCTGATGAACGGTTTTTCCACACAAATGAATGTGACGTAGGACAGCAGCGCTACGATGAACAATATCGAAGGGAAGTATACGACGAAGTCGCTCAGCTGGGTGTTTTCGAACGAATAGAGATGCAATATGGAAAACGCGATGTACAGCACTGCGCCATGGGTAAGGTAAAGGCTGTAGCTCACTTCGCCGAGGGATTTCAGGCCCCGACTGGCCAATAAGCCGAACAGATCGTTGCCGAGGGCCAAGATCAGGAAGGGGATGGCTAAGGTGGCGATCTGAAGTGCCGAATAGGCTTCCAGCTTCATCGCGCAGGTAATCAGCAGTAAAGCAGCGACTGATACCAGCGGGTGGGTCATATAGGCGATGCTTTGGGGAAAGTGACGCTTGATGAGTACCGGAATGAATCCGGCCACGAACAGCAGTAGCAAGGCGGGCTTGACGATGCCGAGCACCGTGCCGGCAGCGATCACCGCGAGTACAAGCAGGGACACCAGGGAATACTTGCCGTACCAGGCCTTGTTCGCTAGCGCGGCGATTACTGGTAGCGTCAGGTAGAACAGCCATTCGTACCGTAATGTCCAGTGCACACCAGCGGTCATGATGTTGCTATGAATGAAACCGTTGAACGAGCCTCCGGAAAATGCAAGCCACTTAAAGACCTCCTTGCCTAGCTCCTTCAGCGTGGTGAAAACAAAGCCCGTTTCGTACAGGCTCAATATAATCACGAATATCAGCGCGAATGCATAAAGCGGCATGATCCGCAGTAATCGCGATTTACAAATGTCTAGAAAGTCCGGTCGGCGCTGATAGATTTTCCCAAAGAACAAGAAGCCGGTGATCATGAAGAACAACGACACCTGAACGGCGCCCAGATTATTGAGTACAGCACTTTTAGGAGTGATCCAGATGCCGGTTGTTTTCCAAAAGTAGGTGACCACAAAGTGATGGCATATAACCGCAGTCGCCAAAATGCCACGCAAAGCATCGAGCGGTGAAGAGCGAGCGACAGTAGACGCGGCGAGCACCGGTATGCGAGAGAACAGCGAACTCAGCGCAAAGAGGGAAATGCAGTAAACAAGCAAGATGACCTTGGTGACATCCATTCGAAAATCCTTTCGTCAATGGTCGAAGCATCCGTGGGTCAGCAGCTGTACTCAATGCAAGGGAGTGGGAAGCTTGCAGTCGGGGAACGGTAAATGCCGAGGTATTGCAAAGCAGACAAACTTTTAGCTGAGCCAAGCGCACACGTCAACAGAATGGCGAATATTCCTTATAAATGTTTCACATTTGCTCTTTAGACGGGTTTCTGACGCGCTCGGACTGTGACGTTCGAGATCATTGGGAGTGCAGACGGCGGAGGCTCTAGCTGGGCCTAACCATCGTAGAAATTAAAGATTGCCGCGACTGATGAATCAGCTGAATCGAGTGATCTATCAGAACTTTCTTGCAGCCACCAAGCCCCGGGGCAGTCTAGTCACCGTCGATGGATGCGCTTGACGCTGGCGACACCGTCCTTGGCTATATCTTCGAAAGGACCTTCAACCATTGCAGCTGGTGCGTTGTCAGAGTCGATCAGGACAGTGAGGTCTTTTTGATTGTTGGAGCTGAGGCCGGCGTAGCTGATACGTTTGCGAAAGGAATAGAATCGTCTATTTCGTTGATTTATATAGACTTCTAATCATCGATTTGCAAATTATTGGAAGAAGCCTGATGCGTTTCTACAGTTTGTAGCAAATCTCGTAGGCATTTCTCCGCCTTAATGAAATCTCCCATTGGCGTTTCTATACGTTTCTGAACAGGTACGGGGCCCCTTGGGGCTTCCGAAACCTGGTCAGCCTCTTCTGTCTTCATGTAGGTTCGACGTGTCGCCACTCTTCAAAAATGAAGCTCACGACGCCCGTAGCCCCTTAACACCCGAGCGACATGATATGGCTTATATTGGCTTAGATGGAGGTCAGGATCGGCAATACGCGACGGCGGCCTTGTACATCAGGGTCTGAACCAGACTATCAGCCCTAGGGGTGAGGCCCTGAACGTAAGCGTCCGGGAACGGCATATTGAGATGGGTTTGTAATCCTTTAGGATTGAGGTCTCAGCATCGGATACCAGGTTCGTCTCGCCACGAGCATAGATGCTGCAGCTCACTACTATTAGAGAGGCGCGATGAGTTTGTACGAGAAGCAAGCGCGTTATCGTCGTTTGCATAGTGAACAGTTTGCCTGGCGCTTGCTGCGTGCAGATTCGGCACCGATTATCCTGGCGTTCATCGACAGCCTGTTTGCTGACGAACAAGAGGTGTTGTTCGCACGTGCAAAAGCCGCACTTGAGGCGGAGTTGCCGACCTGGCAGGGAGCGTATGGCATGCAAGACAACGCCAACTCGCACCTGCGCAACTGGATCCATGCCGGCTGGATGCGTGAGCATGATGACAACCTGACCCGTACTGACGCCTTTCATCAGGCACTGCGATTTGTCGAGGGTCTTGAGAGCAGGGATACCACAACATCTGCCACCCACCTACGCCGAGTCCAAGACGCTGTACGAGACCTAGCAGTCGCTCTCAACCCGAGTGCCGAAGAGCGTTTGCTCGTACTGCGTGAACGGATGGCAGAACTGAGTGAAGAAGTCATGCGGCTGGAAGCAGGCATCGTGCCCGAGCTATCCAGTGCAGAACAGCGTGAGCGAGTACGCGGTGTCTACCAGATGGCCTCCGGGCTAACCGGTGATTTTCGCCGGGTTGAGGATGACATCCGTCAACTTGACCAAAGCATCCGTGTTCAGATGATCGAATCGGAAGGCGGTCGTGGTCTGGTCATCCAGAACCTTCTGGATAATGAAGATGCACTTTTGCAGACAGACGCTGGTCAGGCGTTTGACGGCTTTTTCAGGCTCCTCTGCGACGAGAACAGGAGCGTAGAATTCCGTGAGCAAATCCGGTCAATTTTGAATCGTCCGACTGCCAGATCCCACCTGAATGCACAAGAAATCCGTTTTCTCACACATCTGGTGCGTGAGCTGAGTAGCGAAAGTCAGCGGGTAATTTCGATACGTCGCCGCACCCAGGAAAGCCTCAGGGCATTTGTCGAGGCTGGTGCTCAGAGCGAACGCAGGGCAGTCGAGCAGGTGTTGCGCCAACTGGAAAAACTGGCAGTCACCTTTAAGGATCAAGACATTGGCCCACGCACCTCACTAAAGGTACATGTAGCCAGCGGGCCATTCTCGGTTAGCTCGCCATCGAGCATTCGACTGATGCAACCGCAAGCCAGCCTGGATACCAGCAAGGTGGTTCCGCAAAGTAACCAGACCACTGTGAGTGACACCATTCTTGAGTGTTTAGAGGCTGTGCAGATCCAGGAGGTGGCCGAAGCCATGCGCGACCTGCTGGAAAGCCAAGGGCCGATGAGCCTGGCTCAGATCGCCGAGTTGCGCCCTATTCAGGGCGGGCTTGAGGAGTTGGTCGCCCTTGTCCGCATCGCTAAAGCCATTGAAGCGGTTTCCCTTGAAGGCGTCGAGCATCTGGTGGTCGCTGACCGACAAGGTCAGACCATACGTGCCAAAATTCCCGTGCTACTCCTGAGCGCCGACCAGTTCCCGGAGAATTTAGAGAGCCTCCCCCTATGAACCGTGAAGACCAAAACAACGATGCTTTGGCACCGTCGCTCTTCGACACTTACCGCCAGGTGACAGTCACTGCCCTGGCCGATACAGGACACCGGGAAGAAGGACTGGCAAAGCAGGAGGAGCCCGGCGAACTTGACGAAGTGGCCGTCCAACCTGAATCACAGGTTGTCCACGACATCATGCCAGCGGAGGCTCGTCGGGCCCTGAGGCTGCTATTGAACACGGGTGTTGTGCGGGCGGAAAAGAAACGCTTGGCTTTTGAAGCGCTCTGCCAGCACCGAGCACTCATCGCCGCTCATCTGGCCAACATGTTGCTGTGTATGACGCTAGACCAGAAAGCAGGCATTGCTATCCTTCTCGAGCAGGACTTGAGCGAATCCGAGTTCGAGGATCTGACAGACGAGGATGGCTCAAGCCTAGTTGGAAAACGCACTATGCCGCTTTACGACACCTTGGTGCTGCTGGTGTTGCGCAAGTACTACCAGGAGCGGGAAGTCATTGGTGAGAACAAGGTGATGATCGATGTCGACACCATCGCCGAACTCATGACCCCTTTCTTGAAGCTCACCAACAGCAGCGCTCTTGAGCGCAAGACCCTCAATGGCTCTATAGCTAAGCTGCGCGAAAAGCGCCTGTTGGCGAATGTGCGCGGCGACGGTGAGCGATTGGAAATCACCCCGGTCATTCGGTACGTGGTCAATGCCGACTTCCTGAATACCCTGCTAAGCGAGTACCAGCTGCTTGCCGAACGGGGGAGTGTGATGGGTCAACAGGAGGTAGAAGACGATGTCTGACACGACCAATACCAGCTTTGGCGATCTATTCTCTACAGGGCAGATCCGCCTAGCGGAGATCTCGGCTTACAACTGGGGTTCCTTCCACGGGTTACACACGGCAGTGATCGACCCTGAAGGCACCCTGATCACCGGTGATAACGGTGCGGGTAAGTCGACGCTCATCGATGCGCACATGGCACTGCTCAACCGGCCTGGGCAAACGTCATTCAACATCGCAGCCTCGCAAGGTGATCGTTCAGATCGCAACCTGATGTCCTATATTCGCGGCAATTACGGGACAGCCCACGACGGTTCTCAAACCCTCAACCTGATGAAGCGCGATGGCGCCACCATGACCGCCTTGCGTGCCCTATACCGGGCCGACGATGGCTCCGAGATAACGTTGGTTTCCATGTTCTGGATTCGCCAGGCCGGCGCCTCCATGACTGACCTCAAGCGTTTCTACCTGGTAGGTAAGCGGAATGTCAGTCTGGAAGTGCTCCTGCAGCAGTTTGGTTCCAACAACGTGCGCCAGCTCAAGCAGTATGTCGATGACGACCCAATGCTTAAGCACTTCGACAACAGTTTTTCTGCGTACCAAGAGTATTTCACTAGGCTGCTACGCATGGAAAACTCCAATGCGCCGGCGCTACTGCAGCGTGCATTGGGTCTGAAGAAGATTGATGACCTGACAGCGCTGATCCGTGAACTGGTGCTGGAGCCAAGCAAAGTTCGCGATCTGGCTACTGGGGTTGTTAAGGAATTCGACGATCTGATCGCCGTCCACAATGAGCTGGATACAGCTAAGCAGCAAAAGGAGGTGCTGAGCATCCTGCCAGACCATAACCGGAACTATGAGAGTTCCTTGGAGGAGCAAGGGCAGGTCAATTCAGAGGCCGCTGGGTTGACTGCATTCTTCGGTGAGCAGGGCAACCGACTCTGGGGACTGCGCTGTGAAGATCTGGATCGCTCGCTGGATGACCTGACGTCGGACGGTAAGCGTTTGGCTGAATCGGTGTCGCAGAATGAGGAGCGTGTAACCTCGCTTTTACACGCCTACCAGCAGCAGGGCGGTGATCGCCTTGATAGCCTGCGGCGTGAGGTTGAGGATGCGGAGAGGGGCTTCCAGACCACGACCAATAAGGCCCATGACTACCAGAAGGACACTCGTGATCTTGGGCTTGCTGAAACGCTTACCGCGAGCGCCGTGCGGGACAACATCGCTTCGGCCAAAGCTGTCCTGGTAGATTTACCCGCTCAGATTGACGATGCGAAGAATGCTTTCGGCGAGTCGCGTGGCGCTCTCTCGGGCATTACCCAACAGATAAAGAACCTGCAGGCCCAGATCAGTGAAATTGAGAAGCGGCCCCACTCCAACATTGACGCCGCGTTTCAGCGCCTGCGGGACGAAATGGTTGACAGCCTGCAACTCAACAAAGATGGCGTCGTATTTATCGGTGAGCTGCTCGACGTGCGCAGTACCGAAGCGCGTTGGCGCGGTGCTATTGAGCGGGCGCTTGGGGGCCACCGGACAACGTTGCTGGTGCCCGAAGACAAGTTCCGCATGGTTATCGGCTGGGTAAACGGCCGACACACCGGCCTGCATGTTCGTGTCCAGGTTGTCAGCAAGACCGAGCGCAACCCGGAGTTCCTCGGCGACGGGTTCCTACGCAAACTAGAATGGAAAGAACATCCGTATCGCGACTGGCTAAAGCGCCATCTGGCGCGTTTCGACCTGCACTGTGTGGATTCCACAGAAGTGCTCAATGATACCCCTTACTCCATGACCCGCGAGGGCCTGGTGCACATGGAAAAGGGGCGTTTTGAGAAGAAGGACGGGATACGCGTCGACGATAAACAGAACTGGTACCTCGGATTCAACAACCTCAGCCGACTGGCGGCACTCCAGGAAGAGGGGGAGCGCCTGCGGGAAGGCCTCGATTCCGCCCGATCCGATGAATCTGTAAAACGTCAGGAAATGGACATCCTGGTGGCCTCTGAGGCCATCTGGGAACGTGTGGCTCAAACCCTGTGGGATCAAATTGACGTCACCTTGGCAAAGCAACACCTGGACACCCTAAAGAACGACCTTGCGGCCCTCAATGCTCCGGACAGCGATCTGAGTAAGGCCAAGGCGCTGGTTGAACTGGCTAAAAAAGAGCTCCAGGAAATCCGCACTGCGCAAAACCAAAATGCCAGAGCGGTCGGTGGGTTCGAGTTGGAGATCCGGCAGGCCAACAAAAGTCGTCAGGTCTCAGCCCTTGCTGCCAGTGCAGGCTTGGCAGACGCTGTGCGCCAGTCATTGTCCCTGCGTGTTGGCATTCTTACCTTGGAACATCTGGATAAACTCAATCAACTGGAGAAGACCCAGCGAGAGTTCCTAGATGATGCATTGAACTCGATTGGCAAACGAGCGAATCACTACAACGGTCGCATGATCGCGATCATCAACAGCTTCAAGACAAAGTGGCCGTTGGTTGCCAACGACTGGTTGACGACTATCGAGGGTCGCCAGGATTACATCGACTACCTCGACAAGCTTAATAACGAGGGTCTGCCCGATCTGGTTGAGCGCTTCCAGCAGCGTCTAAACAACAATACCACCCAGTCCCTGGGCCGCATGCAACGGGCCATTGATGACGAGCGTGAGGACATTCAGGATCGTATCGCCACCATCAACGAAGTGCTGGAGCGTACTGAGTTCAACCACGGCACGTTCCTGCGGCTGAAACATGAGGATGAACACTACACGCATGTCAAAGAATTCACAGCCTTACTGGGCTCGGTTCTTAAACATGCCTCAAGCGGTGATCACGAGGCTCGGTTCCGCGAGCTTTGCAGTCTGATCAGCAAGCTGGAAAAGGCTACCAATTCAGCCACCGCCATTAACCTGGAGAGTCAACGCCTCTTGGATTCGCGCTACCGCATGACGTTCTATGCCAACGAAATCGTGAAGGAAACCGGCGCCGTGCGTGATGTGCTTCGCTCATCTTCAGGCAAGTCCGGTGGGGAGAAGGAGTCGTTTGCCGGCATCATCGTGGCCGCAAGCTTGGCCTATGTGTTGACCCCAGATGGTGCTCCGCACCCAATGTATTGCACCGTGTTCCTGGATGAAGCCTTTTCCAACACTGCCGATAAGGTGAGTCGCCGCGTGCTGCGGGTGTTCCGTGAGCTTAAAATTCACGTCAACTTGATTACACCCTACAAGAACCTGAACCTGGCTCGTGATTCAGCCCGCTCTCTGATCATCGCCGAGCGTAAGATCGATGGCCATGAAAGTCGCCTGAGCCAGATCACTTGGGATCAACTCGACCAGCAAAGCGCTGAACGCCGGGAAGCCAAGCAAACTCAATTGGCCGGGGTCGCTGAAGGCCTGGGCATTCAGATGGAGCAACGCTAATGCGCAGTTGGGGGCGTTTGCCGACCGAGGTCATGCGCGAGGTCGAGCGCCTTGAGTGGAATAACGCAACCAATCTACGGGGGCGCCTGCTGGGCACGCGGCGCTTTCCGATCAGCTTGCCGCTTAAGCCACCAGCGGCTGGCGATGCATTGATGGACATTGACCACTTCCACAACTGGGTCAACGCCTGGCGGCAATGGAGCAAGCCAGATCAGGTTAAGTGGGTAACCCGCAGGTATCGAGTGGTGGGAGATGTCGAGGTACCGGAGCGGCTTGATCTTTCGAATGTTAAAGAGTTGATTGAAGCCATCGGGCCGGCAGCCGTCCAGCGTTCTCAGATCTGGGCGGCACTCATGGAACCCCTTCTGGCAGTGGATCGAAATCTGTATGACACCCTCATTGGTCAGATTCTTGTAGTCGAGCAAATGAGTCATCGTGCTGCCCAGCAGATGGCGAAGGTGCTGCCACAGTTGCGTCAGGGTATGGGGGATGGGTGTTACCTGCGTGGGGTGCCTGTACAAGGGATTGATACCAAATTTCTGGAAACGCACACACCTCTGCTGACCACCTTGCTTGATGTCATCCACAATGGGGCACTGTGTGAAGCCGGTGGGCTGGAGGCCTGGCTCGGCTGCCTGCAAACCCCGAGCAACTGGCTCTATATTCGACCCTTGTGTCCAGAACTTAGGCAGCAAATGGGTGGCTTCTCAGTATTACAGATTCCCCTCGAAGAGTTTTTGGCACGACCATTACCTGGTCGCAGGGTGTTGGTCGTAGAGAACACCAAGCCCGGCTACGCCTTGCCCGAACTTCCAGACACGGTCGCCATCTTTGGCGGCGGCCGGAACACCCAATGGCGTATGGCTCCATGGCTCGCCGAGCGGGATATAGCATATTGGGGAGACATCGACAGCTGGGGGCTGACTATCCTTGCTCACGCCAGGCAGGCACTGCCAGGGATTACGGCCTTGATGATGGATCACGAAACCTTAATGGCGCACATGGATTTTTCCGTGGAGGAGCCGCGCTCAACGAACCTTCCTGCTGTGGGTTTATTGTCGGAGGAGCGCCTGCTGTTTGAGTCGCTTATCAAATCTGCGCAAAGCATTATCCGTTTGGAACAAGAGTACCTTGCCCAGAATTATGTTTTGTCCAAGCTATACAGCTGGGCGAAGTGCTGCACCACGAAATCGTAATAGTCGTCTCCAACGCAACCCGGTTTGAGTCCGGAAAGGCCTGCTATTTCGCCTATCAGGGCCGGAAAAATAAGGTGGCCATACAAGGTAGTGAGCTAGGTTGGTCGCAACAAAGAATTTCTTCTCCACCAGCTCGATGAGAAATGGAGTTTTGTTGTTCGCAATCAACTTTACTAGGTCAAGTATGAAGGCTGGCTTACTTTTGTAGATGTTCGTCGATTTCAGATCATTGCTTTGTATCCGATGCTTGAGCTTCAGTGCGCTGATGTCAGCCTCGAACTGCGTTAGATCTTTGATGCCAAGGCATCCCAGTCCAACGTAGGGCTGCCCGCCGTAACTCAGGGTTTCGCCCCCTAGAATTAGATCGCCCGTATTGCCAGATTCGTCAATGAAGTACGTTATTTCAGTGTTGTCTTGGATCATCTGATCGCTCATGTAGTCTCCCCCCGCTTCGTGGCTGCCTAGTCAAAATGGTCACTACGTTCTCGACATGCGCATCAAGCGCTCGGCTTGGAGTGGAACGCCGGCCGGGAGAGTAGAGCTATGCTGGGAGTTCGACTATGCCTAATTGGTCTGACGTCCACGGGTTTTTCCTTGCAGCCTCGCCAACCTTATGGCTGGAGCAGGCTGACCATTTGACCAGTAGTTGCAGTAGGGGGCACTTGCCGTCGGCCTTCATCGCGGGTGTTGTGCTGTGGAAGATCGGACTTGAATTGCTGGAGCTCGGCCGACAGGCATAGCGGTTTGGAGGCGCTGAAACCTTGGCGTTAATGGGTGGCACTTATGCATCTGATCCGTGCCATAAGGGCCGTTGGAGGGCGCCAAAAGTGGTCGGGAAGGATCGATACCTGCATCGCTGAAAAGGGCATGCTCTACGAAACAAATCAAGCTTTATGAGCACCAAAATATGATTCAGACTCACCGCACCAGTTCTGCCCACTGTTGATGATTGAGTCGCTATTCATGGATGACGCCGCCACCCCTTCAGATATTTTGCCCCGCCTTCAATGGGAGGTGCAGCGCAAACTTGGGCGCTGCCTCCTGCAATTACAGCAGTACGAAAAGCTGCTGAAAGCCATGGTCTCCCGTCACGAGGTGAGTGGCCCGTTAGATCAACTTGAAGCTATCCGAGAGAAGATGGCGAATGCTGTTCAGCAGAAGACCCTGGGCACACTGATGGGGATGCTGACCGATACCTATATAACCTCGCCTGTGGTTGGTGATCGACCGCAGTCAGCGCAAGTCGAAACGGACGACCAGACCTGGTTCAGCTATCGGCACGAGCTTCAGATGCCATCTGAAAACTATGAGATGACGAAGGTTGCCCTGCGGGAGCTGGTAGGTCTGCGCAATCAGCTGGTTCATCACTTTATTGACCGGTTCGATCTCTGGTCAGTGGATGGCTGCTCGACAGCAGATGAGTTCCTAGAGGAAAGCTATAAGACCATTCATCAGCACTACCTGAACCTACGAGACTGGGCCAAGGGCATGAATGAGGCTCAAGAGACCTTGGCCTTGTGGCTCCAAAGCCCAGCCGCTCAGGCGATATTCGATGCCGGGTCGATCCATGGATCGGTGGATGGCTCAGATCACGGCATATATGCCTGCTTGAAAGAGGCTGAGGCGAAGTTTGCCGAGGGCGGTTGGACTCACCTGGGTTGTGCCATTCGCTGGATCGCCAGTTGCTACCCGGAACAAACTCCGAAACGGTATGGCTATAGCAGTTGGCGACAGATCCTCCACGAGTCAAAGCAATTCGAGACACGGATAGACCGAGCAGGACGTGAGCCTGCAGTCGTCTGGTATCGCGGGGCCCTCGAAGTCGTTGCGCCAAGCAGGAAATGTGTTGAGCCAGAGGCTGCAGTGCGGACGACAAAGCGGATCCCCGATTGAGTTAAGATCCCAACTGACTCTCATGTGCGACCGAGGTCTGGTGCGACATAACCATGCGTAATTGCCCGTGAGTCGATTTGGAAGCCAAGCCGCGGAGGCGCTGCCCGGCACAGATGGGGACAATGATACCATCTGTGGTGGCATCGGGAAATTACTCCACTTCAGGCGCGTGATCCGAGGAAGGCAGCACTAGCCTACGGCTTTGAGTATCGTGAGTTTCCCGACCTCGGTGATCCCAAGTTCATCCGAGGTGGTTCAGGCCCCAAAATCGCGGGTTTGATCGACCGCCAGGCCAATCGCACCGCCATCTCTCAGGAATTCTCGTCGACGGTAAAGCTCTTCACTGGGGCGCATGAGATCGGGCACCTCGTTCTGCATCAGGGTGAAGTCATGCATAGGGATCGGGCTCTAGATGGCCGCCCTGTAAGCGGGCCGAGCAACCGTGAGGAGCGCGAAGCAGATTTTTTCGGTGCTTGCTTCCTGATGCCGGCGAAGCTGGTTGCTGATCGTTTCAGACGCCAATTCCTGTGCGGTGACCGCCTGCACTTCAATGATACGGTCGCCTACCACCTTGATCCCCACAACATCGAGGGATTGCTGTACGCCTCTGCAGACTCCTTGGAGCGGGAGCTTGCACTAGCCCGATGCCAACGTTTCAATAATCTGAATGTTGTTTCGCTGGCAGCGCAGTTTGGGGTGTCTGACTCGGCCATGGCGTTACGGCTCAAGGAACTGGGCTTGGTTCGGTGGCCGTAGCTTGCAGCCTCTCTCCCGATTACTCGCGCCTGGGGCGTGAAGGCTTGGGGATGTCATAGAGGAAAACGCACTTTCATTGACGCACCAAACGCCGCGAGCTTGTCATAGCAATCGCTTTTGAGTTTGGAGCGATCTGTTTCTGCGCCCCAGCATTGCCTTCATTTCGCGAGCGATATCCGACCCTTGCGATCGATCTGCGATTGGGTGACCAGTTCTCGGACATCATCGAGCAGGGCATCGGCGTGGCGATACGTGTCGGCAATCTCGCGGACTCTCGGCTCATCTCAAGACCTCTTGGCCCGCATCGGATGGCAGCCGGCAGATGGCTCCGAAAGTAAGGGTGTTTGTCGATTTTGTCGTGGAGCATTTCGCAAAGGGACTCGTCCTTTAGAACTATCGACCATCTTCAGTGGGCAGGCAGCTGCTTACGACGTCTGCTGTGCGTTAGCGGGAGGTAGGGTGCTCAAGTCCTAATGATTGCCCCAATCGACAAATCCTGTGGGGACGGTATGGTCATATGCTACCCCACGGTAACTGCTTCCAACGGTTTGGCCTTTGCGAACTCATTAGGTAAACCCATGATTTCAGCTGTTGTCTTTGACGCCTTTGGCACCCTGGTCGACCTCCGAAGCAAGCGTCATCCTTTCAGGCAATTACTCAAGGTCGGTGCGATGAAGCCGGACGCCGTGATCTACCAGTCCATCTCGACGATCAGCATGACCAGATCGCGATGGTGGGTGACTCGCTGGAGTGCGATCAAGATGGGCCCAGGGCAGTGGGGATGCTGGGATTCCATTTGGACAGGTCGGGTAGGGGGCCCGTGCGGGATTTGGCTCAGTTTGCACAGCTAATTATCGAATCCAGGGCCAGGAACAGCGCGTAAAGGTTACAAATGAGCTGGGCCACATTTGACTGGTGGCACTGTGCAACCAACCAGTCTGGCATTACACTCCGGTGGTATGCATCCCCCGCTAAGGAAAGCCCGTGCTAAACAGAATTTTACTTCGTAACGTGTCTAGTTATTCCCCCACCTCCGTTGTTAGCGTTGGGCCCCTGAAGCGGGTCAGCGTATTTTACGGTCAGAACGGTACCGGCAAAACAACGATCGGTAACTATCTACAAGCGCCGGCGGATACGAAGTTCAGTGAGTGCCAGCTCGAACCGGTCAAAGAGCGGGAAATCCTCGTTTACAACCACAGCTTCATGGAGAAAAATTTCCACGAGGAAGCCTCTCAACCAGGTGTATTCACACTGAACGAGGAAAATATTGAAGCGGAGAAAGCCATAGCTGACGCCGAAGCGGCTATCAACTTACTTACCGGTACCCTCGATGCTCACATGATGGCAGGCAAAGAGGCTAAGGCAGCTCAGGAGCTAGCCAAAGACAAGCTTAAAGACAGTATCTGGAAGCACAAGACTCCTTTTGACAACAGCCCACTCGCTTACTGCTTCAATCGCCTTAATACTAAGGAACGAGTGCTTGATGCAGTCGCACAGGTGGCATTAGCGCCCACGACGGATACGCCTGACGCTCTACGTGCTGAGGCCGCAGCCCTTCACGGAGCAAGTGATGTCGTGCTCCCGGCTATACCTTCGATAAAATTTACAGGCGGTGAAATTGAAGCAGACCTGATCTTAGTAGAGGTAATTTCAGGTAGCGGAGATTCCTACCTTTCGGCTCTGATACAGGAATTTGGTAACTCAGATTGGGTGAAACACGCACTCAAATTTGAGTCACATGCGAAAGACCAGTGCCCCCTGTGCCAGCAGTCGCTACCTCAGGACTTTTACGGAGAAGTGCGCAAGGTCTTTGACGTGACCTATGAGAAACGCCTGGCTGCATTGAACGCCCTACAGCAGAGGTACCAAGGTGCTGTCGAACAGCTTCTCCGCCAGTGCAATGGGCCAACCTATGAAATAGAGGCGATCCAAATCCATGCCGTAAATCTGCGGGCGCTTCTGCAAAGGAACCTTCAAATCTTAGAGACGAAGGTTTCTAACCCTACAACTGCCGTATCTCTGGACTCTAGGGAAACTCTGAAAAAGGCTTCCAGATTTGGTGAAATACCCGCCTCACAGGAATCGAACGGTTGAGT
>NZ_JACYUL010000006.1:0-406346 GCF_014841705.1 Pseudomonas sp. CFBP 8770
AGAGCGGTGGGTTGATTCTTTCGTCTCAACCGAGGCGCGCATTCTACGCTAGCCTCACATCCTGTCAAGCATTTATTTTGAAGTATTTGGCCAGAAACCTGAACAACTTCAAACACTTGACTCGCTTCGATCACTCGTCAGCGGGAGGCGAATTCTACAGCGTTTCAAACCGCTGTCAACTGCCTTTTTCACCGCTTCCGACCTTCAAGATCGAAACCCTTTCGAACTCTCCGAAACGGCCAACCCATTGATTAACAAAGAGTTTATCGTCTCGGCTGCGCCGGAAGTGGGGCGAATTATAGACACTCCAGATCTGCCGTCAACCCCCAATTTCAAAAACCGTCATAACCCCACTTCCAAGCGCTCTTCTCTATAAGGAGAACGGCTACACCACACCTGCAGCGTGAAGCTGGTCATAGGTAAGGGCGTCCATGTTCAGCAACTGTTGCAGTACTTCCCTGGTGTGTTCGCCCAGCAAAGGCGGCGCATGCCGATACTCCACAGGGCTGGCACTGAGCCGCAGGGGACTGGCAACCGTCGGTACGGTGCCGGCCAGCGGATGCTGCATATGGATCGCAAGCTCCCTGGCCACTACCTGAGGGTCGGCAAATACCTGTGACAGGTCGTTTATAGGCCCGCAGGGCACACCGGCAACTTCCAGCTCGGCCACCCACTGCTCGGTGGTCTTGAACACGGTCGATTGCCGGATGAGAGGAATCAGTTGCTTGCGGTTGACGACTCTCTGCTGATTGGAAGCGAATCGGGGGTCGCTTGCCCATTCCGGGTGACCCGCCACCCGCGCGAACTTGGCGAATTGGCTATCGTTGCCCACGGTCAGGATGAAGTCGCCATCGGCCGTGGGGAAATCCTGGTAAGGCACGATGTTCGGATGGGCATTGCCCAGACGCTCAGGCGCCACCCCTGTCGTGAGGTAGTTCATCGCTTGGTTGGCCAGGCAGGCTACTTGCACATCCAGCAGGGCCATGTCGATCTGTTGTCCGCCGCCGCCCTTGTCGCGATGCGCCAGCGCGGCCAGCATGGCAACGGTTGAGTACAGGCCGGTGAGGATATCGGTCAGGGCCACGCCCACCTTGGCAGGCCCGGCTCCGGGTTCGCCGTCCGCTTTGCCGGTGAGGCTCATCAGGCCACCCATGCCTTGCACCATAAAGTCATAACCGGGGCGCGCTGCATAGGGGCCGGTCTGACCGAAACCAGTGATGGAGCAGTAGATCAATTGCGGGTTCACAGCGCTGAGTGATGCGTAGTCCAGGCCGTAGGCGGCGAGCCCGCCTACTTTGAAGTTCTCGATGAGAATGTCGGAGCCGGCAGCGAGATCGCGCACCAACTGCTGCCCTTCGGGCCGCGTGAAGTCGATGGTGACCGAACGCTTGTTGCGGTTGGCCGCCAGGTAATAGGCCGCTTCACCCGTGCTGTTACCTGCTTGATCAGCAAGGAACGGTGGCCCCCAGGCCCGGGTGTCGTCACCGCGGCCCGGGCGTTCGACCTTGATGACCTCGGCGCCGAGGTCGGCCAGGATTTGCCCGGCCCATGGCCCGGCGAGTACCCGCGACAGGTCGAGAACACGCAGATGCGAAAGGGCGCCCATGACAACCTCCTATCAATAGAAGGCTTGCAGGCCGGTTTGCGCCCGCCCCAGGATCAAGGCGTGCACGTCGTGAGTACCCTCATAGGTATTGACCACTTCCAGATTGACCAGATGACGGGCCACGCCGAATTCATCGGAAATACCGTTGCCGCCCAGCATGTCCCTGGCCATGCGCGCGATATCCAGGGACTTGCCGCAGGAGTTGCGCTTCATGATCGAGGTGATCTCTACCGCCGCCGTGCCTTCATCCTTCATGCGACCCAAACGCAGGCAGCCTTGCAGGGCCAGGGTGATCTCGGTCTGCATGTCAGCCAGCTTTTTCTGGATGAGCTGGGTGGCTGCCAATGGCCGACCGAATTGCTGGCGATCCAGAGTGTACTGCCGGGCAGTGTGCCAGCAGAACTCGGCAGCGCCGAGCGCCCCCCAAGAAATGCCATAGCGCGCCGAATTGAGGCACGTGAAGGGACCTTTGAGGCCACGCACATCGGGAAACATGTTTTCTTCCGGCACGAACACGTTGTCCATGACGATCTCGCCGGTGATGGATGCGCGCAGCCCGACCTTGCCGTGGATCGCAGGTGCACTGAGCCCGGCCCAGCCTTTTTCCAGAATGAAGCCGCGGATATCTCCCGCATCGTCCTTGGCCCACACCACGAATACGTCGGCAATCGGGCTGTTGGTGATCCACATCTTGCTACCGCTCATGCGGTAGCCGCCTTCGACCTTGCGCGCCCGCGTGACCATCGCCCCAGGATCCGAGCCATGGTCGGGCTCGGTCAGGCCGAAGCAGCCGATCCACTCACCGCTGGCCAATTTGGGAAGGTATTTCTGCTTTTGCGCCTGAGTTCCGAATTCATTGATCGGCACCATGACCAACGACGACTGCACGCTCATCATCGAACGATAGCCAGAGTCCACCCGCTCGACCTCACGGGCGATAAGGCCGTAGCACACGTAGTTCAGGCCACTGCCGCCGAACTCTTCGGGGATGGTCGCGCCGAGCAGGCCCATCTCGCCCATCTCGCGAAAGATGGCAGGGTCGGTGGTTTCGTGGCGAAACGCCTCCAGCACTCGCGGCATCAGTTTGCCTTGAGCGTATTGCTCGGCAGAGTCGCGCACCATGCGCTCTTCCTGCGTGAGTTGTTGGTCCAGCAGCAGTGGGTCGATCCAGTTGAAGCTTGCCATGTGCGCGTCCTCGGGAAAGCTGTATGACATGAGAGTAGGCGTCCATGCTATGGCGAGCAAAGGAGGATTAAGCATGAGCTTGTGATAATTTCTCACTCCGTGAACATGCCCCGGCCAGAACAGCCGGCAGGGGAGTGAGGAACAGTTACATGCGCAGACGAATTCCCAGTACCGCGGCACTGATCTGCTTCGAAGCGGCGGCACGCCATGAGAGCTTTACCAAAGCGGCCACGGAGCTGTTCCTGACCCAGGGTGCAGTGTGTCGACAGATCGCCAACCTCGAGGAATTTCTCGACGTGCGCCTGTTCCGGCGTTCCAAGCGTGGCGTGAAGCTTACCGAGGCTGGGCTTTCATACAGCCGCCGGGTGGCCGCGCAACTCGATGCCGTGGAGCGCGAGACACTGGCGGTGATGGGGCAGCAAGGCGCCAGCACCCTGGAGTTGGCCGTGGTGCCGACCTTCGGTACGCAGTGGCTGTTGCCGCGCCTGAAGGACTTCCAGCGGCATCACCCGCAGATCACGGTCAACCTGACCAACCGAACACGACCTTTCCTGTTTGCCGACACCGACTTCGACGCGGCGATCTACTTTGGCGATGGTGAGTGGCCGGGGACGCAGACCAGCAGGCTGATGGAGGAGCACCCTGTCCCGGTCTGCAGCCCGGCCTTGCTGGAAGGGCAGCCTGCGCTGGCGCCGGCACGCATTGCCGAGCTTGCACTGTTGCAGCAAAGCACACGTCCCTATGCATGGCGGCAATGGTTTGCCAGCCTTGAGTTGAACGTGTCCCGTGACCTCGGCGGGCCGCGCTATGAACTATTCTCCATGCTGGCACAGGCTGCGGTGCACGAAATGGGGCTCGCGCTGATTCCTCCTTTCCTGATCCAGCGCGAGTTGCGCGAGGGCAGCCTGGTCGTTGCCAATGCCCATGAGTTGCGCAGCCCCAAGGCTTACTACCTGGCCGTGCCGGAAAGGCATCGCGAGCTGGCGGCGCTGCGGATCTTTCGCGACTGGTTGATGCAGCAGGCAGAGAATTATCACCAACCCCCGCATGCACTGCCTGAAAGCCGGTAGTGGTGATCGGTAGGAACCTACAGATATACGTTTATGGCGCGTTGATGAAACCTTGTGAAAACGGCCGTTTTTCCGCTCAAGCCATTGTGAGGCCTGCATATGGCGTGTTTTTGACGCGCCACCGCGCGTAGCCAATAAATATTTCGCAAAATATTTCGAGCCCTGCTGCTCCGCCTGTAATGCCCGTACCAGAGGGCTTGAAGCGGTATTAGCGCGACATTCGGTCACAGCGTGACTTGTAGTGCCCTGGGCGTATCGCTCCATAACGGGTTGAAGCCGCTCGTCGGGGCCTGCAAAATGCCGCGGCCCGCCGCTTTCAGGCGGTATCGCGCTTATGGCGCCCTGGCACAATGCGCCACGGCCAGTGCATGGGTACGACCAGAAAGAAGATCCAGCAGGAGATACAACGTGCACATTGGTGTTCCTCTCGAAACGCAGCAGGGCGAAACACGTGTAGCCGCTACCCCGGAGACCATCAAGAAGCTGGTTGCTCAGGGCCATGCGGTGACGGTTGAAAGCGGTGCAGGGGTTCTCGCGAGCGTGACCGACGATGCCTATCAGGCCGCTGGCGCAACCATTGGCAGCGCTGCCCAGGCGTTTGCCACGCAACTGGTGCTAAAGGTCAACGCGCCCAACGACGCAGAGTTGCTGCAAATGCCTACCGGTACAGTGCTGCTGGGCATGCTCAACCCGTTCAACAACGCGTTGATCGCCAAGATGGCCGAGCGAGGCATCAGTGCCTTTGCCCTGGAGGCGGCCCCTCGCACTTCACGTGCACAGAGCCTGGACGTGCTGTCTTCACAGGCCAACATCGCCGGCTACAAGTCGGTGTTGCTGGCCGCTCACCACTATCCACGCTTCATGCCGATGCTGATGACTGCGGCCGGTACCGTCAAAGCGGCTCGCGTGCTGATTCTGGGCGCTGGCGTGGCGGGCTTGCAGGCTATCGCCACGGCCAAGCGCCTGGGCGCGGTGATCGAAGCCTCTGACGTGCGACCGGCGGTCAAGGAGCAGATCGAATCGCTGGGCGCGAAGTTTCTCGACGTGCCGTATGAAACCGACGAGGAACGTGAATGCGCCGTCGGTACCGGCGGCTACGCCCGACCCATGCCTGCCAGCTGGATGCAGCGTCAGGCGCAAGCGGTCCACGAGCGCGCCAAACAGGCTGACATCGTCATCACTACCGCGCTGATTCCCGGCCGCAAGGCACCCACGCTGCTTGGTGCGGAGACAGTTGCGCAGATGAAGCCGGGCTCGGTGGTCATCGACCTGGCGGCGCTGCAAGGCGGCAACTGCCCGCTGACCGTGGCCGATCAGATCGTGGTGCACAACGGCGTGACCATCGTCGGCCCGACCAACCTTCCGGCGCAGGTCGGCGCCGATGCTTCGGCCCTGTATGCACGCAACCTGCTGGACTTCATGAAGCTGCTGTTCGACAAGGACGGGCAGTTCACCATCAATCTGGAAGACGACATCGTCGCGGCATGCCTGATGTGCCGCGATGGGCAGATCGTGCGCAAGAACGGCTGAGGACAACGACAATGGAAGACATGCTGATCTCTCACGGTATCTACAACCTGATCATTTTCGTGCTGGCCATCTACGTTGGCTACCACGTGGTCTGGAACGTGACACCGGCGCTGCACACTCCCCTGATGGCCGTGACCAACGCCATTTCGGCCATCGTCATCGTTGGCGCCATGCTCGCGGCAGCGCTCACCGTGACACCGCTGGGCAAGACCATGGGCACGCTTGCGGTTGCGCTGGCAGCGGTGAACGTATTTGGTGGGTTCCTGGTGACCCGACGGATGCTGGAGATGTTCAAGAAGAAAGCACCGAAAGCGAAGGATGAGGCGTCCAAACAATGAGCATGAACCTGGTTACGCTTCTTTATCTGGTGGCATCGGTTTGCTTCATCCAGGCATTGAAGGGCCTGTCCCATCCGACCACGTCCCGCCGCGGTAATCTGTTCGGCATGCTGGGCATGACGCTCGCCGTGCTCACGACGGTCGGCCTGATCTACAAGCTGGGCGCAGAACTGGCCACCGCCGGGATCGGCTACGTGCTGGTCGGCCTGCTGGTTGGCGGTACTGCCGGGTCGATCATGGCCAAGCGCGTGGAAATGACCAAGATGCCGGAACTGGTGGCGTTCATGCACAGCATGATCGGACTGGCAGCGGTGTTCATTGCCATCGCCGCCGTGGTCGAGCCGCAATCCCTGGGCATCGTCGCGCAGCTGGGCGACCCGATCCCGACCGGCAATCGCCTGGAGCTGTTCCTCGGCGCGGCAATCGGCGCCATCACTTTTTCCGGTTCGGTGATCGCCTTCGGCAAGCTGTCCGGAAAATACACGTTCCGCCTGTTCCAGGGCGCGCCGGTGCAATTCTCCGGGCAGCACAAGTTGAATCTGCTGATGGGTCTTGGCACCTTGCTGTGCGGGCTGATCTTCATGTTCACCGGCAGCTATGCCGCCTTCGGCCTGATGCTGGCATTGGCGTTCGTGCTGGGCGTGCTGTTGATCATCCCGATCGGCGGGGCGGACATGCCGGTGGTGGTGTCGATGCTCAACAGCTATTCGGGCTGGGCGGCGGCGGGTATCGGTTTCTCGCTCAACAATTCGATGCTGATCATCGCCGGATCGCTGGTGGGCTCCAGCGGGGCGATTCTCTCCTACATCATGTGCAAGGCGATGAACCGCTCGTTCTTCAATGTCATCGGCGGTGGCTTCGGCGCCGTTGCAGACGCGGGCCCGGCTGGTACCAAGGAAGCGCGGCCAGTGAGATCGGGATCGGCGGATGATGCCACGTTCCTGCTGACCAACGCCGACACCGTGATCATCGTGCCAGGCTATGGTTTGGCAGTGGCCCGCGCGCAACACGCGTTGAAAGAACTGACGGAAAAACTGACCCATGCCGGGGTGACCGTCAAGTATGCGATCCACCCGGTGGCCGGGCGCATGCCGGGACACATGAACGTGTTGTTGGCGGAGGCCGAAGTGCCCTACGACCAGGTCTTCGAGATGGACGACATCAACTCCGAATTCGGCCAGGCCGATGTGGTGCTGGTGCTGGGGGCCAACGACGTGGTCAACCCTGCCGCCAAGAACGATCCGAAGTCGCCCATTGCCGGTATGCCGATCCTGGAAGCGTTCAAGGCCAAGACCATCATCGTCAACAAGCGCTCGATGGCCAGTGGCTACGCGGGCCTGGACAATGAGTTGTTCTATCTGGACAAGACCATGATGGTATTCGGTGACGCGAAGAAGGTCATCGAAGACATGGTAAAGGCCGTGGAATAGCATTCCGAACCCACGCACCAGATGGGCTGCCGTTCTGAAAAACCCCGCCCCATGGCGGGGTTTTTCATTGGAGGGGGAGAACAGCTGGCAGAGCCAAACGAGCGCTGCGGACCCGTAGGCGCTCAGCACTGCAATGGCGCACCGATCTGCGTGAAATCAGTACCGGGTTGCCCCCTCACACATACAGTTGCGGGTTCCGGCAAATGAGTTTCTGTACAACCTGATCAGAGATCACACTGAATAAACTTAACTGTACTACTGTACTGGTAAAGAAATGAGAATCAGGGCAGCTCAACACCCGAAACTCACGTAAAATGCATTAAATTGGTGCAGACCCATACAGTTGCCTCATTCGAGAGCAAGACAGTTGGGTTTAACAGCTAACTGACTGCACACAATACAGGTGAACTGTGCCTACTGTTATGGACGGCGAGCGTGGAAAATGGGTACCAGATAAACCACTACTCAGCCCCGCCACAAGCGGAAGGATGTACATCATGGAACGTACCCTCAGTTCCGACCTGTTCCAGGCCAACACCCAAACTGTCCAAACTTCGGCTCCTTTGCGCTTCTTCGCCAACCTGATGCTTTGGCAGCGCCGTATCGCCAGCCGTCATCAACTGGCTCGTCTGGATGCTCGTCTGCTGGCCGATGCCGGTATCAGCGAAGCCCAGCGTTGCGAAGAGTTGAGCAAGCCGTTCTGGCGTTGATGCAACGCCCCGCTGGTAACAGAGCCTGAAGGCCGAACCAGCACCGAATTCAAGAAACCCGTCGCGGTCTACGCTGACGGGTTTTTTTTGCCTGCGTGAAACAGGACAAGTACAGTTTTTGGTTATTAATTTATAACCATAACAGTTGAGTCATTGCTTGGTCGGCGTGGTCGGAGTGCTGGCGCCCGAGGCTTCCAGGCGCTCTAATAAGCTTTATTGCGCTCAAACCTCGTTCAGACCTGGAGATTCATCATGACCCGTAATCATTTGCTGAGTGCCGCCGTACTGTTGGCTTTGGCCAGTGGCGCACAGGCCTCAAGCTTCGTCGTCACTACCGATGCGCTGGTGCGTGGCGTCAACGCGTCGACCAACGCCACCTCCGATCTGTCTTCCTCGCTGCGTGACGACAAGATCGTCCGTGAAGCGCGGGATGACGCTGCAAGCTTCGTGGCCAGCCAAGGCGACATTCGTGGCGTGAAGCTGGAAAGTGCCTTTGCCCACATCCGCAAGGTTGCACCTCAGATGCAAGCCAGCGACGCCCAACTGGCACAGGCGATTCTTGCCATCTGATGCGCTGCAGCGAGCATTGCCCGAGATGAAACATCCGGCAGGCTACTGGCCGCCGGACATTGGAGGTGGTCCTCGCGCAGGCATTGGGCTAGCCTTGCCGACCCGACCGCTCGACACCTGAAACCTGATGCGTTATTTGTCATTCTTGCTCGCCGTCTGGGCGTCGTCGGCTGCGGCCTTCGATGTAAGCCTGCAGTCGTCGGTAATCACCTTGTACGTGACCAGCCAGGTCACCACGGCACCGTTCGATCGCAAGTTGATTCTGTCTGCCCGGGACGACGCTGCCTGCTTCGTCGCCAGCGGCGAGCAGTGCCGTGGGGCACGACTCGAGGCGGCCATGGCCGTCATTCGCCGGGCGCACCCTCGGATTGCCGCCAGCGACCTTGAACTGGCGCAGGCAATACTCGTCCAATAAACACCTCGTATTACGGAGAAGCTCCATGCGTACCCCGCTGATTGCCGCTACCCTCGGCCTGTTCTTGCTGGCCGATGTGGCCCAGGCCCAAACTGTCGTGGCCACCAGTAATATCATCGTCCGTGCATTTGGCCGGTCGATCGATTTCACTTCCGACACCACAACCTCGATCCGCGACGCCAAGGTGGTCCTGGAAGCGCGGGACGACGCGGCCAGCTATGTGGCCAGCCAGGGCAACATCCGTGGCGCGCAGCTGGAAGCCGCCTTCAATGCGCTGCGTGAGCGTGTTCCACAGGCGCGGGCCGCCAGTGACCAGGACCTCGCCGAAGCCATTCTCGCACTGTGAGGCGATTGGCCCGCTGGCTGCTGACGGCAGGCCTTCTGCTGACAGCGGCCCAGGCTGCTGCCGGTTTGCAGCTGGTGCTGGACCGCAGCGGGCTGGATGCTCGGCAGGCCGATGCCAGCCAAACATTGCTCGACGATGCGATGGCCGCACTGCCACCACAGTTCGTCGAGCAGTTGGACCGGCGTATCGACGTCAGCTGGTCGTCGCGCATGCCCGACAATGCCTATGGCCAGGCATCTCTGGTGTCCAGCCTGGAGTTGAACCTCAATCAATTGCAGGGGTTGGCCGATGGCTCTTCCGCTCAGCGGCAGACCAATCGTCCCCATGGCACAGTGCGCGAAGAGCTGCTGGCCACCGTGCTGCACGAGCTCACGCATATCTATGATCGGGCGCGCCTGTGGACGCCTGCAGACCGTGCGCTGATCAACCGCTGCAGCCGCCAGAATGCCAGCCTGGGCAAGATTGGCTTGCCCGATGAGTGCCGTGGCCAGGGTATGCGGCGTTTTACTCTGAGCGACGACCCACGCCTGCTGGACCTGGCCGGCTGGCAGCAATATGTCGGACGCCGAGGTGAGCGCGAAGAGCAGAACCGTCAGATCGTACGCAGTCCCGACATTTACGAAGTCAGCAGTCCAAAGGAATTCGTCGCGGTCAACATGGAGTACTTTCTCCTCGATCCGGCTTATGCCTGCCGTCGGCCGGCATTGTTCGAGTACTTCAAGGCGCGTTTCGACTGGGCGCCCGCGCGCCAGCAAAGCTGCGCCGAGGGTCTGCCTTACCTGAATGCCGGCAGCGACTTCGCCAAGACACCCCTGGGCAAGATCGATCCGCAACGTGTCTACGCGGTGGACTATCTGCTTGCCGAAGCCAATCAGAACCTCGCCAGTCGCTGGGGGCACAGCATGCTGCGCCTGGTCATCTGTGCGCCGGGACGTCCGCGGGGGCCGGACTGCCGACTGGATCTGGAGCAGCACCTGGTGCTGTCGTATCGGGCATTCGTCAATGACGTGCAGCTGTCCACCTGGGGCGGTCTGATGGGGCAATACCCGTCGCGACTGTTCGTGTTGCCGCTGTCCCAGGTGATCGACGAGTACACCAAGACCGAGTTGCGCAGCCTGGCATCGGTGCCACTCAAGCTGGACCGCGGCGAGATCGAGTCGCTGGTGCGCCATGCCGCGGAAATGCATTGGAGCTACGACGGCAGCTATTACTTCCTGTCCAACAATTGTGCAGTGGAAAACCTCAAGCTGCTGCGCAGTGGTACCCATGACCCAAGGCTTCAGGGCATCGACAGTATCTTGCCCAACGGCTTGCTCGAGGTGCTGGAAGGGCGCGGGCTGGCCGATGGCAGTGTGCTCGACGATCCGCGCGAAGCGTTGCGGCTGGGGTATCGGTTCGATTCCTATCGCGATCGTTACCAGGCCATGTTCGAGGTGCTGCGCAAGCACCTGCCCATCCCCCAGCAAACCGTTGAGGATTGGTTGGCGCAAGACGCCCAGCAGCGACGGCCCTGGTTTGCCCAGGCCGACCTGCGCACCAGTGCTGCGCTGTTGCTGCTGGAGCAGGCCAGCTACCGGCGCCAGTTGCTGTTGGCGCAGGATGAGGTGAAGCAACGCTATCTGGGTGCCCGCGAGTTGGGGGATGGCAGCGTGGCCAATGCCAACCAGATGCTGCAGGAAATACTGGCCAATAGCGGTTTTCTGAGCCGACCGGCGGAGTTGCTCGACAACGGTGGCTACGGGTTGCCGCAGACGGCGGAGTGGCAGCGGCTGGAATCCGAAAGCAGTCAGCGTCAGCAACAGTTGCAGCGCTTGAGTACCGACTTGGACAAGGAGGTGAGGGCGCTGCTGACCCCAGAGCGGGCTGCGGAGATTGCGGCCAGTGAGGCGAATCTGAAGCAGGTGGGGGAACACCTGCGCCAGCTGCACAAGGCGGCGGGTGGGTTGGTGTTGCCTTGAGATTGAGGGGGCGCCATTCGCGGGCAGAGCCCGCTCCCACAAGCACAATTGTATCGTTTTGAATGGCGAAAGGTTGCTGAAAGCTTGCCGACATAGGATCGACTCACCCCCGGCGTAAGACCGGCCGGCCAGATGGCAGCACTCAGGTGCGCTTTCGGCCTCTTGAACAACAACAATGGTGAAACCGATGTCCTTGATGATCCCTACCCGCAGTACCTCCCTTCCCATACTCCCGGCTCTTGCCATTCCTCGCTGAACCTCTCGTTCTTCGTCCTTAGCTGCGCTGTGCCTGGAGTATTCCCATGCTGACATTCCTTGGCTTTGCCATGGTCATCACGTTCATGTTCCTGATCATGACCAAGCGCCTTTCTGCGCTGATCGCCTTGATCATCGTGCCTATCCTGTTCGCGCTGTTCGGTGGTTTCGCGCCGGAAATCGGCCCGATGATGCTTGCGGGCATCACCAAGCTTGCGCCGACCGGCGTGATGCTGATGTTCGCCATCCTGTATTTCGCGCTGATGATCGATTCGGGTTTGTTCGACCCGGCAGTGCGCAAGATCCTCAAGCTGGTCAAGGGCGACCCGCTGAAAGTCTCGGTCGGCACGGCCGTACTGGCGTTGATCGTTTCGCTGGACGGTGACGGCGCGACCACCTACATGATCTGCGTTGCCGCCATGCTGCCGCTGTACCAGCGCATCGGCATGAGCCCAAGGATCATGGCCGGTTTGATCATTCTGGCAGGCGGAGTCATGAACATGACGCCGTGGGGTGGTCCGACCGCGCGCGCTGCCAGTGCCCTGCATGTCGACCCTTCGGACATCTTCGTGCCGATGATCCCAGCCATGGCGGTCGGTGTCGTCGCCATCCTGGTGATTGCCTACATGTACGGCAAGCGCGAGCGCGTTCGTCTGGGCGAGCTGCACCTGCCCGGTGACGAGATCGACCATAGCGAAATCAGCGTGTCGCAGTTCCCTGACGCACGCCGGCCCAAGCTGATCTGGTTCAACGGCGGCTTGACCCTGCTGCTGATGATCACTCTGATCATGGGCCTGCTGCCTCTGCCGGTGCTGTTCATGGTCGCGTTCAGTATTGCCATGATCGTCAACTACCCGTGCCTGGAAGCACAGAAGGAACGTGTCGCGGCCCACGCCGGCAGCGTTCTGGCCGTGGTCGGATTGATCTTCGCCGCCGGTATCTTCACCGGCATCCTGACCGGCACCGGCATGGTCGATGCCATGTCCAAGAGCCTGCTGGCAGTGATTCCGGATGCCATGGGCCCGTACCTGGCCGTGATCACGGCGCTGGTCAGCATGCCGTTCACCTTCTTCATGTCCAACGATGCCTTCTACTACGGCGTATTGCCGGTACTGGCCGAAGCCGCAGCGCACTACGGCATCTCGCCTGTGGAAATGGCCCGTGCCTCGATCGTCGGACAACCGGTACACCTGCTCAGCCCGCTGGTACCCTCTACCTACCTGCTGGTTGCCCTGGCCGGTATCGAGTTCGGCGACCACCAGCGCTTCACCCTCAAGTGGGCAGTACTGGTTTGCCTGTGCATAATGTTCGCCGCGCTGGCAATGGGGATCTTTCCTCTGTTCAGCAGTCTATAAATTCTATTCGCGAGCCAGGCCGGACGCCGTCGCGCCGCTACCCCATGGTAGCGGCGCTTTAGCATCCGGCCTTGCGCCGCCCTGACATTCAACACGAAGGACTTCACATGGAATGGTTCACCAACCCGGAAATCTGGGTTGCTTTCTTGACCCTGACGGCACTTGAAATCGTGCTGGGCATCGACAACATCATCATGATCTCGATCCTGGTGAGCCGCATGCCCAAGCACATGCAGGCACGCACGCGGATTTTCGGCCTGGCGCTGGCCATGGTCACGCGCATCCTGCTGCTGCTTTCGATCACCTGGGTCATGCGCCTGACCGCCGACCTGTTCGTGGTGTTCGGCCAGGGGATCTCCGGGCGTGACCTGATTCTGTTCTTCGGTGGTCTGTTCCTGCTGTGGAAAAGCTCGCAAGAGATCTACCACGGCATGGAAGGCGAGGAAGAGGGCGGTGACGAGGTTGCAGGCAAGGGTGGCAACTTCATCTACACCATCATCCAGATCGCCATCATCGACATCGTGTTCTCGCTGGACTCGGTCATCACCGCAGTGGGCATGGTGTCCCACGTACCGGTCATGGTCGCTGCCATCGTCGTTGCAGTATTGGTGATGATGGTCGCTTCGGGCACCATCAGTCGCTTCATCGATCAGCATCCATCATTGAAGATGCTGGCGCTGTCGTTCCTGTTGGTGGTGGGTACCGTACTGATCGCCGAAGCGTTCGACGTGCATGTACCCAAGGGCTACGTGTATTTCGCCATGGCTTTCTCGTTGGCTGTGGAAGCAGTGAACATCAAGATGCGTACCGCCATGGCCCGCAAGCGTCGCGAGTCCCAGGAAGAGTCCTGAGCACGGAAAGCTGCGCGCTGCCCAGGCAGCGCGCAGTAGTGGCCAGCAATGTGCTATGAACGACTGGTCGGCCAGGGAGTCTGTTCCATTGACTTGGTCAATTTCGATGGAAGGGATTCATGCACGAGCGGGTGAAAAGCGCTCCCGGCACACAGCACCGCCTGCTATGCCTGTGGCTTCTGGCAGCGACGCTGTTGTGCGCCGGCCGTGAAGCCGTGGCGCTGGACCGCTTCCAGGTCGAAGGGTATCTGTTGCCCAACGGCCTGCAACTGCTGCTCAAACCTGGCGACGAGCGCGCCCACGTGTCGATTCGCCTGGTTGTAGGCGTCGGTTTCGACGACTTTTCCTGCACCGATCAAGAATTGCCTCACCTGCTCGAGCATCTTCTGTTCAGCGGTATCGACGAGCATGGCGAAGGCGGTCTCGAAGAACGCATGCAGGCGCTGGGCGGCGAATGGAATGCGTTCACCAGCAGCGCCGACACCACCTTCGTGATCGAGGCGCCAGCACGCAACCAGCGCAAGGTACTTGACCTGCTGCTGGCTGCCGTCACTCAGACCATCATCGACGAAAAAGCCCTGGCCAGCGCCAAGCGCATCATCGAGCATGAAGATGGCGGCCATCATTCCCACCTGCAGCGCTTGCTCGACAAGCCCGCTCGGGACAGCGATGCCAGCAGTCAGTTGGCCATCGAATTGGGGCTCAAGTGCCCGCAACCCGCCGAAGTCACCGCCCTGACTCTTACGCAGGTGCGCGATGTCCGGCAAAACTGGTATGCGCCGAACAACATGAGCCTGATCGTGGTGGGTGGCCTGGACAAACTGCTGCCGGCCTATCTGGAACGTACCTGGGGTGCGCTGGATGCGGTGGAACCCAGCGATCATCAGGACCTTCGTTCAGTGACCCATGTGGCCGAGCCGCAAGCCGACCTGATTCAGGGCTGGTTGGGCGACGATGCCAAGCTTCATCTGTACTTCCTCGAACCGGTGCTTGAAACCGCCCACCCGGCCACCCTGGACCTGCTGCAGGCCTATCTGGAATGGGAGCTTTACCGCGAACTGCGGCTGGCCCATGGCCTTTCGTATGGTCCTTGGGTGGCTCGCGAGTCGTACGGCGACAGCGGCCTGATGAGCCTGAACGCCGAGGTGGATCAGGCCGATATCGGTCAGACCGGCCTGGTCATGGGGCAGATGATCGCGCGCCTGCGCGACAAGGGTGTGGATGCGACGACCTTCAATCGTCTGAAGAATCTTGCGATCGCCAGGCAAGCCTGGGCAGCGCAAGGCAATGTGGCGCTGGCCGACTACTATTGGGGAGCACTGGCCGACTATACCGACGGCCGCTTTGCCAGCCCGGCGCGGCAGTTGGGGCAGGTCACCGTGGAGGACGCCAACACCGCCTTGCGTCAAATGTTGGGGGCACCGGGGTATGTCCGTGTCGAAAAACCCCTGCTCAGCTATGACGAGCTCTATCGGATTGCCTGGGCGGTGTTGATCGGCCTGGCGTTATTGCTTGCCGGTCTGATCGTCTGGCGGCGTGCCAAACGACGCTGATCGCTGCCGAGCCGGTATCCTGAGCACCGTTTCATCGCCTTTTTCGTGTGGAAGACCATGCCGTACATCGTTCAGCGCCTCATCGAGCTCATCAAACGCTACCCTGGGGTAATCGCACTGGGTGGTTTCCTGTCCGGGATCGGCAGCTTCGTGCTGGTCGATCGACAGGCGGGCCTGGCCAGCTGGATCGCGGTGGTGATGCTGCTGACCTGGATCTGGTTGATGCTGGAGAACACCTTCACCCAGTTGTTCACACGCCTGTTCAAGCGTGAGATACCCACGCCGGTGCTGCGTTACGCGACCCAGATGATCCACCAGGAAAGCCTGTTCTTCGTCCTGCCTTTCTTCTATATCACCACCACCTGGAACAGTGGCCAGCTGGTGTTTACCGGCCTGCTGACCCTGGCCGGGCTGGTGTCGATCATCGACCCGCTGTACTACAAGTGGGTAGCGCCCCGGCGCTGGCTGTTCATGGCGCTGCACACCTTCACGCTGTTCGCGGCGTTGCTCACGGCACTGCCGATCATCCTGCACCTGACCACGGATGAAAGTTTCAAGCTGGCGCTGGCCACCGCCATGCTGCTGGCCTTTCCGAGCCTTGCCGTCAGTTTCCCGATCAACCATTGGCGCCGGGGCTTGGCGCTGGTGTTGGCGACCTTGATGATTGGCGGCGCTGGATGGCTGCTGCGCTCCTGGGTGCCGCCTGCCACGCTATGGCTGACCGAGGTGGCGGTGACCACCGAGCTGGACAACCGCAGCCGCACCCATGGCGACAGCCTGGATACGGTCAGCGCAGCGCAGTTGCGCAGCAGCGGGCTGTACGCCTACACCGCCATCAATGCGCCACGAGGCTTGGACGAGCGTATCTATCATGTGTGGCAGCAGAACGGCACCGAGGTCGATCGCATTGCCCTGGACATCCACGGCGGGCGCAAGGAGGGCTATCGCGCCTGGAGCCACAAGCAGAATTTCCCCGGCAACGTCGCAGGGAAATGGCAGGTGCGGGTGTTGACCGAGGACGGTCAGATCGTCGGCGTGTTGCGCTTCACGGTCACCGACGACGCGGTTCAGGCCGCCGTGGCCCCGAAGAACCAGTAGCAGACCACGATGGCGGCGATGACCCCGGCCAAGTCCGCCAGCAGCGCGCAGCCGACAGCGTGACGCGCACGCTGGATGCCTACGGCACCGAAGTACACGGCCAGCACATAGAAAGTGGTCTCGGTACTGCCCTGAATGGTCGCCGCGACCAACGCCGCAAAGCTGTCCACGCCATGGGACTGCATGGTTTCGATCAGCATCGCGCGCGCGGCACTGCCGGAAAACGGCTTGACCAGCGCGGTCGGCAGGGCGTCGACGAAACGGGTGTCCATGCCCAGCCATTCGACCAGGTGACGAATGCCGTCCAGACCCAGCTCCAATGCGCCCGAGGCGCGCAGCACGCCCACGGCGCAGAGCATGGCCACCAGATACGGCAGCAGGCTCTTGGCAACGTCGAAGCCTTCCTTGGCCCCCTCCACGAAAGCCTCGTAGACCTGGACCTTGCGCAGGGCGCCGATGATCAGGAACAGGATGATCAGGCCAAACAGCGTGAGGTTGCCAAGGATCGAGGACAGCCCCGCCAGGGCTGTAGCCGAGAGAGTGCCCAGAAACGCCATGAACAGGCCAAGCAGCAGCGCACCGGGAATCAGATAGGCCAGTACCACTGGATCCCACAGCCGCAGGCGTTGCATCACGGCCACTGCCAGCAGCCCGGCGAGGGTACTGGCCGAGGTGGCCAGGAGAATCGGCAGGAACACCAGGGTCGGGTCGAGCGCGCCTTGCTGGGCGCGGTACATGAAGATCGACACCGGCAGCAGGGTCAGCGACGAGGCGTTGAGTACCAGAAACAGGATCTGCGCGTTGCTGGCGGTGGTAGCGCTGGGGTTGAGTTCCTGCAACGAGCGCATGGCCTTGAGGCCGATAGGGGTCGCGGCGTTGTCCAGGCCCAGGCCGTTGGCGGCGAAGTTCATGGTGATCAGGCCCAGTGCCGGGTGGCCGCGTGGCACCTCGGGCATCAGTCGGCTGAACAGCGGCCCCAGGACCTTGGCCAGCCAATCGACGATACCGGCCTTCTCGGCGATCTTCAGAAAGCCCAGCCACAGGGTGAGGGTGCCGAACAGCAGGACCATTACGTCTACCGACAGCTTGGCCATGGCGAACAGGCTTTCGACCATCGCCGCGAAGATGCCAGCGTTGCCCCCTACCAGCCATTGGCCGAAGGCCGAAATCGCGGCAATCAGAAAGAAGCTGAGCCACAGGCCGTTCAGCATGGGTATTCCCTCGTTCGAAGATGCGCGGATGATAGCCCAAAGCGAGGTTGGATTCTGCCCCGCAGGGCAGCGTGGTGTGTCAGGGTTTTCGCGTGAGGCTGGACGCGGCTTGCACCGCTGCTACAGGGTACGAGCCGCGTCGCCGGGTAGGCTGCGGATGCAGGTGTCATCGCAGCGCGCCGTTCGCGGGCAGAGCCCGCTCCCACAGAGCCGCGTCAGGGGGCGACGCGGTCCTTGTTGCGCCAGTGCGGCAGGGAATTCCAGTAGCGCTCGCCCTTGGCATCGTCGTACATGCCTTCCCAGCGCGAGATCACCAGCACGGCCAGGGCATTGCCGATGACGTTGAGCGCGGTACGGGCCATGTCCATGATGCGGTCGACACCTGCGATGAAGGCCAGGCCTTCGAGGGGAATGCCGACACTGCCCAGGGTAGCCAGCAGGACCACGAACGACACGCCCGGCACGCCTGCGATGCCCTTGGAAGTGACCATCAGGGTCAGCACCAGCATCAGTTGTTGCCCGATCGACAGGTCGATGCCATACAGCTGGGCAATGAACAGCGCCGCGATGCTTTGATAGAGGGTCGAGCCGTCGAGGTTGAACGAGTAGCCGGTAGGCACCACGAAACTGCTGATGGCCTTCGGTGCGCCATACGCTTCCATCTTCTCGATCACGCGCGGCAGGACGGTTTCCGAACTGGCCGTGGAATACGCCAGTACCAGCTCATCCTTGAAGATACGGAACAGCTTGAAGACCGAGAAGCCGAACAGGCGTGCGATCACGCCGAGCACGACGATGGCGAAGAACAGGATCGCCGCATACACCAGCACCACCAGTTTGGCCAAGGGCAGCAGCGACGCGAAGCCGAAGTTGGCCACCGTCACGGCAATCAGCGCGAAGACGCCGATCGGGGCGTAGTTCATGATCATGTGCGTGACCTTGAACATGCTTTCCGATATGCCCTGGAAAACCTTGACCAGAGGCTCGCGCGTTTCGCCCGGCAGACTCGACAGGCCCAGGCCGAACAGTACCGAGAAGAAGATGATCGGCAGCATGTCGCCGCGAACGATCGACGCAAAGATGTTCGAGGGAATGAGGTTGAGCAGGGTAGCGACGAACGCATGGTCGTGCTGCACTTCGGCTGTGGTTTTCTGATACTGCGAAATATCCACGGTGCCCAAGGTACTCATGTCGATACCCAGTCCAGGCTGGAACAGGTTGGCAAGGCCCAGGCCAACCAGAATGGCAATGGTGGTCACCACTTCGAAATAGAGGATGGTCTTCACGCCAATGCGGCCGAGCTTTTTCGCATCGCCCACGCCGGCAATGCCGACGATCAGAGACGAGATCACGATGGGTATCACGATCATTTTGATCAAGCGGATGAAGATGTCGCCTGCGGGCTGCAGGATGTTGCTGATCCACCAGGCCTTCTCGGCGCTGAAGTGATTGAGCACTGCACCCAGTGCGATGCCCAGTACCAGACCGATGAGTATTTGCCAGGCGAGGCTCAGTTTTGCCTTCTTCATGTCGTTACCCTTTTTCCAAGTCAACTCGTGATGCCTGTTCGCAAGCCGAACGGTCATCCGTAGAGGTTTCTTCACGCCGTGGCGAAACGCTTTGGCGAACGAAAAAAGGCGCAACTATTCCGATGCGTTGCAACAGCGTCTAATGCCGGAAACGACTACCCCATGCAGGATCGGCATAATGCAATTGGATGATTTTTTGTCTATGAGCTGTTCGTTCGGATAGACGACCAGTCGTCCTAAGCGAATTGGCAGGTTTGCCCAGAGAAGATGCGGAAAACGCCAGCGACGTTCGCGAAACCGAACGGAGGGGATTTTCTGCCGGGAAAAGATGAAACAAGATGGAAGGCAGCTCGACGCTGCTGAGATAGGCTCTGCGCAAGCCGAAGTACGTAATGATCGTACACGGCTTGCACAGTAGCTGTTGCCTGACCCGGCCCGGTTCGGAGGTCCTCCCTGTACCCCTAGGTCACTCCGAACCGACTGCATTCAGAACAACCCGACCCCATGGTCATGGCCGACACCTTCCGAGTGCCGGCCATTCAGGCCAGGATGACCCGGCCCAATCTTCAAATCAGTGACGCGTTGCCGTGGTGGTGCAAACCGCTACGACATCGCAGGAAGTCAGTACCAGTTAGGGTCTTTCTTCAACTGCTCCATCAGCATCTGCTGCATACCCTCGTCGGGCTTGCCGAGAAAGCGATAAGTCGCGTGGCGCGTAGGCGACTTGTCGGCGGGCAAGCCGGCGGGAACCTGGACGTACAATGCGTAGGCATCTTTTTTGTCCATACTGAACGCTACGAGCAGTCGCCCGCTGTTGCAGCTATCAGGGGTCTCGCACAACGGGCCTACCAGATAGTTGTCGCCATCCTCGGGGATCGCGGACATCTGTTCCGGCGAGGCGCCCGACAGATTGATGATCCAGTCCGGAACACGTTCCTCGGACTCGATCACCGACTGCCAGGTATCACGGTACTCTTTACTCGAGCTCAATAGCTCACTCACGCGAGCCTGACCGTCATTGGCGGCCATCGCCATGCTGCTGCCGACCAGCGACAGCGCCAGGGCTACACCCTTGAGGGTCATGCTGGCCATGGTCAGCCTCGACCGCGACGGCCGAAGATGAACGAGACGACGAACAGCACCAGGAATACTACGAACAGGATCTTGGCGATGCCTGCTGCGGTGCCGGCGATACCACCGAAGCCCAGGACGGCGGCGATGATGGCGATGATCAGGAATGTGACTGCCCAACTCAGCATGGTGTATCTCCTTTACGATTTGTCGTGTTTTAGCGGTTGATCAGATGCGTTGCCAGTACCTCAGAACACCCAACTGCGAATGTGTTCAACCGGTTCGCTGGTTTGTACGCGTTCAATGCTTCCGGATTGCTGCTTCCCAACCCAATGCGCACTGGCTGGATTGAGGTGAGCAGTGTCGACCAGACGCTCTTGGGGTGGCAGAAGAAGCCCCTGCTGCTGGGCGGACACCCAGCTCGCATACAGCTGCACCGCCAGCAGTGTCACCAGCGCCGCCAGAACCAGAAACAATGCCTGGCGCATCGTTTGGGACAGAGCGGACGCTTGAGCTGCTTGAGGACGGTTCATCCGGAGACTCCTTGCACTGGTGAATACATGTTCTTGAAACAGATATTGCAGCCTGCATGCCAACCTTGGAGCCTCAGTAAAACCTTTTAAAATCAATCGCTTGAACAATCATACGTTCCATGCGGAATAGCAACCTGCACGATGACCCGCGTGGGCTCGGGCGATTTGCACGATCAGAGTATCGGCTTGGATACTTTCAACAGATCGGCATCGACGCCACGGACGCCGCGGATGTTGCGCGCCACCTCTACAGCCAGGGTTTTCTGTTCGGAACTGGCGACGTCACCTTTGAGTGTGACCATGCCCGTGCGTGTTTCGACGTCGATGCTCAACCCATCCAGATCGCGATTGAGCAACAGGCTCGCTTTGATCTTGCTGGTCACCCAGGTGTCGCTCAAGGCTTCTTCGGTCTTCTTCGCCTTGGTTTCGGCCCGCGTCGTCGCCGTATCCGCAGCACCCAGACTGATCAGGTTGTTCACCTGATAGACGCCGTCGGTATTGGTTGCCAAGGTTCCGGCCAGTTGCTTGGCATCGGCAGTCTGCGCCTGGCCCTTGAGCGTCACGACACCGTCGTTGGTGGTGACCACGATGTCCAATGCCTGAGTACTGGTGTTCCACAGCAACTTGGACTTGATGATTGCCGTCAGGGTGGCGTCTTCCAGATGCTGGGCGAACTGCTGTCGCTGGTTGACGTGCTCGACCAGTTCCGGATTCAGGCTCAAGCGGTTATCGACCTTGTCGATGCCTTGGGTATTGAGGGCTACCTGCTCGGCAAGCTCGCGATCGACCTGGTCTTCCACGACACCGGTCAAGGTGGCGGTGCCCTCGCTGACCTGCACGCCGAACTCGAAGCCGTTGAGTTGTCGATTCAAGGCCAGGGCTGTCCAGATCGAGCCCTCCTGGCGTGCTGCCTGCAGCTTTCTCTCGAGGCTGGACAGTTCATGAGCAGGCTGCTCGGGGTTGGCGGGGGTGGCCGCCGAGGCCAGTGTCGACAGACCGACCAGCCCGACCATGGCGCTTGCCAACGTGAGTCGCTTGATACCACGCATTCTTGCTCTCCTCCCATTCAAGACAATCGGTTGCTATCGCAAGGCATATGCCAAACTTTTTACTTACTGAAAGCTCAGATATTTCATACAGTTAGAAATGTAACCAGCTAATAGCTACCATGCAGCCTGCCGAATCAATCAGAATCGACCATGCAACCTGCCCGATTTTTCCGGGACTAACCAAGAACTTTCTCTGAGGAGCGTAGGAACATGGAATCTGGCACGGAGCATAAAGGCCGCATTCTGCTGGTCGACGATGAGTCCGCCATCCTGCGTACCTTCCGCTATTGCCTGGAAGATGAAGGCTACAGTGTGGCCACGGCCAACAGCGCGAATCAGGCAGACACCTTGATGCAGCGCCAGGTGTTCGACCTGTGCTTCCTCGATCTGCGCCTGGGCGAAGACAACGGCTTGGATGTACTGGCACAGATGCGTGTGCAGGCGCCATGGATGCGTGTCGTGATCGTTACCGCGCATTCGGCGGTGGATACCGCTGTCGATGCGATCCAGGCCGGCGCCGCCGACTATCTGGTCAAGCCCTGCAGCCCTGATCAGCTGCGCCTGGCGACCGCCAAGCAATTGGAAGTACGTCAGTTGTCGGCCAGGCTCGAAGCGCTCGAGGGCGAGGTACGCAAACCCAAGGACGGTCTGGATTCGCACAGCCCGGCCATGATGGTCGTGCTGGAAACCGCGCGCCAAGTGGCGGTCACCGATGCCAACATCCTCATCCTCGGTGAATCGGGCACCGGCAAGGGCGAGCTGGCACGCGCCATTCATGGCTGGAGCAAGCGCGCCAAGAAAAGCTGCGTGACCATCAACTGCCCTTCGCTGACTGCCGAGCTGATGGAAAGCGAACTCTTCGGCCACAGCCGCGGGGCGTTCACCGGTGCCAGTGAAAGCACTTTGGGCCGCGTCAACCAAGCCGACGGCGGCACCCTGTTTCTCGACGAGATCGGCGACTTTCCCCTGACCTTGCAGCCCAAGTTGCTGCGTTTCATCCAGGACAAGGAATACGAGCGGGTGGGTGATCCGGTGACGCGTCGCGCTGATGTACGCATCCTGGCAGCGACCAACCTCAACCTCGAGGACATGGTCCGCGAAGGCCGTTTTCGCGAGGATCTGCTGTACCGCCTGAACGTGATCACCCTGCACCTGCCGCCACTTCGCGAACGCAGCGAGGATATCCTGACCTTGGCCGATCGTTTCCTGGCGCGCTTCGTCAAGGAGTACGCGCGGCCGGCAAGAGGCTTCAGCGAGGAGGCGCGGGCGGCTCTGCTCAACTACCGCTGGCCGGGGAATATCCGCGAGCTGCGCAACGTGATCGAACGGGCCAGCATCATCTGCCCTCAGGAGCGCGTCGAGGTCAGCCACCTGGGCATGGCCGAGCAGCCCGCCAACAATGCACCGCGCATCGGTGCGGCGCTGAGCCTGGACGAACTGGAAAAGGCCCACATCGGTGCCGTTCTGGCCACCAGTGACACCTTGGATCAGGCTGCCAAAACCTTGGGTATCGACGCCTCGACGCTTTACCGCAAACGCAAACAGTACAACCTATGAAGCTGGCCATGAAGCTGCACACCCGGCTGTTTCTCAGCATATCGGCGCTGATCACCGTCGCGTTGCTGGGGCTGGTGTTGGGCTTGGTCAGCGTGATGCAGATGGCTGCTTCGCAGGAAAGCATGCTGCGCAGCCACTTCACCACGCTGGACCTGGGACTCAAGATGCGCCAGAGCCTGGGCGATCAATTGGTCATGATGCTGGAGCCCGATCCGGATACCGCGGCCATCGGTCAGGCACAGCAGCAGTTTCAGGCGCTGCTCGATGAAGGCATCGCTCACGAGCAGAGTCACAGTGCCCACTATGGATTTCTCCAGTCCGCGGAAAACTTCCAGGCCTTTGTGGAGCAATACCGAGCCACCGCCACGCAACACCTGCCGCTGAGCCATAACCCGCCGCTGAGCCAGGCGTTCAATACCCTGCGCACGGGCCTGATCGATTCGTACAAGAACACTCTGCAAAGTATCGCCGCGCTGGAGCACAAGTCTCACGAACGGGCGATGTGGGTATCCGGTTTGCTCGGTCTGGTGGGCCTGGCGGTGCTGATCGTCGGTTTCTTTACCGCACACGGTATCGCGCGCCGTTTCGGCGGCCCCATCGAAGCGCTGGCCAAGGCGGCGGACGACATCAGTCAAGGTAATTTCGATGTGCAGCTGCCGGTTTCGCCGGCGGCGGAATTAAATCGGCTGGCCAGCCGCTTCGGCACCATGGCCGACGCACTACGCCAGCATCAGGCTACCAATGTCGATGAGCTTCGCGCCGGGCAGCAGCGTCTGCAAGCGGTGCTGGACAGCATCGACGACGGCCTGCTGATGATCGATCGACAAGGCCAGCTGGAGCATTTGAACCCGGTAGCGCAGCGTCAGTTGGGCTGGGAAGACCACCGCCTGGGCCTGGGCCTGGGCGAAGCGCTTGGCAGGCCCGATCTGGACGAGCAGTTGAACCTGATCCTGCGCGGTGGCAGCCTGGAGCGCGCGCTGGACGACCTGAGCTTCGAAGTCGATGGTGAAGCGCGTCTGCTGTCGTACAGCCTGACGCCGGTGACCCATACCCAAGGCAACATCCTCGGGGCGGTCATGGTGCTGCATGATGTAACCGAGCAGCGTGCGTTCGAACGGGTGCGCAGCGAATTCGTCCTGCGGGCCTCCCATGAGCTGCGCACGCCGGTGACGGGCATGCACATGGCCTTTGGGCTGCTGCAGGAGCGTGTGCATTTCCCCGAGCAGAGTCGCGAGGCCGATCTGCTCATGACGGTGAACGAAGAGATGCAGCGCTTGATGCAGCTGATCAACGACCTGCTCAACTTTTCGCGTTACCAGAATGGCCTGCAGAAACTGGTGTTGGCGCCTTGTGCCCTGGATGACCTGTTGCAGCGGGCCTACGAGCGCTTCGCCAGTCGAGCCCATGAACTGGGCATCCAGCTCACCGTCGAGCTGGCCGAAGGGCTGCCACGCTTGCATGTGGACGCGGGGCAGCTGGACCGGGTTCTGGACAACTTGCTGGAAAACGCCCTGCGGCACACAGCGGAAAATGGCCATATTCGCTTGCAGGCACGTCGCCATGCCGAACGGGTGATCATCAGCGTCGAGGACAATGGCGAGGGCATCGCGTACGGCCAGCAGGGGCGGATTTTCGAGCCTTTCGTGCAGGTGGGGCGCAAGAAGGGCGGCGCCGGACTGGGCCTGGCCCTGTGCAAGGAGATCGTGCAGTTGCACGGTGGGCGCATGGGCGTCTACTCAAGACCCGGCCAAGGCACGCAGTTCTACATGACCCTGTCGATCTAGCGGAATGGCCTGGGTGCCATGCGCATTCAGGCTTCGTCGCCGGCGCGCCGACCAGCGCGGCGGCGGCCCTTGGTGATCAGTTCCTTGAACTGGCGCGCGTTCAGCGCCTGGGCGAACAACCAACCCTGACCGTAGTCGACGCCCTCGCTCTCGAGCAGCAGCGCCTGTGCCTCGTGTTCGATGCCTTCGGCGATCACCCGCAGATCCAGGGCATGGGCCATGCGAATGATGTGCGGCGCCACGCCACTGCTCTCTGCGTCATCGCCCAGGGCGTCGATGAACGCCTTGTCGATCTTGAGGCAGTCCACGGGCAGGCTCTGCAAGTACGCCAGGCTGCAGTAACCGGTGCCGAAGTCATCGATCAATACCGTATGGCCCACATCGCGAAGGGCTTGAAGGTTTTCCCGCGCCACGTCGACGTCGATCAGTGAACGTTCGGTAACCTCGAAGGCGATCTGTTCGGGCGCTACGCGATAGATGGAGAGCAGCCGGGCCACCACCTCGCCGATGCGCGGCACGGTGACATCGCACGCCGCCAGATTCACTGAAATATACAAGTGCGGGTTGGCTCGCAACAGGTGGCTGAGCTGCTCGAGCGACTGCTGCAGGACGAAGTCGGTGATCTGGCGGATCTGGCCGCTGTGTTCCGCCAGCGGAATGAACAGTTCCGGGCTGGTGAGCGTACCGTCGGGGCGACGCCAGCGCACCAAGGCCTCGGCACCGACGCAGCGACGGTTGCTCAGATCGAAGATCGGCTGGTAGAGCACTTGCAGTTCGCCCCGACGCAACGCGCCGTGCAGCTCGCCGCCCATCGAGCGGCGCTGGGTGATCAGTTGCAGGACCAGCCAGCCGATGCACAGGGCCACCACCAAGCTGACAGGAAAAAGCAGCCACAGTGGGGTATCGAATATGGGCAGCTCCTTGCTGCGCGGAGCGATCAGCACCAACTGGAAGTCTGGGGACTTGGTCGACATGCGGTAGATCAACCGGTCCGAAGTGACCTGCAGGGCATCGACCGCATCGGCACGCCAGCCCGATACGGGCGGCCATGGCTGCTCGGAGCCCAGCACTGGAATCGCCCGGCGTCCCTGGTCGAGCACCACCAGCAGGCTGCCACCGGCGGGCAGATCGACCACGTCGCTCAGATGCCCCCGCGAGGTGGAAACCCGGAACGGCCCGCGACCGAGCATCAGGGCGGCCCAGTTGTCATTGCGCTGAGTGGTGGTGTTGAGCCAGTAACTGTAGGTGGAACCCTGGATGTCTGGCGGTCGACCCAGGCTGGCGACGTCCTTGCCACGACGGTTGGAGCAGCGCTGAGCGCCGTCGATGAACGCGGCTTCGAAGACGAAGCGGTTGTCGAAGCCGATCTTTTCCAGTGCATCCATCATCTGCGGGCCGCAGTGGCGTACAGGTTGAGCCTGCAGCGCATCGACCCCCTCGCGCAGCTGACCGAACACCTGCTCCAGGCGGATCAGGAAGCGTTCGCCACTGGCATTCATCTGCTGCCGTTCGTTGAGCTGAACCTGGTGCATGATCAACGCGAAACTGGCCGCGAACAGCAGCAGCGCGCTGGCCAGGGCGGCAAGCGTTGCCAGCGCCCAAGGGCGGTACAGAAGACTGCGGAGCTGCGGGAAAACGGCGGCCATCGAGGATCATCCAGTCGGGGGCATCAATGTATAGCAACCAGATGGCGATTGGCCCGCGCTTTCGAGCATATCGACGTGAAATCGGTTGTTACCTGCTGATGAGCGCCTGCAGGATCGCGGCGCTTTGCGCGTCGGGTTCGCCGTCGAAGCGTTGCTGACGGAAGTGCATCTGGAAGGCTGCGATAACGTGTCGGGTGGCTACGTCCAGCTCCCCGCTCTGGACCACCTCGTAACCCACTCGGGCCAACTGCTGCTGATACCACGCAATGCTCGGCGGGCTGGCCTGGAAGCGCGCCTGGTAGCGTGCCACGGCCTTCGCATCGGGCCACATGCCCAGGCCGTGTTCGGCCAGGCGTTGCCAGGGAAACATCGGCCCCGGATCGGTCTTGCGCAGCGGCGCGATGTCGCTGTGGCCAATGATGTTGCGCGGGGCGATGCCGTTGCGCTGGACGATATCCTTGAGCAGGGCGATCACTGCCTGGATCTGCGCTTCGCTGTAGGGGTACCAGACCCTGCCGTTAGAGGTGTCCTTGTAGCCGGGGTTGACGATTTCGATGCCGATGGAGCTGGAGTTGAGCCAGGTGCGGCCGTCCCATTGGCTTTCGCCGGCATGCCAGGCACGGCGGCTCTCGTCCACCAACTGGTAGACGGTAGCCGGCTGGTCGCCGATCAGGTAGTGGCTGCTGACTTCACCCTGGGTGAGCAACTGCAGCGAACGCGGCAGATCGGCCGAGGTGTAGTGCAGCACCACGAACTGCACGCGGTTGTCGTGGTTCGCGGACGGGTGACTGCGATCGATGCTCAAGCCGTTGGAGCAACCGGCCAGCACCAGCAGGGAGAGGGCGACGAGGAGCAACTTCATAGGGAGATCACATGCAGGTTTCGGGAAAAGAGCGTCAGCATAGCGTAGCCGGTTGTCTGGATTCAGCGGGCATGCATGACGTCGCGTTGCTGAATGTTGCGCGCGCCCGTTCGTGGCGGGATGGATCGGCAGGCTCAGGGCGCCGGTTCGATCTGGTTGCGTCCCGCTTCCTTGGCGCGGTAGAGCGCCTGATCCGCGCGCTTGAGCACCTGACTGGCATTCTCACCGGGTTTGAACACCGCCACGCCAGCCGACATCGTCACGCTCACGCGCTCGCCCTTGAAATGGAAAGGGCATTGCTCGACCGCTGCACGCAGGCGTTCGAGCAGGCGGCTGCCGCCGCCCAGATCGCTGCCGGGCATCAGCAAGGCGAACTCCTCACCACCGAAGCGAGCAATGAAGTCGTCGCCACGCAAGCCTTTGCGCAGCACGTTGGCGATGATCTTCAAGACTTTGTCGCCGGCCTGATGACCAAAGGTGTCGTTGATCGACTTGAAGTGATCCAGGTCCAGTATTGCCAGCAGCAGGCCATTGCCGGTTTGCTGCGAGCGTACGTGCTCCAGCACCAGTCGCTCGCTCCACGCGGCCCGGTTGGGCAGACCGGTGAGCGGATCGAGCAAGGCCTTGTTGCGCTGCTCCTCGAGTTTGTCGCGGTAGTCGAGGGCCTCGCGTTCCATGCTCGTCACACGCTCGCCCAAGCCCTGCAGACGCGCGGTGATTTCCTGTTCGCGTGCCTCGCGCTGCAGGCGGTGCTGCTCCATGCTCGCCAACAGGCCTTCGAGACGGCTTTCCAGCACCTGCTTGAGGCCGTCGATGTCGACAGCGCCACGCATGCTCGTCTGCAGCCCGTCGACGTGTTCACGCAGCACGTTGTCCAATGCCAGGGCGGCGCTGCGCGAGTCTGCATGGTCGCCGTGAGTCAGCTGCAACTGGCGCTGGAAATTCTCCAGGCGCTGGTTGAGCTGTTGCAGGTAGCGTTCGAACTCCTGCTGGCTGCCGTCGTTGACGGCGAGCATCAATACGGCGAGCTCATCGAGAACCGGCAACAGCTCGTACCAGTTCAACCCGCGCTGGATGCGCGCATGCATGGCCTGGGCCTGGGCCATGTAGCGCTCGGGCAGGGTCAGCTCGCTGAGCAGCTCGAGCAGGGTGGTTTCGATATGGCTGGCAACGCTGCTGTACGGCGGTTCAAGGCTGGCCGGCAAGGCGTAGAAAGCCTGCTCATCGGTCAGGCTGCTGTCGAGCACCTGCGACTGTTCAGCGGCATTCTCGCTGGGCGGGTCGATCATGGGCAATGCCACGGGGTTGGCTGCGCCAAGGGCAGGTGCGTCGCTGGCAGTGCTGCTCGCTGGCAGGCTCGGCTCTGGCTCTGGCTTTGGCTCTGGCTCTGGCTCTGGCTCTGGCTCTGGCTCTGGCTCTGGCAGCGGAACGGCGAGCGGGGCAGATTGCAATACGGGCTCGTCCACAGTGGACACTTGCGCCGCTCGAGTTTCGGACTCAGAAATCACGGGGGCAGGGACCGGAATGGCCATTGCCGGTTCATCCTGCGCTGCGGGCACAGGTATGGGCTGCACAAGGCTGACATCGACCGTGTCGGGACTGCCGAACAAGCGCTGCAGCAGGCCCGCGCGCTGCGCGCGCAAGGGTCGGTCGAGGGTATTGAGCGCCTGCTCCTGCAGACCACTGAGCTCACTGAGCAGCAAGGGCATCTCGCGCGCCTGGCCGGCCCGTTCCTCAAGGCCCTGCGCGAGCTTTTTCAAAGGTTTGCTGACATCGCGCGGCAACGGCAGCGACTGCAGTTGCGTAACCAGAGCCCCCAGCGCGGTGCCTATCTGCTGAACCCGGGACTGCCGACGCTTCTCGGACTCCAGCACGGCGATTTCCAGACGCGGTATAAGCGCGGCCAGCCGAGCATCCATGTCGTCGCCGCGCAACACCTCGCGCATCTCCTTCATGCATGCATCCACAGACCGATCGCTGCCTTCGGCCGCCAGGCTGCTGCGCACCAGGCCACGACGCAACAGGTCGAGGCGAGCGTTCCAGCGCCGCTCGAGCTTTTCCTGCTGGTCGATGCTGTGCAGGTATTTCTCTTTCCAGCGCTGGCTGTCGTCGCTCATGACAAGGATTGCTCGTTGACCTGCAGCTCACACCCACCCGCGATGGGTGCGCTGCGAAAACGTCGTATCGCGGGTGATGCCGCTTACTTGGCGGCACGTTCCTTGGCAATCAGCTGGTCGGCCACGTTCAGGGTCTGCTCGGGACCGCCGGAGGTGCCCAGGTCGAAACGGTACTTGCCGTTGACGATCATGGTCGGCACGCCGGAGATCTCATATTTCTTGGCAAGCTCCTTGGCCTTGGCGATCTGGCCCTTGATGGCGAAGGAATTGAACGTCTGCAGAAACTTGTCCTTGTCTACACCCTGGGTGGCGACGAAATCGGCCATTTCCTGAGGATCGGTCAGGCGCTTGTGTTCTTTCTGGATGGCATTGAACACGGCGTTGTGGACCTTGTGCTCCACACCCATGGCTTCCAGGGTCAGGAACAACTGGCCGTGGGCGTCCCACGGGCCGCCGAACATGGCTGGAATACGGACGAAATTGACGTCGGCCGGGAGCTTCTCGACCCAGGGATTGATAGTCGGCTCGAACGCGTAGCAGTGCGGGCAGCCGTACCAGAACATCTCGACGACTTCGATCTTGCCAGGCTCGGCCACAGGCACGGGGGCATTGAGCTGAACGTAGGTCTTGCCGGCTTCCAGCGGCACATCCGCCGCCTGGGCAGTCACGCCCATGGCACTGGCGACAACGAGGAAGGCGCCGAAAATCAGATTACGCATGCGTGACTCCTGAGCAGTTTCATACAAGGGAGGGATCGGTGACAGCACCGGACCCGCCTGATCGAGGCCGCTAGTGTAACGGCAGTGATGTCAAAAAAGGGTGGACGACGAGGGCCTTCGCGCTAAATTCATGGCACAAGAGATGTAACCGGGCGTAAGCCGCCCGCGAAGGCCCGCATCGGCCCCAAGCCCGAACGTTTTCACCGCAGCGCCTGAATATAAGTGGCCAGGGCGGCAATGTCGTCATCGTTCAGCCTGCCTGCAATGCTGTGCATGATCGCCGTGGCATCGCCCTCTTGACGAAAACCGGCCAGCCGCTTGATCAGGTACGGCGCATGCTGACCACGCAGCTGTGGAAAGCCGGCCAGCGCGGTGCCGGCACCATCGGGCGCGTGGCAGCCGCTGCAGGCAGGTACACCCAGCGCCTGGTCGCCACCGCGGTAGAGGTCCTGCCCACGCTGCACCAAGACGGCGTCGACTTCCGTGGCGGTGGGTGTCTGTTCGGCGTACCAGGCGGCGATGTCGAGCAGGTCCTGATCGTCCAGCTCCGCCAGCGTGCCGGCCATCTCCGGGACCACCCGACGGTTCTCGCGGATGTCCAGCAACTGCTGATTCAGGTAGCGCTCGCCCTGGCCGGCCAGCTTCGGAAAGATCGGCACCAGGCTGTTGCCGTTGGGGCCGTGGCACGCGGCGCACAGCGTCGTCAGCGGCTGCCCTCGGGCGCCGTCGCCCACCGTGCCGGCAGCACTTGCCGCGCTGCTTGCCAGCAGCGCGCAGAGCAGGCCCATCACACGCATCGCGCTCATCGACTGATCCAACCAGGGTGAAGTTCGCAGCCAACCGCACTGTACGGCAGGCCTGGGCGCATTATGCCTGCACGCAGGCCATTGCCGGCAAAATCACCCACATATTGTCCAGCCCTATATACTTCGCTGCATCGTTCTTGCGGCCGCTGCATCGGGCCCTGCCTCTACCGGAAATCACATGCAACTCAAAAACCCCATCCTGGGCCTGTGCCAACAGGCTACCTTTTCGCTCAGCGCCGCCAAGGTCGAGCAGTGCCCCGATGACGAAGGGTTCGAGGTCGCGTTCGCCGGCCGTTCCAATGCCGGCAAGTCCAGCGCCTTGAACACCCTGACCCACGCCAGTCTGGCACGGACCTCGAAGACCCCAGGGCGCACGCAACTGCTCAACTTCTTCAACCTGGACGAAGAGCGGCGGCTGGTCGACTTGCCTGGCTACGGCTACGCCAAGGTGCCGATCCCGCTCAAGCTGCACTGGCAGCGTCACCTGGAAGCTTATCTGGGCAGTCGTGAAAGCCTCAAGGGGCTGATTCTGATGATGGACATCCGCCATCCGATGACCGACTTCGACCTGTTGATGCTCGACTGGTCGGTGGCCAGCCACATGCCCATGCACATTCTGCTGACCAAGGCCGACAAACTGACCTACGGCGCAGCCAAGAACACCTTGCTCAAGGTTCAGGCCGAGATTCACAAGGGGTGGGGCGACGCGGTCAGCATCCAGCTGTTCTCCGCGCCCAAGCGTCTTGGCCTGGAAGACGCCTACACGGTGCTGGCACGCTGGATGGAGCTGCCGGACAAGAACACGGCAGAGGCCTGAGCCTGCCGTGAAGAAAATTCGGGCAAAAAAAACCCCGGACTTCGTATGGGGAGGGGGAAGTCTGGGGCTCAAGGTCCGAACCGCTGAGGGTCCGGATATCTGCCAACACTTAACACAACATAGGAGCATCGAAAGGCTTCACTAGCCAATCCCAATGTCTGACTGGGAGAGGCCGGGGGAGTTCCTTGGCAGATGCAAACTATTTGCACTAAGTCGTTGGTTTCATGTGGGGTTCAGGTTTGTCATCTGGCCTGGATTCGGCGTGTGCCCCTTCGCGGCCGCTGACCGCTCCTACAGAGAGCATGAGCATCCGTAAGAGCGATCAGCGGCCGCGAAGCAGCAACACCGCGCCGAATCAGCGCGTAAAAGCCCGTGGGAGCGGTCAGCGGCCGCGAAGCCGTCAACCCGGTTTCGAATCAGTGCGCCTCGTCCCAGTTGGAACCCACACCGACTTCCACCAGCAGGGGCACGTCCAGTTGCGCGGCGCCGCTCATGTATGGGCGGATCTGGGTGCCGATCTGCTCGACCAGGTCTTCACGCACTTCCAGCACCAATTCATCGTGCACCTGCAGGATGACCCGTGCGTCCAGCCCGCTCTCGGCCAGCCAGTTGTCCACCGCAACCATGGCCCGCTTGATGATATCGGCAGCCGTACCCTGCATCGGCGCGTTGATCGCGGTGCGTTCGGCGCCGCGGCGTAGGGCCGGGTTCTTGGCGTTGATGTCCGGCACGTACAGGCGACGCCCGAACAGGGTTTCGACGAAGCCCTGTTCGGCGGCCTGGGCGCGGGTGCGCTCCATGTACTCGAGCACGCCTGGATACTGGGCGAAGTAGCGGTCGATATAGGCCTGCGACTGCTTGCGGTCGACGCCGATCTGCTTGGCCAGGCCGAACGCGCTCATGCCGTAGATCAAGCCGAAGTTGATCGCCTTGGCACTGCGCCGCTGGTCGGTGGTGACCTGCGCCAGGTCTACCCCGAACACTTCCGCAGCGGTGGCCCGGTGCACGTCCAGATCGTTCTGGAAGGCATGCAGCAAGCCTTCGTCCTTGGCCAGGTGGGCCATGATGCGCAGCTCGATCTGCGAGTAGTCGGCCGCCAGCAGGCGATACCCGGGCGCCGCGATGAAAGCCTGACGGATGCGCCGACCCTCGGCGGTGCGGATCGGGATGTTCTGCAGGTTCGGGTCACTGGATGACAGGCGTCCAGTGGCGGCGACCGCTTGATGGTAGGACGTGTGGATGCGCCCGGTGCGCGGGTTGATCTGCTCGGGCAGGCGGTCGGTGTAGGTGCTCTTGAGCTTGCTCATGGAGCGGTACTGCATGAGCACCTTGGGCAATGGATAGTCCTGCTCGGCCAGTTCGGCGAGCACCGCTTCGGCCGTGGAGGCTTGACCCTTGGCCGTCTTGGAGATGATCGGCAGGCCGAGCTTCTCGTAGAGAATCACCCCCAGTTGCTTGGGCGAGCCCAGGTTGAATTCTTCGCCGGCGATCTCGAACGCTTCGCGCTCCAGGGCGATCATCTTTTCGCCCAGCTCCACGCTCTGGATACCCAGCAGCTTGGCATCGACCAGTGCACCTTGGCGCTCGATCCGCGCCAGCACCGGCACCAGCGGCATTTCGATGTCTTGCAGCACTGGCAGCAGGCTAGGCACCGCGTTCAGCTTGGCCAGGAACAGCTGATGCAGGCGCAAGGTAATGTCGGCATCTTCAGCGGCGTACGGGCCGGCCTGCTCCAGCGCGATCTGGTCGAAGGTCAGCTGCTTGGCGCCCTTGCCGGCGATGTCGGCGAACTTGATCGTGGTGTGGTTCAGGTACTTGAAGGCCAGGCTGTCCATGTCGTGCCGCGTCGCGGTGGAGTCGAGCACGTAGGATTCGAGCATGGTGTCGAAGGCCACGCCGCGAACCTCGATGCCGTTTTCCTGCACCCCGCCGATGGCACAGTTGGCCAGGATGTTCATGTCGTACTTGGCGTGCTGGCCGACCTTGAGCTTGCGCGGATCTTCGAGCAGCGGCTTGAGCGCCAGCAGCACGGTATCGCGGTCGAGCTGTTCGGGCACGCCCATGTAGGAGTGCGTCAGTGGGATGTACGCAGCTTCGTGCGGCTCGACCGCAAAGGAGATACCCACCAGTTGCGCGCGCTGTGCGTCCAGGCCGGTCGTCTCGGTATCGAAGGCGAACAGGCTGGCCTGCTCGAGCTTGTCGAGCCAGACATCGAAACGGGTCTGGTCGAGAATCGTCTCGTAGCGCACCTCGATGGCCGCGACCGGCTCCTGCACCGGGGCCAGTTCTTCGCCGGCGCGCCGGGCTTCACGCTCGACGTCTTCGATCCAGCTGCGGAACTCCAGCTCGCTGTAGATGGCAAGCAGTGCATCGCGATCCGGCTCGCTGCACATCAATTGGTCGACTTCGACGTCCAGCGGTACGTCGATCTTGATGGTGGCCAGTTCATACGAGAGGAAGGCCATTGCCCGGTGCTCTTCCAGCTTGGCAGGCAGCGACTTGGCGCCGCGAATGGCCAGGGCCGGGACCTTGTCGAGGTTCTCGTAGAGCTCCTTGAGGCCGCCGCCAATGCCGGTCAGCAAGCCCTGAGCGGTTTTTTCGCCCACGCCCGGCACGCCGGGGATGTTGTCGACCTTGTCACCCATCAGGGCCAGGAAATCGATGATGTGCTCGGGGCCGACGCCGAATTTTTCCTTGACGCCGGCGATGTCCAGCACGCTGCCGGTCATGGTGTTGACCAGGGTGATGTGGCCGTCGACCAGTTGCGCCATGTCCTTGTCACCGGTGGAAATGACCACCGGGCGATCGGCTGCCGCGCTGCTGCGGGCCAGGGTGCCGATGACGTCGTCAGCCTCGACGTTGTCCACGCACAGCAGTGGATAGCCCAGGGCGCGGACGGACGCGTGCAGCGGTTCGACCTGCACCCGCAGGTCGTCGGGCATGCTCGGTCTGTTGGCCTTGTAGTCGCCGTAGAGGGCATCGCGGAATGTTCCGCCCTTGGCGTCGAAGACCACCGCGAACGGGCTGTCCGGGTACTGCCGACGCAGGCTCTTGAGCATGTTCAGCACGCCCTTCACCGCACCCGTGGGCATGCCCTTTGAGGTGGCCAGCGGCGGCAGTGCGTGGAACGCCCGGTACAGATAGGAAGAACCGTCCACCAGGACGAGAGGAGCTTTGCTCATGAGCAGAATCAACCTTTTCGGCGAGCCCGGCGTTAGAATGCCCGGAGCTGTGACAACGAGAACTGTGACAACAAAGGGACAAGGTTATCATGCGTAACGTAAAACACCTGTTGCTCGCGGCTCTGCTGCTGACCAGCCCGCTGATGACCCTGGCCGCGGACGACGCGCCTTCGGCCGATCCGGACGTGACCATTCGCCAGGACGGCGACAAGACCATCCAGGAGTACCGCCAGAACGGCTTCCTGTACGCCATCAAGATCACTCCGAAACACGGCAAGCCGTATTTCCTGGTGCGCGCCGATGGCACCGATGACAATTTCATCCGCTCCGACCAGCCGGACATGTTGATCCCGGCCTGGAAGATCTTCGAGTGGTGAGGCTGTAACCTTCAATTCAACCGGGCGCCGTCCCTTGCGGCGCCAGTATGGGCAAATCTACGACATGTCTGTGTTTACACCCTTGACCCGCGCCGAGCTCGAAACCTTTCTGGCCCCCTATGGCCTTGGCCGTCTGCGGGACTTCCAGGGGATTGCCGCCGGTACCGAGAACAGCAACTTCTTCATCAGCCTGGAGCAGGGTGAATACGTGCTGACGCTGGTCGAGCGCGGGCCGACCCAGGATTTGCCGTTCTTCATCGAACTGCTCGATGTACTGCACGAGGCTCAACTGTCGGTGCCCTATGCCTTGCGCACCATCGATGGCGTGGCGCTGCGCACGCTGGCGGGCAAGCCGGCCCTGCTGCAGCCTCGTCTGGATGGCCGCCATGTACAGGCACCGAACAACCAGCACTGTGTGCAGGTGGGCGAGTTGCTGGGGCACATTCATACCGCCACCCTCGACGCGCCGCTGGTGCGCCGCACCGACCGTGGCCTGGACTGGATGCTGGAAGAGGGCCAGAAGCTGGTCGCCGACCTGGATACGGCGGCTGCGGCGTTGCTGCGTCCCGCCCTGGCCGAGATCCAGGCGCATCACGCGCAGATCCTGGCATTGCCACAGGCCAACCTGCATGGCGACCTGTTCCGTGACAACGTGATGTTCGAGGGCACGCACCTGACGGGTGTGATCGACTTCTACAATGCGTGCTCCGGGCCCATGCTGTATGACCTGGCGATTACCGTGAACGACTGGTGCTCGGATGAGCAGGGTGCCTTGGATGCGCCGCGCGCGCGGGCGTTGCTGGGCGCCTACGCGGCCCTGCGGCCGTTCACTGCGGCAGAGGCGCAGCTGTGGCCACTGATGTTGCGCGTGGCCTGCGTGCGGTTCTGGCTGTCGCGCCTGATCGCGGCGCAGTCGTTTGCCGGGATGGATGTGTTGATCCATGACCCCAAGGAGTTCCAGGACCGGCTGGCGCTGCGGCAGAAAGTTGGGGTGCCGTTGCCGTTCGCTTTTTAGGGCTTGAGATCATGGCGCGGCCTTCGCGGGCAGAGCCCGCTCCCACAAGAACCCGTCAGAGTTTTTCCAGGCAGCCGGCGAGGTTGTCGGCCAGATTGCCCAGCAAGGTCTCGTAGCCGGTTGCCGTGGCGTCCTCGAAGCTGCCCAGGGCGTCCAGCTCAGCCAGGGTCACCGGCAGTCCGGCGGTCAGGGTCTGCGCCAGCTTGGGGCGCATCGGCGGCTCGCTGAACACGCACGTCTTGCCCACTTCCTGCAGCCGCTGACGCATCGCGGCAACATGCTGTGCACCGGGTTGTACTTCTGCGGCCACGGCGAATACACCGGCATGCTTGAGGCCGTAGGCCTCTTCGAAATAATCGAAGGCTTCGTGGAAAACGAAATAAGGCTTGCCCTGAATGCCGGCGACCCGAGCGGTCAGGCGTGTGTCCAGGGCCTGCAGGCGTTGCGTGAAGGCGGCCAGGTTGGCCTGGTAGCGCGGCGCATTGGCAGGGTCGGCAGCGGACAGGTCGGTGGCCATGCGCGTGGCGATCACCCGGGCGTTGACCGTCGACAGCCACAGGTGGGCATCCAGCGTGCCCGGGCGGTGGTCGTGATCGTGGTCCGACGTTTCCTCGGCATGGGAATGGCTGTCTTCGGCAAAATGCCGCAGGTGCAGCCCCGGCAGCGTCTGGATCGTGACCGTCGGCTTCTGCCGGGTCTGCAGCACGCGCGGTAGAAAACCTTCCATGTCCGGACCGATCCAGTACAGCAGATCGGCGTCGGCCACCCGGCGCACGTCCGATGGCCGCAGCGCGTAGTGGTGCGGGGAGGCACCGGGTGGCAGCAGCACTTCGGGCTGGCCGACACCGTCCTGCAAGGCGGCGGCGATCAGCTGCACCGGCTTGATGCTGGTCAATACCCGCACTTGCGCCTGTGCCGGCAAGGCAGTCAGGCAAGCGGCGAGCAAACCGATGGAAAGAGCAAAAATACGGACCACAATGAACACTCTCGGGGGCAAGAACAGGTAACATAATAACGTCTCTATCAGAATTCGTCGCCGCTCATGTCCAAAACACCGCTGGCCAGCCGTCCCCACGACCACTCACATTGCGTGCACCACGCACTGAGCGAAGCCGATGCCTTGTGCCTGAAACAGGGCCTGCGCCTGACCGCCTTGCGTCGTCGCGTGCTGGAACTGGTTTGGCAAAGCCACAAGCCACTAGGTGCCTACGACATCCTCGCCGTGCTCAGCGAACAGGACGGCCGCCGCGCGGCACCGCCCACGGTCTACCGCGCCCTGGATTTTCTGCTCGACAACAACCTGGTGCACCGCATTGCCTCGCTCAACGCCTTCATTGGCTGCAACCATCCCGAGCATGCCCATCAGGGCCAATTCCTGATCTGCCGCGCCTGCCATGTGGCCGTCGAGCTGGAGCACAAGACCATCAGCGACGCCATCGTCGAAAGCGCCCTGGGTGTCGGCTTCGTCGTCGAAGGGCAGACCGTGGAAGTGGTCGGCCTGTGCGCGGCCTGTCAGGGGGCGTGATGAGCGAAGCCTTGATCCGCCTGGACCAGGTCACGGTGGCGTTCGCCGGCCAGCGGGTGCTCGATGACATCCACCTGTGCGTGCAGCCCGGCGAAATCGTGACGTTGATCGGCCCCAATGGCGCCGGCAAGACCACCCTGGTGCGTGCCGTGCTCGGGTTGCTCAAGCCCGATTCGGGGAGTGTCTGGCGCAAGCCGCGGCTGCGCATCGGCTACATGCCGCAGAAGCTGCACGTCGATCCGACCCTGCCGCTGTCGGTCCTGCGCTTTTTGCGCCTGGTGCCGGGTGTGGACCGTGCCCGCGCTCTGGCGGCGCTGGAAGAAGTCGGCGCCGCGCAAACCATCGACAGCCCGATCCAGACGGTGTCCGGTGGTGAGATGCAGCGCGTGCTGCTGGCGCGGGCACTGTTGCGCGAGCCTGAACTGCTGGTGCTCGACGAGCCGGTGCAAGGCGTCGACGTGGCCGGCCAGGCCGAACTGTATGCCCTGATCACACGCCTGCGCGAACGCCACGGCTGCGGTGTGCTGATGGTGTCCCACGACCTGCATCTGGTCATGAGCACCACCGACCAGGTGGTCTGCCTGAACCGGCATGTGTGCTGCTCCGGGCACCCTGCGCAGGTCAGCGGTGATCCGGCATTCGTCGAGCTGTTTGGTAGCCATGCTCCCAGTCTGGCCATCTATCACCACCATCACGACCACGCCCATGACCTGCACGGCAGCGTGGTCAGTGACACTCATGTACACGGAGACAGCTGCAAGCATGGCTGATTTTTTACTGTATGCCTTGCTGGCGGGGCTTTCCCTGGCAGTGGTGGCAGGACCGCTGGGCTCGTTCGTGGTGTGGCGGCGCATGGCCTATTTTGGCGATACCTTGTCCCATGCGGCCTTGCTGGGCGTGGCCCTGGGCTTCGTGCTCGACATCAGCCCGGCACTGGCAGTCACGGTAGGCTGCCTGCTGCTGGCGATCCTGCTGGTGACCCTGCAGCAACGCCAGCCGCTGGCCTCGGACACCTTGTTGGGGATTCTCGCGCCCAGCACCCTGTCGCTGGGTTTGGTGGTGCTGAGCTTCATGCACGACGTGCGCATCGACCTGATGGGTTATCTGTTTGGTGACCTGCTGGCGATCAGTCCGACCGATTTGTATTGGATCATCGGTGGCAGCGTGGCGGTGCTCGCGCTGTTGATCGCCTTGTGGCGGCCGTTGCTGGCGATCACCGTTCACGAAGAGCTGGCACGGATCGAAGGCCTGCCCGTGGCGGGGCTGCGCATGGCCTTGATGCTGCTGATTGCGGTGGTGATCGCGGTGGCGATGAAGATCGTCGGGGTGTTGCTGATCACCTCATTGCTGATCATTCCGGCAGCCGCCGCACAACGGCATGCGCGCTCGCCCGAGCAGATGGCGCTGGGTGCCAGTGTGCTGGGGGTGATCGCGGTGTGTGCCGGGTTGGCCTTGTCGTGGTTCAAGGACACGCCGGCCGGGCCTTCGATCGTGGTCAGTGCGGCGGTGTTGTTTCTGCTGAGTTTTGCGTTGCCCAAGCGGTAGTGGAGTGTCTGGCGCGAGTCGCTGTTATCTGTACACCTCGCGTCGATTGCCCAGCTGTGGACAGGCACAGACCCCGCTTTCCTCGGCCAAAGAGTGGTGGCCTCAGCGATTTTCGGCGTCCATATTTTCGCCGACACCCCCACGGTGTAGACTTGGCCGTTTTTTGGGCAAATAGAGAGTCGTAGCAATGAAGCCGTTCGTCTCCCGTTACCTGCTACTTGCCACACTTTCCCTGGTGTTGACCGCTTGCCAGACCTCACCGGCCGACCACGCCGCTGATACGGGTCCGGATGCCTGGCAGCAGCTGGAAACAAACATTGCCAGCAGCGAACTGGCCACGGCCGAGGATCAACTGGTCAAGCTGCAGGCGCAGGCACCGCAGGATCCGCGCCTCACCGAGGCGCAGCGGCAGCTGGCCGAAGCCTACCTGCAGCGCAGCCAGGTGATGCTGCAGAAAGGTGACGTCAACGCTGCCGCCACTGCGCTGGGCCGTGCCCGCGTGCTGATGCCCCAGGCACCGGCGCTCACTGGTGGCGTCAATGGCGCAATCGCTCAGGCCCGCAAGGCCGAACTGGAAAAAGCCGAAGCCGCCCTGAAAGCTGCCGAAGCCAGGCCCAAGGCGTTGGTGCTGGATCCGAACGCCAGCGTTTCAGCGGTGCCGTTGAAGATGCACAGCGCGCCGCAGTTGCGCGCACAGATGCACGACATCGCGACCGACGTCGTTCATTACCAATGCGATGTGATCATTCAGGTGGCCCAACCGGGCGAGTATCGCCGGCTGGAAGCGCTGCTCAAGCAGCGCGTCAGCGAACAGTTGCCGGAGATGCAACTGAAGGTCGGTCGCCGTGTAGTCCACGGGCAACCGACCCAAGTGGTGCTTATACCGCGCCGTTAAGCCGGGATGGCTTTGGCGGCCGGTTCGCGATCCCACACGCGGTGCTTGGCGATGGCGGCGATGAACGCCTTGATGGTGCTGTCATCGTCACCCACCAGCAGGCCAGCATCTTCCTTCAGGCGCAGCGCTTCTAGCAGTGCCTTGCCATCTTTGCTGATACCGATTGCCTTGAGGTGCTTGTAGGCCTCGAGCAGGTAATGCAGTGCCACGCCATCGGCGCTCAGTGCCTTGATCGAATCTGCACCGCCTGGCACCCACACTGCGTCGAAGGCCACCGAAGGCAGGCCTTCCTGGGACGCGTCGACGGCCAGAGTCTTGCCATCGGCCGTCTTGACCGGTGCGCTGGTAGGGCCCAGCACCTTGGCATGTGCGCCTTCGGCCTTGAGGGCCTTCTGCAGCGCAGCAACCGCGTTGCCGTCCACGCCGTTGGCAACCAGAATAGCTACCTTGCGGCTCTTGATGTCACCGGACAGCAGGTTCATCTGGCTCAGCGCAGGCGATTCTTTCAGCGAGGAAGGCTTGACCGATACGGTGCCCTTGGCAGGCGCCGGCAGACCCAGGTTGGCCGCAACGCGCGAAGCCAGCTCCAGATCGATGTTGGCCAGAATCTCGTTGACCTGACGGGCACGGATGTACTCGCGCTCGACCTTGCCCAATTCGAAGCTGTAGGCCGCGATGATGTGCTCTTTCTCGGCATGGCTCATGCTGTTGAAGAACAGCGTGGCCTGGGAGAAGTGGTCGGAGAACGATTCACTGCGCTCGCGGACCTTGTGCGCATCGACGCGCTCCGGGTAGGTCTCGAAGCCGCCATCGATCGGTGCCGATGGGGTTTCCTTCGGCCAGCCGCCGTCGATCGAGTTCGGCTCGTAGGAGGCACGGCCCTTGTCGATACGGGTGCGATGCTGGGCATCACGCTGACCGTTGTGGTTCGGCGCGATCGGACGGTTGATCGGGATCTCGTGGAAGTTCGGCCCGCCGAGACGGCTGATCTGGGTATCGGTGTAGGAGAACAGACGGCCCTGCAGCAGTGGGTCGTTGCTGAAGTCGATGCCGGGCACGATGTGGCCTGGGCAGAACGCGACCTGTTCGGTTTCGGCGAAGTAGTTGTCCGGGTTACGGTCCAGCACCATGCGGCCCAGTGGGGTAACCGGGACCAGCTCTTCGGGAATGATCTTGGTCGGGTCGAGCAGGTCGAATTCGAACTTGTGCTCGTCTTCTTCCGGCACGATCTGCACGCCCAGTTCCCATTCCGGGTAGTCGCCCATCTCGATGGACTCCCACAGGTCACGGCGGTGGAAATCGGTGTCCTTGCCGGCCAGTTTCTGCGCCTCGTCCCAGACCAGCGAGCAGGTACCGAACTTGGGCTTCCAGTGGAACTTGACGAATGTGCCTTTGCCCTCGCCATTGACGAAGCGGAAGGTATGGATACCGAAACCCTGCATGGTGCGCAGGCTTTTCGGGATCGCCCGGTCGGACATGGTCCAGAGCACCATGTGCGCCGATTCCGGCACCAGCGAGACAAAGTCCCAGAAGGTGTCGTGGGCGGAGCCGCCGGTCGGGATCTCGTTGTGCGGCTCAGGCTTCACGGCGTGAACGAAGTCGGGAAACTTGATCGCATCCTGGATGAAGAAGATCGGCATGTTGTTGCCGACCAGATCGAAGTTGCCTTCGTCGGTGTAGAGCTTGACCGCAAAACCACGCACGTCGCGCACGGTGTCGCCCGAGCCACGCGGGCCCTGCACGGTGGAAAAGCGCACGAAGACCGGGGTCTTCTTCGACGGGTCACGGAGGAAACCGGCTTTGGTCAGCGCCGAGTGGTCTTCGTAGGTTTCGAAGAAACCATGGGCCGCGGTGCCGCGGGCGTGGACGATACGCTCCGGGATACGTTCGTGGTCGAAGTGCGTGATTTTCTCACGCATGATGAAGTCTTCGAGCAGCGACGGACCGCGTGGACCCGCCTTGAGCGTGTTCTGGTTGTCGCTGATTTTCACACCATGATTGGTGCGCAGCGCCTGCCCGGTGCCATCGGCACGGAACTGCTCGAGCGATTCGAGCTTGGCGTTGGTGTTTTGACGATCCGGCGTATCGGTGCCAGCGGCTTCGCTCTTGCCGGTAGGGGGGGTCTTGTTGCTCATCGGGCCTTAACTCCTTGGTTTACGGCAGTCCGTTCACGGACTTTGATAAGTACCCTCACCTGATCACGGCAGGCATGGGCCAGGGATACTCAGCAAGTGACCGGACACATTGCACGGGCGTTCCTTTTTTTTCGCGAACGGTGTGTCCATCCAACCTTTAGTCGCGTTATTGCCAAATGACAGGTCGTTGCGAAAATAAATGCTAAATGCCGCTGGACGGCTGGGCTAAAATGCGCGCCCGGCTACCCGCTGCCCCCATTCATGCGCCCCACAAGGTTCGCTACGTGATCGAGTTCCAAGATGTCCACAAGACCTACCGCGTGGCCGGTAGGGAGATTCCCGCGCTGCACCCCACCCGGCTCATCGTGCCGGCAGGCCAGGTGTTCGGCCTCATCGGCCACTCCGGCGCGGGCAAAAGCACGCTGCTGCGCCTGATCAACCGGCTGGAAAACCCTAGCGGCGGTACCATCATCGTCGACGGCGAAGACGTCACCGCGTTCGATGCCGATGCCCTGCGCGGCTTCCGGCAGCAGGTCGGCATGATCTTCCAGCACTTCAACCTGCTGGCCTCCAAGACCGTCGCCGACAATGTGGCGATGCCGCTGAACCTGGCCGGCCGTCTGTCGCGCAAGGAAATAGACCAGCGCGTGGCCCAGTTGCTCGATCGGGTGGGCTTGTCCGACCACGCACGCAAATACCCGGCGCAGTTGTCGGGTGGCCAGAAGCAGCGCGTCGGCATCGCCCGTGCCCTGTCGACCAACCCGAAGATCCTGCTCTGCGACGAGGCCACCAGCGCGCTGGACCCGCAGACCACGGCCTCGGTATTGCAGTTGCTGGCCGAGATCAACCGCGAACTGCAATTGACCATCGTGCTGATCACCCATGAAATGGACGTGATCCGTCGGGTCTGCGACCAGGTCGCGGTGATGGACGCCGGGCGCATCGTCGAGCAAGGCACGGTGGCCGACGTGTTCCTGCACCCGCAACATCCAACCACGCGTCGCTTCGTCCAGGAAGACGAGCAGGTCGACGAGAACGAGCAGCGCAGCGACTTCGCCCACGTGGCGGGGCGGATCGTGCGCCTGACGTTCCAGGGCGAGGCCACCTATGCGCCGCTGCTGGGCACGGTGGCACGCGAGACCGGTGTCGACTACAGCATCCTGGCCGGTCGTATCGACCGCATCAAGGACACCCCCTATGGCCAGTTGACCCTGGCTATCACCGGCGGCGACATGGACGCGGCCTTCGCCCGCTTCACCGCTGCGGACGTTCACATGGAGGTGCTGCGCTGATGGACCTGATCAACTTCTTTGCCAGCGTCGACTGGAGCGAAATCTGGCAGGCCACCCTGGATACGCTGGTCATGCTGGGCGCTTCGCTGCTGTTCACCATCCTTTTGGGTCTGCCGCTGGGTATCGTGCTGTTTCTCACCAGCCCACGGCAGATGTTCGAAAAGCCACGGCTGTATGCGGTGCTCTCGTTCATCGTCAACGTGGTCCGCTCGTTGCCGTTCATCATCCTGATCATCCTGCTCATCCCTGCCACAGTGGTGTTGGTCGGCACCTCGCTGGGGGTCGCCGGTGCAATTCCGCCTCTGGTCATTGGCACCGTGCCATTCTTTGCCCGCCTGGTGGAAACCGCCCTGCGCGAGGTCGACCGCGGCATCATCGAGGCGACCCAGGCCATGGGGGCGACCACTCGGCAGATCATCACTCGGGCACTGGTGCCCGAGGCCATGCCGGGGATCATCGCAGCCATCACCGTGACGACCATCACCCTGGTCTCGTACACCGCGATGGCCGGCGTCGTAGGCGCCGGAGGCCTGGGCGACCTGGCGATTCGCTACGGCTACCAGCGCTTCCAGGACAACGTGATGTACGTCACGGTGATCATTCTGATTCTGATGGTCCAACTGCTGCAGATGCTCGGCGACCGTCTGGTCGTGCACTTCTCGCGCAAATAATTCAAGGTCAGGCCCGCGAGGGCCGACAAGGAAATCGAAAATGAAAAGACTACTGGCCGCCATGGCCGCCGTCGCTGCACTGTCCGCCCAGGCCAACGAAACCCTGAGCGTGGCAGCCACTGCGGTGCCTCATGCGGAGATTCTCGAATTCGTCAAGCCGCAGCTGGCCGAACAGGGCGTGGACCTCAACATCAAGGTGTTCACCGACTACATTCAGCCCAACGTCCAGGTCGAGCAGAAGAAAATGGACGCCAATTTCTTCCAGCACCAGCCATATCTGGATGAGTTCAACAAAGCCAAGGGTGCCGGCCTGGTCGCCGTGACCGGCGTGCATCTGGAGCCGCTGGGCGCCTATTCGAGCAAGATCAAGGAGCTCGACAAGCTGGCCAACGGCGCCAACGTGGTGGTGCCCAACGACGCCACCAACGGCGGCCGCGCGCTGTTGCTGTTGCAGAAGTACGGGCTGATTCGCCTCAAGGACCAGAGCAACATCCTGGCGACCACCAGGGACATCGTTGAGAACCCCAAGGGCCTGAAGATCCGCGAGCTCGAGGCAGCGACCATCCCGCGCGTGCTGACCCAGGTCGACCTGGCCCTGATCAACACCAACTATGCCTTGGAAGCCAAGCTGGATCCGTCCAAGGACGCGCTGTTCATCGAAGGCAGCGACTCGCCGTACGTGAACATTCTGGTCGCACGCCCTGACAACAAGGACTCGCCTGCCATGCAGAAGCTGGCAGCCGCGCTGCACAGCCCCGAGCTCAAGCAGTTCATCACCGAGAAGTACAAGGGTGCAGTATTGCCGGCCTTCTAGGCCAGTGACGGCTTGACCCGCGCCCCTCAATCACCCGCGACCAGCCCTGGAAGCTGGGCGATCATCTTGGCATTGTTGATGGGCCCGCGGATGAACCCGCGCTGTCGCCCATCCGGCCCGATCAACGCCAGGTTGGCGCTGTGTTCCACCAGGTAATTGGGCTTGCGCGTGTCGGCCGCAATGAAGGGAATGCTGATGGCGCTGGCCAGCGTTTGCAGGGTGTCGACCGGCGCCACCCACCCCTGGAATCCCGCCTTGAAATAACCCAGGTATTGCTTGAGCCGCTCTGGCGTGTCGCGGTGCGGATCGACACTGATCAGCACCACCTGCAGGCGCTCGCGCGTGGCGTTCGGTAGCTGGTTCTGCACATCGCGCAGATTGGCCAGCGTGGTTGGGCAGATATCCGGGCAGAACGTGTAGCCGAAGAACAGCAGCGACCACTTGCCTTCGAGCTGGTCGACGTGGACGACCGAGCCGTTCTGATCGGTCATCTGCAGCACTGGCATCGCCCGGCTCTGCGCCAACAGGATGATGCCCGCATCGACCAGCCCGGCGCGGTCGGGCTGGGTTTGCCCCTTGAGCAGGTGATGAACGCTCAATCCGATCAGCAAGGCAAGGGCACCGGCAACGGTAAAGACGATTTTCTGCGCTGTGGTCATGGGCTCGGGGTCAGTGCATGTGGAAGTGAGCGACGTTATCAGGCCGATCCCCGGGAGGGTAGTGGTCACGCGCCGTTATGAAATGTGTCCTTACTATGACAAATGCGTCTTAGCCTTCCCGATGGGCCAGCTATCGTTCCCACTTCACTTGCGTGACACTCGCCTGGAGCCTTCATGAATACCGCCGCATTGCGCGAGCAGATTCAACGTGCAACCGAACACGAGGCCGCCACCGGCCACCTGCATCAACGTCTGGAAAAACAGTTGCCGCAGCTGCACCCGGCCATCGACCTGGCAGAGGGCGGCGGTATCGCTTTGTGGCGCTTCGTCAGCGCCTACATCGAGGAAGTCCCGCAGTTGCTCGATGCGGCCAGCGAAGTCGCCGGCAAGGCCGGAATCGAGTCGCAGATCAAGCCGGTATTGAAGATAGCCGAAGAGTACTTCCTGCAGCCGCCCGGAATTCTGGCCGGCCAGGAGGGGCTGGATGGCCTGCTCGACGAAGCCTACCTGGCCCATCGTCTGGTCGAGGAAGTCAACGATCTGTACATCCGCCATTTGGGCCAGCCGCTGATACCGTTGGACATGACCGTGGCCAACCTGATCGCTCACCAGTTGATCGGCGAAACGTTCGCCAACCAGCTGGATGAAGTGGTGCATCATTCGGTGGATCAGATGCTCTGTGACGAGCGCTTCGAGCTGCCGTCGGTACAAGCCTATCGCGACAAGCTGATCAGCCCTGAAACGGGCGCGGCCTGGCAGCAATGGCCGTGCATGTCACGACGCCTGGGCATTGGCCTGGACTTGAACGCGGCCAGCTCCTGAGAGCCTGCGCCGGGGCTTGGCGAGCGTTCTTCGCCAGGCCCCGTGCCGCCGGTCTGCGCTGTCGTGCTAGCTGCCGAAGCCTGCCGTGGTACGTAGCCGACCCTCGATACGCCGCTTCAGCCCGCGGCTTTCTATGATCATTCGCGAACCCTTGCTCTGGTTCGCCCGACCCCAGTCTTCCAGCAGCTCCAGGCACGAGTGGTCGATGTAGTTCAACCCGGCCAGTGGCACATGCACGGTGGTACCTTCCGGAATGCTCGCCAGGGCCTTGGTCAGGGCCGGTACCTTGAGAAAGGTCGCCGAGCCCACCATGCGCAGTTCCACTTCGCCCGGTGCCTGGTCGATCAGGCTGATCTTCAGACGTGCCGCCTTGAAGGCCAGCTTCAGCAAGGTCAGGGCGAAACCCAGCAGCACACCGGTGAGCAGGTCGGTGAAGACGATCGCCAGCGCCGTGGCTGCGTAGGTGAACATCGGCATCCGACCGTAGCGGCCCAGGCCCTTGAAGGCCTTGAAATCGACCAGCTTGACGCCGGTGAAGACCAGTACACCCGCCAGGCTTGCGACCGGGATGCTCTGCAGCAGGCTGGACAGCAGGACAACGAACCCCAGCAGCCAGACACCGTGCAGGATCGCCGACATGCGGGTTTGTGCACCGGCCTGGACATTGGCCGAGCTGCGCACGATTACCCCAGTCATGGGCAGCGCACCCAGAATGCCGCAGAGCATGTTGCCTACGCCCTGTGCCGACAGCTCGCGGTCGAAATCCGAACGCTGGCCGTTGTGCATGCGGTCGACCGCTGCTGCCGAGAGCAGGGTTTCGGCACTGGCGATGAAGGCCACGGCGATCGCGGCGATGAGCAGGGCTGGATCGGCGAGGTTGAGCAGGTCTGCCGGGCGCAGCCAGTCGATGGCTTCCGCCAGGTTCGCCGGCACCTCGACACGCTTGACCGGCATGGCGAAGAACAGGCTGAGACCCGTCGCCAGGCCGACCCCCAGCAATGCACCGGGCACGAAGCGCAGCTTCTGCGGGCGCAGCTTTTCCCACGCATACATCACGGCAATGGTCAGCAGGCCCAGCAATCCAGCCTGCCAGCCCAGGCCGCCACCGATGCTGGGGATGGCCTGGCCGACCACGGCGGGAAACTCGATCAGGTTGCTCAAGCCCGAGGGCTGCGGTGCCCGGTCGAGCATCACATGCACCTGGGACAGCACGATCAGCACGCCGATGCCGGCGAGCATGCCGTAGACCACTGCCGGCGCGGTGACGCGGAACCAGCAGCCAAGCTTGAAGCGCCCGGCCAACAGTTGCAGCAGGCCGGCCAGCAGCAGGATCGGTCCGAGCATGGCCATGCCGTGCTGGCGCACCAGTTCGAAGACCAACACCGCCAGGCCCGCAGCGGGGCCGCTGACCTGTAACGGCGAGCCGGCCAGGAATCCGACCACGATGCCGCCGATGATGCCGGTGATCAGACCTTTGGAAGGGGGCATACCCGAGGCGATGGCGATACCCATGCACAACGGCAGCGCGACCAGAAACACCACGACCGATGCGAGCAACTCGCGCGGCAACACTGCTTTTATCTGTGCAATATTCACGTTCAATCTCCTGCAAGCATTCAAGCGAGCCAGGCCGCACTTTTCGACAGGCAGCACCATGCCTGCCCGATCCTTCGTGACCCAGCCAACGTGGCTGGGATGAAAGGATCCGGCAAGCAGTGGATGGAAGGTGCTGTCGACAGGTTACGGCCCGGCGGGCCCTGTCATACGAACGACGCGGTTATTAGAACCGGCCTTTGGGCGTAGCGCTTGGCATTGTCTCGCTGCCGAGCGGCAGGAAGCAGTCCTGCTCAGCGTCGTAGGCCTTGATCTCGCTGGTTTCGATGTTGTAGATCCAGCCATGGATGTACAACTGACCGCTGGCCATGCGCGAAGCCACCGAAGGGTGCGTGCGCAGGTGCTGCAATTGGGAGATGACGTTTTCTTCGGTCAGCACTTTCATGCTTTCGGCTTCGTCGGCACAGTTGCAGTTGTCTTCGACCACAGTGCGGGCTACTTCCGAGTGACGCAGCCAGGCTTTGACCGTAGGCATCTTTTCCAGCGAAGCGGGATTGAGTACCGCACGCATGGCGCCGCAGTCGGAGTGACCGCAGACGATGACGTGCTGCACGCCCAGCGCCAGAATGGCGTATTCCAGAGCCGTGGACACGCCGCCGTTCATCTGCCCATAGGGCGGTACGACGTTGCCGACGTTACGGGTAACGAACAGATCGCCCGGGGAGCTTTGCGTGATCAGTTCCGGGACGATGCGCGAGTCGGCGCAGGTAATGAACATGGCACGCGGCGCTTGTGCGGTGGCGAGCTTCTTGAACAATTCTTGCTGCTGGGGGAACACGTCATGGTGAAAACGCAAAAAACCATCGACGATCAGCTTCATGGAGGCTTCAGCGGTGTCGGAATGGCTCGGTGTAGGATCCTTGTCGCTCATGATTCATCCTCTTGCTGGATTTGAGATGGTTCCCAGTTTACCGGGTAAAAATTCCCACAGCTCATGGCTGGACGAGACGATTCACACAGGATTATGACTCGTGAGTCATTTGTCACTAACCCTACCGGTGAAAACTTAACTGAACCTGAATCGAGGCGTCTATTGCGCGGGGTGGGGGTTTGCCGAGACGATGGACGGCGTCCTTGTAGCAGCGGCGCGAGCCGCGTCCGGCTTCACCGCGTTCTCCCAGATGCACCGCTTAAACCGCCGACGCGGCTTGCGCCGCTGCTACAGGAATCGTGAATTTCATAACAACGGCGCAGGCCGCGCCATGAGCCACGCAATCTTTGTAGCAGCGGCGCGAGCCGCGTCCGGCTTCACCGCGTTCTCCCAGATGCACCGCTTAAACCGCCGACGCGGCTTGCGCCGCTGCTACAGGAATCGTGAAATTCATAACAACGGCGCAGGCCGCGTCATGAGCCACGCAATCTTTGTAGCAGCGGAGCGAGCCGCGTCAGGCTTCACCGCCTTCTCCCAGATGCACCGCTTAAACCGCCGACGCGGCTTGCGCCGCTGCTACAGGAATCGTGAAATTCATAACAACGGCGCAGGCCGCGTCATGAGCCACGCAATCTTTGTAGCAGCGGCGCGAGCCGCGTCAGCGATCCACGCGGTGCAGGGATGGATCAGCGCACCAGGCAGGGACGTTTGTTGTCGAATTGCCAACCCGAGATCAGGTATTGCATGGCAATGCCGTCGTCTCGCGCGCCCAGGCCCTTGGCCTTGTACAGCTCGTGGGCCTTGGCCACTTCGTCCATGTCGATGTCCACGCCCAGGCCCGGTTTGGCCGGCACCTTGACGAAGCCATCGACGATCTGCAACGGCTGCTTGGTCAGACGCTGGCCATCCTGCCAGATCCAGTGCGTGTCGATCGCGGTGATCTCGCCCGGCGCCGCAGCCGCCACCTGGGTGAACATGGCCAGCGAAATGTCGAAATGGTTGTTGGAGTGCGAGCCCCAGGTCAGCCCCCAGTCGTTGCACATCTGCGCCACCCGTACCGAACCCTGCATGGTCCAAAAATGCGGATCGGCCAGCGGGATGTCCACCGACTGCAACTGGATGGCATGGCCCATCTCGCGCCAATCGGTGGCAATCATGTTGGTGGCGGTGGGCAGGCCCGTCGCACGACGGAACTCGGCCATGACTTCACGTCCCGAATAGCCGTTCTCGGCGCCGCAGGGGTCTTCGGCGTAGGCCAGCACATGGTGCTGGTCGCGGCACAGGCCGATGGCTTCCTTCAATGACCAGGCACCGTTGGGGTCCAGGGTGATGCGCGCGTCGGGAAAACGCTCGGCCAGCGCCGTCACCGCTTCGATCTCCTCGGCACCGCGCAGCACGCCACCCTTGAGCTTGAAATCATTGAAGCCGTACTTGGCCTTGGCCGCTTCGGCCAGACGCACCACTGCCTCGGGGGTCAGTGCCTTTTCATGACGCAGCCGACTCCATTCATCGTCGGCGTCCGGCTCGCTGCGGTAGGCCAGGTCGGTCTGACCACGATCACCGACGTAGAACAGGTAGCCCAGCATCTTCACCGCGTCGCGTTGCTGGCCTTCACCCAGCAGCGCCGCCACCGGCACCTCGAGAAACTGCCCGAGCAGGTCGAGCAGGGCGGCTTCCATGGCCGTCACGGCATGGATGGTGATGCGCAGGTCGAACGTCTGCAGGCCGCGGCCGGCGCTGTCACGGGCCGCGAAGGTGGTGCGCATGCGATTGAGGATCTGTTGGTACTGGCCGATCGGCTGGCCCACCACCAGGCTGCGGGCGTCTTCCAGGGTTTCGCGAATGCGCTCGCCCCCAGGCACCTCGCCAACCCCGGTGTTGCCGGCGCTGTCCTTGAGAATCACGATGTTGCGGGTGAAGAACGGGCCATGGGCACCGCTGAGATTGAGCAGCATGCTGTCGTGCCCGGCAACCGGGATGACTTGCAGGCTGGTGACGACAGGAGCGTTGTGTGCGGTCATGTTGTTTTCCTTCTCCATGTTGTTGTCCTTGTCATTGATCCACGCCAGGCGCCGTCAGCGCCTGGCGAAAACAGTGCAGGCGTCGCCCTTCAGAGCGGCCGGGCCTGGGCGGGTTCGGCAATACCGTTGGCAGGCTTGCCGGGCTTGGGTTGGGTGCGGGCGAAGAACACCACGATGGCCGCCAGCACCGAGGTACCGGCCAGGCCGTACAGCCCGCCCTGAATGGAGCCAGTGCTCTGCTCCAGAAAGCCGAAGGTAGCCGGCGCAACGAAGCCACCCAGGTTGCCCACCGAGTTGACCAGGGCGATCACCGCCGCAGCGATGCGGGCATCCAGGTAAGCCTGGGGAATGGGCCAGAACAGCGACGAGGCCGACTTGAAGCCGATCGCGGCGAAACACACGGCGACGAAGGCGAACACCGGACCACCGGTGGTCGACATGAACATCCCGGCGGCGGCGATCAGCAAGGCCGTGGCCACCCACGCCTGCTGGAACTTGAACTTGCCGGACAAGGCCGCGAAGCCGTACATGGCAATGATCGAGATCAGCCAGGGGATGGAATTGAGGAAGCCCACCTGCAAGTCGTCCAGGCCGCCCATTTTCTTGATGATGCTGGGCAGCCAGAAGGTCGCCGCATAGATGGTCAGCTGGATACAGAAGTAGATCAGGCAGAACAGCAAGATCTGGCGATCCCTGAGCAGCGTGCCCAAGGTGGGCTTGACGGTGTGCATGGCATCGCGTTCGCGCTGTTCGCGGTCAATCTCGCCCACCAGCGTGTCTTTCTCTTCCTGGGTCAGCCATTTGGCATCGTGAACCTTGGAATCCAGCCAGAACCAGACGAAGAAGCACAGCAGCACCGAGGCCAGGCCTTCGATCAGGAACATCCATTGCCAGCCGTGCATGCCCAGCCCTTCGATCTGCAACAGGGCGCCGGCCAGTGGCCCGGAAATCAGCGAGGCCAGGGCCGAACCGCTGAGGAAGATGGCAATCGCCTTGCCACGCTCGACCCCAGGCAACCAGCGGGTGAAGTAGTAGATCACCCCTGGGAAGAAACCGGCTTCGGCAATCCCCAGCAGGAAACGCAGGATGTAGAAGTGGGTTTCGTTCTGAATGAACGCCATCATCGTCGCGACGATGCCCCAGGTGAACATGATCCGCGTCAGCCAGACCCGGGCGCCGACCTTCTGCAAGAGCATGTTGGACGGAACTTCGAACAGCGCATAGCCGATGAAGAACAACCCGGCACCGAAGCCATAGGCCGCCGCACCGATGCCCAGGTCATGCTCCAGGTGCGTTCGCACGAAGCCGATGTTGACACGATCGATGTAGTTGACGATGAACATGATGACGAACAGCGGGAGTACGTGACGCTTCACTTTCGAGACGGCGCGGGCCAGGACGGCATCGCCGGTTGCAACGTTTGAATTGCTCACAATTCAAATCTCCCACTGATTGTTTTTATGCGGGTAGTTTGTGGATCGATCGGCAGCTGTGTGCTCGGTCGGCAGACATCATACAACTCGCATTGGATTAAACTCAACGCCTGTGGATAATTTGACTGTGCCATCCGTCGTTGTCATACATCTTGAGCAGGCAGGTGGCCATGTCGATGGTCATTCCGCGACACCCGTACCGGTACGGTGCAATGCCTGAGTGATACACCCAAGGTATGATCGGGCTTTTCCTCAGGGGGGCTCATCGATGTCCAAGCGACCCAACAGCCTGGCCCATGTACTGGTCGAGGCGTTGAGCCAGCAGATTCGCCTGGGCACCTTGGCGCCAGGGGCCAAACTGCCGTCGGAGGGCGCCATCGTGACGGAACACGGGGTCAGCAGGACCGTGGTGCGCGAAGCGTTGTCACGCTTGCAGGCGTCCGGGCTGGTGGAGGCCCGGCATGGCGTGGGGACCTTCGTGCTGCGGCGCGAACCGGCCCATGGCCTGCGCTTGAACGTGGATACGGCGCTCAGCGTGCGCGGCATCCTGGAATTGCGTCTGGGCCTGGAAACCCAGGCAGCGGCCCTGGCGGCCAAGCGTCGCAGCGAGCAACAGTTGCAACGTATGCGCAAGGCGCTGGATGACTATCAACGTTCGCTGGCCAACAACGACAGTTGCGTGGAGGAAGACAAACGCTTTCACCTGCTGATTGCCGAGGCGACCGGCAATACGTATTTCACCGACATCATGCAGCACCTGGGCGATGCGATGATTCCGCGGACTCGCCTGAATGCGCTGGAGAAAGGCGATGCCGATCTGTCCCAGCTGGGGCAGGTGGCGAACCTCGAGCATGAAGCGATCTACCAGGCCATTCGCAAGCAGGATGCCGATGCGGCGCGGGCGGCGATGTGGCTGCATTTGAGCAACAGCCGCGATCGGTTCAATGCGGATTGAGGGGGAGGCCATCTCACTGGAGGGTGTCAGTGAGGGCCTCTTCGCGGGCAGAGACCCGCTCCCACAGTGGGGTGAATTCTCAACCGGCTTTGTGGGAGCGGGGCGGGCGGCGAGCCCTCTGCCCGCGAAGAGGCCGCCAGCCATGATCAATGGCTGGTGGACTGCCCCAGGTCATCGCCGGAGGTGTGTTTCATGTCGTCGCCGCGCATCTGCCTGACGTCGCCGGCCGACACCGCCGAGCCCTGGTTGCCCCAGCTGGTGCGGATGAAGTTCACCACGTCGGCCACTTCCTGGTCTGACAGGCGCCAGGCGAAGGCGGGCATGGTGAACGTCGACGGCGCCGTGTGCGTGGCTGGCAACGTGCCTCCCGCCAGCACGATGTGGATCAACGAACTGGCATCCTCGGTCTGCAGCACCGGGTTGCCGGCCAAGGCTGGGAATACCCGCGCATAACCCTGGCCATCGGTCCGATGACAGGCCGCGCAATTGTCGATGTACACCCCGGCACCGACCTTGCTGTCGTCGCCCTTCCACAGCGCATCGGCCACGCGCGCATCGTATTCATGCGGCTTGTCGGCGCGGTCCACCGCCGGCAGCGTCTTCAGGTAGCGGGCAATCGCGGTAAGGTCTTCGTGGCTCATGTACTGCATGCTGTGCTCGACCACGTCGCTCATGCCGCCGAACACCGCACTGCGGTCGCTGCGGCCGGTCTTGAGAAACTGCACCAGTTGCTCTTCGCTCCAGCTGCCCAGGCCATCCTTGTGATCGCCGCGCAGGCTCTTGGCGATCCAGCCTTCGAGCGGTGCGCTGCCAGCCAGGAAGTCGGCGCTGTCGGCGGCGCTCAAGGCCTTCTCCTGCATCGTGATCGCCCGCGGGGTATGGCAGGCACCACAGTGCCCGAGCCCCTCGACCAGATAGGCGCCGCGGCTGATCACCGGATCGGAGCCCGGCGGCGCCTGATAGGCGCTCACGGCCGGGGCGAACAGCCCGCGCCAGATCGCCAACGGCCAGCGCATGCTCAACGGCCAGGGAATGTCGGTCGCCTTGTTCGGTTCCGCCACCGGCGCCACGCCCTTCATGAAGTAGGCATACAGTGCGTGCATGTCGGCATCGCTGACCCTTGCATATGACGGGTAGGGCATGGCCGGGTACAGGCTGCTGCCACTCTTGCCGATGCCATGGCGCACGGCCTTGTCGAAGTCGTCGAAACTGTAATTGCCGATGCCGTCGCTGTGCGGCGTGATATTGGTCGAGTAGACCGTGCCGATCGGGGTTTCCATGCCCAGCCCACCCGCGAACGGCGCACCGCCCTTGGCGGTATGGCAGGCCACGCAATCACCGGCACGAGCGAGGTAGCGACCCTGCTCGATCAGGGCGTCGTCGGGCTCGGCGGCCCAGGCCGGCAGGCTGGTCGACAGGCTGGCCAGCAAGGTCAGCGCAGCGATCTGGATAACGTTCATCTGTGCGCTCCTTATGCCTGCACCAGCGGGCCGGGGTTCTTCAGGTACTGCTCGCGAATGGCCCGCGCCGACCAGTAGGTCAGTGCAGCCACCAGGCCTGTGGGGTTGTAGCCCAACCCCTGAGGAAAGGCCGAGGCGCCTGGAACGAACACGTTGGGCACATCCCAGCACTGCAGATAGCGGTTGATTGCACTGGTCTTGGGGTCGGTGCCCATGATCGCGCCGCCGTTGAGGTGGGTGGTCTGATAGGAGGCCGTGTTGAAATGCTCGCCGACTTTCTTGCCGAGCAGGGCAATCGCCTTGGGGTTCATGGCCTCGGCGACCTTGCTCATTTTCTCGACCATGAAGCGGTTCATCTTGATGTCGTTTTCCTGCCAGTCGAAGGTCATGCGCAGCAACGGCAGGCCATAGGCATCGCGGTACACCGGGTCCAGGTCCAGGTAGTTGCCACGATAGGACTGATGGGCGCCGTGGGCATCCATCGACACCTGATGGGTGTAGTAGTCGGCAGTGGCTTTCTTCCAGGCACTGCCCCAGGCAGGCGTGCCGGGTGGATTGGCCGTGCCGGCGATGGGCCGGCTGCCGGCCTGGTTGACCCACATCGGCGAGCCGCCGACGAAACCATGGGGGCCATGGTCGAAGTTGTCGGCGTTGAAGTCGTCGAACGCCACACCGTTGCCACCGGCACCGATGAAGTTGTTGGTGTGGGTGTCCTTGTCAAAGAAGGCCTTGATGGTGGCCATGTTCTGATAGGCGAAATTCTTGCCGACCACACCCTCGCCGGTCTTGGGGTCGTAAGGCTGCCCGATGCCGGAGAGCAGCATCAGGCGCACGTTGTTGAACTGGAAGGCTGCGAGAATCACCAGGTCTGCCGGTTGCTCGACCTCACGGCCCTGGGCATCGACGTAGGTCACCCCGGTTGCCTTGCGCTTGCTGCTGTCCAGGTTGACCCGCAGCACGTGGGCATTGGTGCGCAGCTCGAAGGTTTCGACCTGACGCAATGCCGGCAGAATGTTCACGTTCGGTGACGCCTTGGAATACATGTAGCAGACATAGCCGCTGCAGAAGCCGCAGAAGTTGCAGGGGCCCATCTGGGCACCATAGGGGTTGGTATACGGCCCGGATGTATTCGCCGACGGCAAGTTGTACGGCTTGTATCCGACCTCGGCCGCAGCCTTCTGGAACAGCTGCGCCGACACGGTGTTCTTCTGCGAGGCCAGCGGAAACGGATTGGAACGATCCGGCGCATACGGGTTGCCGCCCTTGCCTTCGCCGACGCGCACACCGTTCACTGTCCAGGCCTGACCCGAGGTGCCGAAGACTTTTTCGGCGAAATCGAAGAACGGTTCCAGCTCTTCATAGCTGACGCCGAAATCCTGGATGGTCATGTCCTTGGGAATGAACTGCTTGCCGTAGCGCTCTTCGTAGTGGCTGCGCATGCGCAGCTCGATGGGATCGACTCGAAAATGCACGCCGGACCAGTGCAGACCGGCGCCGCCGACGCCCTTGCCTGGCAGAAACGCACCCAACTGACGGTTGGGCAGGGCGACGTCGTTGACGCTGTGACGGATGGTCACGGTTTCCTTGGAGATGTCCTGGAACAGCTTCTTGCGCACGCTGTAGGTCAGCTCGTCGATCACCTGTGGATAACTGCCGTCGGGGTAGGTGTCCTGCATCGGGCCGCGCTCCAGCGCTACCACTTTGAGGCCCGCCTCGGTGAGCTCCTTGGCCATGATCGCGCCGGTCCAGCCAAACCCGACGATGACCGCGTCGACCTTCTTCATTACCGTTGCCATGTCAGGCCCTCTCGCCGCGAATCGACACTGCCGGGAAAGGGTATTGCTCGTTGCGTTCTACCCAGTCCATGAAATCGGCGCGGGCGCCTGGAAAACCGATCTGCGTCCAGCCGACCATGCCCTTGTTGCCACCATGCACCGGGTCGCAGAAGAAGCCTTCGCGGGTGTTCTGCAGAATCAGGCTGAAAAATGCCGTAGCCGGCAATTCATCGAAAACCAGCTCGCCTGCTTCGATCTTGCCGAGAATACGCTCTTGGGTAGCGCTGTCTTGCTCGGCGAACGTCTTGCCTGATTGAGCCTTGCACCACGCATCGGTGGCGGCGATGCCCAAGCGGTAGATCTGCTGTGGCACCAACTGCAGCTGATAGCCCATCTGTGGCGCGGCGTTGGTCACGAACGGGCCCTGCATGTACCACAGCGCGCCGGTGGCGTAGGGCGTATTCATCTGGCGGTCGATGAATTCCGCCGCTCCGGCTTCCAGAGCGCCGGGGCCCAGATCGTCCGCCGGAATTAGGCGAGCCACTGCGGCCTGAACGAAAGCCCATTCTTCAGCGGTGAAAAATGACGGCTGATAGTCGGTGGCGGGCGTGGGCACAGGTGCTGCCGACCGAGCAGCGGCGTTGGCATCGACCGTCAGGGCTGCGACGCCCAAGCCACTGCTGGCGACGGTTACCACCGGAATGAGGGTCAGGGTTTTGCGCAGAAAATCCCGGCGCGGGTTGTTTTCTTGCTCGGACATCAAGGTTCTCATCAGCTGTTCGATACGGTTTTTATCGATGCGCAGCCCGGCGGTACGTGTTCGTTGCACCACGTGGCCAGCGGCGGGTGGTGCTTTGTGGAAGGCGCAGACGCGACACATTCGGCACGAAGCCAGGCGCGGCAAAATGCCGCCCTGACGGTTCAGCCGACAAATGTATCCATTTGTGACGGCAAATGAAACCGGTTTCAGTGTGTGCGTACCGGGTCTTCATATCTGCCATTGCGTGGCCCGATCACGTCTTGATGCCCAGATCGAGCAGCAGCGCGTCGATACCCGGCTTGCTGCCAGCAAAGCTTTCGACCAGTTCGGCAATGGGTCGCGTCCCGCCCGATGCCAGAATCAAGCGTTCGAAATCTCCCCCGACCTGGCTTGAGAGCAAGCCTTCGCGCTTGAAGCGGGCGAACAGATGAGCGGCGAGCACCTGGGCCCAGACATAACTGTAATACCCGGCCGCGTAGTACTCGTCGGTGAACAGGTGGACGAAGGTGTTCAACCAACGCACATAGGCGGGATAACGGACGACCTGGGTCTGCTGCAGCACCTGTTCGCCAATCTGCTGCGCCGAGAGCGTGTCGTTCTGGCTGTGCAGACGATAGTCGACCAAAGCGTATTCGAGCTGCCAGAGCAGGGCCTGGGCACGGAAGCGCGCTTGGGCGGCGAGCGCCTGTTCGACGAAGGCGGTACCGATCGGTTCGCCGGTTCGATGATGTCGCGACAGCGACTGCAGAACCTCGGGCTGCATGGCCCAGTGTTCGAACACGCCGCTGGGCAATTCCACCGCGTCTTCGGCCACGCCCTTGATGCCTGACACGCTGCCATGGTCGACGCGGGTCAGTACATGGTGCAGCGCATGGCCCAGCTCGTGGAAAAACATCTGGATCTCGCCCAGGCTGAGCAGGCAGGGAAACGCCGGCGTCTCGGCTGCAAATTCACAACCCACATGAGCGATGGGCAACTGCAGCCGGCCGTCGGCAAAACGATGGCGGTCACGCAGGGCTTCCATCCAGGCGCCCGCGCGCTTCTTCGGCCGGGTATGCAGGTCCAGGTAGATATGGCCCAGCACCTGTCCCTGCTCGCTGAGTTGAAACAGGTGCACCGATGCAGGCTGGCGCGGTGCCGGCGGGCATTTCAGCCACTGCACATCGAACAGTTGCTCGAGCAGCCGCTGCAGGCCATCGAGCACGGCCTGCACGGGAAAGTATTCACGCACCTTGAGCTCGGTCACCCCGTGATGGATCTGCAGGTATTTCTCCTGATAGTAATTGCAGTCCCAGGGCTGCAGCGCCGGCACTCCGAACAGCGCGGCCAGTTCCTGCAGCGGGGCGAACTCCGCCAGCGCCGCAGGGCGGACCTTGTCGATCAATTGCAGCAGGAGCTGTTCCACGTCGGCGGCTTCGTCGAACATGCGCGTGGCCTGGGCCAGCGAGGCATAGCTGCGATAACCACTCGCTTCGGCCAGCTCGGCGCGGGCCGCAAGGATGCGTTGCAGCACCGGTCCGTTGTCATGTTTTCCGGCCTGCGGGCCTTGCTCCGAAGCCTGGGTGTAGAAGGCGCGGTACACCTGCTCGCGCAGTGCGCGGTCGTGGGCCTGGCTCAGTACCGCCAGCACCAGCGGCAGCTCCAGTGGCAGCAGCCAGCCCGACAGGCCAGCCTCGCGTGCGCTCAGCGCCATGCTGGCGAGTACCGCAGGAGCAACGCCTGCCAGTGCGGTCTGGTTATCGAACTTCAGGGCCCCGGCTTCGCTGGCTGCGCTCATGTTGTCGGCGAAGGTCTGGTACAACCCGGCCAGCTCCAGATGCAGGCGCCCGATGCGCCTCTGAATCGAAGGTTGGGTGCCTGCCCCGGCCAGGCGCGAAGCACGCAAGGCATGGCTCAATGCTGCCTGCTGGGTCGGGTCCAGATCGAGCGCCTGCGGACTTTGCTGCAATAGCTGCAACACGGCATGCACGGTGCGGTTGTGCTTCATGGCCGACTCATAGGCCTGTACCCGTTCGCGACAGCGCGCATAGGCGTCGATCACCGCGAGATGGTGATGGCGACTGAGCAATTGTTCGGGCTGCAGCACCGCCAGCAGGCGTTGGTGCATGTCTTCCAGCGGTTTGACCAGGCCATCCCAGGTAGGGAACTCGAGTTGCTCGGGAAGCAATCGCGCCAGCTGACGCAAGTTGCTTTCGATCACATGGGTGATGGCCGGCTCGACGTGTTCGGCCTTGATCAAGTGGTAGGGGACTATGTCGTGATTGCCCAGCAAAGGGTTGTCGGCCAACAGGGCGGCCGGTGCAGACGGGTGCGCGGTGGTCATGTTCGATTCCTTGAATGACGCGTGAGTGGCGCGCCAGTCTAGGAATGGGAACGGTGTGGGACGTGGTAGCCGGCTATTGCCGTCGGCCTGCCCTTGCGGCAAGTCGACGGCGCGCCTGGCTCAAGGCTTCTTGAGCTTGGGGTTGGGAAAGAACTGCACCGGTTGCGAAGTGGGCCGGGCGACCTTGACGGCCACCTTATTGACCCGCGTGCCCAGCTCGCTGGGCACCGATTGGCCCTGCGCGTTCAGCGTGTCGCTGTAGCCGCAGGCCACGCATTCGCGATGCGGAACCTCGTCGACGCTCCACATCATCAGCTTGTCCGGCTCGCTGCAGGCCGGGCAGACGGCCCCGGCGATGAAGCGCTTCTTGGTGATCATGCTGCCGCTTCCTCGCTCAACCCGCTGTGGCGCAGCAGCGCATCGATGGAGGGCTCGCGACCGCGGAAGTCGACGAACAGCACCATGGGTGCCTGCGACCCGCCGCGGGCCAGAATGGCCTCGCGGAACGCGCGGCCAGTGTCGGCGTTGAGCACGCCGTCTTCCTCGAACTTGCTGAACGCGTCAGCCGACAGCACTTCAGCCCACTTGTAGCTGTAGTAACCGGCCGCGTAGCCGCCGGCGAAGATGTGCGCGAAGCTGTTGGGAAAGCGGTTGTAGGCCGGCGGACGCATGACCGAAACCTCGTCACGGACACCGTCGAGCACTTCCATCACGCTGCGGCCGTCGCCGTGGGAGGCGTGCAGTTCGAAGTCGAACAGCGAGAACTCGATCTGCCGGACCATCATCAGCCCGGACTGGAAGTTCTTCGCGGCCAGCATCTTCTCCAGCAGGTCCTGGGGCAGCGGCTCGCCGGTTTCGTAGTGACCGGAGATCAAGGCCAGGCCTTCGGGTTCCCAGCACCAGTTTTCCATGAACTGGCTGGGCAGCTCGACCGCGTCCCAAGCCACGCCGTTGATACCCGACACACCGACGTGCTCGACCCGCGTCAGCAAGTGGTGCAGGCCGTGGCCGAATTCGTGGAACAGTGTGGTGACTTCGTCGTGGGTCAGCAGCGCGGGCTTGCCAGCATCGGCCGGGGTGAAATTGCACACCAGATTGGCCACCGGGCTCTGCAGCTCGCCGGCCTCGGTGCGACGCCGGTCGCGGGCGCCGTCCATCCAGGCGCCGCCGCGCTTGTTGGCGCGCGCGTAGAGATCGAAGAAGAAGCGGCCCACGTGCTGGCCGTTTTCCTTGATCTCGAACAGGCGTACATCAGGGTGCCAGGTGTCGAACCCTTTCTGCTCGGCGATCTCGATGCCGTACAGGCGCTGCACGATGGCGAACAGGCCGCCCAGCACCTTGTCGATGGGGAAGTAGGCGCGCAGCGCCTCTTGGGAAACGCTGTAGCGCTGTTCGCGCAGCTTTTCGCCATAGAAGCCGCTGTCCCAGCTTTGCAGGTCGGCACAACCCTGTTCGGCGGCGTAGGCCTTGAGCTGTTCCAGATCCTGGGCCGCGAATGGCTTGCTGCGCTGGGCCAGATCACGCAGGAAGGTCAACACCTGATCGGTCGATTCGGCCATCTTGGTCGCCAGGCTCAACTCCGAATAGCTGGCGTAGCCCAGCAGCTGCGCCAGCTCCTGGCGCAGGTCGAGGATCTCGCGCATCACCGGCGTGTTGTCGTTCTGGCCCGCGTTGGGGCCTTGGTCCGACGCGCGGGTGCAGTAGGCCGCGTAGAGTTCTTCACGCAGGGCACGGTCGTGAGCGTAGGTCATGACCGCGTAGTAGCTGGGGAACTCGAGGCTGATGAGCCAGCCGTCCAGGCCCTTGGCCTGCGCCGCTGCAGCCATCTGCGCCTTGGCCGAATCGGTCAGGCCGGCCAGGGCCGCTTCGTCGGTGACGTGCTTGGTCCAGGCCTGGGTGGCATCGAGCAGCTGGTTGGAGAAACGGCTGCCCAGTTCCGAGAGCTTGCTCTGCACCTGGGCGTAGCGCTGCTGTTGATCGACCGGCAGATCAATACCGGACAGGCGGAAATCGCGCAGCGAATGTTCCAGAATGGTCTTCTGGGCAACGTCGAAGCCTGCAGCTTCAGGGCTGTTGGCCAGGGTTTCGAAGGCCTGGAACAGTTCGCGGTTCTGGCCCAGCTCGGTCGAGTAGGCACTGAGCGCCGGCAGGCACGCTTCATAGGCCTGGCGCAGTTCGGCACTGTTGCACACGGCATTGAGGTGGCTGACCGGGCTCCAGGCGGCGCCCAGGCGGTCGTTCAGCTCGTCCATGGCCAGCACCAGGCCGGCCCAGGTAGGCTGACTGCCCTGGGTTTGCAGAATGTGGGCAATGGCCGCGCGGTTATCGGCCAGGATCTGTTCAATCGCCGGTTGTACGTGCTCGGCACGGATCGCCGAGAACGGCGGCAGGTCGTAGGACTGCAGAAGGGGATTCGCGCTCACGGTTAAACACCTTGGCTATTGAAGAAACACTGGGACATCTTAATTACAATTGCGATTCACCGCAGCTATCGACAACACAGAGGATGCCTATCGTGGCTATTCGCACATTCCAGCAGCATACGCCGCGCCTTGGCGAACGCGCCTTCGTCGACCGCTCGGCGGTGGTCATCGGCGACGTCGAGATCGGCACCGACAGCTCGGTCTGGCCGCTGACCGTGGTTCGCGCAGACATGCACCGCATCCGCATCGGCAAGCGCACCAGCGTGCAGGATGCCAGTGTGCTGCACATCACCCATGCCGGCCCGTTCAATCCAGACGGTTTCCCGTTGCTGATCGGTGACGACGTGACCATCGGCCACAAGGTCATGCTGCATGGCTGCACCCTGGGCAATCGCATCCTGGTCGGCATGGGCAGCACGGTCATGGATGGCGCAGTGGTGGAAGACGACGTGATCATCGGCGCCGGCAGCCTGGTGCCGCCGGGCAAGCGCCTGCTCAGCGGCTTCCTGTACGTAGGCAGCCCGGCCCGCCAGACGCGGCCGCTGACCGACAAGGAACGCGCGTTCTTCACCTACACCGCTGGCAACTACATGAAGCTCAAGGACCAACACCTGGCCGAAGGCTTCGACAAGGACTGATTCCGTGCATTATCAAAATATCCTGTTCGACCTCGACGGCACCCTGACCGACCCGCGCGAGGGCATCACCCGCTCCATCCAGTATGCCTTGGCCAAACTGGGCATCGACGAACCCGATCTGCGCAACCTGGAGCATTTCATTGGCCCTCCCTTGCTGGAGCAGTTCATGCACGCCTACGGTTTCGACGAAGCCCGTGCCTGGCAGGCAGTGAATTTCTACCGCGAGCGTTTTCGCGTCACGGGCCTGTACGAAAACCAGATCTTCGCCGGTGTCATCGCGTTGCTCGAAACATTGCAGGCGCAAGGCCGCCATTTGTATATCGCCACATCCAAACCCTGGGAGTTCGCCCGGGAAATCGCCCGCCACTTCGATTTCGCCAGGCACTTCAAGGTCATCTACGGCAGCGAGCTCGACGGCACGCGGACCGACAAGGTGCAACTGATCGCTCATATCCTCGAGCAGGAAGGGCTGGAGCCAGGCAAGACCTTGATGGTCGGCGACCGCAAGCATGACCTGATCGGCGCCCGCCTCAATGGCCTGGATTGCGCGGCGGTGGGCTATGGGTTCGGTTCGCGGGAAGAGCTGGTCCTGGAAAATCCGACGTATCATTTCGATACGTTGCAGGCGCTGCATGAGGCGTTTTTGCAAGGCGCGCGATGATGCAGTGAAGGTGCGGGCCTCTTCGCGGCCAGTGGCCGCGAAAGGGCCCGAGAGAACACCGCAAACCTCATCGGCCCAACCGATTCAACTCGGCCCTGCGCTGGTCCATCGGCAACTTGCCCAGCTTTTGCGCCTGGGCATAGAACGCGCGCCAGTCGCCATCGACCTGCCGGAACAGGCCGGCGAACGCCGGTACCCATTGGTCATACAGGCCAAACGGCAACAGCTTGGCATTGTTCATCGGCCCATTCATCCAGGCATCGAAACGCCGGTCGCCACCCCAGCGCTCATCGCGCAGCTGGCGATAGTCACGGCGCAGGCGTTCGAACTCGGCAGCCTTGCCAGCCTGCATGGCCTCGGCCGTAAGCGGCTGCGCGTACAGCGTGGCCAGGCGTTCGCGGGTCTCGAGCACCAGCCGGGTGAACTGCTCACGTTGTACTGCAGGTGTGCCTGCCGCCTTTGCCAAACCGCGCCAGGCGCGCCACTGCCGGGTGCCCTCCTGCTCGACGAAGGTGGCGAAGGACTCGTTGAACTCGGTGTCGTCCTGCACATACACGCGCTGATGCGCCAGCTCATGGAAGATCAGCGTAGCCAGGCGCTCGTCGCCCCATCCCAGCATGGTGTTGAGAATGGGATCATCGAACCAGCCCAGGGTCGAGTAGGCCTCTACGCCGCCGATGTACACATCCCGGCCCGCCAGCTTCTGCAACGCCGCCTCGCCCCGAGCACCGGACTGGCTGTAGTAGCCGCGATACGCAACGCAACCGGCGACGGGGAAGCAATGGGTCAACGGCGCCAGGGAAAACTCTGGCGTGGCGAATACGTTCCACACCACCAGCGGCCGACCGATATCGGCATACAAACGATAGCTGCGGTTGTCCGGCAGATGCAGATGCGCACTGGCGAAATCGCGAGCGGCCTGCGCACGCTGCAACTGCTCGCGCAGGCGCGGATCGCGCGCGGGGTCTGCGATGATCCGCGTGACCGGCTCACGTGCCTGCAACAGCTGCCACTGGCCCTGCATCAACTGGCCGTAATAGCCGACGCTGGTGCAACCGCTGAGCAGGAACAACAGGCACAGGGGAACAAAAGCGCGCAAACCGCGGTCGAGTGCGGCAAGAATGGAACGACGAACAACAACGAATTCATGCATGTGGTTTTCCATCGCCAGGCCCGCCAGCGAGCAGGTGTTATCGGCGCTGACCCTGCATCTTACGATCCCATCAGGAGAATTCCATGCGCGCATTGATCATTGCTGGCGGCATGCTGGCCCTTGCCGGCTGCGCCGGTCTGCCCGACCCGGACCCCAGCCAGGCCTGGATCGATCTGCAGGCCGACAAGCACAACGCCCTGCAGGCGACCCAAGTCGACGAGCGGGAATGGGGCGACACCCGTTATTTCGAAGTCGAACCCGGCAGCCATGAGCTGACCGTGCGCTTGCAGTTCCCCGTGCAGCCGACCAACATCGGCCCAGTGCCCGCGCCGCTGTGGCGCAACTGCGAACTGAACCTCACCTACGCCGGCTTCGACGCTGGGCAACGGTATTTTCTGGAAGCCGGCAGCGTCGGCTTTCGCCCATGGGCCAGGCTCTACGACGAGCAGCGCAAACTGGTAGGCCAGGCACAACCTGCAGGCTGCCAGAGCGCCTGAGTACTCGGCCGGGCATGGCGACCGTCGGCGGCAACTCGCATGGCCGACGCAAAGCTTCTAGACTCGACGTGTGTCCTGCTCACTTTTTTCCTGCAGCCAAGGAGTTTCCATGCGCGCCGTGCTCGCCCTGTTGACCCTCACCACGCTGGCTGGCTGCGCCAATCCGCCGTTGCCGGCCGTGGATCCTGGCAAGGCCTGGATCGAAATGTTCACCACGACCGGTCGGCTGGTCATGGCAGAAAGTCTGGATGGTCGCAAACTCAATGACGGGCGCTACTTTCAGGTAGATCCCGGCAGCCATGAGCTGGAAGTGCGTTTCGATTACGAAATGTATGCCGGCGGGGGGCTGGTCAACGACCCGTTTGACCGTACCTGCTACCTGACCGTGCGCTATGACGGTTTCAAGGCAGGTCAGCGCTACCGCCTGGAGGGCAGAGCGATTGCCATGCAGGCCAGTGCGCGTCTGTATGACTCAAGCCGGCAGATCGTCGCCGAAGACCGGGCGATTCACTGCATTCCCTGAATCCGGGCGCAGCGGTGCACCACTGAACGACGACAGCGGATGCCGTGGGATCAGGTGTCGTTCTTTTGATAGATGATCTTGCGCGTGCCGTTGTCGCAGGACCCCACCACCATGCTCGGGTCCTTGGCGTCCAGATTGTCGACGATTTCCAGGGTGTAGGACACAACGCCTGCCCCTTGGATCTTAGCTTCGATCTCGGCCTTCAATTCTTCGCACGACTTGGGTGCCGCCAACGCCGAGGTTGCCAGGACACTGCACGTCATCGCCAAAATGAATCGTTTCATGGGCAATTCTCCAGGTGAGTGAGCAGTGTACGGCAACCGGGCGCAACCCTACCTCAAGATTCCAGCGTGGCGTCCAGAGTGATCTGGGCGTTCAGCACTTTCGACACTGGGCAGCCTTCTTTGGCCTTGTTGGCCAGTTCTTCGAACTTCGCCTGATCGATGTTGGGGATCTTCGCCGACATGGTCAGTTTGATGGCGGTGATCGCGAAACCTTCGCCTTCCTTGTCCAGCGTAACCTCGGCGGAGGTCTTGATCTGATCTGGCGTGAAGCCTTCACCGCCCAGGATCATCGAGAAGGCCATGGAGAAGCAGCCGGCATGGGCCGCGCCGATCAATTCTTCCGGGTTGGTACCTGGCTGGCCTTCGAAGCGGGTGTTGAAACCATAGGGGTTGCTTTTCAGGGCGCCGCTTTGCGTCGAGATCTCGCCCTTGCCGGTTTTCAGATCGCCTTTCCAGACAGCCGATGCGGTTTTCTTGATGCTCATAAAGCCTCCTTGATGGGCGCGACGGGTTCGCGCGGTGACAAGTGTTCAGAGGCCACGGCGCGAGGCAAGTTCAGCGCCGTTCTGACCGCTGGCTATTGAATCCGAATGATAAGCCCATATTGATTACACACTCGGTAGCAAAGATGCGCGGGGCATCCCACCTGCCACATACCCACAGGATGCCAATGATCATGACTGGTTTGACCGATACGAAATACTCCGTCCTCGACCTTGTACCGGTGCGGGCCGACCACGGCCCGGCGCGGTCGCTGCACAACGCGCTGGACCTGGCACGCCACGCCGAAGGCTGGGGCTACAACCGCTTCTGGGTGGCCGAGCATCACAACATGGACGGGATCGCCAGCTCGGCGACCTCGGTGCTGCTGGGCTATCTGGCGGGGGGCACTTCGTCGATCCGCGTCGGCTCTGGCGGGGTGATGCTACCCAACCATGCGCCGCTAGTGATCGCCGAGCAGTTCGGCACCCTGGAAAGCCTGTATCCGGGGCGCATCGACCTGGGCCTGGGCCGCGCGCCGGGGTCGGACCAGATGACCGCCCGGGCGTTGCGCCGTGAACGCTCCGGCAGTGCCGACGATTTTCCCGACGACGTCCGCGAGTTGATGGCCTACCTGGGGCCACGCACTCCGGATCAGAAGGTGATTGCGGTGCCGGGCAGCGGCACCAACGTGCCGGTCTGGTTGCTGGGCTCCAGCTTGTTCAGCGCGCAGCTGGCGGGCATGTACGGCCTGCCGTACGCCTTCGCTTCGCATTTCGCGCCGCGCTACATGCATGAGGCGATCCGGGTCTATCGCGCCCACTTCCAGCCCTCCGAGGTGCTCGACAAGCCTTATGTGATGCTCGGCGTGCCCTTGGTGGCAGCCGACAGCGACGAGCACGCCGACTACCTGGCAACCTCGGTCTACCGCCGCATCCTCAACCTGATGCGTGGCCAGACTCTGGTGCAGCAGCCACCCGTGAAAAGCATGGAAGGGTTGTGGTTGCCCCATGAGAAGGCCGCGGTCGGGGACTTTCTGGGCCTGGCGATGGTGGGAGGACCGGCGAAGCTCCGTGCCAAGCTGGACGTGCTGAAGGAACAGACTCAGGCAGATGAGCTGATCTTTACCTGCGATCTGTACGAGCATGCCGACCGCTTGCGGTCGTATGAGCTGTTGGCGCAGGTGATGCAGGGCTGAGTCTTGCACCGACCTGGTGTATTGCGGGGTTCGTTTCGCGGCCGCTAACCGCTCCTACAGGGGATTTCGTTTTCTGTGGGAGCGGGGGGCGGCTGCAATCTTCAGCGCTTGTAGACGATAGCCTTGGTACCGCCTTCACACGAACCGACCACCTGGAAACCGGCATCCGGAGTGACGTTGTCGACCACTTCCAAGGTGTAGCCCGACACGCCCTTGGCATCAATGTTCTTGGCGATTTCTCCCTTGAGTTCTTCACACGACTTGCCCGCAGCGAACGCGCCGCTTGCCAGGCTCAACAAACCCACAGCCAATAAAACTCGCTTCATCGCTTACATCCTTGGTCTGATAGTGCCGGTTTAAAGACAAACGGCGGGCCGCCTGGATTCAGGTCGACACGCCGGTAATGTGTTGTAACTCAACCTATGGCATTCGGCCAGTCGGAAGATTCCGTGTTTTCTGTCAGCTGTTCTGGATACGGAAGCCGACTTTGAGTGTGACCTGGAAATGCGCCACGCGACCGTCTTCGATATGGCCACGGGTTTCGGTCACTTCGAACCATTCCATTTTTTCGATGCTTTTGCTCGCTTCGGCCAACGCGTTGTTGATGGCGTCTTCGATGGTGGTGGTCGAGGAACCTACCAGTTCAACCTTCTTGTACGTGTGGTGATCGCTCATGATGCTCTCCATTCGGGTGGCTACTGAAGTGGTTGTCTACCTGTGTGGGGATTTCTGCGCTAAAAGTTCACACGCACTGCACTTTCATCTTGCAGCGCAGTCGGAATCTACACACGCTATTCACCACAATGAAGGAGAGTTACCCATGGCAATTTCGTCACGCAAAGCTTCGCTGCAGAGCATGGAAGCAGAAATCGAAAGCCTGCTCCGCTCCCTGGAAAGCCTGAAAGAAGATTCCACCGAGGAGTCGCGCAAGGTGCTCAAAGCGTTGAAAGCCAACGCGGAATCCGCGCTGAGCCATTCGCGCAGCCTGATCAGCGACGCCTATGAAGAAGTGAAGGTCAAGACCAAGGAAACCGGCATTGCCACCCGTGACTACGCCCAGGAGCATCCTTGGGCCGCCGCTGGCGTCGCCGTGGGCGCACTAGGCCTGATCGCCGCTTACCTGATGTGCAATCGCAGCAACTAATCGACCTGGCGTTCGAGCTCTTGCGCAAGCCATAGCGCCAGTTGTCGGGCGCGCCCGTCTGCGGCGCGTCGCGGGACCCAAAGTGCCAGCCGCGCCGGGGTTTGCGTAAACCCCCATGGCGCGGCCAGGCGCCCGGCGCGCAGGTCATCGACCACCAGCGGTTCGGGTGCGATGGCAATGCCCAGGCCAGCCACCGCCGCCTCCAGTAAATAATACAAATGCTCGAACCCTTGTCCCATGGTCAACGCCTCGGGATCCAGGCCGTTGCGCCGTGCCCAGCTGGGCCAGGCCTGTGGCCGCGATGTGGTGTGCAGCAACGAGTGCCCGAGCAAGTCGCTGGCAGCACGGCTCTGCAAGGCTTCGAACCCTTGGAAGCGCGGGCTGAGTACCGGGCCGATACGCTCTTCGGCCAGCTCGTACACGTCCATGTCGGCGGGCCAGGGCGGCTCGGCGAACATCAGCAAGGCATCCAGCCCGGGACGGCGAGGGTCCAGGTCACCTTCGCCAGCCGAGAGGTGCAGGCGCAAGTCCGGCAGCTCGCTGTTTAGCCGACCCAATCGAGGTATGAACCAGCGCGCCAGCAAGCTTCCCGAGCACCCTAGAACGAACGGTGCCTGAGCCTGGGCCTGGCTGAGCTCCGTACAGACCAGACGCAAACGCTCGAAGGCCTCGGCGCTGGCATCGCGCAGTCGAATGCCAGCATCTGTGAGTTTCAAGCCACGTCCCTGCTTGACGAACAACGCGATGCCCAGATGCTCTTCAAGCACTTTCAACTGTCTGCTCACGGCACCGTGGGTAACGCTCAGGTAGTCAGCCGCCTTGCTGACGCTGTTGAGCCGGGCAGTGGCTTCGAACGCTTTGAGGGCATTCAGCGGGGGCAGGTCACGGCTCATGGTATTGTGAGAAATCCTGACAGGTTGTCGAGATCTTATCGGTTTTCTTCGATCGTTGTCGTGGATACAGTGGCTACATCGTCATTCAATTCCCTGGAGCTTCGCATGACCCAGACCAATCTTCGCAGTGGTCCTGACAGCAACGGCCTGTTCGGCGCCTTCGGTGGCCGCTACGTCGCCGAAACCCTGATGCCGCTGGTGCTGGAGCTGGCTCGCGAATACGAAGCCGCCAAGGCCGATCCCGAATTTCTCGAGCAGCTCGCCTACTTCCAACGCGACTACATCGGCCGGCCCAACCCGCTGTATTTCGCCGAGCGCCTGACCGAACACTGCGGCGGGGCGAAAATCTACTTCAAGCGCGAAGAGCTCAACCACACCGGCGCGCACAAGGTGAACAACTGCATCGGCCAGGTGCTGCTGGCCAAGCGCATGGGCAAGAAGCGCCTGATCGCCGAGACCGGCGCCGGCATGCACGGCGTGGCCACGGCCACGGTGGCAGCTCGGTTCGGCTTGCCTTGCGTGATCTACATGGGCGCCACGGATATCGAGCGCCAGCAGGCCAACGTGTTTCGCATGAAGCTGCTGGGCGCTGAGATCGTGCCGGTCACTTCCGGTACCGGCACGCTGAAGGATGCCATGAACGACGCCTTGCGCGATTGGGTCACCAATGTCGACGACACCTTCTACCTGATCGGCACGGTGGCCGGCCCGCACCCTTACCCGGCCATGGTTCGCGACTTCCAGTCGATCATCGGCAAGGAAACCCGCGAGCAGTTGCAGGAGAAGGAAGGGCGCCTGCCCGACAGCCTGGTGGCTTGCGTAGGTGGCGGTTCCAATGCCATGGGTCTGTTCCATCCCTTCCTGGATGACAGCAGCGTGGAAATCATCGGTGTCGAAGCCGCCGGCCATGGCGTGGATTCCGGCAAGCATGCCGCCAGCCTCAACGGCGGCGTGCCCGGCGTACTGCACGGCAACCGTACCTATCTGCTGCAGGACGACGATGGGCAGATCACCGACGCGCACTCCATCTCGGCCGGCCTGGACTACCCCGGCATCGGCCCTGAACACGCCTTTCTGCATGAAATCAAGCGCGTGAACTACACCAGCATAACCGACGAAGAGGCGCTGACCGCGTTCCACGCCACCTGCCGCCTGGAAGGCATCATCCCGGCGCTGGAAACTGCCCATGCCCTGGCCGAGGCCATGAAGCGCGCGCCAACATTGCCCGCTGACCACCTGATGGTGGTGTGCCTGTCCGGCCGCGGCGACAAGGACATGCAAACCGTCATGAGCCATATGGGCGCCCACCCGAAGGAGACACTGGCATGAGCCGCCTCGAACAACGCTTCGCCGACCTCAAGGCCGAAGGCCGCGCCGCGCTGGTGACGTTCGTCACGGCGGGCGACCCAGGCTACGACGCTTCGCTGTCCATCCTCAAAGGCTTGCCGGCTGCCGGCGCCGATGTGATCGAACTGGGCATGCCCTTCACCGATCCGATGGCCGACGGCCTGGCCATCCAGCTGGCGACCCTGCGCGCACTCAACGCTGGGCAGACGCTGGCGAAAACCTTGCAGATGGTTCGCGAATTCCGCGTCGACGACAGCACCACGCCGATCGTGCTGATGGGTTACTACAACCCGATCCACCGCTTCGGCGTCGAAGCCTTCGTGGCCCAGGCCAAGGAAGCCGGTGTCGACGGCCTGATCATCGTCGACCTGCCGCCCGAGCATGATGGTGAATTGGCGACCCCGGCACAGGCCTCGGGTATCGACTTCATCCGTCTGACCACGCCAACCACCGACGATGCACGCTTGCCACGGGTACTGGAGCGCAGCTCCGGGTTCGTCTACTACGTATCGGTGGCCGGCGTGACCGGTGCCGGCTCGGCTACCACCGAGCACGTGGGCGCTGCCATAGAGCGGCTGCGTCGGCATACCGACCTGCCGATCAGCGTTGGTTTCGGCATCCGCACGCCCGACCAGGCTGCCGCCATTGCCCGCCTGGCCGATGGCGTGGTGGTCGGCTCGGCACTGGTGGACAAGATCGCCCATGCCCAGCACCACGGTCAGGCTGTGGAAGATGTGCTGTCGCTGTGCAGTCAACTGGCGCAGGGCGTACGTAAGGCTCGTGTCAGCTGAAGGTAAAGATTCCAATACAGAGGAATTAGCCTCTGGTTCACGGGACTAAACGGCAAGACCAAGGGGATCGAACCTGTGTTCGGTGCCCCTTTTTGCTGTTTGGCCGTGAAGGAAATCCATGATGAACATGCCAAAAAACCTGATCCTGAGCATGGGTGCATTGCTGATCGCTTGTGCACCGCTGGTGCAAGCCGCTCCCGGTGGTCCGGGTGGAGCGGATGAGCAACGTCAAGGACGCCAGGAACAACCCCATCAGCGGCAGGACGGACCCGATCGGCCTGATCATGACGAGCGCGGTCCGGGCAACCGTGGCCCAGGCAACCCAGGTGGCGGCATCGCGCGCGGTGGTCCACCCCAGGATTTCGGCCCCGTACGCCAGACCATTCAGGATCATCGCGACGTCTTCCGGCCCGGCAACCCACCTCCCGCCAGTATTCGCGCCATCAAGGGACAACCCCTGCCTCGCGGCTACGGTGCCCGCCTCGACGGTCCCGCGCTGAAGCATCTACCACGTTACGAAGGCTACGAATGGCGCCGCATGGGCACGGATGTGGTGCTGATCGCCATTGGTACCGGGATCGTTTATGAGGTATTGCAGGGGGTGTTGAACTGATCAACCATCTAGAGATGCACTGCCTGTCGTGACGCCTTCGCGGCTGTACGCCGCTCCTACACGGTCGCATTTCTTTGTAGGAGCGGCGTACAGCCGCGAAAACGGTGAGATAGGCGCTGCATAGCTTGCAGCAGAACCACGCCGACTCATAGCAGCAACGCAGCAAACTATTCAGCGCATTCGCTTCGAATCACTTCTAGCGCATAGCCAATGTCACTCGGCATAAACGCGTCTGGGAATGCCGGACATATCGTGATACTCAAAGAATGGAATGCTAACACTTCCATGGAAAGGCGCATTTAGCCCCCATTGACCATACCCAGCCTCTAGATGGCTAGGCGCTCCACCGGACGCAGACAGAGGGAAATTTGCAGCGGATAGGCTATCAACAGGCGAGCTCAAAACCGGCATTGACGGCTGCACCGGAACATCCAAGCTTTCATCGAACAGAGCTCTTAAGGCGCTTACAATCTCTTCATGCAAAACAGGATTATCGATACCAGGCTCGAACACACCCCAAAAACTAAATCGAGACAAACCCATCAAATCTCCAAATGTTGTAAACATAGAATTGCTGTTTTTTGTATTGCCAATCACCTTGATACCCCCCGGTGGGTAGTCGAGATTCATATCGTTTATAAGCCCAATCGACTTCACGGCGGCACGCCACCGAGGTAGTATATTTCCGCTGTCTCCGGACAAGACCACTTTTCGAGTCTGTCCTTCTTGGTAGAGATACCCCGTAGTCACCTGGTGACCTATTACACCCACCTCAGCGTGATGTTTTTTAACTGCAAAATGCCATGCTCTCAATGAGTGGCGATTAGAGGTGCCAATTGTCGCCGTACGAAGCGTGACGCGGTCGGTAGCTAAGCCATGTAGCTCCGCCATGACCTCTCCGTTCGGGTGACGAAGCGCCCAAAAGTTGTGGCTCCATAGACCGGCGATAGCATGTGAACGTGCTTCGATTTGATATTGCTGTGACATGGGTAACTCCTGTTAAGGGATGGATGTATGACTTCGCGAACTGTAGCCCGCGGTCTATGCTTCCACTACCCGGCTTATGGAGTTAAATACATAATTAATATTTTCTCATATTCTAATGAGAAGCCGCCCAAGCGCTTATACACCCCATGCCACTAGCCAAAAAGTCCATGGATGACCAATTCGATAGATCTGAAACAGGCTCGAGATAGTCGAAACCGTAAACAAGCGTGATATTGCCCCAACAGCCGCTCACTTTTTCGACGTTGCGATCCGGCTGCTGGAAATGGGTTTCGCTGATTACCGTACATACAATCCGGTTCGAGGCGTGTTGAGCAGAAACGCATTCGCCTTTCATGCCTTTGAAAAACGCTACCAGTGATGCATGGTCCAACGGTCGAAATGCCCGAGCGCCTATGGATCTACCTTCATCAAGACGAAGGGAAGGCGAGTGACCATCCGGCATCATGCGGATGATCGTATAGGTGAAGATATCGATTGGGGTAGGCGGGTGATAATCCTGAGGGATGGGTAGATAACATCCTGAAACGGCGGTAGATACAACGGCGACTGCTATGGCACGGCGCATGTCGATGCATTCCTGATCGGCGGGACATGCAGGTTAGCCAGTCGACCGATTGTGCAGTAGCAGCCGTTTCCCAAGTGAATGTGAGATATCCCCTCTACCGCCGGCTCTGCTCCTCCATCACCCAATCCACGAACCGTTGCACCATTTGTCCACGGCGTTTGCGTTGCGGCACCACCACGAAATAGCCCAACGCCGATGTGGCGGCGCCTTCGAAAGGGCGGCAGAGCAGTTGCTGCTCCAGCAATGCGTCCACCAGGTGACGCCAGCCGATGGCAACGCCTTGCCCGGCAATCGCGGCCTGGATGAGCAGTGTGTAGTTGTCGAAGCGCAATTGCCCCGGCGCTGGGGCACTGGGGATGTGCAAGGCGCGGAACAGGCCGATCCAATCGAACCACTGACAGCTGCTTTCACCGCGCAGGTGCAGCAGCGGCCATTCGAGCAATGCATCAGGGCCCAGCGGTAGCGTTCGATCGTCCAACAGGCGCGGGCTGCAGACCGGGAAGACTTCTTCGTTGAACAACCAGTGACTTTCACCCTGACGGAAACGGCCATCGCCGAACAGGACCGCCACATCGATGTTCGGGCCAAGCATGGCGTGGCTGCGTTCACTGGTGACCAGGCTGACGTCGACCTGTGGATAACGTTGGTGGAAGCGATGCAGACGTGGCATGAGCCAGTAGGCGGCGAACGCGAAGTCGGTAGAGACCTGAAGCACTTCGTGCTGGGTTTGACTGGTGATCAAGCCCAGACAGTCGTCAATGCCGCGCAGCCCTCCATGTACCGCCTCGAACAAGGTGTAGCCTGCGTCGGTCAGCTCGATGCCTCGGTAGATACGATCGAACAGGCGGATGGCCAGCTGTTCCTCGAGCCGTTTGATCTGCTGGCTGACGGCAGGCTGCGTCGTACCCAGCTCGACCGCGGCAGCGGTAAAGCTGCGCAGCCTGGCGGCCGCCTCGAAAGCCCGCAACAGGTCAAGAGACATCTCTCCAAGGCTCGTAAACATAAGCGCTACTTATCCTAGGTATTGTCCGGCATGGGCTTTACCAGGCCACAGCTGCACCGCATGGTGGACGGCAGAAATTTCGCATTAATCTCCACTATGGAATGCCCTGAGCCGATGAAGCGCAAGAACATTCTTTTCATCATGGCCGATCAGATGGCCGCACCCATGCTGCCGATCTACGCGCCATCACCGATCAAGCTGCCGAACATCAGCCGCCTGGCCGAGACCGGGGTGGTCTTCGATGCGGCTTACTGCAACAGCCCTTTGTGCGCGCCTTCGCGCTTCACATTGGTCAGCGGCCAGTTGCCGAGCAAGATCGGTGCCTACGACAACGCTGCCGACTTTGCCGCCGACGTGCCGACCTATGCTCACTACCTACGGCGCCTGGGCTACCGCACGGCGCTGTCGGGCAAGATGCATTTCTGTGGCCCGGACCAGCTGCACGGCTACGAAGAACGCTTGACCAGCGACATCTATCCGGCCGATTACGGTTGGTCGGTCAACTGGGACGAGCCCGACGTGCGCCCCAGCTGGTACCACAACATGTCCTCGGTGTTGCAGGCTGGTCCCTGCGTGCGCACCAACCAGCTGGACTTCGATGAAGAGGTGGTCTTCAAGGCCCAGCAGTACCTGTTCGATCACATTCGCGAAGACGGTGATCGGCCGTTCTGCCTGACGGTGTCCATGACCCATCCGCACGACCCCTACACCATTCCCAAGCCGTTCTGGGACCTGTACCGCGACGAGGACATCCCGCTGCCGCAGGACGTTCCGAACCAGGCCGAGCTGGACCCGCATTCGCAACGCCTGCTCAAGGTGTATGACCTGTGGGACAAGCCCCTGCCTGTGGATAAGATTCGCGACGCCCGCCGCGCCTACTTCGGGGCCTGCAGCTACATCGATCACAACGTCGGCAAGCTGTTGCAGACCCTGGAAGAAACCGGATTGGCCGACGACACCATCATCGTCTTCTCCGGCGATCACGGTGACATGCTCGGCGAGCGTGGCCTCTGGTACAAGATGCACTGGTTCGAGATGGCCGCGCGGGTGCCGCTGCTGGTTTGCGCGCCCGGGCAGTTCAAGCCAGGGCGAGTGCAGGCCGCAGTGTCTACCGCCGACCTGCTGCCGACCTTCGTCGAGCTAGCCGGTGGCGAACTGGAACCCGGCTTGCCGTTGGACGGACGCTCACTGGTGGCTCACCTGCAGGGCCAAAGCGGTCATGACGAAGTGTTCGGTGAATACATGGCCGAAGGTACCCACAGCCCGTTGATGATGATCCGCCGTGGCGCGATGAAATTTATCTACAGCGAGGTCGACCCTTGCCTACTCTATGACGTGGACAACGACCCACGCGAACGTGAAGACCTGAGCCAGTCACCCCCGCACCGGGCACTGTTCGAGGCTTTCCTGAGTGAAGCCCGGCTCAAATGGGACATGCCGGCGATACACCAACAGGTGCTCGCCAGCCAGCGCCGACGCCGCTTCGTGGCCGGCTCGCTGACCCAAGGCACGCTGAAGAGCTGGGACCACCAGCCGCTGGTGGACGCCAGTCAGCAGTACATGCGCAACCATATCGACCTGGACGACCTGGAGCGCAAGGCACGTTATCCACAACCCTGCCCATAACATTCGAAGCTCTGAGGGGAAGTCGCATGAAGGTCACCATGAAGATATCCACAGCCCTGGCCGCCGGTTGGCTGGCGGTTGCCGGGACCACGGCGGTCGCCGACGAACAACGCTGCGAGACGGTGAAGATGGCCGACCCGGGCTGGAGCGACATTGCCGCCACCAACGCGCTCACCAGCCTGGTGCTGGAAGGCATGGGTTACCGGCCCAAGATCGACACGCTGGCGGTGCCGATCATCTTTGGCGGTCTCAAGGATGGCCAGGTGGATGTCTTCCTCGGCAACTGGATGCCGGCCCAGCAGGGCTTCTACGACAAGTTCGTGGCCAACGGCGATGTGGTGCAGTACGCCAAGAACCTGGATGGTACCGAGTTCACCCTGGCCGTCCCCGACTACGTGTATGACGCGGGTGTGAAGGATTTCGCCGACCTGGACAAGCACGCCGACAAGTTCGGCAAGAAGATCTACGGGATCGGTTCAGGGGCACCGGCCAACCTCTCGCTGGCCGAGATCATCAAGAAGGACGAATTCGGCCTGGGTGACTGGAAACTGGTGGAGTCCAGCGAGCAGGCGATGCTGACCGAGGTCAATCGCAACGTGAAGAAGAAGTCGTTCGTGGTCTTCCTCGGCTGGACGCCGCACCCGATGAACGTGCAGATCAAGCTCAAGTACCTCACCGGCGGCGAGAAGTATTTCGGCTCGACCGGCACCGTGCACACCCTGACCCGCAAGGGCTATGCCGAGAGTTGCCCGAACACCGGCAAGCTGCTCAGCAATCTGGTGTTCACCCAGGACATGGAGAACAGCATCATGGCCGATGTGGCCAACAACAAGAAAACCAGCGCACAGGCGGCGCAGGCCTGGCTGAAAGCCAATCCGGCGGTGTTGGAGAAGTGGCTGGAGGGTGTGAAAACGCTGGATGGCAAGGATGCCCTGCCGGCGGTACGCGCGAAGCTTTGATTTGACGGGCTTTGATTTGATGGGTGTCAGTCATGGCCTCTTCGCGGGCGGCGAGCTCTTTGACCGCGAAGAGGCCTTCACTGACACCCTTCAATCAACTCAACCCGCCGCCATCTCCCGGCGCAGCTGGCTCAGCACCGGCGCCGTATCCACCGCCACGCCGCGCCAGTAGGTGAACGCTTCGGCCGCTTGCTCGACCAGCATTCCGAAACCGTCCAGCGACAGGCGCGCACCGTGTTCGCTGGCCCAGCGGCAAAACGGCGTCGGCTCCTTGCCATACATCATGTCGTAGCAGACCGTTACGCCTGGCTCGATCAGGCTGGCGGCGATCGGCGGCAGATCGCCCGCCAGGCTCGCCGAAGTGGCATTGATGATGATATCCACCGGCTCCTCCAGCCAATCGAAGCCACTGGCCGCCACCGGCCCCAGGTCAGCGAACAGCTGCGCCAGCTGTTCGGCTTTCTCGACCGTACGGTTGGCGATCACCAGTGACAGCGGCCGCTGTTCGAGCAACGGCTCGAGCACTCCACGCACCGCACCGCCGGCACCCAACAGCAGAATACGCTTGCCCTGCAGGGTCACGCCGGCGTTGTTGACCAGGTCGCGCACCAGCCCCACGCCATCGGTATTGTCGCCACGCAGGCTGCCATCGGGCAGCCGACTGAGCATGTTCACCGCGCCGGCACGCTGCGCTCTCGGGGTCAGTACGCTGCACAGGCCGAACGCCTGCTCCTTGAACGGGACGGTCACGTTTGCGCCCAGCCCTGCTTCGAAAAAGCCCAAGGCACTGCGGGTGAAGTCGTCGATGGGCGCCAGCCGTGTGTCGTATACCAGCGCCTGGCCCGTCTGCTCGGCAAACAACCGGTGGATGGCGGGTGATTTGCTGTGCCCCACCGGGTTGCCGAAAACCACGTAACTGTCCATGCCAATCGTTTCCTGAATCAAAGGGTAGGGGTCTGCGCCAGCCAGTCGCGATCCTGCAGAAAGTAGTCGGTGAGCCGCGCCTCCTCGCTGCCGGGTGCCGCTTTCCAGTCATAGCCCCAACGCACCTGCGGCGGCAGTGACATCAGGATCGACTCGGTACGGCCACCCGACTGCAGGCCGAACAGCGTACCGCGGTCGTAGACCAGGTTGAACTCGACGTAGCGCCCGCGGCGAAACTCCTGGAATTCACGCTGCTGCGCGGTGTACGCCATGGCCTTGCGCCGCTGAACGATGGGCAGGTAGGCGTCGATGAAGGCATCGCCGATGGCGCGCATAAACGCGAAGCTGGTGTCGAAATCCCATTCGTTCAGGTCATCGAAGAACAGGCCGCCCACGCCCCGCGGCTCGTCCCGGTGCTTGAGGTGGAAATAGCGGTCGCACCAGGCCTTGTAGCGCGGATAGACATCGGCGCCGAAAGGCTCGCAGGCCTGTTGCGCAACGCGATGCCAGTGGATGCAGTCTTCCTCGTGGGCGTAGTAGGGCGTCAGGTCGAAGCCGCCGCCGAACCACCAGACGGCCTCTTCGCCTTCTTTTTCGGCAATGAAGAACCGCACGTTGGCGTGGGAGGTGGGCACGTGCGGGTTGCGCGGGTGGATCACCAGCGACACGCCCAGTGCCTCGAAGCCGCGGCCGGCCAGTTCCGGTCGATGGGCGCTGGCCGAAGGTGGCAGGCCCGTGCCGAATACATGGGAAAAGTTGACCCCGCCTTTCTCGATCAACTCACCGTCGGCAATCACTCGAGTGCGCCCGCCGCCGCCGGCTGCGCGCGTCCAGGCATCTTCGACGAAGCGCGCGCCGCCGTCTTCGGCCTGCATGGCGTGGCAGATTCGATCCTGCAGATCGAGCAGATAGGCTTTCACGGCCTCTGTGCGGGTAGTCATGGCATCACCTTGAAAAAGGGCAAATACCGCCAGCGGCCTGGGAACACGCCTGACCGGCGATCAAGTCGGCGCGTAGCATAGCATCGCTCACCGCGTGCGGCAGTTGACGCCGGTCAAGCAAAGGCGTCCGATAGGCCTTCGCCCAACGACAGCAGGAGTGAGCAGATGGCAAAGCGTATCCAGTTCGGTTCCACCGGCGGCCCGGAAGTCCTCGAGTTCGTCGACTTCGAGCCCAGGCAACCGGGCCCGCAGGACATTCGCGTACGCAATCACGCCGTGGGCGTGAACTACATCGACAACTACTTCCGCAGCGGCCTGTACCCGGCGCCACTGCCTTCGGGCCTGGGCACCGAGGCCGCTGGCGTGGTCGAAGCGGTGGGCAGCGAGGTGGACCGGTTCAAGGTCGGCGACCGTGTGGCCTATGCCGGTGGCCCCCTGGGCGCCTACAGCGATCTGCACGTGCTGCCGGCGGCCATGGCCGTGCACCTGCCGCCGAGCATCAGCTTCGAACAGGCCGCTGCGGTGATGCTCAAGGGCCTGACCGTGCAATACCTGCTGCGCCAGACCTACAAGGTCGAGGCCGGCGAAACCATTCTGTTCCATGCCGCCGCCGGTGGGGTGGGCTCGCTGGCCTGCCAATGGGCGGCGGCGCTGGGCGTGAAGCTGATCGGTACCGTCAGTTCGACCGCCAAGGCCGAACGGGCCAAGGCTCTGGGCGCCTGGGAGGTGATCGACTACAGCCACGAAGACGTGGCCAAGCGGGTGCTCGAATTGACCGACGGCAAGAAATGCCCGGTGGTGTACGACGGTGTTGGCAAGGACACCTGGGAAACCTCGCTGGACTGCCTCCAGCCGCGCGGCTTGATGGTCAGCTTCGGCAATGCGTCGGGCGCGGTCAGTGGGGTCAACCTGGGCATTCTGTCGCAGAAGGGCTCGCTGTACGTAACCCGGCCGACCCTGGCCAGCTATGCCGTGCCCGGTACAGTACAGGGCATGGCCGACGAGCTGTTCGCGATGATCGCCAGCGGCAAGCTCAAGGTCGACGTCAGCCAGCAGTACGCACTCAGCGATGCCGCCAAGGCGCAGACCGCGCTCGCCGCGCGCGAGACGGTGGGCTCGACCATCCTGCTGCCGTGAAACCAGGCAGGGAGCCCCATCAAGGCGGCTCCCTCGCCGGCCTCAGGGCCTGATCACTTCACCGGTGATCAAGTCGCGAATCACGCTCGGGCTTTTCCGCCCACCCAGCGCGCCGCCCAGCACGACGTCCACTTCGCCACGAAAGTACTGCTCCACACGCAGGCGGCTGCGCGCGGCCGGGCGTCCTTGGCGATTGGCGGAGGTCGACACCAGCGGCCCGACCAGCGCACACAGTTCCCGTACCTGCGGGTGATCGCTCACGCGCAGCGCGACGGAATCGTGAATACCGGTGATCCATTCGGGCAGCAGGCCTTGGTGAGGCACCAGCCAGGTGTTCGGGCCGGGCCAGGTACTGGCCATCCGATCAATCCACTCTTCGGGAAAATCCTCGAACAGAAAGTCGAATTGGCGGATGTTGTCAGCGATCAGGATCAGGCCCTTGTCGACCGAGCGCTCCTTGATGGCCAGCAAGCGGTACACCGCTTCTTCGTCCCACGGATCGCAACCCAATCCCCAGACAGCTTCGGTAGGGTAGGCGATCACCGCGCCCGCTCGGATCTCGCGCGCCGCTTGTTGCACACGCCAACTGCTCACCATCTGCTGTCACTCCCATTGAAGACTGCCGCCAGTGTACTTAGCTGGCCCGTGCAAACCAACGTCCCGCCTGACTGACCACGCGCCCCTGCATCTCCAGCTCGGTAAGTTGCGCCATCACCTGCGGCAGTGGCCATCCCAGCGCCGCGGCCAAACCTTCGGTGGTGTGCGCGGCCGCCACCAGCACCTTCAGCAGCGGATCGGCGACCTGGGCTGGCACCAACGGCGTGACCGGTGGCAGACGCTGCCAGCCCTGCAACCCCTCCAGAATATGATCGATGGTCTCGACCAGTTGCGCGCCGTCGCGGATCAACTGGTGACAACCGCGTGCGCCGGGGTGATGAATCGAACCGGGCAGCGCCCACACTTCGCGGCCATGCTCGGCGGCCAGCCTTGCGGTGATCAGCGAACCGCTGGCCGGGCTGGCCTCGATGACCAGCACCCCCAGGGACAAGCCGCTGATGATCCGATTGCGGCGGGGAAAATTGCCCGGCTGCGCCTGCGCGTCGAGGGGAAACTCGGAAACCAGTGCGCCCTTTTGCTCGACGATGGCCTGGGCGAGCGCGCGATGCTTCTGTGGATAAAGTTTTTCCAGACCGGTGCCCAATACCCCGATGGTATGCCCACCCACCTCCAGTGCACCTTGATGAGCTGCCCCGTCCACGCCCAGGGCCAGGCCGCTGGTGATGGCAAATCCCGCCGCTGCCAGGCTGCGAGCGAATGCCCGGGCGTTGTCCAGGCCGGGCGGCGAGGCGCGGCGACTGCCGACCACGGCAATCTGCGGCTGCTCCAGCACACTGGGATCGCCGCGTACGAACAGCAGCGGTGGTGGGTCGGCGATTTCCTTGAGCAGGGCGGGGTAGTCGGATTGGTCCCACATCAGCAAATGCTGGTGCGGGCCCTCCAGCCAGGCCATTGCAGCCGCAGCGTTGCGATGGATGCAGGGGTCGCGGCGGGCCTGGGCGCTGGCGTCGCTGCAACCGGCACCGCGCCATTGCACGACCGGCGCATCGAGCGCCGAACGTGCGCTGCCAAAGTGCGCGACAAGCTTGTGGAAGCGTTGCGAGCCGATTTCCGGGAGCAAGTGCAAGCGCAGGCGCGCCTCGAGTTCGGAAATGGCGTGTGTAGCGGTATCGAAAAGCGGCATCCGATCATCCTTGAATCGGCAGGCCCGCAGACAGCTGGACAAGCTGTGGATAACTCTGTGCACAAAAGTATCGGAAAGCGACCGGCCATGACCCTGTCATGTCCGGTGCCGGTATGCGCTACGGGTTGCCTACCTTGTCCATCACTGCCAGCGAGCGGTTGGCGTTGAGGATCAAACCATAGCTCAGCTTTTCATAAGTGCGGAACACCATGAGCAACCCGGAACGCTCGTCGGGGACCTTGACCTGCTCGCCGGTGATACGATCGCGCACTGTTTCGCCGGTCTTGTACACCGCCAGAACGTTGCCTTCGCGCAGCCCGTCGCGCGTTCCGCGGTTCAAGGTGACCACGTCGTACTTGCCGATCTGTGTAACACCTCGTGGTACATCAATGATCACACCACGGATGTCCGTCTCTGGCGCGCTGGGGAAAAACGTCGAATTGACCGCACGTTGTTCGTCGCTGAACAGCCGGTCGCCCAGGCGGACCTCCTCGCGCGAGCGTTGCAGTACCAGGGTGGAGATGTCCCCCTCGGTCGCGACGATTTCGCCGCCCCCGATGTTGTCGGCGTTGATCCCCAGAAACTCCTGGGTGTCGGGGTCGGTGTAGGTCTTGCCCTGGCGGAAGATGCCGTACACCGATTGCGCCGGGTCGAATGCGCCACGGGCGTAGATACGGTCGCCCATGCCGCTGAGCACGCGCTCGGCATTACCGGCCACGATGTAGGGCGCGGCGTTGAACTGTTCAGCCGAATCCATGATGCGGTTGGTGAGCAGGAAGCTGTTGATCGATTCCAGCGGGATGCTTGGAATGGCCTCGGCCACGGGTGTGGTGCGGACCCTGGGCGAGAGCTTGATGGTGCCACGCGAAGCGCCACGTTCGAGCATCAGTTGTGGCTGGCCGTTGACGAAGCCCAGCACCAGCGAATCGCCAGGGTAGATCAGGTCCGGGTTGGCGATCTGCGGGTTGGCGTGCCAGAGGTGTGGCCACTGCCACGGCTGGCTGAGAAACTTCCCGGAAATGTCCCACAACGTATCGCCACGCACCACGGTGTAGCGCTGTGGGTAGCCGTCCCTGAGCTGCACTTGCGCCTGCGCCAGGCCGGCCATTGCCAGCATCAGCAGGGCGAGTAGTGATTTCCTCATGCCGTGAATCCCTTTATCATGTCTGCTCACGCGAAATAACGACTTTACCTCACAGTGCAGCACATACGCATATGGCTATTTTAAACATCCTCGAATTTCCAGACCCGCGCCTGCGTACCGTCGCCAAGCCGGTCACGGTGGTGGACGACAGCGTTCGCCGGCTTGTCGATGACATGTTTGAAACCATGTACGACGCGCCTGGCATCGGTTTGGCCGCCACTCAGATCAACGTGCACAAGCGCATCGTGGTCATGGACCTGTCCGAAGATCGCAGCGAACCACGGGTGTTCATCAACCCCGAGTTCGAGTCGCTGACCGACGAGATGGACCAGTACCAGGAAGGTTGCCTGTCGGTGCCCGGCTTCTACGAGAACGTCGATCGTCCGCAGAAGGTCAAGGTCACCGCACTGGACCGCGACGGCAAACCCTACGAACTGATCGCCGAAGGCCTGCTGGCCGTGTGCATCCAGCACGAGTGCGATCACCTCAACGGCAAGCTGTTCGTCGACTACCTGTCCAACCTCAAGCGCGACCGTATCAAGAAAAAGCTGGAAAAACTGCACAAGCAGCAGGCCTGATTCCCCCCCCTGTGGGCGCGGGGCGGCCGGCGAGCCCCGCGCCCACAGCATCCGCGCTTGCCCCCGACCCACTACCAGCGAGAACTCCATGCGCATCGTCTTCGCGGGCACTCCCGAGTTTGCCGCCGAACACCTCAAGGCCCTGTTGGCCACCTCGCACGACATCGTTGCCGTCTATACCCAGCCTGACCGCCCGGCCGGGCGGGGGCAGAAACTCATGCAAAGCCCGGTCAAGCAATTGGCCCAGGAGCACGGCATTCCCGTCCTGCAGCCAGCGACCCTGCGCGACCCCCAGGCCCAGGCCGAGCTGCGCGCGCTGGCACCGGATTTGATGGTGGTGGTCGCCTATGGCCTGATCCTGCCGCAGGCGGTGCTCGACATTCCGCCGCTGGGCTGCATCAACAGTCATGCCTCGCTGCTGCCGCGCTGGCGCGGAGCGGCACCGATCCAGCGGGCGATCCAGGCGGGCGATGCCCACAGCGGCGTCACCGTGATGCGCATGGAGGCAGGTCTGGATACCGGCCCGATGCTGCTCAAGGTCAGCACCCCGATCGACGCCCACGACACCGGCGGCAGCCTGCACGACCGCTTGGCGCAGATGGGCCCACCGGCCGTGGTCCAGGCCATTGCCGGCCTGGCCGCCGCTACCCTGCAGGGCGAAACGCAGGACGACAGCTTGGCCAACTACGCCCACAAGCTGGACAAGAACGAAGCGCGCATCGACTGGACCCAGCCGGCCGTGGTACTCGAACGCCTGGTGCGGGCGTTTTTCCCCTGGCCTGTCTGCCACAGCACCTTGAATGGCGAGGCGCTGAAGGTGCTGGCCGCAGCACTGGCCGAAGGCAGCGGCCGGCCCGGCGAAATCATCCAGGTCGACAAGGACGGGCTGACCATCGCCTGCGGTGAACAGGCCCTGCGCCTGACCCGTCTGCAGTTGCCGGGGGGCAAGCCGCTCGGCTTTGCTGATCTGTTCAACAGCCGCCGCGATCGTTTCGTGGTCGGCACGGTGCTGGGCCAATGAACCCGCGTCTGGCGGCGGCCCGTGCCTTGGCGACGGTACTCAGTGGCAAGGCCTCGCTCAACAGCTCCCTGCCCAGAGAGCTGGACAAGGTCGACGCGCGCGACCGTGGGCTTACCCAAGACCTGGCATTCGGCACCGCCCGCTGGCAGCCCCGTCTCGACGCGCTGGCCGAGCGCCTGCTGCAAAAGCCTTTCAAGGCCGCCGATGCCGATGTGCATGCCTTGCTCCTGGTCGGTCTCTACCAGCTGCTGTACACCCGAGTTCCGGCCCATGCCGCGATCGGCGAAACCGTTGGCTGTGCCGGCAAGCTGAAGAAGCCCTGGGCCAAGGCGCTGCTCAATGCCGTACTGCGCCGAGCCCAGCGTGAAAGCGAGGCGATTCTTGCCGAACTCGAGCGCGACCCGGTGGTGCGCACGGCCCACCCGCGCTGGCTGCAGAAATCGCTGAAAGCCTTCTGGCCCGAGCAGTGGGAAGCTATCTGTGCCGCCAACAACGCGCATCCGCCGATGATCCTGCGGGTCAACCGTCGCCATCACCCGCGTGATGCCTACCTGGGCCTGCTTGCCGAGCAAGGCGTGGCCGCCCAGGCATGCGTCTACAGCCGTGATGGCATCGTCCTGGCAGAAGCCTGTGACGTGCGCGGGCTGCCCGGTTTCAGCGAAGGCTGGATCAGCGTCCAGGATGAAGCGGCGCAGCTGGCCGCCGAGCTGCTCGACCTGAAGCCCGGTCAACGGGTACTCGACGCCTGCTGCGCGCCGGGCGGTAAGACCTGCCACATTCTGGAGGCCGAACCGACCCTGGCCGCTGTGGTAGCGGTCGATCTCGAGGAAAAGCGCCTGGTCCGGGTTCGCGAAAACCTGCAACGGTTGGGGCTGCAAGCCCAGCTGATCGCGGCCGATGGCCGCGATACCCAAGCCTGGTGGGACGGCCAGCCGTTCCAGCGGATCCTGCTCGACGCCCCTTGTTCGGCCACCGGCGTGATCCGTCGCCACCCCGACATCAAGCTGACCCGCCAGCCAGACGACATTCCAGCCCTGGCCGTGCTGCAAGGCCAGCTGCTCGACGCCCTGTGGCCGACCCTGGAGGTTGGCGGGACGCTGCTCTATGCCACTTGCTCGACACTGCCCACGGAAAATACCGAGGTCATCGAAGCGTTCCTGGCGCGCACGCCCGGCGCCCGCGAGCTCGACCTTTCCATTTGCGCCGGCATCAAGCAGACCCATGGTCGCCAATTGCTGGCACAAGAAGGCGGTCACGATGGCTTCTACTATGCCAAGCTGATCAAGATCGCCGCCGTAAGCGGCCACTGACGGGGAGTAACGGATGAAGATCATCATCCTGGGCGCAGGTCAGGTGGGCGGTACTCTCGCCGAGCACCTGGCCGGCGAGGCCAACGACATCACCGTGGTCGATACCGACGCCGAACGCCTGCGCAACCTTGGCGATCGTCTGGACATCCGCACCGTGCAGGGACGCGGCTCGTATCCGACAGTGCTGCGCCAGGCCGGCGCCGACGACGCCGACATGCTGGTGGCGGTGACCAACAGCGACGAGACCAACATGGTCGCCTGTCAGGTGGCCTACACCCTGTTTCATACCCCGACCAAGATCGCCCGGGTGCGCGAGTCGGCCTATCTCACCCGCGCCGGCCTGTTCAACAACGATGCCATTCCGGTGGATGTGCTGATCAGCCCGGAACAGGTAGTGACCAACTACATCAAGCGCCTGATCGAATACCCCGGCGCCCTGCAGGTCATCGACTTCGCTGGCGGCAAGGCGCAGCTGGTGGCGGTCAAGGCCTACTACGGCGGCCCGCTGGTGGGTCAGCAATTGCGGCAGATTCGTCACCACATGCCCAAGGTCGATACACGGGTGGCTGCCATCTTTCGCCGCGACCGGCCGATCCTGCCGCGCGGCGATACGGTGATCGAGGCCGATGACGAGGTGTTCTTCATCGCGGCCCGCGAAGACATTCGTGCGGTGATGAGCGAACTGCGCCGGGTCGACCAGAGCAACAAGCGCGTGGTCATCGCCGGCGGCGGGCAGATCGGCGAGCGCCTGGCGGAGGCCATCGAAAGCCGCTACCAGGTGAAAATCATCGAGATGAACCCAGCGCGCTGCCGCTACCTGTCCGATACCTTGGACAGCACCGTGGTGCTGCAGGGCAGCGCCTCCGACCGCGACCTGATGCTCGAAGAAAACATCGCCCAGGCCGATATCTTCCTGGCCCTGACCAACGACGACGAAGCCAACATCATGTCCTCGTTGCTGGCCAAGCGCCTGGGCGCGCGCAAGGTCATGACCATCATCAACAACCCGGCCTACGTGGATCTGGTCCAGGGAGGCGAAATCGACATCGCCCTGAGCCCGCAACTGGCAACCATCGGTACCCTGCTGGCGCACGTACGGCGCGGCGATATCGTCAGTGTGCATTCGCTGCGCCGAGGCGCTGCCGAAGCCATCGAGGCGATTGCCCATGGCGACGCGCGTTCGAGCAAGGTGATCGGCAAGCCCATCGAAACCATCGACCTGCCGCCGGGAACGACGATCGGCGCGATCATCCGCGATGACCAGGTGATCATCGCGCACAGCGACACGGTGATCGAGGCCGGTGACCACGTGATCCTGTTCGTCGTGGACAAGAAATACATCCGCGACGTCGAGAAGCTATTCCACGTCGGCCTGAGCTTCTTCTGACCCCCGCTTCCTGTGGGGGCAGGGCAGGCGGCTGAGCCCTCTGCCCGCGAAGAAGCCCCCACGCCAGCCGCTAACTCAATACCACCTGGCCTCACCCGCCGGCCGCTTCTTGAAGCGCTTCATGCTCCACATGTACTGGCTCGGATAGGCCCTCACGTACTTCTCGACCACCGCGCTCATGGACGCCACCGAGGTGTACGTGTCGGTGCTGTACATCGCCTCGGGTGCCGCTTCCAGGATCACCTTGTAGCCCGAGCCATCGGGCAGGCGCACGGCATGCAGGAACACGCCGACGGCCTTGCCGCCGGCGAGCATGTTGGGCACGAACTTGCTGGTCAGCGCCAGGGTGCCGAGAAACGGCACGAACAGCCCGGCCGATTCGGCCGGTTCCGGGTCGGCGGGAATGCCCACCTGGCCACCCTTGCGCACCTCCTTGATGACACTGAGGATGCCTTCCTTGGTCGAGGCCGCGACGCGGTTGCCCAACTGCACCCGTTGCTTGCGCAACAGCTCGTCCACCGCCTTGAGCTTGGGCGGACGGTAGAAAATGATCGGCTTGCACTGGTTGCAGTAGAAGTGATTGAGCACTTCCCAGTTGCCCAGGTGGCTGGTGATGCCGACCACGCCCTTGCCCGACGCGAGGGCATCCTTGAGCACGTCCAGGCCTTCGACCTCGCGCACCAGGTCGAGCGAGCGCTGGGCCGGCCAGATCCAGGCACAGGCGCTTTCGGTCAGGGTCTTGCCGATGTCCATCAGGCTGCGTCCTGCAAGGCGCTCGCGCTCGGCAGCGTCCATGTCCGGAAAACACTTGGCCAGGTTGATGCGCACCACCTCGCGAGAGCGGTTGGGCAGCTTCCACATCAACCAGCCGATGGCCGTGCCGACCCACTGCACGGTGCGCCATGGCAGCAGCGCGAACAACCGCAAGGCACCGACCATCAGCGCCCCTTTGAACTTATCCACAGATCACTCCTTAATTGCCCAGGCGCCCATTCTAGCCTCAGCCGGCCAGCTCGGCGTAGCGGTCGCAATTCTGGGTGTGGTCCATGACCATCCCCGAGGCCTGCATGAAGGCGTAGCAAATGGTCGGCCCTACGAAAGTGAAACCGGCTTTCTTCAAGGCCTTGCTCATGGCTCGGGCCTCTTCGGTTTCAGTGGGGATCTCGCTGCGATCGCGACGATGGTTGACCCGCGGCTGCCCACCGACGAACGACCAGAGAAAAGCCACCGGGTCTTCGAGCTGCAGCCAGGCGCGGGCGTTCTTGCGTACACCGTTGATTTTGAGCCGATTGCGCACGATGCCCGGATCCTGCATCAGCCCCTCGATCTCCTCGTCACTGAGCTGCGCGAGACGTTGCGGGTCGAAGCCGTGGAGCACCTGCCTATAGCGTTCACGCTTGCGCAGCACGGTGATCCACGACAGACCGGCCTGGAACCCTTCCAGCGAAAGCAACTCGAACAGGGCGCCCGCCTCGCGCAGCGGCACGCCCCATTCAAGGTCATGGTAGGCCTGGTACAAGGGGTCTTGGGTACACCAAAAGCAGCGAGGCATTAGGGCTCCATGGGTAGAGGCGCCGCGGATTCGCGGTATACTCCCGCTCTTTATATTCGCAGCCCTAGAAACAGGTGAATTTCGTGAGCCAGCCTACGCCAGCCGTGCGTACCTTCCAAGACTTGATCCTCGCCCTCCAGCAATACTGGGCCGAGCAAGGTTGTGTGGTGCTTCAGCCCTACGATATGGAAGTGGGCGCCGGCACTTTTCATACCGCCACGTTCCTGCGCGCCGTGGGCCCGGAAACCTGGAATGCCGCTTACGTGCAACCCAGCCGCCGTCCGACCGATGGCCGCTATGGCGAGAACCCCAACCGCCTGCAGCACTACTATCAGTTCCAGGTGGTTCTGAAGCCCAACCCGGACAACTTCCAGGAGCTGTACCTGGGCTCGCTCAAGCACATCGGCCTCGATCCTCTGGTGCACGACGTCCGTTTCGTCGAAGACAACTGGGAGTCGCCGACCCTGGGCGCCTGGGGCCTGGGCTGGGAGGTCTGGCTCAACGGCATGGAAGTCACCCAGTTCACCTATTTCCAGCAGGCGGGCGGCATCGAATGCTATCCGGTCACCGGCGAGATCACCTACGGCCTGGAACGCCTGGCCATGTACCTGCAGGGCGTCGATTCGGTCTACGACCTGGTGTGGGCCGATGGCCCGTTCGGCAAGGTGACCTACGGTGACGTGTTCCACCAGAACGAGGTGGAGCAGTCTACCTACAACTTCGAGCACGCCAACGTCGACAAACTCTTCGAGCTGTTCGATTTCTACGAAAGCGAGGCCAAGCGCCTGCTCGAACTGGACCAGCCACTGCCGCTGCCCAGCTATGAAATGGTCTTGAAGGCGTCCCACACCTTCAACCTGCTCGATGCTCGCCGCGCCATTTCGGTCACCGCACGCCAGCAGTACATCCTGCGCGTGCGGACCCTGGCCCGTGGCGTGGCACAGGCCTACCTGATGGCCCGTGCCAAGCTGGGTTTCCCCATGGCGACCCCCGATCTGCGAGATGAAGTATTGGCCAAGCTGGAGGCTGCGCAATGAGTGCTCAAGATTTTCTGGTCGAGCTGGGCACCGAAGAGCTGCCACCCAAGGCCCTCAACACCCTGGCCGACGCCTTCCTGGCCGGCATCGAGAAAGGCCTGCAGGCCGCCGGCCTGAACTACAGCGCCAAGAACGTCTACGCCGCGCCACGCCGTCTGGCCGTGCTGATCACCGGCCTGGATACCCAGCAGCCGGACCGCAGCATCAATCTCGACGGCCCGCCGCTGCAGGCCGCCTTCAATGCCGAAGGCGAGCCGACCCAGGCCGCACTGGGCTTTGCCAAGAAATGCGGAGTGGATCTCAGCGAGATCGACCGCAGCGGACCCAAGCTGCGCTTCAGCCAGAACATCGTCGGCAAGCCCACGGCCAGCCTGCTGCCGACCATCGTCGAAGACTCCCTCAACGACCTGCCGATTCCCAAGCGCATGCGCTGGGGCGCGCGCAAGGAAGAATTCGTGCGGCCGACCCAGTGGCTGGTGATGCTGCTGGGCGACGAGGTCGTCGATTGCACGATCCTGGCCCAGAAGGCCGGGCGTGAATCGCGCGGTCACCGTTTCCATCACCCGCAGAACGTGCGCATCAGCTCGCCTGCTGGCTACCGCGAAGACATGCGCAAGGCCTACGTGCTGGCCGATGCCCACGAACGCCGTGAACTGATTGCCCGACGTACCGCCGAGCTGGCCACCCAGCAGGAAGGCAGCGCCATCGTCCCACCGGCGCTGCTGGACGAAGTGACGGCCTTGGTGGAGTGGCCCGTGCCGCTGGTGTGTTCGTTCGAGGAACGCTTCCTGGATGTCCCGCAGGAAGCGCTGATCACCACCATGCAGGACAACCAGAAGTATTTCTGCCTGCTCAATGCCGACGGCAAACTGCTGCCGCGTTTCATCACCGTGGCCAACATCGAGAGCAAGGACCCGCGCCAGATCGTCGAGGGCAACGAGAAAGTCGTGCGTCCACGCCTGACCGATGCCGAGTTCTTCTTCAACCAGGACAAGAAGCAACCGCTGGAAGCCTTCAACAAACGCCTGGAAAACGTGGTGTTCCAGGCGCAGTTGGGCAGTGTCTACGACAAGGCCGTGCGGGTTTCCAAACTGGCGGCCTACATTGCTTCGCGCATTGGTGGCGATGCCCAGCGCGCTACGCGAGCAGGCCTGCTGTCGAAGTGCGACCTGGCCACGGAAATGGTCGGCGAGTTCCCGGAAATGCAGGGCGTGGCGGGCTATTACTACGCGCTCAACGCCGGCGAGCCCGAAGACGTCGCGCTGGCACTCAACGAGCAGTACATGCCTCGTGGCGCCGGCGCCGAGCTGCCCAGCACCCTGACCGGTGCGGCCGTGGCCATCGCCGACAAGCTTGACACCCTGGTCGGCATCTTCGGCATCGGCATGCTGCCCACTGGCAGCAAGGACCCCTATGCCCTGCGTCGCGCGGCTTTGGGCGTGCTGCGCATCCTGATCGAAAAGCAGCTGGACCTGAACCTCAACGAAGCCGTGAGCTTCGCCGTCTCGGCCTTCGGTACCCAGGTCAAGTCGGCCGGGCTTGCCGAGCAGGTGCAGGAGTTCATCTTCGATCGCCTGCGCGCTCGCTACGAAGACGAGGGCATCGATGTGGCCACTTATCTTTCGGTGCGTGCCCTGCAACCCGGTTCGGCATTGGATTTCGATCAGCGTGTGCAGGCGGTCCAGGCGTTCCGCCGGTTGCCCGAAGCCGCCGCGCTGGCTGCCGTCAACAAGCGCGTCTCGAACCTGTTGAGCAAGGCCGACGGCAAGGTCGCCGCTACCGTGGAGCCCAAGTACTTCGACAACGCCAACGAGTTCTCGCTGTACTCGGCCATCACCCAGGCCGACCATGCGGTAGCGCCGATGGCTGCCGAGCGTCGCTACAACGAAGCCCTGACCCGTCTGGCCGCCCTGCGCGAGCCGGTGGACGCATTCTTCGAAGCAGTGATGGTCAATGCCGAGGATGCCAACGTACGGGCCAACCGCTATGCCTTGCTGGCACGGCTGCGCGGCCTGTTCCTGGGCGTTGCCGACATTTCGTTGCTGGGGTAGGCCTTGAAACTGCTGATTCTCGATCGCGACGGGGTCATCAATCATGACTCCGATGCCTACATCAAATCAGTTGCCGAATGGCTGCCATTGCCTGGCGCGATCGAGGCCATTGCGCAGTTGCACCAGGCGGGCTGGACGGTCGCCGTCGCGACCAACCAGTCCGGCCTGGCGCGCGGCTACTACGATCTGGCCACCCTCGATGCCATGCACGCTCACCTGCGCACGCTGGTCGCGGAGCAGGGCGGCGAGGTCGGCCTGATCGTGCATTGTCCCCATGGTCCGGATGACCAGTGCGCCTGCCGCAAACCGCGGCCGGGTTTGCTGCAGCGCATTGCTGCCCACTATGACGTGCCCCTGACCGGGGTTTGGTTCGTCGGTGACAGCCTGAGCGATCTGCACGCCGCAACGGCAGTGGCTGCTCAACCCGTGCTGGTGAAGACCGGCAAGGGACTGCGCACCCTGACCCAGGAGCTGCCTGCGGGAACCCTGATTTTCGATGACCTGGCGGCAGTCGCCAGGCACCTTATCCACACTTGACGGTATCCACCGCTATGTCGATCCTGCGGGCAATCAGAATCTTTGCCTTTTATCTGCTTCTGGGCAGCAGCGCCTTGCTGTGGTGCACCCTGAGCTTTTTCATCGCGCCCTTTCTGTCCTTCAAGGCGCGCTACCGCTTCATCAACGTCTACTGGTGCCGCTGTGCGCTGTGGCTGACGCGCGTCATGCTGGGCATCGACGTACGGGTGAAGGGTGCGGAAAACGTTCCGCAGACCCCATGCGTCATCGTTTCCAACCACCAGAGCACATGGGAAACCTTTTTCCTGTCCGCCTACTTCCAGCCCCTGAGCCAGGTGCTCAAACGCGAGCTGCTGTTCGTGCCGTTCTTTGGCTGGGCCATGGCCATGTTGCGTCCTATCGCCATCGACCGCGACAACCCCAAGTCGGCGCTCAAGGAAGTTGCCAGCAAGGGCGATACGCTGCTGAAGGACGGCGTCTGGGTACTGATCTTCCCGGAAGGTACGCGTGTGCCGTACGGTCAGATCGGCAAATTCACCCGCAGTGGCAGTGCCCTGGCGGTGAACGCGGAGTTGCCGGTGTTGCCCATTGCCCACAATGCCGGGCGCTACTGGCCCAAGGAGGGCTGGAACAAGCATCGTGGCACCATCGAAGTGGTCATCGGGGCACCCATGTACGCCGAAGGCACCGGACCGCGGGCCATTGCGGCCTTGAACGAGCGCGTTCAGGCCTGGAACGAGCACACTCAACAAGCCATCGGTGCGCTGCCGGAGCATCCGCAGACCACACCCACGCCGGTCATCTAGTTTCTGTGGATAACTTGTGTATTGTTTTTCGCGTCAAGTCTTCGAAAGCTGCGTAACCGCTTGTTGAATATGCAGTTTTCAAAACCTTCCAAAACCCGGCAATTGGTGCATAAGTTTTTTGCACGACGGTGAAAGGCTCGATTTTTCGAGCCTTTCACCGCCAACTTCGAACCAGACCTCAGACCTCAGACCTTGTCCAGGTCCACGTGCCGTGTTTCCTTCAAACAGAACATCCCCACCACGAAGCTGATACCGGTCACCAGCACCGGGTACCACAGTCCGTAGAAGATATCCCCCGTGTACACCACCAGCGCGAACGAGACCGTGGGCAGGAATCCGCCGAACCAGCCGTTGCCTATGTGGTAGGGCAGGGACAAGGAGGTGTAGCGGATGCGGGTGGGGAAGAGCTCGACCATCACCGCTGCCAGCGGCCCATAGGTCATCGTGGCAATCAGAATCATGGCGACGATGATCAGCACCACCATGGGCTGATTGACCAGGCTTGAATCGGCTTTGGCGGGATAGCCTGCCTGGGCGATGGCCGCACGCAGGGCTGGCTCATCGTAGCCGTTGATCCGTTGCTCACCGACCGTGATTGCCACATCCGTGCCGTCGACCGGCGCTGCCGAGCTGTACGGCACACCCGACTTGATCAGCAGCGTCTTGACCTTGTCGCAGGGGCTGTCGAATTTGGCCTTGCCCACTGGGTCGAACTGGAAGGTGCACGTCGAAGGGTCCGCCATCACTGTGACCGGCGAGTTGCGGGTGGCATTGTCGATCTGCGGGTTGGCGTAGTGACTCAAACCCTTGAACAGGGGGAAGTAGGCGAAGGTCGCCAGCAGCAGGCCAAGCATCAGGATGGGTTTGCGTCCGACACGGTCGGACAGCCAACCGAAGAACACGAAGAACGGTGCACCGATGACCACACTGATGATCAGCAACTGGTTGGCTAGCGCCGGGTCCATCTTGAGCATCTGCGTCAGAAAGAACAGCACATAGAACTGCGCACAGTAGAACGTCACTGCCTGCCCCGCATTGATGCTGAACAACGCGGTCAGCACGATCTTCAGGTTCTGCCAGGAACCGAACGACTCGCGGATCGGCGATTTACTGGTCTTGCCCTCGGCCTTCATCTTGGTGAACGTAGGCGATTCGCTCAGACTCAGGCGGATCCAGGTAGAAATGCCCAGCAGTACGATCGACAGCAGGAACGGCAGGCGCCAGCCCCAAACTTCGAATTGATCGCCACTGATATAGCGGCTGCCCATTACCACCAGCAATGACAGCAGCAGGCCCAGGGTGGCTGTCGACTGGATCCAGCCGGTGTGGAAACCACGTTTTTTCTGCGGGGCATGTTCGGCCACGTACGTCGCTGCGCCGCCATACTCGCCGCCCAGGGCCAGACCCTGAAGCATGCGCAACAGCACCAGGATGATCGGCGCGGCAATACCGATGCTGGCATAGGTCGGCAGCAATCCCACCGCAAAGGTCGAGACGCCCATCAGGATGATGGTCATTAGGAAGGTGTACTTGCGCCCGATCATGTCGCCCAGGCGTCCGAACACCAAGGCACCGAAGGGTCGCACCAGGAAGCCTGCGGCAAACGCCATCAGGGCGAAGATGAAGGCTGTGGTCTCGTTCACTCCGGCGAAGAACTGCTTGCTGATCACCGCAGCCAGGGCGCCGTACAGGAAGAAGTCGTACCATTCGAAAACCGTCCCCAGCGACGATGCGAAGATGATCTTCTTCTCGTCCCGGTTCACGGCAGGCGCTGCCGCCGCGCCGTGTTGCAGATAATCCGCCATATTGCCATCCTCAGTGATTATTGTTGTTGTTCCACTGTTGCCTTTCCCGAGTACTGCCTGCGCTCGGTCAAATCGTTTCCGGCACCTGCAGCGCCGTGGCCGGCATGGCCTCCAGCGGCTGCGGGTGCAGAATCATCTGCGCTGCCTTTTCGGCGATCATCACCGTCGGCGAGCAGGTATTGCCCGAGACGATTTCCGGCATGATCGACGCGTCTGCCACGCGCAGCCCCTGCACGCCGCGAACCTTGAGCTGCGCATCCACCACCGCCAGGGTGTCGCTGCCCATGCGACAGGTGCCTGCTGGATGAAAGATAGTCGTTCCTATGCGTCCTGCTGCAGCGCGCAGCGCTTCTTCACTCTGCACGTCCACGCCTGGCAGGTATTCCTGCGGAGCAAAGCCTTGCAGGGCCGAGCCCCGGACGATCTTGCGCGTCAGGCGTATGGCATCGATCGCCACCTGCAGATCGTCAGGATGGCTGAGGTAGTTGGGATCGATCAGCGGCGCTGCGTCCGGATCGGCCGAGCTGATATCGACGCGCCCGCGGCTCCTGGGTCGAAGGTTGCACACCGAAGCTGTGAACGCGGGAAACCGGTGCAGCGGCTCGCCGAAACGTTCCAGCGACAGCGGCTGCACGTGGTACTGAAGATTGGGGGAGGGCTGCTCGGGGCTCGAGCGCACGAACGCGCCCAGCTGACTCGGCGCCATCGCCAGCGGCCCGCTGCGGTCGTAGAGGTAACGCATACCCATGCCGAACTTGCCCCACAGGCTGTTGGCAACCTGGTTGAGGGTACGTGCGTTGCTGACTTTGTACACTAGCCGCAACTGCAGATGATCCTGCAGATTGCCACCCACGCCAGGCAGCTCGTGCTGCACATCGATGCCCAGGCGTTCGAGCAAGGGCCGGGGGCCAATGCCGGAGCGCTGGAGAATGTTCGGCGAGCCGATTGCGCCGGCGCACAGAATGATCTCTGCGCGCGACTCGAACCGATGGTCGGCGCCCTGCCAGCGGGCAGCCACCGCATGGGCACGGCCGTCTTGCAGCAGCACCTTGTCCACCCGCACGCCAGTATGTACCGTCAGATTCGACCGTTTAAGTGCGGGACGCAGGAAAGCCTTGGTCGAATTCCAGCGCACACCGGACTTCTGATTGACCTGAAAATAACCGCAACCCTGGTTGTCTCCGGTGTTGAAGTCTTCGATGCTGGCGATCCCGGACTCGGCCGCCGCACTGCGGAAGGCGTCGAGAATGGGCCAGCGATAGCGCTGCTGCTCGACTCGCCACTCGCCCTCGGCGCTGTGGAACTCGGAGTCGCCGGCATGATGGTTTTCGCTCTTGCGAAACAGCGGAAGGACGTCTTTCCAGCCCCAGCCAGGATTGCCCAAGGCCTCCCAGCGATCATAGTCGCTGGACTGACCGCGCATGTAGATCATGCCATTGATCGACGAGCAGCCGCCCAGCACCTTGCCCCGAGGGTAGTTGAGGCTGCGGCCGTCGAGGCCTGGTTGTGGCTGGGTCTTGAAGCACCAGTCGGTGCGGGGATTACCGATACAGAACAGATAACCGACCGGGATGTGGATCCAGGCATAGTTGTCCCGGCCGCCTGCCTCGAGCAACAGCACCTTTACCGAAGGGTCGGCCGACAGTCGATTGGCAAGCAGACAACCTGCAGGACCTGCGCCGACAATGATGTAGTCATAGACAGATGGGACTGATGGCATGGTGTACTCCGCGCCGTTTTATTGTTCTTGTCGTTCCCCATGTTATTGATTAGCTTCGTGGTGAAAACTAAAGATTTCACCCAGGGGCTGAGCGTTTTCGCACAGTCCAGAGCGCAGTTGATTAACAAGGGAAAATCGATGTTCGACTGGAACGACCTGCGCTTCTTTCTCGAGCTGCAACGCAGCGGCCGATTGCTGACCGCTGCCAAACGCCTGCATACCACTCACAGTACGGTCGCCCGGCACATCGAAAGCATCGAGCGCCACCTGGGCACGCCGCTGTTCGTGCAGAACGCCCACGGCTACGAACTGACCCCAGCAGGGCAGACGCTGCTCAAGCACGCCGAGGCCATGGAGAACCTGGCCCTGCGCGCGCAGGAGGACATTACGCAGTCATTCAATCCGCTGGGCAAGATCCGCCTGGGCGTCACCGAAGGCATCGGTATCGCCTTCATCACACCGCGCCTTGGCGAGCTGTTCAGGCGTTATCCAGGCCTTGAGGTCGAGCTGGTGGCCGTGCCGCGCTTTGTCAGCATTCTCAACCGCGAAGCCGAAATCAGCGTGCACCTCGAGCGTCCCAATGCCGACCTGCTGATCACCCGCAAGCTCACCGACTACAACCTGGCACTGTATGCCAGTGCCGATTACCTGGCTGCTTGCGAGCCGCTGCGCAATCGCGAAGACCTGGCACAGCATCGCTGGATCGGCTATGTCGATGACCTGCTGTTCAGCCAGGAGCTGTTATTGCTCAACAGCTTCTGTCGCAACCCGGTCGTGGCCTTTCGCAGCACCAGTGTGCTCGCTCAACAGGAGGCTGCATGCATCGGCCTGGGCATCGCCGTATTGCCCGTTTACATGGCTGCCAAGGACCCACGGCTGGTACGCGTACTGCCCGACGAAACCATCCAGCGCAGTTACTGGATCAGCACCCGACGCGAACTGCACAAATCGGTACGGCTGCGCGTGGTCTGGGATTTCCTCCTGCAACTGTGCGCCGACCAGCAGGCCGCACTGCTGGCGACCTGACTGATATTGCCCGCGAAGAGGACACTGCAGTATGTCAGTTGTACCGCGGTGTGCTGTTCGCGGGCAGAGCCCGGCTCCCACAAGGGACGCGCGTATTGATCTGATGTGGGAGCGGGCTCCGCCCGCGAAAACCCCGGCACCGTCACTGCATATCCACTTGGCTCAAACCGCTACCGGTTGCCCGTCGTGCGCGACGTTGCCGCCATCGCCATGCAGGGAAATCTTCGATGTCTCCGGCAACGCCAGACCGCCCGCAAGCGCCAGCACCGAAACCGCCATCAAGTAAAACGCCGGAGACAGGCTGCTCCCCGTCATACTGATCAGCCAAGTCGCCATCAGCGGCGCTGTGCCGCCAAACACCGTGTAGGCGAGGTTGTAGGTGATCGCCGAGGCCGTGTAGCGGGTTCGGGTCGGGAAGGTTTCCGACAACAGCGCTGCAGTCACCACACCACTGAGCACTGCACCGACCGCCAGCATCATCACCCCGATGACGGAAGCGACGAACGAGCCTGAGCTGGCGAGCAGGAACGATGGGTAGACCACCGCAATCATCAGCACGCCCGTTGTCGCCACCGTGGCCCGGCGACCGACCTTGTCGGAGAAAGCTCCCGCGACCGGGCACATCAATGCCGCGAACACCAAGGCGATGACCGAAATCAACAGCGCCGTCGCTCGGCTCAAACCACCGACCACCTGCAGATAAGTCGCAAAGTAGGTGGTGAACGTATAGAAGGAGAGGGCAGTCAGGGACACGTAGGCACCCAGGCACAGGATCGCACCGCCGTGACTGCGCAAAGTATCCTTGAGCGGCGAGTGGGCCACGTCATGCTCTTGCTTGACGGCCTGGAACGCAGGCGTTTCATCCAGCCGCCAGCGCAGGTACAGCCCGACCAGGCCCAACGGCGCTGCAATCAGAAACGGCACCCGCCAACCCCAGCTGGCCATCGCTTCGGGCGACAGCGACGCGTCCAATCCATAGGCCATGACCGCAGCACAGGCGAACGCGCTGAAGGTCGATACCGGGATGAAGCTCCCATACCAGGCACGTTGGGTACGCGGCGCATGCTCCATGAGATAGGCACAGGCGCCGGCATACTCACCGCCGGCAGAAAAACCCTGTGCGCAGCGAATCAGCGTGAGCATGATCGGCGCAGCAATGCCTATGGCGGCATAGGTGGGCAACAAACCGATCAGCGTCGTTGCACCAGCCATGAGCAGGATGGTCATGGCCAGCACTTTCTTGCGTCCTATGCGATCGCCGAGCATGCCGAACACGATCCCGCCCAGGGGCCGGAACGCGAAGGCCACGGCAAACACCGCGAACGTTTTCAGCAGTCCGGTGGTGGCATCCGAGCTGGGGAAAAATTGCTGGGCAATCGCCGTGGCCAGAAAGCCGTAGACCGCAAAGTCGAACCATTCCACGAAGTTGCCCACGGCAGCCGCGCAGATCACCTTTTTCAACGTCGCGGGGGATACCCGCCCCTCCATTGCATGGTCCATGAGCTTTACCCCTGTGCAGACGTGTCGAGCCATCGATTATCCGTTGCGGGCGGTGACACCCCTGCCGAAAAGCGGCATTGGCGTAGTCATGCCCGCAGCGCACCTGCAATAAGCCTGCGCAAGATCCACGCCAGGGTTGGTTCGTCAGTCGGTGGCGCGAGGGGCAGGGCAGACGCCCATAAAAAAACCCCGGGCCAACGGCGCCGGGGTTCGATGAACGGGTCGAAGCCTCAGAAATCCAGGTTCGACACTGCCAGTGCATTGCTCTCGATGAACTCTCGACGAGGCTCGACCGCATCACCCATCAGGGTGTTGAAGATCTGATCGGCGCCAATCGCATCCTCGATGGTGACCTTGAGCATGCGTCGCACGCTTGGGTCCATCGTGGTTTCCCACAACTGGTCTGGGTTCATCTCACCCAGACCTTTGTAGCGCTGGATGGTATGGCGCTTGGTGCTTTCGGTCATCAGCCACTCGAGGGCTTCCTTGAACTCAACCACGGCCTTCTTGCGCTCGCCACGTTTAACGTAGGCGCCTTCGTCCAGCAGACTGGCCAATTGCGCGCCCAAGGCGGTCACGGTCTTGTAGTCGTTGCTGCCGAAGAAATCCCGGTTGAAGGTGATGTAGCTCGCCAGTCCATGAGAAGTGATCTCCACCTCTGGCAGCCAGACGTTGCGCTCACGGTCTTCACGCAGGCTGGCCTTGTACACCAGGCCCGATTTCTCACTGGTACGCAGACGTGCATCGAACTTGGCCAACCAGGCCTGCATGGCTTCGTGATCGCCCAGCTGCTCGAGTGCCACTGCCGGCAGGTACACGAAGTGCTCGGTCAGCTCCTGAGGGTACAGACGCGACAGACGCTTGAGCGTCTTCATGACCATGCGGAAGTCATTGACCAGACGCTCCAGCGCTTCACCGGAAATACCGGGTGCCGAGTCGTTGAGGTGCAGGCTCGCATCTTCCAGAGCCGACTGCGTCATGTACTCTTCCATGGCGTCGTCGTCCTTGATGTACTGCTCCTGCTTGCCTTTCTTCACCTTGTACAGCGGCGGCTGGGCAATGTAGATGTAGCCGCGCTCGATCAGCTCGGGCAACTGACGGAAGAAGAAGGTCAGCAACAAGGTGCGGATGTGCGATCCGTCAACGTCGGCATCGGTCATGATGATGATGTTGTGATAGCGCAACTTGTCGATGTTGTACTCTTCGCGACCGATACCGCAGCCCAGTGCCGTGATCAGGGTGCCCACTTCCTGGGACGAGATCATCTTGTCGAAGCGTGCTTTCTCGACGTTGAGGATCTTGCCCTTGAGCGGCAAGATGGCTTGGGTCTTGCGATTGCGGCCTTGCTTGGCCGAACCCCCGGCGGAGTCACCCTCCACCAGGTAGAGTTCGGAAAGGGCAGGGTCCTTCTCCTGGCAGTCAGCCAATTTGCCTGGCAGGCCAGCGATGTCCAATGCCCCCTTGCGACGAGTCATCTCGCGCGCCTTGCGGGCAGCTTCGCGGGCACGCGCAGCGTCGATCATCTTGCCAACCACGGCCTTGGCTTCGTTCGGATTCTCCAGAAGGAAGTCCGAGAAGTACTTGCCCATCTCCTGCTCGACCGCGGTTTTCACCTCGGATGAAACCAACTTGTCTTTGGTCTGCGAGCTGAACTTGGGGTCAGGCACTTTCACCGAAATGATCGCAGTCAGGCCTTCACGCGCATCGTCGCCGGTGGTCGAGACCTTGTTCTTCTTGGCCAGGCCTTCCTGTTCGATGTAGTTGTTCAGGTTGCGCGTCAGCGCCGACCGGAAACCGACCAGGTGAGTACCACCGTCGCGCTGCGGAATGTTGTTGGTGAAGCACAACAGGTTTTCGTTGAAGCTGTCGTTCCACTGCAGTGCCACTTCAACGCCCACGCCATCGTCGCGTTGCACATTGAAGTGAAACACCTGATTCACGGGTGTCTTGTTGGTATTGAGGTATTCAACGAATGCCCGCAGGCCACCTTCGAACTTGAACAGCTCTTCCTTGGCGGTGCGCTCATCCTTCAGCAGGATACCCACGCCGGAGTTGAGGAAGGACAATTCGCGGATTCGCTTCGCCAGAATGTCCCAGCTGAAGTGGATGTTCTTGAAGGTGTCGGCCGATGGCTTGAAGTGGATCTTGGTACCGGTGGTCTCGCTTTCACCAACGCTCTGCATGGGTTCCTGCGGTACGCCGTGCACATAGAACTGCTCCCACAATTTGCCAGCGCGACGCACTGTCAATTGCAGGCTTTCAGAGAGTGCGTTCACTACGGACACACCCACACCGTGCAGGCCGCCGGAAACCTTGTACGAGTTATCGTCGAACTTACCGCCAGCGTGCAGCACGGTCATGATGACCTCGGCCGCAGATACGCCTTCTTCCTTGTGCACATCCACTGGAATGCCGCGACCGTTGTCGGTCACGGAAATGGATTCATCTGGATGAATGGTGATGGTGATTTCATCACAGTGCCCGGCCAGTGCTTCGTCGATGGAATTGTCCACCACTTCGAAGACCATGTGGTGCAGGCCGCTACCATCATCGGTGTCGCCGATGTACATACCGGGACGTTTGCGTACGGCATCAAGCCCTTTCAGCACCTTGATGCTGGAGGAGTCGTACGTTTGATTCTCGCTCATGCCTTCACTCCCGATGATCTTGGGTCTGGGTAATACTGCCGTGTTCCACGTGGAACACGGCAACTGGCGTTTCCGTTTGCCAGCCTTCCCTCAATAATTCCTGATCTACACAGGTGATAAACACCTGGCAGCGTAATTCTTCCAGCAAGCGGCACAATGCACCACGATGTCGCTCATCCAGTTCGGAGGGCAAATCGTCTACCAGATAGATACATTGCCCCCGGCGGGCCTGGCCAACCAAATGACCCTGGGCGATACGAAGTGCGCACACCACCAGCTTCTGCTGACCGCGCGACAAAATGTCGGCTGCGTTGTGAGCGCCCATTCGAAGGCGAAGATCGGCGCGTTGAGGTCCAGCCTGGGTATGCCCCATCTGCTGGTCTCTCAACAGTGAACCTGCCAATACGTCGGCAAGTTCACGATCCTTATCCCAACCCCGGTAATAACTCAGCGTCAGCCCATCGAGCTGCACCAGCTCGGCGAGTGTCTGTTCGAACACGGGTTTGAGCGCCTTGATATAAGCACGGCGATATTCGTCGATTTCCGCACTTGCAAGGCAGAGTTCTCGGTCCCAGGCCGCTTGCGAAGCAACGTCAAGTGTACCATGTCGAAGCCACGAGTTTCGTTGCTTCAAGGCCTTCTGCAGGCGCTGCCAGGTCGACATGAAGCGAGGTTCCACGTGGAACACACCCCAATCGAGAAACTGCCTGCGAATTTTTGGCGCGCCTTCGAGTAGGCGAAAACTGTCGGGATTGATCAGCTGCAACGGCAGAATCTGTGCGAGCTGCGCTGCGCTTCGTGCATTCTGACCGTCTATACGAATGGTGAAATCGCCTTGGCGCTCTCTGGATATCCCAAGGTTGCTATGTCCACCTTCGGCCAGTTCGACCTGCCCGAACACCGTAGCACTCGCCTGATCGTGTTGGATGATTGGCACCAGGCGCGTACTGCGGAACGATCGAGCAAGCCCCAGCAAGTGGATCGCTTCCAGAACGCTGGTCTTGCCACTGCCGTTGGCACCGTAAAGGATGTTGATACGCGGGGAGGGGGAGAAGGTCACCGGGTGCAGGTTGCGCACCGCGGTGACTGTGACGCGGGTAAGGGACATTCAGGCAGTGGTCAGAGGCGCATCGGCATGACGACATATGCCGAGTCGTCGTTGTCCGATTCCTGCACCAAGGCGCTGCTATTGGAATCGGACAGAATCAGGCGCACCTGCTCCGTCGTCATCACGCCCAGCACGTCGAGCAGATAGCTCACGTTGAAGCCGATCTCCAGCGCGCCACCGTTGTAGTCCACGGCCACTTCTTCTTCCGCTTCTTCCTGCTCGGGGTTGTTGGCCTGAATTTTCAGCTGACCGGCCGCCAGTTGCAAACGGATGCCGCGGTACTTTTCGTTGGACAGAATAGCGGTGCGGCTGAACGCTTCACGCAAAGCCTGGCGATCCCCGACCACCAACTTGTCGCCGCCTTTTGGCAGCACGCGCTCGTAGTCGGGGAATTTGCCATCGACCAGTTTGGAGGTGAAGGTGAACTCACCGGTGGTGGCACGGATATGGTGCTGGCCCAGCACGATGCTGACATTGCCATCAGGATCGGTCAGCAGGCGGGCCAACTCCAGGATACCCTTGCGCGGCACGATGACCTGATGCCGATCGGCCTGGCCGATGTCGGCTTGCATCGAGCACATGGCCAAGCGGTGTCCGTCAGTTGCAACAGCGCGGATGATACCTGCCGATACTTCCAGCAGCATGCCGTTGAGGTAATAGCGCACATCCTGCTGAGCCATGGCGAAACTGGTGCGCTCGATCAAACGGCGCAGCTTGCTCTGGACCAGGCTGCACGTCAGCGAACCCGGACCTTCCTCGACCGTCGGGAAATCATTGGCCGGCAGCGTCGACAAGGTGAAACGGCTGCGTCCGGCCTTGACCACCACCTTCTGCTCATCGACCTTGATGTCGATCAGGGCGTCGTTGGGCAAGCTCTTGCAGATGTCCATCAACTTGCGCGCAGGCACGGTGATCTCGCCGGGCTCGGCGGGCTCTTCCAGCTGTACGCGGCCAACCAGTTCCACTTCCAGGTCGGTACCGGTCAAAGACAACTGCTGCCCCTGAACGACCAGCAGCACGTTGGAAAGCACAGGCAAGGTCTGTCGGCGTTCGACGACGCCGGCGACCAGCTGCAGGGGTTTCAACAGGGCTTCGCGTTGAATGGTGAAATGCATGGTCTAGTCCCTTGCCTCAAAAGCTGCGTAGTGAATGTTCACGTGGTCAGGGTACGCAGCAGGTTCTTGTAGTCCTCGCGGATATCCGCGTCGGATTCCTTGAGTTCGTTGATCTTTCGGCAGGCGTGCAGCACGGTAGTGTGGTCACGGCCACCAAACACGTCGCCGATTTCCGGCAGGCTGTGGTTGGTCAGTTCCTTGGACAACGCCATGGCCACCTGCCGCGGCCGCGCCACCGAACGCGAGCGGCGTTTGGACAGCAGATCGGAAATCTTGATCTTGTAGTACTCGGCCACCGTGCGCTGAATGTTATCCACACTCACCAGCTTGTCTTGCAGTGCCAGCAAATCCTTGAGCGACTCGCGGATCAGCTCGATGGTGATCTCGCGGCCCATGAAGTGCGAGTGGGCAATGACCCGCTTGAGTGCGCCCTCGAGTTCGCGCACGTTGGAACGGATTCGCTGGGCAATGAAGAACGCCGCATCATGGGGCAACTCAACCTTGGCCTGATCCGCCTTCTTCATCAGGATCGCGACTCGCGTCTCGAGCTCCGGCGGTTCGACCGCCACCGTCAAACCCCAGCCAAAGCGCGACTTCAGGCGCTCTTCGAGCCCTTCGATTTCCTTGGGATAGCGGTCGCTGGTCAGGATGACCTGCTGGCCACCCTCCAGCAGCGCATTGAACGTATGGAAGAACTCCTCCTGAGAGCGCTCCTTGCGGGCGAAGAACTGAATGTCATCGATCAGCAATGCATCGACCGAACGATAGAACCGCTTGAATTCGTTGATCGCGTTCAGTTGCAACGCCTTGACCATGTCGGCCACGAAGCGCTCGGAATGCAGGTAGACAACCTTGGCATTCGGATTCTTCTTGAGCAGGTGGTTACCCACAGCATGCATCAAGTGCGTTTTACCCAGGCCCACACCGCCATAGAGGAACAGCGGGTTGTAGCCATGCTTGGGGTTGTCCGCAACCTGCCACGCAGCGGCGCGCGCCAACTGGTTGGATTTACCTTCGACGAAGTTTTCGAAGGTAAAGGTGCGATTCAGATAGCTGGTGTGCTTGAGCGCACCCTCTACCTGCACGGTGCGCTGCTCGGCACGTACGGGTGCCGGTTGCGAGCTGGCGCCGGCCATGGGGTCGAAACTGTCCCGCGAGGGTTCCTCACTGGCCGCCGAAGGCTTGGAAACGGCCTCTACAGGCGCAACTGCAGGCACGGTAGCCACCGGGGCCGCCTGCGCCTGGCTGGCCGCCGCAGAGGCCGCCAGCGGGGCGTTGAATGCTGCGCGGGGCGTCGAGCTGCGACGGCTGCCGATCAGCAACGAAAGCGCCGGCGCGAGTCCGTTGCCGTGCTCGCCCAACAGTTCGAGAAGTCGTGTCAGGTATTTCTCGTTTACCCAGTCCAGCACAAAGCGGTTGGGCGCGTAGACCCGCAACTCGTCGCCTTCGGCTTCGACCTGTAGCGGACGGATCCAGGTGTTGAATTGCTGGGCAGGCAGTTCATCGCGCAGGAGTTCCACGCACTGCTGCCAAAGTTCCACTGACACAGGTATCCCCTGAATTGAAAGCCGGCAAGGCAAAAACAACCCCCATTGTACCGACGCTCCTCACACTTATCCACATGTAGGACCTGCAAGCTCACTGCAAAGCACGAAAAACATCCTCTGAAGCCAGCAGAATCCTATTCCTGAGGTCTGTGGATAACCCAACCTGAGATCTATGCACAAGTGGGGGTCGAGCGCTGTGGATAACCTGCCTGTGGATATCAGCCGTTTTAATCCACAGCTTGTCCTGAGCATCGACACAGGCGCAGCACCTCTTCTGGACAGGGTTTCGGATCGCCAAGAGGTCCAGCCAGCAAGGGGTAAAAGCGGTTATCCACAGAAAGGGGCTTCACTAAGATCTATAAGCATTACAGAAAAGCTTTAAATAAGTCCCTTCTCTATTTTTATATTTGACCGGTGCTGACATCCAGTTCCATGGTTCGGACGAAGACGTAAATGGATCGAAGGCGAGGCCCGTTCACGACGTCGTACCGGATGGCTCTGGTAAACGATGCAAAAGTAATAGCTGGTTGGAAATTGACCTTCTGCTGCGCTTTCACTAGAATCGCCGGTCTCTTAAAACGGGGTCCATTCCGGCCCGTTGTGGACGAACCAGGTAACAACCATGAAACGTACTTTCCAACCCAGCACCATCAAGCGCGCTCGCACCCACGGTTTCCGTGCTCGCATGGCTACCAAGAACGGCCGTACCGTCCTGTCGCGTCGTCGCGCCAAGGGCCGCAAGCGTCTGGCAGTTTGATCCTTCGGCACGGGTGGTGAGTCAGGACTACGGTCGGGAAAAGCGTCTGCTGACAGCCCGGCATTTCAAAGCAGTCTTCGACTCGCCATCTGGCAAGGTCCCCGGCAAGAACCTGCTGCTCCTTGCGCGTGAGAACGGCCTCGAACATCCCCGTCTGGGGCTGGTCATCGGCAAAAAGAGCGTCAAGCTCGCCGTTCAACGCAATCGCTTGAAACGTTTGATGCGTGACTCGTTCCGTCTGCACCAGGACATACTGGCTGGCTGGGACATCGTCATCGTCGCGCGTAAAGGTTTGGGCGACGTGGAAAACCCTGAATTGCATGAGCATTTTGGCAAGCTCTGGAAGCGCCTTGCACGTAACCGGCCCGCTCCAGTGGTGAAGACCGAACCTGCAGGAGTGGACAGTCAAGATGCGTAAACTGGCAATCGTTCCGATCCAGTTCTACCGCTACGCCATCAGCCCTCTCATGGCGAATCACTGTCGTTTTTATCCCAGTTGCTCTTGCTACGCGCTCGAAGCCATCGAGATCCACGGCCTCCTGCGTGGAAGCTGGCTGACCGTTCGTCGCCTTGGCCGCTGTCACCCATGGAATGCCGGTGGTTTCGACCCGGTTCCAGACGCCCCATCACCCCGTTCTTCTTCGATAGCCGAGTAATCATGGATATTAAACGCACGATCCTGATCGTCGCCCTGGCAGTCGTGGCCTACGTCATGGTCCTGAAATGGAACCAGGACTACGGTCAAGCCGCCTTGCCGACTCAGAATATGGCTACCCAGAACCCGACCCCGGCATTGCCGGAAACGGTACCGGGCACCAACACTCAAGCCAGTGCCGATGTACCCAGCGCCAATCCTGATGCCAATCTGCCTGTGCCGACCCCTGTCGTGGTCAGCAAGGACCTGATCTGGGTCAAGACCGACGTGCTCAACTTCGCTATCGACCCTACCGGTGGTGATATCGTCCAGCTGAACCTGCCCGAGTACCCTCGGCGCCAGGACATGCCGAACATTCCGTTCCAGTTGTTCGACAACGGCGGTGAGCTGACCTACCTGGCGCAGAGCGGCCTGACCGGCGCGAACGGCCCGGATGCGCGTTCCACCGGGCGTCCGGTGTACAGCGCCACGCAGAAAAGTTATCAACTGGCCGAGGGTCAGAACCAGCTGGTAGTCGACCTGACCTACAGCGACAACGGCGTCAACTACGTCAAGCGCTTCACGGTCGACCGCGGCGAATACGACCTGAAAGTCGGCTACCTTGTGGATAACCAGAGCGCGCAGAACTGGAGCGGCAACATGTTCGCCCAGCTCAAGCGAGACAACAGCTCCGATCCATCGTCGACCACCGCCACCGGTACCGCGACCTATCTGGGTGCGGCCCTGTGGACAAGCGGCGAGCCGTACAAGAAAGTGTCGATGAAGGACATGGACAAGGCCGGCCTCAAGGAAACCGTGCAGGGTGGTTGGGTGGCCTGGCTGCAGCACTACTTCGTGACGGCCTGGATCCCTGCCCCCGGTGACAGCAACAACGTCATGACGCGCAAGGACAACCAGGGCAACTACATCATCGGCTACACCGGTCCGACGTTGTCCGCCGCACCAGGTGGCAAGGTCGAAACCACAGCCACCCTGTATGCCGGTCCGAAAGTGCAGGACAAGCTCAAGGAGTTGTCCCCAGGCCTGGAGCTGACCGTCGACTACGGCATCCTGTGGTTCATCGCGCAACCGATCTTCTGGCTGCTCAAGCATATCCACGCGATCCTGGGTAACTGGGGCTTCTCGATCATCTGCCTGACCATCCTGATCAAGCTGCTGTTCTTCCCCTTGTCGGCCGCCAGCTACCGGTCGATGGCGCGCATGCGTGCCGTTGCGCCGAAACTGGCGTTGCTCAAGGAGCAGCATGGCGACGATCGCCAGAAGATGTCGCAGGCCATGATGGAGCTGTACAAGAAAGAGAAGATCAATCCGCTGGGTGGCTGCTTGCCGATCCTGGTGCAGATGCCGGTCTTCCTGTCTCTGTACTGGGTACTGCTGGAAAGTGTCGAGATGCGTCAGGCACCTTGGCTGCTGTGGATAACCGACCTGTCGATCAAGGATCCGTTCTTCATCCTGCCGATCATCATGGGCGCGACCATGTTCATTCAGCAGCGCTTGAACCCAACGCCTCCGGATCCGATGCAGGCCAAGGTGATGAAGATGATGCCCATCGTGTTCACCTTCTTCTTCCTGTGGTTCCCGGCTGGCCTGGTACTGTACTGGGTGACCAACAACACCCTGTCGATTGCCCAGCAGTGGTACATCACGCGCGGTATCGAGAAAGCCGCGGCAAACAAACCTGCCGTTTAACGGGTTGCTCGACTAACCTGTGCACAAAGCGCCCCCTCGTGGGGCGTTTTGCTATCTGAAATTCGACCGGAGTATCTGCATGAACGTCGTTCGCGAAACCATCGCTGCCATTGCCACAGCCCAAGGTCGCGGTGGAGTGGGGATCGTGCGTATCTCCGGCCCACTGGCCAGCGAGGCGGCCCAGGCGATCATCGGCCGCGTGCCAACGCCTCGCTACGCTCACTACGGGCCGATGCTCGACGCGCAGTGCCAGGTCATCGACGAGGGCCTGAGCCTGTACTTCCCCGGGCCCAATTCGTTCACCGGCGAGGACGTGCTCGAGCTGCAAGGCCACGGTGGGCCTGTGGTGATGGACATGCTCCTGCAGCGCTGCCTGCAGTTGGGCTGCCGGCTGGCACGTCCGGGGGAATTCAGCGAGCGCGCATTCCTCAACGACAAGCTTGACCTGGCCCAGGCCGAGGCCATCGCCGATCTCATCGAAGCCAGTTCAGCCCAGGCGGCGCGCAACGCTGTGCGTTCGCTGCAAGGGGCTTTTTCCCGCCGTGTGGATAACTTGACCGAGCAGCTCATCGCGTTGCGTATCTACGTCGAGGCCGCCATCGACTTTCCCGAAGAGGAAATCGATTTCCTGGCCGACGGTCATGTACTGAACATGCTCGACAAGGTACGTGGCGAGTTATCCATCGTGCTGCGGGAAGCCGGGCAGGGGGCCTTGCTGCGTGATGGCATGAACGTGGTCATTGCCGGTCGACCGAATGCCGGCAAGTCGAGCCTGCTCAACCTGCTGGCCGGCCGCGAAGCCGCGATCGTGACGGAGATTGCCGGCACGACCCGGGACGTGCTGCGCGAACATATCCACATCGATGGCATGCCGTTGCACGTGATCGACACGGCAGGGCTGCGCACCACGGCCGATGAAGTCGAGCAGATCGGCGTTCAGCGCGCGCTGAAGGCCATTGCCGAGGCCGATCGCATTCTGCTGGTAGTGGATGCGACTGCTGCTGAAGCAGCCGACCCGTTTGCGGTCTGGCCGGAGTTCCTCGAACTCACGCCCGACATCGGCAAAGTCACGGTGATTCGCAACAAGGCGGATCTGAGTGGGGAACCCATTGGTCTGCAGCAGGACGGCGACGGACACGTTACCTTGAGCCTGACTGCCAAAGGGGCGGGCCAGGGGCTGGAACTGCTGCGCGAACATCTCAAGGCCTGCATGGGGTACGAACAGACCGCAGAAAGCAGCTTCAGCGCACGTCGACGCCACCTCGAAGCCCTTCGCCACGCCGGCGACTACCTCGACCATGGACGTGATCAGCTGACCCTGGCCGGTGCGGGCGAGTTGCTGGCCGAAGACTTGCGCCTGGCACAGCAAGCACTGGGTGAAATCACTGGAGCGTTCAGTTCCGATGATCTGCTGGGACGCATCTTTTCAAGCTTCTGCATCGGCAAGTAGGCGTGCGACCACCGCCATGACCATCGCATGAACCTGATCAACAGCCGCCTTTCGAGGCGGTTTTTTTTTATACACGCTGCAGGAGCCCTGTGGAAAAGCCTGCCTGAGCCAGGTTGATAAGCAGGTCCGAAACCTGATGATAAATCCGCCTGTGGGTAAGCGACCTTGTTACCCACAGGTTAATTCCGGTTATACACCGGGCTCATGAACAGGTGATCACAACCTTTATTTTCTCTGTACAGTAGGCAGTCAAAGGCTCTCAGAGTTCTATCCACAGATTTGTGCTTGCATAGTAATAAACATAAAAACAAAGCTTTAATAAATCTCTCTCTTTTAATTTCTATTACCCGGTCTATCCACAGCTGGTTATTTTTTGTGCAGAAGGGTTCTTTAGCCGAGGCAAATTCCCTATACTGCGCCGCTATCCCAATTACCCACATTGAACAGGCACGAGGTGCGTGGTGGATTTCCCTTCCCGTTTTGAAGTGATCGTCATCGGCGGCGGTCATGCCGGTACCGAGGCAGCACTGGCCTCAGCACGCATGGGTGCAAAGACCCTGCTGTTGACGCACAACGTGGAAACCCTCGGTGCCATGAGCTGCAACCCGGCCATTGGTGGCATCGGCAAGAGTCATCTGGTCAAGGAGATCGATGCGCTCGGCGGTGCCATGGCGCTGGCTACCGACAAGGGTGGCATTCAGTTTCGCGTGCTCAACAACCGCAAGGGCCCGGCGGTACGGGCCACCCGTGCCCAGGCCGACCGGGTCCTGTACAAGGCCGCGATTCGCGAAACCCTGGAGAATCAACCCAACCTGTGGATATTCCAGCAGCCGGCAGATGACCTGATCGTCGAGCAGGACGAGGTCAAGGGTGTGGTCACCCAGATGGGCCTGCGCTTCATGGCCGATTCCGTGGTGCTTACCACCGGAACCTTCCTCGGCGGGCTTATCCACATCGGCTTGCAGAATTATTCCGGGGGGCGTGCGGGCGATCCGCCTTCAATCGCCCTGGCCCATCGCCTGCGTGAACTGCCCCTGCGAGTAGGCCGGTTGAAGACCGGTACACCGCCGCGCATCGACGGCAAGTCCGTGGACTTTTCGGTAATGACCGAGCAGCCGGGCGATACCCCGATCCCGGTAATGTCGTTCATGGGGTCCAAGGCACTGCACCCGCGCCAGGTCAGTTGCTGGATCACCCATACCAACGCGCGCACCCATGAAATCATCGCGGCCAACCTCGATCGCTCGCCGATGTACTCGGCAGCCGGTGAAATCGAAGGCATAGGTCCACGCTACTGCCCTTCGATCGAAGACAAGATTCACCGCTTCGCCGACAAGCAGAGCCATCAAGTGTTCATCGAGCCAGAGGGGCTGACCACCCACGAGCTGTACCCCAACGGTATTTCCACGTCCCTGCCGTTCGATGTGCAGTTGCAGATCGTCCGTTCGATCCGAGGCATGGAAAACGCACACATCATGCGTCCCGGCTACGCCATCGAATACGACTACTTCGATCCGCGCGATCTCAAGTACAACCTCGAAACCAAGGTGATCGCCGGTCTGTTCTTCGCCGGGCAGATCAACGGCACCACCGGCTACGAAGAGGCCGGCGCCCAGGGGTTGCTGGCCGGCGCCAACGCGGCGTTGCGTGCACAGGGCAAAGACGCCTGGTGCCCGCGCCGGGACGAGGCCTACATCGGTGTACTGGTCGATGACCTGATCACTCTGGGCACCCAGGAGCCGTACCGGATGTTCACCTCGCGGGCCGAGTATCGCCTGATCCTGCGCGAGGACAACGCAGACCTGCGCCTGACCGAAAAGGGTCGCGAACTGGGCCTGGTCGACGACGCCCGTTGGGCGGCGTTCAGCGCCAAGCGCGAAGCCATCGAAATCGAGGAACAGCGGCTCAAGAGCACATGGGTTCGGCCGAACACCGCCATGGGCGATGCGCTCGCGGAGAAATTCGGTACGCCGTTGACCCATGAATACAACCTGCTTAACCTGCTCAGCCGACCGGAGATCGACTATGTCGGTCTGGTCGAAGTCACCGGCGGCGGCGCGCAGGATCCACAGGTGGCCGAACAGGTCGAGATCAAGACCAAGTACGCCGGGTACATCGATCGTCAACAGGACGAGATCGCTCGTCTGCGTGCCAGCGAAGACACCCGTCTGCCTGTGGATATCGACTATGTCGGCATTTCCGGGTTGTCCAAGGAAATCCAGGGCAAGCTGGGTGCGACTCGTCCCGAGACCCTGGGGCAGGCGTCGCGTATTCCGGGCGTCACGCCCGCAGCCATTTCGCTGTTGATGATTCATCTGAAAAAACGCGGCGCAGGCCGTGAGTTGGAGCAAAGCGCTTGAGTTCCATGGTCACCGAACAGCACCGCGAAGAGTTGTCCACAGGCGCCCGGCAATTGGGTGTCGAACTGTCCGAAAATCAACGCGAGCAGTTGTTGGCCTACCTGGCCCTGTTGATCAAATGGAACAAGGCGTACAACCTGACGGCGGTGCGCAATCCCGACGAAATGGTTTCCCGGCACCTGCTCGACAGCCTGAGCATCCTGCCGCACCTGGCATTGGCCGACAGCTGGCTGGACGTCGGCAGTGGCGGCGGCATGCCTGGCATCCCGCTGGCGATCATGTTTCCTGAAAAACGGATCGCCACGCTCGACAGCAATGGCAAGAAGACCCGCTTCCAGACCCAGGTGAAACTGGAGCTGGGACTGGCCAACCTGCAAGTTATCCACAGCCGCGCCGAAACCTTCGTCCCCGAGCAGCCTTTCGCCGGTATCGTTTCACGTGCGTTCAGCAGCCTGCATGATTTTGCCCACTGGACACGCCACCTGGGCAACGGCGACACGCGCTGGTTGGCGATGAAAGGGCTGCATCCAGCTGACGAACTGGTAGCATTGCCAGCGGACTTCCACCTCGATAGCGAACACGCCTTGGCCGTACCTGGTTGCCAAGGCCAACGCCATCTGCTGATACTGCGCCGCACGGCATGATTGGGAACACGAGCAATAATGGCTAAGGTATTCGCGATAGCGAACCAGAAAGGTGGTGTGGGCAAGACCACCACCTGCATCAACCTCGCAGCATCGCTGGTCGCGACCAAGCGCCGCGTGCTGCTGATCGACCTTGATCCGCAGGGCAACGCCACCATGGGTAGCGGAGTGGACAAGCACGCGCTTGAAAACTCCATCTACGACGTGCTGATCGGCGAGTGCGATCTGGCCCAGGCCATGCACTTCTCCGAGCACGGCGGATACCAGCTGCTGCCGGCCAACCGTGACCTGACGGCGGCCGAGGTGGTCCTGCTGGAAATGCAGATGAAAGAGAGCCGGCTGCGCAGTGCGCTGGCGCCGGTGCGCAACAACTACGACTACATTCTGATCGACTGCCCGCCCTCGCTGTCGATGCTGACCCTCAATGCGCTGGTAGCGTCCGATGGCGTGATCATTCCGATGCAGTGCGAGTACTTCGCCCTGGAAGGACTCAGCGACCTTGTGGATAACATCAAGCGCATCGCCGAACTGCTCAATCCGGACCTCAAGGTCGAGGGTCTGCTGCGGACCATGTACGACCCGCGCCTGAGCCTGATGAACGATGTATCGGCGCAGCTCAAGGAACACTTCGGTGACCAGCTCTACGATACCGTCATCCCGCGCAACATTCGTCTGGCCGAAGCACCCAGCTATGGGATGCCGGCACTCTCGTACGACAAATCGTCACGCGGCGCCCTGGCCTACCTGGCACTGGCTGGCGAGATGGTTCGTCGGCAGCGTCGCCAATCTCGCACCGCTGCAGTCATTTAAGGAATCCAATGGCCGTCAAGAAACGTGGTCTCGGGCGTGGACTGGATGCGCTGCTCAGCGGTTCGACCGTCAGTGCGCTCGAAGAGCAGGCCGTCACGGTCGATCAGAACGAGTTGCAGCATTTGCCCCTGGACGTCATCCAGCGCGGTAAATACCAGCCACGTCGGGACATGGACCCGCAGGCCCTCGAAGAGCTGGCGCATTCGATCAAGACCCAGGGCGTGATGCAACCGATCGTGGTCCGGCCAGTGGCCAACTCGCGGTTCGAGATCATCGCCGGGGAGCGTCGCTGGCGCGCCGCGCAACAGGCCGGCCTGGAGACCATTCCGGCCATGGTCCGCGATGTGCCCGACGAAGCCGCGATCGCCATGGCATTGATCGAAAACATCCAGCGCGAAGACCTCAACCCGGTGGAAGAGGCCATTGCCCTGCAACGCCTGCAGCACGAGTTCCAATTGACCCAACAGCAGGTGGCCGATGCGGTGGGCAAGTCGCGGGTCACCGTGGCCAACCTGCTGCGCCTGATCGCCTTGCCCGAAGTGATCAAGACCATGCTGTCTCACGGCGATCTGGAAATGGGGCACGCGCGCGCATTGCTCGGTCTGCCGGACGAACAGCAGGTCGAAGGGGCGCGACACGTTGTCGCACGTGGTCTGACCGTGCGTCAGACCGAAGCCCTGGTACGGCAGTGGTTGAGCGGCAAGCCCGAGCCTGTGGAGCCGGCCAAGGCCGACCCGGACATCACCCGGTTGGAACAGCGCCTGGCCGAGCGCCTGGGCTCTGCGGTGCAGATTCGCCACGGACAGAAGGGCAAGGGCCAGTTGGTGATCCGCTACAACTCGCTGGACGAGTTGCAGGGTGTGCTCGCACACATTCGCTGAAACAATTCCCTGTGTAGCGCGCAGTCGGAAATCACTACCCGGCAGTTGAATAGGGGCGGAAGCGCCCCTATACTCTGCGCGCATTTTGTCGGCACAATTTATGCCAAGTTAGGGCTTATGGCACGTCGACCATTGAGGAGTCGCCACGATGGAAACCCGCACGCCAAACCGCCTGCCGTTCCATCAATGGGTCGTTTTCCCGATGTTGTTGGCGCAAGGTGTCGTCGCGTTGCTGGCAGCTCTGGTGCTGTGGCAATGGCTCGGGGCGGTCAGCGGTTATTCGGGTCTCTGCGGAGGCCTGATCGCCTGGTTGCCCAATCTGTATTTCGCCTGGAAGGCATTCCGGTTCACGGGAGCCCGGGCCGCACAAGCCATCGTCCGGTCGTTCTACGCCGGCGAGGCAGGCAAGCTGATTTTGACGGCAGTGCTGTTCGCACTGACGTTCGCAGGAGTGAAACCACTGGCGCCGCTGGCTGTATTCGGCGTCTTCGGGTTGACCCAACTGGTCAGCTGGTTCGCACCCCTGCTCATGAAAACAAGACTTTCGAGACCTTAGGGCGTTTGAGGCAACCATGGCAGAAACAACCGCTTCGGGCTATATCCAGCACCACTTGCAGAACTTGACCTTCGGTCAGCTACCAGAAGGCGGCTGGGGCTTTGCCCACACCGCTGCAGAAGCCAAGGAAATGGGGTTTTGGGCGTTCCACGTCGATACCCTCGGCTGGTCGGTTGCCCTGGGCCTGATCTTCATCCTGATCTTCCGCATGGCGGCGAAGAAGGCAACGTCCGGTCAGCCGGGTGCCCTGCAGAACTTCGTCGAGGTGCTGGTCGAGTTCGTCGATGGCAGCGTGCGTGACAGCTTCCATGGCCGCAGTGCGGTGATTGCACCGCTGGCGCTGACGATCTTCGTCTGGGTGTTCCTGATGAACGCCATCGACCTGGTTCCGGTCGACTGGATCCCGATGGCTGCGGCCTGGATCTCCGGCGACTCGCACATCCCGTTCCGCGCCGTGCCGACCACCGACCCGAACGCGACCCTGGGCATGGCCCTGTCGGTGTTCGCGCTGATCATCTTCTACAGCATCAAGGTCAAGGGCCTGGGCGGCTTCATCGGCGAGCTGACCCTGCACCCGTTCGGCAGCAAGAACATCTTCGCCAAGATCCTGCTGATCCCGGTGAACTTCCTGCTTGAATTCGTCACCCTGATCGCCAAGCCGATCTCGCTGGCACTGCGACTGTTCGGCAACATGTACGCCGGCGAGCTGGTGTTCATCCTGATCGCGGTGATGTTCGGCAGCGGCCTGTTGTGGCTCAGCGGCCTGGGCGTCGTGCTGCAGTGGGCGTGGGCCGTGTTCCACATCCTGATCATCACGCTGCAGGCATTCATCTTCATGATGCTGACCATCGTCTACCTTTCGATGGCGCACGAAGAAAACCATTGAGACCCGCCTGGCGAGTCTGATGCCCCTCGCGCTCTGGCGCGAGGGAGGCCCCTCCGGGCCGAAACACCGGTTTGTAACACCGCTTTAAAACCTAAAAACCAAGCAAAAGACGACGTAAAAAGTCGGGAGGAAAGATGGAAACTGTAGTTGGTCTAACCGCTATCGCTGTTGCTCTGCTGATCGGCCTGGGCGCACTGGGTACCGCTATCGGCTTCGGCCTGCTGGGCGGCAAGTTCCTGGAAGGCGCTGCTCGCCAGCCAGAAATGGTTCCGATGCTGCAAGTCAAAATGTTCATCGTCGCCGGTCTGCTCGACGCCGTGACCATGATCGGTGTTGGTATCGCTCTGTTCTTCACCTTCGCGAACCCCTTCGTTGGTCAACTCGCTGGCTGATCTCTCGAACCTTCGAGTGGATTGGTGTGATGGACAAAGAACGAGCGAGGTGTTGGCGTGAACATTAATGCAACCCTGATTGGCCAGACCGTTGCGTTCTTCATTTTTGTGCTGTTCTGCATGAAGTTCGTGTGGCCTCCGGTCATCGCGGCTTTGCACGAACGTCAGAAGAAGATCGCTGATGGTTTGGACGCTGCCAGCCGAGCAGCTCGCGACCTGGAGTTGGCCCAAGAGAAAGTGGGTCATCAACTGCGCGAAGCGAAAGCTCAGGCAGCCGAAATCATTGAGCAGGCGAAGAAACGCGGCAACCAGATCGTCGAAGAGGCCGTTGAAAAGGCCCGTATCGACGCTGACCGCGTGAAAGTGCAGGCTCAAGCCGAGATCGAGCAGGAACTGAACGGCGTCAAAGACGCGCTGCGTGCCCAACTGGGTATGCTGGCCGTGGGCGGTGCCGAGAAGATTCTGGGCGCCACAATCGATCAAAACGCGCACGCGGAGCTGGTTAACAAACTGGCTGCTGAAATCTAAGCGAGGGCGATCATGGCAGAACTGACCACGTTGGCCCGACCTTACGCTAAGGCGGCCTTCGAGCACGCTCAGGCCCACCAGCAGCTGGCCAATTGGTCAGCCATGCTCGGCCTGGCTGCAGCGGTGGCGCAAGATGCCACCATGCAGAGCCTGCTCAAGGCCCCGCGACTGACGAGCGCAGACAAGGCCGCCACGTTCATTGACGTGTGCGGCGACAAGTTCGATGCCAAGGCACAGAATTTCATCCACGTCGTTGCCGAAAACGACCGTCTCCTGCTGTTGCCGGAGATCGCCGAGCTGTTCGACCTGTACAAGGCCGAGCAGGAAAAATCGGTCGACGTGGAAGTCACCAGTGCTTTCGCATTGAACCAAGAACAGCAAGACAAACTCGCCAAGGTTCTCAGTGCACGACTCGACCGGGAAGTGCGCCTGCAAGTTGCGGAGGATGCCAGCCTGATAGGTGGCGTCGTCATCCGCGCCGGCGACCTGGTTATCGATGGCTCGATTCGCGGCAAACTCGCGAAACTGGCCGAAGCATTGAAATCTTGAGTTTGAAGGGGCAGCAGAGCAATGCAGCAACTCAATCCTTCCGAAATAAGTGAAATCATCAAGGGTCGCATCGACAAGCTCGATGTGACCTCCCAAGCCCGTAACGAAGGCACCGTCGTCAGCGTTTCCGACGGTATCGTACGGATTCACGGTCTGGCCGACGTCATGTACGGCGAAATGATCGAGTTTCCAGGCGGCGTCTTCGGCATGGCACTCAACCTGGAGCAGGACTCCGTAGGCGCCGTGGTACTGGGCGCGTACACCAGCCTGGCCGAAGGCATGAGCGCCAAGTGCACCGGCCGCATCCTGGAAGTTCCAGTTGGCAAGGAACTGCTGGGTCGCGTCGTCGACGCACTGGGCAACCCTGTCGATGGCAAGGGTCCGCTGGGCAACACCGAGACCGACGCGGTCGAAAAGGTTGCACCGGGCGTTATCTGGCGTAAGTCGGTAGACCAGCCTGTGCAGACTGGCTACAAGGCCGTCGACGCCATGATCCCTGTCGGCCGCGGTCAGCGCGAGCTGATCATCGGTGACCGTCAGATCGGCAAGACCGCTCTGGCGATCGACGCGATCATCAACCAGAAGAACTCCGGTATCTTCTGCGTCTACGTTGCCATCGGTCAGAAGCAGTCGACCATCGCCAACGTGGTACGCAAGCTGGAAGAAAACGGCGCCCTGGCCAACACCATCGTGGTGGCTGCCAGTGCATCGGAATCTCCTGCGCTGCAGTTCCTCGCGCCGTACTCCGGCTGCACCATGGGCGAGTTCTTCCGTGACCGCGGTGAAGACGCACTGATCGTCTACGACGATCTGTCCAAGCAAGCAGTGGCCTACCGCCAGATTTCCCTGCTGCTGCGCCGTCCACCAGGTCGTGAAGCCTACCCAGGCGACGTGTTCTATCTCCACTCCCGCTTGCTGGAGCGTGCTTCGCGCGTTTCCGAAGAGTACGTCGAGAAGTTCACCAACGGCGCAGTGACCGGCAAGACCGGTTCCCTGACCGCGTTGCCGATCATCGAAACCCAGGCTGGCGACGTTTCCGCGTTCGTTCCGACCAACGTGATTTCCATCACCGACGGTCAGATCTTCCTGGAATCGGCCATGTTCAACTCGGGCATCCGCCCTGCAGTGAACGCCGGTGTTTCGGTATCCCGCGTAGGTGGTGCCGCTCAGACCAAGATCATCAAGAAGCTGTCCGGTGGTATCCGTACCGCTCTGGCTCAGTACCGTGAACTGGCGGCATTCGCCCAGTTCGCATCTGACCTGGACGAAGCCACCCGCAAGCAGCTCGAGCACGGCCAGCGCGTGACCGAGCTGATGAAGCAGAAGCAGTACTCGCCAATGTCGATCGCCGACATGGCGCTGTCGCTGTATGCCGCCGAGCGTGGTTTCCTGACTGACGTCGAGATCGCCAAGGTTGGTAGCTTCGAGCAGGCCCTGATTGCTTACTTCAACCGCGATCACGCCGACCTGTTGGCGAAGATCAACGTGAAGGGTGACTTCAATGACGAAATCGACGCGGGCCTCAAGGCCGGTATCGAGAAGTTCAAGGCCACCCAAACCTGGTAAGCCGCAGCAGGGGCCGCAAGGCCCCTGCTTGCTAACCTGATAGGTGTTACATGGCAGGCGCAAAAGAGATTCGCAGTAAGATTGCGAGCATCAAAAGCACGCAAAAAATTACCAGCGCCATGGAAAAAGTGGCGGTCAGCAAAATGCGCAAGGCACAAATGCGCATGGCAGCCAGCCGTCCCTACGCGGAACGTATCCGCCAGGTGATTGGACATCTGGCCAACGCCAACCCGGAATACCGCCACCCGTTCATGATCGAACGCGCCGTCAAGCGCGTCGGCTATATCGTGGTGAGCAGTGACCGTGGTCTGTGCGGCGGCTTGAACACCAACCTGTTCAAGGCTCTGGTCAAGGACATGGCGGCCAATCGCGAACGCGGCGTCGAAATCGACCTGTGCGTGATCGGCAGCAAGGGTGCAGCGTTCTTTCGCAACTTCGGCGGCAACGTCGTGGCAGCGATCAGCCATCTGGGCGAAGAGCCGTCGATCAATGATCTGATCGGCAGCGTCAAGGTGATGCTGGACGCGTACCTGGAAGGCCGTATCGATCGCCTGTCCGTGGTGTCCAACAAGTTCATCAATACCATGACGCAACAACCGACGGTGGAGCAGTTGATCCCGTTGGAGGCAACCCCGGATCAAGAACTCAAGCACCACTGGGATTACCTGTACGAACCCGACGCCAAAGAGCTGCTGGAAGGTCTCATGGTGCGTTACGTGGAGTCGCAGGTGTACCAGGCGGTGGTCGAGAACAACGCTGCTGAACAAGCGGCGCGGATGATCGCGATGAAGAATGCAACCGACAACGCCGGCGACCTGATCAGCGATTTGCAGCTGATCTACAACAAGGCGCGTCAGGCTGCGATCACCCAAGAGATCTCGGAAATCGTCGGCGGCGCTGCCGCGGTTTAACGGTTCAAATATTCAGAGGATCCAGCTATGAGTAGCGGACGTATCGTTCAAATCATCGGCGCCGTTATCGACGTGGAATTTCCACGCGACAGCGTACCGAGCATCTACAACGCGCTGAAGGTACAAGGCGCTGAAACCACTCTCGAAGTCCAGCAGCAGCTGGGCGACGGCGTGGTTCGTACCATTGCCATGGGCTCCACCGAAGGCCTCAAACGCGGCCTGAACGTACTCGACAGCGGCGCAGCCATTTCCGTACCCGTTGGCAAGGCCACCCTGGGCCGGATCATGGACGTGCTGGGCAACCCGATCGACGAAGCGGGCCCGATCGACACCGAAGAGCGCTGGGGCATTCACCGTCCAGCACCTTCCTTCGCGGACCAGGCAGGCGGCAACGACCTGCTGGAAACCGGCATCAAGGTCATCGACCTGGTCTGCCCGTTCGCCAAGGGCGGTAAAGTCGGTCTGTTCGGTGGTGCCGGTGTCGGCAAGACCGTGAACATGATGGAGCTGATCCGTAACATCGCCATCGAGCACAGCGGTTATTCCGTGTTCGCCGGTGTGGGCGAGCGTACCCGTGAGGGTAACGACTTCTACCACGAGATGAAGGATTCCAACGTTCTGGACAAGGTAGCCCTTGTCTACGGCCAGATGAACGAGCCGCCGGGTAACCGTCTGCGCGTCGCCCTGACCGGTCTGACCATGGCCGAGAAATTCCGTGACGAAGGTAACGACGTTCTGCTGTTCGTCGACAACATCTATCGTTACACCCTGGCCGGTACCGAAGTGTCCGCACTGCTGGGCCGTATGCCATCGGCAGTAGGCTATCAGCCGACCCTGGCCGAAGAGATGGGCGTTCTGCAGGAACGCATCACTTCGACCAAGGAAGGTTCGATCACCTCGATCCAAGCCGTATACGTACCTGCGGATGACTTGACCGACCCGTCGCCGGCGACCACCTTCGCCCACTTGGACGCCACTGTCGTACTGTCCCGTGACATCGCCTCCCTGGGTATCTACCCAGCGGTCGATCCACTGGACTCGACTTCGCGCCAGCTGGACCCGAACGTGATCGGCCAGGAGCACTACGACACCGCTCGCGGCGTTCAGTACGTGCTGCAGCGCTACAAAGAGCTGAAGGACATCATTGCGATCCTGGGTATGGACGAGCTGTCGGAAACCGACAAGCAGTTGGTATCCCGCGCTCGTAAGATCCAGCGCTTCCTGTCGCAGCCGTTCTTCGTGGCTGAAGTCTTCACCGGTGCCTCGGGTAAATACGTTTCCCTGAAAGACACTATCGCAGGCTTCAAAGGCATCCTCAACGGCGACTACGACCACCTGCCGGAACAAGCGTTCTACATGGTCGGCGGCATCGAAGAAGCGATCGAGAAAGCCAAGAAACTGTAATCCTGGCGCCCGGCGACGGGCGCTAATCAGGTTGAGGCAAGTATGGCTATGACAGTCCATTGCGATATCGTCAGTGCGGAAGGAGAAATTTTTTCCGGTCTGGTCGAGATGGTGATTGCGCACGGTAACCTGGGTGATATCGGTATCGCTCCAGGCCACGCCCCGCTGATCACCGATCTCAAGCCAGGTCCGATCCGCCTGATCAAGCAGGGTGGCGAAGCCGAGGTGTTCTACATCTCTGGTGGTTTCCTCGAGGTTCAGCCGAACATGGTCAAGGTTCTTGCCGACACCGTGCAGCGCGCTGCCGACCTGGACGAAGCTTCCGCTCAGGAAGCCGTCAAGGCTGCCGAGAAGGCCCTGAACGAAAAAGGCGCAGACTTCGACTACGGATCTGCTGCCGCACGTCTGGCCGAGGCTGCAGCTCAGCTGCGCACCGTCCAGCAGATCCGCAAGAAATTCGGCGGCTGATGCGTCGACTCACTTGCGATTGAGTAAAAGGGTAGCCTCGGCTACCCTTTTTCTTTTTCAGCACTTTCTCCCCGGTCAGCCTGCTGGCCATTCTCCGGATTGGTAGCCGTTCATGTCTCTCGATATCGTCATTCTCGCCGCCGGGCAAGGCACGCGCATGCGCTCGGCCTTGCCCAAGGTGCTGCACCCTGTCGCCGGCAATTCAATGCTCGGCCATGTTATACACAGCGCGCGCCAACTCGAGCCGCAGAACATCCACGTGGTGATTGGCCACGGTGCGGATGCGGTACGTGAACGTCTGGCCGCCGACGACCTCAATTTCGTGCTGCAGGACAAGCAGCTGGGCACCGGCCATGCGGTTGCCCAGGCGGTCCCAGGCCTGACTGCCGATAACGTATTGATTCTCTACGGCGACGTTCCGCTGATCGAAGTGGCGACGTTGCAGCGCCTGCTGCAGAAAGTCAGTGCCGACCAGCTAGGCCTGCTCACCGTCGAGCTTGCCGATCCTACGGGCTACGGCCGCATCGTGCGCGATGCGGATGGCCAGGTGCAGGCCATCGTCGAGCACAAGGACGCCAACGATTCACAGAAAGCCATTCGCGAAGGCAACACCGGCATTCTCGCAGTGCCTGGCAAGCGTCTGGCCGAGTGGCTGGCGCGCCTGTCCAACAATAACGCTCAGGGCGAGTATTACCTTACCGATGTGATTGCCATGGCTGTCGGCGATGGCTTGGTGGTGGCCACCGAAACCGCTCAGGATCCGATGGAGGTGCAGGGCGCCAATGACCGTCGTCAACTCGCGGAGCTGGAGCGTCACTACCAGTTGCGCGAAGGGCGTCGTCTGATGGCCCAGGGCGTGACCTTGCGCGACCCGACGCGCTTCGACGTACGCGGTGAAGTCAGCGTGGGTCGGGACGTGTTTATCGACGTCAATGTGATACTCGAAGGGCGGGTGGTGATCGAAGACGATGTGGTCATCGGGCCCAACTGCTACATCAAGGACAGTACGCTGGGCAGAGGTGTGGTGGTCAAGGCCAACAGCCACCTCGACGGTGCAGTGCTGCACGAAGGCAGCGATGCTGGCCCGTTTGCGCGCCTGCGACCCGGCACGGTACTGGAAGCTCGAGCGCATGTGGGTAACTTCGTCGAGCTGAAGAACGCCCGGATGGGAGAGGGCGCCAAGGCCGGTCACTTGAGTTATCTGGGCGATGCGGACATCGGTGCCAACAGCAACATCGGCGCCGGTACCATCACTTGCAACTATGATGGCGCCAACAAGTGGAAGACGACCATTGGTGAGGACGTTTTCATCGGGTCCAACAATGCGTTGGTCGCACCTGTGGATATCTTGGCGGGATCGACGACTGCTGCGGGATCGACCATTACTCAGGGCGTTCCGGAAGGGCAACTGGGCGTGGCACGGGCCCGGCAGCGCAACATCGAAGGGTGGAAGCGACCGGTGAAGGTCAAGAAGCCGTAGTTATCCACAGTCGTAGCTGTTGTATAGGGCCTTTCTCGGGCAGAGCCCGCTCCCACAAGGTTTCATGTAGGACCTTGTGGGAACGGGCTCTGCCGCGAGGAGGCCAGGAGAAATACGATTACACCATTGACGAACCTTTCAGTTTAGGTTTCTATTGCCTTCGTTATCTTTCGAATCGAAACTTAGGCCGTCATGTCAAAGCGCAATACGCCCCAACGCCGTCACAGCATCCTTGCCCTGCTCAATGAGCAGGGGGAAGTGACTGTGGATAACTTGGCGAGGCATTTCGCAACGTCCGAAGTCACTATCCGCAAGGACCTTGCCGCCCTGGAAAGTCATGGCCTGCTGCTGCGTCGCTATGGCGGCGCGGTGACCATGCCGCAGGAGCTGATCGGCGAACCCAGCCAGCGTGTCTCGGCCATCAAGCAATCCATCGCCCGTGCGGCCGTCATGCGCATCAAGGAGCATGCGCGCATCATCATCGACAGTGGCAGCACTACCGCCGCCATGATTCCCGAGCTGGGCAAACAGCCGGGCCTGGTGGTCATGACCAACTCGCTGCACGTCGCCAATGCCTTGAGTGCATTGGAGCACGAGCCCGTGCTGCTGATGACTGGCGGCACCTGGGATCCACACTCTGAATCGTTTCAGGGCCAGGTGGCCGAGCAGGTGCTGCGCTCCTATGACTTCGACCAGTTGTTCATCGGTGCCGACGGCATCGATCTGGAGCGCGGCACGACGACCTTCAACGAGTTGCTGGGGCTGAGCCGGGTGATGGCCGAAGTCGCTCGCGAAGTGATCGTCATGGTCGAGTCCGACAAGGTCGGACGCAGGATCCCCAATCTGGAGCTGCCCTGGGGCCGCATCAGCACTCTCATTACCGATGATCGCCTGCCCCTCGAAGCACGCGATCAGATTCAGGCGCGCGGGATAGATCTCGTGCTCGCCGCTACCAGCTAGGAGAAGCGAACATGTGTGGAATCGTCGGCGCCATCGCGGAGCGCAACATCACTGCCATTCTGGTCGAGGGCCTCAAGCGCCTGGAATATCGCGGTTACGACAGCGCAGGCGTAGCCGTGTTGAGCGAGGATGGCAGCGTGCAGCGCCGGCGTCGTGTCGGCAAGGTAGCCGAACTGCAGGCCGCGCTGGCGGATGAGCCTCTGCTCGGCAAACTGGGCATTGCACATACCCGCTGGGCCACCCACGGTGCGCCGACCGAACAGAACGCCCACCCACACTTTTCCACTGCTGAAGTGGCAGTGGTGCACAACGGCATCATCGAAAACCACGAAGTCCTGCGCACCCAGCTCAAGGAGCTGGGCTACGTATTCACGTCGCAGACCGATACCGAAGTCATCGCGCATCTGTTGCATCACACCCTCAAGGCATTGCCCGACCTGGCCGACGCCCTCAAGGCGACGGTCAAGCAACTGCACGGCGCCTACGGACTGGCGGCCATCAGTGTGCACCAACCTGACCGTCTGGTGGCCGCCCGCAGCGGCAGCCCACTGGTCATCGGCCTGGGCATGGGCGAGAATTTTCTCGCCTCCGACCAGTTGGCGCTGCGTCAGGTGACCGACCGTTTCATGTACCTGGAGGAGGGTGATATCGCCGAGATCCGCCGTGAAAGCGTGCAGATCTGGGACGCCGCTGGCACACCTGTGGAACGTGAAAGCGTGCAGTATCACGAAGGCGCCGAGGCGGCCGACAAGGGCGAGTATCGCCACTTCATGATGAAAGAGATCCACGAGCAGCCCACCGTGGTACAGCGCACCCTGGAAGGCCGCCTGGGCCAGAACCAGGTGCTGGTGCAGGCCTTCGGTCCGCAGGCCGCCGAGTTGTTTGCCAAGGTGCGCAATGTGCAGATCGTGGCGTGCGGCACCAGCTATCATGCCGGTATGGTTGCGCGCTATTGGCTCGAGGGCCTGGCCGGCATCCCGTGCCAGGTCGAAGTGGCCAGCGAGTTCCGCTATCGCAAGGTCGTGGTGCAGCCCAACACGTTGTTTGTCTCCATCTCGCAGTCCGGTGAAACGGCCGACACCCTGGCCGCGCTGCGCAACGGCAAGCAATTGGGGTTTCTCGGCAGCCTGGCGATCTGCAACGTCGGCATCAGCTCTTTGGTGCGCGAGTCCGACCTGACCTTGCTGACGCAGGCCGGTCCGGAAATCGGCGTCGCGTCGACCAAGGCCTTCACCACTCAACTGGTTGCGTTGATGCTGCTGACGCTGTCGCTTGGCCAAGTGCACGAGACGCTGGAGGAGGGCGTGGAAGCCGAGCTGGTGGCCGAGTTGCGCCGCCTGCCGACGCGCCTGGGTGAAGCCCTGGCCATGGACGCCACCATCGAGCGCATCGCCGAGCTGTTTGCCGAGAAGCACCACACGCTGTTCCTGGGCCGCGGTGCGCAATTCCCGGTGGCGATGGAAGGCGCGCTGAAGCTCAAGGAAATCTCCTACATCCACGCCGAAGCCTATCCGGCCGGTGAGCTGAAGCACGGGCCACTGGCGCTGGTGGACAAGGACATGCCGGTGGTCACCGTGGCGCCGAACAACGAGCTGCTGGAAAAGCTCAAATCCAACCTGCAGGAAGTCCGTGCGCGCGGCGGCGAGCTGGTGGTGTTCGCCGATGAGCAGGCGCAACTGAGCAATGGTCCCGGCACCCATGTGGTGGCGATGCCGCACATCATCGATGCACTGGCGCCGATCCTCTACACCATTCCTTTGCAGCTGCTTTCGTACTATGTGGCGGTGCTCAAGGGGACGGACGTGGATCAGCCGCGCAACTTGGCGAAGTCGGTGACGGTGGAGTGAGGGGGACGGCAGTGGCAGACTCTGAAGCCACGAAATAAAGTCTGTCAGAGGCAAATGAAGTCCGTCGCTGGCGCCTTCGATCCTCCCGATCGAGTAGCCGGTGACGCTTTCTCCCGGCCACCGTGCTCGGGACTGCCATTCGACCGTACCGATCGCTGGACTATTCGTCGTTGGGCTTTGCGTAGGCTTCTGCCAGAAGGGCTTGGGCATGACCTTCAAGGAAGTCGAAGACCTCCTCTTGGATATACCCGTTGTATTGCTTCCGCCGGCCCTTTGATACGACTCCATTCTGGTCTAAGCATTGCATGATCAGCTTGCTCAACAAGCTGCCGCGCACGTCGTAGTTGTCATTAACAACCTTGAGCAACGTGTCGTATCGTTGCAGATACTCAGTTTCTTCCTTCAATTCGACTTCCAATGCCCGTTTGGCCATTTCCAACGTGAAGGCCACACATTCAGTTGCATCCCAGTAGCGATATAGGCTTGAGTCGCCGGTGAAGTTTAATGACATGTTGTCGGCATCGATCCAGCGAACTTCCCAAAATTGCCGTGCAGGCTTCGAGAAGCTCTGCAGAGCTTCAAGATAGCGTTGCTCCTCTCGTTTCATGGCCACGGAGATAGGAAGTAGCAAACCATTTTCCAACGCACCGCTGCAGCACAACGCCTGGTGTATCAAGAAGCGCGACAGTCGCCCGTTCCCATCCATGAAGGGATGCAAGAAGACGAAGCCGAATGAAGCGATGCCGGCGGCCACCAGCGGGTCAAGCTCCAAGGGCGCACGGTTTGCAAATGCCATGAGTTCGACCATCAGATCCCGGCAAAGCTCTGGAGGAGGCGGAATATAGGTAACCCCCGCCGCTCCACGAAAAGAATTGGTCAGGTGGTTTTGTTCATGCCGAAAAGCCACCGCCCATTCCAGCGGTTGCGAGATCACATTGTTTTGCAGAGAGACCAAGTAGTCTTCGGTCAGCGGCTGGCGTTCATGTGCCTGGCGCAGCAAGTGAACAAAACGCTCTGACTTCTGCTCGCTTGGCGCTTCCTTTTCAATCGCAAATGAAGAATCTGTTTCGCTCAGGTATGCCCAGTTGATGGCACGGTCCATCATTTCCCTAGGCAATGAGGCGATGAAGTTTTTCGAACGCCCTAGGATGTCGTATTCAAGCAGAGCCTGGATTTCAGGCGTGCGCTCTACCGTCGCGCAATATTGCAGCGTCCCTAGCCCATTGAAATCCACCCGCCATCTGTTGTTTCGCACCGATGGGCCCGTGATATATCGCTCTGGATCAAATAGCAGGACGCCGGGACCCCGCGGCTTGTCTGTATAGTCCAGTGAACGGCCGGAATAGGCTTCCCAGAGAAAGCAGACTTTGCGCAGATAGCCACTGCTGGGAGATTGGGTTATGGCCTCGACAAGGAGTCGACCTTCAATGCGAGGCAGAGCCTGGGCCAAAATAGAGAGATTGACTCCCTCATGTTTGAGCGCAAAGATGATGTGGGCGAGAAAATCACCAGCCTCCGGTGCAACCGTCTGCGGCACTGCAAGCGCGCCGTTGATCCGCTCGATACGGGTGACGGGTTGAACGAGTGCAGGCTTCTTGACTTCGATAGCCTTCAGCCCCATCTCATTGGTCAAATGAGCGTAACCCACTAGATTTCCCATTCTCTCCCCTGCGTGTGGCTAGATTTTTTTAACATAGCCAAGATTTTCTTAAAATAAGCCCAGAACGCCAATAAAATAGTAACCGAAGATAGCCACGCAACCACTAATTTGCGTTCTTGGCTATCGCGGCGTTGCTATTCGATCCTTACTACTTCACTCGTGTGTTGGCGCTGGCTCCGAAGTGAATCAATGGCCAACGTCAAACTACTCCGGCGCTAATCGGCGATCATCCTGAAATCAGCCGATCCTACCCAGAACGCCCAAGTGCACATTCACACGCTGCCCTTGGGCTCCACACTCGCCAGGACCCGATCCAGCCGCTCGAGGATCTCCTTGTCGATCTTTTCGTGCAGTCGCATGATCTCCAGCTCCGCGCGCAGGTTTACCTCGAAGTCCAGGCTCGCGGCCAGGCGGTCTTTGGCCGACTGGCGGTTCTGGCTCATCATGATCACCGGCGCCTGAATGGCCGCAACGGTGGAGAGCAGCAGGTTGAGGAAAATGTAGGGGTAAGGGTCGAAGGCCAGGCCGAAGTGATCAAGCACATCGGTATTGAGCAGCATCCAGCCCAGCAGAATGATGGTGAAAGCGATGATGAACGCCCATGAACCGCCGATGGCCGCCACCCGGTCGGACAGGCGTTCACCGAACGTTGCGACTTCGTCCGAGGCGTCACTGGCATCGCGGCTGATGGGCAGCCGGTTTTTCATCTGCTCGAGAACGTGGAGCTCTTCCGGTTCGAGCTGATGCGGGTGTTTGCCGAGGAAGCGTCGAGCCAGCGGTTCAAGTGGGTGCTTGGTGGCCATGGGGCAGGGTCTTCAGATGGGGAGGAAGACAGACACTATCCCATGGAATTCGGCGGTGTTGAATGCTCGGGTGGGTCCGGCGTAAGCGGTATCTCACGCCAAGTGCAGTGCCATACCTTTCAACCGGCCCACAGACAGCTGCCCGATACTTGACTCGTAGCAGGTCAAGCATGCGCCTGACCTGCTGGCACTTTCCGTCAGCGGCTTACGCTGACATTCATACGGCGCGATTTACTTTTATCTGCACGCTTGCTCTTGACCACCCAGCGACTCAACGGACCCTGCAGCAGCCACTGTCGCGTGCGGTTACCAATCTGCTCCTGGAAGATCACGCACAGAATGATGCACGCCAGCAGCAGCAGCGGGTAGTAAGTCAGCGACAAGGGATGCCCCTTGGCCTCTGCCACGCACGCCGCCGCGTTGGTGAAGCACAGGTTCACGTCGATGTTGGCCAGCATTTCCAACCGACGGAAGACAATGAAGATCGGCGTGTGCAGGGCGAACATCGGCAGTGACGCGGCGCCCAAGCGGCGGGCCCATTTGATATGACGCTCGCTTTGCGCACTCGAAGCCATGGCGCACAGGATGATCACGCTGAGCACCATCGGCAGCAGCAAGCCATTGTGCAGCAGAACGTACCAATGGCTCTCGCCCCTCCAATTGACCTCGGCGGCGATCGCCACACCGAAGCCCAGGGCAATCACCGCCATCAACTTGCGCGGCCCGCGCAGGCCGGTACCCATCAATCGGTAATCGCGAAACAGCAGGTAGGCGACGATGCCTGCGAGAAAGACCGGCAGCCGCAGCAACGGGAAGTGATGCAGGAAACCGATCCAGATCGAGCTGTAGTCGTCGTTGAAGACCACCAGTAGCGGGGGAATCAGGCAGGCGGCCCAGATAATCAGCAGCAACCGCACCTTGTGCTTGGCAGCGGCAAGGCGTGGCGCAAACCAGGGGAAGACCAGGTAGAAGAAGAACAGCGCCGAGATCGACCACAGTGGGCCGTTGTAGGCCAGGTAGACCGGGTTCCAGGCCTGCAGCAGGGTAACCTGCAGCACAGCATTCACGGCTATCTGGAAATCGCTGAGTTTGTATTTGAGCAGTTCGGGGGCCGTACGCTTGAGCAGGTCATCGGAACGATACGCCACACTCAGGTCAGTGTTGCTGTCGAACAGGCCTGTCAGCGATATCAGCACCACGCAGCTGGCGAGGCCGAATATGTGGATCGGATAGAGGTTGGCAAACCGTTTGGTCATGAAGGAAACCGGCGGCTCTCGCAGCTTGTTGCCGTCGAGGTAGACGTGCGCGAGGAGAAAACCGGACAACGCAAAAAAGCTGCTCGTGGCAAAGAAACCCAATTCGGTGAATTCCACCAACCCACTCAGCTGTGTGTATTCCTCATAGAACGGCAGCGTGTGGAACATCACCAGGTACACGCCCAGGAAAAACCGCAGCCATTCCAAACCGATGAATCTCTCTTTCTCTGCGTTCATGCAGGTCCACTTCCCTTTAGTAATATCGAAGCCCGCTCATGGTACACGAAGCGTTTCCAATGTTTCCTGATATGTCCAAAACCCAGGAAGCTGCCGATTACCTGCTCTTTGCTGGCTAGAGGATAGGCGAAATTAGCCGTGCCACACGCATACCTAGCTTTTCCAAACGATGTGTCTCTTTGCTATCACGAACATCTATCTCTCGTGACTGGGCGAAGTCATCGAGCAACATCTGTTCCACTTCACTGGTAAATGCTTTATCGACGGTCAGCAACATGATTTCGAAGTTCAAACGAAACGAGCGGTTGTCCATGTTGGCACTGCCGATTGCTGTAATCTCGTCGTCGACCAGCACCACTTTCTGATGCAGAAAGCCCGGACCATAGCGGTACATTTTGACCCCGGCGCGCACTGCCTCGAACGCGAACAGGCTGGACGCGGCATACACCACTTTATGATCCGGACGCGAAGGCAGCAGGATACGGACGTCCACCCCGCGCAGCACCGCCAAGCGCAGTGCGGCAAAAACGGCTTCGTCCGGTATGAAATAGGGGGTAGTAATCCAGACCCTGTCATTCGCGGCGTGGATCGATTCAACGAAAAACAACGAGCAGGTTTCATAGGGATCGGCCGGGCCACTGGCCAGCACCTGGCACAGCACGCCGTCTTCTTCGTACGCTTCCGGGAGAATCAGGGGCGGCAACTCCCGTGCTGCCCAGAACCAGTCTTCGGCAAAGGACTCCTGCAGACAGGCGATCACCGGACCGCTGATGCTCACATGGGTATCGCGCCACGGCGACAGCTTGGGATTGCCGCCCAGGTATTCGTCGCCGACGTTATGGCCACCGATGAAGCCTTTTACTCCGTCCACCACGACGATCTTGCGGTGGTTGCGGAAATTCACCTGAAACCTGTTCAACCAACCGCTTTGAGTGGCGAATGCTTTTACGTTGACGCCGCCTTCGCGTAGCCGCTCGACGTACTCGCGGGGCAGGGCGTGGCTTCCCACTCGATCATAAAGCACATAGACCTCCACACCTTCGGAGGCTTTTTGCAGCAGCAAGCCTTGCAACTGACGGCCGATATGATCGTCGTGGATGATGAAGAACTGCACCAACACCGCTCGCCGGGCTTCGCGGATGGCTGCAAAGATGGCATCGAACGTGGCGTGTCCATTGATCAGCAGACCAACCCGATTGTTGGCCAGGCACGGCATCCGACCCAGCTTAGGCATGGCCCTGAGTGAGGCGTATGACTTGGACTTGCGCGCGGCCAGGGCTTCCTCTATCCAGGGTCGCCAATCCATGTCGGCGATGGCGGTGTGCATCTCTTTGTTGGCATGCCGACGGGCCTTGATGTACGCGTCGAACGTGCTGCGGCCAAATACCAGATAGGGGATCAACGTGAGGTAGGGAATGAACAACAGCGATAAGGCCCAAGCGATCGAACCCTGCGCGGTGCGGACGGTAAGAACTGCATGAACGGCGGCAGCAATGCCCAACACGTGCAGCAGGCCAAATAGATACCCAAAAAAAATCGGACTGTGATAATCCATTGCACGGCGGCTCCTTGATGCGCTGTGATAAACAGACCACGTTCAGTGGCGGTTGTCGCGTTTTTATTACCGCGCAACTCGGCACCTGTTTCGACGTCAAAGACCCATGCCCGCACTTTTCCCAACGTTCTTGAGGAGTGACATCAGATGAGATTTAAATGGCCGATGGCTGCATTGGTAGTGGGCCTTTCGGCAACCGGGGCTCAGGCGCAGATGCTCCAGCCGGGCCTTTGGGAAATGACCACCAGTAACATGCAAGTCGATGGCAAGCCGCTGCCTGACATGCAAGTGATGCTGGGCCAGCTGAAGATGCTTCCACCCGAGCAAAGGGCAATGATGGAAGGGGTCCTCGCCAACCAAGGCATCACCGTGGGCGGCAATGGCATTCGCTCGTGCCTGACGCCTGAACAGGTGAAAACCAACGACATCCCGTTGCAAGATGCAAAGTCGGGATGCACGCAGAAGATCACTGAGCGCAATGGCAATGTCTGGAAATTTCAGTTCAGTTGCCCCAAGGCCCAAGGTACCGGGCAGGCCCAGTTTCTCAGCGATAGAGAGTTTCTTACCACTGTCAGCGGCACCTTCAATGCCTCGGGCGTCGCGCAAAAAGGCAGCATGAACACGCGCGCTGTCTGGTTGGGAAACAACTGTGGTTCAGTAAAACCTCGCACCTGATACCTGCAACGCGTGTTCCACGTGGAACACGCGTTTCTCGATCATGCACTTGCCGCAAAAAGCACCACGAGACCAGGCAAGCGGTGACTTATATGTTATGTTATAACAATATAAGTGATGCAGTGTTCTTTGCATCCGTCACCGATGAGGTCCGTCATGCCCAACCGTTTACCCGTCACCGTGTTGTCCGGCTTCCTGGGGGCCGGCAAGAGCACGTTGCTCAATCACATCCTGCGCAACCGCGAAGATCTGCGCGTTGCCGTGATCGTCAACGACATGAGTGAGATCAACATCGACGGCAGTGAAGTGCAGCGTAACGTCAGCCTCAACCGGGCCGAAGAAAAACTGGTCGAGATGAGCAATGGCTGCATCTGCTGCACGCTGCGCGAAGACCTGCTCGAAGAAGTGGCCAAGCTGGCTGCCGAGGGGCGTTTCGATTACCTGCTGATCGAGTCGACGGGCATCTCCGAGCCGCTGCCGGTGGCCGAAACCTTTACCTTCCGCAACGAGCACGGCCAGAGCCTGGCCGATCTGGCCCGGCTCGACACCATGGTCACGGTGGTCGATGGGGTCAATTTCCTGCTCGACTATCAGGCAGCGGAAAGCCTGGCGACGCGCGGCGAAACCCTGGGAGAGGACGACGAGCGAGCCATCACTGATCTGTTGGTGGAACAGGTGGAGTTTGCCGACGTCATCCTCATCAGCAAGATCGACCTCATCAGCCAGGCTGAACGCACCGAGCTGATGGCAGTACTGCACACACTCAACCCCAGCGCGCAGGTCGTGCCCATGGTCATGGGTCAGGTGCCGCTGGCACGCATCCTGGACACCGGGCTGTTCGATTTCGAGCGCGCAGCGCAGGCGCCTGGCTGGCTGAAGGTGCTCAGGGGGCAGCACATTGCGGAAACCGCAGAATACGGCATTGCATCCACGGCCTACCGCGCCCGGCGTCCGTTCCACCCACAGCGCTTCCATGACTTCATCGACAAACCCTGGACCAACGGTCGGCTGCTGCGCTCCAAAGGCTTTTTCTGGCTCGCCAGCAAGCCCCAGGAAGCGGGGAGCTGGTCCCAGGCGGGTGGCTTGATGCGCTACGGCTTCGCTGGTCGCTGGTGGCGTTTCGTGCCGCAAACGCAATGGCCGCAGGATGTCGAGAGCGTGGCTGCCATCCAGCAGACGTGGCAGGCCGACACCGGAGACTGCCGCCAAGAGCTGGTATTCATCGGGCAGAACATGGATTTTGCAGCGTTGGGCCACGCCCTGGACCAGTGTCTGCTCAATGATGAGGAACTGGCCCAGGGCGCACAGACCTGGGTGCACTGGCCGGATCCGTTCGGCAAGTGGCACGAGCATGGTCAGCAGGCGTGATCCGGATCGCTCAGGGCGAGACCCATTGTCCCTGACTGTTCTGTTCGCAGAACGGCTTGAGGTAGGCGGCATCGCTCGCCACACCGTAGTAGTGGATGTCCTGTTCATAGGGCATGCGCTCGACCCGAGCGCCGCGGCAAATACCGTAGGCGCCTTGCGGGCACTGCGCCAGGAATTGTACTTCGACCTGCTGCCCCGGCAGGTTGGGTCGACAAAAACCTTCCTTGAACAGCTTCGGCGGTATAGTGCGATTCTGCTGGCACACCTCGACGCTCACCCGTTCTGCCTGGCTATGCACCACGCAGGCCTCGGCCCACACCTGAGTACTGGCCAGCAGCCCCAGCAAACCCCACACCCACATCGTTCAACCTCCATAGATATCCGACCATGCTGCAGAACATCCCCACCCATGTCATTGCAGGCCCCTTGGGCGCCGGCAAGACCAGCCTGATTCGTCGTCTGCTGGCGTGCAAGCCGACAAACGAGCGTTGGGCCGTGCTGATCAACGAATTTGGCCTGGTGGGCATCGACGCCGCGCTGCTTGCCACCACCGATGATGGTATCGCAATCGGCGAAATCGCCGGTGGTTGTCTGTGCTGCGTGAACGGTGCGCCGTTTCAGATAGGCCTTGGCCGTCTGCTGCGCAAGGCTCGTCCGGATCGCCTGTTCATCGAACCCTCGGGCCTCGGCCATCCGCTGCAGATTCTTTCACAGTTGAGTGAAGCGCCCTGGCGCGGGGTTCTGGCGGTGCAACCGCTGGTCATGGTGCTCGACGCGCTGGCCTGGGAGAACGGCCTCGGGTTACCCGCAGCACAGCGTGAAGCCGCTGAAATGGCAGGCCTGGTGATCATGAACAAGGCAACAGCGCTGCAGAGCCTGTGCATAACCTCCGGGTTACCCACAGACCGAATGCTGTGGCTCGATGTCGATCAGGTTTGGTTCGAGCAACTGCCTCTTGTGGATAATTCGGCGCCACTGGTTGTGGACAGGCTGGTCGAGCTCCCGGGAGCCATAGGTGAAATCTGGGTGGATAAGTCCCAGCCACAATGCCGTGTGCAGGATCACACCGATGGCTGGAGCATCGGCTGGCGATGGCAAGCCCAGACGCAGTTCGATTTGCGGGCAGTGGAACGCGCGTTGGCCACTTGGTATTGGCGACGGGCCAAGCTGGTTATCCACAGCCCGAATGGATGGTTCTCGAGCAACCTGTTGGCAGGCCAGTCGGCGCAGTGGAAAGCCAGTGAATGGCGTCGTGATTCACGTCTGGAGCTGATATTCGATACGCCGCAGGACGCAGCGGCGCTTCAGCATCGACTGCAGCAGGCACGCGTGGACGACCCATCGCAGGGCTGACGTCGCTCAGGGGCGCCAGCGCTTGTGTTCCTGACGCCACTGACTCATCTCGATGACTTCGGCACTCGTCGCGGTTTTCACTTCGAACGGGTAGGGTGCCAACTCGATCTGCACCGCGTGTGGCCCGAACTGGGTGGCGATCCCCGCATGGCGTTGCTCGCCGGTTACCGTGAATTCGAAGTTATACACACGCGCCAGACGCTTGCGGCCGTTGGCATCGGCCAGCCAGGCAAAACGCTTGAATGCCACGTTGTCGTCGAGCAGTTCCAGGTCGAGCTTACTGCAATGCTGCTTGACCCGCGCCAGGGCCTTTTCACGCAGGCCATGGTTGTGCCACAGCCAAGCCGCACCTGCGGCCATCAACATCAGGATGAACATATTGCCAAGGGTCAACATCGAAGTGCGCTCCAACCGGTTGCTCGCAGCTTAACTGTCTCTCCGGTCTGTCGTACAGGCTGCATTTCGCGCGATACTGCGCGCCATGAAGTCCTGTCACCGGTCCGGAATCCTTGCATGAAACGTACACCACACCTGCTCGCCATCCAGTCCCATGTCGTATTCGGCCACGCCGGCAACAGCGCGGCGGTTTTCCCGATGCAGCGGGTGGGGGTCAAGGTCTGGCCACTGAATACGGTGCAGTTTTCCAATCACACTCAGTATGGCCAGTGGACGGGAGAAGTGTTGGCGCCGCAACACATTCCCGCACTGGTCGAAGGGATTGCGACGATTGGCGAATTGGGCAACTGCGATGCCGTGCTTAGTGGCTACCTGGGCAGCGCCGCGCAGGGGCGAGCGATTCTGGGCGTGGTACGTCGGGTCAAGGCGGCCAATCCCAAGGCCCTGTATCTGTGCGACCCGGTGATGGGGCATGCCGAAAAAGGCTGCGTGGTGCCGGCCGAGGTCAGCGACTTTCTGCTCGATGAAGCCGTTGCCGCCGCCGACGTGCTGTGTCCCAACCAGCTGGAACTCGACAGCTTCAGCGGGCGCAAGGCCCAGTCCCTGCCGGATTGCGTGGCCATGGCGCGGGCATTGCTGGCGCGCGGACCCAAAGCGGTGCTGGTCAAGCACCTGGCCTATCCAGGCAAATCAGCCGAGGATTTTGAAATGCTTCTGGTCACTGCTGCGGGCAGTTGGCACCTGCGCCGCCCGCTGCTGGCGTTTCCGCGCCAACCGGTCGGCGTGGGTGATCTGACCAGTGGCCTGTTCCTCGCCAGGCTGCTGCTGGGCGATGACTGGCTGGCGGCTTTCGAATTCACCGCAGCGGCCGTGCACGAAGTGCTGCTGGAAACCCAGGCCTGCGCCAGCTACGAGCTGGAGCTGGTGCGCGCCCAGGATCGTATCGTCCATCCGCGCCTGCGGTTCGAAGCCGTAGCGCTTTAAATCGGCTCATCCTTGAGATCGCGGTAGCGCTTTTCCAGCTCCTGGCGAATCTGCCGGCGTTGCTGCGCCTGGATGAAGCGCCGCGTGCCTTCGGCATCCTGCGGCTGCAGGGGCGGCACGCTGGCCGGCTTGCGCTGGTCATCCACCGCCACCATGGTGAAGAAACAGCTGTTGGTGTGGCGCACCGAACGCTCGCGAATGTTCTCGGTGACCACCTTGATGCCCACTTCCATCGAGGTATTGCCGGTGTAATTGACCGAGGCCAGGAACGTCACCAGTTCGCCGACATGCACCGGCTCGCGGAAGATCACCTGATCCACCGACAAGGTCACCACATACCGGCCGGCATAGCGGCTGGCGCAGGCGTAAGCCACTTCGTCGAGGTATTTGAGCAGCGTTCCTCCGTGCACATTGCCGGAAAAATTGGCCATGTCGGGGGTCATCAGCACCGTCATCGACAGCTGGGCGTTTCCAGGTTCCATAGTGAACTCACGGTTGGTTGGCAGAAGTGCAGGGGCGTCGCCTATATTGGCGTTTGCCGCTTTCAAAGGGTTGCATCCAGAAGCGGACGCCGAACGGACGGGCGCCGTCACGTCTATCGTGCCATTACGCAGGGCATAGCGGCGATCTGTTTCCGCATATTGCACCGACGTTCGCCTGCAATGGCCGGTGTTAATCTGCCTTTCTGAAACAATTGGTACAGCAATTCTGAATAGCAATGGAGGCTATCACCGTGCATGCCATCAGTTTTATCCAGGACCTGGCGGTGATCATGCTGGTGGCCGGCGTGGTGACGATTCTGTTCCATCGCCTGCGGCAACCCGTGGTGCTGGGCTACATCGTCGCCGGCTTCATCATCGGCCCCCACACCCCGCCGTTCGGCCTGATCCACGACGAAGACACCATCAAGACTCTGGCCGAACTGGGTGTGATCTTTCTGATGTTCAGCCTGGGCCTGGAATTCAGCCTGCGCAAACTGTTCAAGGTCGGTGCCACGGCCTTTATCGCTGCGTTCCTGGAAATCGTGCTGATGATCTGGATCGGCTACGAAATCGGCCGCTGGTTCGATTGGGGCACCATGGACTCGCTGTTCCTCGGGGCTATCCTGGCCATTTCCTCGACCACCATCATCGTCAAGGCGCTCAACGACCTGAAGATGAAGAACGAGCGCTTCGCTCAGCTGATCTTCGGCGTGCTGATCGTCGAGGATATTCTGGGTATCGGCATCATCGCGCTGCTGTCGGGGATCGCCGTCAGCGGCGCGGTCAGTTCGGGCGAGGTGTTCTCGACGGTCGGCAAGCTCTCGCTGTTCATGGTGATCGCCCTGGTCGTGGGCATCCTCGTGGTGCCGCGTCTGCTGGCCTATGTGGCCACCTTCGAGAGCAACGAGATGCTGCTGGTGACCGTGCTGGGCCTGTGCTTCGGCTTTTGCCTGCTGGTGGTCAAGCTCGAATACAGCATGGTGCTGGGGGCCTTCCTGATCGGGGCGATCATGGCCGAATCGCGGCAATTGCTGAAGATCGAGCGTTTGATCGAACCCATCCGCGACATGTTCAGCGCGATCTTCTTCGTTGCCATCGGCCTCATGCTCGACCCCGCCATTCTGCTCGACTATGCCTGGCCGATTGCAGTCATCACCGTGGCCGTTGTGCTCGGCAAGATCGTCTCTTGCGGGCTGGGCGCATTCATTGCCGGCAACGATGGCAAGACGTCACTGCGGGTAGGCATGGGCCTGTCGCAGATCGGCGAGTTCTCGTTCATCATCGCCGCGCTGGGCATGACCCTGCAGGTCACCAGCGATTTTCTCTACCCCGTTGCCGTGGCCGTGTCGGTGCTGACGACGTTGTCCACGCCGTACCTGATCCGGGCAGCCGACCCCTTGTCCCATCGCCTCGGCGCTATCGTGCCGCAGCGCGTCGCACGGGTGCTGGGCATGTATGGGGAATGGCTGCGCAGCATCCAGCCGCGCGGGCAGGGCGCCATGCTGGCGTCGATGATCCGCAAGATCCTCCTGCAGGTGGGGGTCAACCTGGCGCTGGTGATCGGTATCTTTCTGGCCGGCGCGTATTTTGCCGAGCGTATCGGCGGTTACCTGACCACCTGGGTGGCCGAGCCGGGCGGGCAGAAGGCGCTGATCTGGGGTGCAGCCTTGCTGGTGTCACTGCCGTTTTTGATCGCCGCCTATCGCAAGCTCAAGGCACTCTCGATGCTGCTGGCGGAAATGGGCGTGAAGCCGGAAATGGCTGGCAGGCATACCCAGCGGGTGCGGCGCGTCATCGCCGAAGTCATTCCGCTGCTGTCGCTGCTGGTGATCTTCGTGCTGCTGGCGGCACTGTCAGCGAGCATATTGCCGACCATGGAATTGCTGCTGCTGATTGCGGTGGTTGCAGCTGCAGTGGTGGCGGTGTTGTGGCGCTGGTTCATTCGCGTGCATACGCGGATGCAGGTGGCTTTGCTGGAGACGCTGGACAACAACGTCGAGCATTGAATTTGGGTAGGCAGGTTTGGCCTCTTCGCGGGTAGAACCCGCTCCCACAGGGTTGGCGGCGCGCCATCGAGCAGTGAAAAGGTCACACCTGCCTCTACCGATCAGCTTTCCAGCCAGACGTCTCGCACCCAGTGCCAGACCGACTCCCAGCTTTCCTCGGTCACCAGCTCTTCTTCTCCCGACCACAGCACCACGGTGCCGTCCTCTTCGACACAGTAGTAGTCCTCGCCGTCCTGACAGATCGGGATCAGCTCGCGTGGTACACCGATGTCCCAGGCGCTGGCGGCGACCTCCGGAAGATAGGTGTGCGATTGCGGGTCGGTCACGGTGATCGGTTCCAGGCTGCCGTACACGACGTCGCTGACGGTGAGCAAATACTCCTTGAACACGAACGGGATATTGATGAACAACTGCTCTTCGATCTCGACCAGCAGGTCTTCGTCTGGCAGTTCCAGGGGAACCGGTACCGGTTCGTTGGCTTCTCGGAGCTGCTCGATCACTTCTTCCACGATGTTTTCCTCTGACCAGAATACGCGCTGCGGTTTATACCTTAGCTGGAAATGGATGCAACGTTCAAAATGCAAAAGCCCCGACCAGGGCCGGGGCTTCGCAAAGCGTGACGTGTATCAGTTCTGGCGGATACCCGCGACCAGCCAAGGCTTGTTTTCGCCCTGGGCGCGTTCCATGTTCCAGCTTTCGCTGAAGGGTTCGCCCTTGTCGAAGCGAGAGGTCTTCGATACGCCGACGAATGTCAGGGTAGCGATGGTTTTCTCGGCGCGGTCATCGACACCTTCCAGCTGCACTTGCAGGTCGTCGATGTAGGTGGACTGGAAGCCATCACCCAACTCGGCACGTTCCTGCTTCAACGACTGCAGCATCTGCGGGGTGACGAACTCGGCGATCTTGTCCATCTCGTTCGCGTCCCAGTGCTGCTGCAGCGACTGGAAGTGGCTGCGTGCAGCGTTCAGGAAGCTTTCTTCGTTGAACCAGGCCGGCGCGTTGATCACCGGACGGGCAGCGGAAGCACCGCTTGCGCCACCGAAGATCGACGGTTGGGCAGGTGCCTGGTCGATCGCTTCACGCTGGTACGGAGCACCGGCGCCGGCCATTTGCGGGCCTTGCTGCTGCTTGCGACGGCGAGCGGCGATGAAGCGGAAGATCAGGAAGGCGATGACCGCCATGATCAGGAAGTCGAAGATTTGCATGCCCTGAAAGCCGTCGCCCATGAACATGGACGCCAGCAGGCCACCGGCGGCGAGGCCGGCCAGAGGGCCCAACCAGCGCGAAGCACCGCTGGCGGCAGGGGCTGCACGGCCCGGAACGGCGGCTGCGGCACCTGGGGTGGTGGGCGCGGCCTGGCGAGTCTGGTGAGTCGGGGCTGCGCCCATGCTCTTGCCGCCGCCGAAGCGTTTGGCACTGGCATCGAGGCTCATGGTCAGGCCGATGCACAGGGCCAGGGCCATGCTGAGAAAACGTTGCATAGGTTCATTCCGTTAGGTGGATTGCACGCGAGTCATGTTGCACAGGTGTGCTGTACATAGCTAGTGACAACATGTTTCGAGCTTTTGCGTAAATGTGAAATGCAGCGTAGGAAAATTCGTTGCCTTTGGCGCCTGCAGCTCAAGCGCTTTCGCGGCGGCCGAACGCCGCGAAAAAGCCTGGAGGCAAATGACTACACGGCTTCGAGCTTTGCGTAACCGAGCATCAGCCACTTGCTGCCTTCGGCGAAGTTGACCTGCACCCGCGCCTGCGCGCCGGAGCCTTCGAAGTTGAGGATCACGCCTTCGCCAAACACCGAATGCTGCACGCGCTGGCCCAGATTGAACTGGGTTTCCGGAATGTTGGCCGCACCGAACAGGCTGCTCGAGTTCTGCGCCTGGCCACCGCCGAAGGGACGACTCACGCTGTTGGACAGGCGCACTTCCTGGATCAGCCCGGCGGGCACCTCGCGCACGAAGCGCGACACCTTGTTGTAGGTTTCGCTGCCGTAGAGGCGGCGGGTCTCGGCGTAGGTCATCACCAACTGCTGCATGGCCCGGGTGATGCCGACATAGGCCAGGCGCCGCTCTTCCTCGAGACGGCCGGGCTCTTCCAGGCTCATCTTGTGCGGGAACAGGCCTTCTTCCATGCCCACCAGGAACACGTAGGGAAACTCCAGGCCCTTGGCGCTGTGCAGGGTCATCAGCTGCACGCTGTCCTCGTGTTCCTCGGCCTGGGTGTCGCCAGCCTCGAGCGAGGCATGGCCCAGGAATGCCGCCAGCGGCGTCAGGTCGGCTTCTGCCTCGCCGTTTTCGAAGTTGCGCGCAGCGCTGACCAGTTCCTCGAGGTTTTCCACCCGTGCCTGGCCTTTTTCGCCCTTTTCTTCCTGGTGGTAGATGATCAGGCCGGACTGCTCGATGACGGTCTGGGTCATCAGGTGCAACGGCATCTGCATGACCTTGGCGGCGAGGTTTTCGATCAGCTCGATGAACGCGCCCAGGGCATTGGCGGCACGCCCGGTCAGGCCCTTGTTGGCCACCAGCTGGCGGCCGGCTTCCCACATCGACACTTCGCCATGACGGGCATGCTGACGGATGGCTTCGACGGTCTTCTCGCCCAGGCCGCGTGGCGGGACGTTGATCACCCGCTCCAGGGCGGCATCGTTGCCGCGCCCTTCGAGCAGGCGCAGGTACGCCATGGCGTTCTTGATTTCGGCGCGCTCGAAGAAGCGCTGTCCGCCATAGATGCGATAAGGGATACGCTCGCGCAACAGCGCTTCTTCCAGCACCCGCGACTGGGCGTTGGAACGGTAGAGAATGGCGATGTCGCTGCGCGCCAGGCCGGTCTTTAGCGCGCTCTCGATGGTTTCGACCACATAGCGCGCCTCGTCGTGTTCGTTGAACGCGGCGTACAGGCTGATCGGCTCGCCATCGCCGCCATCGGTCCACAGCTCCTTGCCCAGTCGCCCGCTGTTGTTGGCGATCAGGGCGTTGGCAGCCTTGAGGATGCCGGCGGTGGAGCGGTAGTTCTGTTCCAGACGAATCAGCTGCGAATCCGGGAAGTCGGCGGAATACTGGTGAATGTTCTCGATCTTGGCGCCGCGCCAGCCGTAGATCGACTGGTCGTCGTCGCCTACCACCATCAGGCTGTCGCCACCTTGAGCCAGCAACCGCAGCCAGGCGTATTGCACGGCGTTGGTGTCCTGGAATTCGTCGACCAGCACATGGCGGAAACGGCGCTGGTAGTGCGCCAGCAGGCCGGGATTGTCGCGCCACAGGTCAAGGGCACGCAGCAGCAGCTCGGAGAAGTCGATCACGCCGGCCCGCGCGCAGGCCGCCTCGTAGGCTTCATAGATCGAGCGCATGGTCGCCAGGAACAGGTCGCCACCGGGCTGGATGTGCTGCGGGCGCAAACCCTCGTCCTTCTGCCCGTTGATGAACCACTGCGCCTGGCGCACCGGCCACTTCTGCTCGTCCAGGCCCAGCTCGCGCATGACCCGCTTGACCAGGCGTTGCTGGTCGTCGCTGTCGAGAATCTGGAAGTTCTGGTTCAGGTTGGCTTCCTGCCAGTGCGCGCGCAGCAGGCGGTGCGCCAGGCCGTGGAAGGTGCCGACCCACATGCCGGCCGGATTGATGCCCATCAGCTGCTCGATGCGCTGGCGCATCTCGGCGGCCGCCTTGTTGGTGAACGTCACCGACAGCAGAGAGTGGGGCGAAGCGTTCTCGACCTGGATCAACCAGGCGATACGGTGCACCAGCACTCGGGTTTTACCGGAACCAGCACCGGCCAGGACCAACTGACGGCCAACGGAGGCCGCTACGGCCTGGCGTTGGGCATCGTTGAGGGAGTTCAGCAGAAGGGAGAGGTCATCGCGCATCCGGGCATTTTAGGGTGCGCGGTGGAGTTGGGGCAAACAAGAGTTGCGCGTCTTGGAGCAAATACCCCCAGAGTCGGACATAAGGTGCATGTGCGCCGCCTGTGCTTGTGTATTCTGACTCGACGGATGGCACATCACGACAAGCACATTGCCCATGACGCCGAACCTCAACCCGCTGGACTCGCCCCTGGAGCAGCAGGCCCTGCAGGAGCGCTACGCCGCGCAATTGGCCGCCGAGCGCACGCGCCTGCTGTACCAGGGCTCGTTGCTGCCGACCTTGCTGATGCTGCTCAACGGCGGCCTGTGCGCCTGGCTACTATGGACTCCGCAGCATTACCTGGGGGTCAGCATCGGGTTGTTGTGGCTGTTGCTGCTGGTGGCCGGACGGGTCATCCAGGTGGCGGCGTTCGATGCGGCCATGCCCGATCGGCAGGCGCAGGGGCACTGGCGGCGCATGTTCATCGTCGGTTCGGCCGTCAGCGGCGCAACGCTGGCAGCGGCGGCCATTGCCCTGGTCTCGGAGGACAACCTCATTCAACAGGCCTGGGTGTTCGGCCTGCTGGGCGCGGCGACACTGTCAGCCAGCGTCGCCTACGCCGTCAGCCTGCCGGCCTTTCTTGCCTATACCCTGCCGTGCCTGCTGCCGCCCACCGCCTACCTGTTCGTATGGAACGATGGCGCCCAACGCGGCTGGGGCTGGTTCGGACTGATCTTTCTGGGCGCGTTGCTGGTGGTGGCCTGGCAGGTCAACCGCTTGACCAACCGCAGCCTGTTGCGGCGCTTCCGCAATCAGGAACTGATCGAAACCCTGCAGTTGGCGCAAAGCCGCAGCGAGCGCTTGAACCAAGCCCTGACCACCGAGGTGGGCCAGCGTCGCGAGGCCCAGCAGCAACTGGCTCAAGCCCATGCGCAGCTTGAAACTCGCGTGCAGCAGCGCAGTCGTGAACTGGATCAGGCCAATCGGGCGCTCGGCAAGAGCGAGCAGCGTCTGGCCCTGGCCCTGGAGGCGAGCGGTTTGGGGCTCTGGGACTGGAACCTGAGCACCGACGAGGTCTACCACACTCAACTCAAGGAGTTGTTCGGCCTGGAGCCGGAATTCATGCAGGCAATGCTCAAGCAACTGCGCCCCCGCATGCACCCTGAGGATGTGCCGCGGGTGAAGCGCGCCATGATCGACCACCTCAAGGGGCGCAGCGACGACTACCTGGTGCAGTACCGCATCCGCCACCACGAAGGCCACTGGTTGTGGATCGAAGACCACGGTCGGGCCGTGGAGCGTGCGGCGGATGGCAGTGTCCTGCGCATGGTCGGTACCCGCCGCGATGCCAGCCGCGACATCGTGTTGAGCGGCCAGTTGCAGTTGGCAGGGTTGGTGTTCGACAACTCGAGTGAAGGCATCCTGGTACTCGATGCTCAGTACAAGGTGTTGACGTCGAATCCGGCATTCAGCCGCATTACCGGTCTGGCGGCAGATCAGGTGTGCGGCCGAGCCTGGTTGCAACTGCCTTGCAGCCGCGATGCACGTCGGTGCGCGACATCGATCCAGCACGCCATGGACGCCGAGGGCGCATGGCAGGGAGTGCTCACGGAGACGCGACTGGATGGGGAGCAGTATCGTCAATGGTTACAACTGATCGGTGTGCGAAATGCTCGAGGTGAAATTCACCAGACCATTGTTCTGCTGACGGACGTCTCTGCGCGTATCGCTTACAGCCCCTAGCCTGGGCGAGGGGCTGCAGGGGTGAGATTCGTCTGGTGCCACTGGCATTCGCAAAGCGTCAGAATCGGCAAACGATCACCCTTGCTGAGACGTTTAACTGGGCGATCACAGAGGCCTGTAGTATAACTGCAGGTCAGCTACATCCCGGCCCTTCGACCCCTTTAGCGGAAGCTGTCCCTTGAACCTGCTGCAACACATCGACCAGTCTCGCCACCTGCTGCGCAAATCCGAACTCAAGGTTGCCGAGCATGTGCTGCTGGACCCTGCGGCGGTGATGCACAGCTCCATGGCCGACCTGGCGCACAGCGTGGGCATCAGCGAGCCGACCATCGTGCGCTTCTGCCGCGCGATCGGCTGCACCGGTTTTCAGGACCTCAAGCTCAAGCTGGCGCAAAGCCTGGCGGCGGGAGCGAGCTTCGGTCAGTTCGCCATCCACGAAGACGACTCGGTGGCCGACTACAGCCTGAAAATCTTCGACACCACCCTGCACACCCTGATGGAAGTGCGTGAGAAGCTCGACCCCGAGGCCTTGCAGCGGGCGATCAGCGCCATGGTCACCGCGCAGCGGGTCGAGTTCTATGGGTTCGGCGCATCGGGCGCGGTGGCGGCCGATGCCCAGCACAAGTTCTTCCGTCTGCTGCTGACGGCGGCGGCGTACTCGGACCCGCACATGCAGGCCATGTCGGCGGTGACCCTGAAGCCAACCGACGTGGCCGTGTGCATCTCCCAATCCGGGCGCTCCAAGGACCTGCTGATCACCGCCAACCTGGTGCGTGAAACCGGCGCCACCCTGATTTCGCTGTGCCCGGGGCAGACGCCGCTGGCGGAACTGGCGACGGTCAACCTGGCGGTCGACGTGCATGAAGACACCGAGATCTACACCCCGCTGGCCTCCCGCATCGCCCACCTGGTGGTGATCGACGTGCTGGCCATGGGCGTGGCAATGGCCCGCGGCCCAGACCTGGTCAATCACTTGAAGAGCGTCAAGCGCAGTCTGCGCAGCCTGCGCCTGTCGCCCAAGTCTTTGAAGGCTCACGAGGCCCACGAGGACTGATCGGCCGCTTCGGGTTTAACCCGATGTTCACCGCCTCGTCGCCAAACCTTCACATAGCCACGCCACCCTGTACTCCCGAACTCGAACTGGGAGACACGCAATGGCTCGTTACTTCGATGGCTCGCAACCGCAGGGCAACAGCGCTACCCGTACCAAACGTCAGCAGGAGGATCAGCGCCGCATGGAGTTTCGCCGCGCGATCGAGAGCTATTCCGAGCAGCGTCGCTTGCTCCAGGAAATCGGCGACGATGCCGAGCTCAATTATTGGCAGGCGGCATCGGCGGGTTCCCGGCAAAGCGCTCGACCAGCGCCGTGATCTGCGCACGTTCGGCGCGGATGAATGCGGCGAAGGCCAATGCCACTGGCGACTGACGCCGTGCCTTGGCCTGCACCACGCACCAACTGCGCTGCAACGGCAGCTCTTCCACACGCAGCTCACGCAGCGTGCCTGTGGATAATTCCCTGGCGACGGCGTGGCGTGTCAGCAGTGCCAGGCCCAGCCCTGCAATCACGCATTCACGCTGAGCCTCGGCGGAAGACACCTCCAGCGTCTGCGCAAAATGCACGCGCTTTTCCTTGAAATATTCCTCGCACGCTCGTCGCGTGCCCGAGCCCTGTTCGCGTACCAGCAAGGTATAGGCTTGCAGGTCCTGCAGGTTCACCCGTTGCGCCCGGCACAGCGGGTGCTCGGGCGGCGCCACCGCCACGATCGGGTTGTTGAGGAAGGGCATGAAGTCCAGCCCCATGTCCTGCGGCACCATCGACATGATGGTCACGTCGTCGCGGTTGTCACTCAAACGCCGAATCACCTGCGCACGGTTGACCACCGTGAGCTGCAGATTGACTTCCGGATGCAGCGTGCGGAAGGCGGCGAACAGGTGCGGCGTGAAATATTTGGCACTGGATTCGACCGCCAGCTTGAGCTGCCCCTGCAGCGAGCCCTGCAGGTCGGACAGCTGCATGTCGAGGTTTTCCAGACGACCGAAGATGTCCCGGCTGGCGGCCTGCAGCGCTTCGGCTGCCTCGGTCAGGTAGAGCTTCTTGCCCACGTAGTCGAACAGCGGCTGACCCACCAGTTCTTCCAGCTGACGAATCTGCAGGCTGACCGCGGGTTGAGTCAGCGACATTTCTTCCGCCGCACGGCTGTAGGAGCGCAGGTCGCACACTTCGTTGAACACTTGTAGCTGGCGCAACGTCAAGCGCATCAATGACTTACGCATTTCTCAATCCAATTTCCGGTGGGCAGTCCGTCAACTATAAGCTTTGGCTAATATGTAACCTAACAAAGATTTATTTTTATTAATCCTCATGCCGCGCTAGCTTGCAGGGGCGACCAGGAAACAACTGGTTACCCAAAGGGTCGGCCACGCACCGACCCGAATGGATTCATCGGTCGAGGAAATTCCAAGTGATAAAAAAGATCCTGATCGCCAACCGAGGTGAGATTGCCGTACGTATCGTACGAGCCTGCGCCGAAATGGGCATTCGTTCGGTCGCGATCTATTCCGAAGCCGATCGTCACGCGCTGCACGTCAAGCGCGCCGACGAAGCCCACAGCATCGGTGCCGAGCCCCTGGCCGGTTACCTGAACCCACGCAAGCTGGTGAACCTGGCGGTGGAAACCGGCTGTGATGCCTTGCACCCAGGCTATGGCTTTCTTTCCGAGAACGCCGAGCTGGCAGATATCTGCGCCGAGCGCGGGGTGAAGTTCATCGGCCCGTCGGCCGAGGTCATCCGCCGCATGGGCGACAAGACCGAAGCCCGGCGCAGCATGATCAAGGCGGGCGTGCCGGTCACGCCCGGCACCGAGGGCAACGTGGCCGACATCCGCGAAGCGCTGGAGGAGGGCGAACGCATCGGCTACCCGGTCATGCTCAAGGCCACTTCCGGCGGCGGCGGGCGCGGCATTCGCCGCTGCAACAGCCGCGAGGAGCTGGAGCAGGCGTTCCCGCGGGTGATTTCCGAAGCGACCAAGGCTTTCGGTTCGGCCGAAGTGTTCCTGGAAAAATGCATCGTCAATCCCAAGCACATCGAAGCACAGATCCTGGGTGACAGCTTCGGCAATGTGGTGCACCTGTTCGAGCGCGACTGTTCGATCCAGCGGCGCAACCAGAAGCTCATCGAGATCGCGCCCAGCCCGCAGCTGACCCCCGAGCAGCGCGCCTACATCGGCGACCTGTCGGTGCGTGCGGCCAAGGCGGTGGGTTATGAGAACGCCGGCACCGTGGAATTCCTGCTCGCCGAAGGCGAGGTGTATTTCATGGAGATGAACACCCGGGTGCAGGTCGAACACACCATCACCGAGGAAATCACCGGCATCGACATCGTCCGTGAACAGATCCGCATCGCCTCGGGGCTGGCCCTTTCGGTGAAGCAGGAAGACATCGTGCACCGCGGCTTTGCCCTGCAGTTCCGCATCAATGCCGAGGACCCGAAGAACAATTTCCTGCCCAGCTTCGGCAAGATCACCCGCTACTACGCGCCCGGTGGGCCGGGCGTACGCACCGACACGGCGATCTATACCGGCTACACCATTCCGCCCTTCTACGACTCCATGTGCCTGAAGCTGGTGGTCTGGGCGCTGACCTGGGAAGAGGCCATGGACCGCGGCCTGCGCGCGCTGGATGACATGCGCCTGCAAGGCATCAAGACCACTGCGGCGTACTACCAGGAAATCCTGCGCAACCCCGAGTTTCGCAGTGGCCAGTTCAATACCAGTTTCGTCGACAGCCACCCCGAGCTGACCCAGTACTCGATCAAGCGCAAACCCGAAGAGCTGGCCCTGGCCATCGCCGCCGCCATCGCCGCCCACGCCGGCCTGTGAGGAACACAACAATGTCCAATACGCCCGTTTCCAAGCGCATATTCGTTACCGACACCATCCTGCGCGACGCCCATCAGTCCTTGCTGGCCACGCGCATGCGCACCGAAGACATGCTGCCTATCTGCGACAAGCTCGACCGGGTGGGTTACTGGTCGCTGGAAGTATGGGGCGGCGCCACCTTCGATGCCTGCGTGCGCTTTCTCAAGGAAGACCCGTGGGAACGCCTGCGCAAGCTGCGCGAGGCGCTGCCGAACACGCGCCTGCAGATGCTCCTGCGCGGGCAGAACCTGCTCGGCTACCGGCATTACAGCGATGACGTGGTGCGGGCCTTCGTGGCCAAGGCGGCCGACAACGGTATCGACGTGTTCCGCATCTTCGATGCCATGAACGACGTGCGTAATCTGCGCGTGGCCATCGAGGCCGTGAAGGCAGCCGGCAAACACGCCCAGGGCACCATCGCCTATACCACCAGCCCGGTGCATACCGTGGCCGCGTTCGTGGCTCAGGCCAAACAGATGGAAGCCATGGGCTGCGACTCGGTGGCGATCAAGGACATGGCGGGCCTGCTGACGCCTTATGCGACCGGCGAACTGGTCAGGGCGTTGAAGGCCGAGCAGTCGCTGCCGGTGTTCATCCACAGCCACGACACGGCCGGCCTGGCCGCGATGTGCCAGCTCAAGGCCGTGGAAAATGGCGCCGATCATATCGACACCGCCATCTCGAGCTTCGCCTGGGGCACCAGCCATCCGGGCACCGAGTCGATGGTCGCGGCGCTCAAGGGCAGCGAATTCGATACCGGCCTGAGCCTGGAGTTGCTGCAGGAAATCGGCCTGTATTTCTATGCCGTGCGCAAGAAATACCACCAGTTCGAAAGCGAATTCACCGCGGTCGATACTCGAGTGCAGGTCAATCAGGTGCCCGGCGGGATGATTTCCAACCTGGCCAATCAGCTCAAGGAGCAGGGTGCGCTGAACCGCATGAACGAGGTGCTGGCCGAGATCCCCAAGGTGCGCGAAGACCTCGGCTTCCCGCCACTGGTCACGCCTACCTCGCAGATCGTCGGTACCCAGGCGTTCTTCAACGTATTGGCCGGCGAGCGCTACAAGACCATCACCAACGAAGTGAAGTTGTACCTGCAAGGCGGTTATGGCCAGGCGCCGGGCAAGGTCAACGAACAACTGCGGCGCCAGGCGATCGGCAGCGAGGAGGTCATCGACGTACGTCCCGCCGACCTGCTCAAGCCGGAGATGGACAAGCTGCGCAAGGACATCGGCGAGCTGGCCACGTCCGAGGAAGATGTGCTGACCTTCGCCATGTTTCCCGACATCGGACGCAAGTTCCTCGAAGAGCGCGCCGCCGGGACCCTGGTACCCGAGGTGCTGCTGCCGATTCCTGAAGCGGGCACCCAGGCTGCGCGCAGCGGCGAGGGCGTACCGACCGAGTTCGTCATCGATGTGCACGGCGAGAGCTATCGAGTCGACATCACCGGTGTCGGGGTCAAGGCCGAAGGCAAGCGGCACTTCTACCTGTCCATCGACGGAATGCCCGAAGAGGTGGTGTTCGAGCCGTTGAACGAGTTCGTCGGCGGCGGTATCGGCAAACGCAAGCAGGCCAGCGAACCGGGCCATGTCAGCACCGCCATGCCCGGCAATATCGTCGATGTGCTGGTCAAGCTGGGTGACTCGGTCAAGGCCGGCCAGGCGCTGTTGATCACCGAGGCAATGAAGATGGAAACCGAGGTCCAGGCCGGTGTGGCAGGCAAGGTCACGGCGATCCACGTGGCCAAGGGGGACCGCGTGAACCCCGGCGAGATACTGATCGAGATCGAGGGCTGACCTCAGGTTTCAAGGTTTTCCTCTGGGGGCCGGGTGGCCCCCTTTTTTTTGTCCACCCGGCAGCCGCGAGACTGATCAGAAGCACATCTGCCACTGGCCGACCACAGCATGGTTGCGACTGTTGCTACCCAGCTCGCCGGTGTAACCGATGCCGACGCTCTGCCGCGCACTGACACCCAGGTCCAGGCCGGCTTCGACCATCAGGCTGTCGCGGTCCAGGGCGCTGCCTTCGACACTGAACGCATTGCCACCACTGGCAAACGCCTGCCGGGTGCTGTTGTCGACGTCCCCATAGGCATGACGCCAGCCCAGGCTGCCACGCGGCGTCAGGCTCATGCCGTTGTCCAGTTGGCTCAGGTGAGCCAGGCGCACGCCGAAGGTGCTGGTGAAGTTGTCCTGTGTCTGTGCGTCCACGGCCAGCGCAGCGGCCCCGCCTTTTTCGCGGTAGCTGTCGCGGCTGTAGCGCTGATAGCCCAGGTTGGCGAAGGGTTCGGCGCTGAGACGGCCGCTGCCCAGGTCGTAGCCCACCTCGGCGAAGGCTTGCTGGCTGTCGGCGTCGTAGTCGCCGCGCAACCGGTCGCTGAAACCGGCGAAGTAGACGCTGCGCTTGCTGTTGCCATCATGCTGGCTGTAGGCCGCACCCAACCGCAGGGCCAGCGGGCCGCTCTGGCGCATGGCATAGATGCCCGCGTGCCAGCTGTCGATTTTGCCGTCCACGCCGGATGCGTCCAGGTCGGTACGCGAATAACCGCCCAGCAGACCCACGCGCCAGTCCGGGGTCAGTGCCCAGTCGGTGCCCAACACGGCGCCCGAAGTCCGTTGTTCGAGGCCATCGCTGCCGTGTTCGCCATCGAGCTTGCCGTAGCTACCCAAGGCCTGGACCCAGACACGGCCCTGTGCGTTCGGGTCGTTGAGGTTGCGGGCCTGGTCAGGTATGCCGCTGGCGGCCAGCACCGGCGTGTCTTGTGCGCCCAGGCCCACCAGCAGGCCGCTGCCGCTGCCCATCTGGCGCATGGCCGACAACATGCTACTGCCGACCTGCGTGGTGCCGGCCAAGGTCGCGGCAGCCAGGTTGGCGTTGCTGCTCCCGGCCAGTTGCTCGATGGCCGCCCCTGCGCTGGCGGTGCTGGTGCCGAGCAGGGCGTTGTACAAGGTGCCGCTGCTTGCGGCAGCCAGACTGCGGGCCGCATTGCCGCCATTGGTGGTGCTGGCGAAGTCGGCGAAGGCGATGTCGTTGCGGGCGTAGTCGAGGTCGACCGCGGTCGCGCTGTAGCTCAAGGTCGGGGTCAGAAAGGCGTAGTCGCTCGTCACCGTACCGAAGCGACCGTTCACGCTGCCCGCGTGCAGCACGGTGTAGCGGCTCTGCCAGGGGTATTCGCCACGGCTCGGGACAACGGCCAGGGTGGCGCCGTCGAGGTTGGCCGCGCCTGCGACCTGCAGCGGCGCACTGCTGCCATCGGCGTTCACCCCATACGCCAGCGTCGCGCCGCGTGCCAGGGTCAGGTCGCCGTTGACCAAGGCAGTGCCCAGCTGGCTGTTGCTCGACAAGGTGCCGTTGACGAGCAGGTTGCCCACTGCGCCACCGCCGGCGTAGACGCCGCCCGGGTCAACGCTGAGGTTGCCAGCAATACTGCCCTGGTTGATCAGCGTGGCGCCGTTGGCTATGCGACTGTCGGCGCTGAAATCACCGATGCTGGTAAGGGTCCAGGTGCCGCTCTGTACTTCCAGGGTTTCGAAGTGGCGGCTGTTGCCGAAACTGCCGCCGGCATTGCCTTGCAGGATCACACGATCGTGGCCGCTGCCGCCGTCGACCATGCCGTTGAAGCGACCACCACTGCGTACGGTCAAGTCGTCATCGCCTGCGCCCATTTGCAGCGCCTGTCCATTGCTGCCGCCGATGGAGCCGGCGTTGATCACGGTGTCGGCGAAGGCGCCATTCAACTGCACGCCGAAGCCGTTGAGCCCGCTGATGCTGCCATGGTTCTCCAGATAGGTGGCGCCATGGGCCGAGCCATTGCTGCCATCGTCGATCAGGATGGCATTGTCGGCGCCGCTGATGGTGGCGCCTGCCGCATTGAAGATATAACCGCCACCCATGGCGATGCCTTCGCTGGCGTTGGGCGGGTCGCCTGGCTTGGCACCGGATGCACCGGTGCCGCGAATGGTGCCGTAGTTCTCGATATGGCCGATGTAGTCGATGTCCACACCGTCGCCGTCGCCCACTGCCTGCAGCCCGGACACATCGCCGGAAATCAGGCCGTGGTTGATCACCGTACCATTGCCGTCCGAACCGTAGCCCGAGCCATTGCGGCCGATCAGCGTGCCTTCGTTGTACAGCAGCGCACCTTCATCCGTGGTCAGGCCGTGGCGGCCGCCGCTGATCAAGCCATGGTTGTACACGGACACGCCAGTGGCCGCGGCCACGTCGATACCGTCGTACTTGTCGTCGAGGCTGAAGGTGTCGCCTGTGGATATCTCGCCGTGGTTGATGATCGTGGCATTGATGCCGGTTTTCATCGCGTCGTTCTTTTCGCTGCGGATCAACCCGCCGGCGCGGTTGTCGAGGGTGGTGGCAATGCCAGCGCTTTCCAGGGCTTCCAGATCGATGGCGCGCTTGTTCAGCGAGCGCAGCGTGCCACTGTTGTCGATGACGATGGTGCCACGGCTGAAATCGTCCTTGATGCGAAAGGCATCGGACGAGCCTTGAATCAGCGCACCGGCGCGATTGATCACGGTGTAGTTGCGCACGGCGCCGGTGCTGGAGCTGTCGATCGCTCGATCGGCAGTGGAGATCAGTCGGCCTGAGTTATCCACAACCACGCCGGTGCCCGGCGCCGAACCCTTGAGCTTGATTGCCTCGGCACTGGCCGTGATGCTCCCGCCCTTGCTCACGGTCAGGCGATCGGTATCGCTGAGGCTTTGAGTTGCCTGGGTGGTGGTAACGATCTGCAGGTCTTTGGCGAAAACCGCCGACACCGGCGTGCCCAGAGCGAGCAGAGCGATGGCAAGGGCAAGACGGTGCGGAGAGTACGGCATGAGCGGACGACCTGGTGGCAGTGAGGTCGTCCTGTATAGCCTCTGGTCTTTACAGAATTATTCAAACGGCGACACGAAACTGTTCCAAAGGTTTGAGCTGGCCGGAGGAAGGCTGGTTTTCCACCGCCAGCCAGCCCTCGAACGCGCCCTCGATTGCCGGCCACTCAGTGTGGGTGATGGAAAAGTACGCTGTGTCACGGTTGCGACCCTTGACCACCATGTGCTGGCGGAACACACCTTCGAGGCTGAAACCGACGCGCTCGGCGGCGCGACGCGAGCGTTTGTTGGCGTTGTCGCACTTCCATTCGACCCGGCGATAGCCCTGACCGAATGCCAGTTTGAGCGCCAGGTAGATCGCCTCGGTGCCCTTGGGCGTGCGCTGCATGGAGGCGGCAAAGGCCACGTGGCCGACTTCCAGGCGTCCGTGCGCCGGCACGATGGACATCAGGCTGAGGATGCCTTCGGCCTTGCCGGTGAGCTGATCGACCACACAGAAGCCCAGCGGATCGTTGCTGATGGCATAGCCGTCGAGCCAGATGTAGAACAACTCCAGGTCGTTGAACGGGCCGTAGGGCAGGTAGTCCCACAGCTGTGCGTCGGACTGCGGCCCCTGCAGGGCTTCCCAGAGGTCTTCACCATGGCGCTTGGGGTCGAGTTTCTCCAGGCGGATGAAGCGACCGTTCATGGTGGTCGCCACGGGTGCCTTGACGGGCTTCCAGTCGGATGCGGAGGCGGATGTGGGCATGGCAGCTCCTAGAGTGGCTTGCGAAATTGGATGAAACCGGGCTGCTCGGCGATATTCCGGTACAGCCCGATGGCGGTGCTGTTGGTTTCATGGGTGAGCCAGTGCACCTTGGCGCAGCCGGCGGTCTTGGCGGTTGCGTAGACGAACTCGATCAACTGGCGACCCACGCCTGCGCCGCGTGCCGAGGCATCCACCAGCAGGTCTTGCAGGTAGCAGGAATTTTCAATGGTCCAGCACGAGCGGTGATAGATGTAGTGAACCATGCCGATCGCCACGCCGTCGCGCCAAGCGAGCGCGGCGTGCATGGGTTCGGCATCGTCGAGCATGCGCTGCCAGGTGACCTGGGTCACGGCTTCGGGGATGTCGGTCTGGTAGAAACGCTGGTAGGCCTGCCAGAGGTTCAGCCAGGCAGAATGATCGGCTGCGCTGACAGGACGAATTGCAAGGTCGGACATGGTCGAGCTCCGGTGAGTCGTGACCCTCATCTTGGCATCTTGTACGAGCCTGTGCATCCAAGTGCGTCATGAAGATTATCCACACAGGTATCCACAGGGTTATACCCCTGGTTATGCACAGGCTTATCCACAGAAGAAGCAGAGTGTCTGGTATTACATACAGTGAAATGGCTTGTTCAGCAGGTGTTGGATAGTTTCTGACCGGTGCGTCGAGGGAACGTTGCAAGAAGGTTGTTCACAAAATCCTGCGGGTTCCTGGCACAGATCGCCTGCGGCCTGAAGTCGCTGTGGTCGCAGAGAAGCATCAACACGTGGCTTTAGGTTTTATACTGCTGCGCTGTCTTGTCTCTCTATTCGGATGCTGCCATGAGTTCGACTTTTTCTGTTGCCCCGCGGCGGGCACTGGGTGCGCCGTTGGTGGCGGTGTCACTGCTGGTGCTCGGCGCGGTGTTTCTCGCCGCTGCGGTAGGTTCGCGCCAGGTGCTGTTGTGGGCGGTCGGTGCGGCCCTGGGTCTGACGCTTTATCACGCAGCGTTCGGCTTCACGTCTGCCTGGCGGGTGTTCATTCGTGATCGCCGAGGCGCAGGGCTGCGTGCGCAGATGGTCATGCTGGCGCTGGCGGTATTGCTGTTCTTCCCGGTTCTGGGTGCAGGCAGCCTGTTCGGCCAGCCGGTGGTAGGGCTGGTCGCACCCGCCGGGTTGTCGGTGGTGTTCGGTGCCTTCATTTTCGGTATCGGCATGCAGTTGGGCGGCGGTTGTGCGTCGGGGACGCTGTTCACCGTCGGTGGGGGCAACGCGCGCATGCTGGTGACCCTGCTGTTCTTCATCTGTGGCTCGCTGATTGCGACCCATCATGTGGACTGGTGGTTTGCCTTGCCATCGTTGCCGGCGATCTCGATCGTCAAGAGCCTGGGTGTGGTGCCGGCGCTGTTGCTGAGCCTGGGCGTGTTCGCGCTGATCGCGTGGGTGACGGTGGGCCTGGAACGGCGTCGGCATGGTGCGCTGGAAACACCCGACGTGCGGGCGACGCCTGGTTCGAACAGGTTCCTGCGCGGGCCGTGGCCCTTGGTGTGGGGTGCCGTGGCGCTGGCGCTGCTCAACTTCGCCACGCTGGCGCTGGCCGGGCGGCCTTGGGGCATCACTTCGGCGTTCGCGCTTTGGGGGGCGAAAGTGGCCAGTGGGTTGGGCGTGGATGTGGGCAGTTGGGCGTTCTGGCAGACCGCAGCTAACGCCAAGGCGCTGGCTGCGCCGGTGTGGGAAGACATCACCAGCGTCATGGACATCGGTATCGTGCTGGGTGCGCTGCTGGCGGCCGGGTTGGCCGGGCATTTCGCGCCCAGCCTGAAGATCCCGCGCCGGTCACTGATCGCAGCCGTGATTGGCGGGTTGTTGCTGGGGTATGGATCGCGCCTGGCTTATGGCTGCAACATTGGTGCGTATTTCAGCGGCATCGCCTCTGGCAGCCTGCATGGCTGGCTATGGCTGGTCGCAGCGTTCATCGGCAACAGCGTCGGCGTTCGCCTGCGTCCGTTGTTCTTTCCCAACGAAGCGCGCGTGGAACGCCTGACCGGCTGCTGAGTGACAGCAGCACCGCAGCGCCTGTTTCGCGGCCGATGACCGCTCCTACGGGATGTGCGCAACCCTTGTAGCAGCGCGAGGGCGCGCAGCGGGTTCGATCAGGCCAGTTCGCCGCACAGGTCGAGTTCTACCAGGCGGCGGACTTCTTCCACCGGCAGGCCTGCACCCAGCAATGCGTGCAGCTTGCCCAATGCCGTCTCGCGGGTCATGCCGCCGCCGGAGAGCACGCATGCATCGCGCAGGCGGCTACCGGCTTCATACACATCCAGTTCGACGCCGCCTTCCTGGCACTGCGTCAGCGCCACGACCACGATGCCCCGCGCATGGGCTGCCCGCAGTGCGTCGAGGAACGCCGCGTTGTCGGACGGCCCGGTCCCGCTGCCATAGCATTCGAGCAATAGGGCCTGCACTCCGCTGTCGACAACCGCCTGCAACAGCGGCACGCCGAGGCCGGGGTACAGCGGCAATACACCAATGTTGGCAGGCTGACGTGGCTGGCGATAATCCAGCGCCGCCGGCATCGGTGCAACCCGGGCGGCGCCACCCGTGCGCCGCAATGCGGCAAAGGGATTGCGGCCCGAGCTGCGCACTTTGGCACAGCGGGTCGGCAGCAGCAGCTCGCCGTGGAAATGCAGGTGCACGCCCGGCTCCAGGCCCCTGGCAAGATCTCCCAGGGCGCCGTTGACGTTTTCCCAGGCATCGCTGTCGGGCACCCCGGCCGGCAGCATGGAACCGGTGAACAGCACCGGCGCCTCGAGCCCCAGCAACTGGAAACTCATGGCCGCTGCGCTGTACGCCAGCGTGTCGGTACCATGCAGAATCAGTACGGCATCGCACCTCTGCTCATCCACCGCTCGAACCACAGCTTCGCGCAGCCGCTGCCAGTAGGCCGGCGTCATGTTGGCGCTGTCGATCAGCGGCAGCAGCTCCTCGAAGCTGAAGTGCGGCACCACCCGTTCAGGCTGGGCGTCGAGTTGTTCGCGCATGCGCGCCTCGAAGCCCGAAGCCGGAGCCAGGCCATTGGCACTGGCCTGCATGCCGATGGTGCCGCCGGTGTACAGCACCCGTACGTGACGGGCAGGGGATGCGATGCTCATGCAGAAGGCTCCTTAACGCTGGACGGGCAGGGGTGCCTGGGCCTTTTCATCGGCTGCCGCCGGATTTGGCACCGGCCAGGCCTTGAGGTCCAGGTCGAGGTCGGCGAACTGCCGCGAATCGAACACCGGTACCTTGATCCCGGCACTGCGCTGCGCATCATAGTCGCGCAGCAGACGCAGGCCGGTCTTGAACAGCATGGCCAGGGCGATCAGGTTGACGAAGGCCAGCAAGGTCATGGTGATGTCGGCGAAGGCAAAGACGGTCTCGAGGTTCTCGATGGCGCCCCAGAAAATCAGCAGCAACACGATCGCGCGGTACACCAGCACCGCCTTGCGGTTGTCGCCGATGAGGAAACGCAGGCTGTTCTCGCCCAGATAATAGTTGTAGAGGATCGAGGTGAACACGAACAGCGACAAGGCGACACTAATGAACACCCGGCCCCATTCACCCACCACGTTGGCCAGCGAATTCTGCGTCAGGGCAATGCCATCGCCTTCGAAACCCGGCGTATAGAAGCCCGACAGCAGGATCACCAGTGCGGTACAGGTACAGATCACGAAGGTGTCGAGGAACACGCTGAACGCCTGCACCACACCCTGGGCAACCGGGTGCTCGACCTGCGCCACGGCGGCTACGTTGGGCGCACTGCCCAGGCCCGCTTCGTTGGCGAACACGCCGCGCTTCACGCCCATGACGATGGCGCTGCCGAGCAGACCGCCGAATACCGGGTCCAGGCCGAACGCGCTGCGCACGATGGTCGCCAGCATTTCCGGAACCTGATCGAACTGCAGCACGATCACATAGAGGCTGACCGCGATGTAGGCCAGGGTCTTGACCGGCACCAGCAGGTCGGCGACCGCCGCGATCCGCTTGATCCCCCCGAAGAACACCAGGCCCAGCAACGCGGCCAGGCCGACGCCGGTCCAGGTGGTCGACAGGCCGAAGGCATCGTTCAGCGAACTGGTGACCGCATGCGATTGCAGGCCGTTGAAGGCAAAGCCGAAGGTCAGCAGCAACAGCACCGCCATGACCATCCCCAGCCAGCGCTTGCCCAGGCCGTGCTGAATGTAGAACGAAGGGCCGCCGCGGTATTGGCCGTCGGGGTCGCAGCGCTTGTAGGCCTGCGCCAGGGTGCATTCGAAGAAGCTGCTGGCCATGCCCACCAGGGCGGTGACCCACATCCAGAACACCGCGCCCGGGCCACCCAGGGTCACGGCAATGCCGACACCTGCGATGTTACCTGCGCCGACTCGCCCGGCCAGGCTGAGCATCAGCGCCTGAAACGAGCTGAGCTGGTCTGAACTGTTGCGCAGGCTGTCGCGGAACACGCTGAACATGTGCAGGAAGTGGCGCAGTTGGACGAAGCGCGAGCGCACGGTGAAATAGCCACCGAGGCCGACGATAAGCACGATCAGGACTTTTCCCGAGAGGAAGTCGTTGATGACTTCAAGCATGGGGGTTACCTCGTCAAGTTCAAAAGGGCGGCACTATACCCATAGGTGTAAGGCCGCGCAGCTTTTTGGTGCATAGGACTGGGCATATTCATCTTGTGGGATGTTTGACCCAGGGCGTTACAGCGGCACAAAAAAAGGGCTCCGAAATTGCTCTCGGAGCCCTCAAAAGGTGAGAGGTGTCTAGTCCCTCGACCTGGTGAGCGTACGGCCGGCTCAGGCCTTGAGGGGCACGAGGCGCGGCGCGATCATGTTTTCCGGGCGCAGGATGTCGGCCAGCATGGCGTCGTCGAGCAGGCCTTCCTCACGTACCAGTTCCAGCACGCCGCGACCTGTCTGCAGGGCGATGCGAGCGATACGGGTGGCGTTTTCATAGCCGATGTAGGGGTTCAGCGCGGTGACCAGGCCGATGGAGTGCTCCACCAGCTCGCGGCAGCGCTGTTCGTTGGCGGTGATGCCGACGATGCAGTGCTCGCGCAGCATGTCCATGGCGCGCTGCAGCAGGCGGATGGAGTCGAAGATCTTGTAGGCGATCAGCGGTTCCATGACGTTGAGCTGCAACTGCCCGCCCTCGGCGGCGATGGTCAGGGCCAGGTCGTTGCCCATTATCTCGAAGGCGCACATGTTGACCGCTTCGGGAATCACCGGATTGACCTTGCCCGGCATGATCGAGCTGCCCGGCTGGCGCGCTGGCAGGTTGATTTCGTTGATACCGGTACGCGGGCCGCTGGACAGCAGGCGCAGGTCGTTGCAGATCTTCGACAGCTTGACCGCCGTGCGCTTGAGCATGCCGGAGAACAGCACGAAGGCACCCATGTCGGAGGTTGCTTCGATCAGGTCGGCGGCGGGCACCAGCGGCTGGCCGCTGATGGTGGCCAGGCGCGAAACGGCCAGGGCCTGATAGCCCGGGTCGGCGTTGATGCCGGTGCCGATGGCGGTGCCACCCAGGTTGACTTCGGTCAGCAGTTCCGGAGCCAGGCTGCGCAGGCGGTTGAGGTCTTCGGTCAACGTGGTGGCGAAGGCCTTGAATTCCTGGCCCAGGGTCATCGGCACGGCGTCCTGCAGCTGGGTCCGACCCATCTTCAGCACGTGGGCGAATTCCACGCCCTTGGCGGCGAATGCCTGGATGAGGCTGTCGAGGCTGGCCAGCAGGGCGTCATGGCCCAGCAGCAGACCCAGGCGAATGGCCGTCGGGTAGGCGTCGTTGGTCGACTGCGCCATGTTCACGTCGTTGTTGGGGTGCAGGTACTGGTATTCGCCTTTCTGATGGCCCATGACTTCCAGGGCGATGTTGGCGATCACCTCGTTGGCATTCATGTTGGTGGACGTACCGGCGCCACCCTGAATCATGTCGACCACGAACTGATCGTGGAAATCGCCGCGCACCAGGCGGGCACACGCTTCACTGATTGCCGCATGCTTGGCTGTGTTCAGATGCCCCAACTGGTGGTTGGCATCGGCGGCGGCCTGCTTGACCATGGCCAGGGCCACGACCAGCTTGGGGTAGTGCGACAACGGCACGCCGGAGAGGCGGAAGTTGTGCACGGCGCGCAGGGTTTGAATGCCGTAGTAGGCTTCAGCCGGGACTTCGAGAACGCCGAGCAGGTCTTTTTCAGTGCGCAGTGATGCAGCGGAGGACATGATAGAGATAATCTCTGTAGAGGCCCGGCAAGTGCCGGAATGCTTGCAATGCTAGGCCTGTAGCAGATTTGCGGCTAATGCTGATGCTTGCTGGGGTATGCATAATCGGCATAATGGCGCATGTGACGCGCAAGGGTGATCAGGCGTATTCCAGTAATCTGGGTGTCGCTCGCTGACGCGGCTCGCGCCGCTGCTGCAAGGGATCGCATAAGCGCGTCTGGGCGTTGCACGCGGGTGAATCCATGAAACGAGAACCGACATGAACCTGGAAAGCAAATGGCTGGAAGATTTCAGCGCACTGGCGGCCACCCGCAGCTTTTCACAGGCTGCTGAACGCCGCTTCGTTACCCAGCCTGCGTTCAGCCGGCGTATCCGCAGCCTGGAAGCTGCGCTGGGCCTGACGCTGGTGAACCGGTCGCGCACGCCGGTCGAGTTGACCGAGGCCGGTCAGTTGTTTCTGGTCACGGCGCGCACGGTGGTCGACCAACTGGGCGAGGTGTTGCGTCATCTGCATCACTTGGAGGGCGGGCAGGGCGAGGTCATGCAGGTGGCTGCAGCGCACTCGCTGGCATTGGGGTTCTTTCCGGGCTGGATCGCGAAACTGCGCAATGATGGCCTGCCCATCGCGACCCGCCTGGTGGCCACCAACGTCGGCGATGCCGTGCATGCGTTGCGCGAGGGCGGCTGTGACCTGATGCTGGCGTTCTACGACCCCGATTCGGCGATGCAGATGGACCCGGAGATATTTCCGTCGCTGCACCTGGGCACCACCGAGATGCTGCCCATCTGCGCCAGCGACGCCCAGGGCCAGCCGTTGTTCGACCTGGAAGGCGAGGGCAGCATTCCACTGCTGGCTTACACCGCAGGCGCATTTCTCGGGCGCTCGGTGAACCTGCTGCTGCGTCAGCGCAGCCTGCGCTATACCACGGTGTACGAAACCGCCATGGCCGACAGCCTGAAAAGCATGGCGCTCGAAGGCCTGGGGATCGCCTGGGTGCCGCGCCTGAGCGTGCGCGCCGAATTGGCTCGGGGCGAGTTGGTGGTGTGTGGCGGGCCGCAGTGGCACGTGCCGCTGGAGATTCGCGTGTATCGCTGTGCGCTGGTGCGCAAGGCCAATGTGCGGCTGTTGTGGAAGCGGTTGGAGGGTGCGGCGGCGGGCAGTGCCTGATTCGAGTCGGCGGTGCTGCCTTCGCGGCCACTGGCCGCTCCTACGCAAAGCCATAGTGTTTCCTGTAGGAGCGGCCAGTGGCCGCGAAGCGTTCACCGCCGATTTCACTGACCTGAAAGTCAACAAACCCGCGCTTTGCAGCCGTTTGACGGTCGGTCGAGATGGCTGCAATAAATCTTCATTCTTGCGGTATACTGCGCGGCCTTCGGCCGGTCTGTTCCGGTCATTATTCGCATAACGAGCCACGCCGGTCTTCCTGCGTGGCTCGTTGTTTTTTGACGCGCCTGCGGGCGCCCAAGAGAAGAGGCTCGACGATGAGTGCATTGGTTGGCGTGATCATGGGCTCCAAGTCCGATTGGTCCACCCTTAGCCACACCGCCGATATGCTGGAAAAGCTCGGTATTCCCTTCGAGGTCAAGGTGGTTTCCGCTCACCGCACCCCGGACCTGCTGTTCCAGTATGCCGACGAGGCCGAAAGCCGCGGCATCGAGGTGATCATCGCCGGCGCCGGCGGTGCGGCGCATCTGCCAGGCATGTGCGCGGCCAAGACGCACCTGCCGGTGCTGGGCGTGCCGGTGCAGTCGTCCATGCTGTCGGGCGTCGACTCGCTGCTGTCCATCGTGCAGATGCCGGCGGGCATTCCGGTCGCCACACTGGCCATCGGCAAGGCCGGCGCGATCAACGCCGCACTGCTGTCGGCCAGCATCCTGGGCGCCAAGCACCCGCAGTTCCACACTGCGCTGAAAACGTTCCGCGCCGAGCAGACAGACAACGTTCTGGACAATCCCGACCCGCGCCAGGCCTGAGGTTCTTTGACATGAAGATCGGTGTAATCGGTGGCGGCCAACTGGGCCGCATGCTGGCCCTGGCCGGTACCCCCCTGGGGATGAATTTCGCTTTCCTGGACCCGGCGCCCGATGCCTGTGCCGCCCCTCTGGGCGAGCACCTGCGGGCCGACTACGGCGACCAGGATCACTTGCGCCAGTTGGCCGACGAAGTCGACCTGGTCACCTTCGAGTTCGAAAGCGTTCCGGCCGAGACCGTGGCGTTCCTGTCGCAATTCGTACCGGTGTATCCCAGTGCCGACGCGCTGCGCATCGCCCGTGACCGCTGGTTCGAAAAAAGCATGTTCAAGGACCTGGACGTGCCGACGCCGACGTTCGCCGACATCCAGTCCCAGGCCGATCTCGACGCCGCGGTGGCCAGCATCGGCCTGCCCGCTGTGTTGAAAACCCGTACCCTGGGCTATGACGGCAAAGGCCAGAAGGTCCTGCGCAGCGCCCATGATGTGGCCGGAACCTTCGCCGAACTGGGCAGCGTGCCGTGCCTGCTGGAAGGCTTCGTGCCCTTTACCGGCGAAGTGTCGCTGATCGCCGTGCGCGCACGCGATGGCGAGACCCGCTTCTACCCGTTGGTGCACAACACCCACGAGGCCGGCATCCTGCGCCTCTCGGTGGCAAGCACCGCCCATCCACTGCAGGGGCTGGCCGAAGACTACGCTGGTCGTGTGCTGGAGAAGCTTGACTACGTTGGCGTACTGGCGTTCGAGTTCTTCGAAGTGGACGGTGGTTTGAAAGCCAATGAAATCGCGCCGCGCGTGCACAATTCCGGGCACTGGACCATCGAAGGCGCCGAGTGCAGCCAGTTCGAAAACCACCTGCGCGCCGTGGCCGGGCTGCCATTGGGTTCGACCGCCAAGGTCGGCGAAAGCGCCATGCTCAATTTCATCGGCGAAGTGCCGGCAGTGGCGCAGGTCGCGGCCATCGACGACTGCCATCTGCACCACTACGGCAAGGCGTTCAAGGTCGGGCGCAAGGTTGGTCATGCCACCGTGCGCTGTGCCGATCGCGCCACGTTGCAACGCCAGATCGCCGAAGTCCAGGCGCTGATCGAGGGTTGAGGAACCATTGCCGACCATCAACCCTCTGATGGCTGTACGCCAAGGCTGCTATCGCACCTTGGCATCAAGCCTGTTCATATCAGAGGGAATATCATGGGAATCATCGGGACTATCTTCATCGGCTTGATCGTTGGTCTGCTGGCTCGTTTTCTGAAGCCTGGCGATGACAGCATGGGTTGGATCATGACCATTCTGCTGGGTATCGCCGGCTCCCTGGCTGCGACCTACGGTGGTCAGGCGCTGGGTATCTACCGAGCTGGCGAAGGTGCCGGTTTCCTCGGCGCGCTGGTCGGCGCGATCATCCTGCTGGTGATCTACGGCATGGTCAGCAAGAAGCGTTGATTCAACGCGCCTGATACCTGCGGCAGCCCTGCAGGTACCTGACTGGTTGCACCGCAGCCCCCCTCGAGCTTGCCTCGATGGGGGCTGCGTCACGTCTGGGCTGTGGTTAGAATGGCCGACTTTCCACTCTGGGCCCTGCCATGCGCCGACTTCTACTGCTCTGCTTCATGTTCGCCGCAGCCACTGCGCACGCTGAACTGCCGGAAACCGACTGGCTGCAGCTGATGCCCAAGGCTGACCAGAAGGCCTTGGAGCAGATGCCCGAGATCGACCACGACTCACCCGAAGCACAGGGCACGTTCACCGAAAAGGGCGGCATGAAGCAGGCCAAGGGTTTGCCGGCGGTGATGTATTCCACCAAGACCGTGGCGGCCATGAACGGCAAGGACATTCGCATTGGCGGCTATCCCGTTCCGCTGGAAAGCGATGCCAAGGGCAACAGCACGCTGTTCTTCCTGGTGCCGTACCCTGGCGCGTGCATTCACGTTCCGCCGCCGCCGCCGAACCAGTTGATTCTTGTGCGCTACCCCAAGGGGCTGAAGCTGGCCGATATCTACACGCCGTTGTGGGTCACGGGCAAGGTCAAGGTGGAGAAAGTCAGCAACGACCTGGCCGATGCGGCTTATGCGCTGGATGCGCAGAAAGTGCGGGTGGTGGAGGAGTCGGATTTGTGAGTTTGTGAGTTTGCAGGTCTGGCCTCTTCGCGAGCCTTCTACCCGCGAAGAGGCCAGACTTGCCTGCAAATATCAAAGCTCTGAAGCCGTAAACCTCACACCCATGGCGCAGGCCGCACCGGGTGCCAGCGTCACCACGTCATCCCAGACGTTCGCCGTCTCGATGCACAGCATGCCCTGCCAACCGTCGTCGGCCATGTCCGGCAAGGCCGTGGCGCGCTCGATCCACGGGTTCCACACCACCGCGCTGCGTGAGCCGGTGGAGGCGAGGGTCACCCGCCGTTGCCAGCCCGGGTCGACGAAGCTCAGTTGCGCCGGGGTATTCAGGTAGATCCGGTCGGTTTCGCCGGCAAACCCGAGCACGCCGGCCTGTTGGCGGGGCTGCCAGCCGTCCAGGGTTTCGATGTAGGTCAGGCCGCCCAGGCACTCGACAGTGGCCTGACGCACGTCGCTCACCGCAAAGTAGCTGTGCAGCGCCTGGCTAAGGCTCACCGGATGGTCGTCCAGGTTGCGACTGTGCAAGGTGATCTCCAGCGCCTCGCCAAGCACCACGTACAGCCTGACCTCGACCTTGTGCGGCCACCCTGGCAATTCGCCCCGAGCTGCCTGCGGCACGCTCAATTCGACCTTGATGCCTGAGTCGAGATTTTCGATGCCCAGCAACTCCCAATCCAGCGTCCGCACCAGGCCGTGGGCAGGTGCCTCGTCGCTGGCGGTACGCATGGCCTGCACCGCCTCGGGATTGCGTCCCAGGTTGCCGAACCATGGCCAGCACACCGGCACGCCGGTGCGAACGGCCTTGCCCGGCTTGTAGAGGGCGGCCGGGTTGGGCCAGATCAGCGGCTGCTCACCGTGACGCTGGTAGCTGATCACCTGGGCGCCTTGTTGCGCGATCAGCAGCTCAGCCTGATCGGTGCTGATGCGCCAGCAATTGAGTTCATCCAGCTTGACCGATTCGACCTGCGGCTCAGACATGAAGAGTTCTCGCTATGGGTTCAAAAAGTCGGCTGATGCGCCGGTGGTGCATCAGCGCCGCGGCGGTACCGCGCGTGTGCGGCCGCTGCCGTCGATGGCGACGAACACGAAGACGGCCTCGGTGACCTTGCGCCATTCGCTCGACAGTGGATCGTCGCTCCATACCTCGACCATCATCTGGATCGAGCTGCGGCCGATCTCCAGGGTTTGGGTATAGAAGGACAATTGCGCGCCGACGGCAACCGGGACCAGGAATGCCATGCGGTCGATGGCTACCGTCGCCACCCGCCCACCGGCGACCTTGCTGGCCATGGCCGTTCCGGCCAGATCCATCTGGGCGACCAGCCAGCCGCCGAAAATATCGCCAAAGCCATTGGTTTCGCGCGGCAGCGCGGTGATCTGCAAGGCCAGGTCGCCTTGGGGAATGGGATCTTCTTGTTCGAGTTCAATCATGCCGGGGGGGCCTCTGACCCGTGACGCTTTATTGGAGTGGCGCATTGATCGGCGCCAATGACAAAAGCCTACACGGCTTTTCTTTCAACTGGCGCACACAGGGTACCTCTGCGAAATCGGCTACAACGCTAGCTGCGTTTTCGCACAACACCCTTTAATTAAGGCCAGTATATAGGCGCAGAACCACCATAACGACCGTTCGCTGTCCAATTACTGCAATTGCCAATACAGGCCATGTGCTTTTTCTAGCAATTTGCTATCGTGCCTGCACTGCCAAACCCAAAACAGCAACAAAGCTGTGGATTTGTATATAAGAGAACATCAAATGACCGCCGCGCCTTCGAGTATCGCTCCGCCTTCGCGTCCGCTGACCCGCAGTGATTACAAGACACTTTCGTTGTCCGCCCTGGGCGGTGCACTTGAGTTCTACGACTTCATCATCTTCGTGTTCTTTGCGGCGGTGGTGGGCAAGTTGTTCTTTCCCGCCGACATGCCCGAGTGGCTGCGGCTGATGCAGACCTTCGGCATCTTCGCCGCCGGCTATCTGGCGCGGCCGCTGGGCGGCATCATCATGGCGCACTTCGGTGACCTGTTGGGGCGCAAGAAGATGTTCACCTTGAGCATCTTCATGATGGCCGTGCCGACCCTGATCATGGGTCTGCTGCCCACTTACGCACAGATCGGCATTTTTGCGCCCATCCTGTTGTTGTTGATGCGCGTGATCCAGGGCGCAGCCATCGGCGGCGAAGTACCCGGGGCCTGGGTGTTCGTCTCCGAGCACGTGCCGGGGCGCAATGTCGGCTATGCCTGCGGCACGCTGACCTGCGGCCTGACCACAGGGATTCTGCTGGGCTCGCTGATGGCCACTGCCATCAACAGCATCTACACCCCGGCCGAGGTTTCGGACTACGCCTGGCGTATCCCTTTCCTGATCGGTGGTGTGTTCGGCCTGGCGTCGGTGTACCTGCGGCGCTGGCTGCATGAAACCCCGGTCTTCGCCGAGCTGCAGCAGCGCAAGGCGCTGGCCGCCGAAGTGCCGCTGCGCACGGTGCTGCGCGACCACCGCGGTGCGGTGGCCATTTCAATGCTGCTCACCTGGTTGCTGTCGGCGGGGATCATCGTGGTCATCCTGATGACCCCGACCATTCTGCAGACTCTCTACGGCTTCACCCCCAAGCAGTCGCTGCAGGCCAACAGCCTGGCCATCGTGTTCCTGAGCCTGGGCTGCATCGGTTCGGGGGCGCTGGCTGACCGCTTCGGCGCCGGCAAGGTGTTCGTGGTCGGCAGCCTGGCGCTGCTGGCCACCTCCTGGACGCTGTTCCACAGCCTGCACGCGCATCCCGACTGGCTGTTTCCGCTGTATGCGGTGACTGGCCTGTGCGTGGGCGTGATCGGCGCGGTGCCCTACGTGATGGTCAAGGCCTTCCCGGCGGTGGTGCGTTTCTCCGGCCTGTCGTTTTCGTACAACGTGGCCTATGCCATCTTCGGCGGCCTGACGCCGATGGCAGTGACCCTGCTGATGAAGTCCAATCCCATGGGCCCGGCCTATTACGTGGCGGCGATCTGTGTGATCGGCTTCCTGTGCGGGTTGTACCTGATGGCCAAGAAACGCTGAATCCGGCGGCCNACAATCCTTTCATAGAGTGTCCCCACGGCCCGCCAATACCGAGCGCCGAGTCAACACCCTTTTCTGGATCTGCTAGGAGCAAGGCATGAAACTCACGCGTTTGATGGCCGCCATGACCTTCGTCGCCGCAGGCGTTGCCACTGCCAATGCGGTAGCCGCCGTCGACCCTTCCATCCCTGCCTACGTCAAGACCACCGGCGTGTCGGGCAACTTGTCCAGTGTGGGTTCCGATACCCTGGCCAACCTGATGACCTTGTGGGCCGAGAACTACAAGAAGGAATACCCGAACGTCAACATCCAGATCCAGGCAGCAGGTTCGGCCACGGCGCCCACGGCGCTGATCGAAGGCACCGCCAACCTGGGGCCCATGAGCCGTAAGATGAAGGACACCGAAATGGCGGCCTTCGAGCAGAAATACGGCTACAAGCCCACGGCCATTCCGGTAGCCGTCGACGCCCTGGCCGTGTTCGTGCACAAGGACAACCCGATCCAGCACCTGACCATGGAACAGGTCGACGCGGTGTTCTCGTCCACTCGCCTGTGTGGCGCCAAGGCCGATGTCAAGACCTGGGGCGATCTGGGCGTGACCGGCGACCTGGCCAACAAACCGGTGCAGCTGTTCGGTCGCAACTCGGTGTCCGGTACCTATGGCTATTTCAAGGAAGAGGCCCTGTGCAAGGGTGACTACAAGCCCAACGTCAACGAGCAGCCAGGCTCGGCCTCGGTGGTGCAGTCGATCAGCAGCTCGCTCAATGGCATCGGCTACTCGGGTATCGGTTACAAGACCGCCAGCGTGAAGACCGTCCCGTTGGCCAAGAAAGGCAGCAGCGAGTTCATCGAAGACACCGAGGAAAACGCCCTGAACGGCAAGTATCCGCTGTCGCGTTTCCTCTATGTGTACGTCAACAAGGCGCCGAACAAGCCGCTGGCGCCGCTCGAGGCTGAATTCGTCAAGCTGATGCTGTCCAAACAGGGTCAGGAGGTCGTGGTCAAGGATGGCTACATTCCGCTGCCGGCCAAAGTCGCCGCCAAGGCCCTGGCCGACCTGGGTCTGAAGGAAGGCGCAGACGTCGCCAAGCAATAAACATCGTCGCCCTGTAGGAGCGGCCGGTGGCCGTGAAATGAGCGCCGCGGTACACCTGATGCACTGCGGTGACTGTTTCGCGGCCGCTGACCGCTCCCACGGAAATTGCTGTGAACCTGTTCGCCGACGGCCTTGAGCCGGCCGGCGATTTTGTCGCGTCACCTCATTGTCATGTTTCTGTCATACAGGATCGCTAGGGTGTGCGCATGAACGATCTGGCCAATTCCCCGATGACCCCGACTTCTCCACCCAAGCGCATCGATTTCAACACCCCCGAGATGCAGCGCAAGCGGCGTATTCGCGCGCTCAAGGATCGCTTCACGCGCTGGTATGTGTTGGTCGGTGGCCTGGCCGTGCTGGCCGCGATAACGTTGATCTTTTTCTTCCTTGCCTACGTGGTGGTACCGCTGTTCAAAGGCGCAGAGCTGACGGTCGAGCCGCCCCTGCACCCCGCGTGGCTGCAGGATGCCGGCAAGCCTCTGGTGTATGCGCTCGAAGAGCAGAACGAGGCAGGCATGCGCGTCTCGGAGCAGGGCACGGCACTGTTCTTCAATGCCCATACCGGGGAAGAGCTGTCGCGCACGGCCTTGCCGATTCCCGCCGGCGTGACCGTGACCGCCAGCGCCAAGGACCAGCCTGGCGCGCCACTGGTGGTACTGGGCCTGTCCAACGGTCAGGCCCTGGTGTTTCGCCACACCTACCGGGTGACTTACCCAGGTGGCAACAAGACGGTGACCCCGGCGATCGAATACCCCTACGGCAGTGCCCCCATCGAACTTGACCCTCAAGGCCGCGCGCTGGAGCGGGTGAGCATCAATGCCAGCGACTCCAGCCTGATCCTGGCCGGTTCCACCGGCGATCAGCTCAACGTGCTGCAGCTCACCCGCGAAGAAAACATGATGACCGGCGAGGTCGTCAACGAGCAGAAGCGCATCGAGCTGCCGCAGATGAACCAGGCGGTGAAGGCGATCTTCATCGACCCGCGCCAGCAGTGGCTGTACGTGATCAACGGCCGGGCCCAGGTCGACGTCTTCAGTCTGCGCGACCGCAGCATGAACGGCCGCTACAAGCTCAGCGAAAACGCCGACACCCAGATCACCGCCAGCGCCCAGCTGGTCGGCGGCATCTCGCTAATCATCGGCGACTCCAGGGGCGGCCTGGCGCAATGGTTCATGGCCCGCGACGAAGACGGCGAACCACGCCTCAAGCAGATTCGTACCTTCCAGATGGGACACACGCCGATCATCCAGATCAGCTCCGAACAGCGGCGCAAGGGCTTCACCGCCCTGGATGCATCCGGCCAGTTGGGGGTTTTCCACAGCACTGCGCACCGCACCCTGCTGGTCGAGCCCGTGGTCGACGGCGCGGGTATCTACGCCATGGCGCCGCGGGCCAACAAGCTCATGGTCGAAGCCAACGGCGCGTTGCAGCCCTTGACCCTGCACAACCCGCATCCGGAAGTTTCGTGGAGCTCGATGTGGAGCAAGGTCTGGTACGAAAACTACGACAAACCGGCCTATGTCTGGCAGTCGACCGCAGCCAACACCGATTTCGAACCCAAGATGAGCCTGGCGCCGCTGACGTTCGGCACCTTGAAGGCAGCGTTCTACGCAATGCTGCTGGCCGCGCCGCTGGCCATTGCCGCAGCGATCTACACCGCCTACTTCATGGCCCCCGGCATGCGCCGCAAGGTCAAGCCGGTCATCGAGCTGATGGAAGCCATGCCCACGGTGATCCTCGGCTTCTTCGCCGGCCTGTTCCTGGCACCCTATGTCGAAGGTCACCTGCCCGGTATCTTCAGCCTGCTCCTGCTTACGCCGCTGGGTATCCTCACCGCAGGCTTCGTGGTCAGCCGCCTGCCGGAGTCGATCCGCCTGCGCATTCCGGACGGGTGGGAAAGCGCGATCCTGATCCCGGTGATCCTGCTGGTGGGCTGGTTTGCGCTGTACATGAGCCCGTTCCTGGAAACCTGGTGGTTCGGCGGCGATATGCGCCTGTGGATCAGCAACGACTTGGGCATCACCTACGATCAGCGCAACGCGTTGGTGGTCGGTCTGGCCATGGGCTTCGCGGTCATTCCGAACATCTATTCGATTGCCGAAGACGCCGTGTTCAGCGTGCCCCGCGGCCTGACCCTGGGTTCGCTGGCGCTGGGCGCTACACCTTGGCAGACCTTGACCCGTGTGGTGATCCTGACCGCCAGCCCAGGCATCTTTTCGGCGCTGATGATCGGAATGGGCCGGGCCGTGGGCGAGACCATGATCGTACTGATGGCCACCGGCAACACACCGGTCATGGAAATGAACCTGTTCGAAGGCCTGCGCACCCTGGCGGCCAACGTTGCGGTGGAAATGCCCGAATCGGAAGTAGGCGGCAGCCACTACCGCGTGCTGTTCCTCTCGGCATTGGTGCTGCTGTTGTTCACCTTCGTCATGAACACCGCGGCCGAGCTGATTCGTCAGCGCCTGCGCAAAAAGTATTCATCGCTTTGAGAAAAGGTAGCCGGCTGTGAAGCAGATTTCCCTGAAAGGCTGGTTCAAGAGCGGCTCGCCCGGTGTATGGATGAGCGGCGGGGCCGTGTCCATCGCGGTGATCATGACGCTGGGCCTGCTGGCAGTGATCGCCGTGCGTGGCCTGGCTCATTTCTGGCCGGCCGACCTGGTCCACGCCAGCTACAACGTGCCGGGGATGGCCAATCATCTGGTCATCGGCGAAATCGTGCAGAAGGAAGAAGTACCGCGTGAGCGTCTGAAAAGCGCCGGCCTGCCGGTGCCGGAGAGCGGCCCCGAATTCATGACGCGCGAACTGGTCAAGGTCGGCAACCGTGACATCAACGGCGCCGATTTCACATGGATCGTCGGCGACTGGTTGACCGAACAGAGCACTCCACCCGAACTCATGGCCTTGGAGCGGCGCGAGTGGGGCAACTTCTATGGCTACCTGGTCAATATCAAGGAACAAGGCAAGGTCGTCGCCGAGGGCGAAACAGCCTGGCCGGAACTGCAAAGTCGCATCACCCGGGTCAGCGACTTGGCAGACGCGCTGAGGCGGTTGGAGAAGTCCGATATCGGCAAGGTCAACGCCGGCCTGGAAAGGCTGCGACTGCAGACGCGTCGCCTGGAACTCGAAGGCCGGCTCACGCCCGTGGCGCAGGCCGACATGGACGCCGAGCGCGCCGAGCTCGATGCGAGTTACAAGGACATCGAAATTCGCCTGGGCGCGCTGCATGCCCAGGTCAATCGCGACAGCATCACGGTGCGTGACGCCAACGGCAAGGAAATCGAGGTTCGGCTGGGCCAGATCGTCCACGCCTATCAGCCCAACGCCATGAACACCCTGACCAAGTTGGGCTTCTATTTCAGCAAGATGTGGGAATTCCTCAGCGATGACCCGCGCGAAGCCAATACCGAAGGCGGGATTTTCCCGGCCATCTTCGGCACGGTGATGATGACCCTGATCATGGCCGTCATCGTCACGCCGTTCGGCGTACTGGCGGCGGTCTATCTGCGTGAGTACGCCAAGCAGAATACCTTCACCCGGCTGATCCGCATCGCGGTGAACAACCTGGCGGGTGTCCCGGCCATCGTCTATGGCGTGTTCGGCCTGGGGTTCTTCGTCTATGTGCTCGGTGGCTCGCTCGATCATCTGTTCTTTCCCGAGGCCCTGCCGGCGCCGACCTTCGGCACGCCGGGGCTGTTGTGGGCGTCGCTGACCCTGGCGCTGCTGGCGGTGCCGGTGGTGATCGTGGCCACCGAGGAGGGCCTGGCGCGGATTCCGCGGACCGTGCGCGAGGGCTCGCTCGCCCTCGGCGCGACCAAGGCGGAAACCCTGTGGAAGATCGTCCTGCCCATGGCCAGCCCGGCAATGATGACCGGCATGATCCTGGCCGTGGCCCGCGCCGCCGGCGAGGTGGCCCCGCTGATGCTGGTGGGCGTGGTCAAGCTGGCGCCGTCGCTGCCGGTGGACGGCAACTACCCGTACCTGCACCTGGACCAGAAGATCATGCACCTGGGCTTTCATATCTATGACGTCGGTTTCCAGAGCCCCAACGTGGAGGCCGCGCGACCGCTGGTGTATGCCACTGCATTGCTGCTGGTGCTGGTGATCGCTACGCTGAACCTGTCGGCGGTGTGGATCCGCAACCACTTGCGCGAGAAGTACAAGGCGCTGGACAGTTGAGTGCCCGTGCGAGCACCACCCGTTTGCAGCGCGAACCGAATCTGACAGCCTTTGGAGTCTGCCATGCAGCATGAAAACCCATCCCATGGCATCAACCTGTCGGCCCTGGGGCGCGACAAGCAGAGCCTGAACCTGGCGAAAGAGACCGTGGCCATCGAAGTGCCTGGCCTAAGCCTGTTCTACGGCGACAAGCAAGCGCTGTTCGACATCGGCATGAACATTCCCAAGCAGCGCGTGACCGCCTTCATCGGCCCGTCGGGCTGCGGCAAATCGACCCTGTTGCGCACCTTCAACCGCATGAACGACCTGGTCGATGGCTGCCGCGTACAGGGTGCCATCAACCTCTATGGCCACGACATCTATAGCAAGGGCGAGGACGTCGCCGAGCTGCGCCGCCGCGTCGGCATGGTGTTCCAGAAGCCCAACCCGTTCCCCAAGACCATCTACGAGAACGTGGTCTACGGCCTGCGCATCCAAGGCATCAACAAGAAGCGCATCCTCGATGAAGCGGTCGAGTGGGCGCTCAGGGGCGCAGCCTTGTGGGACGAGGTCAAGGACCGCCTGCACGAATCGGCTCTGGGCCTGTCCGGCGGCCAGCAGCAGCGTCTGGTGATCGCCCGCACCATCGCCGTCGAGCCCGAGGTACTGTTGCTCGACGAACCGTGCTCGGCCCTCGACCCGATTTCCACGCTCAAGGTCGAAGAGCTGATCTACGAGCTCAAGTCCAAATACACCATCGTCATCGTGACCCACAACATGCAGCAGGCCGCACGGGTGTCGGACTACACGGCGTTCATGTACATGGGCAAGCTGGTGGAGTTCGGCGATACCGACACGCTGTTCACCAATCCCGCCAAGAAGCAGACCGAAGACTACATTACCGGTCGCTACGGCTAGGGCTTCGCAGCGGTTGCTGGCATCATCCCGAGTGGACGCACCAAGGATTCGACCCATGATCAGTAAAGAAGGCCTCACCCATCACATCTCGCAGCAGTTCAACGCCGAACTCGAGGAGGTGCGCAGCCACCTGCTGGCCATGGGCGGGCTGGTCGAGAAGCAAGTCAACGACGCGGTCACCGCGCTGATCGAGGCCGACTCCGGCCTGGCCCAGCAGGTGCGCGAGGTCGACGAGCAGATCAACCAGATGGAGCGCAACATCGACGAGGAATGTCTGCGCATCCTTGCACGTCGCCAGCCAGCGGCCTCTGACCTGCGGCTGATCATCAGCATTTCCAAGTCGGTGATCGACCTTGAACGCATCGGCGACGAATCGACCAAGATCGCCCGCCGCGCCATCCAGCTGTGCGAGGAGGGCGAGTCGCCGCGTGGCTACGTCGAGGTGCGGCACATCGGCGACCAGGTACGCATCATGGTGCGCGATGCGCTCGACGCCTTCGCCCGCTTCGACGCCGACCTGGCCCTGTCGGTGGCGCAGTACGACAAGACCATCGACCGCGAGTACAAGACGGCGCTGCGCGAGCTGGTGACCTACATGATGGAGGACCCGCGCTCCATCTCCCGAGTGCTCAACGTGATCTGGGTGCTGCGCTCGCTGGAGCGCATCGGCGACCATGCGCGCAACATCTCCGAACTGGTGATTTACCTGGTGCGCGGCACCGATGTACGGCACATGGGCCTCAAGCGCATGAAGCAGGAAGTCGAAGGGACCCTCGACAGCGCTAATGTTCTGGACCAACCTGACGATAAGTAAGGTGGCCCTACACGAACGCCCGGCCTTTGCCGGGCGTTTTTCATTGTGGGTCGAAGCGAGGCAGCCGTGTGGCCAGCCACGCCAAGTGGCACGTGGCCCTTGGCGAGCGGTAATGCCTGCGCGGTTTTCAGGAGCGGTCGATGAGCAAGATCAGTGTGCTGGTAGTGGATGACGCGCCGTTCATCCGCGACCTGGTGAAGAAATGCCTGCGCAATGCCTTTCCCGGCATCGTCGTCGAAGATGCAGTCAACGGCCGCAAGGCGCAGTCCTTGATGATGCACAACAGCTACGACATGGTGCTGTGCGACTGGGAAATGCCGGAAATGTCGGGTCTTGAACTGCTGACCTGGACCCGCGAGCAGGAAAACAGCAAGACCTTGCCCTTCATCATGGTGACCAGCCGAGGCGACAAGGAAAACGTCGTGCAGGCGATCCAGGCTGGCGTTTCCGATTACATCGGCAAGCCGTTCACCAACGAACAGCTGATGACCAAGGTCAAGAAGGCCCTGGCCAAGGTCGGCAAGCTGCAGGCCCTGGCCGCCGGTGCGCCGACTCGCCAGCAGGCCGCTTCGGCCTTTGCCAACGACTCGCTCAGTGCGTTGACCTCGGGCCGTGCCGAGCCTGCACGGGCTGCAGCGCCAGCGTCTCGTGCTGCCAGCCCACTGTTGGCAGGTGCAGCGCCGCCGCGGGCTGCAGCGCCTATGGGTCGCGGGCAGGGCCAACTGCGCTTGCCCGGTGGCAGCCAGCAGTGCGTGATCAAGGCCCTGAGCCTCAAGGAAGCGTTGCTGGTGGTGCGCCGCGCAGCGGTGTTGCCCCAGGTGCTGGAGCTGGCGGTATTGGATCTGGAGCAGGGCGAGAATGCCGAGGTGGCTCGCCTCAACGGCTACCTGCACGCCGTTGCCGCATTCGAGCCCAAGCCCGACAGTGACTGGCTGCAGCTGACGTTCCGTTTTCTCGACCAGGATGCGCAGAAGCTCGACTACATTTCGCGCTTGATCGCCCGTGGATCGGTGCAGAAACATTTCGTGCCAGGCGCCTGACAGATGGCACATTGCCGCTGCGCCGATACCTGCTAATCTTGGCGCTCGTTCCCCTTCAGACATCGCCCCCATGGTCTATCGCCTCCTGCTGATCTGCGGCCTGCTCGCGGCCGCCCCCATGGCTCAGGCGGCGACCGTCTACAAGTTCACCAATGCCGACGGCGTCACCTCCTACACCGACCGACCCGTGCCTGGCGCGCGGGTGTTCGTGCTGCGCGAGCGCATCGTCGAGCGCATCGACCGGCAGGTCCGCCTCGAGGTGAAGAAAACCAAGGGCAGCGCCAATTTCATGGTGCGCAACGATCTGTATGCACCGGTCGAGGTCGAGCTCAAGCTGAGCAAGTTGCGCAATGTGCAAGGCCTGCCGCCCAGCAGCATCCGCCGCGTGGTGCCCGCGCGCAGCAGCGTCAGCCTGGTGGTGCTCACGGCCCAGCAGGCCGGCAAGCCATTGGGCTACGCGCAGACGCTGGTGTCCTCGATCGGTGACCCGCAGGGCGAGGCGCATGGTTATCGCTATCCGTTCCCGTGGCGCGGCGGACCGTTCCGCCTGACCCAGGGCCCCAACGGCAAATACAGCCATTTCGGCGCCAAGGGGCGCTATGCCATGGACATCGCCATGCCCGAAGGCACGCCGATCATCGCGGCGCGCGGCGGCACGGTGATCAAGGTGGAAAACGAGCAGGACAATCGCGGTGACAACCCGTCGGGCAACTTCGTGCGCATCCTCCACGAGGACGGCACCATGGGCGTCTATCTGCACCTGATGCGCGGTTCGGTCAGCGTCAGGGAGGGTCAGCAGGTCAGTGTCGGCGCGGCGCTGGCGCGTTCGGGCAACACCGGCAACAGCACCGGTCCGCACCTGCATTTCGTGGTGCAGCGCAACGTCGGCCTGGCGCTTGAATCGATCCCCTACCAGTTCGACCGGCCGCTGGGCGTGCTGCCCAACTTCGCCGTCGGCGGCCAGTAGAGTCGTCGCAGGAACCACCCCCTGTGTGAGCAGACCTTTGTGCTACTGACCCATGTGGGAGCGGGTTCTACCCGCGAAGAGGCCAGCAAGGTCACTGCACAGTGCCCGGCCTGCTCGCAGCTGGCACCGACCTGCCACACATCACTCGATCTTGAGCACCTTGGCCAGGATGATCTTGGGCCCCTTCATCTTCTTGATGATGATGCGCAGCCCTTCGACTTCCAGCAGCTCTTCTTCCTCGGGCACCCGCTTGAGTGTTTCGTAGATCAAGCCTGCCAGGGTTTCCGCCTCGATATGATCCAGGTCCACGCCCAACAGCCGCTCGACCTTGAACAGCGGCGTGTCGCCACGCACCAGCAGCTTGCCGGGCTGATAGGCGAGGATGCCGCGCTCGGCCTTGCGGTGTTCGTCCTGAATATCGCCGACCAGCACTTCCAGCACGTCTTCCATGGTCAGGTAACCGATGATCTTGCCGTCGGCTTCCTCCACCAGGGCGAAGTGCGCGCCGCCCTTGCGGAACTGCTCCAGCAGGCGCGACAGCGGCATGTGCCGCGAGACGCGCTCCAGAGGGCGGGTCAATTCGGCCAGGTTGAACGACTCCGGCAGATGGTCGAGTGCGGCCAGCTCCAGCAGCAGGTCCTTGATGTGCAACAGGCCGACGAATTCTTCGCGCTCGGTGTCGTACACCGGATAGCGGCTGAATTTATGCCGGCGAAACATCGCCAGGATTTCCTTGAGCGGCGCGTTGAATTCCAGGCTCACCAGGTCTTCGCGGGAGTTGGCCCAATCGACCACTTCCAGCTCGCCCATCTCCACTGCCGAGGCCAGCACACGCATGCCTTGGTCACTGGGGTCCTGGCCACGGCTCGAATGCAGGATCAGCTTGAGCTCGTCGCGGCTGTAGTGATGTTCGTGGTGCGGGCCGGGCTCGCCCTGGCCGGCGATGCGCAGAATGCCGTTGGCGCTGGCGTTGAGCAGGTAGATGGCCGGGTACATCGCCCAGTAGAACAGATACAGCGGCACGGCCGTCCACATCGACAGCAGTTCGGGTTTGCGGATTGCCCAGGACTTGGGCGCCAGCTCGCCGACCACGATGTGCAGGTACGAGATGACAAAGAAGGCGCTGAAGAACGACACGCCCTTGATCACTTCCGGCGATTGCACGCCAACTGCGCCCAGCAGGGGTTCGAGTATGTGCGCGAACGCCGGCTCACCGACCCAGCCCAGGCCCAGCGAGGCCAGGGTGATGCCCAACTGGCAGGCGGACAGGTAGGCGTCGAGCTGGCTGTGAACGGTACGCAGGATGCTGCCGCGCCATCCATGTTTCTTGGCGATGGCTTCCACGCGGGTCGAGCGCAGCTTGACCATGGCGAACTCGGCGGCAACGAAGAAGCCGTTGAGCAGTACCAGGAACAGAGCGAAAAGAATCATGCCGAAGTCGGCGAACAATGACGAAAGGGAGATGCCTGTGGAAGGGTCCATGGTGGCGTTTTACGGTGTCCGTGTGCTGGAAGGGAAGTGAGGCGATACCCGGGGCGGGTAATGTGTTTGGCAATGTAACGGCTGGGCAGGCACTTGCCTAGTGGGGTGCGCCGATAAGGCCGCTGGATGCCGCCTTCCCACAACGACACTGCAACCCCTGTGGGAGCGGTCCGTGGCCGCGAAAGGCACGCTGCGCTTCACGTGACTGCGGTTACCGAACCACCACCTGGACCGCCGAGAAGTGGCAGGTGAAGAGGCTGCCACGGCCCGGCACGCTGCTGATCTCCAGCGTGGCCCGATGGCGCAGCAGCACATGCTTGACGATGGCCAGCCCCAGCCCGGTGCCACCGGTGTTGGAAGCGCGGCTCGAATCCACTCGATAGAAGCGCTCGGTCAGGCGCGGCAGGTGCTTGGCGTCGATGCCGATTCCCGAGTCCTGGACCCGTAGATGGGCGCTCTGGGCATCGGCCCAGCAGCGCACACGGATGGTCCCCTGTTCCGGCGTGTATTTCACCGCGTTGAACACCAGGTTGGAGAACGCACTGCGCAACTCGGCCTCGCTGCCCTTGAGCAGCACATCGTTTTCGATGTCCAGGCTGATCGTCTGGTTACGTGGCCCGGACAAGGCCCGCGCGTCGCTGACGATGCTCTGCAACAGAGGCGTGACCGCCACCGGCAGGTTGTCCGAGGGGTAGTCGGTGGCTTCCAGCTTGGCCAGCAACAGCAGATCGTTGAGCAGGGTCTGCATGCGCACGCCTTGCTGTTCCATCTGCTGCAGGGCCCGGGTCCAGCGTGGATTGACGTTTTCGACGTTGTCCAGCAAGGTTTCCAGGTAGCCGGTGATGACCGTCAGCGGCGTGCGCAGCTCGTGAGACACATTGGCCACGAAATCCTTGCGCATCTGCTCCAGCTGATGAATGCGGGTCACGTCGCGCACCAGCATCAGGTGTTCGTTGTTGCCGTAGCGGGTGATCAGAAACTGCACACGCAGGCGGTCATTGACCGGCGAGGGGATTTCCAGAGGCTCGGCGTACTGCTCGTGCGCAAAGTATTCCTTGAAGCGTGGATGGCGTATCAGGTTGGTCACCGGTTGACCGCTGTCCTGCGGGGTCTTGAGCCCGAGCAACGTCTCGGCGGCGCGGTTCCACCATTCCAGGTTGCCGTCGGCGTCGAGCATGATCACCGCATCGCGCAGGGCTGCGGTGGACTCCTGCACGCGATCGATCACGGCCTGCAGCCGCCCCCGCGCGCGCTGATCGCGGCGCTGCATGTGATAGATGCTGTCGAATACCTCGCCCCACAGGCCATAACCGTCGGGCGGCGGCTGATCCGGCTGGTGCTCGCGCAGCCAGCGGTGCAGACGCAACAGTTGCTTGAGGGTCCAGGCCAGGTACACCGCCAGGCCTGCTGCCAGACACCAGCCGTAGTGGCCGGTGAGCATCCCGACCAACAGGCACCCCGCCACCAGCAGCAGCATGTGACGCACCAGGGTGGCATACCAGTCTTGTTTCACGTATAGCGCATCCTTTGCTGTGAAAGCCTGCCGGTTCAGCTCTTGGTGGAGAAGCGGTAACCGGTGCCGCGCACGGTTTGTACCAGATTTTCGTAGGCGTCACCCAGGGCTTTGCGCAGACGACGGATATGCACGTCCACGGTGCGCTCCTCGACATAGACGTTGCCACCCCAGACCTGGTCGAGCAGCTGCCCGCGGGTGTAGGCACGCTCCTGGTGGGTCATGAAGAACTGCAACAGGCGGTATTCGGTGGGGCCCATTTCGGCGGGCTTGCCGTCGATGGTGACGCGATGGCTGATCGGGTCGAGCAGCAGGCCGCCGACTTCGATCGGCGATTCGCCATCGCTGGGGCCGGCTCGGCGCAGCACGGCCTTGAGCCGGGCCACCAGTTCGCGCGGCGAGAACGGCTTGGTGATGTAGTCGTCGGCACCGACTTCCAGGCCCTGGATCTTGTTGTCTTCCTCACCCTTGGCGGTGAGCATGATGATCGGGATATCGCCGGTCAGCTCGTCGCGCTTGAGGCGCCGGGCCAATTCGATGCCCGAGGTGCCGGGCAGCATCCAGTCGAGCAGGATGAGATCGGGTTTGTGGTCGACGATGATCGCGTGGGCCTGCTGCGCGTTCTCCGCCTCCAGGCTGTCGTAGCCTGCCATTTCCAGGGCCACGGCGATCATTTCGCGGATCGGTGCCTCATCGTCGACGATGAGAATGCTCCTGCCAGCCATTGTGCGAACCTCTTGTCATTACCCTGTCATGCGCCGCATTAGATAACGCAATTATTGCAGTCGTGTGACAGGTGTTCGAGCGTATCAAATTAGTCAGACTGTACTAAGCTGTAAATCCCTGTTCATTGAAGACGAGAAGCACTCATGAAGACTCGCACGACTTCGGCCTGGACGGCCCTGTGTGGCGCCCTGGCGCTGACGCTGTCCGGCATGGCGATGGCCGCCGATCACCCGCGCCTGGAACCGGGCAAGGCGTTCGTCGATGGTCGCGGCATGACGCTCTACACCTACGCCGAGGACGAAGACGGCAAATCGACGTGCAACGCCGACTGCGCGAAGAACTGGCCGCCGCTGATGGCCGACAAGGGCGCCAGCGACGACGGCGACTGGACCGTGCTCAGCCGCGACGACGGCAGCTTGCAGTGGGCGTACATGGGCAGTCCGCTGTACACCTACAAGGGCGACAAGAAGCCCGGCGAAACCAGTGGCGATGGCAAGAAGGAAAATGCCTGGCAAGTGGCGCGCCCTGTAGAAGACTGACCGGCCTGGCTCGATACGCTGCGACTGCCAGGGACGGCAGCAACCCAAGGCCCCTCAACGCAACGCATAGTCGAGCACAATACCGACGAAGATCGCCAGGCCCACCCAGTGGTTGTGCAGAAACGCCCTGAAACAGGCCATCCGCTCGCGCTCGCGGCTGTGCCACCACTGCCAGCCGAAGCACACGGCGGCTACCGCCAGGCCTGCATGAAACCAGCCGCCGAGGCCGAACCGCGCGCCGGCCAGCAGCAGGCAGGCCAGCGCCAGCCCCTGGAGCATGACGATGATCAACCGATCGGCAGCACCGAACAGGATGGCGGTGGACTTCACCCCGATGCGCAGGTCGTCGTCGCGGTCGGTCATGGCGTAGTAGGTATCGTAGGCCACCGTCCACAGCAGGTTGGCGATCCACAGCAGCCAGGCGGCGGCTGGCAGCTCGCCGGTTTCGGCAGTGAACGCCATCAGCATGCCCCACGAGAACGCCATGCCCAGCACTACCTGTGGGTAGTAGGTGTAGCGCTTCATGAACGGGTAGCTCGCCGCCAATACCAGGCCACCGACCGACAGGCCGATGGTCTGCGCGTTGGTGCACAGCACCAGAATGAAACTGATGCTGACCAGTACGGCAAAGAACACCAGTGCTTCCTTGCTGCTGATCCTGCCGCTGACCAGTGGCCGCGCTTCGGTACGCTTGACGTGCCCGTCGACCTTGCGGTCGGCGAAATCGTTGATCACGCAGCCAGCCGCACGCATCAACACCACGCCGGCCACGAAAATCACCAGATTGGCCAGCGAAGGCCGTCCTTCGCCGGCGATCCACAGGGCCCACAGCGTCGGCCAGAGCAGCAGGTAGACGCCGATGGGCTTGTCCATGCGCGTGAGCTGAACGAAATCCCAGGCGCGCGGGTTCAGCCGGTTCAGCGACTTGAGCAGGCTCTGGTACATCAACGGCTCTCCATTTGGGTACGAACGGCTTGCCACAGCGGCGGCAGGAATACTTCGGCAACCAGTACCGCCAACGGGCCGCGGTCGAAACGCGAACGCCGCGCCCACAGGCCCTCGCCAGCCTGCTGCGCGGGCAGCCACCGGGCCGGGTAGCGGCAGGTCTGGATGGGGCCGCGGACGAACGCCGGGTCGCAGAACAACAGCTCGCCGAGCGAACGGTTGCCCAGCGCCTGCAGATCCAGGTCGCTGGCCTGCAGGCTGCTGCGCGCCGCCACGCTGCGGGCGAACACCCATGGCTGGCCGTGGCCGAGCAGGCAGACCTCGCGCACCCAACCCTGGCTGGCCGACGGCACACCCAGCATCAGGCACTCTTCATCGCGTAGCGGCTGCCAATCCTGCAGCAGCACGCTGACGCCGAAATGATCATCGCTGAGCTGGATCAAGCGGCGGGTCAGGGAGCCCGGGTCGAACAGCCAGTCGTGTACCAGCGGTTCGGCATCGGCCAGGCATTGCCAATCGGGGGAGGGGTATCCTGAATGGGGCACGGTAGTGAATCGGGTCGGCCGGAAAGACGCCGAGCTTATCATGTTTGCCGGCGCCGATTGGCCGCCCGCACCTGATGAAGCTTGCATCGCACGGCGTTGATCAGTACAAACCGCGAGAGCCGGGCGACAACGTCACACCATCGAGCGCCTGCCAGACCGCCTGAATACCAAGGGGAAATGATGAAGAAGTGGCAATGTATCGTCTGTGGCCTGATCTACAACGAAGCCGATGGCTGGCCCGAGGATGGGATCATTCCCGGAACCCGCTGGGAAGACGTGCCCGAAGACTGGCTGTGCCCTGATTGTGGCGTGGGCAAGATGGATTTCGAAATGATCGAGATCGGCTGATCGCCACCCACAGGCAGGCCCGGCGCGCGGATCGGCGCCGTTCTGTCGGAATAACCGGCATCTGGCCGCAACAAACCCGTGGCAGACACTGGCGCGCCCTCGTGCAGCGTGCCATTCTCACTCCGTCTGCCGCAGCGTAGAGCCTGCGGCGAGTTGGGCGTCGCCGTCCTCCAGGCAGCCGCCAATAAAAACAAAAACCGTCAATGAGAGGCTTCACCATGCGTAAACCAGAGCTCGTAGATGCCATTGCTGAAAAAGCGGACCTGACCAAGGAACAGGCCAACCGCGTCTTGAATGCCGTACTCGAAGAAATCACCGGTGCACTGCATCGCAAGGACAGTGTCACCCTGGTGGGCTTCGGCACCTTCATCCAGCGTCACCGCGGCGCCCGCACCGGCAAGAATCCGCAGACCGGCGAGCCGGTGAAGATCAAGGCCAGCAATACCGTCGCCTTCAAGCCTGGGAAATCTCTCAAGGACAGCGTGAACACCACCAAGTGAGGTGTCCGCTGCCGCGCCGCTGAGCGCAGCCCGCCATGGCACCCGGTTCGCCGGGTGCCTGCGACGTACGCGCCGCCACCACTGCCGGCATACCTGCCAAACATCGTGCCCAGCGGTAGCCGGACTGCCTTGAGCAAGGCATTGCCGGTACACTCGCCAGCACTTTACCGCGCCGAGACCTCGCCATGAAATTCCGCCTTCTGCTCTGGGCCATGGGCCTGATGATGGCCCGCGCCAGCCGCAACAACCCCGCATTCACTCAGCAACTCAAGGACAAGGACCTGGTGTTCCAGTTGCAGACACTGGACGGCAAGATCGCCCGGCACTTCACCGTGCGTGATCAACGCGTGACCAGCCGCAGCGGCAGCGTGGCGCAGCCGGCGTTCGCGATTGCCTTCAGGGATGCCGGATACGGCTACGACACCTTGCAAGCCAGCAATAAACAGCTGGCCTTCATGCAAGGCATCCAGGACAAGCACATTCAGATCAAGGGCAATCCGGCACTGGTCGTGTGGTTCCAGGGCGCGATGAAATACCTCAAGCCGAAAAAGCGCTGAGGCACCCGCGCACCGGTCAGTCGAACTGGTGGGCCAGCTCGCGCAACAGCGCTTCGGCTTCCAGCACCTTGCTCACGACATCTTCGGCCTTGTCTCGGCTCAGCTCCAGGCGTTCGAACAGGGCGTCCGGAATATGCTGCTCGCCGCTGCCGATGCCGCGGCTGCGCAGCAAGCGGATGGCCAGGCAGACCAGGTTGGCGTAGGCGGCGTGCTCACCGGTGTAGCCAGGGTCATGCTGAAAGCGCAGCGCCGTGCTCAGCTCTTCCGGCATTTCCCAATAGCGCATCAGCCAGGCGCCCATCTGCTCGCGGGTGACACCCAGCAGATGCTGCTCGACGAAGTCATGTTGCAGATGCGGATTGACTTCGAGGTGGCGACAGATCAGGGAAAAATGCGGCGGAAAGACGTGGGCAAGCAGCAGGTAGCCAAAGTTGTGCAGCAGGCCGGCCAGGTAGGTGAGGCCTGCTTCCGGGCGGCTGGCCCGCGGCATGGCGCGGGTCAGACCCTCGATCACCGCCGCGACGTAGATGGACTGGTGCCAGTAGGGTGTGGCGTGCTGAGGGTGATCCTTGGGCAGGCTCATGGTCTTGCCCAGGGCGAGGCCCAGCGCCAGGTTGATGACCAGGTCGAAACCCAGCACGCGGACGATGGCATCTTCCACCGAACGAATCTTGCCCGGTGACGCGTAGTAGGGCGAAGCGGCCCAGCTGACCACTTGCGCGGCCAGCGCCGGGTCGGTTTCGACCACGCCGGTGATGTCGTCGATGGTGGCGTTGGGGTCGACACGCAGCTTGATGATTTTCTGCGCAGTGGCCGCCAGCGGTGGAATCTCGATGGTCGACTCCAGGCGCTGCTGAATTCGCCGTGCGGTGAAATTCTGCACGGCGCGGTCGATTTCCTGGCTGTCGTCGTCGGGACGATCGAGGTTGGGGCGGACATTGGCCAGCGGTTCGCCAAAGACGCCCGAGCTGGCTTTGGTAAGCATCTTGCGGAAATCGTCGCCGCTGAGCTGCAGCCAGACACCCGGCTCCCCGGAACTGATCAGCAACGTGGGTTCGAGCATCAGGCGCTCATCGTACAGGCACGGCGAGCTGGTCAGGATCGGCAGGGCCGGAAGCACGGTCAGCTGGTGCTTGCCCAGCATCTTCATCAGGCGCTCTTCGGGCACCGCAGTGAGCTTGCGCCCAGTCAATTCGGCCAGGCGGCTGAGGTCCAGCAGCTTGCTCTGCGGAAACAGCACCATGAGCGCACCGATCGCATCGGCCAGCAGCACGGCCTGGATCGTGCGACTGGCATCGGCAGCGGTCACGTGCTTGGCGTCCACCTTGGTCCAGGCGATGCCGAAATCGTCGAGCATCTTCTGGATCACCGAGGGGGCGTGCTGAGTGACGGCTTCCAGCGCATATTCATTCATGGTCTGCATCCATTGTCCTACATTCGTCTCAGTATACTCAGCTTGCCTGGGAAACCGAGACCTCTATCGCGCAAGTTTCCGGCGCGCGTCAGACTTGACCGTATTGCTGTCCATGGCGCAGCCAGCGTTCGAGCAGTGGCGTGACATGCCCGGGCCAGCGTTCGATCAGCATTTGAGCGGCATCGCGCACGGCCGGCAGCAGGTCGGCGTCGCGCATCAGGTCGGCGACCTTGAACTGCAGCAGTCCGGTCTGCCGGGTGCCGAGCATCTCGCCAGGGCCCCGCAGCTGCAGGTCCTTTTCGGCGATCACGAAGCCGTCATTGGTCTCGCGCATGATGCCCAGCCGTTCCCGACCGATCTGCGACAGTGGGGGGTGGTAGAGCAGCACGCAGTGGCTGGCGGCACTGCCGCGACCGACTCGACCGCGCAACTGGTGAAGCTGGGCAAGCCCGAGGCGTTCCGGGTTCTCGATGATCATCAGGCTGGAGTTGGGTACATCGACCCCGACTTCGATCACCGTGGTAGCGATCAGCAGCTGCAGTTCGCCGGCCTTGAACAGCGCCATCACTGCGGCCTTCTCGACCGGCTTCATGCGCCCGTGGATCAGCCCGACGCGCAGCTCGCCGAGGGCCAGGGTCAGTTCTTCGAAGGTGCTCTGCGCGGCCTGGCAGGTCAGCTCTTCGGATTCCTCGATCAAGGTGCAGACCCAATAGGCCTGGCGGCCTTCGGCACAAGCGGCACGCACCCGCTCCACCACTTCGGGGCGACGGCTGTCGGCCACCAGCACGGTGTTGACCGGCGTGCGCCCGGGTGGCAGCTCGTCGAGTACGGAGGTGTCGAGGTCGGCGTAGGCGCTCATGGCCAAGGTCCGCGGGATGGGCGTGGCGGTCATGATCAACTGGTGCGGGCACAGGGTGCCGCCCACGCCTTTCTGCCGCAGCGCCAGACGTTGCTGCACGCCGAAACGATGCTGCTCATCGATGATCACCAGGGCCAGGCGGGCGAACTGCACCTCGGCTTGAAACAGCGCATGGGTACCCACCACCATGGGCGCGCCGCCGACGATACGTTCCAGTGCACTGACCCGCGCCTTGCCCTTGAGCTTGCCGGCCAGCCACGCGACTTCGATGCCCAGCGGTTCGAGCCAGCGCTGGAAGGTAATGAAATGCTGTTCGGCGAGAATCTCGGTCGGCGCCATCAGGGCAACCTGATAGCCCGCCTCCAGCGCCTGCAGCGCAGCCAGGGCGGCCACCACCGTCTTGCCGGCGCCGACGTCGCCCTGCACCAGGCGCAGCATCGGCTCCGGCTGACTCAGGTCGTAGGCGATTTCCGCACCGACCCGACGCTGCGCCCCGGTCGGTGCAAAACCCAGGTTGTGCAGGTAGCGCCCCGGCAAGTCTTTGGCCAGGGGCAGGACGGGTGCGCGCTGGGCGCGCAGGCTTTCGCGCAGGCGTTGCTGCGAAAGCTGGTGGGTCAGCAGCTCTTCGAAGGCCAGGCGGTGCTGAGCCCAGTGATGACCGACCGCAAGTTCCTCGAGATCGGCGTCCTGCGGTGGCCGATGCAGGTAGCGGATCGCTTCGTCCAGCGGCGCCAGTCGATGCTCGCGCGCCAGCTCCAGAGGTAACCAGTCGGGCAGGCTGCGCGGCCCCAGCAGGTCGAGGGCCTGCTGGGAGAGCTGGCGCAGACGCTGCTGGGTCAGGCCTTCGGTGGTCGGGTAGATCGGCGTCAGGTTCTGTTCGACCGGAATGTCTTCTTCACCGGTCAGGACGCGGTATTCGGGGTGGTAGATCTCCAGCCCCGAAGCGCCGGGCCGCGCTTCGCCGTAGCAACGCAGGTGCGTGCCGCGCTTGAGCGCCTCCTTTTGAGCATTGCTGAAGTGATAGAAGCGCAGGCTCAACGAGCCACTGCCGTCGCCCAGGCGCACCAGCAGGCTGCGCCGCTTGCCCATGGACACGTCGGCACCACTGACTACACCTTCGATGACCGCATCCTGGCCGGGATGCAGCGCGCCGATCGGCACCACGCGGGTACGGTCCTGATAGCGCAGGGGCAAGTGGAACAACACGTCCTGCAGGTTTTCAAGACCGACCTTGGCGAGTTTTTCCGCCATGGCATCGCCCACGCCCTTGAGCGCAGTGACCGCTACCTGAGCCAGCTCGGTCATGGCGTGTCGCGGCCCACCGGTTTGGCCACCGAACACAGGCGGATCGAGTCGGCGAGGATCTCGATCGCCTTGGGTCGCGGGAAGCTCGCGCGCCAGGCGATGGCCACGGTGCGGAACGGCGTCGGCGGGGTCAGTGGGCGGACTTCAATGATGCCGGGGGCGTAGTGATGGCTGTCGACTGCCGACAGCGGCAGGATCGAAACACCCAAACCCGACGCGACCATGTGCCGAATGGTTTCCAGCGAACTGGACTCGACGGTGGTGTGCTTGGCACCCTCCGAACCCTTGGTCAGGGTGGGGCAGGCTTCCAGCACCTGGTCACGGAAGCAGTGGCCTTCACCCAGCAGCAGCAGGCTCTTGTCGTTGAGCAGGCCCGAGTCGATGGTTTCCTTGCGCGTCCACGGGTGGTCGGCAGGCATCAGCACGTAGAACGGCTCGTCGTAGAGCGGCAGGGTCAGCACATCGGCTTCATTGAACGGCAGCGCGATGATCACGGCGTCCAGCTCACCATTGCGCAGCTTGTCGCGCAGGATGTGAGTGAAGTTTTCCTCGATGTACAGCGGCATCTGCGGCGCAACGCGGTGCAGCTGCGGAATCAGGTGCGGGAACAGATACGGGCCGACGGTGTAGATGGCGCCGACCTTGAGCGGGGCAGTCAGCTGGTTCTTGCCGGCCTGGGCCAGTTCGCGAATGCCCTGGGCCTGCTCTAGCACCTTCTGTGCCTGGGCGACGATGCCTTCACCCACCGGGGTCAGGCGCACGGCGCTCTTGCTGCGTTCGAAGATCAGCACGCCGAGCTCGTCCTCAAGCTTCTTGACGCCTACCGACAGGGTAGGCTGGCTGACGTGGCAGCGTTCGGCGGCGTGGCCGAAGTGCTGTTCCTGGGCCAGGGTAACGATGTAGCGCAATTCTGTGAGGGTCATAACGTGCGTCCATGAAGTTGCGAGCCCAGCATAGCGGCTGCAACCGATAGACGCACGTTATCAACCGTGCCGAACCGCATCAATATCCGCGATTCAGCGCTTGTCCAGCGAGTAGACGAAAGGTGCGACCACTTCCAGGCTGCCATTGACCAGAATTTCCGCCGGCGGCTTGGGCAAGGGTTGCGCCCGACGGATCATCTCCATGGTCGCGCGATCCAGTGCGGCACTGCCAGAACCGCCCGCCAGGGAATACGACAACACCTTGCCGTCGGCGTCCACCACGAAGCGCAAGCGGTTGACCCCGGTCATGCCGCGGCGACGCGCGTCTTCGGGGTACTTCTTGTACTTGGCCAGATGACGCAGCAGGTCGCTCTGCCAGCTGGGCAGTGCATTGCTGTTGGATGGCACACTTGGCGCGGGCGCTGCCGGCTTGGCCGGTTGCGGGGGAGCAGGGCGGCTGTCGACGGTCTGTTCGGCCGGCGGTTGCTCCTTGGGCGGTTCGGGTTTCTTCTCGACCTTGGGCGGCTGCGGTTTGGGCTTGGGCTTGGGCGGCGTCGGCTTGGGCACGGAGATGGTCGGCTTGGGCGCTTCGACCAGCTTCGGCAACGGGTCCTCGACCACCGGTTCAGGCGGCGGAGGGGGTGTGACGACCTGGGGTGGCGGCGGTGGCGCAGGCTCGGGCAGCGGCGCCATCTCCACCATCATGGCCTGCGGCGGCAGCTCGATAGGCTGCGGCGCGGGCCAGTTCAAGGCAATCACCACGGCAACTGCATGCACGCCGAGGACTACCGCCAGGCTGGCACCATAACGCGTCGTTTTCTGGCGCGTCGTGATCATTGCTTGGCTGCCGTCTCGAGTCCGACCAGGCCTACCTTCAGGTAGCCCGCGCCGCGCAGGGTGTTCATCACTTCCATCAGGTCGCCGTAATCCACGCCCTTGTCGGCCCGGAAGAAGATGGTCGTGTCCTTGTTGCCGTGGGTCTTGGCGTCGAGGATCTGGCCCAGTTGCGCACGCTCGATGCGGTCATCGCCCACGTACAGGTTCTGATCGGCCTTGACGCTCAAGAATACCGGCTTCTCGGGCCGCGGCGCCGGTTTGGCGGTGGACGCGGGCAGGTCGACCTTGATGTCCACGGTCGCCAGGGGGGCGGCGACCATGAAGATGATCAGCAGCACCAGCATGACGTCGATGAACGGCGTCACGTTGATTTCATGGTTCTCGGCGAGATCATCGCCGCCTTCGTTCAGGTGCAGGCCCATAGGTCAGCCCACCTTGACCATCTGCGGCTGAGCTGCGCGCTCGCCTGGCTGGTGGTCGAGGTCACGGCTGACCAGCAGCAGCACCTGCGCCGAAGCATCCGATACCTGCGCCTTGTAGCCGGCGATGGAGCGGGCGAAGACGTTGTAGATGACCACCGCGGGAATGGCCGCGACCAGGCCCAGGGCCGTGGCCAGCAGGGCTTCGGCGATGCCGGGTGCGACGACCGCCAGGTTGGTGGTCTGGGTCTTGGCGATGCCGATGAAGCTGTTCATGATGCCCCATACGGTGCCGAACAGGCCGACGAAGGGTGCGGTGGAACCGATGGTGGCCAGCACGCCGGTGCCCATGCTCATGTTGCGGCCGCAGGCAGCTACAAGGCGCTCGAGACGGAAGCTCACGCGCTCCTTGATGCCTTCACGCTCGCGGGCATTGGCCGACAGGTGCATTTCTTCGAGCGCGTCGTGTACCAGCAGGTTGGCCAGCGTGCCCTTGCGGGTGGCGGTTTCGCTTGCCTGCTTGAGGTTGGCAGCCTTCTTCAACGCGGCAATTTCACCCTTGAGGCGACGCTTGGCGCCCAACAGCTCGAAGCCCTTGGCGATCCAGATGGTCCAGGTGATGATCGAGGCGATGACCAGGCCGATCATCACGGCCTTCACCACGATGTCGGCGTTCTGGTACATGCCCCAGGGAGACAGGTCGTGGCCCATGCCCAGGGTGGTGTCTTCGACCAGCGCCTGCTCGGCCGGCGCCGGGGCCAGCTGCTCCGATCCCTGCGCAGGAGCTGCGGCAGGCACGGCATTGGCCGGTGCCGCGGTGCTGGCGGGCGCCGTGTTGGGTGCAGTGTTCGGAGCGGTGGCGTCGGCGAATGACAGCGGGGCGATGGCCAGGCCCAGCAGCAACGCTGCAATGGCGCGCCATGCGCGTGGCTGGTTTGGCGAAGCGGAAGGGTGTTTGCGAATCATGCTGGCCGGACCTGAGAAGAGAGAAAAGGGGTCAACGTTCTGCAAGGCCTCGCGAAAGACCGAGAACAGATTGGGGAAGTATTATTGCAAGTAATTCTTGTTAGCAAAAGTAATAATGTAACTTATTTAATTCCGCTGGCCGCAAAAGCCCCGGCGCGGGTAGGCTCGACGCCTGACTTTCAGGAGCCTTGCGCATGACCTCACCCACTGTATTGATTGCCGGCTGCGGCGATATCGGCAGTCGCGTTGCCCGCCGTCTGTTGGCGCTGGACTGGCGCGTGCACGGCCTGCGGCGGCAGGTCGAGCGGTTGCCCGCCGGCGTGCTCGGCGTCGCCGCCGACCTGCACCAGGCTCGATGCCCCGATGCCTGGCCACGGGAGCCCCTGGATTACCTGCTGTATTGCGTGGCCGCCACGCAGCATGACGAGGCGGGTTATCAGGCCGCCTATGTCGACGGTCTGCGTCACGTATTGGCCTGGTTGGCAGACAACCAGCAGACGCCCAGGCGAATCTTCTTCGTGTCCAGCAGCAGTGTGTACGGACAGACCGAGGGGGAATGGGTCGATGAAACCTCGCCGGCAGCGCCGAGCGGGTTTTCCGGGCAACTGATGTGCAAGGCCGAGCAACTGGCGCTGAATGCCCCGGCTCCCGCAACCATCGTGCGCTTGACCGGCATCTATGGTCCTGGCCGTGAGCGGTTGGCCGCTCAGGTACGTGAGGGGTATCAGGTCGCGTCGCAGCCGCCGCTGTACGGCAACCGCATTCACGCAGATGACGCCGCCGGCCTGCTGGCGTTTCTGCTGCAGGCGGACGCCCGGGATGAGGTGCTCAATGATTGCTATATAGGTGTCGACGATGCCCCGACGGCCCTGCACGAGGTCGTGGAATGGCTGCGCAGCTACCTTGGCGTCACCCATCGGTCGCAGACCCAGAGCATTCGCCGCACCGGTTCCAAGCGGTGCAGCAATGCGCGCGCCAAGGCGCTGGGCTGGCTGCCGCAGTACCCTACCTACCGTGAAGGGTACGCGGCCTTGCTGGAACGATAGTCGTGCATTCGCCTGGTGTTACTTGCTGAGCAACCAGCGCCGGGTGCCGGGCACCAGGTTGGGCATTTCGTCATCCTGGGCCTGGTTGAGCGCCTGCAGGATTTCCAGCTGATTGCCGTTGCGACGAAAAATGAACGCATTGCCACGCTGTTGCTGCTCCAGCCACATGCTGTCGAACTCGCCGCTCATGGCGGCGCAGTCGCCCGCCAGGCACAGGGCGTAGCGATCCAGGCCGGCCAGTCCATCGATGCGTCCGTCTGGAAGGAAATGCGCCACGCCGCCCTTGCCCGGGCCCTCGACCACTTTCCAGTCGCCACCCATGTAGGCGGTGTACAGCGCCTGCTCGAAGGTGCTGCCCGCTGGCGTGTCCGCACGCACGGGCGTCGCCGACTTGCTGAACGTCTGCACCGGAGCGTTATCGCTCGCTGCCTGCTGCAGGGTATCGCCGTCGACCTTCAGGGTGTCTTCGCCGTTACCGTAGAAGTCCACCTTGAGCTGGCCGTCGGCCTGAGGCAGCAGCTTGCCTTCGCCTTCTTCGAAGCCATTGCTGAACCGGGCCTGGCCGGCCACGGTGTCGATCGACCACTCCAAAGTCGGGCCGTTGGCCAGCAGCGCCTGGCGCAGGCTTGCGCCCTTGGCCGCGGCATCGATGGCTTTCTGATTGATCCAGACGCCGTTGGGGTCCACGTTTTCGTGGCTGGCGCAGCCGCCCAGGAACAGGGCGGCCAGAGATAGGGCGAGCGCGTGACGCATGAAGGAAGTCCTTGCTGGCGAATGGCGCTGCAGCCAGTGGCCGCAGCGCGCGAAGCGGCTTATTCGATGACCAGGATAGCGTCCATTTCAACCTGCGCGCCTTTGGGCAGGGCGGCAACGCCAATGGCGGCACGGGCCGGGTAGGGCTGCTGGAAATAGCGGCTCATCACTTCGTTGACCGTGGCGAAATGGCCCAGGTCGGTCAGGAAGATGTTGAGCTTGACGATGTCCTTGAACGAACCACCGGCCGCCTCGGCCACCGACTTGAGGTTCTCGAAGACCTGCACGGTCTGGGCTTCGAAACCTTCGACCAGCTCCATGGTGGTGGGATCCAGTGGGATCTGGCCGGACATGTAGACGGTATTGCCAGCCTTGATGGCTTGGGAATAGGGGCCGATGGCGGCCGGGGCCTTGTCGCTGGTGATTACGGTCTTGGTCATGAACAGCTCCTTGAAATGAAGGTTCTGCGCCTCAGGCACGCACGCGCGTGAGACGGGTGACGCCTGCCAGGGCGCGCAGTTTCTTGATCACGCGGGCCAGGTGCACCCGGTCGTGCACGCTGACCACCAGCTGGACCACGCTGATGCGGCCATCGCGTTCGTCCATGCTGATTTTCTCGATGTTGCCATCGGCCGCGTTGACGCTGCTGGCCAGCAGCGCGATCAGGCCGCGCTGGTGTTCGAGCTCCACGCGCAGTTCGACATTGAACTCGCCCGTGACGTCCTTGGCCCAGCCCAACTGGATGCACTTTTCCGGGTTGTGGCGAATTTCGCTGATGTTGCGGCAGTTTTCCAGGTGAACCACCATGCCCTTGCCCGCCGACAGGTGACCGACGATGGGATCGCCGGGAATCGGCGTGCAGCACTTGGCATAACTGAGCACCAGGCCCTCGGTGCCGCGAATGGCCAGCGGCCCTTCGGGGCTGGGCAGTTGCTCGCCGCCATCGGTCGCCAGCAGGCGTCGAGCCACCACATAGGCCATGCGGTTGCCCAGGCCGATGTCTTCGAGCAGGTCTTCGATGAGCTCCAGGCGGTACTCGGCCAGCATCGCCTGGATGCGCTCGGCGGGAATCGTGTCCAGCGCGCTGTCGAAACCATTGAGCACCTTGTTGAGCAGGCGCTCGCCCAGGTTCACCGACTCGGATCGACGCTGCAGCTTCAAGGCATGGCGAATGTGCGTGCGGGCCTTGCCGGTGACCACGAAGTTGAGCCAGGCCGGGTTGGGCCTGGCGCCGGGTGCGCTGACGATTTCCACCGTCGAGCCGCTCTGCAACGGCTCGGAGAGCGGGGCCAGACGTCGATTGATGCGGCAGGCGATGCAGCTGTTGCCCACGTCGGTGTGCACCGCATAGGCGAAGTCGACCGCCGTGGAGCCTTTGGGCAGCTCCATGATGCGACCCTTGGGCGTGAACACGTAGACCTCGTCCGGGAACAGGTCGATCTTCACGCTCTCGATGAATTCCAGCGAGTTGCCCGCGCGCTGCTGCATTTCCAGCACGCCCTTGACCCATTGACGGGCACGGGCATGGGTGCCCTTGGGCTGTTCGTCGTCACTGGACTTGTACAGCCAATGGGCCGCGATGCCGTTGTTGGCCATCTCTTCCATTTCACGGGTGCGGATCTGGATTTCGATGGGCACCCCGTGCATGCCGAACAAGGTGGTGTGCAGCGACTGGTAGCCGTTGGCCTTGGGGATCGCGATGTAGTCCTTGAAGCGACCCGGCAGCGGCTTGTACAGGTTGTGCACGGCGCCGAGCACGCGGTAGCAGGTGTCGACCTTGTCGACCACGATGCGGAAAGCGTACACGTCCATGATCTCGTTGAAGGCGCGGCGCTTGCCGCGCATCTTCTTGTAGATGCCATAGATGTGTTTCTGCCGCCCGCTGACATCGCCCTCGATGCCATCCACCGACAGGCAATGGGCCAGGGACTGCTCGATCTTGTTGACCAGTTCCTTGCGATTGCCCCGGGCGCGCTTGACGGCCTGGTAGATACGCGCCGAGCGCATCGGGTACATGGCCTTGAAGCCCAGGTCCTCGAATTCGACGCGCACGTTGTGCATGCCCAGGCGGTTGGCGATGGGCGCGTAGATCTCCAGGGTTTCCTTGGCGATGCGCCGGCGCTTTTCGCCGGACAGCACCTCGAGGGTGCGCATGTTGTGCAGGCGGTCGGCCAGCTTGACCAGGATCACACGGATATCCCGGGCCATGGCCATGGCCATCTTCTGGAAGTTTTCCGCCTGGGCCTCGGCCTTGGTCTCGAAGTTCATCTGGGTCAGCTTGCTGACCCCGTCGACCAGATCGGCCACGGTTTCGCCGAACTGGGCACTGAGTGCTTCCTTGGCGATACCGGTGTCTTCGATCACATCGTGCAGCATGGCCGCCATCAGGCTCTGATGGTCCATGTGCATGTCGGCGAGAATGCCTGCCACCGCCAGCGGATGCGTGACGTAGGCTTCACCACTGCGACGGCGTTGGCCGTCGTGGGCTTGTTCGGCGTAGAAGTACGCTCGGCGGACCAGGTTGACCTGTTCCTTGCCGAGGTAGGTCGACAGGCGATCGGCGAGGGCGTCTATGCTCGGCAAGGGAAAACCTCCTGCCGATGTGGGATAGAACCTCGCGCCGTACAGCGTCGACCGGGCATGGACTCAGACGGCCTCGTTGGCCTCGTCTTCGAACGCTGCGAACAGGGGCTCGTCTTCAACGATTTCAGCTTCGGCAATAACAGCATAGTTGATCAGGCCTTCAGCGATTTCACGCAGGGCTACCACGGTAGGCTTGTCATTTTCCCACGCCACTTTCGGCTCTTTGCCGCCGGTCGCCAGTTGGCGAGCGCGCTTGGTGGAGAGCATGACCAGCTCGAAACGGTTATCCACGTGTTCTAGGCAGTCTTCAACGGTTACGCGGGCCATGGTCTTCCTCGTAGCAAATGCGATTATGCGCGCAGCCCGGATGGGCGAGCGGACTAGACAGTTTAAAAAATCACCAGCGTTTAGGGAAGCTTTGTTTTCAGGCAAGCAGCTCGGCCAGCAAATTGCCGTGCCTTTGCTGCTGCGCCTGCTGCTGCAGGCGGTTGGCGCGAAACACTGCTTTCAGGTCTTCCAGGGCCGAGGCGAAGTCGTCGTTGATGATCAGGTAATCGTATTCCACATAGTGGCTCATCTCGCTGACCGCTTCGCGCATGCGCGTCTCGATGATCTCGTCGCTGTCGGTGCCGCGGTTGGTCAGGCGCTGGCGCAGCGCCAGCTGCGAGGGCGGCAGGATGAAGATCGAGCGCGCTGCGGGCATCAACCGACGCACTTGCTCGGCGCCTTGCCAGTCGATTTCCAGGATCAGGTCGTGGCCCTCGTCGAGCGTCTGCTGCAGGTGGCTCTGGGACGTGCCGTAGAGGTTGCCGAACACTTCGGCCTGCTCCAGGAAATCGCCATGGCCGATCATGTCGATGAAGGTTTCGCGGTCGACGAAGTGGTAGTTCACGCCACAGGCTTCGCCCGGCCGCATGGCGCGGGTGGTGTGCGAGACCGAGACGCGAATGGACGGCTGGGCGTCGATCAGGGCCTTGACCAGGCTGGTCTTGCCGGCGCCCGAAGGGGCCGAAACGATGTAAAGGGTGCCGGTGCTGTGGTTCATGACGGGGTGGCCTTACTCAATGTTCTGCACTTGTTCACGCATCTGCTCGATCAACACCTTGAGGTTGACGGCAGCCTGCGTACTGCGTGGGTCGAAGGCTTTGGAGCCCAGGGTGTTGGCTTCGCGGTTGAGTTCCTGCATGAGGAAATCCAGGCGCCGGGCGGCGGCGCCGCCGGCCTTGAGCACGCGCCGCACTTCGGTAACGTGGGTAGCGAGGCGGTCGAGCTCTTCGGCGACGTCGCTTTTCTGCGCCAGCAGGACCATTTCCTGCTCCAGGCGCTGTGGTTCGAGTTCGGCCTGGAGGTCGGCGCAGCGATCGAGGATCTTCTGCCGTTGCGCGCTGAGCATCTGTGGGACCAGGCTGCGCAAGGTGGCGACCTCGCTGCTCATGGCGTCGAGCCGGTCGTTGATCAGCCGGGCCAGTTCGGCGCCTTCGCGCACGCGGCCATTCTTGAGCTCGGCCAGCGCCTGCGCGAACAGTTCGTTGGCGGCCGTGCTCAGCGCCTGCGGATCGCTGGCATCGGCCACCAGCACGCCAGGCCAGGCCAGCACTTCCAGTGGGTTGAGCGGTGCAGGCTGCTTGATCAAGCTGGCGATGGTCTCGGCGGCGGCTATCAGCTGGGTGGCGCGTTCGCGATCGACCTGCAGGGGCTGGCCGCCGGTTTCCTCGGTGTAGCGCAGGGTGCATTCGACCTTGCCGCGCGAGAGGCCCTGGCGCAGCGCTTCGCGCACCGAACCCTCGAGGTCGCGCAGGGCCTCGGGCAGGCGCAGGTGCGGTTCCAGGTAGCGGTGATTGACCGAGCGCAGCTCCCAGCTCAGGGTGCCCTGGGCCGCGGCGCGTTCGCAGCGGGCGAAGGCGGTCATGCTGTGCACCATGGGGGAGAAACCTCGCAGGCGGTGGAGGATGAATCGAGGCGCAGGATTGTAGCGCAACCTGGCGCTGGCTCCCAATGCTGCCTTGTCCATCCCCGCATGGCATTGCACACACTGTTGCAGCGGGGCGGGCGCGAGCGCTCTGCCCGCGAAGAGGCCATCTACAATGTCCCGCTCCGACCCCGCGCGGGCAATTCGTGGTCGGACGCCCTATAATGCCCGTCAGATTTGAGTCCAGTACAGGTATCCCGATGAAACGTCCAAGTGGTCGCGCCGCCGATCAGCTCCGCTCGATCCGCATCACTCGCAACTACACCAAGCACGCCGAAGGGTCTGTGCTGGTAGAGTTCGGCGACACCAAGGTGATCTGCACCGTCAGCGTCGAAAACGGCGTTCCACGCTTCCTCAAGGGCCAGGGCCAAGGTTGGCTGACGGCCGAATACGGCATGCTGCCACGCGCCACCGGCGACCGTAACCAACGCGAGGCCAGCCGTGGCAAGCAAGGCGGTCGCACCCTGGAAATCCAGCGCCTGATCGGCCGCTCGCTGCGCGCAGCGCTGGACATGAGCAAGCTGGGCGACATCACCCTCTATGTCGATTGCGATGTGATCCAGGCTGATGGCGGTACCCGTACCGCGTCCATCACCGGTGCCATGGTGGCGTTGGTCGATGCCTTGAAAATGGTCAAGAAGCGCGGCGGCCTGAAAGGTGGCGATCCACTCAAGCAGATGATCGCTGCAGTATCGGTGGGCATGTATCAGGGCGAGCCGGTCCTGGACCTGGACTACCTGGAAGACTCCGCAGCCGAGACCGATCTCAATGTGGTGATGACCAGCACCGGTGGCTTCATCGAAGTGCAGGGCACCGCCGAAGGCGCGCCGTTCCAGCCCGCCGAGCTGAACGCCATGCTGGCGCTGGCTCAACACGGCATGGAAGAAATCTTCGCCCTGCAGAAAGTCGCCCTGGGCGAGTGAGGTAACCCCTGTAGCAGCGGGCTGCCACAGGGGATCTGCAAGGTCTGTGGGAGCGGTCATCGGCCGCGGACGGCGCGACGCGGTAGGATCGTCGTAACGCGGTGCTCTTTTCGCGGCCACGGACCGCTCCCACAGGGGATTTGCAGTGTTTGTAGGAGCGGCCACAGGCCGCAAACAAAAAAGCCGACCTTGAGGGGTCGGCTTTTTTGTGCCTGACGATCAGATCGTCAGGGTCCAGTCGTAGTCCACGATCAGTGGCGCATGCTGGGAAAAACGCGGCTGACGCGGCAGGCGCGCGCTGCGCACGAAACGGCGCAGGCCAGGTGTGAGCAGTTGGTAGTCGAAGCGCCAGCCCAGGTTGAGCATCTCGGCCTGTTCGTTGTCGGGCCACCAGCTGTACTGGTCGCCTTCGCGGCTGACTTCGCGCAATGCGTCGACGTAACCCATGTTGCCGACGATTTCGTCCATCCAGGCGCGCTCGGGTGCCAGGAAACCCGGCGACTGCTGACTGTCGCGCCAATTCTTGATGTCGAGTTTCTGTTGCGCTACATACAGCGAGCCACAGTAGATGTATTCGCGACGCTTGCGCCGTTGCTTGTCCAGATACTTGCCGAAGTCGTCCATGAGCTTGAACTTCTGATTCAAGTCTTCATCGCCGTTCATGCCCGAGGGCAACAGCAGGGTGGCAATACTGAGCTTGTCGAAATCTGCCTGCAGATAACGCCCGTAGCGGTCGGCTGTCTCGAAGCCCAGCCCACTGATGACCGCCTTGGGTTGCAACCGCGAGTACAGCGCCACGCCGCCTTGGGCGGGCACTTCGGCATCGCATGCATAAAGGAAGTAGCCGTCCAGTTGGAAGGCGGCGTCGTCCAGTTCAAAGGCGGAAGCACGGGTGTCCTGCAAGCAGATGACGTCGGCATTCTGGGCCTGCAGCCAACTGAGCAACCCGCGCTCGACTGCCGCCTGAATACCATTGACGTTCACACTGATGATCCGCATACATGGCCCCAAAAATCTTGTGCGTGTATGATACCCGAGCTCTACCTAATTAGCTAAATCCGTGGTATCCGAGACTTTTTCGATGCAGGCCTATCAGCGCGACTTCATTCGTTTTGCCATTGATCGAGGCGTTCTGCGTTTCGGCGAATTCACCCTGAAATCAGGGCGTACCAGTCCTTATTTCTTCAATGCCGGCCTGTTCAACACCGGCGCCGCATTGGCTGAACTGGCGCGCTATTATGCCGCAGCCATCGTCGACAGCGGCATCGCCTTCGACGTGTTGTTCGGCCCCGCTTACAAGGGTATTCCCCTGGCGGCCGCCACTTCCGTGCAACTGGCCGAACGGCACCAGCTGGACGTGCCCTGGTGCTTCAATCGCAAGGAAGCCAAGGCGCACGGCGAAGGTGGCAGCCTGGTCGGCTCGCCGTTGGCCGGCAACGTGCTGATCATCGACGACGTGATCACCGCCGGTACGGCCATCCGTGAAGTGATGCAGATCATCCAGCAGCAGGGTGCGACCGCCGCCGGGGTCATGATCGCCTTGAATCGCCAGGAGCGTGGCAACGGCGAGCTGTCTGCCATCCAGGAGGTGGAGCGTGACTTCGCCGTGCCGGTGGTCAGCATCGTTTCGCTGAACCAGGTGCTGGAATTTCTCGCCGACGATGCGCAGCTCAAGCAACATCTGCCGGCGGTCGAAGCCTACCGTGCGCAATACGGTATTTAATCACGTGCGTTTGCGGGCGCTGGCGATCGCAGCGCTTGGTCTGCTGCCGGCCACGCTCATGGCCGCCGAAGCGCCGGGCATGCTGCTCTATCGCTATGTCGACAGCCGCGGCGTGACGGTACTGGACCGCCAGGGTGTACCGCCGGAGTACGTGGGCAAGGGTTATCAGGTGCTCAACCAGACCGGTCGGGTGGTGCAGACGGTGCCACCTGCGCCCACGGCCGAGGAACTGCGTATCAAGCAGCAGGCCGACGTGCAGGCGCAGGCCGATGCGCAGCTGCTCGAGCGCTATCCATCGGTAGAAGAACTGGACAAGGCCTGTGCCCGTCGCCGGGCGGAAATCGATGCGCTGATTGCCGTGGCCACGGCAAACGTGCAGACCTTGCAGGGCCAGCAGGCGACATTGCAGGGGCAGGCCGCCACCCAGGAGCGCGCGGGCCAGGAGGTATCGACGTCGATGCTCGACCAGCTGCGTGATGTGCAGGCCCAAGTTACCGAGCTGCAAACCCGCATCGACAAGCTGCAGCAATCGCGCAGCGAAGCCGACGCCAACTTCGCGCAGCAGCGAGCGAAATTGGTCAAGCTTCTCGAAACTCCCCTGTAGCAGCGACGCAAGCCGTGTCGGGCCTCACCGCGTTCTGCCTGGTCCACCGCATTCACCGCCGACGCGGCTCGCGCCGCTGCTACAGGGGGTGCATTCACCGCCGACGCGGCTCGCGCCGCTGCTACAGGGGAGCATTTACCGCCGACGCGGCTTGCGCCGCTGCTACGGGGGTGTATTTACCGGCGACGCGGCTTGCGCCGCTGCTACAAGGGGAGCATTCACCGCTGACGCGGCTTGCGCCGCTGCTACGGGGGTGCATTTACCGGCGACGCGGCTTGCGCCGCTGCTACGGGGGTGCATTTACCGGCGACGCGGCTTGCGCTGCTGCTACGAGGGTGCATTTACCGGCGACGCGGCTTGCGCCGCTGCTACGGGGGTGCATTTACCGCCGACGCGGCTTGTGCTGCTGCTACAGGGGATCGGGAATTCTGTAGCAGCGGCGCGAGCCGCGTCGGCGATCGCTGCGGTGCGTCTGGCGCACCGCTGTCGGATCAACCGATTTTCTTGTTGCTGATCAGGGTGCCGACGCCGCTGTCGGTGAAGATTTCCAGCAACACGGCGTTGGGGACGCGGCCGTCGATGATGTGCGAGGTGGTCACGCCGCCCTGGACCGCTTCCAGTGCGCAGCGGATCTTTGGCAGCATGCCGCCATAGATGGTGCCGTCCGCGATCAGACCGGCGACCTGCTCGGTGGTCAGGCCGGTCAGCACGTTGCCTTCCTTGTCCATCAAACCGGCGATGTTGGTCAGCAGCATCAGCTTTTCGGCCTTGAGGGCCTCGGCCACCTTGCCCGCCACCAGATCGGCGTTGATGTTGTAGGACTCACCATCCGGGCCGACGCCGATGGGCGCGATCACCGGAATGAAATCGCCGTTGACCAGCATGTTCAGCAGATCGGTATTGACCCCGGTGACTTCCCCGACGTGGCCGATGTCGATGATTTCCGGCTTGGTCATTTCAGGCGTCTGGCGAGTCACCGTGAGCTTGCGCGCGCGGATCAGCTCGGCGTCCTTGCCGGTCAGGCCGATGGCGCTGCCGCCGTGACGGTTGATCAGGTTGACGATGTCCTTGTTGACCTGGCCACCCAGCACCATCTCCACCACGTCCATGGTCTGCGCATCTGTGACCCGCATGCCATCGACGAAATGGCTCTCGATGGACAGGCGCTTGAGCAGGTCGCCGATTTGCGGCCCGCCGCCATGCACCACCACCGGGTTGATGCCGACAGCCTTCATCAGCACGATGTCACGGGCGAAACCGGTCTTGAGCTCTTCGCTCTCCATCGCGTTGCCGCCGTACTTGATCACCAGGGTCTTGCCGACGAAGCGGCGGATATAGGGCAGCGCTTCGGACAATACCTTGGCGACGTTGGTGGCGGCATCACGTTCGAGGGTCATGCAGGGCTCCAGTGAAACAAGTGATCAGAACGGTAGGTGCAGGTCAGGTGCGACTTTCAACAGCTGGGTACGGAAGACGCCCTGGATTCGTTCGAGTTCCTCGGCGTCTTCGGCTTCGAAGCGCGTCACCAGCACCGGGGTGGTGTTGGAGGCACGGACCAGCCCCCAGCCTTTAGGGTAGTCCACGCGCACGCCATCAATGGTGGTGAGCTGCGCGTCGCCCCACTGGGCGCTTTGGTGCAAGGCGTCGATGATGCTGAATTTGCTGTCTTCGGTCACCGGAATATTCAGTTCGGGCGTGGACACATCGTCGGCGAATGCAGCGAAGACCTCTTCGGCGCTGAGGTTTTCCCGGCTGAGGATTTCCAGCAGTCGCGCGGCGCTGTAGATGCCGTCGTCGAAGCCGAACCAGCGTTCCTTGAAGAAGATGTGCCCGCTCATTTCCCCGGCGACCAGCGCGCCGGTGCGCTTCATCTCTTTCTTGATCAGGGAATGCCCTGTCTTCCACATCACCGGACGCCCGCCGTGCTCCTTGATCAGCGGGCCCAGACGACGCGTGCACTTGACGTCGTAGATCACGTCGGCACCGGGATTGCGCGACAGCACATCGCGCGCGAACAGCATCAACAGGCGATCGGGATGAATGATGCGACCGGTGTTGGTCACAACGCCCACACGGTCGGCGTCGCCATCGAAGGCCAGGCCCAGGTCGGCGCCGCTTTCGTCCACCTTGGCAATCAACGCCTGCAGATTGGCGGCTTTGCTCGGGTCGGGATGGTGATTGGGAAAATGCCCGTCGACCTCGCAGAACAATGGGATGACCTCGCAACCCAAGGCCTGGATCAGTTCCGGGGCCACCACCGCGCCTGCACCGTTGCCGCAATCGACCACCACTTTGAGTCGGCGGGTGAGCACGATGTCATCGCGTATCTGTGCGACATAGCGCGGCAGGATGTCCACCTGTTCGACACTGCCCTGGCCCTCGCTGAGGTCGTTGTGCAGCAGGCGCTGGTGCAATGCCAGGATCTGTTCGTTGGCCAGCGTGTCGCCGGCGATCACCACCTTGAAGCCATTGTAGTCGGGCGGGTTGTGGCTGCCGGTGAGCATCACCCCGGAACGTCCGGTCAGCACGTGGTTGGCATAGTACAGCGCCGGTGTCGGCACCAGGCCCACGTCGCTGACGTGGCAGCCGGCGTCGACCAGACCCTGGATCAGCGGCTGCACCAGTTCCGGCCCGGACAGGCGCCCGTCCCGGCCGGCATTGACGTTGGCCTCGCCCATGGCCAGGCTTTGCGCACCGACGGCGCGGCCGACCCAGTAGGCCGTGTCGGCATTCAGGGTACTGCCGACGATGCCGCGGATGTCATAGGCGCGAAAGATCCCGTGGGGCAGTGTCGGTGGCAGGGTGCTCGGATCGGCGACCGGGTCCGCCGCGTCGAGGTCGAGCATGTCGGTGTCCTGAAAGATCGGATTGGTCCAATTGTCCGCGGCAGGCGCCGGCGCGGCGGCAGTGCTGTCAGCGGGTTGCACGCTGGCTTCACGCAGCGACAGCCGCGCCAGGCCCTGTGCCAGGCCGTTGAGCGGCGCCAGGCTGAGGCCGAACGCCTTGACCGCCTTGCCGCCGGACAACTCGTCGAGCAACTGTTCGAGTTGCCGCGCATCGGCCTCGATGCGCGCATACAGCTGGCGCTGGGCAAGACGCACTGCCAGCGCCGCGCAGCCAATGGCAATTGCCGCAGCCAGCATCATCAGGCCCAGCGAACTCCAGGCGAAGGGCGGTTGGAACAACGGCCCCGGGCTGAATTCCAGGCGCCAGTGGGGATTCGACGTCGCGTACGGATAGCGTGTGGCAGACGTGTTGCTGCCTTGCTCGACCAGCAGCTGCGGAGGGCTGCCCAGAACGCTTTGCTGCAGGCGCAACTGGCCGAACTCGGCGTCGGGCAGTGCCAGCGCCTTGACCAGCGGCTGCATGTCGAACCCCAGCAGCAGCGTGCCCAGTACGGGTGACTGCGGGCTTTGCTGGACGGCCGCGACGGTGTAGATCCACCAGCGTCCGTTGACCTTGTAGGCTTCAGGCGGGGTGGCGACGCCGCGTTCGGCGCGGCTGAGCATGTCCAGTACGGCAAAGTTGATCGGGGCAGCGCCCTGCTGGTCGACCTTGGCCTGCCCCGGCAGGTTCAGGCGCACACCTTGCAGGCCGTCGATCAACGGCACGGCATTGGCAGCCTGGGCGATGCCCGCAGGGTCCTGGCTGACCAGTGCGGCCATGAGTGCAGGTGAATGAGCCAGGGCGGCGGCCTGGCCGGCCTGACGCGCGATCGCAGCGTCCAGGCCCGCAGTGAAAGGCGCGGCAGCACTCGCCTCGGCGTTCTGGAAGGCGCGGCCGGCCAGCGGTGCAACCACCAGAAACCAGATCAGCAGCAGGGCGGCGAGCACCCCGGCAATGGCGAGCAGCAACGCCTGGTTGCCAGCGTTGGGCCGTGCGTTCGAAGCCTGGCCGTGCTCGGCCGTCTTGGCATTGCGAGGAAATCCTTTCACCTGTCATCTCCGCATTGAACGCTGTGGAACGGCGTGGTTTTGCCACGGCCGCCTGATCTGCATGGCCGTTTACTGAGTGCCGGAGTGACCGAAACCGCCGGTCCCGCGCTGGCTTTCGTCGAAGCTGTCGACCAGCTCGAAATGGGCTTGCACCACCGGCACCAATACCAGTTGGGCGATACGCTCGCCCACGGTCAGGGTGAACTCGGTGTGGCCACGGTTCCAGCACGAAACCATCAGCTCGCCCTGGTAATCGGAGTCGATCAGACCGACCAGATTGCCCAGCACGATGCCGTGCTTGTGGCCCAGGCCCGAGCGCGGCAGGATCAGCGCCGCCAGGGCCGGATCGCCGATGTAGATCGACAGGCCGGTAGGAATCAGCAGGGTTTGCCCAGGTGCCAGCAGGGTGTCCTGCTGCAGCATGGCGCGCAGGTCCAGGCCGGCGGAGCCGGGCGTGGCGTAGTGGGGCAGCGGGAAGTCCCGGCCCAGGCGTGGGTCGAGGATCTTGGCTTGAAGGGCGTGCATGGTTGTCGTTAAACCTGATCGAGGCGCTTGGCGATGAAGGAAACCAGCTGGCGGGCGATCTTGCCCTTGCTGGTCTGGGCGAAAGCAGTGGTGTGCAACTGGCGGTCGATCACGCTGCAGGCGTTTTCTTCGCTGTTGAAACCAATGCTGGGGTTGGCGACGTCGTTGGCCACGATCAAGTCCAGGTTCTTGTCCTGGAGCTTGCGCGCGGCGTAGTCGAGCAGGTGTTCGGTTTCGGCAGCGAAGCCGACGCTGAAAGGGCGATCGGCGCGACCGGCGATGGTCGCCAGGATGTCCGGGTTGCGCACCATCTGCAGCAACAGGCCGTCACCGCTGGCCGGGTCTTTCTTGAGCTTCTGCGCGGCCACTACTTCGGGGCGATAGTCGGCCACGGCGGCGGATGCGATGAACACGTCGCAGGGCATGCCGGCTTCGCAGGCGGCGAGCATGTCGCGGGCGCTGACTACGTCGATGCGGGTCACGCGGTCGGGCGTGGGCAGGTGCACCGGGCCACAGATCAAAGTGACGCGGGCGCCGGCCTCGACGGCCGCTTCGGCCAGGGCAAAGCCCATCTTGCCGGAGCTGTGGTTGGTGATGTAGCGCACCGGATCGATGTTTTCCTGGGTCGGGCCGGCGGTGATCAGCACGTGCTTGCCGGTCAAGGCCAGGTGCTCGAAGCATTCGGCCGCGCACAGCGCAAGCTCGGTGGCTTCGAGCATGCGGCCCAGGCCGATGTCGCCGCAGGCCTGGCTGCCGGCGGCCGGGCCGAAGACTTTCAGGCCACGGCTGCGCAGCAGGTGCAGGTTGTCCTGAGTGGCCGGATCGCGCCACATGGCCTGGTTCATGGCGGGCGCGATGGCCACGGTGGCGTCGGTGGCCAGTACCAGCGTGGTCAACAGGTCGTTGGCCATGCCCTGCGCCAGGCGCGCCATCAGGTCGGCAGTGGCCGGGGCAATGAGCACCAGGTCGGCCCATTTGGCCAGTTCGATATGACCCATGGCGGCCTCGGCCGCCGGGTCGAGCAGGTCCATATGCACCGGGTGGCCGGAAAGCGCCTGCAACGTCAGCGGCGTGATGAACTCGCTGCCACCCTTGGTCATTACCACGCGCACTTCGGCGCCCTGCTCCAGAAGCCTACGTACCAGCTCGGCGCTCTTGTAGGCGGCAATGCCGCCGCCGACGCCCAGAATGATGCGTTTTCGATACAGCCGCTGCATAGGCCTGCCTTTATCATCTGGTAATAACACCACGGTGAAACCGCCTCCCGGGGCCGGGTCGCCGTGCAAAAAGTTGCGCTAAGATAGCACAGCGCTCGCTATGGAGCAGTGAGGCACATAGACAGGGAGTGGGGATGAGTATTCGCGATTGGCCCGAGGCCGAGCGGCCACGTGAGCGCCTGCTGGCGCATGGTCCGGGCAGTCTTTCCGATGGCGAGCTGCTGGCGATATTCCTGCGCACCGGCGTGGCCGGGCACAGCGCCGTGGACGTCGCGCGCAACCTGCTGATCCGCTTCGGCGGCCTGCGTGCCCTGCTCGAGGCCGACCAGAAAACCTTCAGCCAGCACTTCGGCATGGGGCCTGCCAAATACGCCCAGCTGCAGGCCTCCATCGAGATGAACCGCCGCTACATGGCCGAACGCCTGAACCGCGGACCGGCCATGGAAGATCCCGAGTCGGTGCGCCGCTACCTCAAGGCCAAGCTGCGCCATGAGCGCCAGGAAGTGTTCGGTTGCCTGTTCCTGGACACCAAGCACCAGCCGTTGGGTTTCGAGGTGCTGTTTCGCGGCACGATCGACAGCGCGGCGGTGTATCCGCGCGAAGTGGTCAAGCGAGCCATAGCCATGAACGCTGCGGCGCTGATCCTGACGCACAATCACCCTTCCGGAAACCCGACCCCGAGCCAGGCTGACCGCGCCCTGACTCTGCGCCTCAAGGAGTCACTGGCGTTGGTGGATGTCCGGGTGCTCGACCACATCATCATCGGCGAGGGAGAGCCGCTGTCGATGGTCGAGCATGGCTGGATGTAAGCAGCCTCGCCGCGTCCTATTTACCTACAGACACCTTGGAAAAGTCCTGCCGGCCGAACGGGCTGACGGCGTACCCCTCGACGCCCTTGCGGGCCAGCACGGCCGCCGTCGGGTGCGCCAGTGGCAGCCACAGCGCCTGCTGCTGGATCTGCGCCTGGGCCTGGTGATACAGCTTGCTGCGCTGGGCCTGGTCGGTGACGGCCTTGCCGTCACTGATCAGCTTGTCCAGGGTCTTGTCGCAATAGCGCGCGAAGTTTGTCCCGGACTGTACCGCCGCGCAGGAAAACTGCGGCGTCAGGAAGTTGTCCGGATCACCGTTGTCGCCAGCCCAGCCCATGAACAACAGGTCATGCTCACCGGCCTTGGCACGGCGGATCAGCTCGCCCCATTCGATCACGCGGATCTCGGCCTTGATGCCGACCTTGGCCAGGTCCGCCTGCAGCAGCTGCGCCCCCAGGCTGGGGTTGGGGTTGAGCAGGCTGCCCGATGGGCGGGTCCAGATGGTGGTGTTGAAGCCGTCCTTCAAGCCGGCCTTGGCCAGCAATTCGCGCGCCTTGGCGGTGTCCTGCTGGTAACCCGGCAGGTCCCGCGCATAGCTCCAGGTATTGGGCGGGTAGGGCCCAGTGGCCGCCTCGGCGGTGCCTTCGAACACGGCCTTGAGGTAGCTGTCCTTGTCGAACGCCAGGTTGATCGCCTGGCGCACTTCAGGCTTGTCCAGCGGCGGGTGCTGGCTGTTGATGGCCAGGAACGCGGTCATGAAGGCTTCGGTCTTGATCACCTGAAGGCTCTTGTCGTCGGCGGCTGCGGCGATGTCCAGAGGCTTGGGCGACAGGGTCAGTTGGCACTCGTTGCGCCGCAGCTTCTGCAGGCGCACGTTGGCGTCCGGCGTGATGGCAAAAAGCAGTGGGTCGACAGCAGGTTTGCCGGCGAAGTAATCCGGGTTGGCCTTGTAGCGCACCACGGCGTCCTTCTCGAAGCGCACGAAGATGAACGGACCGCTGCCGATCGGCTGGCTGTTGAGTTTTTCCGGAGTGCCGGCCTGCATCAGTTGCTCGGCGTATTGCGCCGAATAGATCGAGGCGAAACCCATGCTCAAGGTCGCCAGGAACGTCGCATCGGGATGATCCAGGGTGAACCGGACGGTCAGCGGATCAGGCGCCTCGATCTTCTTGATCAGACTCGGCAGCTGCATCGACTGGGCGTGCGGAAAGCCACTCTGCGCGACCTTGTGCCAGGGGTTGGCCGGGTCGAGCATGCGCTGGAAGCTGAACAGCACGTCCTGCGCATTCAGCTCGCGGTCGGGCTTGAAATACGAGGTGCCGTGGAACTTGACGCCGGGGTGCAGCTTGAACGTGTAGGTCAGGCCGTCGGCCGATACGGCCCAGCTGTCCGCCAGGCTGGGAACGACCTTGCCGGCTTTGGCATCGAACTCCACCAAGCGGTTCATCAGCACGTCGGCTGACGCGTTGGTGGTGGTCAGGGAATTGTACTGGACCACGTCGAAGCCTTCGGGGCTGGCCTCGGTACAGACTGTCAGCGGCGCGGCATGAACCAGCGCAGAGGCAAACAGGGGAGCAAGCAAGAACGGCAAAGTCGCAAGACGCATGGTGTGTTCCTTGGCGTGTCGAGGGCCCATCTGCCTATGCAGTCTGGAGAAAAGTCCTACCCTAGAGATGTCCGGCAGCGTTGACTATCCCTAAATCGTTTTTTTGCGCGACGAGTGGTCGTGCCGCAGCGCGCCCGCCACTGCTGCGCATGGGCCAGCAACTGTGTTGCGCGGCACATTGATTGTGCATCTGCAGTTGTTGCACCGAAGGCTTTCTGGTATAAAGCAGCGCTCTTTTCTAGGGCCCTGTTCCTCTGCCTTTACGGTGAGGTGGGTAAGACCCTGAAGAAACGCGGCGCCGTGCGCCAAATGACTGAAAGATAAGCGGCCAACCCATGCCGGGTTGGGCATGTGGTTTTAGAGGGCTGAGGCATGTCGAGAGTCTGTCAAGTTACCGGTAAGGGTCCGGTGACTGGGAATAACATTTCCCACGCAAACAACAAAACCCGTCGTCGTTTCCTGCCGAACCTGCAGCATCACCGCTTCTGGGTTGAAGAAGAGAAACGTTTTGTGCGTCTGCGCGTATCCGCCAAGGGCATGCGTATCATCGACAAGCGTGGCATCACTGTCGTGCTGGCCGAAATCCGTCGCGATGGCGGCAAGGTTTAAGGGAGCTTTATCATGCGTGAATTGATTCGTTTGATCTCGAGCGCCGGTACTGGTCACTTCTACACTACCGACAAGAACAAGCGTACTACCCCGGACAAGATCGAGATCAAGAAATTTGATCCGGTTGTTCGCAAGCACGTGATGTACAAGGAAGGCAAAATCAAGTAATTGATTTTGGCGACCAGAAAAAGGCCCGTATCGAAAGATGCGGGCCTTTTTTTTGGTGTGAATTCTGGCACCGCGGGGATGCTTTCGCGGGTAGAACCCGCTCCCACAGGGGGGGTGTGAAGAGCAGCCTCAACCCTTGGATTCGAACACCACGTAGATCTTGCGGCAGGCCTCCAGTACTTCCCAGGTGCCAGTGAAACCGGCGGGGATCACGAAGCGGTCGCCGGCGCGCAACGTCTTGCCGTTGCCCTGGCTGTCGCGCAACACGGAAACACCCTGCACGATTTCGCAGTATTCATGCTCGGTATAGTTGACCGTCCATTGCCCCACCTGGCCTTCCCATACCCCCGCGTTCATCTGCCCGCACGGGCTCTGGTAGTGGTTGAACAGTGTCTGTTCGGGGTCGCCGCCAAGGATCTTCTCGGGCGCAGGCCGGTAGCGTTCCGGGGTGACGCTGTGTTGAGCAAAATCGACGATGCTGGTGATGTTCATGCAGGAAACCCCTCGCTTGTTGGATAAAACGCACATCCGTGGGCCTGTGTGCGCCAGGTGTCAAATATATTGAAAAGCGTCACACCGGTGGTTTAGGGTGGTTCGATGTCACCTGCCCAGCCTTGCACGGCCGGGCTTTGCATTCAATCACAGGAGATCCGTATGACCACTCTGACTCGCGCTGACTGGGAACAACGTGCCCAGCAGCTGAAGATCGAAGGGCGCGCGTTCATCGACGGCGAATACACCGACGCCGTGTCGGGCCAGACCTTCGAATGCGTAAGCCCCGTCGATGGCCGGCTGTTGGCCCAGGTGGCCAGCTGCGACGCTGCCGATGCCCAGCGAGCGGTCGAGAATGCCCGCGCCACGTTCGACTCCGGCGTCTGGGCCAAGGCGGCACCGGCCAAGCGCAAGGCTACCCTGATTCGTTTCGCCAGCCTGCTGCGGGAAAATGCCGAAGAGCTCGCGCTTCTGGAAACATTGGACATGGGCAAGCCGATCAGCGATTCGCTGAACATCGACGTGCCCGGCTCGGCCAATGCCCTGGCCTGGAGCGGCGAAGCCATCGACAAGGTCTACGACGAAGTCGCCCCGACCCCGCACGATCAGCTCGGCCTGGTCACCCGCGAAGCCGTGGGCGTGGTCGCCGCCGTGGTGCCGTGGAACTTCCCGCTGATGATGGCCTGCTGGAAGCTGGGGCCGGCCCTGGCCACGGGCAACTCGGTGATTCTCAAGCCTTCGGAAAAATCTCCGCTGACGGCCATTCGTATCGCCCAGCTTGCGATCGAGGCGGGCATTCCCAAAGGTGTGCTCAACGTGCTCCCGGGCCACGGCCACACGGTGGGCAAGGCGCTGGCCCTGCATATGGACGTGGACACCGTCGTCTTTACCGGTTCCACCAAGATCGCCAAGCAATTGATGATCTACGCTGGCGAGTCGAACATGAAGCGCGTCTGGCTGGAAGCGGGTGGCAAGAGCCCCAACATCGTGTTCGCCGATGCGCCCGACCTGCAGGCCGCGGCCGATTCGGCGGCCAGTGCCATTGCCTTCAATCAGGGCGAAGTCTGCACGGCCGGTTCGCGCCTGTTGGTGGAGCGCTCGGTCAAGGAGCGCTTCCTGCCGATGGTGGTCGAGGCGCTCAAGGGGTGGAAACCCGGTAATCCGCTGGACCCGGCGACCAACGTCGGTGCGCTGGTGGATACCCAGCAGATGAACACCGTGCTGTCGTACATCGCGGCAGGTCAGGAGGGCGGCGCGACCTTGCTGGTGGGCGGCAAGCGCATCCTCGAGGAAACCGGCGGCACCTACGTCGAACCGACCATTTTCGATGGCGTGACCAATGCCATGAAGATCGCGCAGGAAGAGATTTTCGGGCCGGTATTGTCGGTGCTCACCTTCGACACCGCCGAGGAGGCCGTGCGCATCGCCAACGACAGCGCCTACGGCCTGGCCGCCGCAGTATGGACGGCGGACATCTCCAAGGCGCACCTGACGGCCAAGGCGTTGCGTGCCGGCAGCGTGTGGGTCAATCAGTACGATGGTGGCGACATGACCGCGCCGTTCGGTGGCTTCAAGCAGTCGGGCAACGGCCGTGACAAGTCGCTGCACGCGTTCGACAAATACACCGAACTGAAGGCCACCTGGATCAAGCTCTGATCCATCGACAGGGGGGCTGGGGAATCAAAGCATCTTCTCCAGCCCCACCGCCTCGCTGAACCATGCGTTCAGCCTCCGCCACCAGTCACCCGGTTCGCGGTAGAGGGTATGCATCTGCTGGTGGTCCTCGGTATCCCATACCACCTGGCCATTTTCCAGGCGCACCTGATAGCTGCGCGCAGGCGACATGCCCTCATGGGCCAGGTGGCGCATCTGCGCTGCCAGTTCCGGGCTGTCGACGAGCACCCCGACCTCGGTATTCCACAACACCGAACGCGGATCGAAATTGAACGAGCCGATGAAGGATTTGCGCGCATCGAAGATCATCGCCTTGCTGTGCAGGCTGGAATCGGAACTGCCGGTGAAACTCAGGGACACGTCGCCATCGTCGCCTGGCTGGCGACGCAGTTCGAACAGCTTCACGCCATGTTCGAGCAGCGCCTTGCGGTAGGGCACGTACCCGCCGTGCACTGCGGGCACATCGGTGGCTTCCAGTGAATTGGTCAGCAGGCTGACGTCGACCCCGGCGTCGGCGCGCCCGGTGAGGTAGTCGCGGCCAGCCCCGCCCGGTACGAAATAGGCAGAGATCAACATCAGTTCATGCTTGACCCGGGTCAGCTCCGGCGCGAGCTGGGTGGTCAGCAGCAGGTGCGGGTCAGGCTCGCCCCGGGCCAGCACCTTGGTCGGTGCATCCCACAGCGCCTGGCCCCAGGCCCAGATCAGTTGTTGCCGCCAGATGTCCATCTGTGGCGCGCTCTGGTAGGTCATCAGGCGTTCGTAGAGAACATGGTGCTGGCGTCTGGATTCGCGCAGCGACTGCTCCAGGCGCACGCGCGTGGACGCCAGGTGCCTGGCCGTGGGAACGGTGAACAGAAAGTTGGCGATCGGCTGGCTCAGCGCACTGTTCCAGTACTGATCGAAGCTGTAGCCCAGTTGCTGGGCCACCGGCCCAAAGCCGAGCAGGTCGATGTCGGTGAAATTCATGTCCGGCTCGGCGTCGAAGTATTCGTCGCCCAGGTTGCGCCCGCCGACGATGGCCACGCTGTTGTCGGCCAGCCACAGTTTGTTGTGCATGCGCCGGTGTTGCCGGGACAGTTGCAGAAGGCGGCCCACTGCACGCGTGGCGCCGGTGGATCGGCCCAGATGCGTCGGGTTGAACAGGCGGATCTGGATGTTGTGGTGCGCGGCCAGGGTGGCGATGGTCTTGTCCAGGCCATCGCTGGTGGTGTCGTCCAGCAGGATGCGCACGCGCACGCCGCGGTCCGCGGCCTTGAGCAGCTCGTCGACCAGCGCCCGGGTACTGAAACCGTCGTGGACGATGTAGTACTGCAGGTCGAGGCTGCCCTGGGCGTTGCGGATCAATTCGGCGCGTGCGCGAAACGCCTCATCGCTGCTCGACAACAAGCGGAACCCCGATTGTCCGTGGTGGGCCTGTACCTGAGCCTGCACCGACCTGCCGAAGGCCGATTGTTCGGCCGGTAACATCTCGCTGTAGTCCCGCGGCGCGTTCACGCTGGCGCAGCCTTGCAGGGCCAGGATCAAGGTCAACAGCAGCGGTAACAGCCTGGGGCAGGGCAAAGCGATCATCCTTGGCAGAGGGGGAGGCGTGCAGTTCGACCCTGGCAGGCCGTCAAAGGTCGGCATCGGGGTGCGGATTTTCCATCAGCAGTTGCCGTGCGCAGCTGCCCACCGCGCGCACCGCGGCCTCTATCTGCGGCGTGGGCTTGCTGGCGAAGTTCATGCGCAGGCAGTTACGGTACTTGCCCGACGCCGAGAAAATGCTGCCCACGGCGATCTGCACGCCCTGGTCGAGCAGCAGGCGGTTGAGCTTGAGGGTATCGAAGCCGTCGGGCAATTCGACCCACAGCATGAACCCGCCTTGCGGGCGGCTGCAGCGGGTGCCGGCGGGAAAGTAACGAGTGACCCAGTCGATCATCAGGTCGCGGCTGCGCTGGTACTGGGTGCGCATGCGCCGCAGATGCGGTTCGTAATGGCCACCCTTGATGAACTCGGCAATGGCCAGCTGCGGTTGTGTCGCTGTCGACCCGGTGCCGATGTACTTCATGTGCAGCACCCGTTCCAGGTAGCGGCCCGGGGCGACGAAACCGATCCGCAGGCCGGGCGCTAGGGTCTTGGAGAACGAACTGCACAGCAGCACCCGGCCGTCTTCGTCGAACGACTTGATCGTGCGCGGACGTGGGTAGCTGAAGGCCAGGTCGCCATACACATCGTCCTCGATGATCGCCACGTCGAAGCGCTGGGCAAGGGTCAGTAGCGCGCGCTTGCGGGCTTCGGGCATGACGTAGCCCAGCGGGTTGTTGCAGTTGGGCGTCAGCTGTATGGCCTTGATCGGCCACTGCTCCAATGCCAGCTCAAGTGCCTGCAGGCTGATACCGGTCAGCGGGTCGGTGGGGATTTCCAAGGCCTTCATGCCCAGGCCCTTGAGCGTCTGCATGGCACCGAAGAAGCTCGGCGAGTCCACGGCGACGATATCGCCGGGTTCGCAGATGGCACGCACGCTGGCCGACAGCGCCTCGTGGCAGCCGGTGGTGACCACCAGTTCACCGATGCCCAACTGGCAGCCGGCATCCACCAGCAACCGGGCGATCTGCTCGCGCAGGGCCTGAGTGCCATACAGCGAATCGTAGTACAGGCCCGGCATGGCCTGGTGTCGACTCAGACGGGCCAGCTCGCGCAGCAGGGGCCGTAGGGTCGGGCTGCTGACATCGGGCATGCCACGGCCCAGTTGCACCACGTCATCACGCGGCGCGGCGCGCATCAGTTCGACCACCTGGTCCCACTGCGAGATTTCCACCGGACGCTGCATGGGCCGGCCTACCGCTGGCAGCGCCGGCAGCTCACGGGCGGTGGGCACGAAATAGCCGGATTTGGGCCGCGGTGCCGCCAAGCCATGGTCTTCGAGCTGGCGATAGGCTTGCTGAACGGTGCTCAGGCTGACGCCGTGCTCGATGCTCAGGGCGCGCACCGAGGGCAGCCGATCACCAGGGCGGTAGAGGCCTTGTTCGATGCGCTGACTGAGCAGCTGGGCGAGGTTCATGTACAGAGTCATAGCGTCGCTCGAGCGGATAACCATACAGATACGCTTAAAATACAGCATTCAGACCGGTGGGTCAGCTGTCTGTATGGAAAACATAAGCGCTTTTTGAATCTGTATGAGGTGCTCTCGGCTGCGGCACCATGGCCTTGCTGTCCAAACACTTCAAGGAGAACGGCCATGAACGGCTTGACCGATGTACGTCTGCTGCTGCGCACCGAAGAATTGCTGGAAGAGCCAAGGCTGCGCCTCTGCGCCCAGCGCGCACCGGCAGACCTGGGGCGTTGGGCGCTGATGCTGCATCACCTGCGCACGCGGCCAGCCTTGCTGGAACTGGACAAGGACCAGTTGCGCGATATCGGCCTGGATGCGCAGCAGGCGCGTAGCGAAGGCTTGAAGCCGTTCTGGCGCCTGTAGTCGTGCGAGTTCCTGGCGGCTGCAGCGTTCGCAGCGCTAGCCCAGTTCCTTGAACCGGTGCCAGAGCATGCCCAGCGCCAGCAGCGGCGAGCGCAGGTGACGACCGCCGGGAAAGGTCATGTGCGGCACCTTGGCGAACAGATCGAAGCCACGGCTGGCCTGGCCGCTGATGGCCTCGCCCAGCAGCTTGCCGGCCAGGTGGGTAACGTTCAGGCCGTGCCCGGAATAGGCCTGGGCGTAGAACACGTTGGGCTGATCCTTGAGCCGGCCGATCTGCGGCAGACGGTTGGCACCGATGCCGATCATGCCGCCCCACTGATAGTCGATGCGCACATCCGCCAGTTGCGGGAACACCTCGAGCATCTTCGGCCGCATGTACTGGGCGATATCCTTCGGGTCACGCCCCGAATAGTGACAGGCACCGCCGAACAGCAAGCGCCGATCGGCAGACAATCGGTAGTAGTCGACCGTCACTCGCTGGTCGCACACCGCCGTGTTGCGCGGCAGCAACTGCCGCGCCTGCTCGGCATCCAGCGGCTCGGTGGCAATGATATAGCTGCCTGCAGGCAGCACCTTGCCGCTCAGCTGTGGGTTGAGATCGTTCAGGTAGGCATTGCAGCCCAGCACCAGGTAGCGGGCGCGTACCTGGCCTTGAGCGCTGTGCACGCGCACCTGCGGGCCATACTCGATGCGTGTCACCCGCGAGTGCTCGAAAAGCTGCACACCCAGCTGCCGCGCCACCTCGGCTTCGCCCAAGGCCAGGTTCAGCGGATGCAGGTGGCCGGAGCCCATGTCGACCAGGCCGCCGTGGTAGCGATCCGAACCGACCACGCTGCGCATGTCCTGCGCTTCGACGATCTGCAACTCGTGGGCGTAGCCGAGGCTGCGCAACGCTTCGGCTTCTTCCATGAAGCCCTGCAACTGGGCTGGTTTGTTGGCCAGGTCACAGTAACCCCAGGTCATGTCGCACTCGATACGATGCTGGTCGATGCGCCGGCGCACGATTTCCACCGCTTCCAGCCCCATCAGGGTCAGGTCGCGCACCCCGTCGTCGCCGATGACCTTGCGGAACTGCTCCAGGCCGTGGCCGACACCACGAATCAATTGCCCGCCGTTGCGCCCACTGGCGCCCCAGCCGACCTGGTGAGCTTCGAGCAGCGCGACGCTGAGCCCGCGCTGAGCCAGCTCGATCGCGGTGTTGAGCCCGGAGAAACCGCCGCCCACCACGCAGACGTCGACGCTGACCTCACCCAGCAGGGGCGGGTATACCGGCTGCCGGTGCAGGCTGGCGGCGTAGTACGAGGCGGCGTGCTCGGCGTGAGCATTCATGGGTAGGGTCCTGATGGCAGTGTGTGGAAAATCTGAAGCAGCATAAGCCGGGGTTTCCCATGGCGGCAACCGCGCGGCACAATGGCGCCTTGCCCACCAGGTGATCCGTCATGAGTTGCAACAGCCACAAGCTCCGCTTTCTTCGCGAGCAGATTCCCTCGTTCGAATGCGTGCCGGGTTGCCATGACTGCTGCGGTCCGGTGACCACATCGTCCGGGGAAATGGCCCGGCTGCCGCGCAAGACGGCCGCCGAGCAGGAAGCCGCGATGGCCCGCCTCGACTGTGTGCATCTGGGGCCGCAGGGATGCACGGTGTACGAGGAGCGCCCGCTGATCTGCCGGCTGTTCGGCACCACGCCGACATTGCCGTGCCCCAATGGGCGGCGTCCGACAGAGCTGATCGATCCGGCCGTGGAGCATCAGGTGCATAAACTGATCGCCAGTACGCGTCAGGTACTGGTCTGAAGCGTCTGTGGATCAGTCCGGCACCGGCAGGTTCAGGCTCTCCTTCACTTCTTCCATGACGATGTAGCTCTTGGATTCGCGCACGTGGGGCAGTTTCAGCAGGATATCGCCCAGCAGCTTGCGGTAGGACGCCATCTCCGAGATCCGTGCCTTGACCAGGTAGTCGAAGTCCCCCGACACCAGATGGCATTCCAGCACATGGGGCAGCTTGAGCACGGCGCGGCGAAACTCTTCGAAGGTGTCGCCCGACTTGTAGTCCAGGCTGATCTCGACGAACACCAGCAGGCTGCCGCGCAGATGCTGCGGATTGAGCCGGGCGTAATAGCCCATGATGATGCCTTCGCGCTCCAGGCGGCGGACTCGTTCGGTGCAGGGGGTGGTCGACAGACCGACCTTCTCGCCCAGTTCGGTGAACGACATGCGCCCGTCGGCCTGCAGGATGCGCAGGATGTTGCGGTCGATCTTGTCGAGTTCGCGTTTGCTCTGGTGCTGGGTACGCACAGGCGATGCCCCTCCGTTAAAGCGCTGATGGCCGAGAATTGTCGCCAAATATAGCCTTGCATACAGTGAAAAGCACTGGCTGGACCTTTTTATACTGCCCACATCTTCGGACCTAACATCTTACGTCAGCGGATTTCCGCGATGAGGGCGACACACATGCGCGTTCTGGTACTCGGTAGTGGTGTGATCGGCACCGTCAGTGCCTATTATCTGGCTCGGCAGGGCATGGATGTGACCGTGGTCGATCGCCAGCCGGCCGTCGCCATGGAAACCAGCTTCGCCAATGCCGGGCAGGTATCGCCGGGCTATGCCTCGCCCTGGGCGGCGCCGGGTGTGCCGCTCAAGGCGATCAAATGGCTGCTGGAACGCCATTCACCGCTGGCCATCAAGCTGACCGGCGATGTCGACCAGTATTTGTGGATGGCGCAGATGCTGCGCAATTGCACCGCCAGCCGCTATGCAGTGAACAAGGAGCGCATGGTGCGCCTGTCCGAGTACAGCCGCGACTGCCTCGACGAGCTGCGCGCGGAAACCGGCATCGCCTACGAAGGCCGGACCCTGGGCACCACTCAGCTGTTCCGTACCCAGGCGCAACTGGACAACGCGGCCAAGGACATCGCCGTGCTGGAACAGTCCGGCGTGCCCTACGAATTGCTCGACCGCGAGGGCATTGCGCGCGTCGAGCCGGCGCTGGCATCAGTGACCGGCATTCTGGCTGGCGCCCTGCGCCTGCCCAACGACCAGACTGGCGATTGCCAAATGTTCACCACCCGCCTGGCGCAGATGGCCAAGGATCTGGGTGTGCAGTTCCGCTTCGGCCAGGCCATCGAGCGCCTGGATTTCGCCGGCGACCGCATCAACGGTGTCTGGATCGACGGCAAGCTGGAAACCGCCGACCGCTACGTGCTGGCGCTGGGCAGCTATTCGCCGCAATTGCTCAAGCCACTGGGCATCAAGGCACCGGTCTACCCGCTCAAGGGCTACTCGCTGACCGTGCCGATCACCAACCCGGCGATGGCGCCGACCTCGACCATTCTCGACGAGAGCTACAAGGTCGCGATCACCCGTTTCGACAACCGTATCCGCGTGGGCGGGATGGCCGAAATCGCCGGCTTCGACCTGAGCCTGAACCCGCGTCGCCGCGAGACCCTGGAAATGATCGTCAATGACCTGTATCCGGGGGGCGGCGATCTGGCCCAGGCCGGTTTCTGGACCGGGCTGCGGCCAACCACCCCCGACGGTACGCCGATCGTCGGTGCCACACCGTTCAAGAACCTGTTTCTCAACACCGGTCACGGCACCCTGGGCTGGACCATGGCGTGCGGCTCGGGGCGCTTGCTTGCCGACCTGATCGCGCGTAAAACGCCGCAGATCAGCGCTGCCGGTCTCGACATATCGCGCTACGGACAGCTGCACGACACCGTTCGCCGAGGCCAGTCAGTGCCGGCACACTCGTAAATTTCACCCATGCTCCTCGCCCGGTTCGATACGAAACCGGGCGACTTCGTCAACCTTTGCACAAGAAGCCCGCCATGCGTCCAGCTCGCGCCTTGATCGACCTTTCGGCCCTGCGCCACAACTATCGCCTGGCGCGTGAAATGAGCGGGGCCAAGGCGCTGGCAGTGGTCAAGGCGGACGCCTACGGTCACGGTGCAGTGCGCTGCGCGCAAGCGCTGGAGGGCGAAGCGGACGGATTCGCCGTGGCCTGCATCGAGGAAGCCCTGCAGCTGCGCGCGGCCGGTATCGAGGCGCCGGTGTTGCTGCTCGAAGGGTTTTTCGAAGCCAGCGAACTGCCCCTCATCACCGAGCATGGGCTGTGGTGCGTGGTGCACTCGCTGTGGCAGCTCGAAGCCATCGAGCAGGCGCGTTTGAGCCAGCCGTTGCAGGTCTGGCTCAAGCTCGACTCGGGCATGCACCGCGTGGGCCTGCACCCCAAGGATTACCAGAGCGCCTATCAGCGGTTGCTGGCCAGCGGCAAGGTGGCCAAGATCGTGCTGATGAGCCATTTCGCCCGCGCCGATGAACTGGACAGCCCCAGCAGTACCGAGCAACTGGCGGTGTTCGACACGGCGCGCCAAGGCCTGTCCGCCGAAATCAGCCTGCGTAACTCTCCGGCTGTGCTTGGCTGGCCGCAGATCCCCAGCGACTGGGTGCGTCCGGGCATCATGCTCTACGGTGCCACACCGTTCGAAACCGCCACGCCTGCCAGCGCCGCTCTGCAGCCGGTGATGACCCTGCAATCCAAGGTCATCAGTGTTCGTGAGCTGCCTGCCGGGGAGGCCGTGGGCTACGGTGCGCGCTTCGTCACCCAGCGGCCGAGCCGAATCGGCGTGGTGGCCATGGGTTATGCCGATGGCTACCCGCGCCTGGCACCCAACGGTACGCCGGTGCTGGTCGACGGCGTATGCACCGGGCTGGCAGGGCGGGTGTCGATGGACATGCTCAATGTCGACCTGACCGATGTGCCCCATGCCGGCGTCGGCAGCACGGTCGAACTGTGGGGCAAGCAGGTGCTGGCCAGCGACGTGGCCCACGCTGCCGGGACCATCGCCTACCAGATCTTCTGCAACCTGCGCCGGGTGCCTCTGCAGTACCTCTAAGGCAACCTCTGGCGCCACGGCCAGGGCGCGTTGCGCCCATGTGCCGCAGCGGCGCCTGCCAATGTGTTGTAAATCCCGAACGCTGTTGCCATGATACCGGCCATCATGAACTGCACAGCATTCCAGGAGGCTTACGCATTGGACGTCGGCGAACGACTGCAAGCCATTCGCAAACTCAAGGGTTTGTCCCAGCGTGAACTCGCCAAACGGGCGGGCGTCACCAACAGCACCATTTCCATGATCGAGAAGAACAGCGTGAGTCCCTCGATCAGCTCGCTGCGCAAGGTGCTGGGCGGGATTCCGATGTCCATGGTCGAGTTCTTTTCCGAAGAGCTGCAGGCCGAGCGGCCGACCCAGGTGGTCTACAAGGCCAGCGAGCTGATCGATATCTCCGACGGCGCGGTTACCATGAAGCTGGTGGGCAAGGCCCATCCGAGCCGGGCCATCGCCTTCCTCAGCGAGGTCTATCCGCCGGGTGCCGACACGGGCATGGAAATGCTCATGCATGAGGGCGAGGAGACCGGCATTTTGGTGGAAGGGCGCCTGGAACTGGTGGTTGGCCAGGACACCTACGTGCTGGAAGAGGGCGACAGCTACTACTTCGAAAGCAGCAAGCCGCATCGCTTCCGCAATCCGTTCGATACGCCTGCCCGTTTGATCAGTGCCGCCACACCGGCGAATTTCTAAGGAGCCAGCCATGGTCCACCGATGTTCAATCGAGGCGGCCGTGGACCAGGTCCTGGAGCGACTCCCCCGCCATATTCACATGGGCATGCCGTTGGGCCTGGGCAAACCCAACCGCTTCGTCAACGCGCTGTATGCCCGGATCAAGAACCTTCCCCAGCGACGCCTGACGATCTACACCGCACTGGTGCTGGGCCGGCCACCCTTGGGCGACGGCTTGCAGAAGCGCTTGCTCGAACCCTTCGTGGAGCGCGTTTTCGGTGATTATCCCGAGTTCGAGTTTCTCGCCGACCTGCGCCGTGACGAGCTGCCCGCAAACGTCAGCGTGCAGCAATTCTTCATGCAACCGGGCAGTTTGTTGAGCAGCACGACGGCGCAGCAAAGCTACATCAGCAGCAACTACAGCCATGCCGCTCGCGACATCAATGCCAAGGGGCTGAATCTGGTAGCGCAACTGGTCAGCCAGCACCCCGAGCAGGCTGGTCGCCTGAGCCTGAGCTGCAATCCGGACATCACCCTGGACCTGCTGCCGATGATCGAAAAGCGTCGCGCTGCCGGCGAGACCATCCTGGTGCTGGGCCAGGTCCACGAGGCACTGCCGTTCATGCCGGGCAGTGCCGAAATCGACAGCGAGGCCTTCGACCTGCTGGTCGATACCGCGGAGCGCTCGACGCTGTTCTCGACGCCGAACATGCCGGTCGGCCTGCAGGATCATTTCATCGGTCTGCACGCCAGCACGCTGGTGCGCGACGGCGGCACCCTGCAGATCGGCATCGGTGCAATGGGCGATGCGCTGAGCGCCGCCTTGCTCGCGCGTCAGGGGGACAACGGCGGCTACCGGGCGCTGCTCGCTGAACTCGATCTGTCGCCCTGGCAGGCGTTGATCCAGGCCGAAGGTGGAGTGGAGCCTTTTGCTACCGGCCTGTACGGCTGCAGCGAGATGTTCGTCAACGGCCTGCTGGCCCTGGCCGAAGCAGGCGTGATACGCCGCAAGGTGTATCCCGACGTAGCCCGCCAGGCGGCGGCCAACGCCGGCGTGCTGCACGCCGACGAGGACCGGGACGGGGTGGTGGTGCACGGCGGTTTCTTCCTCGGGCCGAACAGTTTCTACGAGCGCCTGCGCGAGCTGCCCCCGGCCAGCCTTGCACAGTTCGACATGACCGCGATCAGCTACATCAACGAGTTGTACGGCGACGAGCAGCTCAAGCGCCTGCAGCGGCGCGACGCGCGCTTCATCAACACCGTGTTCACGGCCACGGTCATGGGCGCGGCGGTGTCGGACCAGCTCGAAGACGGTCGGGTCATCAGTGGGGTCGGCGGGCAATACAATTTCGTCGTTCAGGGGCATGCCCTGGAAGGCGCACGTTCGGTGCTGATCCTGCGCAGCTGGCGCGAGTCGGCAGGCGTGATCAGTTCCAACGTGCTGTGGGACTACGGCCATTGCACGATTCCACGGCACCTGCGCGACATGGTCGTGACCGAGTACGGCATTGCCGACTTGCGTGGGCGTACCGACGCCGAGGTGATCGAGGCGATGATCAACATCAGCGATTCGCGCTTTCAGGCCAGCCTGATCGACGAAGCCCAGCGTGCCGGCAAGTTGAGCAGGGATTTCGTGCTCGATCCGCGCTTCGCGAACAACACCAGCGAGCGTCTGCAGGCGATTCGCAAGCGGCATGCTCCGCTGTTTCCGGAGTATCCGCTGGGGTGTGACTTTACCGAAGAGGAAAAGGACCTGCTGCGGGCGCTGAATTGGCTCAAGAGCAAGTTCAAGCTCAGCGAAATGCTCGAACTGGGCAAGGCGGCGCTCGAAGCACCCCAGGCCAACCGCTACCCCCTGCACCTGCAGCGCATGGCGCTGGACCAGCCGCAGGGCTTGCGCGAAGAGCTTTACCAGCGCCTGGTACTGGCCGCCCTGCAGGAGACCGAAACCCCGGCGTTCTAGGCGCTACACCGCGTGGCTCCCTTCGCGGCCGATGACCGCTCCTACGCAGGCCAATGATGCTCGCCATAGCGGTCATGGGTCGCTCCTACGCAAGCCGATGATGCCAGCCATAGCGGTCATGGGTCGCTCCTACGCAGGCCGATGATGCTCGCCGTAGGAGCGGTCATCGGCCGCGAAGGGCTGGATGCGGTGTATCAGGTCACTCCAGGAAGGTCACGACGCCGTTGGCCAGCGACTGCACGCGCGCCAGGGACTCGACGCGATAGCCCTGTGCATCGAGTTCGGCACGGCCGCCCTGAAAGGATTTTTCGATGACGATACCCAGCCCGGCCAGCTTGGCGCCGGCCTGGTTGATGATCGAAATCAACGCCTGCGACGCCTTGCCGTTGGCCAGGAAATCGTCGATCACCAGCACGGTATCGCTGCTGTTCAAATGACGCGGCGAAATGGCCACGGTGCTTTCGGTCTGTTTGGTGAACGAATACACCGAAGCCACCAGCAGGTTTTCCGTCAACGTCAGTGACTGATGCTTGCGCGCGAAGATCACCGGCACGCCCAGGCGCAGCCCGGCCATCACCGCCGGCGCGATACCCGAGGCCTCGATGGTGACGATCTTGGTAATCCCGGCATCGGCGAAGCGGCGGGCGAATTCGTCGCCGATCTGCTGCATCAAGAGCGGATCGATCTGGTGATTGAGAAAGGCATCGACCTTCAATACCTGATCGGAAAGCACGATGCCTTCTTCGCGAATCTTTTTGTGCAGAGCTTCCACGGTGGTTCCTCGATGTACCAATGTGCGCAGGCCGGCTGTGGCCCGGGCAGGGTTGAATTCAGCGTTTGAGCATGGCGCGGATATCGGCCAATGCTGTATTGCCGCGCACGGCTTTGACTTCCGTGGGCGTATCGTCGTTGCCTTCCCAGGCCAGATCGTCGGGCGGCAGCTCGTCGAGGAAGCGGCTGGGTGCGCAATCGATGATCTCACCGTACTGCTTGCGCTTGGCGGCAAAGGTGAACGCCAGGGTCTGCCGCGCGCGGGTAATGCCCACGTAGGCCAGACGGCGTTCTTCCTCGATGGTGTCGGCCTCGATACTGGAGCGGTGCGGCAGGATTTCCTCTTCCATGCCCATGATGAACACGTAGGGAAACTCCAGCCCCTTGGACGCATGCAGGGTCATCATCTGTACGCCCTCGGCGCCGTCCTCTTCTTCCTGCTGACGTTCGAGCATGTCGCGCAGCACCAGCTTGCCGATCGCTTCCTCGACCGTCATGGCGCCGTCTTCGTCCTTCTCCAGGGTGTTCTTCAAGGCCTCGACCAGAAACCACACGTTGCTCATGCGGTAGTCGGCGGCCTTCTCGCTGGAGCTGTTGGTGCGCAGCCACTGCTCGTAGTCGATGTCCATGATCATGCTGCGCAGCGTGCCGATCGGGTCTTCGCCGGCGCACTGCTCGCGGACCTTGTCCATGTAGCGTTTGAAGCGGCCCAGGCGATCGGTGAAGCGTGCATCCAGATATTCGCCCAGGCCGATCTCGTCGGTGGCCGCGTACATCGAGATCTTGCGCTCGGTGGCATAGTTGCCGAGCTTTTCCAGGGTCGTCGAACCGATTTCCCGGCGGGGCACGTTGATCACCCGGAGGAAGGCGTTGTCGTCGTCCGGGTTCACGATGAGGCGGAAGTAGGCCATCAGGTCCTTCACTTCCTGGCGCCCGAAGAAGCTGTTGCCGCCGCTCAGCCGATAGGGAATCTGGTGGTGCTGCAACTTCAGCTCGATGAGCTTGGCCTGGTAGTTGCCCCGGTAGAGGATGGCGAAATCGCTGTAGGGCCGGTCGGTGCGCAGGTGCAGGCTGAGAATCTCGACGGCCACCCGCTCGGCCTCGGCATCTTCGTTGCGGCAGCGGATCACGCGGATTTCATCGCCGTGACCCATTTCGCTCCACAACTGCTTCTCGAACGCGTGGGGGTTGTTCGAAATGAGCACGTTGGCACAGCGCAGGATGCGGCTGGTGGAGCGATAGTTCTGCTCCAGCATGACCACCTTGAGCGACGGGTAGTCGTCCTTGAGCAGCATCAGGTTTTCCGGGCGCGCGCCACGCCAGGCGTAGATCGACTGATCGTCGTCGCCCACCACGGTGAACTGGTTGCGCGTACCGATCAGCAGCTTCACCAGCAGGTACTGGCTGGCATTGGTGTCCTGGTATTCGTCCACCAGCAGGTAGCGGACCTTGTTCTGCCATTTTTCGAGAACGTCGGGGTGGTCCTGAAACAGCTTGACCGGCAGCAGGATGAGGTCGTCGAAGTCCACTGCGTTGAACGCGCGCAGCGTACGCTGGTAGTGGCTGTAGACGATGGCCGCGGTCTGCTCCTTGGGGTTGCGCGCCTGCTCCAGCGCCTGGGGCGGCAGGACCAGGTCGTTCTTCCAGGCGCCGATCATGTTCTTGATCTCGTCGACACCGTCCTCGCCCGAGTACTCCTTCTGCATGATGTCGGTCATCAGCGCTTTCACGTCGGCTTCGTCGAAGATCGAGAAGCCTGGCTTGAAGCCCAGCCGCGCGTGTTCCTTGCGGATGACATTGAGGCCCAGGTTGTGAAAGGTCGACACGGTCAGGCCGCGGCCCTCGCCGCCGCGCAGCAGGCTGCCGACGCGCTCTTTCATCTCGCGCGCCGCCTTGTTGGTGAAGGTCATGGCGACGATGTACTGGGCACGAATGCCGCAGTTCTGGATCAGATGGGCGATCTTGCGGGTGATCACGCTGGTCTTGCCGGAGCCTGCACCGGCGAGCACCAAAAGAGGGCCGCCGACGTAGTTCACGGCTTCTTGCTGCCGGGGGTTGAGTCGGGACATGACGGGAGTCACTGACGAAATGGCCGCGCATTTTAGCACCGCTGGTTCAACTGTGCCGCGACCGCAGATCCATTAAAATTTGCCGGTTCGCATACTTTGCAGCAGGATGTGGTTACACGTTGACACGTACTGTGGATTGGGTCTGCCCCGAGCTGCTGGCGAGGCCGTTTTTAAGCGCTATCGAATGACTGTGAAACTGTCCCAAGGAGCTCGTTTGTCTACGCCTGTCGAACCCGCGCGGCTGTTGCTGCTGGCCCAGGATCGCACCTGGGCCACGTCGCTGCGCGATTGCCTGGCGACCCTTGGCAATGTGGCCACATTGATCGAGGCGTCCGCCTGGGATCCTGTGGCCTCTCACTTCGACAACCAGCCCGGCACCTTGCTGTTGACCACCACCGCCCTGCTGCCGGCGCCGGGCCGTTGCGCGCTGCCGATCGTGCTGTTGCTGACCCAGGAGCCGGACGAACCGCCGCCGGGTGTCAGCGATTGGCTGGTGGCGGGCGAACTCACCAGCGATACGCTGCGCCGCTGCCTGCGCCATGTGCGCGAGCGCGGTGTGCTGCAGGACACCCTGCAGCGCCTGGCCGAGCAGGATCCGCTGACCGGCATCGCCAACCGCCCCGGTTTCCAGACGCTGCTGGCCGCACGCCTGGCCGAGCAGGAGGGCCGTGGCGTAGCCCTGGGCCACCTGGACATGGACAACTTCCGCCATGCCAACGATGCGCTTGGGCACCAGGCCGGCGACCGGCTGATCCTGCAGGTGGTGGCGCGCCTGAAGAAGCAGCTCGAGGCGGGCGATCAGGTCGCCCGCCTGGGCAGCGACGAGTTCGCCCTGTTGCTCGACACCCGGCGTGACCCGTCACGGGCCGAGCGCCTGGCCGCCAACATCATCGAGGCCATGGCCGAGCCGTATTACGTGGACGGCGAGAGCCTGCTGATCGGCTGCAGCCTGGGCATCGCGCATGCCCGCGCCGGTGCGGGCGCCGATCCGCTGATGTGGCATGCGCACATCGCCATGCAGCAGGCCAAGAGCACCCAGGGCTGCAGCTATCATCTGTTCAACGAACGCATCAACCGTCATGCGCGCAGCCTGGCGGACCTGGAAAGCGAGCTGCGCCGCGCCCTGCGGCGTGACGAGCTGGAGCTTCACTACCAGCCGCGACTGGACCTGAGCGGCAATACCATCGTCGGTCTCGAGGCCCTGGTGCGCTGGCGCCACCGCGAGCGTGGCGTGCTTGCCCCCGGCGAATTCGTGCCCCTGGCCGAGCAGAGCGGGCTGATCGTACCGATGGGTTACTGGGTGATCGCCCGCGCTTTGCGCGACATGCAGACCCTGCGCGAAGGTGGCTTCGAACCATTGCACATGGCAATCAACCTGTCGTTCCGGCAGTTCCAGGACAGCCAGCTGCTCAGCACCCTGGGGCGCTTGATCGCCGAGCGCGGCATCGACGCCGGCTGGCTGGAATTCGAACTCACCGAAACCGCCGTGATGCGTCGCAACGACCTGGTGAAGCGGACCATGGACGCCCTCGGCTGCCTGGGCGTGCGTTTCTCCCTCGACGATTTCGGCACGGGCTTCTCCTCGTTCGTCCACCTGAGCAGCCTGCCGATCGCTTTGCTCAAGATCGACAAGAGCTTCGTCAGTGGCATGGAACAGCGTCCGGAAAACAGCAAGTTGGTCCACGCCATGATCAACCTGGCGCACAACCTCGACCTCAAGGTCGTCGCCGAGGGTGTCGAAACTCCCGAGCAGCTGGCGTTGCTGCGTGATTTCGGCTGCGATCAGGTGCAGGGCTACCTGATCAGCCGGCCCCTGCCATTGGAGCAGCTGCAGGCATTCCTGCGATTCGGCCAGGCCCAGGCCATCAGGTCGCCAGCGCCGTAGGCCCGGCCAGGCGGCGCAGTCGGCGCATGCGCCACTCGAACGCCCAGGTCAAGGTACAGGCCGAGCACAGCAGGCCCAGCGCCAACCCCCACCAGACGCCCACCGCACCGAGCTGGAAGTGGAACGCCAGGCTCCAGGCCGCTGGCGCACCGATGGCCCAGTAGCAGAAAAGCCCTACCAGAAACGTGGTCTTGGCGTCCTTGAGGCCGCGAATGGCGCCCATGGCAATGGTCTGGATGCCGTCGAACATCTCGAACCAGGCCGCCACCGCCAACAGGCTGATCGCCAGCTCGATGACACCGTGGAAGGTCGGATCGGCCCGGTCCAGAAAGACGCCGACCAGAGGGCCCGGCGCGAGCCAGAACAGCAGGGCGAAGCCGAGCATCACCACTGCACCGAAACCGATGCCGACCCGCCCGGCCAGGCGCGCAGCCAGCAAGTGCCCGGCGCCGTAGTGCTGGCCGATGCGCATGGTCACCGCGTAGGACATCCCGGCAGGCACCATGAAGGCCACCGAGATGATCTGCAGGGCAATCTGATGCGCCGCCAGGGGCGTGCTGCCCATGGTGCCGATGCACAGCGCGGCGAAGGCGAACAGGCCGACTTCCACGGCGTAGGTGCCACCGATCGGCAGCCCCAAGCGCCACAACTCGCGCAGGGCCGACAGGTTCGGTCGGGCCAGGCCCTTGAGCAGCGGGTAGGGCGTGTAGGCACGGTGATAGCGGATGTACAGCGCCAGCGCGATTGCCATCAGGTTGCTGACGATTGCGGTGACCATGCCTATGCCCACCAGGCCCAGTTTGGGCAAGCCGAACAGGCCCTCGATGAACGCATGATTGAGCAGATAGTTGGCCACGGTGGCAATGATGCTGATGACCATCACCGGCGTGGCCCGCCCCAGCGCGGCAGTGAAGCCGCGCAGCGCCATGAAGCTCAGGAAGCCTGGCAGCGCGAAGGGCAACAGCAAGAGGAACTGGGTGGCGAAAGCGACGTTGGCCGGAGTCTGCCCGAGCATGGCCAGGACCGGCCCCAGGTTCCACAACAGTACCGCCGCCACCGCCGCCATTCCCCATGCCAGCCACAACCCGGCCTGGGTCAGGCGCGCCACGCCTTGCTGGTCGTTGGCACCCTTGCGGATCGACACCAGGGTGCCGACGGCAGCGATCACGCCAATGCAGAAAATCGAGACGAAGGAGTAGCTGGCCGCCCCCAGGCCGCCGCCGGCCAGTGCCTCGGGGCTCAGGCGGGCCATCATCAGGGTGTCGGTCAGGACCATCAGCATGTGTGCCAGCTGCGAGGCGATCAGCGGCCCCGCCAGCCGAAGCAGGGCCTGAAGTTCGATACGTACGGTGGGCTGCATGATGAATCCGGCTCGGTCGGCTCAGGAGTGGGACGCTGGATTCTCGACCTTGTGGCAGCGCAACGCAAATTGATGTGTAGCGTTCATGCCACAGCAGGGCGCTCAAGTATTCGTTCGAATCGCCGATGTAGCAGTACCAATAAGATCAAGGATGACAGGTGCTCGACGGCTCTGGACATCCCTGACACTGCTGCCAAGCACACGATTTCCAGGAGTTTCCAATGTCTCAACCTCGCGCTCGTATCGCCACGCAACTGGGCATCGCCCTGGCTGTGATCCTGGCGGTCGTCATCACCGGCAGTACCGCGTTCGCCCTGCGTTCGCTGGACATCGCCAACCTGGCCATCCGCGAACAGCACATGGCCAGCGAGGCGCGGCTGCTGGCCGACCAGCTCAGCACCTTCCACAGCACCCTGCGCGACAGCACCCAGCGTCTGAGCGGGCTGTTCGAGAAGCGCTTCGCCGGCGGCCTCAGCGTGGACGCCAGCAACCCGGTCACCGTGGCCAACCAGCAGACACCGAGCCTGCGCCTGGGCAGCCAGACCTTGAACAACGACTTCAAGGAAGTCGATGATTTCAAGCAGCTGACAGCGGGTGTCGCTACAGTGTTCGTGCGCAGCGGCGCCGAATTCGTGCGCATCAGTACTTCCCTGACCAAGCAGGATGGCAGCCGCGCGATCGGTACCGCGCTCGACCATGCCCATCCCGCCTACCAGCGTCTGCTCGACGGCCAGAATTACATCGGCCGTGCGGTGCTGTTCGAACGTTCCTACATGACCCAGTACACACCGGTGCGCGACGGCTCGGGCCAAGTGATCGCCGTATTGTTCGTCGGCTTCGACTACACCGACGCGCAGAACACCCAGTTCGCCAACCTGCAGCGCTTCCGTATTGGCCAGACCGGCTCGCTGGCCTTGCTCGACGAGCAGAATCGCTGGCTGGTAGCTCCAGCCAACGTCAATGACCCAGACGCCGCCGCCAAGGCATTGGCCGACCTGGCCCTGCTGGATGGCAAGGGCCGGCTGTGGAACGACGGTAAGCAGGACATCTTCTCCGAAGCGGTGACATTCCCGGGCGGGCCCTGGAGCGTCGTGGCGAGCATGCCCAAGGCGGAAATCAATGCCGTGACCTGGAGCGTCGGTACGCAACTGGCGATCGGCAGCCTGCTGGCGATGCTGATCGCCGTGGGCGCGGCTATCTGGCTGCTGCGCAGCAAGCTGCGGCCTTTGGGTGAACTGGTGCGCCAGGCCGAAGCCCTGGGCGCGGGTGACCTCGATGCACGCCTGAAGGTGTCCAGCCACGACGAGATAGGCCAGCTGGCCAGCAGCTTCAACCACATGGGCGAAGCCCTGTCGAACATGGTCGTGCACATCCGCAATGCCGCCCATGAAGTCAGCGGCCGCGCGCAAACGTTGTCGAGTCTGTCGGCAGGGGCCTACGAAGGCATGGAGCACCAGTCCGGGGAGATTTCCAGCATGGCCGGCGCGGTCGAGGAATTCAGTGCGACGTCCCTGGATATCGCCGACAACATGGGCCACACCCAGCGCATGGCCCAGGACAACGCCCAGCAGACCCGCATCGGTCGAACCTCCATGGATGAGGCGTCCAATTCTCTCGAGCAGATCGCCGGCGCGCTGAACAGCACCGCCGGAGTCATCAATACGCTGGGCCAGCGCTCGCAGGAAATCGGCGGCATCGTCGGCGTGATCACCTCGATTGCCGAGCAGACCAACCTGCTGGCCCTCAACGCCGCCATCGAAGCGGCCCGTGCCGGCGAGCAGGGCCGGGGCTTTGCCGTGGTCGCCGACGAAGTGCGCAGCCTGGCCTCGCGCACCCGTCAGGCCACCGATGAAATCTCCGGCATGATCAGCAGCATCCAGAAGGAAACCGCCAACGCCATCAGCACCATGGACCAAGGCAACGTGTTGATGCGCGAAGGCCTGACGCGCAACGCCAAGGTTGCCCAGGCGTTGGCGCAGATCGACGAGCAGAGCCGTTCGGCCGGGCATCAGTTCGATGCCATCAGCACCGCCACCCAGGAGCAGAGCAGCACGGCCACCATGCTCAGCAGCAACCTGCAGAGCATTGCCATGACCAACGGCGAGCAGCGCGAGGTGGTGTCCAATCTGGCCCAGACCGCCCGCGAGCTCGAAGGCCTGGCCGCAGAGCTGCGCCAGGAAGTGAACCGCTTCCGTGTGGGTAGCGCGCGCTAGCGGCGCAGGTCAGTTCAGCGCGGCAAGGCCCAGTGCGCGGGCGCAGTCGTCCAGCGAGCGCTGCTGGGTCTGGGCGTACAGCGCGAGCTCGTCGAGCACCGTCCGGCCCAGGGCCTGATGAAACACCTCCTGGCTCGACCCCAAACCATAGTCGGCCTGGGCATCGTCGCCCAGGTTGGACTGGAAGATGCCTGCGGCGCTGACCGGCAGGAAATCTTCGTAGACCAAGGGCTCGCAGCGAATCGCGCCATTGTCCAGTAGACCCTGCAGGGTCGTCTGGCCCGCACTGGGCTGGCCGCTGGGAAAATAGCGAAAGAACGCCAGGTCCTGCTCGCGCATCTGCGCCAGATCATCCGGAAACTCACTGAATTGCTCGCCCAGCAGACGCATGTACTCAGTGGCGTTGGTCTCGCTGGGAAACCCGGCAAGCGCGCTGCGCGAGGCGTTCAGCAAGCGATCGTACAGCGCGCGCCCCTTGGGCGTCAGCGCCGCGCCGCGTTGCTCGATCTCGCCGAAGCGCGCAGTGTGGCTGCCTTCGGCGACAGCGGTTCGATCGGTGAAGGCGACCTTTTCCTGCAGTGCCTTGAAGCTGGTCTGCCGCAACAGGATGGCATGGCGACGCGGCGGTGGCCCTTCGATGACGGCCTTGGGTGTGATCCCGCGCATCGGCATCAGTGCCTGCACCTTGTCGATGTCCAGCGTGCGCGGGGTCAGGTGATTGATGTGTGGACCCTTGAACGCCACCACATCGGCGATCAGTCGATGGGCGTCGTGCAGGCGTTGATACTGGTCCGCCGTCACCGTGGCATCGTGGTGCCAGCGGAAGGTTTCCAGGGCCTGCTCGACGAACGCATCGGCGTCGGCCTGGTCGAGGCCGCCGTCGCGCTCGAATCGCTCGATCAGGGCCAGGCACGGCGAGGTGAATATCTGCCGCTGCGCCAGCAGGTGCGCGGCCTGTTCGCGCAATGCGGCATCTTCGATCAATTCCAGGCGCAGCAGAGAGGTGAACACGCGAAACGGGCTCACTTGCAAAGACTGTTCGTGCACCGCGCGAAACGCTGTGGAGTGCACCGGCACGCCAGCCGAGGTCAGGTCGTAGTAACCCACCGGTTGCATGCCCATCACCGCGAACAGCCGAGCGATGGTCGCCAGCTCTGCGGCGGTGCCGACCCGAATGGCGCCATGGCGCTCGGCATCCAGGCGCTCGATCTCGCCGGTGCGCGCCAGGGACGCGGCCAGATCCGGCTGTTGTTCCAGACCCTGGCGATTGACCTCGCCGACCAGGCTCATCAAGTCGCCATACAACGGCACTTCGTTCTTGTACATCTCGGACATGGCGCGGGAAAACGCGGCACGGGTCTGGTCGGGGCTGACGAAAGGCATGGCTGACTCCTGCGCAAAGGGCTGCAGTATGAAAGCGGGGAATGACCTGCGCGATCAAGCGAAAAAAAGTGCGGGGGTCATTCCTGCAGGTCGGCTTCGCTGTCGTTCATGCTGCGCTGCTAATGGGCGATCTGCCCCAGAATCCAGTCGACCAGCGCGCGCACCTTCGGCACTTCCGCGGCATGTTCGGCAAAGGCGACGAAATGCGCGCCCTGGCTGCTCATGGTGTGTGGCCAAGGCATGACCAGATCGCCGTTGGCCAGGTGGTTCTCTGCCAGGTAGCGCGGCACCAGGGCCACGCCGCAACCGGACAAGGCAGCGCTTAGGCACATGTAGAAGGTATCGAAGCGCGGACCGTGGTAGCTGTTCTGGGCGCTCAGGCCCTGTTCCAGAAACCACTCGTGCCAGGCCTCGGGGCGCGACGTGCATTGCATCAATACCAGCTCGGCCAACTGTTCGGCGTGGGTCAGCGGCTGGTCGAGCAGGTCGGGCGCACACACCGGCACCACCTGATCGTCGAACAGCTCGATACAGGTCGCTCCTGGCCAGGTGCCCTGGCCGAAGAAAAACCCTACGTCGGCCTTGGCCTGCAGCAAGGCGAAGGGCTCGAGTTCGTTGCGAATGTCCAGATGGATATTGGGGTGCGCCTTGCCGAAACCCTTGAGCTTGGGGATCAGCCAGCCCACGCCGAAGCTGGGCTGGGTGGCGACGGTGAGCACTTCGGTTTCGTCGCCGTAGGACAGGATGTAGCGGCTGGAAATGTCCACCTGGGTGAGGATCTTGTTCACCTCGGCCAGGTACAGCGAGCCGGCCGGTGTCAGTTGCAGGCGCCGACGAATGCGCAGGAACAGGTGGTGACGCAGCATGTCTTCGAGCTGCGCGACCTGCTTGCTGACCGCGCTCTGGGTCAGGTGCAGTTCTTCCGCCGCGCGGGTGAAGCTCAGGTGGCGGGCGGCTGCTTCAAAGCACTGCAAGGCCGTCATCGAAGGAACAAGGCGTTTTGACATGGAGGCATCGGCGCAAGGTCATGAGGTGAGGGAATGATATATGGAATATTGCTCCGTTGTGGTGGTCTGGCCTGCGGATTAATACTGATCTCAATTCGTTCTTATCGTTAAAGCCTTGTGAGGAGAAAACAATGGTCGATGGCCTGCTCGAAAGCCTTGGTGTTGCGGCGAGTGCATTCAAGGATGGCAACCATCCTGTTCACACCCCAATCGACGGCAGCCAGATCGCCTCGGTGAGCCTGGAATCCAAGGCGCAGGTCGTGGCCAAGATCGAGCTGGGGCATAGCGCCTTCCTGGCCTGGCGTACCGTGCCGGCACCCCGTCGTGGCGAGCTGGTCCGCCTGTTCGGCGAAGTCCTGCGCGCGCACAAGGCCCAGCTCGGCGAGCTGGTCTCGGTCGAAGCCGGCAAGATCACCCAGGAAGGTCTGGGTGAAGTGCAGGAAATGATCGACATCTGCGATTTCGCCGTCGGCCTGTCGCGCCAGCTGTACGGCTTGACCATCGCTTCCGAGCGCCCAGGCCATCACATGCGTGAAACCTGGCAGCCGCTGGGCGTGGTCGGTGTGATCAGCGCCTTCAACTTTCCGGTGGCAGTGTGGGCATGGAACACCGCCCTGGCCCTGGTCGCCGGCGATTCGGTGATCTGGAAACCATCGGAAAAGACCCCGTTGACCGCGCTGGCCTGCCAGGCACTGTTCGACAAGGCCCTGCAGCAGTTCGGCGATGCGCCAGAAGGCCTGGCGCAATTGATCATCGGTGACCGCGAAGCGGGCGAGGCGTTGGTCGATGACCCGCGCGTCGCCCTGGTCAGCGCTACCGGCAGCACCCGCATGGGGCGCGAAGTCGGTCCGCGGGTCGCTGCGCGCTTTGGCCGCACCATCCTCGAACTGGGCGGCAACAACGCCATGATCCTGGCCCCCAGCGCCGACCTCGACCTGGCCGTGCGCGGCATTCTCTTCAGTGCCGTGGGCACCGCTGGCCAGCGCTGCACCACCTTGCGCCGGGTGATCGTGCACAGCTCGATCAAGGACGAAGTGGTAGCTCGCGTCAAAGCCGCCTACGCCAAAGTGCGCATCGGCGATCCACGCAAGGACAACCTGGTCGGCCCGCTGATCGACAAGCAATCGTTCGAAGCCATGCAAGGCGCCCTGGCCAAGGCTCGCGACGAAGGCGGTGAAGTGTTCGGTGGCGAGCGGCAGTTGGCCGATCAGTACCCGAATGCCTATTACGTCGCGCCCGCCATCGTCGAAATGCCTGGTCAGTCGGATGTCGTGCGCCACGAAACCTTCGCGCCGATCCTGTATGTATTGAGCTACGAGGACTTCGACGAGGCTTTGCGCCTGAACAACGAAGTACCCCAAGGCCTGTCCTCGTGCATCTTCACCACCGACCTGCGTGAAGCCGAGCGCTTCCAGAGCGCAGCGGGCAGCGACTGCGGCATCGCCAACGTCAACATCGGCACCAGCGGCGCGGAAATCGGCGGTGCCTTCGGCGGCGAGAAGGAAACCGGTGGCGGACGCGAATCCGGCTCCGATGCCTGGAAAGCCTACATGCGCCGCCAGACCAACACCGTCAACTACTCGCGCGAACTGCCGCTGGCCCAAGGCATCGTGTTTGATTGATGGTTGAGTGATGTGGTGGCGGGGCTGGCGCTATCGCGGGTGGAACCCGCTCCCACAGGGATCTTTGCTGCAATGGATATCCCTGTGGGAGCGGGCTCTGCCCGCGATGACGGCGTCGCGGTCCGAACCCGATTTCCCTGGCTTGGAATGAGTCATGAGCGAACTACGGCAACAATGTCTTTGGGAACACATCACCGCCAGGCCCCCTCACACGGCGGCTCTGGCCAGTGCGGTAAAGGCGGATGTCTGCGTGATCGGCGGCGGCATCACCGGGTTGTGCGCGGCCATCGAGTTGCTGGAGCAGGGCAAGCGTGTGGTGCTGCTCGATGCCAGTGAGATCGGTACCGGTGGTTCGGGCCGCAACGTCGGGCTGGTCAACGCCGGCACCTGGATTCCACCCGACGAAGTCGAGCAGACCCTGGGCAGTGCGGTGGGCGGTCGCCTCAACAGCGTGCTCGGCGGCGCGCCGGCTGAAGTCTTCGCGCTGATCAAGCGCTATGGCATCGACTGCCAGGCGCACAACGACGGCACCCTGCACATGGCCCACAACGCCAATGGCGTGGCCGACCTGAAATCGCGCTGCGAGCAATGGCAGCGGCGGGGCGCCGACGTCGAACTGCTCACCGGGGGGCAATGCGTCGACTACTGCGGCACTGAAAAGATCGAAGCGGCCTTGCTCGACCGGCGCGCCGGTACCATCAACCCCATGGCCTATACCCGTGGCCTCGGCGCGGCCGTCGAGCGCCTGGGCGGGCAGGTGTTCCAGCACTCGCCGGTGTTGGGCCTGGAACAGCAGGGTGGTGGCTGGCTGGTCAAGACCGCCAAGGGCGAAGTCAACGCCGACAAGGTACTGATCTCTACCGGTGCCTACACCGAAGGGGATTGGTGCAACCTGCGCGGTCAGTTCTTCCGTGGCTACTACTACCAGGTGGCCTCCAAACCTCTGCACTCGGCTGCGGCAGACGCTGTGCTCAAACACGGACAGGGTTCCTGGGACACCCGCCTGGTACTGAGCAGCATTCGCCGTGACGACGATGGCCGTTTGTTGCTCGGCAGCATGGGCCGGGTGGACAACAAGCCGGCCTGGTTCATCCGCCGCTGGGCCGACCGCATCCAGACCCATTACTTTCCCCAGTTGGGCAAGGTCGAATGGGAGATGCACTGGACCGGCTGCATCGACTTCACCCCCGACCACCTCATGCGCCTGTTCGAACCCGCCCCGGGGCTGGTCTCGGTCACCGGCTACAATGGCCGCGGCAATACCACCGGCACCGTCGTGGGCAAGGCCTTGGCGCAGTTTCTGCTGCATGGCCAGGCCGACAAGCTGCCCCTGCCGTTCTGCACGGACAAACCGGTGTCGGCTCCAAGCCTGCGCACCGGCGTCTATGAAACCGGCTTCTCGCTCTACCACGCCGGCCAAGTCCTGCGCGTGGTTTTGTAGCCTCAACCCCTGTGGCAGCGGCGCAAGCCGCGTTGGCCCCGATCGCGTCCCGACAGATACACCGCACCCACCGCCGACGCGGCTCGCGCCGCTGCTACAGGGGTATCGCAATCCCCCGCCGGCGTGGTGAGCCACGGCCACCGCATTCACGACCGACGCGGTGATGCACGAACACGGCATTCACGACCGACGCGGTGATGCACGAACACGGCATTCACGACCGACGCGGTGATGCACGGCCACCGCATTCACGACCGACGCGGTGATGCACGACCACCGCATTCACGACCGACGCGGTGATGCACGGCCACCGCATTCACGACCGACGCGGTGATGCACGAACACGGCATTCACGGCCGACGTGGCGATGCACGGCCACCGCATTCACGACCCACACGGTGATGCACGGCCACCGCATTCACGACCGACGCGGTGATGCACGACCACCGCATCCACGACAGGCGCGGTGATGCACGAACACCGCATCCATGGCCGACACGGTGATGCACGACCACCGCATCCATGGCCGACACGGTGATGCACGACCACCGCATCCACGGCCGACGTGGCGATGCACGGCCACCGCATTCACGACCCACACGGTGATGCACGGCCACCGCATTCACGACCGGCGCGGTGATGCATGGCCACCGCATTCACGACCGACGCGGTGATGTATGAATACCCAATCCCCTGTAGCAGCGGCGCAAGCCGCGTCGGCGGTATCCCCGATTGGCCTGCTGAAACGCAATGACGCTTGTCGCTTCTGCTTCATCGCTCACTGTGCCGACGGCCGATACTGCAACGCCTCCGCCACATGCGCCCGCTCGATGTCTTTCGTCTGCTCCAGATCCGCCAAGGTGCGGGCCACCTTCAACAGCCGGTGCGCCGCTCGCAGCGACAGCGTCAGCCGTTCACAGGCGGTTTCCAGCCAGCGCTCATCTTCGACCGACAACCTGCAATGCTCGCGCAACCCCGGCAGATCGAGAAACGCATTGGCACAACCCTGACGTCGATTCTGCAATTCACGCGCCTCGGCCACCTTGCTGGCAGCACTGGCCGTATTCTCACCCGCCTGTGGCACATGGCTCAGCGCCGTCGCCTCGCGCGCCACTGTCAGATGCAGATCGATCCGGTCGAGCAACGGCCCGGACAGCTTGTTGCGGTACCGCTGGATCTGGTCGCTGCCGCATTGGCATTTGCCACTGGGGTCACCGAGATATCCGCAGGGGCACGGGTTCATCGCCGCCACCAACTGAAACCGCGCCGGAAAACGGATCTTGTCCCGCGCCCGCGCAATCACGATTTCGCCGCTTTCCAAGGGTTCGCGCAAGACCTCCAGTACCTTCCTGTCGAACTCCGGCAGTTCATCGAGAAACAGCACGCCATGGTGCGCCAGGGTGATTTCCCCGGGCTGTGGCCGACTGCCACCGCCCACCAGCGCAGCGCCCGAGGCCGAATGATGGGGATGCCGAAAGGGCCGCTGCGGCCAGTTCTTCAGCGGCACATGGCTGGCCACCGACTGGATGGCCGCCACCTCCAGCGCTTCGCGCTCGTCCAGCGGCGGCAACAGGCCGGGCAGTCGACTGGCGAGCAAGGTCTTGCCGGTGCCCGGTGGGCCGCTGAACAACAGGTTGTGCGCGCCAGCGGCAGCCACCAGCAGTGCACGCTTGGCCGCGACCTGGCCCTGCACTTCGCTCAGGTCCGGATAGGGCTTGCTCAACAGCAGCAGGCCATTGGCATTGAAAGGACTGATCGGGTTGCGCCCATTGAAGTGACTGACCAGCTGCATCAGATTATCCGCGGCAATCACCGTCAGGTTCGAGGCCAGCGCTGCCTCTTCGGCGTTATCCCTGGGCACGATCAACGTTCGCCCTGCATCGCGAGCGGCGAGGGCAGCGGGCAAGACACCCTGCACCGGCCGCACGGCCCCTGACAGCGCCAGCTCGCCCAGGCATTCCACGTTATCCAGGGTAATGGCCGGGATCTGCCCGCTGCCCGCCAGGATGCCCAGCGCAATGGCCAGGTCGAACCGCCCGCCGTCCTTCGGCAGATCCGCCGGCGCCAGATTCAAGGTGATCCGCCGTGCCGGAAACTCCAGCCCCGAATTGAGAATCGCGCTGCGCACGCGGTCCTTGCTTTCCTTGACCGAGGCCTCCGGCAGCCCCACCAGCGTCAGCGCCGGCAGCCCATTGGCCAGATGCGCCTCGACCGTGACCGCAGGCGCACCCACACCCACCTGGGCTCGGCTGTGAACGATAGCGAGAGACATGCGTGCTCCATGCGTTGAAAGAGGAACCGCTTCCTGCGGTGGTGGTGCGAGGGTAGTGGATGGGGAAGGGGACGCCAGTGCGGAAATGATTCACGGTGCTACGGACGGAAGCAGCCGGCGGGTCATGGTTTCCAGAGATTGCTTTTCAGCGACGAACCCGCCACCAAGGCGAGTTTGTGAGATGGGTGACACTTTGTTGCGACCCTACACCACCCCACCCCGATCCCCCATGAACGCTTCCAACCGTGACCGCAACCAGCGCTCCGCCGGATCCGTATCGGTAATGCTCAACCACACCATCGACAAATCCAGCGTTGGCGCATCGAACGGCAGTGGTTCGTCGAACAAGTTGCCGTGGGCGGCCATCGCGGTGGCGGCGTAGTCGGGCAGGCCGGCGAGCATGTCGGTGCCGGCGAGCAGGGCGGGAAGCGAGCTGAATTGGGGCACCGACAGCACCACTTGGCGGGTGCGGCCAATTTCCTGCAGCCACTCGTCCGCAATGCCGCTGGTATGCGCAGTCGGCGACACCAGTACGTGGGGGCGGGCGCAGTATTCGTCCAGGGTCAGCGGGGTGGCCGACTTGTCGGCGCGCAGCACGCGAGGACGCATGCGGCGCAGCAGTTTACGCTTGGCGTTGGCCGGCAGGCCGCGGGTCTGGCTGATACCCACGGTGATGTCGCCGGAAGCGAGCAGGTCGGGAATGCGCCAGTAATCCACGTGCTGCACCACGATCACCACTTTCGGCGCCTCGGTGCGCAAGGCGCGCAGCACCTGCGGCAGCAGGCCGAATTCGACGTCGTCGGACAGGCCGATGCGGAAAGTCATGGTGCTCACGGCCGGTTCGAAGTCGTGGGTCAGGCTCAGCGCTACCGACATTGCATCGAGCGCCGGGGACAGGTGCCGGATGATTTCCTCGGCGCGCGCGGTGGGCTCCATGCGATGGCCGATGCGAATGAACAAGGGGTCGTTGAACAAGGCGCGCAGCCTGTTCAGGGCTGAACTGACCGTGGGCTGACCGAGGAACAGCTTTTCCGCGACGCGGGTGACGTTGCGTTCGAGCATGAGGGCTTCGAACACCACCATCAGGTTGATATCAGCCTTGCGCAGCTCGTTGCGGTTCATCGAAGCACATCCCTGCTGTTCAATGGCAATGCCGAGCGTGGCGTAAATCAGTGCAGCCGATCGGCAATCAAGCTGCGGTCCAGGTTACTGGGCCTTGGGTGCTGCCTTGGCTTCCATCTCGGCGACTTTGGCCTCCAGGCTCTCCAAACGCGCACGGGTACGCGCCAACACAACCATCTGGCTGTCGAATTCCTCACGGCTGACCAGATCGAGCTTGCTGAAGCCCGACTGCAGCAACGCCTTGAACTGACCTTCGAGCTCTGCGCGCGGCTGCGCGGTGTCACCGCTGAACAGGCGCGAGGCATGGTCGCTCAGGGTGTCGAGGAACGCTTTGGGCGGGAGCATGGGAAATTTCCTGAGGCAAAGTGATGCGCAGTGTATCACGCAGCCATGCCCTGAAAAGCCGAGCCGCCGCGCACGGTTTTCGCGCACAGGTGTGCCCAGCGCTGCACCCTTGTTGTGCGCTTGCCCACGCTGCCTGCTCAAACCACTGCACAAAAGCCGCGCAGGGTGGCCAAATCTCGCGGTTTGCACGACATGGCAAGCTTTCTGCTTAGAGCCAAGTGACCCATGCACTGATGGACTCGTTGTGACGAGAACAGTGCGCAGCTTCGCGGGAAGTGTTTCGTCAGCAGTCGCTTATCGGGTGTCGGTCCGGGCTGCGGGGGTCGACGACGCGTTACAAAGCCAGGCACTGCGCTTAGACTTGATCCGGGTTTGTTTTCCTGGGGCAAGTCCACCAATTCGGGAGAGAGTTTCATGAAGCTAGTCACTGCCATCATCAAGCCATTCAAGCTGGACGACGTGCGCGAGTCGTTGTCGGAAATCGGCGTGCAAGGCATCACCGTTACCGAAGTCAAGGGTTTCGGTCGGCAGAAAGGCCATACCGAGCTGTATCGCGGCGCGGAGTACGTGGTCGACTTCCTGCCCAAGGTCAAGATCGACGTCGCCATCGATGACAAGGATCTGGATCGCGTCATCGAAGCCATCACCAAGGCCGCCAACACCGGCAAGATCGGCGACGGCAAGATTTTCGTGGTCAATCTGGAACAGGCGATTCGCATTCGTACCGGCGAAACCGATACCGACGCAATCTAAAAAAAAGCCGACACAACCCAACGCCCCAGGAGTAAACAATATGACTCTGCGTCAATTCGCAGGGCTAGGAGCCCTGTTGTCCCTTGCAATGCCCGGCCTTGCCCTGGCGGACGAGGCGGCAGCCCCCGTTCTCAACTCCGGCGACACCGCCTGGATGTTGACCGCGACCGCACTCGTGCTGTTCATGACCATTCCTGGCCTGGCGTTGTTCTACGGCGGCATGGTGCGCTCCAAGAACGTGCTCTCGGTGATGATGCAGTGTTTCGCCATTACTGGCCTGATCAGCATCCTGTGGATGGTCTACGGCTATAGCCTGGCCTTCGACACCACTGGCATGGAGCAGGGCGTCGTCAACTTCAATTCGTTCGTCGGCGGGCTGTCCAAGGCTTTCCTCAGCGGCGTGACACCAAGCAGCATCACTGGCCCGGCGGCACTGTTCCCTGAAGCAGTGTTCATCACCTTCCAGATGACCTTCGCCATCATCACGCCGGCGCTGATCGTCGGTGCTTTCGCCGAGCGCATGAAGTTCTCCGCGATGCTGATCTTCATGGCCATCTGGTTCACCCTGGTCTATGCACCCATCGCGCACATGGTCTGGTCCGGCAACGGCGGCCTGATGTGGGACTGGGGCGTGCTGGACTTCGCCGGCGGCACCGTGGTGCACATCAACGCCGGTGTTGCCGGTCTGGTAGCGTGCATCGTGCTGGGCAAGCGCAAGGGCTACCCAACCACCCCGATGGCACCGCACAACCTGGGCTACACCCTGATCGGCGCGGCCATGCTGTGGATCGGCTGGTTCGGCTTCAACGCCGGTTCCGCTGCGGCGGCCAACGGCACCGCTGGCATGGCAATGCTGGTCACCCAGATTGCCACCGCTGCTGCGGCGTTGGGCTGGATGTTCGCCGAGTGGCTGACCCACGGTAAGCCCAGCGCACTGGGTATTGCTTCGGGCGTGGTTGCTGGCCTGGTGGCCATCACCCCGGCGGCCGGTACTGTCGGTCCGATGGGCGCACTGGCAATCGGCCTGGTGGCCGGTGTCATCTGCTTCCTCTGCGCCACTACGCTCAAGCGCAAGATGGGCTACGACGACTCACTGGACGCCTTTGGCGTACACGGCGTCGGCGGCATCGTCGGCGCGATTCTGACCGGCGTGTTCGCAGCGCCCGCCCTGGGTGGTTTCGGCACCGTCGAAGACATCGGCGCGCAGGTCTGGATCCAGCTCAAGGGCGTCGGCTTCACCGTGGTCTATACCGGTATCGTGACCTACGTCATCCTCAAGGTACTGGATGCGGTGATGGGTCTGCGAGTCAACGAGGAAGAAGAGGCCGTTGGCCTTGACCTCGCGCAACACAACGAGCGCGGCTACAACTTGTAACCGTTCGGAAAAAAATGCCCGGCTTGCCGGGCATTTTTTTGCCTGCGATTTGTCATCTGCTTCAGGTCCTGCGGGTTTGCCGCCGGGACCGCCTGTTACCGTGGCGATCGCGCGCGGTGGCTCAGTGCAAAACAGTCGCGAACAGGCTCTTTGCTTTTTCCCAGAGCGCGCTAGAATGCGCCCCGAACGGACGAGAACGGTATGTGGCAGCAGACCCTCATCACCTTGCGAGCCAAGCCCCGCGGGTTTCACCTGGTGACTGACGAGTTGCTCGCACAACTGCCGCGCCTGCGCGAATGCCGCACGGGCCTGCTGCACTTGTGGTTGCAACACACCTCGGCGTCGTTGACCGTCAACGAAAACGCCGATCCGGCCGTTCGCAGGGACTTCGAGCGTTTCTTCAACCGCCTCGTGCCACAAGGCGCAGACGGCTTCGAACACAACGACGAAGGGCCCGACGACCTGCCAGCGCACTTCAAGGCCAGCCTGCTGGGCTGCCAGGTGACCGTTCCGGTGACCTCGGGAAGGCTGGCGACAGGTACCTGGCAAGGTATTTATTTGGGCGAGCATCGCGATCATGGCGGCGCGCGTCGGGTCCTTGCCACGCTGTATGGCGAGGACGCTTGACCGCTGGTTACCAGTGGATATGAATTTTTTCCGGCAACCGTCGACATAAGGTAAAGCTGGGCTATAAATAATCTGCTTTCGCAAGTCATGAGGTAGAACATGAGCGACGATGATCTGGAAAACGACGACCTCGAAGTAGGCGAAGAAGACGAGGCCGAGGAAACCCTCGAGGCGGCTGCCGAAGACGTTGCGGAGGACGACGGTAGCGACGCACCTGCGCCCGCTGCCAAGGGCAAGGCCAAGGCGGCGGTGTCGGTGGATGAACTGCCGAGTATCGAAGCCAAGAACAAAGAGCGCGATGCGCTGGCTCGGGCGATGGAAGAGTTCCTGTCGCGTGGCGGCAAGGTGCAGGAAGTCGAGCCCAATGTGGTGGCCGATCCACCCAAGAAGCCGGACAACAAGTACGGTAGCCGCCCTATCTGACGGCTCGCCGTGCTCGCAGCAACATCGAAAAAGCCCGCGGTCGCTGCGGGCTTTTTTGTGGGCGCGGGGTAGGCAGTGATGGCGCGGGTCGGGGCTACGCCCGGCAAGAGCATGAGGGTGCTGCAACAGAGGTGCGGTGACTAGCCCAGCTGGTGCAGCAACGCAGGCAGTTCGGCCAGGCTGGCGACCTCGGCGTCGGGTCTGCCATCGGCGGCCCATGGCTTGCCCTGCGGGTTGTACCAGATGGCCTTCATGCCCGCCTTCTGCGCACCGGCGATGTCATCGCCCGGGTGATCACCGATGTGTACCGATTCGTGTGCGCCCGCAGCGCCCAGGCGCATGGCTTCCAGAAAGGGTCGCGAATCCGGTTTGCCCACACCCAGGTCTTCGGCACACAGCGCGAACGTGAAGAAATCGGCGATGCCCAGCCGACGCACGTCAGCGTTGCCGTTGGTAACCACGCCCAAGGTATAACGCTTGCAAAGGATCTCCAGGGCTGGCTGGGCCTCGGGAAAGATGTCCACTTGATGCCGAGCGTGCAGGAATACTTCGAAGGCCTTGTCGGCCAGCGAGGCCGCTTCATCCTCGGCATAGCCAGCTTCCTGCATGGCGTGCAGCAGCACACGACGGCGCAGCGCGCTGATGCGATGCTTGAGCGAAGGGTCGGCGTCGACCAGGCGCTGGCGGATCTGGAACAGGTGCTCCACCGGCACCGGGCCCAGTTTCGGCGCCTGGTCGGCCAGCCAGTCGCGCAGGATGGCTTCGGCGCTGACAATGACCGGGGCGGTGTCCCACAGGGTGTCGTCGAGGTCGAAGGTGATCAGCTTGATGCTCATGAGTCGCCGCCTTTGCGTTTGGCCCGTGGGTGGGCACTGTCGTAGACACTGGCCAGGTGCTGGAAGTCCAGGTGGGTATAGATCTGCGTGGTGGCGATGTCGGCGTGGCCAAGCATCTCCTGCACGGCGCGCAGGTCGTGGGACGACTCGAGCAGGTGGCTGGCAAACGAATGACGCAGCATGTGCGGATGCAGGTTCTGCCCCAGCTCGCGCTCGCCTGCGGCCTTGACTCGTACCTGGATGGCGCGCGGCCCGAGCCTGCGGCCCTGCTGGCTGACGAACACGGCATCGTCGATGGGGTTGCTCATCGAGCGCAGGGCCAGCCACTGCTCCAGCGCTGCGCGGGCCTTGCGCCCCACGGGCAGCACGCGGGTCTTGCTGCCTTTGCCATGCACCTGCACCAGGCCGTCGGCAAGGTCGAGTTGCCCGAGGTCGAGGCTGGTCAGTTCTGAAAGGCGCAGGCCTGAGGAATAGAACAGCTCGAGAATGGCCTGGTCGCGATGGGCCAGGAAGTCGTCCTCCACCGCACCCTCGAGCAGCTGCAGGGCGCGATCGGTGTCCAGCGTTTTGGGCAGGCGACGTTCGCCCTTGGGCGGCGCCAGGCCATTGGCCGGGTCGTGGCTGCAGAGGCCTTCGCGATTGAGGTAGCGATACAGGCCACGGACTGCCGAAAGCAGGCGCGCCAGGCTGCGCGACGACTGCCCCTGCTGATGCTGGCGAGCGATCAGGCGTCGCAGCAGCTGGATGTCCAGTGCCTGCCAGGTCGCCAGGCCTTCCTTCTCGCAGAACTCGACGACCTTGATCAGGTCGCGCCGGTAGGCATCCAGGGTATGCACCGACACCTGGCGCTCACTGCGCAGGTGCGTGCAGTAGGCATCCAGTTGTTCGCGCACCTCAACGTACCGAGCGCAGGGCGCCGGTGTAGCGTGGCAATACCCGGCTGAGCACCTCGCCGATATGGCTGAGGAACAGCGTGCCCACCGAACTCTTGTAGTGCGCAGGGTCGCGGCTGCCGATGGCCAGTACGCCGTGCAGGCCTTGATGCATCAATGGCACCAGCGCAGTCGAGCCAACCTGCGAGGCCTGGTCGCTGCCGAACAGAAACGCCAGCTCGTGTTCGCGCAGGGCACCACTGAGCGACTTGCCTTCGGACAGCAGGCCACCGATGGCCTGCTGGGCCTCACCACTGGTCACGCTGCGGCCTACCGGGGCGGGAATGTCGTTGAACAGGATGAGGCTGACGAAGGGCACCTGGAAGTCTTCGCGCAGGCTGTCTTCGACGCTGATCACCAGCTCGTCCAGGGACGTCGCATCGAGCATGGCCAGAATCAGGCGGCGGGTCTTCTCGAACAGGCGGTCATTGTCGCGCGCAACCTCCATCAGGTGCGAAAGGCGCTGGCGCATCTCGCCATTGCGATCACGCAGCAGGGTCATCTGCCGCTCGACCAGCGACACCGTGTCGCCGCGTTGGTGAGGCAGGCGCAGTTGCGTGAGCAGTTCTTCATGCTGCTCGAAGAACGCCGGGTTGGCGGCGAGAAACTCGGCCACGGCCGAAGCCTCCAGGAGCTCCGCAGGCGCGGGTACTTGAGGCTGATCGGTCATTGGCTGTACTCGCTCATAAACGCACTTGTCCTTCGAAGACCCGCGTTGCGGGACCGGTCATGATCACCGAATGGCCTGGCCCGGCCCATTCGATGGACAGGCGGCCGCCCGGCAGATCGAGCAGCAGCGGCGAGTCCATCCAGCCCTGGCTTATGGCCGCGACCGCAGCGGCGCAGGCGCCGGTGCCACAAGCCTGGGTTTCACCAGCGCCACGCTCCCAGACGCGCAACTGCGCGCGGGTGCGGTCCACCACATGCAGGAAGCCCACGTTCACCCGCGCCGGAAAGCGCGGATGGTGTTCGATCTTCGGCCCCAGCGCGTGCACCGGTGCATTGTTGATGTCGTCGACACGCAGCACTGCATGGGGGTTGCCCATGGACAGGGCGGCGATCTCGACGCTCTGGCCATCGACGCTCAGCGCGTAGCTGCGCGCCTGGGCGTCGGCCTGGAACGGGATCTCGGCCGGCACCAGGCGCGGCGGGCCCATGTCGACACTGATCTGGCCATCGCTGCGCACGTCCAGGGTGATGATGCCGCCCTTGGTTTCCACGCGAATGGTTTTCTTGGCCGTCAGGCGCTTGTCCAGCACGAAGCGGGCGAAGCAGCGCGCGCCGTTGCCGCACTGCTCGACTTCAGACCCGTCGGCATTGAAAATGCGATAGCGGAAGTCGACGTCAGGATTGCTCGGCGCCTCGACCAGCAGCAGTTGATCGAAGCCGATACCGGTGTGGCGATCGCCCCATTGCTTGGCATGCTTGGGCAGGATATGGGCATGTTGGCTGACCAGGTCCAGCACCATGAAGTCGTTGCCCAGGCCATGCATCTTGGTAAAACGCAGTAGCATGGGATTACTCCGGCAACAGGCTTTCGCCGGCGAAAAGCTCGGCCACGGTCTCGCGGCGGCGTACTTCGAATGCCTGGTCACCATCGACCAGTACTTCGGCACAGCGGCCGCGCGTGTTGTAGTTCGAGCTCATGACGAAGCCGTAGGCGCCGGCCGAATGCACGGCCAGCAAGTCGCCTTCGGCCAGCACCAGTTCACGCTCCTTGGCGAGGAAATCACCGGTTTCGCAGATCGGCCCGACGATGTCGTAGGCACGCGCCTGACCTTCGCGCGGCGTGACCGGGCTGACATTCATCCATGCCTGGTACAGGGCCGGGCGAATCAGGTCGTTCATCGCCGCATCGACGATGGCGAAATCCTTGTGCTCGGTATGCTTGAGGTATTCCACCTGAGTCAGCAAGACCCCGGCATTGGCCACGATGAAACGCCCTGGTTCGAACACCAGGGTCAGCTCGCGACCGTCCAGGCGCTCGCGCACGGCCTGGATGTAATCGGCGGCCAGCGGCGGCTGCTCGTCGCTGTAGCGCACGCCCAGGCCACCGCCCAGGTCGATGTGGCGCAGGTAGATGCCGCAGTCGCCCAGGCGATCGACCAGGTCGAGCAAGCGATCCAGGGCATCGAGGAACGGTGCCAGGGTGGTCAACTGCGAGCCGATGTGGCAATCCACGCCGATCACGTCGAGGTTGGGCAACTGCGCGGCACGCACATAGACGTCTTCGGCAGCAGCGATGTCGATGCCGAACTTGTTCTCTTTCAAGCCCGTGGAAATGTACGGGTGGGTGCCCGCGTCGACGTCCGGGTTGACCCGTAGCGACACCGGTGCCCGCACGCCGAGTTCGGCGGCGACTTCCTGCAGGCGTTCCAGCTCGTCGGTGGATTCGACGTTGAAGCAGTGCACGCCGACTTCGAGGGCGCGGCGCATGTCGGCGCGGGTCTTGCCGACGCCGGAAAACACCACGCGTTCGGCGCGCCCGCCCGCGGCCAGTACGCGCTCCAGTTCGCCGCCCGAGACGATGTCGAAACCGGCGCCCAAACGCGCCAGGACATTGAGCACGGCCAGGTTGGAGTTGGCCTTCACGGCAAAGCAGACCAGCGACGGGGTGCCCTGCAAGGCATCCGCGTAGGCGTTGTACTGCGCCTCGATGTGGGCGCGCGAGTAGACGTACGTCGGCGTGCCGAAGCGCTGGGCCACGGCCGACAGGGCTACGCCTTCGGCAAACAGTTCACCGTCGCGGCGTTGAAAAGCGTCCATGGTGTTCCCTTAGTAGTGCTTGTGCGGTTGCGACGACTTGGCTTGGTCCTCGGGAGATTTGCTGTCATCGGGCAGGTACAGCGGGCCCTTTTGACCACAGGCGGACACCAGGCAGGCAACGGCGACGAGCGCGGCCAGGGAAGAGATCAGGCGCTTCATGGCGAAATCCTTTGTATAAGCAGTAATTGCGCCCGAGTATACCCAGCGCCCGGCATGGTGGCTATGCAGGTGGGCCGCCAGCGTTGCCACCGATCCAGACGGGTGCATTATGCTTTGCATAAACCGCTGGCTGCTCGTATCTTGCCGCCCCTAGCGCGAACAGACACTTTCCGAGGTTCCTGCAATGAGTTTGACCGAAGCCCGTTTCCACGACCTGGTCGATGCCACCCAAAAGGCGGTGGAGGATTTGCTCGAAGACCATGCCGAGGACATCGACATTTCCGCCGGCATGATGACCATCAAGTTCGACAACGGCAGCCAGCTGATCATCAGCCGCCAGGAGCCGCTGCGCCAGCTGTGGCTGGCCGCGCGCTCCGGTGGCTATCACTTCGACTACGACGAAGAGTTGGGCAAGTGGAGCTGCGAGAAATCCGAGGAGCTGCTGGGCGAGGTACTGGCCCGGGCGACCGAGGAACAGGCCGGCGTCGAGCTGGACTTCGAAGAGATCTGATGATGGTGAACCCGCCTGCACGCGCGCCCAAGCCTCTCTACAGCAACGTCAGTCCGTCGGTAAAGTCACCTTGCGTGAGCCTGTGCCGGCTGGACGAAGAGCGCGTTTGCCAGGGGTGTTTTCGCCATGTCGAAGATATCCGCGCCTGGCGCTCGGCCGATGACGATACGCGGCGCCAGATCATCGCTACGGCCGAGCTGCGTCGGTTGCAGGCGCTGTCGGCGCCTGCGGACGACTGACAAGACCTGCTTTCACCAAGCCCATCGATACTCAGGCAGGCTCGGCCACCGTCAGGATGGTGAGCAATGACTGCGCGTGCCCGGCGGCCTCGTGGCCCAGGCTGGTCAGGTAGCCGCCATCGGGCTTGGTGATCAATTCCTTTTCATGCAGGCGAGTGGCGGCGGCAATGGCCGCAGGTGATGCAGTGTGGTGGATTTTCAGACCTTCCATGGTGTTGCCGAGGTTGAACAGGGCAAGGATTTCCAGCTCGGCAACCAGTTCCGGGGTGTAGGACGACATAGGCGCTCCCGACTTTTCTTATGGAATGAACGACAGCGCCGAGTGGCGCTGAACGCTGTACCCCGACACTGTGGCAGCGGGGTTTTTCCAGTGTAGTCAGCTGCGGGCGAACGCGCCTGCGCGGTGTCAGACTTTTTCCGGTGGCAGCTCGGGCAGAGCGCGCAGGGCGGCTTCGTACCAGGCGGTGTCGAAAGCGCGATCCTGTTCCAGAATGGCATCGATCTCGATCGCCAGTACATGAGCCATCATGTTGAGGATGTCCTCGCGCTCGTAGCCCACCAGCGTCAGCTTGTTGAACGTGGCCTTGGCTGCGGGCGGGTTGTCGCTTTCGATCTGATTCTCGATGGCCTGGGTGAGGGTGGCTTCGGCAAATGCTTCGTCTTCGTCTGGCAGGTTGTCGCTCATGGGATGTTCTCGATCAAGGTCAATGTCGGGTGCTGTGGGGAGTCCTTCGCGGGCAGAGGGCTCTGCCCGCGAAGAGGCCGGACCTGCCAGGCGCCTAGCGAGCCGCCAGCAAATCGCGGCCGCGAGCGACTGCTGCACGTACCTGAGCCGGTGCCGTGCCGCCGATGTGGTCGCGGGCATTGACCGAGCCTTCCAGGGTCAACACTTCGAACACGTCCGCTTCGATCTGGTCGCTGAATCGGCGCAGCTCTTCCAGGCTCATTTCCGCCAGGTCCTTGCCGGTGTCAACGCCATGCTTGACCGCATGCCCGACGATCTCGTGGCAATCGCGGAACGGCAGGCCACGGCGCACCAGGTAATCGGCCAGATCGGTAGCGGTGGAGAAACCGCGCAACGCGGCTTCGCGCATGATGGCGTGCTTGGGCTTGATGGCCGGGATCATGTCGGCAAAGGCCCGCAGTGAGTCGCGCAGCGTGTCGGCGGCGTCGAACAGCGGTTCCTTGTCTTCCTGGTTGTCCTTGTTGTAGGCCAGCGGCTGGCCCTTCATCAGGGTCAGCAGGCCCATCAGTGCACCGAACACCCGGCCGCTCTTGCCGCGCACCAGCTCTGGTACGTCGGGGTTCTTCTTCTGCGGCATGATCGAGCTGCCGGTACAGAAGCGGTCGGGCAGGTCGATGAACTGGAATTGCGCGCTGGTCCACAGCACCAGCTCCTCGGAGAAGCGCGACAGGTGCATCATCGCGATGCTGGCCGCAGCGCAGAATTCGATGGCGAAGTCGCGGTCCGAAACGCCATCCAGCGAGTTGCCGCCGACGGCTTCGAAACCCAGCAGCCGGCAGGTCAGCTCGCGGTCGATGGGGTAGGTGGTGCCGGCCAGCGCGGCGCTGCCCAGCGGCATGCGGTTGGTGCGCTTGCGGCAATCGACCAGGCGTTCATGGTCGCGGCTGAGCATTTCGAACCACGCCAGCAGGTGATGCCCGAAGGTTACCGGCTGCGCGGTCTGCAGGTGGGTGAAGCCCGGCATGATGGTGTCGGCCTCGCGCTCGGCCTGCTCCAGCAAGCCCTGCTGCAGGCGGGTGATTTCGCTGAGGATGAGGTCGATCTCGTCACGCAGCCACAGGCGAATGTCGGTGGCCACCTGGTCGTTGCGGCTGCGCCCGGTGTGCAGCTTCTTGCCGGTGACACCGATGCGATCGGTCAGGCGCGCTTCGATGTTCATGTGCACGTCTTCCAGATCCGTGCGCCAGTCGAACTGGCCCGCCTGGATTTCCTGCTCGATGGTGCGCAGGCCGTCGATGATGGTGTCGCGCTCCGCATCGGTCAGCACACCGACCTTGGCCAGCATGGTGGCGTGGGCGATCGAGCCCATGATGTCATGGCGGTACAGGCGCTGGTCGAAGTCGACCGACGCGGTGAAGCGGGCGACGAAGGCGTCGACGGGTTCACTGAAGCGGCCGCCCCAGGACTGGTTGGTCTTGTCAGTGCTCATGAATTGGCTCGTGCAAGGCGTGAACGGGAAATTGCCGCAATAATAACAAATGCGGCCCGGGTCTGTTGGCGGCATAGTGCAGGTGTCAATTGTCTGCTTTGATCCCTTCGTGGCCGCTGACCGCTCCTGCACACGATCTGCACGGATTCCTGTGGGAGCGGTCAGCGGCCGCGAACAGGCTTGATACCTTCGCCAGAGCCAGGAACCACCCCATGTTCAGCAAGCCGTCGAACACTTCCGAACCGGATTTCTTCCTGCCCGAGCTTTGCCTGCCCCAGGCATTGTTGATGCTGATCGTGCTGGCGCAGCTGTTGGTGTTCGTACTGGTGCTGGCCGAACCCATGAACCCAGGCTTCAACTGGGTGCGCCTTGCCCTCACTTCGCTGTTCGTGCAATGGATCGTGCTGCTCTCGGCTGCCTTGCTCTGCGCCCTGCGACCCTGGCTGGCGCGCCTGCGCCCAGGTATGGCGGGTGGTTTGTGCTGCGCCCTGGTGGTGGGCCTGACCCTGGCGGGCACGGCGGTGATCGACTACTTCCAGCTGGGCGGGCTCGATACGCCCACTGTGGAGGTCAACCGATACCTGCGCCACGCCCTGATCGGGCTGATCATGTCGGCCCTGCTGCTGCGCTACTTCTACCTGCAAAGCCAGTGGCGGCGCCAGCAACAGGCCGAATTGCAGTCGCGTATCCAGGCCTTGCAGGCGCGCATTCGCCCGCACTTCCTGTTCAACAGCTTGAACAGCATCGCCAGCCTGGTGGTCAGCGATCCGGTCAAGGCCGAGCAGGCGGTGCTCAATCTGTCCGACCTGTTTCGTGCCAGTCTGGCCCAGCCCAACAGCCTGGTGATGTGGCGTGATGAGGTGGAGTTGGCCAAACGTTATTTATCGATTGAGCAATATCGTCTCGGCGAGCGTCTACAGTTGCACTGGAGGATCGAAACAATCCCGGATGATCTGCCGATCCCCCAACTTACTTTGCAACCATTGTTGGAGAATGCGCTGGTACATGGCATCGCCCCATTGATTTCGGGCGGGGTGGTCAGCGTGGAGGCCGACTACAAAGGGGGAGAGTTCATATTGACCATCAGCAATCCCTACCAAGAGGCCGCCACGGCGCAGGCGTCGGGCGGAACCCAGCAGGCGCTGGCAAACATTGGCGCTCGACTTGCGGCACTTTTCGGTCCGCGCGCAAGTCTTAGCGTGAATCGCCGTGACGGTCGTCACTTCACTTGTCTACGTTATCCATGTGCGAGACTCACGCAGGAATCCAGCGCTCTATGAATGTCCTGATCGTTGATGACGAACCCCTTGCCCGCGAACGTTTGAGCCGACTGGTTGGCGAGCTCGAGGGCTACCATGTGCTCGAACCCGGCGCCAGCAATGGCGAAGAAGCCTTGAGCATGATCGAGGCACAGAAGCCGGACGTAGTCCTGCTCGACATTCGCATGCCTGGCCTGGATGGCCTGCAAGTCGCCGCCAGGCTGTGCGAGCGTGACACGCCGCCAGCAGTGGTGTTTTGCACCGCTCATGACGAGTTTGCCCTGGATGCCTTCCAGGTCAGTGCCGTGGGTTATCTGGTCAAGCCGGTGCGCTCCGAGCATCTGCTCGAAGCGTTGAAGAAAGCGGAAAAACCCAACCGAGTGCAACTGGCCGCCTTGACACGTCCGGCGGCCGAAGCCGGGACCGGTCCGCGCAGCCATATCAGCGCGCGAACCCGCAAAGGCATCGAGTTGATCCCGCTCGATCAGGTGATCTATTTCATTGCCGACCACAAGTACGTGACCTTGCGCCATGAGGGTGGAGAGGTCTTGCTCGATGAACCGCTCAAGGCGTTGGAAGACGAGTTCGGCGATCGCTTCGTGCGTATCCATCGCAACGCCCTGGTGGCCCGCGAGCGCATCGAGCGCTTGCAGCGCACGCCCCTGGGTCACTTTCAGCTCTATCTGAAGGGGCTCAACGGCGACGCGCTGATCGTCAGCCGACGCCATGTGGCCGGCGTGCGCAAGATGATGCAGCACCTCTAGCCTTCATCAGGCCTGCCCAGCCCGCCGGGTTGGGCGCGGCCTGCCGCACAGCTGGTATCATCGTCCGCTAATCTTCATACGGATCGATTCATGCCCATTCGCGAAATCCGCATCGCCACCCGTAAAAGCGCGCTCGCTCTGTGGCAGGCCGAATACGTCAAGGCCCGCCTGGAGCAGGCGCATGCCGATCTGCAGGTCACCCTGGTGCCGATGGTCAGTCGTGGCGACAAGCTGCTCGACTCACCCTTGTCGAAGATCGGCGGCAAGGGGTTGTTCGTCAAGGAACTGGAAAACGCCCTGCTCGAAAACACGGCGGACATCGCCGTGCACTCGATGAAAGACGTGCCGATGGACTTCCCCGAAGGGCTGGGGCTGTATTGCATCTGCGAGCGCGAAGACCCTCGCGACGCTTTCGTTTCCAACGCCTGGGACAGCCTGGAGGCACTGCCGCCCGGCAGCATCGTCGGCACTTCCAGCCTGCGCCGCCAGACCCAGCTGCTGGCGCGTCGCCCCGACCTGCAGATCCGCTTCCTGCGCGGCAACGTCAACACCCGCCTGGCCAAGCTCGATGCCGGTGAATACGATGCGATCATTCTGGCCGCTGCCGGCCTGATCCGCTTGGGCTTCGAAGAGCGCATCACTACCAGCATCAGCGTCGAGGACAGCCTGCCCGCCGGCGGCCAAGGCGCGGTTGGCATCGAGTGCAGGACCGGCGACAGCGAAATCCATGCCTTGCTCGGGCCGTTGCACCATCGCGACACCGAGTTCCGCGTCGCCGCCGAGCGCGCCCTGAACAAACACCTCAACGGTGGCTGCCAGGTGCCCATCGCCTGTTACGCCGTGCTCGAAGGGGAGCAGATCTGGCTGCGCGGCCTGGTGGGCGACCCGGCTGGTCAGCGCCTGCTACATGCTCAGGCACGCGCGCCGCTGGCCGATGCGCAACAGTTGGGCGTACAGGTGGCTGAAGCCTTGCTGGAGCAGGGCGCCGACGACATCTTGCGTGCGGTGTACGGCGAGGCGGGTCATCCTTGAACCCGTGGCGAGTGCTGCTGACGCGACCTTGGGATGAGTGTGCGCTGCAAACCCAGACGCTGCTGGAACAGGGTGTGTTCGCGGCGAGCCTGCCGTTGCTGGCGATCGAGCCGTTGCCGGTCACCGAGAGCCAGCGACAGGTCTTGGCTCATCTGCATCGATACGATGCCGTGATCGTCGTCAGCAAACCCGCCGCGCGCCTGATGCTCGACCGTGCGCCCACCCACCTCGGCACGACGGCGTGGTTCAGCGTGGGCGCCGGCACGGCAGCCGTTCTTGAGCAGCGCGGGCTGCACGTGACGTATCCTGAAACAGGAGACGATAGCGAAGCCTTGCTGAATCTGGCCCAATTGCGCGCCGCGTTGGCCAGCCCCGATCCGCGAGTGCTGATCATCCGTGGCGAAGGCGGACGCGAGGCTCTGGCCGAGCACTTGCGTGAGCAGGGCGCGACGGTGGAGTATCTGCAACTGTATCGACGCAGTGTCCCGGCCTACCCGCCGGGTGCGCTGGCGTCACGTATCGCATCGGAACGCTTGAACGCCTTGGTGGTCAGCAGTGGGCAGGGTTTTCAACACTTGCACCAATTGGCAGGCGAGCAGTGGTCGGTGATCCGTGCCCTGCCGTTGTTCGTGCCCAGCCCGCGGGTAGCTGCGCTGGCGCGTGAAGCCGGTGCCGTGAATGTTGTGGATTGCCGGGGTGCCAGTACCTCGGCGTTGCTGGCGGCGCTGCACACGCAGGCCGCACCCAGATCGTAAGGCGCGACCGCCAGCAAGGCGAGCGCGCCCCTATGCAAAGGATGGACACGTGAGCGAAACAGCCTTGCCCAAAGACGAACCGCAGAGCGTCCCCAAGACGCCTTTCGAACAGCCAGCCGCCGTGCCCCCACAGCGCTCGGCCAATGGCAACGGCTTGGCGATCATCGCGCTGCTGCTTGCCGCCGCTGGCCTGGCCGCTGCAGGCTGGGGCGTGTGGCAGGTGCGCACGCTGACTGCCGGCCATCAGCAGCAATCGCGGGTGATCGAAGGGCTGGCCACGCAGACGCTGACGCTGGAACACAACGAAAGGCAACTCAGTGCCGATCTGGCGCAGTTGCCCGACGCCAACGAACTCGAAGACCGCCATCGCCTGCTTGCCCAAGTGCAGGGCGATCAGCAGCGCCTGAGCCAGCGTCTGGAAACCGTGCTGGGCGCCAGCCGCAAGGACTGGCGACTGGCCGAAGCGGAGCATCTGCTGCGTCTGGCCAGCCTGCGCCTTTCTGCCCTGCAGGACGTCACCAGCGCCAAGGCACTGGTACAGGGCGCCGACGAGATCCTGCGCGAGCAGGACGACCCGCAGGCCTTCGCCGCACGCGAACAACTGACCCGCAGCCTGGCGTCGCTGCAAGGCACTACCCAGCCCGATCGCACCGGGTTGTTCCTGCAACTGAGTGCCTTGCGCGAGCAGGCCACGCAGTTGACGGCGCTGGCGCCCGAGTTCCAGGCAGCCGCGGAAGCTGCGCAAGGCAACTCGCCAGAAGGCGAGACCCGCTGGCGCCAGTGGTGGAACAAGATTTCCGGTTTCTTCCGGGTCGACTTCAGCCCCGATAACAGCATCCGGCCGCTCCTGGCCGGGCAGAGCCTGAGCCAGGTCCGTCTGGCCTTGAGCCTGGCGCTGGAGCAGGCCCAGTGGGCCGCGCTCAATGGTCAGGGCAAGGTCTATACACAAGCGCTGGACGATGCCCGCAGTATTCTCGTAGCAGGCTTCAATCGCGAGAATGGCCCTACCCAGGCCATGATCGAACAGTTGACCGCACTCAAGAATCAGCCGGTTTCGGTTACCACACCTGATCTGGATGCCAGCCTCAACGCCATCCAGGCCTACCTGCAGCATCGCCATACACCGGTCGAAGGCCTGCAGAAGTCGAACGAAGCAGCGCCAGCCGCTGTGGAGAGCCAACCATGAAACGGTTCTACGTGATCCTGTTTCTGGTGATTGCCGCCATGGTCGGCCTCGGCCTGGCCGTGGCCAAACACCCCGGCTATGTATTGATCGACTACCCCCATGTGATGCGCTACGAGTCGGGCCTGTGGACCACGCTGCTGGCCTTGCTGGTTCTGGTCTTGCTGGCGTTCGTCGTCTACCTGCTGATCAGCGTCGTGGTGAGCTCCGGCCGCGTGGTCAATCCGTGGTCGGGGCGCAATCGCAATCGCCGCGTGCAGACGTCCATCGAGAAGGGCCAGCTGGACCTCGCCGAGGGGCGCTGGGCCAGTGCCCAGAAGCACCTCCAGCACGCGGCCGAACATGAACGCCAGCCACTGCTGTATTACCTCGGCGCAGCACGCGCGGCCAATGAACAGGGCCGCTACGAAGACAGCGATAATCTGCTCGAACGGGCGCTGGCGCGTCAGCCACAAGCGGAATTGGCGATCGCCTTGAACCATGCTCAATTGCAGAGCGATCGCGGCGACAGCGACGGTTCGCTGCAGACCCTGCAGGCCATGCACGAACGTCATCCGCGCAACGTGCAGGTGCTGCGTCAGCTGCAGCGTGTGCACCAGCAGCGTGGAGACTGGCCAGCGGTGGTCAAACTGCTGCCACAACTGCGCAAGGACAAGGCCCTGCCGGCGGCCGAACTCGCCGAGCTCGAGCGGCGTGCCTGGGGCGAGAACCTGAGTGTGGCCGCGCACGCGCCCGTTCAGGAGAAGGGGCAGGGTGAGGCAGGACCGGCTGCGCTGGAGCGCGCCTGGCAGGCACTCAACTCGGCACAGCGCCAGGAGCCTGCATTGGTGCTTGCCTATGCCGAGCAACTGCGTCGGATCGGCGCGCAAGCTCAGGCTGAGGAAGTGCTACGAACTGCGCAGAAACGTCAGTACGACACGCACCTGGCTCGCCTTTACGGCCTGGTGATTGGCAATGACCCTGCGCGCCAACTGCAGACTGCCGAAGGCTGGCTCAAGCAGCATGCTGACGACGCCGGGTTGTTGTTGACCCTGGGTCGTCTGTGCCTGCAGAACCGCTTGTGGGGCAAGGCCCGCGACTATCTGGAAAGCAGCCTGCGCCTGCAGCGCAGCCCCGAAACCTGCGCGGAACTCGCACGCCTGCTCGCACAGCTGGGCGATACCGAACGCAGCAATCAGTTGTTTCAAGAAGGCCTCGGGCTGCTCGACGAACGTTTGCTGTCTGCACCTCTGCCCACTTCGGTGCGCACGCTCTGAGCTCCTTTGGCGTGTAGAACCTGACTGCTCTGCCGCTCTGCCGCTCTGCTCTCGTACCGACGCCGGGAGCGGAGGCAAGCGCCAGCGAAACCGGCGCTTGGCGCAACATCCCCCGCGATTAAACGCTTGTATGAACTTTATCCGATGCGTACCTTGATGCCATAGGCGCACGGGCATAATCTCCCCCTGCATGTACATCGACATTCGCCGTCACAGACCGCGAATCGGTCCGAGCCCTGCTTCCTGTCGTACAGGAGCGCGAAGCCGGGCATGACCCACAAGGGAAGCACTCATCATGTTGGAAAGTTGCCAGAATGCCCAGGAACGTTGGGGCGGAGTTCACCTGCTGATCGATCGCTGGCTGCAGGAGCGCAATGAGCTGATCAAGGCGTTCGATGCATTGGGCGACACGCCCCAGGCCCTGGTCGAAGATCGCAAGAGGCTGCAGGATTTCTGCGGCTTGCTGGTCGACTACACATCGGCCGGCCATTTCGAAATCTACGAACAGTTGACCGACGAAGCCAAGGCGTTCAATGACAAGCGTGGCCTGGAACTGGCCGACACGATCTGGCCACGCATTGACGAAATCACCCAGAAAGCGCTCGACTTCAACGATTACTGCGACAAGGGCGACTGTTCCGATGCCGCCGTCATTCTGGACAAGCTCAAGGAGCTGGGCCGGTTGTTGCACGAGCGCTTCGAGCTCGAAGACTGCCTGATCGAGGTCTTGCACAACGCCCACAAGGAAGAGTCCGTCGCCCAGGCGTGACCGTCGCTCGACGCGGCCCTAAGGGGCCGTGGCCAGCAGATGAATGTCGAACGTCAGCGGTGTATTGGGTGGAATCAAGGCACCGGCGCCGTCTGTTCCATAGGCGTGGGCCGATGCGATCACCACATGCCACTTCGCGCCGACCGGCATCTGCGGCAACACCGCACGCCAGCCTTCGATGACGCTGTCCAGGCGAAACCACTGCGGTTGTTTGCTTTGGTCGAACACGCTGCCGTCGGGCAGCTTTCCCACGTATTGAACCTGCACACGTCCATCGGCTGTGGCAGGGGCTCCTGCGCCAGGTTCCAGCACGGTTACCAGAATCCCGTCGGCTATCTCCCGCACCCCGGCCTTGGCGCGTTCGCCGGCCATGAAGCGGCGCTCGGCGGCCAGCGCCTGTTCCGTATCGGCTGATTCGTCAGGCTTGTCCGCCTTGTCCGCCTGTGCCTGGTACTGAGCCAGCAATTGGCCGATGCGCTCATCGCTCAACGCCAGCGGCTCTTGTCGATAGGCCTGCTGCAAGCCCTTGAGCAGGGCGTCGAGCTGAAGGCCGGGGGCGTCCTGGCGCAGGCGTTCCCCCAGGCTGGCGCCCACACTGTAGGCCAGGTCGCGGGCACCGTCCGGCGCAGCTTGCGCCGCCTGGGCGTGTGCGTGCGGCAGGGCCAGGGATAACGGCACCAGGGACAACGACAACAGCAGGCGAGGCAACATCACATTCTCCAGGACAAGACACGGCGAGCATGGACCGATTATGCCACCGACCAGGAAACCGGGCCTTGCGGGACGCAATCAACATGTTCTGGCGGCTCTACAGCCACAGGTCTAGTATGAGCCTCTACCCATCGGCCAGGAGGTAACCCATGTCGGCTAACAAGAAGCCCGTAAACACCCCGTTGCATTTGCTTCAACAGCTTTCCGGCAGTTTGCTCGAGCACCTCGAAAGTGCATGTTCCCAGGCCTTGGCCGATGCTGAAAAACTGCTCGCCAAGCTCGAGAAGCAGCGCGGCAAGGCTCAGGAAAAACTGCACAAGTCGCGCACCAAGGTGCAGGACGCCGCCGCCGCCGGCAAGAAAAAGAAGCAAGCCAAGGCGCACGACTCGGTGAGCGAACTCGAACAACTGCTCGACGAGCTCAAGGACCGCCAGGCCGAAACCCGCGCCTACATCGTCGAGCTCAAGCGCGACGCCCAGGAAAGCCTGAAGCTGGCCGCCGGTGTCGGGCGCGTTCAGGAAGCGGCGAGCAAGGCAATCGAAACCCGTTCGACCAAGCCCAAGGCAACCCCTGTGGCCGCAGCCAAGTCAGCCAGCCCGGCAGCCAAGCCTGCCGCTCGCACGCCTGCCAAGAGCACCCCAGCCGGGTCGACTGCACGTGCTGCCGCAAAGCCTGCAACCAGCAAAACCACCCGTGTAGCTGCCGCAGCCACTGCAAGCAAGCCCGCGGTTTCCCGCAGCACTACGCGCAAGGCTCTCGCGGCCCCGGGCGCAGCGGTCAAGCCGCAAGCCAAGGCACCCGCCAAGCTGGCCGCGCGGCCCGCCAGAAAGCCCGCAGCCGCCAAGTCGCTTGCCGCAGCCGTGCATTCGAGTGCGACCGAGTCCGGTGCTCCCGCCACTGGCGCTCAGGACGACAAAGGCGGCGCATCCTCGAGCGAAGCCTGAGTCTCCCTGGCTGCCACGCCCAGCACTTGTAACGCCGCGCTCGAGCGCGCGGCCGTTGCCGGTAGCAAGGTGGGCAGCCAGGTCATGCCGGAATGTTCCTTGGCGAGGGGCCAGGGTGCGGCCTCATCGCGCAGGCGCTGCAGCAACTGGCGTTCGGCGTTCAGTTCCAGCGCTTTGACCGATTCGCGCAGGTGCATCAGCTCAGGGTCTTGCACGGCCTGGGCTCGCCATTGCTGGCGCAATTCGCGCAAGGGCCGTACGACGTCCTCGTGCCAAGGCGTGGCGATCGCCTCCAGCAGCGTCGCCCGTTCGCACGTGCAAGCCACGCCTCTGGCATCCAGCCAGGCACCGCACAGCAGCAGGCATACGTTGGCGCCATTCGCCTGCAACTCCAGGCACGCGGCCTCCACGCCGGGTCGGGCATACAGGTCCAGGGCAAACTCCCACAACTCATCATGCATCGTGCTACTCGCGCCAGTGGGCAAGGAAGCTGGTAGACTTCGCCGCCATTATGATCCGACTTCAGAACCTCACTTTACAGCGTGGCCCGCAGCGTCTGCTAGAAGACGCCGAGCTGACCCTGCACGCCGGTCAGAAAGCCGGCCTCATCGGTGCCAACGGTGCCGGTAAATCCAGCCTGTTCGCCTTGCTGCGCGGCGAGCTTGCGCCCGACTCCGGCAATTGCTACCTGCCCGCCGATTGGCGTATCGCCCACATGCGCCAGGAAGTCGATACCCTCGAACGCATTGCGGTCGACTACGTACTCGATGGCGATGTGCGTCTGCGCGAAGTGCAGCAGGCACTGGCGGACGCCGAGGCCACGCAGGATGGCGCGGCCCAGGCACGTCTGCATGCCGAGCTCGACAGCGCCGATGGCTATACTGCGGACGCACGTGCACGCAAGCTGCTGGCCGGGCTGGGTTTCAGCAACGAGCAGATGGACCGTCAGGTCGGTGATTTTTCCGGTGGCTGGCGGATGCGCCTGAGCCTGGCTCAGGCCTTGATGTGCCCGTCCGACCTGCTGCTGCTCGACGAACCGACCAACCACCTGGATCTCGACGCCATCCTGTGGCTCGAGGACTGGCTCAAGGGCTATCCCGGCACCCTGCTGTTGATCTCCCACGACCGCGACTTCCTCGACGAAGTCGTCGACCATGTGGCACACGTCGAACAGCAGAAGCTGACCTTGTACCGTGGTGGCTACAGCGCTTTCGAACGTGCCCGCGCCGAACGCCTGGCACAGCAGCAGCAAGCGTACGAGAAGCAGCAAGTGCAGCGTGCGCACATGGAGAAGTACATTGCGCGCTTCAAGGCCCAGGCCACCAAGGCGCGTCAGGCGCAGAGCCGGATCAAGGCCCTGGAGCGCATGGAAGAGCTGTCGGCAGCACACGTCGATTCGCCCTTCGACTTCGTGTTCCGCGAATCGGTGAAGATTTCCAGCCCCTTGCTCGACCTGTCCGAAGGTCGGCTGGGCTACGGCGAAACGGCCGTGCTGGAGAAGGTCAAGCTGCAACTGGCGCCCGGTGCGCGCATTGGCCTGTTGGGCCCCAATGGCGCGGGCAAGTCGACCCTGATCAAGAACCTCGCCGGCGAGCTCACGCCCATCGGCGGGCGCCTGGTACGTGGCGAGAACCTGGTGGTGGGCTATTTCGCCCAGCACCAGCTGGATTCCCTGGACAGCAAGGCCAGCCCGTTGCTGCATTTGCAACGGCTGGCGCCGGGCGAGCGTGAGCAGGTGCTGCGCGACTTCCTCGGTGGTTTCGATTTCCGCGGCGCGCGCATCGATGAACCGGTGCTGAATTTCTCCGGGGGCGAAAAGGCCCGCCTGGCGCTGGCGTTGATTGCCTGGGAACGGCCCAACCTGTTGCTGCTCGACGAACCGACCAACCACCTCGACCTGGAGATGCGCCTGGCCCTGACCATGGCCCTGCAGGAGTTCAGTGGCGCGGTGCTGGTGGTGTCCCACGACCGGCATCTGCTCAAGAGCACCACCGACGATTTCCTGTTGGTTGCCGATGGCAAGGTCGAGCCGTTCGATGGCGATCTGGACGACTACGCGCGCTGGCTGGTGGATTATCGCCAGCGCCATGCGCCAGTCAGCAATACCCCGGTCAACCTCGACAAGACCGATAAGAAAGCCCAACGGCAGGCCGCCGCCTCACTGCGTCAGCAACTGGCACCGCACAAGCGCCAGGCCGACAAGCTGGAACGCGACCTTGGCGAGGTTCACGAGAAGCTGGCGAAGATCGAAGCCGCCTTGTCCGACAGTGCGCTCTACGAGGCCGCGCGCAAGGATGAACTGCGCGACCAGCTTGCCCAACAGGCCAAGCTCAAAGTGCGCGAGGGTGAGCTGGAAGAGCAGTGGATGGAAGCGCTGGAACTGCTCGAAGACATGCAGGCGCAACTCGAGGCATTGGCCTGATACTGGGGCTTGATGCCGAGCTGCCTGCACGGGCCCATAGCCAAATTCGCTGCGCCGTTTTACCTTAGGCTGTCCCTATTCGAGCGTCGAGGTCCGTATGCTGCTGGAAACCTGGTTGGCCTTTTTGGTGGCGTGCTGGATCATCAGTCTTTCGCCGGGGGCCGGAGCTATCGCGTCCATGTCCAGTGGCTTGCAGCACGGTTTCCTGCGCGGCTACTGGAATGCGATCGGCCTGCAGTTGGGCCTGCTTCTGCAAATTGCGATCATTGCGGCTGGCGTCGGGGCCGTGCTCGCGGCGTCGGCCACGGCGTTCCAGGCGATCAAGTGGTTTGGCGTGCTCTATCTGCTCTATCTTGCGTTCAAGCAATGGCGTGCATTGCCTGCCGACATCGGTGAGGAAGCGGGGCAAAAGCCGGCTGGCAAGGCATCGAGCCTGGTGCTGCGTGGTTTTCTGGTGAACGTCGGCAACCCCAAGGCGCTGGTATTCATGCTGGCGGTATTGCCGCAATTCATCAATCCGCACGCGCCACTGCTGGTTCAATACCTGACCATTGCAGCGACCATGGTGACTGTGGACCTGATCGTCATGGCCGGCTATACCGGGCTGGCGGCGAAGGTGCTGCGGCTTCTGCGCACGCCGCGCCAGCAGCAGCGCATGAACCGCACGTTCGCCGGCTTGTTCGTGGCGGCGGCGACCCTGCTTGCTACGCTGCGGCGGGTGCCTGCCTGAGATCGGCGGTCAGGCCTGGGTGAGTTCGATCACCCGGTCCACCAGCTTGTTGATGCCGGCGGCGGCTTCGCTGATGGTCTTGGCGCTCATGTAGGCGGGGGTGCTGACCAGCTTGCGGGCGGTGTCCTCGACGATCTCGGTCACTTCGCATTCCTGGTGAGTGCCACCCATCTTCTCGATGGCCTGCGCGGTTTCGGCATCGGTGCCGATGGTGCAGGTCACGCCGGGACCGTAGATTTTTGCCGCCAGCGCCGGTGAGATGCAGATCAGACCAACCGGCTTGCGCGCTTCGGCGAAGGCCTCGGCCAGTGCCTGCACTTGCAGGTTGACCGAGCAGGCAGCGCCGTCGCTGGCGAAGGAGGACAGATTCTTTGCCGCGCCGAATCCGCCTGGAACGATCAAGGCATCGAAGTCGTCGGCGTTGGCCAGGGCGATGTCCTTGACCTCGCCACGGGCGATCCGCGCCGATTCCACCAGCACGTTGCGCGACTCGGGCATTTCCTCGCCGTTCAAGTGGTTGATCACATGCTTCTGGGCAACGTCGGGCGCGAAGCACTGCACTTCGCAGCCGCGCTGGTCCAGGCGCAGCAAGGTGATCACGCATTCCTGGATTTCGCTGCCGTCATAGACGCCACAGCCAGAAAGGATCACCGCGATTTTCTTGGTCATGTCGAACTCCGATTGTGGCCACTGCTTCATTGGCATGTGTTCAGTAGCATGGATCCCGCTCGGCGAAGGGTGTTCAGTTCGAGCAGGCGATCAAGGCTGCTCGTCACCGGGCGCAGGGGTTGCCGCGGGGGCTTCCAGGCGCGCCTGGCGGGCGATGCGTGCGGCCTTGATGCGGCGCCGTACCCACAGCAGGACGCCGATCAGCACCAGCGCGCCGAGGACCCACAGCTCGTATTTCTTGACGTTGCCCAGCATGTGTTCGAGGAACGAGCCGAAATGGTAGGCCGCCAGGCCCAGTGCCGTGGCCCAGACTGCGGCGCCGATGCCGTTGAGCAGCAGGTAACGCCGTGGTGGATAGCCGGACAAGCCGATTGCCACTGGCATGACAGTGCGCAGGCCATAGACGAAACGAAAACTCAGCACCCAGATGTCCGGATGCCGGCGGATGTGCTCCAACGCACGGTCGCCCAACAGCTGCCAACGAGGTTTGCGCGCCAGTAGCTTGCGTCCATGCTTGCGGCCCATGAAATACCATAGCTGGTCGCCTGCGTAGCTGCCGAAAAAGGCCACCACCACAACCATGTTGATATCCATGTAGCCACGGAACGCCAGAAACCCGGCCAGGACCAGAATGGTCTCGCCTTCGAAGAACGTGCCAAGGAACAGGGCGAAATAGCCAAAATCGTTCAGGAATTGTTGGAGCATTTTATCGATGCTGGCGAAGTGAATGCGCAGCCTAACCCGTCATGGACATACATGAAAGTGTCCAAATGTGTCTTGTCGTGAACAATGCTTGTCAACCTGAGAACGCAGACACCTTGTGGATGCGGCCGGTCATGTCATGCAACCGTCATAATCCATGCTTATAACTGTCGCGCCCCCCTTCCAAGCGTGCAGGCGTCAATGGCATCCTGACGCATTACGCGATCCGTGCCGCTCAATTGCAAAGGGCAGTTACGCCCTCGGGAACGCCAGATGAACAACGAAGCCCAGACTCAAGTCGCTCTCACCCAAGATCAGCCGGTGGTCGAAACCCCGGTAGAAGCGCCGTTGGTCATAGAAGCCATCGTCGAACCCGCGCACCCGAGCGAGGCCCTCGCGCCGGCGCCGCACATCGTCGTGCCGGGGCTGGACGACAGCAGCCTGTACATTCATCGCGAGCTGTCGCAACTGCAGTTCAATATCCGCGTGCTGGAGCAGGCGCTGGATGAATCCTATCCGCTGCTCGAGCGGCTCAAGTTCCTGCTGATCTTTTCCAGCAACCTCGACGAGTTCTTCGAGATCCGTGTCGCAGGGCTGAAGAAGCAGATCACCTTTGCCCGCGAACAGGCTGGCGCCGACGGTCTGCAGCCGCATCAGGCACTGGCGCGGATCAGCGAGCTGGTGCATGGCCATGTCGATCGCCAGTACGCCATCCTCAACGACATCCTGTTGCCGGAGCTGGAGAAACACCAGGTTCGCTTCATTCGTCGTCGGCATTGGACAACCAAGCTCAAGACCTGGGTGCGTCGTTATTTCCGCGACGAAATCGCGCCGATCATCACGCCGATCGGCCTGGACCCTACGCACCCGTTCCCGCTGCTGGTGAACAAGAGCCTGAACTTCATCGTCGAGCTCGAGGGCGTCGATGCCTTCGGTCGCGATTCGGGCCTGGCGATCATCCCGGCGCCGCGGTTGCTGCCACGGGTCATCAAGGTGCCCGAGGACGTAGGCGGACCGGGCGACAATTTCGTGTTCCTGTCCTCGATGATCCATGCCCATGCCGATGACCTGTTCCAGGGCATGAAGGTGAAGGGCTGCTATCAATTTCGCCTGACCCGCAACGCCGACCTGTCGGTCGACACCGAGGACGTCGAAGACCTGGCGCGTGCGCTGCGCGGCGAGCTGTTCTCGCGTCGCTACGGCGATGCGGTACGCCTGGAAGTGGCCGACACCTGTCCCAAGCTTCTGTCCGACTATCTGCTCAAGCAGTTCAACCTGTCGGACACCGAGCTGTATCAGGTCAACGGCCCGGTCAACCTGACGCGTCTGTTCAGCATCACCGGTCTGGACAGCCATCCCGAGCTGCAGTACCTGCCGTTCACGCCGCAGATTCCGAAGCTGTTGCAGAACAGCGAGAACATTTTCAGCGTGGTCAGCAAGCAGGACATCCTGCTGCTGCACCCCTTCGAATCGTTCACGCCCGTGGTCGATCTGTTGCGCCAGGCGGCCAAGGACCCTCATGTGCTGGCCGTGCGGCAGACGCTGTACCGCAGCGGTGCCAATTCCGAGATCGTCGATGCGTTGGTGGATGCCGCCCGCAATGGCAAGGAAGTCACCGTCGTCATCGAGCTGCGCGCGCGCTTCGACGAGGAATCCAACCTGCAACTGGCCAGCCGTCTGCAAGCCGCGGGCGCGGTGGTGATCTACGGCGTGGTGGGGTTCAAGACCCACGCCAAGATGATGCTCATTCTGCGCCGCGAGGCGGGCGAGATCGTGCGCTATGCACACTTGGGCACCGGTAACTACCACGCCGGCAATGCCAAGCTGTACACCGACTACAGCCTGCTGACCTCGGACGATGCACTGTGCGAAGACGTCGGCAAGTTGTTCAGCCAGTTGATCGGCATGGGCAAGACACTGCGCATGAAAAAGCTGTTGCATGCACCCTTCACGTTGAAGAAGGGCATGCTCGACATGATCGCTCGGGAGACGCAGTACGCCATCGACGGCAAGCCTGCGCACATCATTGCCAAGTTCAACTCGCTGACCGATCCGAAGGTCATTCGCGCGCTGTACAAGGCCAGCCAATCAGGGGTGCGCATCGATCTGGTGGTGCGCGGCATGTGCTGCCTGCGTCCGGGCATCCCCGGGGTATCGCACAATATCCATGTGCGCTCGATCATCGGGCGGTTCCTGGAGCACACGCGGGTGTTCTACTTCCTCAACGGAGGCGAGGAGCAGATGTTCCTGTCCAGTGCCGACTGGATGGAGCGCAACCTCGACAAGCGCGTCGAAACCTGTTTCCCGGTGGAAGGCAAGAAGCTGATCGTGCGGGTCAAGAAGGAGCTGGAAAGCTACCTGACCGACAACACCCATTCCTGGATCCTGCAGGCCGACGGACGCTACGTACGCAATACGCCGACCGGCAACCAGAACGCCCGCAGTGCGCAGGACATGCTGCTCGAGCGGCTGAGCAACCCGATCCTGCCGGTGCGCTAGCAGCCAGCAAGATCGGCGGTGCGGCTTTCGCGGCCACTGGCCGCTCCTACGGGAATCGCGTTTCACTGTAGGAGCGGTCATCGGCCGCGAAACAGACGCTGCGGTCTATCAGGCAGATGGCGGTGCGATCTTCAGCGTACGGTGAGGGTAAAGCCTACGCGGGTCAGCCATTCGGCTTCCTGGGCGAAGTCGGCCTGGGTCAGCTGGTTGTTCTCCAGCCAGCCATCGGGGAACACCACATCCAGGCTCTTGGCCTTGGCATGCAGGGACACCGCCGGCATCTCCTGGGTACCACGAATGTGGTGGAACAGGATGGCGAAGCGCAACAGCACGCACAGACGGATCAACTGCACACCGTCATCGCCGAACTCGGCGAACTTGTCCTTGGGAATGTTGCGGCGGTGGCCGCGCACCAGCAGCGCCAGCATCTGCTGGTCTTCGCGCGAGAACCCGGCCAGGTCGGAGTGTTCGATCAGGTAGGCGCCATGCTTGTGGTAATGGTAATGGGCAATGTCCAGGCCTATCTCGTGAACCTTCGCCGCCCAGCCCAGCAGCTCGCGCCAGACCCCGTCTTCCAGCTCCCAGTCCGCCGCCACCTGGTCGAAGGCATGCAGCGCCTTGCGCTCGACGCGCTCGGCCTGCTCGACATCGACGTGATAGCGGGTCATCAACGAACCCAGGGTCCGTTCGCGCACGTCCTCGTGGTGATGACGGCCCAGCAGGTCGTACAGCACGCCTTCGCGCAGGGCGCCATCGCAATGGTCCATGCGCTGCAGGGCGAGGGCATCGAAGATCGCTTCGAGAATCGCCAGCCCTGCGGGAAAGATGGTCCGGCGGTCCGGCTTGATGCCGTCGAAATCGATCTTGTCGACATCGCCCAGCTTGAACAGCTTGCGCTTGAGCCAGGCCAGCCCTTCGGCATTGACCTCGCCGCTGCCCTGGCCACCGGCCTTGAGGGCCAGGCCGATGGCGCGGATGGTGCCGGAGGAGCCGATGGCCTCGTCCCAGCTGAGCCTGTGCAGGGCATTCTCGATGCTCATGATTTCCAGGCGCGCCGCCGTATACGCCTGGGCATAGCGCGCCGGGGTGATCTTGCCATCGCGGAAGTAGCGCTGGGTGTAGCTCACGCAGCCCATCTGCAGGCTCTCGCGCAGCAGGGGTTCGAAACGCTGACCGATGATGAACTCGGTGCTGCCGCCGCCGATGTCGGCGACCAGGCGCTTGCCCGGCGTGTCGGCCAGGGTGTGGGAGACGCCCAGATAGATGAGACGAGCTTCTTCGCGACCAGAGATGACTTCCACCGGATGGCCGAGGATCTGCTCGGCGCGGACGATGAATTCATTGCGGTTGCGCGCCTCGCGCAGGGCGTTGGTCCCCACGATGCGCACCGCGCCCAGGGGCAGGCCGTTGATCAGTTGGGCGAAGCGCTTGAGGCAGTCCAGGCCGCGCTGCATCGATTCTTCGCTGAGCTTGCGCTCTTCGTCGATGCCGGCGGCCAGCTGGACCTTTTCACCCAGGCGCTCGAGGATGCGGATTTCATTGACGTGGGCCTTGGCCACCACCATATGAAAGCTGTTCGAGCCCAGGTCGATGGCGGCGATCAGGGACAGGTTCTTGGCTTTGGTCTGCGGCATGGTCAAAGGATCTCGGTCGTTAACCCCCGCATCGTGCCACGATCAGGCGACGGCGCCAACGCGCCATCCTGATCTTTGCCCCAAGGTCCGAGCTCTCGCGAGCGCGAATTGCATTCACGCCGGCTGCATGCCGATGAACTGCGCCAGCTCGGGGGTGCGCGGATTGACGAACAATTCCTTGGGATCGCCCACCTCGTGCACCTTGCCATGGTGCATGAACACCAGCTTGTCGCCGACCTCGCGGGCGAAGCGCATTTCGTGGGTGACCATGATCAGGGTCATGCCGTCTTCGGCCAGCTTGCGCACCACGCTGAGCACTTCGTTGACCAGCTCCGGGTCCAGCGCCGAGGTGATCTCGTCGCACAGCAGCACCTTGGGCGACATGGCCAGCGCGCGGGCGATCGCCACGCGCTGTTGCTGGCCGCCGGACAGGCGTTCGGGGAACGCATCGAACTTCTCGCCCAGGCCGACCCGTTCGAGCATCTCGCGGGCCAGCTCGCGGGCACGAGCCTTGGGCACTTTCTGCACCACCTGAGGGGCCAGCATCACGTTTTCGCCCACGCTCAGGTGCGGGAACAGGTTGAACTGCTGGAACACCATGCCGACCTTCTGGCGCAGGCTGCGCAAGTCGGCGCGCGCCGCATCCAGGTATTCACCGTCGACTTCGATGACGCCGTCGTTGATCGATTCCAGGCCGTTCAGTGTGCGCAGCAAGGTGCTCTTGCCCGAACCGCTGCGACCGATGATCGCGACCACCTGACCTTCGTCCACACTCAGGTCGATGCCCTTGAGCACATGATGATCGCCGTAGTACTTGTGCAGGGCGGAAATCCTAAGCAGCGGCATGCAGCCTCCTTTCCAGATAGCGGGCACTGAGCGACAGCGGGTAGCACAGGGCGAAGTAGCCCAAGGCGACAAAGCCGTAGACCATGAAGGGTTCGAAGGTGGCGTTGGCCAACATGCTGCCGGTCTTGGTCAGCTCGGTGAAGCCGATGATCGAGGTCACCGCGGTGCCCTTGACCACTTGCACCGAGAAGCCCACGGTCGGCGCCACGGCAATGCGCAAGGCCTGGGGCAGGATCACGTGGCGCAGTTGCTCGTTGCGGGTGAGCGCCAGGCTGGCGGAGGCTTCCCACTGGCCGTTGCCGATGGACTCCACGCAGCCGCGCCAGATCTCGGCCAGATAGGCGCTGGTGAACAGCGTCAGGGCCAGGGCGGCGGCCACCCAGGGCGAGATGTCCACGCCCATCAACGCCACGCCGAAGAACACCAGAAACAGCTGCATCAGCAACGGCGTACCCTGGAACACTTCGATATAGCAGCGTGCCAGCGTGCGCAGCGGATGCGCGGGCGAGATGCGCAGGGTCATCACCAGCAAGCCGATCAAGCCACCGCCAATGAACGCCACCAGGCTCAAGGCCAGCGTCCATTGCAGGCCGATGAGCAGGTTGCGCACGATGTCCCACAGGGTGAAATCCATCAGCTGTTCCTCATGATGAAACGCCGACCCAGCCAGTTCAGCAGCATGCGGATCAGGATCGACATGACCAGGTACACCAGCGTGGTCAGCAGATACGTCTCGAAGGCGCGGAAATTGCGCGACTGGATGAAGTTGGCGTAGAAGCTCAGCTCCTGCGTGGCGATCTGCGAGCAGACCGCCGAACCCAGCATGACGATGATGATCTGGCTGCTCAGCGCCGGCCAGACCTTGGCCAGGGCCGGCTGGAGGACCACGTAGCGAAACGCTTCGAAGCGGCTCATGGCCAGGGCCGCAGAGGCTTCGAGCTGCCCCTTTGGCACGGCCTGGATGCCGGCGCGAATGATCTCGGTGGAATACGCCCCCAGGTTGACCACCATGGCCAGCACCGCGGCCTGCCACTCGCTGATCTGCACGCCCAGGCTGGGCAGGCCGAAGAAGATGAAGAACAGCTGGACCAGAAAGGGCGTGTTGCGGATGAGCTCCACGTAGACCCCGAAGAGGCCGGCGAACGGCTTGATCTGCCAGGCCCGCACGGCACCGCCGACGATGCCCACGGCCACCCCGAGCAGCGCGCCGATGGCAGTCAGCTCAAGGGTGAACAGCGCCCCCTTGAGCAGCAGGTCGGCCTGTGCGAGCACCGGGGCGAAAGCGAACTGATAGGCCATTGCGTGCGCTCGACAATCAGAGATCGGCGGGCAGCGGCTGCTTCAGCCAGGTCTGCGCATTCTTTTCCAGGCTGCCGTCGCTCTTGCCCGCAGCGATGATCTGATTGACCTTGGCCAGCAGCTCGGGCTGTTGCTTGTTGATGCCCACGTACACCGGCGAGTCCTTGAGCTTGATCTTCAGGGCTGGAATGCGTTTAGGGTTCTTTTCCGAGATGGCCACCATCACCACGTTGCCGCTGGCGATCAGGTCGGTCTGGCCGGCAAGGTAGGCGGCGATGGTCGAATTGTTGTCTTCGAAGCGCTTGATGGTGAGGCCTTCGGGCGCGACCTTGCTCAGCTCGATGTCTTCGATGGCGCCGCGGGTCACGCTGATGGTCTTGCCCTTGAGGTCGTCCAGAGTGGCGATCGGTGCTTCCGGCGGGCCGAACACGGCCAGGTAGAACGGCGCGTAGGCGCTGGAGAAATCGATGACCTGTTCACGCTCGGCATTCTTGCCCAGGCTGGAAATTACCAGGTCGACCTTGCCGGTGGTGAGGTAGGGAATGCGGTTGGTGGAGTTCACCGGGGTGAGCTGCAGCTTCACCTTGAGTTGATCGGCGATCAGCTTGGCCGTGTCGATGTCCAGTCCGCGCGGTTGCATGTCGGGGCCGACCGAGCCGAACGGCGGGAAATCCTGCGGCACGGCGACGCGCAAGGTGCCGCGCTCGGTGATGTCGCTCAAGCCATCGGCGTGGGCTGCCTGGCCCAGCATGAAACTGGCGACCAGGGCGGTGAACAGCAGGCTGCAGCGCGAAATCATGGCGATACTCCGATTGCGATCGAGTCGAGGTTGCCAGGGAGGTAGCACAGCGCGTGCCAGAATGGGGCAGGGGGCGTGTGCCGCCGCGTGGGATCGGGGTTCGGGCTGCAACGAGTGCGCTGTGCCGGACTGGTCGCGCACCGTTGCGGAGCGCACTGGCCCGGACCTGCGATCATTTCTGGTGCATCGAGCGGGGTTCCATTGCCTGTATCACCGATGTTCATAGTGATGATCAATGATCATCGGCTTCCTGTAGCAGCGCTGTGCCGCTATGATGGGCCACGTTTTTCTTTCCGAATATGACCACGGAGACACTCCATGAGCAGCGACCTTATCAAGCACGTCAGCGACGCCAGCTTCGAAGCAGATGTACTCAAGGCTGACGGTGCTGTACTCGTCGACTACTGGGCCGAATGGTGTGGCCCGTGCAAGATGATCGCCCCGGTGCTCGACGAAATCGCCGAGACCTACAAGGGCAAGCTGACCGTCGCCAAGCTCAACATCGACGAGAATCAGGAAACCCCGGCCAAGCACGGCGTACGCGGCATCCCTACGCTGATGCTGTTCAAGAACGGCAACGTCGAGGCGACCAAGGTCGGCGCGCTGTCCAAGTCTCAGTTGGCAGCCTTCCTGGACGCCAATATCTGATACCTGAAAGGCCCCGCATTCGTCGGGGCTTTTTTCTGGGCGCGATACTGGACGCCTACAAATCGAGGTGTTACATTCGGCCTCGCATTGGTTTCTCCTCTGCCCCCTGCAAGCCGTCGCCGACGCACTCCTACTCGAATCAGTACGCGATCCTGTCGCCTTCTCTGCGGCGCGGCCTCATTAAGCCCAAAGCTTAATTTCTCCCCTCCATACATGATTACGTCATTCCCTTATGAACCTGACTGAACTCAAGCAAAAGCCGATCACCGATCTGCTCGAAATGGCCGAACAGATGGGCATAGAAAATATGGCCCGTTCGCGCAAGCAGGATGTGATTTTCTCCCTGTTGAAGAAGCACGCCAAAAGCGGTGAGGAAATCTCCGGTGATGGCGTGCTGGAGATTCTCCAGGACGGCTTCGGCTTCCTGCGTTCGGCTGACGCCTCGTACCTGGCCGGCCCAGACGACATCTACGTCTCGCCCAGCCAGATCCGCCGCTTCAACCTGCGTACCGGCGACACCATCGTCGGCAAGATCCGCCCGCCCAAGGAAGGCGAGCGTTATTTCGCCCTGTTGAAAGTCGATACCATCAACTTCGACCGTCCGGAAAACGCGAAAAACAAGATTCTCTTCGAAAACCTCACGCCGCTGTTCCCTACGGTGCGTATGAAGATGGAAGCCGGCAACGGTTCCACCGAAGACCTCACCGGTCGTGTCATCGACCTGTGCGCACCGATCGGCAAGGGCCAGCGTGGCCTGATCGTCGCTCCGCCGAAAGCGGGCAAGACCATCATGCTGCAGAACATCGCGTCGAACATCACGCGCAACAACCCTGAATGCCACCTGATCGTCCTGCTGATCGACGAACGTCCGGAAGAAGTCACCGAGATGCAGCGCACCGTGCGCGGCGAAGTGGTCGCTTCGACCTTCGACGAGCCGCCAACCCGCCACGTGCAAGTGGCCGAGATGGTGATCGAGAAGGCCAAGCGCCTGGTCGAGCACAAGAAGGATGTGGTCATCCTGCTCGACTCCATCACTCGCCTGGCGCGTGCCTACAACACCGTGATTCCGAGCTCCGGCAAGGTCCTGACCGGTGGTGTCGACGCCCATGCTCTGGAGAAGCCCAAGCGTTTCTTCGGTGCCGCGCGTAACATCGAGGAAGGCGGTTCGCTGACCATCATCGCCACCGCGCTGGTCGAAACCGGTTCGAAGATGGATGAAGTGATCTACGAAGAGTTCAAGGGTACCGGCAACATGGAGCTGCCCCTGGACCGCAAGATCGCCGAGAAGCGTGTCTTTCCGGCCATCAACATCAACCGTTCCGGTACCCGTCGCGAAGAGCTGCTGACCGCCGACGACGAACTGCAGCGCATGTGGATCCTGCGCAAGCTGCTGCACCCGATGGACGAAGTGGCGGCCATCGAGTTCCTGATCGACAAGCTCAAGCAGACCAAGACCAACGACGAGTTCTTCCTGTCGATGAAACGCAAGTAAGCCCACCAGCTGCTTGATCCGAATGGCGCCCTTGCGGCGCCATTCGCATTTTCAACGCACCATAGCCATGCCAGACCCGTTCGGCCGACAAGGATTGTTATGACTCACCCAGCCTATCGACGTGACATCGACGGCTTGCGCGCCGTGGCGGTCATTGCCGTGGTGTTGTTCCACTTTGGTATTCCGGGTTTTGCCGGCGGGTTCGTCGGCGTTGACGTGTTCTTCGTGATCTCGGGTTATCTGATCACCTCGATCATCCACCGCGAGCGTGCCTCGGGCCACTTCAGTTTCGTGGAGTTCTGGGTGCGCCGTGCGCGGCGGATCCTTCCCGCCCTGGTGGTGATGATGGTGGCCTGTCTGATCGTTGGCTGGTTCCTGCTGGTGCCGCGTGACTATGAGGAGCTGGGGCGCTCGGCGCGCTACCAGGCCATGTTCATGTCCAACGTGCTGTTCGCCCGCCAGGACGGCTATTTCGATACCGATTCGGAGCTCAAGCCACTGCTGCACACCTGGTCGCTGGCGGTGGAAGAGCAGTTCTACATTCTCTTGCCGCTGCTGCTGGTCGTGCTCGGCCGGTATGTGAAGGCGTGGCGCAGAGGTTTGCTCGGCATTGCCCTGGCATCGTTTGCGGTGAGCGTCTGGCAGGTTCAGCAAGCCCCGGCGCAAGCATTCTTTCATCTGGTCCGGCGCCGGCCAGCCGACCTGGCTGTCACGGCTGCTGGGCACGCGGCCGATGGTGGCGGTGGGCTTGATTTCCTATTCCTGGTACCTGTGGCATTGGCCGGTGCATGTATTCGCCGACTATGCCGCCGTGGACGGTATCGCTGCGCACGAAAACCTTGCGCTGATCCTGGGCAGCCTGCTGCTCGGCTACCTGTCCTGGCGCTGGGTCGAAACGCCCCTGCGCGGTCGGCGCTGGCTGGCCCAGCCGCGTCAGGCGCTGTCGGCCGCATTGCTGGCCATGGTGGTGGTGGGCCTGGCGGGGGCAATCCCTGCGCTGGAGCGATGGCGTACCGTCGCGGCTGTCGGCGAAGGCATTGGCCTACGCCGAGGCCGGCGAATGGCATGCCGGGCAGCGTGACTGCATGTTCGAGAAAACCACTGCGCCCGAACGCCTCATCTGTCACCTCGGACGCCAAAGCAAGGACGTGCTGCCACCTTTGATCTGGGGCGACAGCCATGCAGCCGCCCTGATGCCGGCACTGCGCGTACACAGCGAGCGCACCGGGCAGGCGCTCGATCTGGCCAGTTCGGCCGGCTGCGTGCCGGTCGCGGGCCTGGAGCGCAACGACCTGTGCCGGCAGTTCAATGCACAGGTCCGCAGCGTGATCGCGCAGGCGCCAAAGCGCGACGTGGTGCTGGTCGCGCGCTGGACGTTGTACCTGTATGGCGACGAGCATGGCGACATGACCTATCGCTTGCCCGGTGCCGATGCGCCGGTGCAGCTGGCCGAGGCGCTCAAGCGCGAAGTCCGGGCCTTGCGCCAGGCGGGCAGCCGGGTCTGGCTGCTCGATGAAGTCCCTTTGCAGAACGCCAACGCACCTTACCGGCTGAGCCGCCTGGCCATGCTCCAGCGACCGACCGAGGGCATCGGGCGCCCGCTGCCCGAGCACCGACAGCGCCAGGCATTCATGCATGCGTTGTTCGCCGAGCTGGTTGCCAGTGATCCCCAGGTGCGCATCCTCGATACGACCCAGCTGTTCTGCGCCGATGGCATGACCTGCGTGGCCGAGTCGGCAGGGCGCTCGCTGTACATGGACGACAACCACCTGGGCGACGACGCGGCAGGGTTCGTGGCGCCGTTGTTCGCCCCGCTGCTGGCGCCGGTAAAGGCATCGCAGCCCGGCAATTCCCATTAAAGCCCAGCCGGCGGCTGCCAGCGGCCGCCAGAGCAGGTAGGATGTACGCTTATTTTCTAACTGGCATGGTCGATGAAATTCAAGGATCTTCGGGATTTCGTGCAGCAGCTTGAGCAGCGCGGAGAGTTGAAACGCATTCAGGTGCCCATCTCGCCGGTGCTCGAAATGACCGAGGTGTGCGACCGCACCCTGCGTGCCAAGGGTCCGGCGCTGCTCTTCGAAAAGCCTACCGGCTTCGATATCCCGGTGCTCGGCAACCTGTTCGGCACGCCGGAGCGGGTCGCCATGGGGATGGGCGCCGAATCGGTGAGTGAGCTGCGCGAGATCGGCAAGCTGCTGGCGTTCCTCAAGGAGCCCGAGCCGCCCAAGGGTCTGCGCGATGCCTGGTCGAAACTGCCGATCTTCAAGAAGATCATCGCCATGGCCCCCAAGGTGGTCAAGGACGCGCCCTGCCAGGAAATCGTCCTGGAAGGCGATGACGTCGACCTTGGCATGCTGCCTGTGCAGCACTGCTGGCCGGGCGACGTGGCACCCCTGATCACCTGGGGCCTGACCGTCACCAAGGGGCCGAACAAGGAACGCCAGAACCTGGGTATCTACCGCCAGCAGGTGATCGGCCGCAACAAGGTGATCATGCGCTGGCTGAGCCATCGCGGTGGCGCCCTGGATTACCGCGAGTGGTGCGACAAGCACCCTGGCCAGCCGTTTCCCGTGGCCGTGGCCCTGGGTGCCGACCCTGCGACCATTCTGGGCGCGGTGACGCCGGTACCCGACAGCCTCTCCGAGTACGCGTTCGCCGGGCTGCTGCGCGGCAATCGCACCGAGCTGGTGAAATGCCGCGGCAACGACCTGCAGGTGCCAGCCACTGCCGAGATCATCCTGGAAGGGGTGATTCATCCGGGCGAGATGGCCGACGAAGGGCCGTATGGCGACCACACCGGCTACTACAACGAAGTCGACAAGTTTCCAGTGTTCACGGTGCAGCGCATCACTCACCGGATCAAGCCGATCTACCACAGCACCTACACCGGCCGGCCACCCGATGAGCCGGCGATCCTGGGCGTGGCGCTGAACGAAGTGTTCGTGCCCATCCTGCAGAAGCAGTTTCCGGAAATCACCGACTTCTACCTGCCGCCCGAAGGCTGCTCGTACCGCATGGCGGTGGTGACCATGAAGAAGCAGTACCCGGGGCATGCCAAGCGGGTGATGCTCGGGGTCTGGTCGTTCCTGCGCCAGTTCATGTACACCAAGTTCGTCATCGTCACCGACGACGACATCAATGCCCGTGACTGGAACGACGTGATCTGGGCCATCACCACGCGCATGGACCCCAAGCGCGATACCGTGCTGATCGACAACACGCCGATCGACTACCTGGATTTCGCCTCGCCGGTGTCCGGCCTGGGTTCCAAGATGGGCCTGGATGCCACGCACAAGTGGCCAGGCGAAACTACGCGCGAATGGGGTCGGGTCATCGTCAAGGACGAAGCCGTGACCCGCCGCATCGATGAACTCTGGAATCAGTTGGGAATAGATTGATGCGTGTGACCTTGCAACCTTCGGGCGTGGTGCTTGAAACCCTGCCCGCCGAGCGGATTCTGGCGGCCGCGCAGCGCCTGGGCTATGACTGCCCGCAGAGCTGCCGCAATGGCAACTGCCATGTGTGCAGCGCGGTGCTGGTGGAAGGCAGTGTTCGCGAGGAAGGCGCGGTGATCGACCGCGGCGAGTTTCATACCTGCATCGCCGAGCCGCTGGAAGACTGCGTGATCCTCTGGGACGGTGTACTGGCCAAGGGCGAGCTGCCGGTGCGCAGCCTGGCCTGCCAACTGATCGACTGTGTCGATATCGGCGGCGATGTCTGGCGCGTGCGCCTGCGTGCGCCGGCCGGCAAGCCGCCGCGCTACCATGCCGGGCAATACCTGATGATCGAGCGCGAAAATGGCGAAAAGTCGGCCTTCTCGCTGGCCTCGGCGCCCCACAGCGGGCGTGACCTGGAGCTGCATGTGCTGGTCCGCGAGGCCAGTGCGCAGAGTTTGATCGAGCAGTTGCAGCGCAACGGCATGGCCCGTGTACACATGCCCTACGGCGATACCCACCTGGCCGAGTTGCCGGATGGGCCACTGGTGCTGATTGCTGCAGGTACCGGCATGGCGCAGATGAACAGCCTGATCGAGCATTGCCGTCGCGAGGGGTTCAAGCATCCGGTGCATCTGTACTGGGGTGTACGTCGTCCCGAGGATTTCTACGCGCTGGAACATTGGGAGCAATGGAAGCAGTTGCCCAACCTGTTCCTGAACAAGGTGGTGAGCGATCTGTGTGGCTGGGAAGGACGCTGCGGCATGCTGCATGAAGCGGTCTGCGAGGACATAGCCGACCTGACCGCCGTGCATGTCTATGGCAGCGGTTCACCGGCGATGATCTACGCCACGCTCGATGCCCTGGTGAATGCCGGGATGGATGCGCACCAGATGCGTGCGGACGTCTTCGCCTACGCGCCGCGGCCAGCCTGATTTCCACCGGCCCTGCGTCATTTCGTTGCCTGCTGCTGCTGTCGTGATGCCTGCGTCGAATCTGACGCAGTGGCATTGCGGTAAAATCGTGCACGCCGATTTGTCCCCGAGCCTGTTTGGTGCTTATAACTTATTTATTTGAAGTTGATTATAAGCGCTTGTATTTATTGATCTATCTGCCATACGGTAGGAACGCGGGAGTTGCAATGCGTTAGAGTTAGGCTTCATTGCCATCTTACGGGGATAACAGGCGACTGCTTATGTCGGTACTCGAAACTGCGCACTTGAATGTGGTCTATCCGCCGTCGCTCGATCTCGGGCCGCAATTGACCCACGAGCAACTTCTTCACTCATTGGACACGACGATGCGGCGCCATCGTGGCGGGCCGGTCTGGCTGTTCGCCTACGGCTCGCTCATCTGGCGGCCCGAGTGCAGCGCCGCGGAGCGTCGCCGGGCGCGTGTGCATGGCTATCACCGGGGGCTGTACCTGTGGTCCCACGAACACCGTGGTACACCCGAGCGACCCGGCCTGGTGTTCGGTCTGGACCGAGGCGGCTCATGCGCCGGGTTCGCCTATCGCTTGCCTCAGGAAGATCTCGAACACTCGCTGCTGGCGCTGTGGAAGCGCGAGATGCCCTATCCCTCGTACCGCCCGCATTGGCTCAACTGCCGTCTCGAAGACGGCACCAAGGTGCAGGCGTTGGGTTTCGTATTAGAGCGGCATTTGCCCAGTTATGCAGGCAACCTGCCGGACAACCTGCTGACGCAGATTCTCGACAGTGCCAGTGGGCGATTTGGCAGCACCCGCGATTACGTCGAGCAAACCATCAGTGCCCTGCGCAATCACGAAATGCCGGACAAGAACCTGGAAGCCAGGCTCAAGCGTTGCCATCAGGGCAGCTGCACTCAAGCCTCGCAGCAATTCCTGCCCTGACGGCGCTTCACGCCTTGCGTCAGGCGTTACGCTGGGTGCTGGCCACTTGTTTGTGCCAGAGCGTGGGGATCAGGAAGACGATCGCCAACAGGCAGGCGCCGATCAGCAGGACGAAACCACCGTCCCAGCCGAAGTGGTCCACGGTGTAACCCATCGCCGCGCTGGCGGCGACCGAGCCGCCCAGGTAGCCGAACAGGCCAGTGAAGCCAGCGGCAGTACCGGCCGCTTTCTTCGGTGCCAGCTCCAGCGCCTGCAGGCCGATCAGCATGACCGGGCCGTAGATCAGGAAGCCGATCGAGACCAGCGCGATCATGTCCACGGTCGGGTTGCCGGGCGGGTTGAGCCAGTACACCAGAGTCGCCACGGTCACCAGCGCCATGAACACCACGCCGGTCAGCCCGCGGTTGCCGCGGAAGATCTTGTCCGACATCCAGCCACACAGCAACGTGCCGGGAATACCGGCCCACTCATAGAAGAAATAGGCCCATGAGGTGGTGTCGACGGTGAAGTGCTTGGCTTCCTTGAGATAGGTCGGCGCCCAGTCCAGTACGCCATAGCGCAGCAGATAGACGAATACGTTGGCCAAGGCGATGTACCAGAGCATCTTGTTGCGCAGCACGTACTTGACGAAGATTTCCTTGGCGCTGAATTCTTCCTCGTGGCTGGAATCGTAGCCTTCCGGGTAATCGTTCTTGTATTGCTCGATGGGCGGCAGGCCGACCGATTGCGGTGTGTCGCGCATGGTCGCAAAGGCGAACAGGGCCACCAGCAGGGCAACTGCGGCCGGTACGTAGAACGCTGCGTGCCAGTCGTTGAACAAGCCCATGCCGAGCAGGAACAGCGGGCCAATCAAGCCACCGCCGACGTTGTGCGCCACGTTCCACACCGACACCACGCCGCCGCGTTCCTTCTGCGACCACCAGTGCACCATGGTCCGGCCGCTCGGCGGCCAGCCCATGCCTTGGGCCCAGCCATTGATGAACAGCAGTATGAACATCATGGTGACGCTTGAAGTTGCCCAGGGTGCAAAGCCGAAGACGAACATCACGCCGGCGGAAACCAGCAACCCGAACGGCAGGAAGTAGCGCGGATTGGAACGGTCGGACACGATCCCCATGAGGAATTTGGACAGGCCGTAGGAGATGGCAATGGCCGACATTGCCAAGCCCAGTTGGCCCCGGGTGTAGCCCTGCTCTTCGATCAGGTAGGGCATGGCCAGCGAGAAGTTCTTGCGCAGCAGGTAGTAACCGGCGTAACCGATGAATATCCCGGCGAAGATCTGCCAGCGAAGGCGACGGTAGGTGCTGTCTATCTTTTCATCGGGCAGGGCTGCCCGATGCGGGGCGGGGCGGAAGAAGGCGAACATTCACAAGCTCCATTTATTGTTATTTGCTGCGGTTTCGAATGTTACAGTTTCGTTACCGAAAATAAAACGGATTACCGCCCAGCGGAGTTAGCGCAAATGTTGCAATGCGAACTTAAGCGGTTCAGTTCTGTTCGCCAATCCGCTTGACCCTTTCGCATAATCGTTTCAGCCCAGTGGATTCGAACGAGCTATTGAATCGCCCGTGCTGGCCGATACAGTCAGCACACGATCTTGCGGAGACATATGTGATGAAAGCCTGGGTATGCATAGGGCTGGCGTTGGCCCTGCCGACCGCCGTCATGGCCAACGAGGCAGCCAAAGAGGGCGAGAACGCAGCGCCCAAGGTTGCTTATATCGGCATGACCCCACCGTTCGTGGGCAACTACGCCTTGGACGGCGGCCCCAAGCTGCACGTGTACAAGGCGGACATCGCCTTGAAGGTCACCGGCGCCGAAGCGGAAGCGGCCGTGAAGCGCCAGGACCCGTTGCTGCGCAATCAGCTGGTAGCACTGTTTGCACAGCAGACCTCCGAATCGATGGGCAACGTCGAAGCCAAGGAAAAACTGCGCCAGGAAGCCCTCAAGCAATTGCAGCAGGTGATGAACGACGAAGAGGGCAAACCCATCGTCGAAGACCTGCTGTTCAATAACCTGATCGTGCAGTGAGGTGGCGGATGTTCAATCGGCAATGAAGTGAGCCTGACCTTCAAGCCCACGGGCATCCACTTTCATGCACAACACAACTGCAGCACTACTGCCCACTGTTCGGCAGTGACCGGCATCACCGAAAGCCGGCTGCCTTTTTGTACCAGCGCAAGTTCGGCCAGCCCGCTCTGCTGCTTCAACAAGGCCAGCCCGAGCACGGGGTCGAAGGTTTCGACGTGGACTACATCCACCGAAGTCCAGGGGTTCTTCTCGGTGCTGGCCTTGGGATCGAAGTAATGACTGTCCGGATCCAGGGCAGTGGGGTCGGGATAGTCGCTCGCGACGATGCGGCCAATGCCGGCAATGCCTGGCTCGGGGCAGCTGGAATGATAGAAGAAGAACTGATCGCCAACGGCCATGCTGCGCATGAAGTTGCGTGCCTGATAGTTGCGTACGCCGTCCCAGCGGGTCTGGCCAAGCGTGGCAAGGCCTTGGATGGACAATTCGTCAGGCTCGGATTTCATCAGCCAATAGGCCATGGCAAGTGTTCCTCAATAATGTGAAATGGCCAGCTTTTGTTGGATTCAAGCGCACCCGACAATTGGTCGTGAACAACGTTTGCTTGTCTACCAAGCTTGCCCCAGAATGCGCGCAAATTTAAGCCCGATGCTGTTGCTCGGCACGCCAGAATACCGTTCTGTCGATTCTTTAATTGCCTGTAGGGGGGCAACGTCGATGCGCCGTAAGCCGGACTTGTTGTGGACATTGGTGATTTTGTTGGGCTTGGGTATCGTCACCACTGGATACGCGCAGAGTCTGTGGGCGAGCAAGGCGGATACCGGTGCAGAGCTGACCGTGGTGCAGACTTCGATGGTGCAAAGTTCGATGGTTAGTCCGCGGTAACGGTAGCGCCCGTTCGCGGCCACTGACCGCTCCTACAGGTTAGCGGCACGGCGCAAGGCTCACGTCAGATACCAACCCTTGTCCGTCACCGTTCCCTGCAACGGTATATCCCAACTGGCCTGCGCCAGGCGCTCCACCTTCTGACACTCATGGGCCAGCCCCAGCAGCACCGGGGCTTGCCAGGCCGTGCGGCGATTGCGGTAGGCCAGGCTGCGGTCGTAGAAGCCGCCGCCCATGCCCAAGCGTCCACCTTCGTCGTCGAACCCCACCAGTGGCAGCAAGATCAGGTCCAGTGCCCAGATAGTGCGTTGCCGCGCGCGGTCGATGCGCGGTTCTGGAATCCCGAAGCGGTTGGGTCGAAGCTTTTCGCCTCGGCGTACCTGCTGAAACACCATCTTGGTGCGCGGCCAATCGCTGAGCACCGGCAGGTAGCTGCGCTTGCCGCGCCGCTGAGCTTCGCGCAACAGGGGCCGCGGATCTATCTCGCCGTCGTTGGGCAGGTACAGGGCAATATGCCGGGCACGGCGAAACAGCGGATGCTGGGCCAGTTGGCGGTAGAGATCGCGAGCGGCCAGACGTTGCTGTGCAGGGGTGAGGGCGCGACGTGCGGCCCGTAGCTGGCGGCGCAGTGATTGACGAGGCTGCGATTGACGAGGCTGCGGCGCGGGTACGGTCATGGGCGCGGTCGATCCTGATCACGGGCGCCGTTGGACAGTGTTGCCCGGCGACGAATGAAAAAGCCCACGCCAAGTACTGCGGGCATGGGCTGGAAATTCAGGTACTCCCCGACGAACCGCTGTCGGTGTAGCCCTTGAACCCGAAAGTTCAAGGTGGAGATCACAGGAGGTTTTAAGGCTTTCCGTCGAGCGGACATGCACACCAACCCCACGTGCAACCCCCGTGGTTGTGCGTATCGGCTCAGGGACATGACCGACTGGCAAGCACTCCAGGGAGTGATGCCAGTATACAGAAAAGCTTTGCGGATTTCAGCCCTTGGGCGTTTCCGGATCGGTGGCAAGCACCAGGTCCACGCGTTCGAGCAGGTCGCGAACCTGTTCGCGAGTGGTGCCGTTGACCGACAGCTCCGGTGTGTCCTGGCGGTGCAGCAGATCGTGAGTGATGTTCAGCGCGGCCATGACGGCAATGCGGTCTGCACCGATCACTTTGCCGCTGCTGCGGATCTCGCGCATCTTGCCGTCCAGGTAGCGCGCGGCGTTGACCAGATTGCTGCGCTCCTGCGGCGGGCAGATGATCGAGTATTCCTTGTCCAGGATCTGAACGGTGACGCTATTGCTTGAACTCATGAGTCTTGCTCCAGGGCCTTGAGGCGCGAAATCATGGACTCGACCTTACGCCGGGCGATTTCATTCTTTTCGATGAGATTTGCGCGTTCCTCGCGCCAGGTTTTTTCCTGCGCTAATAGGAGTCCGTTTTGTCGTTTTAGTTGCTCGACTCGTCCGATCAGTGATTCGAGTCGGCTCATCAGCGCTTGCAGGTCGTTGTGTTCCATGGAGTCCCGGTGGGTACGGTGGGGAAATGTTGCCCGCCGATGAACTGGCGGGCCCGGTGAAGATGAACACGTAGTTGGCCGCGTCGATAGTCTGGCGCGGTTGCCGGTGCTAGGATACAAGGCCTTCATTCTAGTCATTGCGCCGTCTGGCGCCTAGTTGCCCATGCCTATTCAGAATTCTCCCTATCACGCCTTCGCCGCCCTGCTCACCAGCAGCGGCCATACCGTCTCGCCCGCCGAACTGCACGGGCTGTTGCTGGGTCGCAGTTGCGCCGGTGCCGGCTTCGAGATCGAGCCATGGCTGGTGGATGCCGCCGATCTGCTGGGTACACCGGCGGCAGACAACGTTCGCCAGGCGCTCATCGGCCTGCAGGAAATGGTCAAGGGCGAACTCACCAGCGACGACATGACCGTGGTGCTGCTGGTCCCCAGCGACGAGTCGCCGTTGCCCGAGCGCGCTGCCGCACTGGGCGAGTGGTGCCAGGGTTTCCTCGCCGGTTTCGGCCTGACCGCGCGCGACACGGCGCTGAGCACCGAAGCCATGGAAGTGCTGCAGGACCTGGCCGCCATCGCCCAGGTGCAGGATGCGCTGGAAGAGTCCGAGGACGGCGAAACCGACTACATGGAAGTCATGGAATACCTGCGGGTTGCACCGCTGCTGCTCTACACCGAATCGGCCAAGCAACCGACCGCAGCCAGCGCCAAGCCGTCGCTGCATTGACCGGAGCCCGTTTCTGCCCATGAGCCACATCCCGAAATCGGAATTTGCCCGCCGCCGCAAGGCGCTGATGGCGCAGATGGTGCCCAACAGCATCGCCATTCTGCCTGCCGCCGCCGTGGCCATCCGCAATCGCGACGTGGAGCACGTCTACCGCCAGGACAGCGACTTCCAGTACCTGAGCGGCTTTGCCGAACCCGAAGCAGTAATCGCCCTGATTCCGGGGCGCGAGCATGGCGAGTACGTGCTGTTCTGCCGTGAGCGCAATCCCGAGCGCGAACTGTGGGACGGCCTGCGGGCCGGGCAGGAGGGCGCGGTCCGCGAGTTTGGCGCCGACGATGCCTTCCCCATCAGCGATATCGACGACATCCTGCCCGGTCTGATCGAGGGGCGCGACCGCGTCTACTCGTCGATCGGCAGCCACCCCGAGTTCGACCGGCACCTGATGGAGTGGATCAACAGCATCCGTTCCAAGGCGCGCCTGGGGGCTCAGCCTCCCAATGAGTTCGAGGCGCTCGACCACCTGCTGCACGACATGCGCCTGTACAAGTCGGCCGCCGAGGTGAAGGTCATGCGCCGCGCCGCCGATATCTCTGCGCGTGCCCATGTGCGCGCCATGCAGGCCTGCCGCGCCGGGCTGCACGAGTACAGCCTGGAGGCCGAGCTGGACTACGAGTTCCGCAAGGGCGGGGCGAAGATGCCGGCCTATGGCTCGATCGTCGCGGCCGGTCGCAATGCCTGCATCCTGCATTACCAGCACAACGATGCACTGCTGCGCGACGGCGACCTGGTGCTGATCGACGCCGGCTGCGAAATCGACTGCTATGCCAGCGACATCACCCGGACCTTCCCGGTGAGCGGCCGCTTTTCACCCGAGCAGAAAGCCATCTATGAGCTGGTGCTCGAGGCGCAGCAGGCGGCCTTCGCCGCCATCGGCCCCGACAAGCACTGGAACCAGGCCCATGAAGCCACGGTCCAGGTCATTACCCGGGGGCTGGTGCGGCTGGGGCTGCTCAAGGGCGAGGTCGACGAGCTGATCGCCCGCGACGCGCACCGCGCGTTCTACATGCACCGCGCCGGCCACTGGCTGGGACTGGATGTGCACGATGTCGGCGAGTACAAGGTCGGCGGCGAGTGGCGGGTGCTCGAACCCGGCATGACCTTGACCGTCGAACCTGGCATCTACATAGCGCCCGACAACCTCAGCGTTGCGAAGAAGTGGCGCGGCATTGGCGTACGAATCGAGGACGATGTAGTGGTGACCAAGAAAGGCTGCGAGATTCTCACCGGGGCGGTGCCCAAGTCGGTCGCCGAGATCGAGGCGCTGATGGCCGCCGCACGGGCTGGCGCATGAGCCGCTTCAACCTGGCCATCATCGGCGGCGGGCTGGTCGGCGCGAGCCTGGCCCTGGCATTGCAGGCCGGGGCCAGGGCGCGCGGCTGGAAGATCGTGCTGATCGAGCGTTTCGCGCCGGGCGATGCCTACCAGCCCAGCTATGATGCGCGCTCCTCGGCGCTGTCCTTCGGCACCCGACAGATCTACGAACGCCTGGGCTTGTGGCCGGCGATCAGCCAGCGCGCCGAAGCGATTCGCCAGATCCATGTGTCCGACCGCGGTCGCTTCGGTACCGCACGTCTCCACGCCGAGGACGAGGGCGTGCCGGCCTTGGGCTATGTGGTCGAGAACGCCTGGTTGGGGCAATGCCTGTGGCAGGCACTGGACCAAGAGGTTGTGAGCTGGCGGTGCCCAGCGGAAGTGACTCGAATGCAGGCGCTGGCTGATGGCCATGAATTGACCCTGGACGACGGCACCCAGCTGCAGTGTGACCTCGCCGTGCTGGCCGACGGCGGTCGCTCCGAGTTGCGCGAGCAGCTGGGCATCGCCGTGCAACAGACGCGCTACGATCAGGACGCCCTGATTGCCAATGTCACGCTTGGCAATGCGCACCAGGGCCAGGCGTTCGAGCGCTTTACCGATGACGGGCCGATGGCCCTGTTGCCGTTGCCCGACAACCGTTGCGCACTCATCTGGACCCGTACGCCCGCCGACATTCGACGCTTGCAGGGCTTGCCCGACCAGGCCTTTCTGCAAGAGCTGCAGGCGGTGTTCGGCTATCGCCTGGGCACCCTGCAGCGCGTCGGCGCCCGGCACGTCTACCCGCTGTCGCTGGTGCAGGCCGAAGAGCAGGTGCGTTCCAATCTGGTCGTGCTGGGCAACGCGGCCCATGCCTTGCACCCCATCGCCGGGCAGGGTTTCAACCTGTCGATGCGCGATGTGCAGGCGTTGGCCGAGGCGCTGCTCGCCAGCACCGGTCATTTGGGGCAGCTATCGCTGCTGCGTGGCTATGCGCAACGCCAGCGCCTGGACCAGCGGCTGACCGTGGGCTTTTCGGACCAGTTGACGCGGCTGTTCGCAACGCCCGATCCCTGGCTTGCAGTGGGCCGTAACCTGGGGCTGCTGGGGCTCGATCTGCTGCCGCCGGCCAAACGCTGGTTCGCACGCCAGGCCATGGGCCTGGGCACTCGGTCGGACATCAAAGGGCAATGAATACAGTGACCCATACGAACGAACTGCGCGCCGACCTGGTCATCGTCGGCGCGGGCATGGTCGGCAGCGCGCTGGCACTCGCCCTGCGCGACAGCGGCCTGGACATCCTGCTGATCGACGGCGGGCCGTTGACCGGCAAGCCTTTCGATGCCCTGGCGCCGTTCGAGGCGAGGGTCAGTGCACTGTCCGTGGCCAGCCAGCGCATTCTTCAACGCCTCGGTGCCTGGGACGGTATCCAGGCGCGGCGTGCCAACCCCTACGGCCACATGTGCGTATGGGACGGCAGCGGTACCGGGCAGATCAATTTCTCCGCGGCCAGTGTGCACGCCGACACCCTGGGGCACATCGTCGAGAATCGCGTGGTTCAAGATGCCCTGCTCGAGCAGTTGCAGGACAGCGGGATCCGTTTGCTGGCCAATGCCCGGCTGGAGCAGCTGCGCTATTCGGGCGATGACCGGCTGTTGACCCTGGCTGGTGGGCAGACCGTGCGTACCCCGCTGGTGATCGCCGCGGACGGTGCGCATTCGGCGGTCCGTGGCCTGGCGGGTTGCGAGACGCGCGAGTGGGATTACCTGCACCACGCCATCGTGACCAGCGTGCAGTGCAGCGAGGGGCATCGCGATACGGCCTGGCAACGTTTCACCGATGACGGCCCGCTGGCGTTCCTGCCTCTGCAGCGCGGAGATGGCAAGCATTGGTGCTCGATCGTCTGGTCGGCTACGCCGGAGCAGGCCGAGCGTTTGATGGCACTGGATGACGCAGCGTTCTGCAAAGCCTTGGGGCAGGCCTTCGAGGGCCGCCTGGGCGAGGTGATCGCCGCCGATGCCCGCTTGTGCGTGCCGCTGCGCCAGCGGCATGCCAAGCGCTACGTGGAGACCGGCCTGGCGCTGATCGGCGATGCCGCGCACACCATCCATCCGTTGGCCGGGCAGGGGGTCAACCTGGGCCTGCTCGATGCCGCCGTGCTGGCCGAAGAGCTGATGCATGCCCGGCAGCGCGGCGAACGGCTGGCCGGCCTGCCGGTCCTGACCCGCTACGAGCGGCGGCGCATGCCGCACAACCTGGCCTTGATGGGAGCCATGGAAGGCTTCGAGCGTCTGTTTCAGGCCGACCAGCTGCCGCTGCGCTGGCTGCGCAACACGGGCTTGAAATGGATGGAGCAACTGCCGGATGCAAAGGCGTTGTTCGTCCGCCAGGCGCTGGGCCTCACGAGGGATCTGCCGGCCCTGGCGCGCCCCCGGGCACAGGATGTCGTAGGAGGCCGGTAACATTTGGTAACGTCTGGGCCCCGAGTTCGGTTGAGAAGCTAAATGTGATTCACTACCATTTCGCCCTCACTCGAATGGCAAGGGTTCCCTCATGATGGCGCGCAAACGTCTTCTCGCTGCACTGGCGCTCTGTCTGTTGGGTGGCAACGCCCACGCTGCCGATGAAGTGGTCGTCTATTCTTCGCGCATCGACGAGCTGATCAAGCCGGTGTTCGACGCCTACACCGCGAAAACCGGGGTCAAGGTCAAGTTCATCACCGACAAGGAAGCGCCGTTGATGCAGCGCATCAAGGCCGAAGGGCAGAACGCCACGGCCGACCTGCTGCTTACCGTCGACGCCGGCAACCTGTGGCAGGCCGAGCAGATGGGCATCCTGCAACCCATCACGTCAGCCGTCATTGACGGCAACATTCCCGCGCAATACCGTGCCGCGTCCCATCAATGGACCGGCCTGAGCCTGCGCGCGCGGACCATCGCCTACGCCAGCGAACGGGTCAAGCCGCAGGAGCTGAGCACCTACGAGGCCCTGGCCGACAAGCAATGGGAAGGGCGGTTGTGCCTGCGTACGGCGAAGAAGGTCTACAACCAGTCGCTGACCGCCACGCTGATCGAGACCCATGGCGCAGAGAAGACCGAGCAGATTCTCAAGGGCTGGGTGAACAACCTGTCCACCGACGTGTTCTCCGATGACATTGCGGTGCTGCAGGCCATCGATGCCGGGCAGTGCGACGTGGGTATCGTCAACAGCTACTACTACGGGCGTCTGCACAAGCAGCAACCGGATCTGGGGGTGAAGCTTTTCTGGCCGAACCAGGGCGATCGCGGCGTTCATGTGAACCTGTCGGGCATTGGCCTGAACAAGTATGCACCGCATCCGCAGGCGGCCATTGCGCTGGTCGAGTGGATGACCGGGCCGCAGGCGCAGGCGATCTTTGCCGGGGTGAACCAGGAATTTCCGGCCAACCCGGCGGTGCCGCCGTCTGCGGAGGTCGCCAGTTGGGGAGAATTCAAGGCCGACACCCTGCCCGTGGAAGTGGCCGGCAAGCGTCAGGCCGAGGCGATCCGGTTGATGGATCGGGCGGGCTGGAACTGAGCTGATATCGGTGGTGCAGCCTTCGCGGGCAGAGACCCGCTCCCACAGCGGAAGCGACAAGGCACCAATAGCACCTGTTCTTCTGTGGGAGCGGGTCTCTGCCCGCGAAAAGCGCGCCACCGTACAGGCTGACACTGCACAGTACGCTCTGCACAGGAGTGGATGGTGTCGAGAAAGCCCGCAACCTGAAAACCACGAGTGAACCCATTGTCTTCTTCCGTCCAACGCCGTTGGTACCCGCTGGTCCTGGCCGTGGTCGGGCTGGTGCTGCTGCCGCTGAGCGTGCTTGTGCTTTCCTGGCAAAGCATCGACATGCAGATATGGTCCCACCTGTGGGATACGCAGATGCCGCGCCTGCTGGGCAATACGCTTACCCTGGTGCTTGGCGTAGGTACGGGCGTGACGGTGCTTGGCGTCAGCCTCGCCTGGCTTACCAGCCTGTGTGAATTTCCCGGCCGACGCTGGCTCGACTGGGCCTTGATGCTGCCGTTCGCCATCCCGGCCTACGTACTGGCGTTCGTCTTCGTCGGCCTGCTGGATTTTGCCGGGCCGGTGCAGAGCCTGCTGCGCGAGTGGTTTGGCAGTGGCCTGCGCCTGCCACGGGTGCGCTCCACGGGAGGGGTCATCATCGTTCTGGTGCTGGTGTTCTACCCCTACGTATATTTGCTGGCGCGGACCGCGTTCCTGGCCCAGGGCAAAGGATTGATGGAAGCGGCGCGCATGCTCGGCCAATCACCGTGGCAAGCCTTCTGGCGGGTGGCACTGCCGGTAGCGCGGCCGGCCATTGGAGCCGGCGTAGCGCTGGCATTGATGGAAACCCTGGCGGATTTCGGCGCCGTGGCGGTGTTCAATTTCGACACCTTCACTACGGCCATCTACAAGACCTGGTACGGCTTCTTCAGCCTCTCCAGCGCGGCGCAGCTTGCCAGCCTGCTGTTGCTGGCGGTGATGCTGGTGCTGTACGGCGAGCGGCGTGCGCGCGGTCAGGATCATGCGGCCAGCGAACGCCCGCGTGGGCAGGCGCTGTATCGGCTGCGCGGGCTCAAGGCATGGGTGGCCAGCGGCTGGTGTGCGCTGGTGTTCGCCTGCGCCTTCGTCGTGCCCATGCTGCAGTTGGTCGTGTGGTGCTGGCAGCGCGGGCGCTTCGACCTCGACGAACGTTACCGTGAGCTGATCGTGCATACCCTGTACCTGGGCGCCATGGCCGCGCTGATCACGGTCACGGTGGCCCTGCTGCTGGCATTTGCGCGGCGCCAGGCGCCTACGCGAGGCATTCGTGCGGGTGTGGCGGTGGCGAACCTGGGCTATGCCTTGCCGGGGTCGGTGCTGGCGGTGTCGCTGATGCTGGCTTTCAGTTTTCTCGACCGCGAGCTGGTCGTGCCGTTGTCCGGCTGGCTGGGCGGGGCCGGGCGGCCTTTGCTGCTGGGCAGTGTGGCGGCGCTGCTGGTGGCCTATCTGGTACGGTTCATTGCGGTGGCCTATGGGCCGCTGGAAAGCAGCCTGGCGCGGATCCGCCCTTCGCTGCCCGAAGCCTCGCGCAGCCTTGGGGTAGGCGGTCCGCGGCTGTTCTTCAAGGTCTACCTGCCCCTGCTGCTGCCCGGCACGCTCAGCGCGGCGCTGCTGGTGTTCGTCGATACGCTCAAGGAGATGCCGGCGACCTTGCTGATGCGTCCGTTCGGCTGGGACACGCTGGCGGTGCGGGTGTTCGAAATGACCAGTGAAGGCGAATGGGCGCGGGCGTCGCTGCCGGCCCTGACGCTGGTGCTGGTCGGCCTGCTGCCGGTCATCGGGTTGATTCGACGTTCGGCGCGCCAGGTCGGTCGAAACCACTGACCGAATGCGCGAGCCTGTCGCTGCAGATATCACCGCCGCGACCTTGTCGCTACAATGCGCCGCATCCGGCGCAGGCACCAAGGACAATTCGCCTGCGCTTTCGCCACGCCCGGAAGGAGAAACCCATGGGACAGCGTACGCCTCTGTATGACTTGCATCTTGCCCTAGGCGCAAAGCTGGTCGATTTTGGCGGTTGGGACATGCCCCTGCATTACGGCTCGCAGGTCGAAGAGCATCATCAGGTACGTCGCGATTGCGGCGTCTTCGACGTGTCGCATGTGACCGTGATCGATGTCCAAGGGCCGGACGCCCGGGCGTTCCTGCAATACCTGCTGGCCAATGACGTGGCCACCCTGACCGGCGCAGGTCAGGCCTTGTACAGCGCCATGCTCAACGCCGAGGGCGGGGTCGTGGACGATCTGATCGCCTACTGCACCGAGGAGGGCTATCGCTTGGTGGTCAATGCGGCGACCCGTGACAAGGACCTGGCCTGGCTCAGCGCCCAGGCAGGCACGTTCGATGTGCAATGGCGCGAGCGCCCCGAGCTGGCGTTGCTGGCCGTGCAGGGGCCGCAGGCACGGCGCAAGGTCGCCGACCTGCTGGGCAGCCAACGCCGCGAGCTGCTTCTGCAGCTGAACCCTTTCGAAGGCCGTCACCATCGCGACTGGTTCATTGCCCGCACCGGCTATACCGGCGAGGACGGTATCGAGATCGTCTTGCCCGCAGCGCAGGCGGTCGATTTCTTCAACGAGTTGATCGGTGCGGGCATTTCGCCCATCGGCCTGGGCGCGCGCGATACGCTGCGTCTGGAAGCCGGGATGAATCTGTATGGCCAGGACATGGACGAGGCACATTCGCCGCTGGTGTCCAACATGGCCGGCAGTGTGGCGTGGCAACCAACCGCGCGCGCTTTCATCGGGCGCGAGGCGCTGGAGCGTGAACAGGCCGCCGGACCGGCGCTGAAACTGGTCGGTCTGGTGCTCGAAGAACGCGGGGTGCTGCGCGCGCATCAGGTGGTCCGCATCGCTGGAGTTGGCGAAGGAGAGATCACCAGTGGTAGTTTCTCCCCTACGCTGAGCAAGTCGATTGCATTGGCGCGTGTACCGATGGCGACTGCGGACCGTGCGGAAGTCGAGATACGTGGCAAATGGTACCCGGTACGGGTGGTCAAGCCGACCTTCGTCCGGCATGGTAGAACCCTGATCTGAATCGTATGGCGGGCTGGCCGCTGACCCTTGTTGAGGACAATGTTATGAGCGATATCCCTGCTGAACTCCGTTTTGCCGAAAGCCACGAGTGGGCACGCCTGGAAGCTGATGGCACGGTGACCGTGGGCATCAGCGATCACGCCCAGGAAGCCTTGGGTGACGTGGTGTTCATCGAGCTGCCGGAAGTCGGCAAGGTCTTCGCCGCCGGCGATCAGGCGGGTGTGGTCGAATCGGTCAAGGCCGCTTCGGACATCTACTCCCCAGTGGGGGGCGAGGTGATCGCGATCAACGAAGCGTTGGCCGATGGCCCGGAAAGCGTCAACGGCGAACCCTATGGCGCCTGGTTCTTCAAGCTCAAGCCAAGCGCTGCCAGTGAGCTGGACACGCTGCTCGACGCTGCCGGCTACAAGGCCGCCATCGGCGAATGATGGCCAGCGGAGGCGGCCATCGCCGCCCCCGCGCGTTCAGAACGGTCGATCCCCCACTATCGTCGCGCGATGCATCACACGGCGCTGCGGCCGGTAGTCGTCGATCGCGTAATGCTGGGTCACGCGGTTGTCCCAGAAGGCCACATCCCCCTGGCGCCATCGCCAACGCACGCAGAACTCCGGACGAGTGCCGTGGGCGAACAGCAGGTCGAGCAGCGCCCGACTTTCAGCTGACGAAAGCTCGTTGATGTGGGTGGTGAAACCATCGCTGACGAACAACGCCTTGCGCCCGCTGACCGGATGGGTCCGCACCACCGGGTGTGACAGCGGAGGATGTTGCCGGCGGGTCTGCTCCCAGCGCGCCAGTGCCTGGGCATCGTTGCCGAAGCGCTCCAGCGGAAATGACTTGGCAAAATCGTGCGTGGCGGTCAAACCGTCGAGCAGGGTCTGCAACGGCCTGGACAGCGCCTCGAATGCCGCGATTGCGCTGGCCCAGCAAGTGTCCCCGCCAAACGGCGGTACCTGCTGGGCAGTCAGTATGGCGCCCATCGCAGGCTCTGCCAGAAAGGTCACGTCGGTGTGCCAGATGGCGTTGTCGCGTACGTCGGTCACGGCGGTGTCGAGCACCAGCACGTCGGGTTGCCCCGGCACACTGGGATAGATCGGGTGAACGTGCAGGTCACCGAACTGCTGCGCCAGCCGTGCCTGCTGAAAAGGGCTCAGCGGCTGGTCGCGCCAGAACAGCACCTGATGGGCCAGCAGCGCGGCGTCGATCTCGCGCTGCTGGGCCGGGGTCAGTTCCCGACTGAGGTCGACGCCTTCGATGACCGCACCGATAGTCGGGCTCAAGGGGGTGATGTGCAGAGTCATGTTGGTCAGCTCTGTTGGCGAAGTGGGTGGTTCAGTGGTTCAGTGGCTCTGGCCGTGCCAGGGCACCAGGCGCCGCTGCAGGGCACGCAGGCCCATTTCCAGAGCGAAGGCGATCAGCGCGATCACCAGGATGCCCAGCACCACCACATCGGTGACCAGGAATTGCGCGGCCGACTGCACCATGAAGCCCAGGCCACTGGTGGCGGCGATCAACTCGGCGGCGACCAGGGTCGACCAGCCGACGCCCAGGCCGATGCGGATGCCGGTGAGGATGTCCGGCAGCGCACTGGGTATTATCACGTGGCGGATCAGCTGCGCCCGGGTGGCGCCCAGCGATTGCGCGGCACGCAAACGGGCGGGATCGACGTTGCGCACCCCGGTGGCCGTGGCGATGGCAATCGGGGCGAAGATGGCCAGGTAGATCAGCAACACCTTGGAGGTTTCACCGATGCCGCACCAGATCACGATGAGCGGCAGGTAGGCCAGCGGCGGAATGGGCCGGTAGAACTCGATCAGCGGATCGAGAATGCCTTGCGCTATGCGGTTGTGGCCGATGGCGATGCCCACCGGAATGGCGAACAGCACGGCGAAGGCCAGGGCCAGGCCGATGCGTTTCAGGCTGGCACCCAGGTGCTGCCACAGGGTGGCGTCCATATAACCCTGGGTTGCCAGCAGCCAGGCTTTGTCCAGCACCGCGCCGGGCGAGGGCAGGAACAGGGGCTCTATCAGCTCGGTGGCGGTCACCGCCCACCACAGTGCCAGCACGCCTGCCAAGGTCAGCGTGCTGATGGCGCGCGTACTCAGGCGCCAGGGCCGACGCGCGGCAGGTGCGCGGGTGCTGTCGAGGGCTTGGGTCGGGTAGAGGCTCATGCCGGCTCCTTGCGCGCAATGGCGCCCTGGGTGACAACACGTTGTGCGAAAACCTGGGCGAGGACGTGCTCGCGGGTCTCGATGAATCGGCGGTCGGACTTGATCGCCCGGGCGCTCTCGCCAGCGGCATAGCGCTGGCCGAAGTCCAGGCTCAGGCGCTCCTCGACGTGGCCGGGGTTGGGCGCCAGCAGAATCAGGTCGGTGGCCAGAAACACCGCTTCTTCGATGTCGTGGGTAATCAGGAACACCGGCTTGGCGGTACGTTGCCAGACCTGCAACAGCAGTTCCTGCATCTGCTCCCGGGTGAACGCATCCAGCGCGCCGAACGGCTCGTCCATCAACAGCACCTGCGGGTCGGCCGCCAGCGCTCGAGCCAGGCCCACGCGTTGACGCTGGCCACCGGAGAGTTGCCATACCTGCCGCTCGGCGAACCCTGCCAGATCTACCAGGGCGAGCATTTCACGCGCTCGCGCTTCACGCTGTGCGCGGCCAATGCCCGCCAGTTGCAGGCCGAAGGCGACATTGGCCAATACGTCCTGCCAGGGCAGCAGGGCGTCATCCTGAAAGACCACACCACGGTCGGCCCCCGGGCCTTTCACCGCGACGCCGTCCAGCGTGAGGCGGCCACTGCTGGGCGGCACGAAACCGGCAATCAGGTTGAGCAGCGAAGTCTTGCCGCTGCCCGATGGGCCCAGCGCGACGCACAGCTGCTGCGGCCCCAGGCTCAGCGAGATGTCCTGGAGCACCGGCTGCGCGGCGCCCGGGTAGTGGGCGCCGATACGGTCGAGAATCAATTGGGCCACGGTCGAACTCCGGTTGGCGTACGCAGGGTCACTGAACGAACCGGGCGCTGACGTAAGGCGTGTAGTCAGGCAGCAGCGCTTCCAGTTTGCCTTGCTCCTTGAGGAACTCGGCCGTCTTGGCCACCGCCTGCACGGTGCCGCCACCCAGCAGCGCGGCGGAGGCCTGGGCCTGGGCATCGGGGTAGGTGGAGCCGGCGAGCAGGTCGGGGACGTCGGTGGCGTTGGCCCCCGTCAATTTGGCGATCTTGCGTACCGGCTCCGAATCGGCGGTCCACTGCGCCTGGTTCTTCGCGTAGTCGGCGAACGAATCCAGCGTGACCTTGGCGAACCGGGCGATCACCTCGGGGTGCTTCTCGGCGTAATCCTTGCGCGCAACCCAGACCTCGAAAGTCGGTGCGCCCCACTGGCCGACCTGTGCGGCATCGGTGAGGGTCTTGCCGCTCTTGCGGATCTCGCCCAGGGCCGGCGACCAGACGAAGGCGCCGTCGATGTCGCCACGTTTCCACGCAGCGGCAATTTCGGCCGGCTGCAGGTTGACCACCTTGACCTTGCCTTCCAGACCCCAATGCTTCAACGCGCCGAGCAGGCTGTAGTGGGAAGTGGACACGAACGGTGTGGCAATGGTCTTGCCGACCAACTGCTGCGGGTTGTCGATGCCGCTGCCGTTGCGCACCACCAGGGCTTCGGCGGAATTGATCTGCGCCGAAACGATGAAAGCGACGATGGGCAACTTGCGTGAGGTGGCGGCAGCCAGCGGACTCGACCCCAGGTTGCCGATCTGTACATCGCCCGAGGCGATCGCCGTGACCACTTCCGGGCCACTGTTGAAGCGCCGCCAGTCGATCTTCTCGCCAATGGCCTTTTCATAGGTGCCGTCGGCCTGAGCGACCTTGCTGGGGTCGATACCGGTCTGGTAGCCGACGGTCAGCGTGGCGGCCTGGATGCCCATGGCCAAGCTGGCCAGGGCCAGGGTGCTGACCAGTTTTCGTGCGAAATGCTGCTTGGCCATGGTGGCTGCCTTTTGCGAGGGTCGGGTGGCTTTGGCTCTTCGAAACCGGGCTGTTGAGGCACGAAACGTCAGGTGTCGGAAGGGCGAATGAGGGCGAATCTAAACGATATAAGAAACGGCTTTGAAATACCGTTTGGGAATTAGCTTATGTTTTGCAACTGGATTGAACTTTTTTGTTTGGAAGGTAAGGGTTGTTATGCGTTTAAATTCTAAAAAAACTTGAAACAATTCTTTTTGGTTTTGTGAAAATTTCGTTAACCTCGGCACCCAGAGTTTGGCTTAGACCAAGGTCTCGAATCGGCTTGTAAACATTGACTAACCGGTCACGCTTTGGCGCTAATCGCGCATCGGCGGACAAGGGGCGCCAGACCCCCGACCAAAGACACCACAAAAATTAGAAACCAGAGGAGCATCACATGTACAAGCAGTCGCTCGCCGCAGCCATCGCGCTCGCCAGCATCTCCACCAGTGTCTACGCCGCCGATCCGGCACCCTCGGGTTTCCTTGAAGCCAGCAAAGCAACGCTGAGCTCGCGGACCATGTATTTCCGCAACGATACCCGTGAAGGCACGGCGAACGACCAGGAAGAATCGGCTCAAGGCTTCCTCTTCAACTTCATCTCTGGCTACACCCCCGGCACCGTCGGCTTCGGTCTGGACGTGCAGGGCATGACCGGCATCCACCTGGACGGCGGCCGTGGTCACCACCCGAACAACAACAGCTTCTTCCCAAGCGACACCGACGGTTCGGCCGAGAAGTCGTGGTCGCGTGTAGGCGCCAACGGCAAGGTCAAGTTCGCCAAGACCGAACTCAAGGTGGGTAGCGCGCTGCAGCCCAACCTGCCGATTCTGGTGTCCAACGATGGTCGCTTGCTGCCTGCCGTTTACCAGGGCGGTATCCTGACCTCCAAGGACCTGGACAACTTCACCTTCACCGTTGGCCGACTGAACAAGTCTGCGGGCCGTGCAACCAGCAACTACTCGGGCCTGGGCCTGAACGGCGGTACGCAGGACTCGAACAACTTCCAGTTCGCCGGTGTCGACTGGAAAGCCACCAAGGACCTGACTCTGCAGGTCTACCACGCGCAGCTGGAAGACTATTACAAGCAGACCTTCCTCGGCGCCGTGCACGTACTGCCACTGGGTGAAGACCAGTCGTTCAAGACCGACCTGCGCTACTTCGACAGCAGCTCCGACGGCAAGAACGGCGACGTGGGCTACCGCTTCAACAACAACAGCGGCTACGCCAAGAACCCAGGCGAAGTCGACAACAAGACCTGGAGTGCCATCTTCACCTACAGCATCGCCGGCCACGCATTCCTTGCCGGTTACCAGCAAGTGGGCGATGACGGCGGCATGCCGTTCATCAACAACGGCAGCGTTGTCGATGGCAACAACCGCAACGAAGGCAACGGCGGTTCCAGCGTCTATCTGTTCACCGACAGCATGGTCAACTCGTTCACCCGCGCTGGCGAAAACACCACGTTCGCCCAGTACTCCTATGACTTCAGCCGCATTGGCGTTCCTGGCCTGAAAGCCTCGGTTGCCTACCTGCATGGCGACGACATCCGCGCGGCCGGTACCGGCGACTCGAACAACTCCGAGTGGGAACGCGACATGCGCGTCGACTATGTGATCCAGAGCGGTCTGCTGAAGAACTTCGGCGCCACCCTGCGTAACGGTACCTACCGCAGCGACGTCGGCACCAACACCGATCAGACCCGTCTGATCTTCAACTACACGTACGCTTTCAAGTAATACGTGCCGTTGGAAAAAGCCCGCCTTGTGCGGGCTTTTTGCTTTTCTGCGCTGGCGTTATTCCCGATTCGCCTAGCCCCAGCACGATCCATTCTTTTTGTTTCCTGGCCGCTCAGTGCACAGTCATGCGCACAACAGCCCAGGAGCAACACCATGACCATTCGACTCGGCGACATCGCCCCCGATTTCCAGCAGGACTCGAGCCAGGGCACCATCAGCTTCCATCAGTGGCTGGGCGACCAATGGGGGGTGCTGTTCTCGCACCCGGCCGACTTCACGCCGGTGTGCACCACCGAGCTGGGTTTTACCGCCAAGCTCGCCGATGAATTCGCCAGGCGCAACGTCAAGGCCATCGCCCTTTCGGTGGACCCGGTGGAATCCCATCAGCGCTGGATCGGTGACATCGACGAGACCCAGGGCACCACAGTGAATTTTCCGATCCTGGCCGATGCCGACCGCAAGGTGTCCCAGCTCTACGATCTGATTCACCCGAATGCCAGTGACACCCTTACGGTGCGTTCGCTGTTCGTCATCGACCCGAACAAGAAGGTGCGCCTGACCATCACGTACCCGGCCAGTACCGGGCGCAATTTCCACGAGATCCTGCGGGTGATCGATTCGCTGCAGTTGACCGACAGCCACAAGGTTGCGACCCCGGCCAACTGGCAGGATGGCGATGATGTGGTGATCGTGCCTTCGCTCAAGGACGAAGAGGAAATCAAACAGCGTTTCCCCAAGGGCTACACGGCCGTGAAGCCGTACCTGCGCCTGACCCCGCAGCCCAACCGCTGATCTGAACCTGATGTAGTTCGCCCTCGTGTAGAAACGGCGCAAGCCGCGTCCGGGACGTCGCGGTGTATCAAATGCGCCGCTTGGCCCGCTGACGCGGCTTGCGCCGCTGCTACAGGGATCGAGTGGAGGCGGGGGCGGTTTGCGCAATGAGGGCAGAAGATTACAGGTATATGTTTTTATCGAATAACCAAATGAATAAATATGATTTAAAGATATAAATCCCGCCTGCTACTGTTCCTTCCATTCCGGCGACTTCTCCAGAAGCGCTCCGATTTCGCTATTCAAGGATTTACCCCATGCTGGTCGTATCCCTGGGCGGCAGCCCCAGCCTGCGCTCGCGCTCTGGTGTACTGCTGGAACGCAGCAAGCAGTGGCTGCAACGGCAAGGCGTCGAAGTGGTGACGTTTCAGGTACGGGACTTCCCGGCCGAAGACCTGCTGCATGCCCGCTTCGACAGCCCGCACGTACTGCATTTCAACGAACTGGTCGGCAAGGCCGATGGCCTGGTGGTTGCCACACCCGTGTACAAGGCCTCGTTCTCCGGCGCGCTGAAGACGCTACTGGACCTGCTCCCCGAGCGGGCCCTGAGCAACAAGGTCGTGCTGCCCATTGCCACCGGTGGCAGCATCGCCCACATGCTGGCAGTGGACTACGCGCTCAAACCGGTGCTGGCCTCGCTCAAGGCTCAGGAAATGCTCCAGGGCATCTTCGCCGATGACAGCCAGATCGCCTATGGCGAAGGCAGTCATGCAGCCCAGTTGGCGCCGGCGCTCGAGCAGCGCCTGGAAAATGCGCTGCAGGAGTTTCATGCCTTCCTGCTGCGCAAACCGCAGACCCATGACCCGGCCTTGCTCACGCAAAGCCTGCGCAGTGCCCGCTGGAGCATCTGATTTCACCGCCGCTCGCGGCCGCGACACTTTTCGCTGTACCCACCTTACTGGCCCGCCAACGGGCAAGCAGGTGCAACCCAATTCCCCCTGCAGAAGGAGAGTGCCATGCGCACCCCGTTCTTGCGTCGTGGTGTGGTCGCACTGTTTGCTGCGGCTGTGTCGTTCGGCGCCATCACCCAGGCCCAGGCTGAAACCCTGCGCATCGGTTACCAGAAATACGGCACGCTGGTGCTGCTCAAGGCCAAGGGCACCCTGGAGAAACGCCTGGCGGCCCAGGGCGTCGACGTCAAATGGACCGAGTTTCCCGGCGGCCCGCAGTTGCTCGAAGGGCTCAACGTCGGTTCGATCGATTTCGGCGTGACCGGTGAAACCCCGCCGGTGTTCGCCCAGGCCGCGGGGGCCGATCTGCTGTACGTGGCCTACGAGCCGCCGGCCCCGACCAGCGAAGCCATCCTGGTACCCAAGGACTCGACGATCCGCTCGGTCGCGGAACTCCAGGGCAAGAAGGTCGCGCTGAACAAGGGTTCCAACGTGCACTACCTGCTGGTGCGGGCGCTCGAAGAAGCGGGGCTCAAGTATTCCGATATCCAGACCGTCTACCTGCCGCCGTCCGATGCACGCGCCGCCTTCGAGCGCGGCAGCGTCGATGCGTGGGTGATCTGGGATCCGTACCAGGCCGCTGCCGAAAAGCAGCTGCAGGCGCGCACCCTGCGTGACGGCCAAGGCATCGTCGACAACCTGCAGTTCTACCTGGCCACCAAACCCTATGCCGAGCAGCACCCCGAGGTGATCACCGCGTTGGTCGAGGAGGTGCGCGCCGTGGGCGAGTGGTCCAAGGCGCACCCCGAAGAAGTGACCGCCCAGGTCGCACCGTTACTGGGCCTGCCGGCAGACATCACCCTGACCTCGGTGAAACGCCAGGGTTACGGCGCGCAATTTCTCGACCCGCAGACCGTTGCCGCGCAGCAGAAGATCGCTGGCAGCTTTCACCAGCTCAAGCTGATTCCCAAGCCACTGCGCATCCAGGATGTGATCTGGACACCGCCGGCCAACGTTGCCAAGGCACCGTGAACCGCCGCGCCCCCGCTACTGCACAACTGCACCGGTGCCCAGGCATCGGTTCCGAGCCACGTCAGGAGACAACTCCATGAGCCTCAATATTTTCTGGTTTCTTCCCACCCACGGCGACGGCCATTACCTGGGCACTTCCGAAGGTGCGCGGGCGGTCGACCACGGTTACCTGCAACAGATCGCGCAAGCGGCAGATCGTCTGGGCTACGGCGGCGTACTGATCCCTACCGGGCGCTCCTGCGAAGACTCCTGGCTGGTGGCAGCCTCGTTGATTCCGGTCACCCAGCGCCTGAAGTTTCTGGTTGCCCTGCGCCCGGGCATCATTTCGCCCACCGTGGCGGCCCGTCAGGCAGCCACCCTGGACCGCTTGTCCAACGGCCGCGCGCTGTTCAACCTGGTCACTGGCGGCGACCCTGACGAGTTGTCGGGCGACGGGCTGTTCCTCACCCACGAGGAGCGCTACGAGGCATCGGTGGAATTCACCCGTATCTGGCGCCGCGTGCTGGAAGGCGAGACGGTCGACTACGATGGCAAGCACCTCACGGTCAAAGGCGCCAAGCTACTCTATCCGCCGGTGCAGCAGCCGCGTCCGCCGCTGTACTTCGGCGGGTCTTCCGATGCGGCTCAGGACCTTGCCGCCGAACAGGTGGAGATGTACCTGACCTGGGGCGAGCCACCGGCAGCGGTGGCCGAGAAGATCGCCCAGGTGCGGGAGAAGGCGGCCAAGCTCGGCCGCACCGTGCGCTTCGGGATTCGCCTTCATGTGATCGTGCGGGAAACCAACGAAGAAGCCTGGCAGGCGGCCGAGCGGCTGATCGCCCATGTCGACGACGATACCATTGCCCGCGCCCAGGCTTCGCTGGCGCGTTTTGATTCGGTGGGTCAGCAGCGCATGGCCGCGTTGCACGGCGGCAGCAAGGACAAGCTGGAGGTGAGCCCCAACCTGTGGGCCGGCGTTGGCCTGGTCCGCGGTGGCGCCGGTACCGCGCTGGTCGGTGATGGCCCGACCGTGGCCGAGCGGGTCAAGGAATACGCTGCGCTGGGCATCGATACCTTTATCTTCTCCGGTTATCCGCATCTGGAAGAGTCGTACCGCGTGGCCGAGTTGCTGTTCCCGCACCTGGACGTGCAGCGCCCCGAGGCGCCGACCGGCGCCAATTACGTCAGCCCGTTCGGTGAGATGGTGGCCAACGATATTTTGCCCAAGGCCGCCGCCCAGCGCTGAGAACCTGTCATGAGTACAACGAGCAAAATCATCCACCGGTTGGCGCCCTGGGCGCTGCCGGTGGGCCTGCTGTTGATCTGGCAGCTGGCGGTCAGCGTCGGCTGGCTGTCGACGCGGATCCTGCCAGCGCCCAGCGCGGTGTTCGCGGCAGGCGTTGCGCTGTTCAAGTCCGGGGAGATCTGGACGCACCTGGCCATCAGCGGCTGGCGGGCGGGCATCGGCTTCGCCATCGGTGGCGGCATCGGTCTGGTACTGGGGCTGATCAGCGGTCTGTCGCGCTGGGGCGAGCGCTTGCTCGACACCTCGGTGCAGATGATCCGCAACGTCCCGCACCTGGCGCTGATTCCGCTGGTGATCCTGTGGTTCGGTATCGATGAGTCGGCGAAGATCTTTCTGGTCGCTCTGGGGACATTGTTCCCGATCTACCTGAACACCTACCACGGCATCAAGAACGCCGACCCCGCGTTGGTGGAAATGGCACGCAGCTATGGCCTGTCCGGATTTCGTTTGTTCTGGCAGGTGATCCTGCCTGGGGCATTGCCTTCCATTCTGGTCGGCGTGCGTTTCGCCCTCGGCCTGATGTGGCTGACACTGATCGTCGCGGAAACCATTTCCGCCAGCTCCGGCATCGGCTACCTAGCCATGAACGCGCGCGAATTCCTGCAGACCGACGTGGTGGTCCTGGCCATCGTGTTGTATGCGATTCTCGGCAAGCTGGCCGACTTGGCGGCGCGTGGGCTGGAACGGGTGTGGTTGCGCTGGCACCCGGCCTATCAAACCAAGGGAGGTGCAGCATGACCGTCTTCAAGGAACAGCCACAGAACCTGCGGCGCGGCATTCCCCTGGCGGTTCGCCAGCTGCGCAAGACCTTTGGCGAGCGCGAGGTACTGCGCGAGATCGACCTGAACATTCCGGCCGGGCAGTTCGTGGCCATCGTCGGCCGCAGCGGGTGCGGCAAGAGCACCTTGCTGCGCCTGCTGGCAGCACTCGACCAGCCCACCAGCGGACAACTGCTGGCAGGTTCCGGTCCGCTCGCCGATGCGCGCAACGATACCCGGCTGATGTTCCAGGAAGCCCGCCTGCTGCCGTGGAAACGGGTCATCGACAACGTGGGCCTGGGGCTGTCCGGCAACTGGCGCGAACAGGCCTTGCAGGCGCTCGAAGCGGTGGGCCTGGCCGAGCGCGCCGACGAGTGGCCGGCGGGCTTGTCCGGTGGGCAGAAACAGCGCGTGGCGCTGGCGCGGGCCCTGATCCACAAGCCGCGGCTGTTGCTGCTGGATGAACCGTTGGGGGCGCTGGATGCGCTCACGCGCATCGAGATGCAGCAGTTGATCGAGAGCCTGTGGCGCAAGCACGGTTTCACCGTGTTGCTGGTAACCCACGATGTGGCCGAGGCGGTGGCGATTGCCGACCGGGTGATTCTGATCGAAGAGGGGCGTATCGGTCTGGATCTGGCCGTCGAGTTGCCGCGGCCACGGGCTCGCGGTTCGCATCGCCTGGCGGCGCTGGAAACCGAAGTGCTCAATCGAGTATTGGCGCTGCCGGGCAATCCACCGGAGCCCGAGCCGCCATCACCGTTGCCGACCCAACTGCGCTGGGCACGCTGATCCGGACGCGGTACGTCAGGCAATCCGCACGTACCGCCGACGCGGCTCGCGCCGCTGCTACAGGGATTGTGCCAGCCGCGTCATCCCGGACCGCACCGCATTCAAGATGCGACACATCCCCCCTGTAGCAGCGGCGCAAGCCGCGTCCGGGTGCGGCGCGGTGCACCTGCCGCACCGCAGCCCGGAAGATACACCGCATCCAGATGACACGATGAAACCCTGTAGCAGCGGCGCGAGCCGCGTCCGGGTGCAACGCGGTGCACCTGCACCACCGCAGCCCAGAAGATACACCGCATTCAGATGACACGATGAAACCCTGTAGCAGCGGCGCAAGCCGCGTCCGGTCGCGACGCGGTGCACCTGCACCACCGCAGCCCAGAAGATACACCGCATCCGGATGACACAATGAAACCTTGTAGCAGCGGCGCGAGCCGCGTCCGGGAACGACGCGGTATACCTGCCGCACCGCAGGCCAGAAGACGCGTTCATGAACGCTGTGGTATGGCTGGCATACCACAGGGTCCGGCCCTTATACGGTGTGCAGGTACCAGTTGTATTCGAGGTCCGAAATGGAGTGCTCGAATTCTTCCAGCTCGCTTTCCTTGCAGGCCACGAAGATATCGATGTACTTGGGATCGATGTACTTCGCCAGCACCTCGCTGTCGTCCAGCAGGCGCAGTGCATCGCGCAGGTTGGTCGGCAGGCTCTGCTCGTTCTGCTCGTAGGAGTTGCCGGTCACCGGCTCGTTGGGCTCGACCTGATTGGTCAGGCCGTGATGCACGCCGGCCAATACCGCCGCCATCAGCAGGTAAGGGTTGGCATCGGCACCGGCAACGCGGTGTTCCAGGCGCACGGCATCCGGTGTTCCGGTAGGCACGCGCAAGGCGACGGTACGGTTGTCCAGGCCCCAGCATGGCGAGTTGGGCACGTAGAACTGAGCACCGAAGCGGCGGTACGAATTGACGTTCGGGCACAGGAACGCCATCGACGCGGGCAGGGTCTCGAGCACACCGCCGATCGCGTGACGCAATGCGGCGTTCTGCTCGGGATCCTCACTGGTGAAGATGTTCTTGCCGTCCTTGTCCAGGATCGAGATGTGCACGTGCAGACCGTTGCCCGCCTGGCCCGGATAGGGCTTGGCCATGAACGTGGTGTCCATCTCGTGGTCGTAGGCGATGTTCTTGATCAGGCGCTTGAGCAGCACTGCATAGTCGCAGGCCTTCATGGCATCAGGGACGTGGTGCAGGTTGACCTCGAACTGCGCCGGCGCACTTTCCTTGACGATGGCGTCGGCCGGGATGCCCTGTTCCTTCGCCCCTTCGAGGATGTCCTGCAGGCAGTCCACGTACTCGTCCAGGTCGTCGATCAGATACACCTGGGTCGAATGCGGCCGCTTGCCGGAGATCGGCGAGCGCGGCGGTTGCGGTCGACCGTTCACGTTTTCCTGGTCGATCAGGTAGAACTCCAGCTCGAAGGCGGCGCAGATGGTCAGGCCCATGGCGTCGAACTTCTCGACGACCTGGCGCAGCACTTCACGCGGGTCGGCGAAGAACGGTTCGCCTTCGAGTTCGTGCATGGTCATCAGCAACTGCGCGGTAGGGCGCTTCTGCCAAGGCTCGTTGCACAGGGTGTCGGGGATGGGGTAGCAGATACGATCGGCATCGCCGATGTCCAGGCCAAGGCCAGTGCTTTCCACGGTGGAACCGTTGATGTCCAGGGCAAACAGCGAGGCGGGAAGGTTGATGCCTTTCTCGTAAACCTTGTGGAGGCTGGTGCGCTCGATGCGCTTGCCACGCACCACACCATTCATATCTGCAATCAGAAGGTCGACGTACAGAACCTCAGGATGTTCCTTAAGGAATGCGTTCGCTTCGTTAAGCTGAACGGCACGCGGGGGTACCGACATGATGCAACACCTTTGTTGTTAAAAATATCAATCATTGGGTCGAGCAGGTTTCAGTCAATCCGAAAGCCAACACTAAGTCAAGCGAGCCGGGTTTTGCCCTGAAAGAGCGCTGTTGAGCCTCTTTTGCTGCATATCGGGGCGCCTGCGACCGGCAATTACAGTGCCTTGCAACTGCCTGAAAAGTGCCTGCCGAAGTTTGCTGCGTGATAGTTGTGGAAAAAAATGAACAAGGCTAAGCTCGTTTTCAACCCGCCATTTCAATAATACCGAGGGTGAGTCATGGCACGCCTGCCATTATCTGATGGAGATCGCTGCAGCCACGTGTTGCCGGCGGCCAGAATAATTGACAGCCCACGGCGTTGCGTCTCTGTTTTTTTGCCCCTCCTGTACTGCCCGAGGCCCGAAACCGCTACCCTGAGCTTCACGTTCCGGCCGGGTATCGAGAGGCCGGGTGGGCAGTGTGCAGCCCTCGCTTGACCGCTTTCCCAACGACGCCCACGCGTCAACACGTGCCCGGCTCGCCGCGAGCCAGGTCAATGGCCTCCTGAGGTATTTATGAGTCCCAACCTCGACCAGCTCACCGATTGGTTGAAAGATCACAAGATCACCGAAGTCGAATGCCTGATCGCCGACCTCACCGGGATCACCCGCGGCAAGATTTCCCCGACCAACAAGTTCATCGCCGAAAAAGGCATGCGCTTGCCGGAAAGTGTTTTATTGCAAACCGTGACCGGCGACTATGTAGAAGACGACATCTACTACGAGTTGCTCGACCCCGCCGACATCGACATGATCTGCCGCCCCGACGAGAACGCGGTGTTTCTCGTTCCCTGGGCCATAGAGCCCACGGCGCAGGTCATCCACGACACGTACGACAAGCAGGGCAACCCCATCGAGCTGTCGCCGCGCAACGTGCTCAAGAAGGTCTTGAAGCTTTATGCGGACCGGGGCTGGCAGCCGATCGTGGCGCCGGAGATGGAGTTCTACCTGACCAAGCGCTGCGAAGACCCGGACTTCCCGCTGCAGCCGCCAATCGGCCGCTCGGGACGCCCGGAAACCGGTCGGCAATCGTTTTCCATCGAGGCGGCGAACGAGTTCGACCCGTTGTTCGAAGACGTCTACGACTGGTGCGAGGCGCAGAACCTTGACCTCGACACCCTGATCCACGAAGACGGCACGGCGCAGATGGAAATCAACTTCCGTCACGGCAATGCCCTGCACCTGGCCGACCAGATCCTGGTGTTCAAGCGCACCATGCGCGAAGCCGCGCTCAAGCACAACGTGGCCGCCACGTTCATGGCCAAGCCCATGACCGGCGAGCCGGGCAGTGCCATGCACCTGCACCAGAGCATCGTCGATTCGGCCACCGGCAAGAACATCTTTGCCAACGAAGACGGCTCTATGAGCCAGCTGTTCCTGCACCACGTCGGCGGCTTGCAGAAATTCATTCCCGAACTGCTGCCGCTGTTCGCACCCAACGTCAATTCGTTCCGTCGTTTCCTGCCCGACACTTCGGCGCCGGTCAACGTCGAGTGGGGCGAAGAAAACCGCACCGTGGGCCTGCGCGTGCCCGACGCCACGCCGCAGAACCGGCGGGTCGAGAACCGCTTGCCGGGCGCCGATGCCAACCCGTACCTGGCCATCGCCGCCAGCCTGTTGTGCGGCTACATCGGCATGGTCGAAGGCCTGAACCCGAGTGCGCCGGTGCAGGGCCGCGGCTACGAGCGGCGCAACCTGCGGCTGCCGTTGACCATCGAGGATGCGCTGGAGCGCATGGAAAACTGCAAGACGGTGGAGAAGTACCTGGGCAAGAAATTCGTCGTTGGCTATGTTGCGGTCAAGCGCGCCGAACACGAAAACTTCAAGCGCGTGATCAGCTCATGGGAACGCGAGTTCCTGCTGTTCGCGGTGTGAGAAAAAGGAGCGACAGATGAGCAACAACAACCCCCAGACCCAGCATTGGCAAGACTTGAGCAGCGCCCACCACCTGGCGCCGTTCAGCGACTACACGCAGCTGGCGCAGAAGGGTCCGCGGATCATCACCAAAGCCGACGGTGTTTACCTGTGGGACAGCGAAGGGCACAAGATCCTCGACGGCATGGCCGGCCTGTGGTGCGTGGCGATCGGCTACGGTCGCGAGGAACTGGTGCAGGCCGCCAGCAAGCAGATGCGCGAGCTGCCGTACTACAACCTGTTTTTCCAGACCGCCCACCCGCCCGCACTCGAGCTGGCCAAGGCCATCGCCGACCTGGCGCCCGAGGGCATGAACCATGTGTTCTTCACCGGCTCCGGTTCCGAGGGCAACGACACCGTGCTGCGCCTGGTGCGCCATTACTGGGCGCTCAAGGGCAAGCCCGAGAAGAAGGTGATCATCAGCCGCATCAATGGCTACCACGGCTCCACAGTCGCCGGCGCCAGCCTGGGCGGCATGTCGGGCATGCACGAGCAGGGCGATCTGCCGATCCCGGGCATCGTGCACATTGCCCAGCCGTACTGGTTCGGCGAGGGTGGTGACATGACCCCGGACGAGTTCGGCATCTGGGCCGCCGAGCAGTTGGAAAAGAAGATTCTGGAGGTAGGCGAAGACAACGTCGCGGCGTTCATCGCCGAGCCGATCCAGGGCGCCGGCGGCGTGATCATTCCACCCGAGACTTACTGGCCGAAGGTCAAGCAAGTGCTGGCGCGCTACGACATCCTGTTCGTGGCCGATGAAGTGATCTGCGGCTTCGGCCGTACCGGCCACTGGTTCGGCAGCGACTACTATGATCTGGCGCCCGACCTGATGACCATCGCCAAGGGCCTCACCAGCGGCTACATCCCCATGGGCGGCGTGATCGTGCGCGACGAGGTGGTGCAGGTGATCAACCAGGGTGGCGACTTCAACCACGGCTTCACCTATTCCGGGCATCCGGTGGCGGCGGCGGTGGCACTGGAAAACCTGCGCATCCTGCGCGACGAGCACATCGTCGACACGGTCCGGAGCGATGCGGCACCGTATTTGCAAAAGCGTCTGCGCGAACTGCAGGACCATCCGCTGGTGGGTGAGGTCCGTGGCCTGGGCATGCTCGGCGCGATCGAGCTGGTCAAGGACAAGGCCACCCGCAGCCGTCACGAAGGGCGTGGCGCCGGTATGATCTGTCGGCAATTCTGCTTCGACAACGGGCTGATCATGCGGGCCGTCGGTGACACCATGATCATTGCACCGCCGCTGGTCATCAGCCACGCCGAGATCGACGAGCTGGTGAGCAAGGCACGGCTTTGCCTGGACCTGACACTCGAAGCACTCGGGGGCTAGATGCTAGGCTTTACGGGCCGACTCATGGGCCCTGTGGGAGCGGTCATCGGCCGCGAAAGCCGCGACGCGGTTCAAACGGATACCGCAGTGATTTCGTCGCGGCCGATGACCGCTCCCACGAACCCGCAAGAAGCGGCGCTCGACCCATATTGGCATCAGGTTAAGACCAAGAACATTTAGGAGCACAACGCATGAAGATATTTGGCAAGACCCTCCTCGCCGTGGCCCTGATGGGGGCGATGGCCGGTGCTGCGCAGGCGGACGACAAGGTTCTGCACGTGTACAACTGGTCGGACTACATCGCGCCTGACACGATCAAGCAATTCGAGGCGGAGTCGGGGATCAAGGTCGTCTACGACGTATTCGACAGCAACGAAACCCTGGAAGCCAAACTGCTGGCCGGCAAGTCCGGCTACGATATCGTCGTGCCTTCCAACAACTTCCTGGCCAAGCAGATCAAGGCCGGCGTGTACCAGGAACTGGACCGCTCCAAACTGCCGAACTGGAACAACCTCAACGAATCGCTGCTCAAGGCGGTCTCGGTGAGCGACCCGGACAATAAGCATGCCTTCCCGTACATGTGGGGCTCGATCGGCATCGGCTTCAACGCCGACAAGGTCAAGGCTGCGCTGGGCGCCGACGCACCGACCAACAGCTGGGACCTGCTGTTCAAGCCGGAAAACGCGGCCAAGCTGAAGTCGTGCGGTATCAGCTTCCTCGACTCGCCAACCGAAATGCTGCCGATCGCGCTGCATTACCTGGGCTACCCTACCGATTCCCAGGACAAGAAGCAGCTGGCCGAGGCCGAAGCGCTGTTCCTGAAAGTGCGTCCATCGATCGGTTACTTCCATTCCTCCAAGTACATTTCCGACCTGGCCAACGGCAACATCTGCGTGGCCGTGGGTTATTCGGGTGACATCTACCAGGCCAAGTCGCGCGCCGAAGAGGCCGGTGGCAAGGTCAAGGTCAGCTACAACATTCCCAAGGAAGGCGCTGGCAGCTTCTTCGACATGGTCGCCATTCCCAAGGATGCCGAGAACGTCGAGGGTGCGTACAAGTTCATGACCTTCCTGATGAAACCGGAAGTCATGGCCGAGATCACCAACAGCGTGCAGTTCCCCAACGGTAACCAGGCTGCAACAGCATTGGTGGATAAAGCCATCAGCGGCGATCCGGGCATCTACCCACCGGCCGATGTGCAGGCCAAGCTGTATGCCATTGCCGACCTGCCGGCGGCGACGCAGCGCATCATGACGCGCAGCTGGACCAAGATTAAGTCGGGCAAGTAAGCCAGGCGGTGGACCGCGGTGCGTCCTTCGCGGCCACTGACCGCTCCCACAAATAGCCCGTGGGAGCGGTCAGTGGCCGCGAACGGCGCACCGCGAGCTCGGGCCAGGTGAATCAGCAATTGCGGCGCGCGCGCATGGGCTGTAAGTTGCGCGCCGGTTTGTCTTATAGAACAAACGCTTGAGAGGACCTCCACTTGTCACACTCTTTGTTTCGCAAGGCCATGCTGATCGGTGCGGGTCTGACCCTGGCGCTCAATGCTCATGCAGCAGGCACCGTGCACATCTACAACTGGTCCGACTACATCGGCGAAAGCACCCTGGCGGATTTCGAAGCCGCCACCGGGATCAAGCCGATCTACGACGTCTTCGACTCCAATGAAACCCTGGAAGGCAAGTTGCTGGCCGGCCATACCGGCTACGACGTGGTGGTGCCGTCAAACCACTTTCTGGGCAAACAGATCAAGGCCGGGGCGTTCCAGAAACTGGACAAGACCCAGCTGACCAATTATTCCAACCTCGATCCGGTGCTGCTCAAGCGCCTGGAAAAGAACGATCCGGGTAACCAGTACGCCGTGCCCTATCTGTGGGGCACCAACGGCATCGGTTACAACGTGGAAAAGATCAAGGCCGTACTGGGCGTCGACAAGATCGACTCCTGGGCCATGGTGTTCGAGCCCGAAAACATCAAGAAACTGTCCAAGTGCGGCGTCGCCTTCCTCGACTCGCCCGACGAGATGTTCCCGGCCGTGCTCAACTACATGGGCCTGGACCCCAACACCACCGACGAGAAGCTCTACAAGCAGGCCGAGGCCAAGCTGCTCAAGGTCCGTCCGTACGTGACCTACTTCCATTCCTCCAAGTACATCAGCGACCTGGCCAATGGCAACATCTGTGTGGCCGTGGGTTATTCCGGCGACATATTCCAGGCCAAGGCACGCGCCGAGGAAGCCGGCAAGGGCATCAAGCTGGCCTACTCGATTCCCAAGGAAGGCGGCAACCTGTGGTTCGACATGCTGGCCATCCCCGCCGATGCGCCGGATGCCAAGCAGGGCCTGGCATTCATCGACTACCTGTTGAAACCTGAAGTGATTGCCAAGGTCAGCGACTATGTCGGCTATGCCAACCCCAATCTCAAGTCCGGCGACTTCATGGATCAGGACGTACGCAACGACGAGGCGGTCTATCCGCCGCAGGCCATCCAGGACAAGCTCTACGTCAACGTCGAGCTGCCGCCCAAGGTGCAGCGTTTGATGACCCGCAGCTGGACCAAGGTCAAGTCGGGCAAATAAATACTCGGGGCGGCCCGATCCAGAGCCGCCCCCACTCAAGTTTGGGAGTTTCGTGAATGGCTGTTGCCTCCAGCGCCTACAAAAAAGCCCTCGAAGGCAGCCAGCAACCGAAAAAGGTGCTGGTCCGGATCGAAAAGGTAACGAAGAAATTCGACGAAACGGTGGCCGTGGACGACGTGTCGCTGGAAATCAACCAGGGTGAGATCTTCGCCTTGCTGGGCGGGTCCGGTTCCGGCAAATCCACCCTGCTGCGCATGCTGGCCGGCTTCGAACGGCCGACCGAGGGGCGCATCTTTCTCGACGGCGTGGACATCACCGATATGCCGCCCTACGAGCGGCCGATCAACATGATGTTCCAGTCCTACGCGTTGTTTCCGCACATGACCGTGGCGCAGAACATCGCCTTCGGCCTCAAGCAGGACAAGCTGCCTGCTGCCGAGATCGACGCGCGGGTGGCGGAAATGCTCAAGCTGGTGCAGATGACCCAGTACGGCAAGCGCAAGCCGCACCAGTTGTCCGGTGGCCAGCGTCAGCGCGTCGCGCTCGCACGCTCGTTGGCGAAAAAGCCCAAGCTGTTGCTGCTCGACGAGCCGATGGGCGCGCTGGACAAGAAGCTGCGCTCGCAGATGCAACTGGAACTGGTGGAGATCATCGAGCGGGTCGGCGTGACCTGCGTGATGGTGACCCACGACCAGGAAGAGGCCATGACCATGGCCCAGCGCATCGCCATCATGCACCTGGGCTGGATCGCGCAGATCGGCAGCCCGATCGACATCTACGAAACCCCCACCAGCCGCCTGGTGTGCGAGTTCATCGGCAACGTCAACCTGTTCGAAGGCCAGGTGGTCGAGGACATGGAAGGCTACGCACTGATCAACAGCCCGGAGCTGGAGCGCAGCATCTACGTCGGCCATGGCGTGAGTACCGCCGCCGAAGACAAGAACGTGACCTACGCCATTCGCCCGGAAAAGATGCTGGTGACCACCCAGCAGCCGGACAGCGAACACAACTGGTCGCGCGGCAAGGTCCATGACATTGCCTACCTGGGCGGCCATTCGGTGTTCCACGTGCAGTTGCCGTGCGGCAAGCTGGTGCAGTCGTTCGTGGCCAACGCCGAGCGCCGTGGTGCCCGACCGACGTGGGACGACGAAGTGTTCGTCTGGTGGGAAGACGACAGCGGCGTGGTACTGCGCTCATGAAGCTGCGCAAGATCAAACGCAAGCTCAAGAGGATCATCCCCAACGGTCGCCAGATGGTCATCGGCGTACCGTTCCTGTGGCTGTTCCTGTTCTTCATGCTGCCGTTCTTCATCGTGCTCAAGATCAGCTTTGCCGAAGCCGACGTGGCGATTCCGCCGTACACCGAAATCTGGAGCTACGCCGAACAGAAGTTCGAGTTGATCCTCAATTTCGCCAACTACGCGCTGCTCACCGAAGACGATCTGTACATCTCGGCCTACCTGGGCTCGTTGAAGATGGCCTTCTTCAGCACCCTGATCTGCCTGCTGCTCGGCTATCCCATGGCCTATGCCATCAGCAAGGCACGCAAGGACCTGCAGACCGTGCTCCTGCTGCTGATCATGATGCCGACCTGGACGGCGATCCTGATCCGCGTGTATGCCTGGATGGGCATTTTGAGCAACAACGGTCTGCTCAATGCCTTCCTGATGTGGCTGGGGCTGATCGACCAACCGCTGCAGATTCTCAACACCAACCTGGCGGTGTACATCGGCGTGGTCTATGCGTACCTGCCGTTCATGATCCTGCCGCTGTTCGCCAATCTGGTGAAGCATGACAACAGCTTGCTGGAAGCCGCCTCCGACCTGGGCTCGAGCACCTTCAACAGTTTCTGGAAGATCACCGTGCCGCTGTCGAAGAACGGCATCATCGCCGGCTGCATGCTGGTGTTCATTCCAGTGGTCGGCGAGTTCGTGATTCCCGAGCTGCTGGGTGGCCCGGAAACCCTGATGATCGGCCGCGTGTTGTGGCAGGAATTCTTCAACAACCGTGACTGGCCCGTTGCCTCGGCATTGGCCGTGCTGATGCTGGCGATTCTGATCGTGCCGATCGTGCTGTTCAACCGCAGCCAGGCCAAAGAACTGGAGGGCAAGGCATGAAGCGTTTCGGGTTCTCCAAACTGATCCTGGTGCTGGGGCTGGTGTTCATCTATGCGCCGATGCTGATCCTGGTGATCTACTCCTTCAATGCTTCGCGGCTGGTGACGGTGTGGGGCGGCTGGTCGGTGCAGTGGTACGTCGGCTTGCTGGACAACTCGCAGCTGATGGGCGCGGTTATGCGCTCGCTGGAAATCGCCTGCTACACGGCAGTGACGGCCGTAGCTCTGGGGACCATGGCGGCGTTCGTGCTGACGCGCATCAGTCGCTTCAAGGGGCGCACCATGTTCGGCGGCCTGGTGACAGCGCCACTGGTGATGCCCGAGGTGATCACCGGCCTGTCGCTGCTGCTGCTGTTCGTGGCCATGGCCCAGGTGATCGGCTGGCCGCAGGAGCGTGGCATCGCCACGATCTGGATCGCCCACACCACTTTCTGCGCCTCGTACGTGGCGGTGGTGGTGTCATCGCGATTGCGCGAGTTGGACCTGTCGATCGAAGAAGCCGCCATGGACTTAGGCGCGCGGCCCTGGAAGGTGTTCTTCCTGATCACCATTCCGATGATCGCGCCATCGCTGGCGGCCGGTGGGATGATGTCCTTCGCGCTGTCGCTGGATGATCTGGTGCTGGCCAGCTTCGTCTCCGGGCCGGGTTCCACGACCCTGCCGATGGAAGTGTTTTCGGCGGTGCGCCTGGGCGTGAAGCCAGAGATCAACGCGGTGGCTAGCCTGATTCTGCTGGCTGTTTCGTTGGTGACGTTTCTGGTGTGGTATTTCGGCCGTCGGGCCGAAGAGCGTCGTCGCAAGGCGATCCAACAAGCCATCGAGGAAAGCGCCGCAAACTCCTGGCAACAGCCCAAGACTCAGCGGCCGGCAGTGTCGGTTTGATGAGGATAGGGCGCTGGATCTACAGCGCCCTTGCGGGCCTCTTCGCGGGCAGAGACCCGCTCCCACAGTAAATCTGCGCTGTATCTGAGGGAGCGGCGGGCGGCGAGCCCTCTGCCCGCGAAGAGGCCGGCCTTATCAGCACTCGTATTGCCTTGGAATAATCATCCATGCCCCCTGCATTCCATCCCGACACCCTGCGTAATTCCCTGCCACCCTTGAGCACCCGACAGCCGCTGTCCAATGAGGCTCAGGCCTACCAGCGCTTCTATCAGCTAGACCTGCCGGTACAAAGCTGGCTGGGTCGTTTCAAGGCAGCAGGCTTCGACCTCGTCGCTCAGGTGTGGATACCGCAACGGCCTGTCGCCACGCTCTTCGTGATGCACGGTTTCTACGATCATATGGGGTTGTACCGGCATGCCGTGCAGTGGGCCTTGTCGCGTGGTTTCGCGGTCATTTCCTGCGACCTGCCGGGCCATGGCCTGTCCAGCGGCGAGCGAGCCAGCATTCACAGCTTTGCCGATTACCAGGCCACGCTCGATGGCCTGTTCGCTGAGGCACGCACCCTGCAGTTACCGCAGCCCTGGCACCTGCTGGGGCAGAGCACCGGTGGCGCGATCATCGTCGACCATCTGCTGCACCACGGGGCACAGTCTGCGGCCCAGGGCCAGGTGCTGCTGATGGCGCCGCTGGTACGACCCAGCGCATGGGGGTTGTCCAAACTCAGCTACCGCGTGCTCAAGCCGTTCGTCAACGGCATTGCCAGGCGTTTCAGCGCCAATACCAACGACCCGGATTTCATGCCCTTCCTGCAGGCGGACCCGCTGCAGCCCTTGCGTCTGCCGACAGCGTGGGTGGGGGCGTTGGTGCAGTGGGTACAGCACATCGAGGCCGCGCCGCCCAGCCCGCGCTCGGTGGTGGTCGTGCAGGGGGAGGATGACGATACCGTGGATTGGCGGCACAACCTCAAGGTGCTGCGCGCAAAGTTCGCCGAAGTACGGGTATTGCAGGTGGCGGGGGCCCGGCATCATCTGGTCAATGAGCTGCCAGCGATTCGGGCGAAGTGTTTCGGGTTTTTCGAGCAGAATCTGTAACCGAGTCGTCTGCTTCGCGGCCGCTGACCGCTCCCACAGGGGAGGGCTGTTGCTGCGGGTGGGGCAGATGGGTTGCGGTGCTCTTTTCGCAGCCACTGACCGCTCCTGCGGAATTGTGCAGGCCGCTGTGGGAGCGGTCAGCGGCCGCGAACGGCGTCCCTCAGTTTCCCGCCTTGCCCGGTGTCTGTCCAACCGCCAGGCCAGCGCGTACGGCTTGCAGAGCCGCCTGATAATAAGCCTGGCCAGCGGCAGACTCGGCGAAGCCGACGAACTCCTCCAGTTCCGGATCGGACAACTCGCGGTACACGTACAGCAGCGTATTGTTCAGGTCGATGGCGATCTGCTGCTGCAGCCGCTCCCGCTGACCATCGAGCAGCCCCGCGGCCTGGCCGCCCCCCAACAGACCTGGAATCATCGAGCTGAGGCTGTCGGCGGCCACCCCGGCGATCGCCAGGCTCACCTCCGCGCCAGCCTGGCGCGCCGGCAGTGCCTGCGCCAGATGGCCGATCAACAACGCACGGGTGGATTCGACCTGCAGTTTCGGCAGGCCCTGGGCGTTCTTCGCCAGCTGATCACTGCGGGTGGCCAGCAGCTCGGCGGTGACGATCTTGCGGCCCAAGGCAGATTCGAAGAAGGCGAGGGCAGGTTTGGGATCGGCCAACCCCTGGCGCAGCCGCGCTTCGGCGCGCTGGTCCATGGCCTGCGCTGCGAAGCGTTGGTCGCTGTTGCTCACCAGCGCCTGGAAAACTGCCGGAGGCAAGCTGCTCTGGTAGCGCTGCTGGGCCGCCTTGAGGGCGTCGCTGAAATGCGCCCTTTGTTCAGGCCAGCCAGCGGCCTTGTACAGCAGGTCGTGGTCGTCGGCCCAGGCGGGCGTCGTACTGAACATCATCAAGAACACAAGGACGCGGCGCATAGGGACTCCTGTCGGCAAGGGGGCATTGTCCGTGGCATTGCCTGGCTTTGTCGAGAAGTGCCATGCACGCTGCGTCTCTGTGCATCGACGCCGTGCAAGCCCCTGTCGGTTTTGCAGGCGTATGGATACTATGCCGAGCATGCAAATACCTTCTGATCACCCGCTGTTGCTGCGCATCGTCGACGACCTGGCCGAACACGGCTGGTCGCAGCAGGAACTCTTCGTGCCCAAGGCTTTGACCCTGGCGCTGGCGGCCGAGTGCCGTACCCGCCATGCCCAAGGCGAACTGGCGCCGGCGGCTGTCGGGCGTGGTCCATCCCAGGAGATCCGCGAAGGCATTCGCGGTGACCGTATCCAGTGGATCGAACCGGGCGAAGCCGTGCCGTGCGACGCCTACATGCAGATCATGGACAGCCTGCGCGAGGCGCTCAATCGAGGTCTGTTTCTGGGCCTGGAGGACTTCGAGTGCCACTTTGCCCTGTACCCGCCGGGGAGCGTGTACCTGCGTCACCTGGACCGCTTTCGCGACGATGACCGGCGCATGGTGTCGGCAGTGCTGTACCTGAACGATGCCGACTGGAGCGAAGAGGACGGGGGTCAGCTGCGCATGTACCTGCAAGGCGACACGGCGTACGACGTGCAGCCGATCGGTGGCACGCTGGTGGTGTTTCTGTCCGGAGAGGTGCCGCACGAAGTGATGCCGGCGCAGCGCAATCGGCTGTCGCTGACCGGCTGGTTCCGCCGTCGGGGCAACGAGCCGTTCTGATACACCGCGTCGCCTGGTTCGCGGCTAGCAGCCGCGAACCAGGCGACGAGGTGTGCCAGGCACACCGCAATCCGGCCGCTATCAGAACAATACGCGGCAGCGAATGGTGCCGGTGACCTGTTGCAGTTTTTCCTGCGCCAGATCCGAATATTCGGCGTCGACGTCGATCACCACATAGCCCACCTTTTCGTTGGTCTGCAGGAACTGGCCGGAGATGTTGATGGCGTTCTCGGCAAAGACCTTGTTGATCTCCATCATCACGCCCGGCACGTTCTCGTGGATGTGCAGCAGACGGTGCTTGCCAGGGTGCGCCGGCAAAGCCACTTCCGGGAAGTTGACCGACGACACCGACGTACCGTTGTCGCTGTACTTGACCAGCTTCTCGGCCACTTCCAGGCCGATGTTGGCCTGCGCCTCGGCAGTGGAGCCACCGATGTGCGGGGTCAGGATGACGTTGTCCAGACCACGCAGCGGGCTTTCGAAGATGTCGTCGTTGGAGCGTGGCTCGACCGGGAACACGTCGATGGCGGCGCCGATCAGGTGCTTGTCCTTGATCGCCTCAGCCAGTGCGTCGAGCTCGACCACGGTGCCGCGCGCGGCGTTGATGAGGATACCGCCCTTCTTGATGGCGCGGATTTCCTTCTCGCCGATCATCCACTGGGTGGCAGCGGTTTCAGGCACGTGCAGGGTGACGATGTCGCTCATGCCCAGCAGGTCGGTCAGGCTGGCAACCTGAGTGGCGTTGCCCAGTGGCAGCTTGGTCACGGTGTCGTAGAAATACACCTGCATGCCCAGGCCTTCGGCCAGGACCGAGAGCTGGGTGCCGATCGAGCCATAGCCGACGATGCCCAGTTTCTTGCCACGGATCTCGAAGGAGTTAGCCGCGCTCTTGATCCAGCCGCCACGGTGGCAGGAAGCATTCTTCTCGGGGATGCCGCGCAACAGCAGAATGGCTTCGGCCAGCACCAGTTCGGCCACCGAGCGGGTGTTGGAATACGGGGCGTTGAACACCGCGATACCGCGTTCGCGTGCAGCGGCCAGGTCGACCTGGTTGGTGCCGATGCAGAAGCAGCCCACAGCGACCAGTTTCTTCGCGCAGTCGAACAGCTCTTCGGTCAGCTGGGTGCGCGAGCGAATGCCGATGAAGTGGGCGTCGGCGATCTTTTCCTTGAGCTCGGCTTCAGGCAGCGACTTGGTGTGGTACTCGATGCTGGTGTAGCCGGCAGCCTTGAGGACGTCCACAGCGGATTGGTGGACGCCTTCGAGAAGAAGGAACTTGATCTTGCTCTTGTCGAGGGAAGTCTTGCTCATCTGCGTAAACCTGTGTCCCGAAAAAAATGGCAGGAAGTGAAGCGGCGCGCACCGGGCCAGGGCTCGATTGGCGGGGTGCGTATGCTAGCATAGCCTCCCTGTCGTACGCCCATCCTGGGTCATGAGCCGTTCTCAGGGTGACTATGAATGGTTCGAGGTTCAACGGGCCGCGAATCGCTCGATTCGTGAATCCTTCACTTGCAGAGTCGCGTCCATGAACAGCCATGCCCTGATCGATGAACTCAAGACCCTGCTCGAGCCTGGCAAGGTCCTCACCGATGCCGCCTCCCTCGACACCTACGGCCGGGACTGGACCAAACAGTACGCACCGGCCCCCAGCGCCATCGCCTTTCCCAAGACCACCGAGCAGGTTCAGGCCATCGTACGCTGGGCCAATGAGCGCAAGGTGGCGCTGGTCCCTTCGGGTGGGCGCACCGGGCTGTCCGCTGCGGCGGTCGCGGCCAACGGCGAGGTGGTGGTGTCGTTCGACTACATGAACAAGGTGCTCGAGTTCAACGCGACCGACCGCACCGTGGTATGCCAGCCAGGCGTCATCACCAAGCAACTGCAGAATCTGGCCGAGGAAAACGGCCTGTACTACCCGGTGGATTTCGCTTCTTCGGGTTCCAGCCAGATCGGCGGCAACATCGGCACCAATGCTGGTGGCATCAAGGTCATCCGCTACGGCATGACGCGCAACTGGGTGGCGGGCCTCAAAGTGGTCACCGGCCAGGGCGATGTACTGGAGCTCAACAAGGACCTGGTCAAGAACGCCACCGGCTACGACCTGCGTCAGTTGTTCATCGGCGCCGAAGGCACCCTGGGTTTCATCGTCGAGGCCACCATGCGCCTGGACCGTGCGCCGAAGAACCTCACCGCGATGGTGCTCGGCACCGCCGACTTCGATGCGATCATGCCGGTGCTGCATGCGTTCCAGGGCAAGCTCGACCTCACGGCGTTCGAGTTCTTCTCCGACAAGGCGCTGGCCAAGGTGCTGGGTCGCGGCGACGTGCCGGCGCCGTTCGAAACGGCCTGCCCGTTCTATGCCCTGCTGGAATTCGAAGCCACCACCGACGACATCGCCGACACCGCGCTGGCCACCTTCGAACACTGCGTGGAGCAGGGCTGGGTACTCGATGGGGTGATGAGCCAGAGCGAACAGCAGCTGCGCAACCTGTGGAAGCTGCGCGAGTACATCTCCGAAACCATCTCCCATTGGGTGCCGTACAAGAACGACATCTCGGTGACCATTTCCAAGGTGCCGGCATTCCTGCGCGAGATCGACGCGATCGTCAGCGAACGCTACCCGGCATTCGACGTGCTCTGGTACGGCCACATCGGCGACGGCAACCTGCACCTGAACATCCTCAAGCCCGAGCACATGGACAAGGATGCATTCTTCGCCGAGTGTGCGCTGGTCAATACCGAAGTCTTCGAAACCGTGCGCAGGTACAACGGCTCCATCTCTGCCGAACATGGGGTGGGCATGGTCAAGCGCGATTACCTGCAGTACAGCCGCTCGCCGGTCGAAATCCAGTACATGAAAGCCATGAAGGCCGTGTTCGACCCCAATGGGGTCATGAACCCGGGCAAGATCTTTTCCATTTGATACGTTCATCTGAGCAGAGGTTCGAGCAATGAGCTACCAGCACCAGTACATCGACGGTACCCGTATCCACTTCCCGCTGGGCAAGGTGGTGTGCATCGGCCGCAACTACGCCGAGCATGCCAAGGAGCTGGACAACCCGATTCCGACCGAGCCGCTGTTGTTCATCAAGCCGAGCAGCTGCGTGGTGCCGTTGCAGGAAACCTTCACCATTCCGACTGATCGCGGTGCGGTGCACTATGAGGCCGAAATTGCAGTGCTGCTGGGCAAATCCCTGAGCACCCGGCCCAGTGCCGAAGAGGTCATCGATGCCATCTCCGGCTTCGCCCCGGCGCTGGACCTGACCCTGCGCGACGTCCAGGCGCGCCTGCGCGAGAAAGGCCTGCCGTGGGAAATCGCCAAGTCGTTCGACGGCGCGGCGGTGATCGCACCGTTCGTGTCGGCCGACAGCTTCTCCGACCTCACCGACATCCCGATACGTCTGACCATCGATGGCGACGTGCGCCAGGACGGCAACAGCAACCTGATGCTCAACCCCATTGTGCCGATGATCCAGTACATGGCCGGGTGTTTTTCGCTGCAGGCTGGCGATGTCATCCTCACCGGCACGCCGGCCGGGGTAGGCCCGCTCGAAATCGGCGCCGAAATCGTGCTGGAACTGCCAGGTGTCTGCAGCTTCACCAGCCGCGTCCAGTAGTCGCCCCGCGCCTCACCTTTTTTTTACATTCGATCTGGATAATGCCCCCACCCAAGTGGGCGCATTGTTCGGATGTGCCCGTATGAATCCGTCTCCAGCAAGGGTACTTCATGGTCCGCGCCGCGCTGCATTCATCCCGCCCCCTGCACAAACGTTGGTACCTGTGGACCTTGCTGGTGCTGCTGATCGGCTACATCGTCGCGGTGATCTTGCACTGGGACGATCGCGCCGAGCTGTGGGTGCAGGAGTGGACGCACAACAGCACCGAGCGCAAGGCCAGCGTCTGGTTGCCCGACTATGCAGCAGTGATCGACGCCAAGGCCCTGCCGGGGATGGAAGGCGACGAAGCCTCGGACATCACCTATCACCCCGGCACCCGGACCTTGTTCGCGGTCATGGGCAAGAATCCCTATCTGGTCGAGCTGAGCCTGCAGGGCGACGTGTTGCGCAAGATGCCGCTGACCGGCTGGAGCAATCCGGAGGCCGTCACCACACTGGCCGACGGGCGCCTGGCGATCATCGACGAGCGCCAGCATCAACTGACCGTGGTCAAGGTCGACGCCGACACCCGCGAGCTGAACATCGCCGACTTCACGCCGTTCGACCTCGGCCCTTCGGCGGACCAGAACAAGGCCTTCGAAGCCCTCGCCTGGGATCCGCGCAACCAGCGCCTGCTGCTCGGTGAAGAAAGACCACCGGCGCTGTTCTCGCTGAAGCTGGGCAGCGATGGCCTGCCCAGCGGCGAGAAGCAACGCCTCGATGCGCCCGACCTGGACATGCGCAACCTCTCGGCGCTGGCAGTGGATCCGCGCACCGGTCACCGCCTGCTGCTCTCGGCCGACTCTCACCTGCTCATGGAATACGATGAAACCGGCAAGCAGTGGAGCTTCATGACCCTGCTGGGCGGCATGAACGGCCTCAAGGACACCATTCCCCGTGCCGAAGGGGTGACCATGGATGACGAGGGCACGATCTACCTGGTCAGCGAGCCGAATCTGTTCTACGTATTGCGCAAGCGCTGAACCGCTGGGCAGCGTCATTTGGCGCTGCAATTTCTTGGACATTTCCTACAAGTCAATCCGTATAAACTTAAGCTTGGCTTCATCATTTAATGGTTTGATGCGCACACTTCATTTCAGAGCCCGACGCGATGCGTTTCTTCGTTCGACCGATTCACCTGCTGCTGATCGCGGCGTTGCTCGCACTGGTCTGCGCTTTCGCCGCACTGCATCACTTTCGCTGGATCGAGCGGGCCAGTTTCAACGTCGAGCGCTGGCTCGGCGGACCGCTGCCAGGCGCGATCGACCTGGACAGCTATCAGGTGGATATCGAGGCGCAGGTGGTCGAAGGCCTGGACGACGATATTTCGGCACTGACCTTCGATCCATCGCGCAAGACCCTGTTCACCGTTACCAACCAGCGTTCCGAACTGATCGAGCTGTCGCTGCAGGGCATCATCCTGCGACGTATCGCGCTGGTCGGGTTCGGTGACCCGGAGGCGGTCGAGTACATCAGCCCCGGCGTCTACGTGATCACCGACGAGCGCCAGCAGCGTCTGATCAAGGTCAACGTCACCGACGACACGCAGATCATTGACGCCCAGCAGGCCGAGCAGTTGAGCCTCAACTTCGGTGGCCGCAGCAACAAGGGTTTCGAGGGGTTGGCCTACGACTCGACCGGCAAGCGCCTGTTCGTGGCGCGTGAGCGCGATCCCATGCTGATCTACGAGGTGCAGGGCTTTCCGCGCGGGGTCAGCGACAAACCGCTGGACGTGCAGGTCACCCAGGACCGTCGACGCGATGCCGGACTGTTCGTGCGTGATCTTTCCAGCCTGCAGTACGACGAGCGCAGCGGCCATCTGCTGGCACTCTCGGACGAATCACTGCTGGTACTGGAATTGGACGTGCAAGGCCGCCCCCTGAGCACCATGTCGCTGCGCAAGGGCCGCCAGGGCTTGAGCAAGAGCGTGCCGCAGCCCGAAGGCATTGCCATGGACGACGATGGCAACCTGTACATGGTCAGCGAACCCAACCTGTTCTACGTGTTCCGCAAGCACTGAGCGGCGCTAGCCCTCGGGGTGCAGGAACTTGTCGAGAAACTGCCGGGTCCGTGCTTGCTGCGGGTTGGCGAACAACTCGCGGGCCGGTCCCTGTTCCACGATCACCCCCTGGTCGAAGAACACCACGCGATTGGCCACGTCACGGGCGAACTGCATTTCGTGGGTGACGATGACCATGGTGCGTTTTTCCTGCGCCAGCCCCCGGATGGTCGCGAGCACTTCGCCCACCAGCTCCGGGTCCAGCGCCGAGGTCGGCTCGTCGAAGAGGATGACCTGCGGCTGCATGGCCAGCGCACGAGCAATCGCCACGCGCTGCTGCTGACCGCCCGAGAGCCGCCTGGGGTAGGCCTCTTCCTTGCCGGCCAGGCCCACCTTGGCCAACAGCTTGCGACCCAGTTCGGTCGCTTCGGCCATGGCCATCTTCTTCACCACCAGCGGCCCTTCGATGACGTTCGCCAACGCCGTGCGGTGGGGAAACAGGTTGAAGTTCTGGAAAACGAAGCCCACCTGCTGGCGTAATTCGCGAATCAGGCCTTGTTGCTGCGCTGCGCGGGCGCCGTCGATTTCGATGTCGCCCACGCGGATCTGCCCACTGGTAGGTGTTTCCAGCAGGTTCAGGCAGCGCAGAAAGGTCGTCTTGCCCGAGCCGCTGGGGCCGATGATGGCCACCACTTCACCGGCGCCGATCTCCAGGTCGATGCCCTTGAGCACGCTGTGGCCATTGAACTGCTTGGTCAGGCCCTTTACCACGATCATTGCTTCATGCCTCTTGGTCGTGGCGGTTGACCCGCCGTTCCAGATGATTCTGCAGGTGCGCCAGAACGCTTGCCAACAGCCAATAGATCAATGCGGCCGCCAGGTACATGGTGAAGATCTCGAACGTGCGCGCGGTGATCAACTGCGCCTGGCGGAACAGCTCCGGTACCTGAATGGTCGCTGCCAGTGCCGTGTCCTTGACCAGCGAAATGAAACTGTTGCCCAGTGGCGGCAGGGCGGTGCGCATGGCCTGCGGCAGGATGGCCCGGCGCAGGATCTGCGCGCGGGTCATGCCGATGCTGGCAGCTGCCTCCCACTGACCGCGCTCGATGGACGCGATCGCCGCCCGCAGGATTTCACAGGCATAGGCGGCCATGTTCAGCGAAAAACCGATGAGGGCAGCCGGCAACGGGTCCAGTTCGATACCGATCTGCGGCAGGCCGTAGTAGATGACGAACAGCTGGACCAGCAACGGCGTGCCGCGGAAGAACGACACGTAGACCCTGGCCGGCCAACTCAGCAGGCGGCTTCGGGACAACCGCATCAACGCCAGGCCAAACCCCAGCAGCAGGCCGAAGAACATGCCGCCCAGGCTGAGGAAGACCGTGTAGTAGGCACCCTTGAGCAGAAAGGGTACCGAATCGAGCATCAGCTGCAGGCTGCTCTCGATCATTGCGTGACGTCAGCGCTGAACCATTGCTTGGACAGCTTGGCCAGGGTGCCATCGGCGCGCAGCTTGTCGAGGGCGTCGTCGAGCGCCTTGAGCAGTTCAGGCTCTCCCTTGCGCACGGCGATCCCGGCTTCCTGGCGCGAGAACGCGTCGCCGGCCAGGGCGAGGGTTTCGTTGGTCTTGTTGATCAGGTCGAATGCGGCCAGGCGGTCCACCAGAATCGCATCGATGCGGCCGACGCGCAGGTCCTGGTACTTGGTGGGGTCATCGTCATAGGTCTTCACGATGGCGCTCGGCACTTCCTCCTTGAGCCACTGCTCGTAGTTGGTCCCCAGGCCCATGCCGACTTTCTTGCCGGACAGGTCCGACGGCTGCTTGATGCTGTCGGCATTCTTCTTCACGACCACGGCCTGGATACCGGACACGGTGTAGGGCTTGGAGAAGTCATACTTCTTCTTGCGCTCCTCGGAGATGGTCACCTGGTTGACCACGATGTCGAGGCGCTTGGACTCCAGCGCTGCCAGGATACCGGCCCATGGGGTCGCTTGCAGCTTGACCTTGACGCCCAGCTCCTTGGCCAAGGCTTCGGAGAGTTGCACTTCGAAGCCGGTCAGCTTGCCGTTCGCATCGACGAAGCTGAACGGCGGGTAGGTACCCTCCAGGCCGATATTGATGACGCCAGCGTCCTTGATTTTCTGCAACTGTTCACCAGCCACTGCCTGGCCAAGCAGCGAGCTGCCCAGAACCAGGCCGGCGATCAGCAGGTGTTTGCGCAACGCGGGGAAATTCATGGCGAATCCTTGAGATGAGGGAGGGTTTCGCAGCGCTGGCGGCCACCTGTACGGTTACCGGCCGTCGACGCGAAGGCGCAATTGGAAAACAGGACTATAGGCACCGCCACGCTGGCCCACAAGCCCCCTCGGTGCCCACGGAACGTATGACCGCGGCTTATGTTCAGATGCTCCACGACATGTCCAAAGCGTTCTTTTTGCCGCCTGGATTTTTCCCGTATGGTGGGCGCCAATCGGCGGCCATCGCTGTTTCCACACAAGGCAGGGTATAACCGTGAACGACATCCCTCAGGCACGCAAAGGCCACTGGCAGTTGCAGTCCATCGTCGGCCAGTTGCATGAGGCGCGCTCCGATTGGCGCCGGCAGAACGGACGCAGTTGCGGCATGCAGGGCGGCCGCGAGCTGCCGTCGCGCGAGGCCATGGCCAAGGTGCTCGAGCAGTTGTGCGGCGCGTTGTTCCCGATGCGCCTGGGCCCGGTGGACCTGCGCGAGGAAAGCGAAGACTTCTATGTGGGCCATACCCTGGACGCCGCGCTCAACGAACTCTTGACCCAGGCTCGCCTGGAACTGCGCTACGCCGCGCGCAATGGCGACTGCGACTTGCCTGCCGTCGACGCCAGGGCCCTGGAACTGATCCAAAATTTCGCTGCGGCGCTGCCGGGCCTGCGGCGCTTGCTCGACACCGACGTGCTGGCCGCCTACCACGGCGATCCGGCGGCACGCAGTGTCGATGAGGTATTGCTGTGCTATCCCGGCGTGCTCGCGGTGATCCATCATCGCCTGGCCCACCACCTTTATCTCGCCGGACTGCCGTTGCTGGCGCGCATCAGCTCGGAACTGGCGCATTCGGCGACCGGCATCGACATCCACCCCGGCGCGCGGATCGGCCCAAGCTTCTTCATCGACCATGGCACGGGCGTAGTGATCGGCGAAACTGCCGTCATCGGCGAGCGGGTGCGTATCTACCAGCAGGTCACCCTGGGTGCCAAGCGTTTTCCGGCGGACGAGTCCGGGCAACTGCAGAAAGGGCATCCGCGCCACCCGATCGTCGAGGACGATGTGGTCATCTACGCTGGCGCGACCATCCTGGGTCGCATCACCATCGGCCAGGGCTCGACCATTGGCGGCAACGTCTGGCTCACGCGCAGCGTGCCGGCAGGCAGCAACCTCACCCAAGCCAACCTGGTGCACGACGACGGCAGTCAGAAATAGGGCCGCGCAGGACGCCGCGAACGGCCTGCCAGGCAGGACCGTTCGGCCCATCAATTGGCCATCTACCCATCAGTCGTGTTTTAATTGAACGCTCGTTCAATAAAACCATGGATCGCGATTCGCGTTCAACAGGAGGCCATCCCTTGCTGAAAACGCCCAGTTTCTTCCATTTACGAACGTGTGGAGTGCACCGCGCATGAGTGCATCTTCATCAGCGCCAAGCGGCAACGTGCGCATGAACCCTCCGGTGTTCTATTTCGCCGCCAGTTTCATCCTGATTTTCGGCATCGTCGTCATTTCCTTTCCGCAGGCAGCTGGTCAGTGGCTGATGGCAGCGCAAAGCTGGGCCGCCAACACGGTGGGCTGGTACTACATGCTGGCCATGACCCTGTACCTGGTATTCGTCGTGGTCACGGCACTGTCGGGCTACGGCAAGATCAAGCTGGGGGCCGATCACGACGAGCCCGAGTTCAGCTATTTGTCCTGGGCCGGCATGTTGTTCGCCGCCGGCATCAGCATCACGCTGTTCTTCTTCTGCGTCTCCGAGCCGCTGACCCATATGCTGCAACCCCCGCAGGGTGAGGCGGGCACTCAGGAAGCCGCGCGCCAGGCCATGCAGTTGCTGTTCCTGCACTGGGGCCTGCACGGTTGGGGCGTGTTCGCCTTCGTCGGCATGGCCCTGGCCTATTTCGCCTATCGCCACAACCTGCCGCTGGCGCTGCGTTCGGCGCTCTACCCGCTGATCGGCAAACGCATCAACGGGCCGATCGGCTACGCGGTGGACGGCTTCGGCATCATCGCCACCATCTTCGGCCTGGGTGCCGACATGGGGTTCGGCGTGCTGCACCTCAATTCCGGCCTGGACTACCTGTTCGGTGTCGCCCACACCCAATGGGTGCAGGTGATCCTGATCACCCTGATGATGGGTGCAGCCATTCTGGTGGCGGTCTCCGGTGTCGACAAGGGCGTGCGGGTGATGTCCGACATCAACATGCTGCTGGCCTGTGCGCTGTTGCTCTTCGTGCTGTTCGCCGGGCCGACCCAGCACTTGCTCAGCACCCTGGTGCAGAACGTCGGCGATTATCTGGGTGCACTGCCCAGCAAGAGCTTCGACGTCTACGCCTACGACAAACCCAGCGACTGGCTGGGTAACTGGACGGTGTTCTACTGGGCCTGGTGGATTGCCTGGTCGCCTTTCGTGGGGCTGTTCATTGCGCGCATCTCGCGCGGACGCACCATTCGCGAGTTCGTCTTCGGCGTGTTGCTGATCCCACTGGGCTTCACCCTGGCCTGGATGTCGATCTTCGGCAACAGCGCCATCGACCAGGTGATCAACCATGGCATGGCCGCGATCGGCCAGTCGGCCATCGATGACCCGTCGATGACCCTCTACCTGCTGCTCGAAACCTACCCATGGGCGAGGACGGTGATCGCCGTTACGGTGTTCATCAGTTTCGTGTTCTTCGTCACCTCGGCCGACTCGGGCACCGTCGTGCTCTCCACCCTGTCGGCACGTGGCGGCAACCCCGACGAAGATGGACCGAAATGGCTGCGGGTGTTCTGGGGCGCAATGACCGCGCTGGTCACCAGTGGCCTGCTGTTCGCCGGCAGCATCGACTCGCTGAAATCGGCGGTGGTGCTGACCTCGCTGCCGTTCTCGATCATTCTGCTGGCCATGATGTGGGGGCTGCACAAGGCGTTCCACATGGAAAGCCAGCGCAAGATTGCCCAGCTCTATTCGCTGGCGCCGGTTGCCAGCTCGCGGCCAGGGCGAGGCGGCTGGCGCCAGCGGTTGAGCCAGGCCGTGAGCTTCCCTTCGCGTGACGAGGTGTACCGGTTCATGGACACCCACGTACGGCCGGCCGTGGCCGAAGTCACCGCATCGTTCGCCGAGAAGGGCCTGGATGCCGTTGCGCAAGAGGACACCCCTCACGACAACGTGATCTTCGAGATCGGTCATGGTGAAGAACGCCCGTTCATCTATCAGGTGCAGATGCGCGGTTACTTCACGCCATCCTTCGCCCGTGGCGGCATGGGCAACCAGGAACTGAAGAACCGACGCTACTACCGCGCCGAGGTGCATCTGGCCGAAGGCAGCCAGGACTACGACCTGGTCGGCTACAGCAAGGAGCAGATCATCAACGACATCCTCGACCAGTACGAACGGCACATGCAGTTCCTGCACCTGGTGCGCTGACAGCGGCAGGGGGCCCACGGCCCCTCGCCCGCACCTGTGCAAAAAACCTGCACACAAAAAAACCCTCGCACCTGGGTGCGAGGGTTTTTTCATGGCTGCGCTATCAGTTGTCGGCGACGGCGTTCCTGGCCAGGATGGCGTTGGCCAGATCCATGTCGGAAGCCTGCAGGCCAGGATTCTCGGCGCGCACCTTGTGGATCGCGGCTTCCAGGTACGGGCCACGGATACCGCCTTCGCTGGCGACGAAGCTGCCGGCATCGTCCTGGGCGGCAATGATCAGCTTGTGATCCTTGAAGGTCAGGTAGGAGGAGCCGGTCGTGGCGCCGGAAGAGAGCACGTTGCGCCAGAAGGGGTCGGCCATTGCCGAGCTTACGGGCAGGGACAGCAACGCGAGGGTAGCAACGGCGGTTTTGAGGCGCATGATCGAGACTCCACAGTGTGATCCGGTACGAATGTAATCCGGGGCAGTTGTCGTTCGCACGTTGGATACGGCCAACCACGTCCAAGTTCCCCAAGGCCAACGGCTTGGCTATCGCCGTGGCGTTACATCGACTCGCTGCGCGGGGTGACGCGCAGCACCTCCTCGAGCGTGGTCAGGCCGGCGGCGATCTGCCGTGCGCCGCTCAGGCGCAGACTGCGCATGCCTTCCCTGCACGCCTGGCGCCGGAGCGCGACAAGGTCGGTGTCGGCGTCGATGCAGGCCTTGACGCCATCGCTCAACAGCAGCACTTCATAGACCCCGGCACGCCCGCAGTAACCGGTGTCGCGACAGCGCGAACAGCCGACGGCCCGCCGCGCACCCTCGGGCACGGCCATGCGCCAGGGCTCGATAAGCGCCTGCCAGCTCTTCTGATCGATGCGTGTCGGCGCCTTGCAGTCTTCGCACAGCGTGCGTACCAGGCGCTGCGCCATGACGCCCAGCACCGTGGCTTTGATCAGGTAGTGTGCGACACCCAGTTCGAGCAGGCGAGTGATCGCGCCCACGGCATCGTTGGTGTGCAGGGTCGACACCACCAGGTGGCCGGTCAGGGCCGCCTGGATCGCCATCTCGGCCGTCTCCAGGTCGCGGATCTCGCCGATCATGATGATGTCCGGGTCCTGCCGCATCAGTGCGCGCAGGCCACTGGCAAAGTCCAGGTCGATGTTGTGCTGCACCTGCAGCTGGTTGAAGGCCGGTTCGACCATCTCGATCGGATCTTCGATGGTGCACAGGTTGATCTGCGGGGTCGCCAGCTGCTTGAGGGTGGTGTAGAGCGTGGTGGTCTTGCCCGACCCCGTGGGTCCGGTGACCAGCACGATGCCGTGCGCCTGGGAAGTCATCTGCTGCCAGCGCCGCAGGTCTTCGGCCACCAGGCCCAGCTGGGCAAAATCCTTGAGCAACACCTGAGGGTCGAAGATGCGCATCACCAGCTTTTCGCCGAAGGCCGTGGGCAGGGTGGACAGGCGCAGCTCGATTTCCTGGCCCTGCGGCAGGCGGGTCTTGATCCGGCCATCCTGAGGCTTGCGCTTCTCGGCGACGTTCATGCGGCCCAGGCTTTTCAGGCGGCTGACGATGGCCAGGGTGACCTGCTCGGGGAAACGGTACACGCCATGCAGCAAGCCGTCGATGCGAAAGCGCAGCGCACCGAAGTCGCGCCGCGGCTCGATATGAATGTCACTGGCGCGCTGCTCGAACGCGTATTGAAACAGCCAGTCGACGATATTGATCACATGCTGGTCGCTGGCGACAGGTACCGTGGCCATGTCGCCCAACTGCAGCAGTTGTTCCAGATTTCCAGCGGTGCCGGGCTGGCCCTGGACCCTGGCGCCGCTGACCGAGCGCGCCAGTTGAAAGAATTGTTCGGTAAAACGCTGGATGTCCACGGGGTTGGCGACCACGCGCTTGATCGAGCGTTTGAGTGCGTGGGCCAGGTCGGCTTCCCACTGATACTGCCAGGGCTGCGCGCTGGCGATGGTGACGCTGTGTTCGTCCACGGCCACGGCGAGAATGTTGTGGCGTATTGCAAAGGCCTGGGGCATCAGGGCGACCACGGTGGCAACGTCGATGCACAGCGGGTCGATGCGCAGGTAGGGTTGCCCGGCGTGGTCCGCCAGCCACCGGCTCAGGGCGTCGAGCGTCAGCAGTTGCCCCGGTTGGCGCGGGTCGGGCAAGTGGCAGTCGGCGAGCCGTTGCAGGGGGTGGGCCGGGCGTGCGCACCCCTGTTTGAAATCGTCGCGCAGTGTCCTGGCAGTGTTCGGTTCGAGGAGGCCTTCGGCGAGCAGGTCGTCGATCAGGTCATCGAGGCTGAGGCCGCCTTCGTGGCGATGTCGGCGGGGGGTGGCGACGAGCGTCATGCGGGAGCCTCCTTGGCGGTGCGCGGTCTGTCGTGCTACTCAGCCTAGCGCCCGTGCCGGAAGTCGCCGTCATGGCAACCGTTGCCGCATTTGTCGACCGCTCAGGCGTACGCCTGTGCCTGGGCCGGGTGCTGGGCATCGACCAGTTGCACATCGAACACGCTGATCAGGTTGCGCATCTTTTCCGCGATCACCTGTGCGCGGTGCCAGGTCAACTCGCCTACCTGCACCTGGATCTGCAAGCTGTCCGCTACCTGGGATGCAGCGAGCTGCCGGGGGATCAGGTACTGCATGGCAAACAGATTGAGCACCCGGCACAGCACGTCGGCCTCGATCTCGGCACTCAGGCTGAACTGCACGGTCGTGGTCAGGTTGCCTGCGGCCCAGACATCGGGGCGTGGCGAGGTCAGCAGTTCAAAGGCGGACATTGGGTGATCTCCGTGGTCGATGGGAGAAAGTTTCCCACGCCGACGCGGGTATTTCTTGCCTGACTTCGCGCGGTATTGAGCTATCTTGAATTGTGCAATTCCAGAAGCACTAGATCAGGGGCATTTCTATGCAAAATTCTTTGGATGCCTATGACCGGCGCATCCTGGCGTTGCTGCAAGACGACGCCACGCTTTCCAGCGCGCAGATCGCCGAGCAGGTGGGCTTGTCGCAGTCGCCCTGCTGGCGACGCATCCAGCGGCTCAAGGAAGAGGGGGTGATCAGGGCACAGGTGACGCTGCTGGACCGCAAGAAGATCGGCTTGAACACGCAGATATTCGCCGAGGTGAAACTCAACGCCCACGGCCGCTCGAACTTCACCGAGTTCACCGAAGCGATACGCGGCTTTCCAGAGGTGCTGGAGTGCTATGTGCTGATGGGCAACGTCGATTTCCTGCTGCGCATCGTCACGCCGGACATCGAGGCCTACGAGCGTTTCTTCTTCGAGAAACTGTCGATGGTGCCGGGCATTCAAGAGGTGAATTCGACGGTGGCGCTGTCCGAAATCAAGTCGACCACCAGTTTGCCGGTTAATCGATGAGTCGCGCTGTCAGCCGCTCCTACAGGTTCACAGCACCCTGTAGGAGCGGCTGGCAGCCGCGAAGAGATCGGAAAAACACCACAAGGCTTACTTGCGCAGCAGCAGTTTCCAGGCGCGATTCTGGCTCACGGCAATGGCTTGCTGCATCCGCGCGTCCAGCACTTCGTCGCTGATATCGAGGCTGGCCAATGCATGCAGCTTGTTCAGCTCGCCGAACAGGCGGTCCACTTCCGGCACGTCCAGCACACTGCGGGCCAGATGCAGCCAGCTCTGGATACGCTCGATGCGTGGCAACTGCTCGGCCAGGTCCTCGGGTTGCTGCTGGTAGCGCGACAGTTGCAGCGCCGTGCCTTCTTCGGCCAGCAGGTGGCCCAGCCAGCTTTGCAGCTGGGCGGCGCCCTGGCGGTTGCCACGGTTGTTGCGCTCGACCGTCCACAGGCGGCCCAGCAGCCAGCGCGAGGTGTTCAGCGAGAACTGGCCCCAGCGCACGTCCAGCAGTTCTTCGGCGAACTGCTCGGGCGCGGCCTTGCGCACGTCTTCGTCGTCCTGCCCGGCCTGCACCAGCGGGCGCCAGTCTTCGAGCAGCGCATCGAGAGAGGTGCGCAGCTCGTTGCTGCTGGTGCGCGGAGCGGCCTGGCCCAGACTGCCAACCAACCCGCGCAACTCGACGAGTTGTTGCACCCAGTCCTGCAGCAGACGCCAGTGGCCATTGAAACGGTACTGCTCGGCCAGGCGCTGGCTGTTCGCCAACAGGTGCCAGGCCAGAGCGGTGAAGGCGTCGTCGAGCGTGGTTTCGGCGTTCAGCTCCGGTGCCGGCAGGCTCAGGGCGTAGCTGTCCGGATCGCTGAGACGATAGCCGCGCTCGGCCTTGCTGATGTCACAGGGCATCAGCGCCAGTTTCTCGGCCAGTTCGGCGGCCAGCTCGAGCAATGCCGATGGCTCACCTTCACGCAGCTCCAGCTCCAGCTCGCAGATCTCTTCGGACTGCTTGCCGACAATGACCTTGCCCAGGTCCAGAGCCGCTTCGATCACCACCCGGGCCTTGCCGCGGCCCCAGGCGATTTCTGCCCGCTCGCGCACGAAATCGGTGGTGAACACCGGTTTGATGGTCTTCTTGTCCAGCTCGGCCAGTTGCTCGGGCCAGCATTCGCCGTCGAGTTTCTTCAGGTCGAGCTTGGCCTTGGGCAGGGTCCAGTCGTACTCGTTGCGCTGCGACAGCCCGGCTACGCTGCTGCCGCGGGTCTTGAGGGTCTGGATGACTTCTTCGCCGTCGCGACGCAGGCGCAGGGCAACCTTGGCCGCCGCCAGTTCGCGCGCAGGCGTGTCGAAGTACTGGTTGAACAGCTCTCGGCGCTCCCAGCCACTTTTGTTGCGCTTCTTCAGCAGAGGGTGCTCACGCAAGGCAGCGAGCGTTTCGCGGCTGACGCGCAGTTTGATTTCGGTTTCTTTGTGCATGAGGGGGCAATCCAAGCGCTGGCGGACAACAACGCGCTGATGACTAGATAAGGCCGTGCAGTGTACAGCAGTCGCGCCACGGCGGTTTATTCTTGGCGCCCGATGGCTCTATGATGGGGCTCGCCCCGGGAGGTTCGCCATGCCATTGCCGTCCATGCAGGAACAGTTCGCCGCCCTCATCGCGGCGCCTTCGGTGAGTTGCACCCAGCCCAGCCTGGACCAGTCGAACGGCCCGGTGATCGATCTGCTGGCCAACTGGCTGACCGAGCTGGGCTTCGCCTGCGAGATCCAGCAGGTCGAGCCCGGCAAGTTCAACCTGATCGCCACGTTCGGTAGTGGCCCCGGCGGCTTGGTGCTGGCCGGGCACAGCGACACGGTGCCCTACGACGAGGCGCTGTGGAGCACCGATCCGCTCAAGCTCACCGAGGTCGACGGACGCTGGGTCGGACTGGGCAGTTGCGACATGAAGGGCTTTTTCGCGCTGGCGATCGAGGCAGTGCGCGGCCTGATCGACCAGCCGTTCAAGCAGCCGCTGATCATCCTCGCCACCTGTGACGAGGAAAGCTCGATGTCCGGCGCCAAGGCGCTGGCCGCGGCCGGTCGCCCGCTGGGCCGTGCTGCGGTCATCGGCGAGCCAACTGGGCTCAGGCCGATACGCCTGCACAAGGGGGTGATGATGGAGCGCATCGACATCCTCGGTCGCAGTGGCCATTCCTCGGACCCAAGCCTGGGCCACAGCGCCCTGGAAGCGATGCACGGGGCGATCGGCGAGTTGCTGAGCCTGCGTCGGCAGTGGCAGCGCGAGTACAACAACGCGCAGTTCAGTGTGCCCCAGCCGACCTTGAACCTGGGTTGTATCCACGGCGGCGACAACCCCAACCGCATCTGCGGGCAATGCTCGCTGGAGTTCGACCTGCGGCCGTTGCCGGGCATGGACCCGCAGGTCCTGCGTGCCGCGATTCTTAGCAAGCTGGCACCGTTGGCCGAGCTGCACCAGGTGAAGATCGACTATGCCCCGTTGTTCGCCGAGGTACCCCCCTTCGAGCAGCGTGCCGACGCCGAGCTGGTCCGGGTCGCCGAACGCCTCACCGGGCACACCGCAGCTGCCGTGGGCTTCGGCACCGAGGCGCCCTACCTGCAGAGCATGGGGTGCGAAACCCTGGTGCTGGGTCCGGGCAATATTGCCTGCGCACACCAGCCCGGCGAATACCTTGAAATGTCACGTTTGCAGCCTACCGTGCGTCTATTGCGTGAACTGATCGGACATTACTGCCTCGAATCGGTGATCACCTGAATCTGACCTCCACCCAGGTCGCCATCCATGCAAGGAGTGCACGCGTGTTGCCAAGCCTGTCACGACGATAACCCTCATACCGCTGTGCGCCGAGTGATGCTTTTCGTCCCACTTTTCTACAGGCTTTTGCTGTCATGCCCGACTACGTGAATTGGCTTCGCCACGCTTCCCCCTACATCAATGCCCACCGTGACTGCACCTTCGTGGTGATGCTTCCCGGCGAAGGCGTTGCCCACCCCAACTTCGGCAATATCGTCCACGACCTGGTGCTGCTGCACAGCATGGGCGTGCGTCTGGTGCTGGTCCACGGGTCGCGCCCGCAGATCGAGAGCCGCCTGGCCGCGCGCGGCCTGAGTCCGCATTACCACCGCAACCTGAGGGTCACCGACGCGGCCACGCTCGAATGCGTGATCGATGCGGTAGGTCAACTGCGGATCGCCATCGAGGCGCGCCTGTCCATGGACATGGCGTCCTCGCCGATGCAGGGCTCGCGGTTGCGCGTGGCGGGCGGCAACCTGGTCACGGCGCGGCCGATCGGCGTGGTCGAGGGCGTCGATTACCACCATACCGGCGAAGTGCGGCGGGTCGATCGCAAAGGCATCAACCGCCTGCTCGACGAACGCTCGATCGTGCTGCTGTCGCCCCTGGGTTATTCGCCCACGGGCGAGATCTTCAACATTGCCTGCGAAGACGTGGCCACGCGAGCGGCCATCGATCTGGAAGCCGACAAGTTGCTGCTGTTCGGCGCCGAGCCGGGCTTGCTCGACGAAACCGGTCATCTGGTGCGCGAACTGCGTCCGCAGCAGGTACCGGCGCACTTGTTGCGTCTGGGCAATGATTATCAGGGCGAGTTGCTCGATGCCGCCGCCCAGGCGTGCAAGGGTGGCGTCAGCCGCGCGCATATCGTCAGCTATGCCGAAGATGGTGCACTGCTGACCGAGCTGTTCACTCGCAACGGCGGCGGAACACTGGTGGCGCAAGAGCAGTTCGAACAGGTGCGCGAAGCCAATATCGAAGACGTTGGTGGGTTGCTGGACTTGATCAGCCCGCTGGAAGAGCAGGGCATTCTGGTGCGCCGCTCACGGGAAGTGTTGGAGCGTGAGATCACCCAGTTCAGCGTGGTCGAGCGTGAAGGCATGATCATCGCCTGTGCAGCGTTGTACCCGATCGCCGATTCGCAGACCGGCGAGCTGGCGTGCCTGGCGGTAAATCCGGAATACCGTCACGGCGGCCGTGGCGACGAGTTGCTCGAGCGCATCGAGGAACGGGCGCGCGCGCTCGGGCTCAACACCTTGTTCGTGCTGACCACCCGCACGGCGCACTGGTTTCGCGAGCGTGGCTTCGTGCCCAGCGGTGTCGAACGCCTGCCTTCGGCGCGCGCCTCGCTGTACAACTACCAGCGCAATTCGAAAATCTTCGAAAAAGCGCTGTAGCGGGGCATCCGCTGGATCGGCGGCGCCCCTTTCGCGGCCGATGACCGCTCCCACAGGGCATCGCGTACACCTGTGGGAGCGGTCCGTGGCCGCGAAGGGCGCGCTGCGGTTTGTCTGATGTTACGCGGCGCCCTTTTCGCGGCCGATGACCGCTCCTACGGGGCCTCGTGGACACCTGTAGGAGCGGTCCGTGGCCGCGAAGGGCGCGCTGCGGTTTGTCTGATGTTACGCGGCGCCCTTTTCGCGGCCGATGACCGCTCCCACAGGGCATGGCGCGCACCTGTAGGAGCGGTCCGTGGCCGCGAAGGGCGCGCTGCGGTCTGTCTGATGCTACGCGGCGCCCTTTTCGCGGCCGATGACCGCTCCCACAGGGCATCGCGCGCACCTGTAGGAGCGGTCCGTGGCCGCGAAGCAGGCGACGCGGTCTGTCAGGGGATCAACCGCTTGGTCAGTTGCTGATGGCCAGGATGCTTGCCTGATAGGAACCGACGAACAGGTCGAAATCGCCGACTTCCTCGGCCTCCAGCGTCGCCTGGGCTACCAGCGAGTCGCGGGCTTGCTGTTCGAAGCGCGCCTGGTCCTGGGCGCTCAGCGGTTGCTCGCGGAAGTAGTTGGCGTGAGCCTGGCTCTGGCTGAAGGAAAACTCGGCAAAGCTCTGCTTCTGCTCGGCCATCTTCGCCAGTACCTGCGCCGACGGCGTCAGCGAAGCATCGCCAACCTTGGCGCGCTGCGCCGTCATCGCCTGCACATGCTCATCGGTACCGGTGCTGCGATCGAGCAGTGCGGCGACGGCATCGATACGCTCCAGCAGATCATTGGCCCAGTCCTTGAGCTCCACCGCTTCCCCATTGCGCTGCAACTGCAGGCCAGGGCGACGGCCCTCCTTGACCACGCTGAGGAAATTGTCGGTACACGCCGAGCACTCGGCGCTGTCGATCTGCGGGCTGCTTTCCAGCGCGCAGAACAGCAGGAACGCATCGAGAAAACGCGACTCGGGCAAGTCAACGCCGGTAGGCAGGAACGGGTTGATGTCCAGGCAGCGCACTTCGATGTACTGCACGCCGCGCGCCATCAAGGCCTGGATCGGCCGCTCGCCGCTGTACGTCACGCGTTTGGGACGAATGTTGGAGTAGTACTCGTTTTCGATCTGCAGGATGTTGGTGTTCAACTGCACCCATTCGCCATCCTTGTGCGTACCGACCTGAACGTAAGGCGGGTAGGGCGTGGCAACCGCCTTGCGCAGGCTGTCGGTGTAGCTGGCCAGATCGTTGTAGCACGGCGTGAGGCCCGCCTGGGCATTGCTCTGGTAACCCAGGTCGCTCATGCGCAGGCTGGTAGCGTAAGGCAGGTACAGGGTCTGCGCATCCAGTTGCTCGAGCTGATGGGCACGCCCGCGCAGAAAGCCTGCATCCAGCGCCGGCGAGGCGCCGAACAGGTACATCAGCAACCAGCTGTAGCGACGGAAATTGCGGATCAGTGCGATATAGGCAGCCGACTGATAATCGCGATCGGTGCCGACATAACCCTCGGCCTGCTTGAGCACCGGCCACAGCTGCTCGGGCAGCGAGAAATTGTAGTGGATGCCGGCGATGCACTGCATGGTGCGGCCATAGCGCAGGGACAGTCCCTGGCGATAGACGTACTTGAGGCGCCCGATGTTCGAGGTGCCATAGTAGGCCAGCGGGATGTCTTCCTCGGCTGGCAGCGGGCAGGGCATGGACGGGCTCCACAGGTACTCGCTGCCCAGCTTGCTGTACACGAAACGGTGGATCTGCTCAAGGCTGTGCAGGGTCTGTGCGGGATCCTGGAGCGCGGGCGTGATGAATTCCAGCAGCGATTCGGAGTAGTCCGTGGTGACCTGTTCGTTGGTCAGCGCCGCGCCCAACGCCTCGGGGTGCGGTGTCTGTGCCAGGCGACCCTCGTGGTTGACGCGCAGGCACTCACGCTCGATGCCATGCAGGCACTGCGCGAGCAGGGAAAGGGTGGCAGGCTCGCCGAGCAAAGTCAGGCGGCGGTTGAGAAATTCGCTCAAGTTGGATTCCTTCACGCGTCAGTCGCCCCGATATGGGGGTGGAGCGGACGGTCTGCAAGGGTGAAGACAAAAAGGAACCGGCGTTGTCGCCTGGTTTCGATCGGGCAGGGTACAGGCCGTACTGCGCTCGACACGGCCTGCGCCATGCCGAAATTACCGCATAACGGCCCTCTCGGGCTAGAGAACCACGAAGGTACCTTGTGCTTTTGCCATCAGTTTTTCGCCCTGGAGCACTTCGGCCTCGACCACCATCGTGCGCCGACCGGCGTGCAACACCTGGGCCTTGCAGATCACCTCACCTTCTGACACCGCGCGAAGGTAATTGATCTTGCATTCGAGCGTGACACTTTGATTATCGAAACCGTGTGCGGTGGAGCACGCCAGGCCCATGGCGATGTCGACCAGGCTGAAGATGGCGCCACCGTGCATCACCTGCCCACGATTGCGCAGGTGTGCGGCCATCGGCAGCGCCACCTCGGCCACGCCGGCGTCCAGGCGCCGCACCTCGCAGCCGAGGTTGCGAAAGTAGGCGCTCTGGGTCAACTCGTCGTCGACCTGCATCAGCGTTTCTTCAGCTGCTTGGCATTGGCGAACAACGACGCCATGGCACCACTGGCCGGGGCGGCGGCGGGCTCCTTGGCGCGTGCCGGAGCGGCCTGCTGGCGGCCGGCGGCACCGGGCCGGCTGCCGCGCGCGCCGTCGATCTTCTCGCCCGGTGTATCGCCCATGCGCATCGACAGCCCTACGCGTTTGCGCGGAATGTCCACTTCCATCACCTTGACCTTGACCACGTCGCCAGCCTTCACCGCTTCACGCGGGTCCTTGATGAATTTTTCCGACAGTGCCGAAATGTGCACCAGGCCGTCCTGGTGGACGCCGATATCGACGAACGCGCCGAAGTTGGTCACGTTGGTGACCACGCCTTCGAGCACCATGCCCAGTTGCAGGTCCTTGAGGTCTTCGACACCGTCCTGGAATTCGGCGGTCTTGAATCCGGGGCGAGGATCGCGGCCGGGCTTGTCCAATTCCTGCAGGATGTCGGTGACGGTGGGCAGGCCAAAGGTTTCGTCGGTGAATTTTTTCGGATCGAGGCGCTTGAGGAAGCCGCTGTCACCGATCAGCGAGCGAATGTCGCGATCGGTGCCCGCGGCAATGCGCTGCACCAGCAGGTATGCCTCTGGGTGCACGGCCGAGGCGTCCAGCGGATTGTCGCCGTTCATCACACGCAGGAAGCCGGCTGCCTGTTCGAAGGTTTTTTCGCCCAGGCGCGAGACTTTCTTCAGCGCCGCACGGGTTCTGAAAGCACCATGCTCGTCGCGGTGGGCGACGATGTTCTGCGCCAGTGTGGCGTTGAGCCCGGAGATGCGCGCCAGCAGCGCCACGGAAGCGGTGTTGACGTCCACGCCCACGGCGTTCACGCAGTCCTCGACCACGGCATCCAGGCCCCGCGCCAGCTTGAGCTGCGAGACATCGTGCTGGTACTGGCCCACGCCGATGGATTTCGGATCGATCTTGACCAGTTCGGCCAGCGGATCCTGCAGGCGGCGGGCGATGGAGACCGCACCGCGGATAGACACGTCCAGATCGGGAAACTCGCGAGCAGCCAGCTCCGAGGCCGAATACACCGACGCACCGGCTTCGGACACCATGACCTTGGTCATTTTCAGACCTGGGTATTTCTTGATCAGCTCGGCCGCCAGTTTGTCGGTCTCGCGACTGGCAGTGCCATTGCCGATGGCAATCAGGTCAACGGCATGCTTGGCGCACAGCGCGGCGAGCGTGGCGAGGGTCTGGGCCCACTTGTTGTGCGGCACGTGCGGATACACCGTGGCGTGATCGAGCAGCTTGCCGGTGGCGTCCACCACCGCCACCTTGCAACCGGTGCGCAGGCCCGGGTCCAGGCCCAGGGTGGCGCGTGGGCCGGCCGGGGCGGCCAGCAGCAGGTCATGCAGGTTGTGTGCGAAGACGTTGATGGCCTCGCTTTCGGCGTTCTCGCGCAGCTCGCTCAGCAGGTCGGTTTCCAGGTGCGTGTAGAGCTTGACCTTCCAGGTCCAGCGCACCACTTCGCCGAGCCACTTGTCGGCGGCCCGCTGCTGGTTTTTCACGCCGAAACGCTCGGCGATCATCATCTCGCACGGGTGCAGGGTACCCGGCAGTTCCTCGCCGACCTTCAGCGAAGAACCGAGGATGCCCTCGTTGCGTCCGCGGAAGATCGCCAGGGCGCGGTGCGAAGGCATGCTCTTGAGCGGTTCGTCATGCTCGAAATAGTCGCGGAACTTGGCGCCTTGCTCTTCCTTGCCGGCCAGTACCCGGGCGCTGAGCACGGCTTCCTGCTTGAGGAAACCGCGCAGCTTGGCCAGCAGCGTGGCGTCTTCGGCGAAACGTTCCATCAGGATGTACTTGGCGCCTTCCAGCGCGGCCTTGGTATCGAGGACGCCTTTGTCGCTGTCGACGAACCGTGCTGCCTCCGCTTCCGGGGTCAGCGCAGGGTCGCCGAACAGGCGGTCGGCCAGCTCGCCGAGGCCGGCTTCCAGGGCGATCTGGCCCTTGGTGCGGCGCTTCTGCTTGTACGGCAGGTAAAGGTCTTCCAGGCGGGTCTTGGTGTCGGCCTGGTTGATCTCGCGGGCCAGCTCGGGGGTCAGCTTGCCCTGCTCCTCGATGCTGGCGAGGATGCTTGCCCGGCGCTCGTCGAGTTCGCGCAGATAGCGCAGGCGCTCTTCGAGGTGACGCAGCTGGGTGTCGTCCAGGCTGCCGGTCACTTCCTTGCGGTAACGAGCGATGAAAGGCACGGTCGAACCTTCATCCAGCAGTGCGACGGCCGCTTCGACCTGTTGAGGGCGGACGCCGAGTTCCTCGGCAATGCGGCTGTTTATGCTGATCATGATAACCACCTGAAAAATGTTGGGTACAAGGTGCAATCCCCGCCGAGCCCGGCTGACGAGCCGTGCAGTATACCCAGCGACATCGTTGCGGCGCGAACCCGACGCTCGGGCGATCGAGGATTGTGACTGGCGGGCCAGGAAAAATCTGCTAACAATGCACACGGCACGAGCGTTGGCAGCTACGCCATAATGCGCGCCGAGATCAGAGGAGCAACCCATGAGCAGTACCGCACAAGCAGCCGAAGGTGAAAAGATCCTCATCGTTGACGACGATCCGGGGCTGAGCAGCCTGCTGGAGCGATTCTTCACCAGCAAAGGCTACCGTGCGCGCGCCGTGCCCAATGTCGAGCAAATGGATCGCCTGCTGGCTCGCGAAGTGTTCCATCTGGTTGTCCTGGACTTGATGCTGCCCGGTGAAGACGGCCTGTCTGCCTGCCGCCGCCTGCGTGCCAGCAACAATCAGGTTCCGATCATCATGTTGACCGCCAAGGGTGACGAACTCAGCCGGATCAAGGGTCTGGAGCTGGGTGCGGACGACTACCTGGCCAAGCCCTTCAATCCGGATGAACTGATGGCGCGCGTGAAGGCCGTGCTGCGTCGCCAGTCGGCGCCGGTTCCAGGTGCTCCGGGCAGCGAGGACGAGTCGGTCTCCTTCGGCGACTACGAGCTGTCCCTGGCCACCCGCGAGCTCAAGCGCGGCGACGAAGTGCACATGCTGACCACCGGCGAATTTGCCGTGCTCAAGGCGCTGGTGATGAACGCGCGCCAGCCATTGACCCGCGACAAACTGATGAACCTGGCCCGCGGACGTGAATGGGATGCCCTGGAGCGCTCCATCGACGTACAGATCTCGCGGCTGCGCCGCATGATCGAGCCCGACCCCTCCAAGCCTCGCTACATTCAAACGGTCTGGGGTGTGGGCTACGTGTTCGTACCCGATGGCAACGCTGCCCGGTAGACTGCCGGGGTTTTTGTAGGAGCGATATCCTGAATCACTCGTTGATTCGGGATGTTCGTCATCCACAATGTCTGCGAGCCTGCTCGCTCCTGCAACGTATGTGATCGCCGCGCAATGAAAACCCCTGTCTGGTTCCCCCAAAGCTTCTTCGCCCGAACCCTCTGGCTGGTGCTGGTCGTCGTCCTGTTTTCGAAGGCCCTGACCCTGGTCTACCTGTTGATGAACGAAGACGTGCTGGTCGACCGCCAGTACAGTCACGGCGTGGCTTTGACACTGCGCGCCTACTGGGCAGCGGACGAGAACAACCGTGACCAGATCGCCGATGCGGCAGGTCTGATCCGGGTCGTCGGCGGGGGTGTGCCGGAAGGCGAGCAGCACTGGCCGTACAGTGAAATCTACCAGCGCCAGATGCAGGCCGAACTGGGCGAAGACACTGAAGTGCGCTTGCGTGTCCATGCCCCGCCTGCGTTGTGGGTGCGTGCGCCGAGCCTGGGCGCGGGCTGGTTGAAAGTACCCCTGTACCCCCACCCGTTGCGCGGGCAGAAGATCTGGAGCGTGCTGGGCTGGTTCCTGGCGATCGGCCTGCTGTCGACCGCTTCGGCCTGGATCTTCGTGCGTCAGCTCAATCAGCCGCTCAAGCGCCTGGTGTTTGCCGCCCGGCAACTGGGGCAGGGGCGCAGCGTGCGCCTGCCGGTGAGCGACACGCCCAGCGAAATGACCGAGGTGTACCGTGCGTTCAACCAGATGGCCGAGGACGTCGAACAGGCCGGCCGCGAGCGCGAGTTGATGCTTGCCGGGGTATCCCACGACCTGCGCACGCCATTGACACGCTTGCGTCTGTCACTGGAACTGATGACCTCGGACAACGAGTTCACCCCCGACATGGTCCGCGACATCGAGGACATGGACGCGATCCTCGATCAATTCCTGGCTTTCATTCGCGACGGCCGTGATGAAAGCGTCGAGGTCGTCGATCTGGGCAGCCTGGTGCAGGAGGTGGTCGCGCCCTACAACCAGGCGGAAGAACAGGTGCTGCTTCGCCTGGAACCGATCCCGCCGTTCCCGCTGCGCCGGGTGTCGATGAAGCGTCTGCTGAACAACCTGATCGGCAACGCCCTCTACCATGCCGGCAGCGGTGTGGAAGTGGCCGTCCATGTTTCGGGCGACGACAACGCGCCCTATGTGGTGCTCAGTGTGGTGGACCGGGGGGCGGGTATCGATCCGGGCGAACTGGCCGGCATCTTCGACCCGTTCATTCGTGGAGACCGCGCGCGCAGTGGCAAGGGCACCGGCTTGGGCCTGGCGATCGTCAAGCGCATCGCTGCCATGCATGGCGGCAACGTGGAGCTGCGCAATCGTTCGACGGGTGGGCTGGAGGCGCGCGTGAGGCTGCCGCTGGGCCTGATGCTGCCCAGGGATGCCGTGTAGGGCTGCCGCCGCGAGGGGATGCCGTTCGCCGACGCTGGCCGAACGGCAGAGGTTGCGGTTCCTAGCCCTTGCCCTTGGTGCGGGTCATGTTCGGGCCGCTGTTCTTTTCGATGTGTTCGATGATCATTCCGGCCACGTTTTTGCCGGTGGTCACCTCGATGCCTTCCAGGCCGGGTGATGAATTCACCTCCATCACCAGCGGGCCGTGGTTGGAACGCAGGATATCCACGCCGGCAACACTGAGCCCCATCACCTTGGCGGCGCGGATCGCGGTCATGCGCTCTTCGGGGGTGATCTTGATCAGGCTGGCACAGCCACCGCGGTGCAGGTTGGAGCGAAACTCGCCGGGCCTGGCCTGGCGTTTCATCGCAGCGATGACTTTGTCACCCACCACGAAGCAGCGAATGTCGGCACCGCCAGCCTCCTTGATGTACTCCTGAACCATGATGTTCTGCTTGAGGCCCATGAACGCTTCGATCACCGATTCGGCCGCGTTGGTGGTTTCACACAGGACCACGCCGATGCCCTGGGTGCCTTCGAGCACCTTGATCACCAGGGGGGCGCCGTTGACCATGCTGATCAGGTCGGGAATGTCGTCCGGCGAGTGGGCGAAGCCGGTGACGGGTAGGCCGATGCCGCGCCGCGACAGCAGCTGCAGCGAGCGTAGCTTGTCCCGCGAGCGCGCGATGGCCACCGATTCGTTCAGCGGAAAGACGTCCATCATTTCGAACTGGCGCAGCACCGCACAGCCATAGAACGTCACCGACGCGCCGATGCGCGGAATGACCGCATCGAAGCCCTGCAGCGGCTTGCCCCGGTAGTGGATCTGCGGTTTGTGACTGGCGATGTTCATATACGCGCGCAGCGTGTCGATCACCACCATTTCATGGCCACGGGCAGTACCGGCTTCGACCAGACGACGAGTGGAATACAGACGCGGATTGCGCGACAGCACAGCGATCTTCATGCAACACCTGTGGCAGAGGTAGTAGAGGCCGGGAACACCGGCTTGTCTTGAACGTAGGTGACGCCCGGGTTCACGACCAGTTGGCCGTGGACCAGCGCCTTGGACCCAAGCAGCAGGCGGTAACGCATGGATTTGCGGCAGGCCAGGGTGAATTCGACCGTCCAGACCCGGTCGCCCAGGGCCAGGGTGGTCTTGATCACGTAGCGCGTCTGCGCATGGCCATTGGAGCTCTTGATGGTTTTCATGGCCACCAGCGGCGCTTCGCAACGCCGGTGGCGCAGCTGCACCACGGTGCCCAGATGAGCGGTGAAGCGCACCCATTTTTCGCCGGCACGGGTGAACGGCTCGATGTCCGTGGCGTGCAGGCTGGAGGTGCTGGCGCCGGTATCGATCTTGGCGCGCAGGCCGGCGACACCCAGATCGGGCAGCGCCACCCACTCGCGCAGACCGATAACGGTCAGATGGTCAAATGTCTTCAAATCGGCAAACCGCAAGAGGTAGGGATGGACCCGTATACACAAGCTTCAGACCGGCGCGACCTGGATCAATTCAACCCAGCCCGACGCCGCTTGGCAAGCATGCGTGCACTGTAATCGCAAAGACCGCCGCTTGCATCCGACAGGCACGGTAGTACAGTTTGATGACGGCATTTCGCGAGGTGAGCCTGTGGCACAGAAGCACAAGCAGGAAGAAGAGGAAAAGGTCCGTCTGGACAAATGGTTGTGGGCTGCGCGTTTCTACAAGACGCGTGCCCTGGCCAAGGAAGCGATCGAGAGCGGCAAGGTGCATTACCGTGGCGAGCGCTGCAAGCCGGGCAAGGAGCCGCACGTGGGCGATGAGTTGCAGATACGCACCGGTTTCGATGAGCGCAGCGTGATCATCGAGGCGCTGTCAATCGTGCGCCGTGGGGCGCCGGAAGCGCAGACGCTCTACCGCGAGACCGAGCAGAGCCAGGCCCGGCGCGAGGCAGCGGCGGCCATGCGCAAGGCCGGAGCCCTGGGTGTTACCACCGATGGCAAGCCTTCGAAGAAGCAGCGCCGGCAGTTGTTCAGTTTTCGCTCAGTGGATTGATGCAGCGCAGTGCCGGCTTCTTCGCGGGCTCTGCCTGCGAAGAAGCCGGCACGAACGACACATCAGCCCGCGACGATACTCATCCGGCCCAGCACCGGCAGCTTCGCCAGCAGCCTGAACAGTGGCTCGGTGATACGTACCAGCCACTGTGAAGTGTGGGCCGCGAAGGGTGTGTAATAACCCCATCCCAGCGCCCAGACGGCCATCAACACGCCGCCGATGTAGTCGTCCTGCCCCCAGTGGGCGCCAGCCACCAGACGCGGCAGCATGAACAGCACGGCCAGGGCCCAGATGCACAGCCACTGCCCAAGCCTGCGGGTACAAGCGCTCATGAACAGCGCCCAGATCAGCAGGACCGAGGCGTGGTCGCCCGGAAAGCTCTGGCTGGAGCGGTCCTTGAGCTCCCAGTGACGTTCCAGGTTCGGGTACCAGTCGCTGAGCAATACCGGGTCGGCCAATACCATGCTCGGGCTGTCATGGTCCCAGCCCATTGCGTGTATCCACTTGGAAAACAGCGCGCGCACCACCACTAAGAGCAACAGCACGGCCATGAAGCCGAAAAAGGCCTGGCGAACCTGGTGGGTCTTGAACAGCCAGTTGCCGCGAATCAGCAGCGCCAGCATGATCACCCCGACCACGATATCGAAGGGGCGCAGGCTGCCCAGGGTCCAGGCATAACGCCAGGCCGCATTGCTGGCCAAGGGCGCGTTGAGCAGGCGAAACAGCCATTCGTCGAATGCTGTACACAAATGATGGCCAATAGGCCATAACCAGAAGCACAACAGCACGATCGGGATTGTATTGCACAGCAGCAAGCCGCTAACGTTCCACCTGGCTTGGAACAGCGGGGCTTTGTTCATAAGATACCTCTACATCTACAGGGCAGTGAGCGGTCAAGCGAACGCTCTGAAGCGGGCTTTATAAAAGCCGCTACACATTTTGTCACCATTCTCAGATACTGGAATTATGCACGATCTTCCTGAAGCCGATTTCACCCAACGCTTTATTTTCGATGACGCCGATGTACGCGGTGAGGCGGTAGCATTGGAACGCAGCTATGCCGAGGTCCTGGCCAAGCACGACTATCCGTTGCCGGTGCAGTTGCTGCTGGGCGAGTTCATGGCTGCCGCAGCCTTGCTGGTAGGTACGCTCAAGTTCGACGGTTTGCTGATCCTGCAGGCCCGTTCCGAAGGGCCCGTGCCACTGTTGATGATCGAATGCTCCAGCGAACGCGAGATTCGCGGTCTGGCGCGTTTCCACGCCGAGCAGATCAGCGAAACCGACGGCTTGCCTGAGCTGATGCCTGCCGGAACCCTGGCGATGACCATCGACCCTACCGAAGGTCAGCGCTATCAAGGCATCGTGGAGTTGGAAGGTGCCGATCTGTCGGCAAGCTTCTCGAATTATTTCGCTCTCTCCGAACAGCTCGGCACGCGCTTCTGGCTCAAGGCCGACGGCACCCGTGCCCGTGGCTTGCTGCTGCAGCAATTGCCTGCCGCCGTGATCAAGGACGAGGACGAGCGCGCCGAGAGCTGGAAAGCCGCCATCACCCTGGCGGACACCCTCAAGGCCGAAGAACTGTTGGGCCTGGACAACGAAACCGTGCTGTACCGCCTGTATCACGAGCAGGCACTGCGGCTTTTCGATACCCAGCCGATACGGTTTCGCTGCAGCTGTTCCAGGGAGCGTTCGGCACGAGCGCTCGTCAGCCTGGGGCACGACGATGCACGCGAGTTGCTCAAGGAACATGGCGGTACGGTGGAAATCGACTGCCAGTTCTGCAACCAGCGTTACTTGTTTGACGCCACCGACGTCGATCAACTCTTCAGTGGTGCTGGTGTCGACGCTCCGTCAGATACCCGTCACTGAAGCGATTTAGTCTCGCTAAATGAAGAAAAACACGCCGGAATAACGCCGTTACCGACCGGAGGACGCTATTCTTTTCGAGCGTTTCTGGCATAATCCGGCCCACTTTTTAGCTGTAGTGGTTGTTGTAAACTTACTACAAAATGTTTGGAACACTCGGCCCAGAGCCGACGGGGAACCTCATGACGCAAGCCAAGAACGCCGTGTACGCCGATCTGACTGTAGACGATCTGGTTAAAGAAGCCCTGAACCGTGGTGAAGGCGAGCTTGCCGATACCGGTGCTCTGGTAGTGCGTACCGGTCATCGCACCGGTCGTTCGCCAGTGGATCGCTTCATCGTCGAAGAGCCCACCACGCAGGACGCCATTGCCTGGGGCCCGATCAACCGCAAATTCCCGGCCGACAAGTTCGATGCCTTGTGGGATCGTGTCGAAGCCTACCTGGGCGAGCGCGAGCGGTTCGTTTCCCATGTCCATGTAGGGTCCGATCCGGCGCACTACCTGCCGGTCAAGATGACTACCCAGACCGCCTGGCACAACCTGTTCGGACGTTGCCTGTTCATCAACCCCGAGCAGTACAACGACGGCGGCAAGGACGAATGGCAGGTGCTCAACGCGCCCGAGTTCGAGTGCGTTCCAGAGCGCGACGGCACCAATTCCGACGGTACCGTGATCATCAATTTCGCAGCCCGCAAGGTGCTGATCGCAGGCATGCGCTATGCCGGTGAAATGAAGAAGGCAATGTTCTCGGTGCAGAACTTCCTGCTGCCGGCTGCCGACGTGCTGCCGATGCACTGTGCCGCGAACATGGGCGAAGACGGCGACGTCACCCTGTTCTTCGGTCTGTCGGGCACCGGCAAGACCACGCTTTCGGCCGACGAAAGCCGTTACCTGATCGGTGACGACGAGCACGGCTGGGGCGTGGGCGTGGTGTTCAACATCGAAGGCGGTTGCTACGCCAAGTGCATCGACCTGTCCGAGAAGAACGAGCCGGTCATCTGGAAAGCCATCCAGCATGGTGCCGTACTGGAAAACGTCGTGCTCGATGCCGACAAGAAGGCCGACTACGCCGACGACAGCCTGACCCAGAACAGCCGTGCCGCGTACCCGCGCGAGCTGATCGAAAAGCGCGCGCCGAAGAACCTGGGTGGCGAGCCCAACGCGGTGATCTTCCTGACCTGCGACCTCACCGGCGTACTGCCGCCAGTGTCCATTCTCAGCGAAGAGCAGGCTGCCTATCACTTCCTGTCGGGCTACACCGCGTTGGTAGGCTCGACCGAAATGGGCTCGGGCAGCGGCATCAAGTCGACCTTCTCGACGTGCTTCGGCGCACCGTTCTTCCCGCGTCCGGCGGGCGAATACGCCGAGCTGCTGATCAAGCGTATCCGCGGCTTCGGTTCCAAGGTCTATCTGGTCAATACTGGCTGGACCGGTGGTGGCTACGGCGTCGGCAAGCGCTTCAACATCCCCACCACCCGTGGCGTGATTGCAGCGATCCAGAGCGGCGCCCTGATCGGCACCGAGACCGAGCACCTGGACATCGTCAACCTGGACGTACCGAAGACTGTCCCTGGCGTCGATACCAACCTGCTCAACCCGCGCAACACCTGGGCTGATCCAGCCGCCTACGACGAAGCCGCCAAAGGCCTGGCTTCGCTGTTCATCGAGAACTTCAAGAAGTTCGACGTGAGCGATTCGATCAAGGCTGCCGGTCCGCAGTTGTAAGCGTCAGCTGAAATAAAAAACCGCCCCTTGTGGGCGGTTTTTTTATGGCTCTGGAAAAAGCGGTGGGTCGAAGACTTGTGGCTGGAAGCCTTGCAGGCCGCCGCGCTTCCAGAGAGCTCGGCTCAGCGATCGCGCCAGTGCTTGTTGTGGCCGACATGGCGGCCACGGTCGCGGTGTTTCCATTTGCCGCGGTTGTCGTGGCCGCGGTAATGGCGACCGTCACGATCGTCGCGGTCGGTCGAAGTGCCCATGTAGTTGCCCAGCGCGCCACCTGCGCCGCCGCCGGTCGCAGCGCCGACCAGGCCGCCGGTGCTGCCGCCCACGTTGCGACCCACGACGTTGCCGCCTGCAGCGCCCAGCGCGCCACCGATGGCAGCCTGGCCGCGGCTGCGTTTGTCGGCACCGACCGCACTGCCGGCTGCACCGCCCAGGCCTGCGCCAATGGTCGAGCCGGTGCTGCCGCCCAGTTGTTGGCCGACCACCGCGCCCAGTACCCCACCCAATGCGCCCCCTACACCGGCTTCGGTGTTGCTGCCAGCAGAGGCAGCGCCTGTCACCAGGCCTAGGGTCAACAAAAGTATCGAGGGAAATTTCATCGATCAGATCTCAGAGGGATGACGGCGCGACTTTGCAATGCGATCGGTCAGCCGACAAGCACGATGTGATGGAAAGCACGATGGGTACGCAGTTCGGAGATTCGGAAGTTTCATGGGGAAACTTTGAGCGGGGAAGGTGGTCGCACGTACTTCCGGAGTGGCGTCTTTTTTGTTGAAATCTAGATCAAGATCAAAAGCGACGCGGCTTGCGCCGCTGCTACAAGGCGTGCGATTCACCCTGTAGCAGCGGCGCAAGCCGCGTTGGCGGCCCACACGCCGCGACAAGGGGCTGCGCTCGACATCAGGCGATGCGGGCGCTCGGAGCAGGCTGCTCCAGGCGGATGGCAACGAACTTCGAGGTAGGCGTGCTGCTGCCTTCGCCCACGCTTTCCAGTGGCACCAGCGGGTTCACCTCAGGGTAGTACGCCGCAGCCTGGCCGGCCGGAATGTCGAACGCCAGCAGTGTGAAGCCCTTTACGCGCCGTTCGCGGCCGTCTTCCCAGATCGACACCAGATCGGCTTTCTGCCCCGGACGGAAGCCCAGGCGAATGATGTCGGCCTCATTGGCAAACAGCACGTCACGCTGGCCACGCACGCCGCGATAGCGGTCGTCCAGGCCGTAGATGGTGGTGTTGTACTGGTCGTGGGAGCGCATCGACTGCATGATCAGGTCCGGCACTTGCCCGGTCGCACGTACGCGTTCATCGATCAGGTCCAGCGGCAGGCGGTTGGGCTTGAAGTTGGCGCGTCCGCTGGGGGTGTTCCAGCGGCGTGCACCGGCGCTGTTGCCCAGGTAGAAACCGCCCGGATGCTTGAGCCGTTGGTTGAAGTCCTTGAAGCCGGGCAGGGTGTCGGCGATCAGATCGCGAATGCGATCGTAATCGCCAATCAGCCAGTTCCAGTCCACCGGCTGCGCACCCAGCGTGGCGGCGGCGATGCCGGCAACGATGGCCGGCTCCGAGCGCATGTGCTTCGACAGCGGCTGCAGTTGGCCATTGGAGGCGTGCACCATGCTGAACGAATCTTCCACAGTGACCGCTTGTGGGCCTTCGCTCTGGTGGTCGATGTCGGTACGGCCCAGGCAGGGCAGAATCAATGCCTGCTTGCCATGCATCAGGTGGCTGCGGTTGAGCTTGGTGCTGATCTGCACCGTCAGCTCGCAGTTGCGCAGCGCCTGCGCCGTGCGCGGGCTGTCCGGCGTGGCCTGGGCGAAGTTGCCGCCCAGGGCGATGAAGACCTTGGCCCTGCCTTCGGCCATCGCATGGATGGCTTCCACCACGTTATGGCCATTGGTGCGCGGCACATCGAAGCCGAAGCGTTTTTCCAGGGCGTCGAGCAGGAACGCCGGTGGGCGCTCGTTGATGCCCATGGTGCGGTCGCCCTGCACGTTGCTATGACCCCGTACCGGACACAGGCCGGCACCGGGACGACCGATGTTGCCGCGCAACAGCATCAGGTTGGAGATTTCCTGAATGGTCGGTACCGAGTGGCGATGCTGGGTGATGCCCATGGCCCAGCACATGATGACGTTCTTGCCCTTGAGGTACATGCGCGCGGCAAGTTCGATGTCCTCCAGCGGCAGGCCGGACTGCTCGACGATGTGCGCCCATGGCGTGTCATCGATAGCGGCCAGGTATTCCAGCACAGTGGCGGTGTGCTCGTTGAGGAAGTCGTGGTCGAACACCGACGGCGCGTTGTTGGCCTGGGCCTCGCGCTCCCATTGCAGCAGGAACTTGGCCATGCCGCGCATCATCGCCATGTCGCCGCCCAGTGCCGGACGGAAGTAGGCGGTGTTGGTCGGACGGTCACCGTTGGTAAGCATCTCGAGCGGATGCTGGGGGTGCTGGAAGCGCTCCAGGCCCCGCTCCTTGAGCGGGTTGATGCAGACCACCTGGGCGCCGCGCTGGACCGCTTCGCGCAAAGGTTCGAGCATGCGCGGATGGTTGGTGCCGGGGTTCTGCCCCCAGACGAAGATAGCGTCGGCGTGCTCGAAGTCGTCGAACGTCACCGTGCCCTTGCCCACCCCGATGCTCTGCGACAATGCAACGCCGCTGGCTTCGTGGCACATGTTCGAGCAATCGGGGAAGTTGTTGGTGCCGAACGCGCGCACGAACAATTGGTAAAGGTAGGCGGCTTCGTTGCTGGCCCGTCCCGAGGTGTAGAACTCGGCCTGGTCCGGGCTTTCGAGGTTGAGCAAATGCTTGGCGACCAGCGCGTACGCATCGTCCCAGGCAATCGGCACGTAGCGGTCGCTGGCAGGGTCGTAGACCATCGGCTCGGTGAGACGGCCCTGGTACTCGAGCCAGTAGTCACTCTGCTCGAGCAGGGAAGTGACGCTGTGCTTGGCGAAGAAGGCCGGGTCGACACGCCGCTTGGTCGCCTCCCAGTTCACCGCCTTGGCGCCGTTTTCGCAGAATTTCACCATGCCGCTTTCCGGCGAATCGCCCCACGCGCAGCCCGGGCAGTCGAAGCCGCCGTTCTGGTTGGTCTTGAGCATGGTGCGGATGTTCTTCAGCGCATTGTCGCTGCTCAGCCAGAACTGCGTCACGCTGATCAGTGCGCCCCAGCCACCCGCAGCACCCTTGTAGGGCTTGTAGCGAGGAACAGGGGTCTTGTCGGCTTGATTGTGAATGCTCACGCTTGATTCTCCAACGCAGGGCTATAGACCCGCGGCGCGCTGTGCTGCGGCAGGTGAATGAGGTTCAGGTTATGCCGGCGTGCCCATTGCAGGGCCAGGCCGGTAGGCGACGACAGGCTGACCAGGGTCTGGATGCCGGCGCGCAATACTTTCTGGATGAGTTCGAGGCTGCAACGGCTGGTGACGATGGCCAGGCCACCGGTGCTGTCGATGTTCTGCCGCACCAGGGCGCCGATCACCTTGTCCAGCGCGTTGTGCCGGCCGATGTCTTCACGGCCCAGTAGCAGGGTGCCGTGGGCGTCCATGAACAGCGCCGCATGCACCGCGCCGCTGCGTTGCCCCAGCGGCTGGAAAGCACCGATGCGCTGGCGCAGGCCTTCGAGCCACTGCACCGGTGGCAGGTCGGCACCGGCCAGCACGGCCAGTTCAGGCAGTGCCTGCTCCACGGCTTCGACGCCGCACAGCCCGCAGCCGCTGCTGCCGGCCAGTTGCCGACGCTGGGTCTTGAGGTTCCAGAAGGCGCGGTTGGCGATCTGTACCTCGGCGTGACGCGCCGACCCGTTGCCGCTGAGCCTGATGTCGTAGATTTCATCGGCGCCGGCCACGATGCCGCTGCCGATGCTGAAGCCGGTGACGAAGTCTTCGAGATCGGTGGGCGTGACCAGCATTACCGCCTGGCTGATGCCGTTGTAGGCGATCGCCAGCGCCACTTCTTCGGCCAGCGGCGTACTGCCGGGCTCGTCCAGGCTCAAGCTGCAATAACTGTAGGTCTGGCTGGCGATGGGGCTGGCGAGGGGTGCAACCGGGGAAGAAACGGGCACCGCGCTGGCCGGGTGCTTGGCGTTCATGGGAATGGACCGGCAATGAATTCAGTCTTTAGCCTAGGCCCAGGATGAGCCAGCGTCTAATTGCTATTGCCGATGCGACGATAGACCGCATTGATCATGGCGCGTCATACAGCTTGAAGCACGCTTCGGCCAGTGCCGAACGCGGCGCCGCGCGGCGCATGATCAGCCCCAGCGGCGCCAACGTGTGGGCGTCGGCGATGGGTTGCAGGCGCAAGTGCTCGGTCAGCCCTTCCAGCCCGCCGGCCAGGGGCATGATGGCGCAGCACAGGCCACCGTGAACGGCCTGGATCAACTGGTGGACGGCGTCGGTTTGCAAGAGCGGTTGCGGGGCAAGCCCGCGCGAATGAAAGTTGTGGTCGATGGACTGGCGAAAGTGCATGCCGGTGGTGAGCATGCCCAGCGGCAATTCGGTGAGTGCTTCCCAGCTCAGGGCCTGCTCGCCGAAATCATAGTGGCGTTGATCGAACAGCAGGCCCATGCGCGTTTCGCCCAGTGCCCGCGATTCGAAGCGCTCCTGGTCCAGCCGCTCCAGAAACGAGACACCCAGGTCGATGCGATTGCTCGCCAGTTGCTCGAGGATCTGCTCGGAACTCAGCGAGCTGAGCTCGAAGCGCAGGTTGGGATGCTCGCCGTGCAGGGTGTGCAGCAGTGGCACCGGGTCGAAGCTGGACAGCGGCACTACGCCCAGGCGCAGGGTGCCTACCAGATGCCCGCGACAGGCCGCGGCTTCCGCCTGCAGGCCGTCGTAGGCGGCCAGCACGGTACGCGCCCACGCCAGCACGCGCTCGCCGGGTGCGGTGAACCCTTCGAAGCGCTGGCCGCGCTTCACCAGGGGCAACTCGAGCTCTTCTTCAAGGTTGCGCAGGCGCATCGACAGGGTCGGCTGGGTGATATGGCAACGCGCTGCGGCCTGGCCGAAATGGCGGGTTTCATCCAACGCGATAAGGAATTTGAGTTGCTTGATGTCCATGCTCGCTCCTGGGTAGGCGATGCGCAGTATAGCGGCACGCGCGGGCGGTGGGTCCGTGGGCAGCAGGGTGGATCACAGGCCTGCGATGAGCTCGCGGTAATCACCCACCGCCTCGAATTCTTCGGTGTCCTTGGCGCCCTTGCGGCTGTCCGGCTCGCACACCGCCAGCAGATGCTTGACCCCGTAGGCCTGGGCGCTGCGCAGCACCGGCAAAGTGTCGTCGATGAACAGGCTGCGCGCCGGGTCGAAGCCGATGTCGGCCTGCAGGGCGTCCCAGAATTGCGCGTTTTCCTTGGGGTAGCCGTAGTCGTGGGAACTGATCAGCCGTTCGAAATAGGGCGCCAGCTCGATGCGCTCCAGCTTCAGCGACAGCGAGTCGCGGTGGGCGTTGGTGATCATGATCACCCGCTTGCCAGCGCGCTTGATCGCTGCCAGAAATGTATCGGCATCGGCGCGCAGGGCGATCAGGTCGGCCGTCTCCAGTTTCAGCTCGCGCACCGGGATGTTCAGCTCGCGGGTCCAGAAATCCAGGCAGTACCAGTTCAGCTTGCCGGCGTTGTTGGCGAACAGCGGTTGCAGCTCCAGCTGTGCCATGGCCAGGCTCACCCCGTGCAGTTGGGCATAGCGTTGCGGCAGATGTTCGAGCCAGAAATGGTTGTCGTAATGCAGGTCGAGCAAGGTGCCGTCCATGTCCAGCAGGACAGTGTCGATGGTGCTCCAGGCGAGGCGTGGCATAGCGAAGATTCTCGGGCAGTGGTGGATCAAGGGTGGCCTGCCGCAGGCCAAGCCACGGTATAGTAACCCGTTCACGTCCAGGAGCTGCCCGATGCGCCAGAAACCCGAAGTCCTTGCCCGCGAAATCGTCGCCAGTAGTCGCCTGTTCCGTGTCGAAGAAGTGCAGCTGCGCTTCTCCAATGGTGTCGAGCGTACCTACGAGCGTCTGGTGGGGCGTGGCAATGGCTATGGCGCGGTGATGATCGTGGCGATGGCCGATGCCGAGCATGCGCTGCTGATCGAGGAGTATTGCGGGGGCACCGACGCCTATGAGCTGTCGCTGCCCAAGGGTTTGATCGAGCCGGGCGAGGACGTGCTGGCCGCAGCCGATCGCGAGCTCAAGGAAGAGGCCGGATTCGGCGCCCGCCAACTCGAACACCTGACCGAGCTGTCGTTGTCGCCTGGCTACATGAGCCAGAAAATCCAGGTGGTTCTGGCCCAAGGTCTGTACGAGGAGCAGCTCGAGGGCGACGAGCCGGAGCCGATGCGGGTCGAGCGGGTGAACCTGCGCGAGCTGGCCAGTTTGGCCCAGCATCCGCAGTTCTCCGAAGGCCGCGCACTGGCCGCCCTGTACCTGGCGCGCGACCTGCTGATCCAGCGTGGAGTGTTCAGCCTGTGAGCGATCTCGAACGTCTGTTGCCCGAAGTGGTAGCGCTGGCCCATCGGGCTGGCGCGGCGATCCTGCCGTTCTGGCGGGCCGATGTGCAGGTCATGGCCAAGGCCGACGAGTCGCCGGTCACTGCGGCCGACCTTGCCGCGCATCATGTCATCGTCGATGGATTGATGGCGTTGGCACCGGATATCCCGATCCTGTCCGAAGAGGATGCGGACATCGCGCTGGACGTGCGCGAGCAATGGACCCGCTGGTGGCTGGTCGATCCACTGGACGGCACCAAGGAATTCATCAATGGCAGCGAGGAATTCACCGTCAACATTGCCTTGATCGAGCGTGGTCAGGTGCTGTTCGGCGTGGTCACCGTGCCAACCACGGGCAGTGCCTACTATGGCGGTGCGGGGCTCGGTGCCTGGCACGCCGTGGGCGAGCAGCCGGCGCAACCGATCAGCGTGCGCCGAACGCCTGCACCAGGCAGCGCGTTCAGGGTGGTCGCCAGTCGCCGCCATTCCAGCCCCGGGCAGGAGCACTTGCTCGCCGGGTTGGGCGCCGTTGCAGGCCCCCTGGACTTGGTCAGTGTCGGCAGTTCGCTGAAGTTCTGCCTGTTGGCCGAAGGCGCCGCCGATTGCTATCCGCGGCTGGCGCCGACTTCACAATGGGACACGGCTGCCGCCCAAGGTGTGCTCGAAGGTGCTGGCGGCGAAGTGCTGCAGATCGACGGGCAGCCGTTCGTCTATCCTGCCCGCCAGTCGTTGCTCAACCCGTCGTTCCTGGCGCTGCCCAGGGATGTGCCATGGCGCCAGTCGCTGGTGGCGCTGGCGCAGGCCGGGAGTCAGCGCTAGACGGTCGCTGCAGAACCTGGGACTCACTCAGGTTCGTCGCCCCCGCCAAAGCTCAGACCATGCTTGCGCAGCTTGTCGTGCAAGGTCTTGCGTGGAATGCCCAGGGCTTCGGCCAGGCTGCGCACCGAGGTGTGCGACCGGCTCATCTCGGCCGCGATCAAGGCGCGTTCGAAATGCTCGACCTGTTCGCTGAGCCCGCCGGCGACCGTTCGCGCCATGTCCACCGGGCCCGGCTCGCTGTTGTCCAGTGCCAGCTCGAGCCCCAGGGCGAAGCGTTCGGCGGCGTTCTGCAGCTCGCGCACATTGCCTGGCCAGCTGTGCCGCAACAACAATGCACGCTGGGCGGCAGACAGTTCGTTGGCCAGTACCCCGTGGCGCTCGGCGGCGGCGTCGGCGTAGTACTGGAACAACGCCAGCACGTCTTCGCCGCGCTCGCGCAACGGTGGAATGCGCAGCGAGGCGACATTGAGGCGGTAATACAGGTCGGCGCGGAAGCGTCCCTGGTCGGCGGCCTGGCGCAGGTCTTCCTTGGTGGCGGCAATCACCCGGATGTCCAGGCGGATCTGCTGGTTGCCACCCAGGCGTTCGACGACGCGCTCCTGCAGCAGACGCAGCAGCTTGACCTGTACGTCCAGGCTCATGCTTTCGATTTCGTCGAGAAACAAGGTGCCGCCGTTGGCGAACTCGAACTTGCCGATACGGCGTTTCTGCGCACCGGTGAAGGCGCCGGGTTCATGGCCGAACAACTCGCTTTCCACCACTGATTCGGCGAGGGCGCCGGCGTTGATCGCCACGAAGGGACCGCTGCGGCGGCTGGACAGGTCGTGCAGGGCGCGCGCCACCACTTCCTTGCCGGCGCCGGTTTCGCCCAGAATCAGCACGTCGGCCTTGGTTCCGGCCAGGGCGCCGATCTGCTCGCGCAAACGCGCCATGGGTGCCGACTGTCCCACCAGGCGTGTGCTCAGCTGCTGGCGATCGCTGAGGGCCATGCGCAGGCTGCGGTTGTCCAGCACCAGTCGGCGCACGGCCAGGCCGCGACGCACGCTGTCGAGCAGTGCATCGCTGGCGAAGGGTTTTTCGAGGAAATCGTAGGCACCGGCGCGCATGGCCTGCACGGCCAGCGGCACGTCGCCATGCCCGGTGATGAGCAGAACCGGCAGTTCGGTGTCGCGGGCGTGCAGTTGTTCGAGCAATTGCAGGCCATCGATGCCCGGCATGCGGATGTCGCTGACCACCACACCCGGCCAGTCACGCTCGATGCGCGCGGACAGGCCCTGGGCATCGGCCAGGGCCAGCACTTTCAGCCCGGCCAGGTCCAGGGTCTGGCTCAGGGCCTGGCGCAGATGGGGATCGTCGTCGATCAGCACGACCTGGATCTTGCTGTCGATGGCGCTGTCGCTGGTCATGCCGATGGGTCCTCGGGAGCTTGCAGGCTGACGCCGGGCTCTCCGGCGCGCAAACGCAGGATCAGCAGGGCACCGCCTTGGGGATGGTTGGACAGCAGCAGTTCGCCGCCCAGCGCGCGCATCAGCGTATCGCAGATCGCCAGGCCCAGGCCAAGTCCCTGCGTGCGCGTCTTGGTGGTGAAGAAGGGTTCACGGGCGCGGGCCATGGCTTCGCTGGTGAAGCCTGGGCCGTTGTCGCGGATGCGCAGTTCGACGCCGTCGGCCGTTTGTTCGGCGCTCAGCCACAGGCAGCGTGGGTTGGCCTTTTCGGTCAGGGCATCGAGGGCATTGGCCAGCAGGTTGCCCAGCACCTGGCGCAGTCGGGTTTCGCCAGCCTGCACCCAGAGCGGTGCATCGGGCAGGTCGCGGATAAGCTCGACGGCCATGGCCCGGCGGCGTTTGGCGAGCAGCGCCAGGGCATCGTCGAGGGCCGGCTGCAAAGCGACACTTTCCAAGGCGTGACGGTCGCGCCGGGCAAAGGCGCGCAGGTGGGCGATGATCGAGGCCATGCGCCCGGTCAGTTCGCTGATCAGCTTGAGGTTGCCTCGCGCATCCTCGATGCGCTCGTGGTTGAGCAGCACTTCGGTGTTCTCGGCGTAGCTGCGAATGGCCGCCAGGGGCTGGTTGAGCTCGTGGCTGATGCTGGCCGACATGGTACCCAGCGCCGACAGCTTGCCAGCCTGCACCAGTTCGTCCTGGGCACGCACCAGTTCCTGCTGGGCCTGTTCGCGTTCGAGCACTTCCTGGCGCAGCTTGCTGTTGAGCCCTTCGAGCGCGCTGGTGCGTTCCACCACCCGGGTTTCCAGTTCGTGCCGGGTACGCCCTTCGAACTCGATGCGCTCGAGGTAGTGGCGGCGGCGCTGCATCATCAGGCCAAGCAGCAGCATCAAGGCCAGGAGCAAGGCTCCGCCGACGGCGACGACGGTGCGCACCGGCCGATCGAGCAAGGTCTTGGGGGCGAGGATGCTGACGTTCCAGCCGGTTTCGGCGATGGTGCGCGTTTGCGTGAGCCAGGCGTCGGGGTCCAGGTTCAGTGGCTGTGGGTCGCGGGTAGGGTAGGGCAGGATCGAGACGATGGCCTGGCGCTCGCTGTCGCTGAGCGGACGGGTGGCACGGAAGCGCCATTCAGGGCGCGAGGTCAGGATGACCACGCCGTTGTGGTCGGTGAGCAGCAGCTGTTCAGGCGTCTTGCCCCACAGGGTTTCGGTGTGGTCGAGGTCGACCTTCACCACCAGAACGCCAATGACCTTGTCCTGGTCATGCACGGCGGCGGCAAAGAAGTAGCCGCGCTTGGCCGAGGTGGTGCCGAGCCCGAAGAAGCGCCCCAGGCGCCCGGCCACGGCATCGCTGTAATAGGGGCGGAAAGCGAAGTTGCGGCCGACGAAGCTGTCGCGCTGTTCCCAGTTGGAGGCGGCCAGGGTATTGCCGTCGGCGTCCAGCAGGTACATGACTTCGGCGCCGGTCTGTTCGCGGATGTCCTTGAGCAGGTGGTTGGCGTCGAGGATCGCCTGGGCGTCGCGGGGAGCGGCCAGCAAGGCGCGCAGCGCCGGCAGGTCACCGAGGATCTGCGGCAGGGTTTCGTAGCGGTGCAGGGTACCCAGCAGGTTGGCGACGTAGAGGTCCAGCGTCTGCCGGTTCTGGCTGACCAGCTCGCTTTTGTAATAGCGCTCGGCCAGATGCTCCAGTGGCCACAGCAGTGGCGCCAGGCACAGGGCCAGGATTGCCAGGCTGCGCCAGCGGGGTCTGCGAGTGATGGAAGGTCTGGAGGTCATAAGACAACACGCCGGGATTGACCGGCGTATTATGCGCCACGTAAACGCCGCGAAGCACTGTCGACATGCATCGCGACGTTACCGCAGGCCGATCACGGGAACACGTCGGCCTCTTCCAGGCGCTTGCCGGCCAGGTCCTTGGCCGACAGCGACGGCGCTGTGTCCAGTTGCCAGTCGATCGCCAACTGCTCGTCATCCCAGGCAATGCTGCGCTCGGACGACGGGTCGTAGTAGTCGGTGGTCTTGTAGAGGAACTCGGCGTACTCGCTCTGCACCACGAAACCGTGGGCGAAGCCCGGCGGAATCCACAACTGGCGGCTGTTCTGCGCGGACAGCTCGACGGCCACCCACTTGCCGAAGTTGGGCGAGCTGCGGCGGATGTCCACCGCCACGTCGAGCACTTGCCCGGTGACCACGCGAACCAGCTTGCCCTGGGCATGCTGCACTTGATAGTGCAGCCCGCGCAGCACGCCGCGAGCGGAGCGCGAATGGTTGTCCTGGACGAACGGCAGCGTCACGCCGGTGGCCTCCTGGAAGGCCTTGGCGTTGAAGCTTTCGTAGAAGAAGCCGCGTTCGTCACCGAAAACCTTCGGCTCGATGATCAACACATCGGGCAGGTCGGTAGCGATCACTTTCATCGGGTTTCTCCGGCCAGCGAGTACAGGTACTGACCATAGCCGGTCTTGCCGAAGTACTTGGCACGTACCAGCAGCTGTTCGCGGTCGATCCAGTGGTTCTGGTAGGCGATCTCTTCCAGGCAAGCCACTTTCAGGCCCTGACGGTGTTCGATGGTCTGCACGTATTGCGAGGCATCGAGCAGGCTGTCGTGGGTACCGGTGTCGAGCCAGGCAAAGCCGCGGCCGAAGCGTTCCACGCGCAGGTCGCCGCGTTCCAGGTAGGCATTGTTGACGTCGGTGATTTCCAGCTCGCCACGGGGCGATGGCTGGACATCCTTGGCGATGCGCACCACGTCGTTGTCGTAGAAGTACAGGCCGGTGACCGCATAGCTGGACTTGGGCTCGGTCGGCTTCTCTTCGATGGACAGTGCACGCCCGTCCTGGTCGAACTCGACCACGCCGAAACGCTCCGGATCCTTGACCCAGTAGCCGAACACGGTGGCGCCGGTCGGGTGCGCCGAAGCACGCTTGAGCTGGTCGCTGAAGTGCTGGCCGTGGAAGATGTTGTCGCCCAGGATCAGGCACACCGGGTCTTCGCCGATGAATTCCTCACCGATCAGGAACGCCTGCGCCAGGCCGTCCGGCGCTGGCTGTTCGGCGAACTGGATGTTGATCCCGAACTGGCTGCCGTCGCCCAGCAACTGGCGGTATTGCGGCAGGTCCTGGGGGGTGGAGATCAGCAGGATCTCGCGGATGCCGGCCAGCATCAGTACCGAGATCGGGTAGTAGATCATCGGCTTGTCGTAGATGGGCAGCAGCTGCTTGGAAACACCCAGGGTAATGGGGTGCAGGCGGGTGCCGGAGCCCCCCGCCAGAACGATACCTTTCATCATGCGATCAAATCCTTAGGTTCGGTGAAGCCCAGGCGTTCACCTTGATAACTGCCGTCCTGCACGCGACGGCACCATTGAAGATTGTCCAGATACCACTGCACGGTCTTGCGCAGGCCGGTCTGGAAGGTTTCCTGCGGCACCCAGCCCAGTTCGCGCTCGATCTTGCTGGCGTCGATGGCGTAGCGCACATCGTGGCCCGGGCGGTCCTTGACGAAGGTGATCAGGTCGGCATAGTGCGCCACGCCGTCCGGACGCTGTGGCGCCAGTTCGTCGAGCAGGCCGCAGATACTGCGCACCACGTCGATGTTCTTCTGTTCGTTGTGGCCGCCGATGTTGTAGGTCTCGCCGACCACGCCTTCGGTGACGACCTTGAACAGGGCGCGGGCATGGTCTTCGACGTACAGCCAGTCACGCACTTGCATGCCGTTGCCATACACCGGCAGTGGCTTGCCGGCCAAGGCGTTGAGAATCACCAGCGGAATGAGTTTTTCCGGGAAGTGATACGGGCCGTAGTTGTTCGAGCAGTTGGTGATCAGCACCGGCAGGCCGTAGGTGCGCTGCCAGGCGCGTACCAGGTGGTCGGAGGCCGCCTTGCTGGCCGAGTACGGCGAGCTTGGCGCGTACGGCGTGGTTTCGGTGAACAGGTCGTCCACGCCATGCAGGTCGCCGTAAACCTCGTCGGTGGAAATATGGTGGAAGCGAAAGGCTTCGCGTTCGGCCGCCGGCAGGTGCTGCCAGTAGCCACGGGTGGCTTCGAGCAAGGCGTAGGTACCGACCACGTTGGTCTGGATGAACTCGCCCGGCCCGTCGATGGAGCGGTCGACGTGGGATTCGGCCGCCAGGTGCATGATCGCGTGGGGCTGGAAGCGCGCGAGCACGGCGCTGACCGCGGCCTGGTCGGCGATGTCGGCCTGGACGAATTCGTAACGGCTGTCGCTGGCGATTTCAGCCAGTGATTCGAGGTTGCCGGCGTAGGTCAGCTTGTCGAGGTTGAGTACTTCGTGCTCGGTGTTGGTGATCAGGTGACGCACCAGTGCCGAGCCAATGAAACCGGCGCCGCCGGTGATGAGAATGCGCATGTCGAAAGCCTTCTTCCTGAGCTGACAATGATTCGTTGCAGCCTAGCTTGTGTGGATGGGCGCGGCGGTGCAAGCCCGGTTTGTCAAACGAATGTGCAACGGTGTTCCGCGCCAGGCCTGTTCATGGACAACACAGGCCTGGCGCGACGTGGTTCAACGGCAGCCTGGCTGCGCGATCGTGTCGCGAGCGGTAGCGTTGCCAACGGTGGAAATCCTGCGCGGCGAACCGCTACAGTACTTGCAAATCAGCCCATCGAGGTTTCATTCATGCCGCTCGACACGCTCGTGCATCGCGCCAGTCGTCCCAACCCCGTGGTGAGTATCGAACAGGCGCAGGCATTGTTGTTCGAGCATTACGGCCTGCAAGGTCAGCTGCACAGCCTGGGCAGCCAGCAAGACCTCAACTTTCGCGTGGAAAGCGCCCAGCATCGCTGGGTGCTGAAGTTCTGTCACGACGACGCGGCCCCTCAGGCGCTCGCGGCCCAGCATGAGGCGATGCGGCATCTGGCTGGCCACGGCCTTGCAGTACCACAGGCACTGGCTGCCCTCGACGGTCGCGACACCCTTGCCGTGCATCTGGGCCAGCAGCGCCTGCAGATGCGCGTGTTGAGCTATCTGGACGGTCAGCCGCTGACTCGCCTCAAGCATCTGGGGCCGGTTGCCATCGCGCGCATTGGTCAGTTGTGCGGCGAGGTAGACCGCGCCTTGCTCGACTTTCAACACCCTGGCCTTGCGCGCACGCTGCAATGGGACCCGCGACATGCGCATAAGTTGCTTGATCATCTGTTGCCGGCGCTTGGCGATCCAGGACAACGCGGGCGGGTGGTCGAAATGGCGTTCCAGGCGCAGCGTCGACTGGGTGCGGTCAGTGCCGATCTGCCGCTGCAGGCGGTGCATCTGGACATCACCGATGACAACAGTGTCTGGCAGCGTGATGCCGACCTGCGCTGGCAGCTTGCGGGCCTGATCGACTTCGGTGATCTGGTGCACACCTGGCGGGTGGCGGACCTGGCGGCGACCTGCGCTGCGTTGCTGCATCATGGCCATGGCGATCCGTTCGCGATATTGCCGGCAGTGGCAGCCTATCATCGGGTCAATCCGCTCGAGCAAGCGGAGCTGCGTGCGTTATGGCCATTGGTGGTGCTGCGGGCAGCGGTGCTGGTGTCGAGCAGCGCCCGGCAGCTGAGCGTGGCGCCGGACAACGACTATATCCGGGCCAATGTCGAGCATGAGTGGGAAATCTTCGACATAGCTACCGCAGAACCATTCGAATTGATGGAAGCGGCAATTTTCAGCAGTGTGGGGCAGAGCATACCCGAATCAGCCGGAGATGGCATATTGCCTTTGTTTGCCGGCGTGACGCATTCGACAGTTTGTCGAGTGGACTTGAGCGTACTAGGCGAGCATTTCGCGGACGGCAATTGGGAGCAAGCGAATATCGACGAACGGCTGCTGAGCGATGCCGCAGCGGGCAGCGGCTGGGCCTGTACGGGGTATGGTGAGTATCGCCTTTCGCGTACCCGCATCGATACCTGCGCGGCCTCGGCGACCTGCGCGCTGCACGTGCAGGTTCAGGCGCCGCCGGGCACCGATCTGCAGGCGCCCTGGGCTGGCACGCTGAAGCGGTTGGCCGATGCCAGCGTGGTGCTCCAAGGTGCTTCCTTGAGCCTGCACCTGTGGGGGCTTGACTGCCCAAGCCCTGCAGGGGCCGTGCTGGCTGCGGGCGCATCGTTGGGAAAAGTCGACGGTGCGCTGCTGGTGCAGTTGTGCCGCAGCGCGGATGTGAGCCCGCCACTGTTCTGCACGCCGGCGCGGGCGGCGGCCTGGCAGTCCCTGTGCCCGTCGCCGGCAAGGGTGCTCGGCATGGATTGCGACGCGCCGCTACCGCCCGACGCAGGTCTGCTGCTGCAGCGGCGCGACGCCAGTTTCGCTCGCTCGCAGAAGCATTATTACCAGGCGCCGCCGCAGATCGAGCGCGGCTGGCGCAACCATCTGATCGACATGCACGGCCAGTCGTACCTGGACATGCTCAACAACGTCGCGGTGCTTGGCCATGGACACCCGCGCATGGCCCAGGTGGCGGCGCGGCAATGGTCACTGCTCAATACCAACTCACGCTTTCACTATGCAGCGATCGCCGAGTTTTCCGAGCGCCTGCTGGCACTCGCGCCGCCAGGTTTCGATCGCGTGTTCTTGGTCAACAGCGGCACCGAGGCCAACGATCTGGCGATCCGCCTGGCCTGGGCAGCCAGCGGCGGGCGCGACATGCTCAGCATGCTCGAGGCCTACCATGGCTGGTCGGTTGCCACCGATGCCATTTCCACCTCCATCGCCGACAACCCGCAGGCGTTGAGCACGCGACCGGACTGGGTCCATCCGGTCATGGCGGCCAACAGCTACCGTGGCACTTTCCGTGGTCCCGACTGCACCGCCGGCTACGTGCGCAGTGTCGACGACACCTTGCATCAACTGGATGAGCAGGGCCGCCGGCTGGCCGGTTTCATCTGCGAGCCGGTGTACGGCAACGCCGGCGGCATTGCCTTGCCCGAGGGCTATCTGCAGCAGGTCTACGACCGCGTTCGCGCGCGTGGCGGGCTGTGCATCGCCGACGAAGTGCAGGTCGGCTACGGGCGTCTGGGCGAGTACTTCTGGGGGTTCGAACAGCAAGGCGTGGTGCCGGACATCATCACCATGGCCAAGGGCATGGGCAATGGTCACCCGCTGGGCGCGGTGATTACCCGTCGCGAAATTGCCGAGGCGCTGGAGGCCGAGGGGTATTTCTTCTCATCGTCCGGTGGCAGCCCGGTCAGTTGCCGCATCGGCCTGGCAGTGCTCGATGTGATGGCCGAAGAGCGGCTGTGGGAGAACGCGAAGGTGGTCGGCGGGTACTTCAAGGCACGCTTGCAAGCGTTGCTCGACCAGCATCCGCTGGTGGGCGCCGTGCACGGGTCCGGCTTCTATCTGGGCCTGGAACTGGTGCGCGATCGCCACAGCCTGGCGCCGGCGACGCAGGAGACGGCGCTGCTGTGCGAGCGGTTGCGGGAACTGGGCATCTTCATGCAGCCCACCGGTGACCACCTGAACATCCTCAAGATCAAGCCGCCGATGGTGACCACCCGGCAGAGCGTGGATTTCTTCGTCGACTGCGTGGCGCAGGTGCTGGATGAACTGGCCTGTTGAAATCCCCTTGGCGAGCCCTGCGCCGGGCGTGTTTCACGATCCGCTCGACAACCTGTAGAGTGCGCCCATACCTTTTCATGGACCACCGGAGCCCTGACCCATGACCACGCTCGACAGTACCCCTCGCGCCGACGGTTTCCACATGCCGGCCGAATGGGCGCCCCATACCCAGACCTGGATGCTGTGGCCCGAGCGCCCGGACAACTGGCGCCTGGGCGGCAAGCCGGTGCAGGCGGCGCATGTCGCCCTGGCCAAGGCCATCGCGCGTTTCGAGCCGGTCACTGTCGGGGTGTCTGCCGGGCAGTACGACAACGCGCGCGCGCGCCTGGACGTGCCGAACATTCGCGTGGTCGAAATGAGCAGCGACGATGCCTGGATGCGTGATACCGGGCCGACCTTCGTGATCGATCAGAACGGCCAGGTACGCGGTGTGGACTGGGCGTTCAATGCGTGGGGTGGCTTCGACGGTGGCCTCTATGCGCCCTGGAACCGCGACGAGCAGGTGGCGAGCAAGGTGCTGGGCATGGAGCGCTGCCAGGGTTACCACACGCAAGGTTTCGTGCTTGAAGGCGGCTCCATCCACGTGGACGGCGAAGGCACGCTCATCACCACCGAAGAATGCCTGCTCAACCGCAATCGCAACCCGCACCTGGACCGCGAGCAGATCGAACGGATCCTCGCCGATCATCTGGCAGTGGACAAGATCATCTGGCTGCCCGACGGCCTGTTCAACGACGAGACCGACGGGCACGTCGACAACTTCTGCTGCTACGTGCGTCCCGGTGAGGTGCTGCTGGCCTGGACCGACGACGCCAGTGACCCGAACTATGCCCGTTGCCAGGCTGCCTTGCAGGTGCTGGAAAGCAGCGTCGATGCCAAGGGCCGGGCGCTGGTGGTGCACAAGATGCCGATTCCCGGGCCCCTGTATGCCACCCAGCAGGAGTGCGATGGCGTCGATCTGGTCGCAGGCAGCCAGGAGCGTCACCCGTCCGTGCGTCTGGCCGGTTCCTACGTGAACTTCCTGATCGTCAACGGCGGCATCATCGCGCCCAGCTTCGACGATCCACTCGACAGCCAGGCGCAGGCCTTGTTGCAGCAGCTGTTTCCGGAGCACGAAGTGGTGATGGTGCCGGGCCGTGAATTGCTGCTCGGTGGCGGCAACATCCATTGCCTGACCCAGCAGCAGCCGGCACCCATACGCGGCTGAGGTAGGCTGACCAGCCTTTGAAGCCCGACTTGATGTCGGGCTTTTTGATGGGCGTTATTCCACGAAGCGACCTGCTTATAGCGACAAAGTTTCACGAAATTTTGACTTTCGCATCCACCCATCGCTAGGATCCGACCCCGCGCACTGGCCCGCTAGACCCTGCCCCGACCTCCGAATGCCTGTTGCAGAGCCCTGCGCTGGCGATGCGGACGGCGGCAAACGAGCGGGTGGCCGTGTTGCGTCCTCACTGGTGATTAGGGAAAACAAGATGTTGAACAAGAAACTGGCTGTCCTCGCGCTGGGCGTGATGGCGGCGACCCAGGCCATGGCCAGCGAGCAGGCCGATGGCAAGGGCTTCGTCGAAGACAGCCACCTCGACGTACTGCTGCGCAATGCCTATATCAGTCGTGACTACAAGCATGGCGGGCAGGACAAGGCCGAGTGGGGCCAGGGCGTGATCGCCAAGTTCAATTCCGGTTTCACTCAGGGTACGGTCGGCGTTGGCGTCGACGCCTTCGGCCTGTACGCCCTGCGCCTGGACGGCGGCACCGGTCGCGCCGGTGCCGGCGGTATCGACTTCTTCAAGCGTGGCGGTACTTCCGACGATCCGAGCAGTGCGCCCCACGATCTGGCCCGCGCCGGCGCAGCGGTGAAAGTGCGCATCTCCAATACGGTGATCAAGTACGGCGATCAGATGCCGGCGCTGCCGGTGCTCAACTTCGACGATTCGCGCCTGTTGCCGGAAAGCTTCACCGGCACCCTGATCACCTCCAAGGAAATCGATGGCCTGGTGCTCAACGCCGGCCGCTTCACCCAGGAAGCGCGCAAGAGCGCCGAAGCCCGCGACAGCGGTGGCCTGAAGAAGATCGACGTGTACGGAGGCAGCTATCAGTTCAGCGACAGCCTGACCGGTGCCTTGTATGCCTCGGATGTCGAAGACCGGCTGAAGAAGCAGTACGTCAACCTCAACTACGTGCTGGCCCTGCCGAGCGAACAGTCGCTGACGTTTGATTTCAACGGCTACCGCTCGCACCTGGACAAGGACTACGCCAGCACGCTGGGCACCGGCCAGGACAACAAGATCTGGAGCCTGGCCGCGACCTGGGCCTTCGGTCCGCACTCGCTGACCCTGGCACACCAGCGCAGCACGGGCGATACCGGCTACAACTACGGTTTCTATCAGAACGCCGGTGGCGTGGGCGACGGTGGCTCGACCATTTTCCTGGCCAACTCGTACTGGTCGGACTTCAACGCCGAGGACGAAGTCTCCTGGCAACTGGGCTACGGCATCGACTTCCGCACGTTCGGCGTGCCCGGCCTGACCTACAAGGTGGCCTACGTGCGTGGCGACAACATCCGCACTCCGACGGGCGATGGCCAGGAACGCGAGATCTTCAACCAGGTCCAGTACGTGGTGCAGAACGGCCCGGCCAAGGACCTGACCCTGCGTCTGCGCGGCTCGTGGTTGCGCACCTCGGACAACGTCCGTGCTTCGGGCTACAACGATGACGGCAACGAAGTGCGCGCCTTCGTCGAGTACCCGATCAACATCTTCTGAGGGTGACCGAGTCGTGATGTTGTAAATGAAAAACCCCGCGAGAGCGGGGTTTTTCATGTGCGAACACCGCCGATCAATGCTCGCGTACGGCCTGCGTATCTGGCTCGCGGGTCACGGCCTTGACCAGTTTGCCGATGCTCAGGCCCTGCAGCAGGATCGAGGACAGCACGACGATGTAGGTGATGCTCAGCAGCAGGTCGCGCTCCGGGCCGATCGGCAGGGCCAGGGCCAGGGCGACCGAGACGCCGCCGCGCAGGCCACCCCAGGTGAGCACGCGAATGGTGCCGCGCGGGACGCTGCGAAAGCGCCGCAGCAGCAGAATCGCCGGGGCCACCGTGAGCAACCGCGAGAGCAGGATCGCCACAGCCAGCAGGGACGCGGCGAGCAGGTGCAGCCAGGAGAACGGCAGCAGCAACAGCTCAAGGCCGATCAAGGCGAATAGCAGGGCGTTGAGGATGTCGTCGAGCAACTCCCAGAAGCCGTCCATATAGCGCCGGGTCATGTCGTTCATTGCCAGGTTGCGCCCCAGGTTGCCGATGATCAGCCCGGCCACCACCATCGCGATGGGCGCCGACACATGCAGCTCGTAGGCCATGGCCGAGCCGCCGATCACCAGTGCCAGGGTCAGCATGACCTCGACCTGGTACTGCTCGATGCTCTTGATCATGCGGTAGACGATGTAGCCGATCAGGCCGCCGAACAGCGCGCCCCCTACGGCTTCATGCAGGAACAGCATGGCCGTTGCGCCCGCCGTCGGTGTTTCGCCCAGTTGAGCGATACCCAGCAGCACGGTGAACACCACCACCGCCGTGCCATCGTTGAACAGCGACTCGCCGACAATGGTGGTTTTCAACGGCTTGGAGGCGTTGGCCGTGCGCAGCACGCCCAGCACCGCGATCGGGTCGGTGGGTGAAATCAGGGCGCCGAACAGCAGGCAGTACAGGAAGCTGACGTGCCAGCCGAACAGGCCAAAGATCCAGAAGGCCAGGGCGCCGATGACGAAGGTGGCGATCAGCACGCCGAAAGTGGCCAGCAGCCCGATCGGCCAGCGGTAGTTGCGCAGGTCGGCGAGGTTCACGTGCAGGGCGCCGGCGAACAGCAGGAAGGACAGCATCCAGTTCATCAGCAGATCGCCGAAGTCGATCTGGTTCATCAGTGCTTCGACTCGCTCCTCCAGGCCCGGGTAGCCGATGAAGCTCAAGCCCTGCAGGATCAGCGAGAACAGCAGGGCTGTCACCATCACGCCGATGGTAGGCGGCAGGCCAATGAAGCGGAAATTCACATAGGTCAGCAATGTGCTGAGGCAGATGAATGTGGCAACTAGCTCGAGCATCCGGGCTCCTTGGGTCAAAGGGTGAAGATTTCTCGATAGATCAGGTCTATCAAACGCTGCAGTGTTGTTGGATGTTGCCATGCGCCCGAACGGCACACTCATTCATCCAGCGGCGTTGACTGCCGCTGTCGGCCGGCGCTGCCACTGGATGAACACCACGGCGAGCACCAGCGTACCGATGCCGGTAATGGCGCCGGTCCATGGCAAATCCACCAGGGGTGCACCGCTGGCGACAACCAGGCCGCCGACCCAGGCGCCGGCGGCGTTGCCCAGGTTGAAGGCGCTCTGGTTGAGGGTCGAGCCCAGATTCGGCGCCTCGTGTGCCTGGTCGATGATCAGCAATTGCAGGATCGGGCACAGCGCGAAGGCGAACACGCCCCATGCCAGCAATGTCAGCGCCGCCGGGATCAGCGAGCGGCTGGTTTGGGTGAACAGGGCCAGGATCAACACCACCGCAATGGCCATGCCCACCAGCGAGGGCAGCAGGCACGAGTCAGCCAGACGGCCACCGAGCATGCTGCCGATGGTCAGGCCGACGCCGAACAGCAGCAGCATCACGGTGATGCCGTGGGCGCTGACGCCGGTAACGTCCTGCAGGATCGGTGCAATGTAGGTGAACACACTGAACAGGCTGCAGGAGGCCATCGCGCTCATGGCCAGCGGCAGCAACACGTTGGGCTTGCGCAGCACGCGGAACTCGCGGGCCAGGTTGCCGCGTTCCATGGGAATGGCCTTGGGCAGCCAGACGACCTGCGCCAGCAGGGCAATGATGCCGATCACCGAGACGGCCCAGAACGTGGAGCGCCAGCCTGCGAACTGGCCCAACGCCGTGCCCAGCGGCACCCCCAGCACGTTGGCCAGGGTCAACCCGGTGAACATCAGGGCGATGGCCTGCGCTCGCTTGTTCGGCGCCACCAGGCCTGCGGCCACTACCGAGCCGATCCCGAAGAAGGCACCGTGACACAGGGCCGTGATGATTCGAGCACCCATCAGCGTGGCGTAATTGGGCGCCAGCGCGCAGAGTACGTTGCCGAGGATGAACATCAGGGTCATGCCCAGCAAGGTAGCCTTGCGCGGCAGGTTGGCGGTGAGTACCGCCAGCACCGGCGCGCCGAAGACCACGCCCAGGGCATAGCCGGTGATCAGCAAGCCTGCATCCGGGATGCTCACGGACAGGTCCTGCGCAACATCGGTGAGCAGGCCCATGATGACGAATTCGGTGGTGCCGATGCCGAATGCGGCGACGGCCAATGCAAACAATGCAAGTGGCATGCGAATGTTCTCGAGTAGGAGGGTGAGTTGCCCGACAAAGGCATGCGCCAGCCTCCGCATGAACTGCAGAGAACACGATTTATTGGAATAGGAGCGCAAAAGGATGCAGCGATACAGCGGCGCGTATTATAGGGAGTGCCGCAAAGGCGGCCAAATTGATAATTGCAATGGAACTCTGCGCCGGCGAACCTTTCACGGCGCCTGTCCTCCTACTCTATGCGGGCCGTGCATGGGCACATCGCTGTTGACTACTTGGAAAAGGAACTCTGTATGACCGTCGCCTTCTGGTGTGTCTTGATCGCTTTGGTATTGCCCTACGCATGCGCCTATATCGCCAAGTTCACGGGCGGCAACTTCGGCCTGCGCCACAACCATGATCCGCGAGCCTACCTCGACGCCTTGGAAGGCTTGCCCAAGCGGGCCCACGCCGCGCAGTTGAACAGTTTCGAGATTCTTCCCGGCTTCATCGCTGCCGTGGTCATTTCCGATATCGTCGGCAATGCGCAACAAGTGACCCTGGATGTACTGGCAGTGGTGTTCGTCACTTCACGTCTGCTGTACATCATCTGCTATCTGGCCGATTGGGCTGCGTTGCGCTCGTTGGTGTGGTTCACCGGATTCGCGATCATCGTCAGTTACTTCTTCGTCTCGGTGTAGCGGCACTTTGCGTGCAGGCGGCGGATCATCGAGATGACTCGCCGCGCAATGCTCGTTACTTGTCCAGCTCATCCATCGCTTCCTGCAGTTCCTTGCGCGACTCCGCGAGTTTGTCCTTGCGCTTGTTGATCTTCTCCGAATCGCCTTTCTTCATGGCTTTGTCCAGGTCGCTTTGACGTTTGCTGACTTCGCGCTTGGCATCCAGCACTTTGCCTTCACGTTCCTTGCGCAGCGAATTGTCGGTGCAGTTGGTCTGGATCTCGCGCAGTGCGGTGTTCAGGCCATCGACCTGATTCTGGTTGCCGTTGGCCTTGGCAACGGCGATCTGGGCCTGCACGTTCTGCTGCTTGGCGGCGCAACCGGTGGCCACTGCCGCCACGGCGGGGGCAGGAGCAGCAGCCATTGCCGGGGCGGCCAGCATACCGGTGACCAGCAATGCACACAGGGAAGAAAGCTTGTTCATGGTGACTCCGTGAATATGATTCTAAATAGTTGACGATGAATTGAAGTAACTGTCTGTAGGACGCGTCCTATTCGTGGCACCGCGTATCGAGATGCTGCAGTGGCCCACGACATGATCCCTCCATTGAAGGACCTTTTGCCGGCCAGGTCAAAGCTGTCTCGTCTCAGGCAGGCCAGCGCTGTTGGCGACGACACGAAAAAAAAGCCCCGGCCAGTCACCCGGCCGGGGCTTTTCGTGTGCTGCTGCCAGGCGCTTACCTGAGGCCGGCGGCGTCGCGCAGCGCGGCGGCACGGTCAGTGCGCTCCCAGGTGAACGCAGTGAAGGTGTCGTCGCCAACGGTCATTTCTACCGGCGCCCGGCCGAAGTGGCCGTAGGCAGCGGTGGCCTGGTACATCGGGTGCAGCAGGTCGAGCATGGTGGTGATGGCATACGGGCGCAGGTCGAAGTGCGCACGCACCAGCTTGACGATCTGCTCGTCGCTGATCTTGCCGGTGCCGAAGGTGTTGATCGAGATCGATGTGGGCTGGGCCACGCCGATGGCGTAGGACACCTGGATCTCGCAGCGCTCGGCCAGGCCGGCGGCGACGATGTTCTTGGCCACGTAGCGACCGGCGTAGGCCGCAGAGCGGTCGACCTTGGACGGGTCCTTGCCGGAGAACGCACCGCCGCCGTGGCGGGCCATGCCGCCGTAGCTGTCGACGATGATCTTGCGTCCGGTCAGGCCGCAGTCACCCACCGGGCCACCGATGATGAAGTTGCCGGTCGGGTTGATGTGGAACTGGGTGTCCTTGTGCAGCAGTTCGGCCGGCAGCACGTGCTTGACGATCAGTTCCATCACGCCTTCGCGCAGGTCACTGTAGGACACGTCCGGGTTGTGCTGGGTCGACAGCACCACCGCGTCGATACCCACGACTTTGCCGCCTTCGTACTGGCAGGTTACCTGCGACTTGGCATCGGGACGCAGCCACGGCAGCAGACCGGACTTGCGCGCTTCGGCCTGGCGCTCGACCAGGCGATGCGAAAAGCAGATCGGCGCCGGCATCAGCACGTCGGTTTCGTTGCTGGCATAGCCGAACATCAGGCCCTGGTCGCCCGCGCCCTGATCTTCCGGCCTGCTGCGGTCCACACCCTGAGCGATGTCCACCGACTGCTTGCCGATGATGTTCATGACCGCACAGGTGGCGCCGTCGAAGCCAACATCGGAGCTGTTGTAGCCGATGTCGACGATGACCTTGCGCACGATGTCTTCCAGGTCGACCCAGGCCGACGTGCTGACTTCGCCGGCGATGATCGCCACGCCGGTCTTGACCAGGGTTTCGCAGGCCACGCGGGCGAACTTGTCCTGGGTGATGATGGCGTCCAGCACCGCGTCGGAAATCTGGTCGGCGATCTTGTCCGGGTGTCCTTCAGAGACGGACTCGGAGGTAAAAAGGGAGTATTCGCTCATCTCGACGGTTTCCTAAATTGACCGATGGTGAGTGTCGCCAGCCGGCCGCGAGAAATGTCGGACCTGAATCTGGAAACCATTACGTAAGCCCACGTAGAGGCTCTCTCCGGGTACAAGCCCCGCAGCGGTGGCCCAACGGGCCAGATCTTCCTGTTCGAAACCCAACCAGAGATCACCGCAGGCCTCCTTGGCCCAACTCTGGTTGTGGCTGCACAATTCTGTGACCAAAAGACTGCCACCCGGTTGCACGCGCTGGGCCAGATGGCCGAGCGCCTGCTGCGGGTCGCTGAAGTGGTGCAGGACCATGTTCAGCACCACGCAGTCGGCGCGCAGGCTGGTGGGTGCCAAGGCATCGGCCAGCTCCAGGCGCACGTTGCCCAACTGCTCGCGCGCGCAGACCTGGCGGGCCAGTTCAAGCATGGCCGGGCTGTTGTCCTGCGCCGTGACCTGGGCAAAGCGTCGCGCCAGTTCGGGCAAGAAGCCGCCATCGCCAGGGCCCACTTCCAGGGCGCTGGCCTGGCTGGCGAAGCTGAGTTTGTCGAGCAGGGCCAGCAGGCTTTCGCGGTACTGCGGCAAGCCGGCGATGAGGTCCTGCTGGGCGCGGAATTTTTCTTCCGTGCGCGAGAAGAAATCTTCGCTGGCCGCCGCGCGCTGGCGCTGCACCACGGCCATGCGCACCTGGGCCTCGGCCGGCAGGCTCAAGGCGTCGACTTCTTCGAGCAAGGCGCTGTGCAGGCGTCCGCCCAGCGCGCGGCCGTTGGGCAGGGCGCGGCGGTAGAAAATCGCGTTGCCCTCGCGGCGGGTAGCCACCAGGTCAGCCTGGGCCAGCACCTTGAGGTGATGGCTCATGCCCGACTGACCTACCGCAAAGATCTGCGCCAGTTCCAGCACGCCGAACGAATCGCTGGCCAGCGCGCGCAGCACGTTGAGGCGCAGTGGGTCGCCGCCGGCCTTGCACAGGGCCGCCAGATCGTCACTTGCCTGATGGTCGAAAGCAGGGGCGCGCAGGTTCATAGGTTCGGCAGTCTAGTGAGCGACGAGCAGCCTCGCAACACCAATATCAAAAAGTTTTGATATTGGTTCGGGCCTGGTGCGGCCTTGGATTTGCCAGCGGGGGCAAATGTCCGATTGCCCAACCCCCTGCCGGTGGGGGAAAATGCCGTTCTTTGTTGTATCCCTGCCTACACAGACCCCAGGAGATAAGCGATGCCCAGCCGTCGTGAGCGCGCCAATGCCATTCGTGCACTGAGCATGGATGCCGTGCAAAAAGCCAACAGCGGCCACCCGGGTGCCCCCATGGGCATGGCGGATATCGCCGAAGTGCTGTGGCGTGACTTCCTCAAGCACAACCCGGCCAACCCGGCGTTCGCCAACCGCGACCGTTTCGTCATGTCCAACGGCCACGGCTCGATGCTGGTCTATTCGCTGTTGCACCTCACCGGCTATGACCTGGGCATCGAGGACCTGAAGAACTTCCGCCAGCTGCACAGCCGCACCCCGGGCCACCCCGAGTACGGCTACACCCCAGGCGTGGAAACCACCACCGGCCCACTGGGCCAGGGTCTGGCCAACGCCGTCGGTTTCGCCATTGCAGAAAAAGTGTTGGCGGCGCAGTTCAACCGCGACAGCCACAAGATCGTCGATCACAACACCTATGTGTTCCTCGGCGACGGCTGCATGATGGAAGGCATCTCCCACGAAGTGAGCGCGCTGGCCGGCACCCTGGGCCTGGGCAAGCTGATCGCTTTCTACGATGACAACGGCATCTCCATCGATGGCGAAGTCGAGGGCTGGTTCACCGACGACACGCCGAAACGCTTCGAAGCCTACGGCTGGCAGGTGATTCGCAACGTCGACGGCCACGATGCGGACGAAATCAAGACCGCCATCGAGACCGCGCGCAAGAGCGAGCAGCCCACCCTGATCTGCTGCAAGACCACCATCGGCTTTGGCTCGCCGAACAAGCAGGGCAAGGAAGACTGCCACGGCGCGCCACTGGGTGCCGAAGAAATCGCTTTGACCCGCGCCGCGCTGAAGTGGAACCACGGCCCGTTCGAAATTCCTGCCGACATCTACAAGGAGTGGGACGCCAAGGAAGCTGGCGTTGCCGTGGAAGCCGAGTGGAACCAGCGCTTCGCCGCCTATTCCGCCGCCCACCCCGAACTGGCCAATGAATTCGTGCGGCGCATGAGCGGTGAGCTGCCAGCCGATTTCTCCGAAAAGGCCAGCGCCTACATCGCCGAAGTGGCCGCCAAGGGCGAGACCATCGCCAGCCGCAAGGCCAGCCAGAACGCGTTGAACGCCTTTGGCCCATTGCTGCCGGAAATTCTCGGTGGCTCGGCCGACCTGGCAGGCTCCAACCTGACCCTGTGGAAAGGCTGCAAGGGTGTCGAAGCAGATGACGCCGCCGGCAACTACATCTATTATGGCGTACGCGAATTCGGCATGAGCGCGATCATGAACGGCATCGCCCTGCATGGCGGCTTCGTGCCGTACGGCGCGACCTTCCTGATCTTCATGGAATACGCCCGCAACGCGGTACGCATGTCGGCGCTGATGAAGAAGCGCGTGATCTACGTATTTACCCACGACTCCATCGGTCTGGGCGAAGATGGCCCGACCCACCAGCCGATCGAACAGCTGGCGAGCCTGCGCTGCACCCCGAACCTCGACACCTGGCGTCCTGCCGATGCGGTCGAGTCGGCGGTAGCATGGAAATTCGCCCTGGAGCGCAACGACGGTCCATCGGCGCTGATCTTCTCGCGTCAGAACCTAGATCACCAGACCCGCGACCAGGCCCAGTTGGCCGACATCACCCGTGGCGGTTATGTGCTCAAGGATTGTACCGGCGAGCCTGACCTGATCCTGATTGCCACCGGTTCGGAAGTTGGCCTGGCCGTCAAAGCCTTCGACAAGCTGACCGAGCAGGGCCGCAACGTGCGTGTCGTGTCGATGCCCTGCACCAGCGTGTTCGACGCGCAGGACGCGGGTTACAAGCAGTCGGTGTTGCCGCTGCAGGTCAGCGCGCGCATCGCCATCGAGGCGGCGCATGCCGACTACTGGTACAAGTACGTGGGCCTGGAAGGCCGCGTGATCGGCATGACCAGCTTTGGCGAGTCGGCACCGGCGCCGGCCTTGTTCGAAGAGTTCGGCTTCACCCTGGAGAACATCCTGGCCACCGCCGAAGAGCTGCTGGAAGACTGATCCTCACACTCGTAGGAGCGGTCATCGGCCGCGAAGGGCGCGCTGCGGTGTGTCAGGTATACCGCGGTGCGGCTTTCGCGGCCACGGACCGCTCCTACGGGGATTGCGGACATCCTGTGGGAGCGGTCATCGGCCGCGAAGGGCGCGCTGCGGTGTGTCAGGTGTACCGCGGCGAGGCTTTCGCGGCCACGGACCGTTCCCATGGGTGGTCCTCGGATGCTCATAACAATTCCAGGCGTACTTGCTCATGTCTTCTTCACGCCCCTACAGAGTCGCTCTCAACGGTTACGGCCGCATTGGTCGCTGCGTGCTGCGTGCATTGTGCGAGCGCGGTACGCGGGCCGACTTCGAGGTGGTGGCGATCAACGACCTGGCCGACATGGCCAGCATCGAATACCTCACGCGCTTCGACTCGACCCACGGCCGCTTTCCCGGTGAAGTCACGGTGGATGCCGACCACCTGTTGATCAACGGTCAACGCATACGCGTCACCCGCAGTGCCACGCCCGAAGCGATCGACTGGGCCGCGCTCGACATCGACCTGGTGCTCGAATGCTCCGGCGCCTACAACACCCGCGGCGACGGTCAGCGCTTCCTGGCCGCCGGCGCACCGGCCGTGCTGTTTTCCCAGCCCATGGCCAGCGAAGCCGACGTCGATGCCACCATCGTGTTCGGTATCAATCAGGATTGCCTTACCGGACGCGAACGACTGGTTTCCAACGCGTCCTGCACCACCAATTGCGGCGTGCCGCTGTTGCGCCTGCTGGATCAGGCCATCGGCCTGGAATACGTGTCCATCACCACCATTCACTCGGCCATGAACGACCAGCCGGTGATCGACGCCTATCACCACGAAGACCTGCGCCGTACGCGCTCGGCCTTCCAGTCGGTCATTCCGGTTTCCACCGGCCTGGCCCGTGGCATCGAACGGCTGTTGCCGGAACTTGCCGGTCGAATCCAGGCCAAAGCTGTGCGCGTGCCGACCGTCAATGTGTCATGCCTGGACATTACCCTGCAGATGGCGCGCGACACCTGTGCGGTGGAGGTCAATCGGATCCTTCATGACGCGGCGCGCAGTGGCCCGTTGCAGGGCCTGCTGGCCTACACTGAGTTGCCGCACGCCAGTTGTGATTTCAACCACGATCCTCATTCGGCCATCGTCGATGCCAGCCAGACCCGCGTTTCCGGCCCGCGCCTGGTGAACCTGCTGGCCTGGTTCGACAACGAATGGGGTTTTGCCAATCGAATGCTCGACGTCGCGGGGCACTACCTGCGCGTCATGAACAATTCCAAACGAGCTTGAAAGGACTGAACGCAATGACCGTGTTGAAGATGACCGACCTCGACCTGCAAGGTAAGCGCGTATTGATTCGCGAAGACCTCAACGTACCCGTCAAGGATGGCAAGGTAACCAGCGACGCGCGCATTCTCGCCTCGTTGCCCACCATCAAGCTGGCCTTGGAGAAGGGCGCGGCGGTAATGGTCTGCTCGCACCTGGGCCGGCCCACCGAAGGCGAATTCTCTGCCGAGAACAGCCTCAAGCCAGTGGCCGAGTACCTGAGCAAGGCCTTGGGCCGCGACGTGCCGCTGGTGGCTGACTACCTGGACGGCGTCCAGGTCAATGCCGGTGACGTGGTGCTGTTCGAGAACGTGCGCTTCAACAAGGGCGAGAAAAAGAACGCCGACGAGCTGGCCCAACGCTACGCGGCGCTGTGCGACGTGTTCGTGATGGACGCGTTCGGCACGGCGCACCGCGCCGAAGGCTCGACCCACGGCGTGGCCAAGTTCGCCAAGGTCGCCGCTGCCGGCCCTCTGCTGTCTGCGGAGCTTGAAGCGCTGGGCAAGGCACTGGGCGCCCCCGCCAAGCCGATGGCCGCCATCGTTGCCGGTTCCAAGGTTTCGACCAAGCTGGACGTGCTCAATAGCCTGAGCGGCATCTGCGATCAGTTGATCGTGGGCGGTGGCATTGCCAACACCTTCCTGGCCGCTGCCGGGCACAAGGTTGGCAAATCGCTGTACGAGCCAGACTTGCTGGACACCGCCCGCGCCATCGCCGCCAAGGTCAGCGTGCCGCTGCCGGTCGACGTGGTGGTGGCCAAGGAGTTCGCCGAAAGCGCCGAAGCCACGGTCAAGCTGATTGCCGATGTGGCCGATGACGACATGATCCTCGACATCGGTCCACTGACCGCCGAGCACTTCGCCGAGTTGCTCAAGTCGTCCAAGACCATCCTCTGGAACGGCCCGGTCGGTGTGTTCGAGTTCGATCAGTTCAGCAACGGCACCCAAGTGCTGGCCAAGGCGATTGCGCAGAGCCCGGCCTTTTCCATCGCCGGTGGCGGCGATACCCTGGCGGCCATCGACAAGTACGGCGTCGCTGGCGACATCTCCTACATCTCGACCGGTGGCGGTGCGTTTCTCGAGTTCGTCGAGGGCAAGGTGCTGCCGGCCGTTGAAATGCTGGAACAGCGGGCCAAGGCCTGACGCCCTGTGAGTCTGGAGGAGAAACGGATGCTCAAGGCACCTGCCCTGGCGTTGCTGATCGGCCTGCTGGCCGGTTGTTCCGGTGCGCCGGCAACCTCGGTCGACGACGGCCCGACGGCTACCCCTGGCGGCTGTTCACAGTCGCAGTGGCAGGCCGAAAGCATTCCGGTGGTCGGCAAGCGCATGGGGCCTGAGGCACTGGAACGCTACGAGCCGGAACAGCAGGCGCAGGCACCGGGTTGTCCGTGAGGGCAACCAATGGTGCTCGCCAAGGGTCTTCTGTGGTGAGTCTCACGATTATCACTGCTTCGCGCATAAGGAGTTCACCATGAAGATCGGTTCCGCGACATTCGGTTTGGCCACCCTGCTGGCAGCGGTGCTGTCCAGCGGCTGCATGAGTTCAGGCGCAGGCAGCGCCTGTGAGGTGTTCAGCCCGGTGTCGGTGGTGACGCCCACGACTCAGGATGATCAGCGCGTGCAGACCAACTCCACCGGTGCGCCGGCCGGTTCGCAGAACACGGCGCAGGATTGCGGGTCGTAAGCCAAGGCTTGATGACGGCAGCACTGCCCCGCGCTCAGAGGTATATGAATGAAAGGCGGTATGGCAATAATGGCAATGGCGCTGCTCTCGGGCTGCGCCTATCTGGACAAACCGATGCCGGTGTCGCCCGACTGGACACGCTGGCAGTGCGACAGCCAGGTCGAGGTGCAATGGCGTTACAGTGCCGCCGACAAGAGCGCGATGCAAGTGCGCCTGGCCGGCAGCGACAAGCAATACGCCTTGACGCCCCAGGCGGGTGCCGAGGGCGAGCTGTTCAGCGATGGTGTGCTGGCGTTCCACAAGAAAGGTGACGAAGGCCTGGTGTACTGGGTCGCCACCGACGATTTGATTGGCCGGGGCTGCAAGGCTCCGTGACGGCTGGGCCCACTGCGCCAGACCGATGATAGGCATTACTTCAAGAGCGGCCGCCGATGGGCGAGCTGCAACGATCAACGACCCTGAACCGGGAGACACAACGACAATGGCACTTATCAGCATGCGTCAGATGCTGGATCACGCCGCCGAATTCGGCTACGGCGTACCAGCTTTCAACGTCAACAACCTCGAGCAAATGCGCGCCATCATGGAAGCGGCCGACAAGACCGACTCCCCGGTCATCGTCCAGGCTTCGGCCGGCGCCCGCAAATACGCCGGTGCCCCGTTCCTGCGTCACTTGATCCTGGCGGCGATCGAAGAGTTTCCGCACATCCCGGTGTGCATGCACCAGGACCACGGCACCAGCCCCGACATCTGCCAGCGTTCGATCCAGCTGGGCTTCAGCTCGGTGATGATGGACGGCTCGCTGGGCGTCGACGGCAAGACCCCGACCGACTACGACTACAACGTGCGCGTGACTTCGCAGACCGTTTCCTTTGCCCACGCCTGCGGTGTGTCGGTAGAGGGCGAGCTGGGCTGCCTGGGTTCGCTGGAAACCGGTCAGGCCGGTGAGGAAGACGGCGTAGGCGCCGAAGGTATCCTGGATCACAGCCAGATGCTCACCGACCCGGAAGAGGCGGCCGATTTCGTTGCCAAGACCCAGGTCGATGCCCTGGCCATCGCCATCGGCACCAGCCACGGCGCCTACAAGTTCACCAAGCCGCCTACCGGCGACATCCTGGCGATCGACCGCATCAAGGCGATCCATGCGCGCATTCCCAACACTCACCTGGTGATGCACGGCTCTTCTTCGGTACCGCAGGAGTGGCTGGCGATCATCAACGAGTACGGCGGCGCCATCAAGGAAACCTACGGCGTGCCGGTCGAGGAAATCGTCGAAGGTATCAAGTACGGCGTGCGCAAGGTCAACATCGACACTGACCTGCGCCTGGCCTCCACCGGGGCGATCCGCCGTTTCATGGCGCAGAACCCGGCCGAGTTCGACCCGCGCAAGTATTTCGCCGAAACCGTGAAAGCCATGCGTGACGTCTGCATCGCGCGCTACGAAGCGTTCGGCACTGCCGGCAACGCCTCGAAGATCAAGCCGATCTCCCTGGAAGGCATGTTCCAGCGCTACGCCAGCGGCGAGTTGAACGCCAAGGTCAACTAAGCCTCACCGCTGTCGAAAAACCCGCCTGTTGGCGGGTTTTTTCGTTCTGGCGCGGTGTTCGGGACATGGCACTGCCTTTCGAGCAGGGCGCGCCGTCCATCGGCGAGTGCTCGTTCGTGACGCAAACCATGGGAAATTGTCCTACAGCTTTGCGTCGAGCCCGTCTAAAGTAACGCAAGAAGTTTCCGGGCGAATCCGGATTCAGGATGTCTGAACGAGTATTAGCATGGAATGCGCCCCTGATCCGTCCATTGACGGTGGTTCTACGTTGTTGGTGGTCGACGATTACCCGGAAAACCTGCTGAGCATGAGAGCGTTGCTCGAGCGCCAGGACTGGCAGGTGGTGACCGCAGCTTCCGGGGTCGAAGCGTTGGGCAAACTGCTCGAACATGAGGTCGATCTGGTTCTGCTCGACGTGCAGATGCCTGGCATGGACGGTTTCGAAGTGGCTCGGCTGATGCGTGGCAGCCAGCGTACGCGCCTGACCCCGATCATCTTCCTGACTGCCAACGAGCAGTCGCAGGCCTCCGTGCTCAAGGGCTACGCCACAGGGGCGGTGGACTATCTGTTCAAACCGTTCGACCCGCAGATCCTGCGGCCCAAGGTCCAGGCGCTGCTCGAACAGCAGCGCAACCGGCGTGACCTGCAGCGTTTGAGCCGTGATCTGGAAGCTGCGCGGGCCTTCAATGCCTCGGTGCTGGAAAACGCCGGTGAAGGCATTCTGGTGGTCAACGAGCATGGTCTGATCACCTTTGCCAACCCGGCCATCTCGCGCCTGCTGGGCGCCAGTGTCGAGCAACTGCAGCGCGGCGTGCTGGCGGATTACCTGCACAAGCCGCAGATTCCCGAATGGTCCGAGTCCGACTTCTACCGCGCCTACAGCACGCGCAGTACCTACCGCGTACACGATGCACTGCTGCGCACGGCCAACGGCCAACAGTTGCCGGTGGCTCTGTCGTGCGCGCCGTTGCCCGGCGAGCAGCGCGCAATGGTGGTGACCATCCTCGACATGTCGGTGGTGCGCAGCCTGCACCAGCAGCTGGAATACCAGGCCGTGACCGACCCCCTCACCGGGCTGCTCAACCGCCGCGGTTTCTATCAGGCCGTGGAGAGCGCGCTGGTGCGCAACGAGCGTGCGGAAAAGGCCCAGGCGCTGCTGTATCTGGATCTGGACGGCTTCAAGCGCATCAACGACAGCCATGGGCACGATGCCGGAGACCGGGCCTTGCGCTGGGTGGCCGAACAGCTCAAAGCGGTGCTGCGCCCCTTCGACGTGGTGGCGCGCATGGGTGGCGACGAATTCACTGCGCTGCTGGACAACCTCGACTACCCCGAGCAGGCCGCCAAGGTGGCCGAAAAGCTCATGGAGCGCATCGCCATGGAGCAGACCGTGGACGGCGTGGACATCAGCCTGGGCGTCAGCATCGGCATTGCCACCTACCCCGAGTGTGGCGCCAACCTGGACAGCCTGCTGCGCGCTGCCGATATCGCCATGTATGCCGCCAAGCAGGCCGGTCGCCAGCAATACCGCTATTACGATCAGGACTTGAACGGTCGCGCGCGCTCGCGTCTGCTGCTCGAAACCAGCGTTGGCGAAGCCATCGAGAACCGTGATTTCAGTTTGGTCTACCAGCCGCAGGTGTCCCTGCTCGACGGTCGTCTGCGCGGTTTCGAGGCGCTGTTGCGCTGGTGCCATCCCAGTGTCGGCGACGTGCAGCCGGGGCTGTTCATTCCCTTGCTCGAACAGGCACGATTGATCAGTCGCCTGTCGAGCTGGATCTACACTGAAGGCGCCGCCCAGCGCCGCGCCTGGTCCAGCCGTTTTCCTGCCGAGCTGGTGCTGAGCATCAGCCTGAGCAATGCCCAGTTCGCCATGCCCAACCTGGTGGCCGAACTGCAACGCGCGATTGCCTTGCATGGATTGCGCCCGCATCAGCTCGAAGTGGAGGTGGTGGAGTGCTCGCTGATGCACAACCTGCCCCAGGCCACCGCGCAGTTGCAGCAGTTGCGCAACTTGGGGGTGCGCATCGCTCTGGATGATTTTGGTACCGGCCCGTGCTCGCTGAAATTGCTGCGCGATCTGCCCATCGACACCCTCAAGCTGGACCGTCACCTGATCGCTCGATTGCCCGACTCCAAGCCCGATGGTGTGTTCGCGCGCAGCGTGATCCAAGCCTGCAACGCGTTCGACATCACAGTGATCGCCGAGGGGGTGGAAACCGCCGAGCAATGCCAGTGGCTGCGCGCCGCCGGTTGCGAGTGGATCCAGGGCTTCGTGATTGCCCGGCCATTGACGGCGCAGGCCGCCAGCGACTTCCCGCTGGTCAGCGCCGGCGTGCAGCCGGCAGCGGTGTGACGCCAGCGCCGCGCAGGCGTTACACTGGACACCTTTCTCAAGTCGAAACTGGCACCATGACCGCGCTGAAGTACCTGCAAGCCTACCCACCCGCACTGCAGGAGCAGGTCCGGCAACTGATCGCGCGCGGACAGCTGGCGGACTACCTGAGCCAGCGCTATCCGGATCGCCACGCCGTGCAGAGCGACAAGGCGCTGTACAACTATGCCATGGCCCTGAAGCAGGAGTACCTGCGCAATGCGCCGGCCATCGACAAGGTGCTGTTCGACAACCGCCTGGACCTGACGCATCGCGCACTGGGCCTGCACACCGCGGTTTCGCGGGTTCAGGGCGGCAAGCTCAAGGCCAAGAAAGAGATCCGCATCGCTTCGCTGTTCAAGGACGCGGCGCCGCAGTTTCTGCAGATGATCGTGGTGCATGAGCTGGCGCATTTCCGCGAGAGCGACCACAACAAGGCGTTCTACCAGCTGTGCGAACACATGCTGCCCGGTTATCAGCAGTTGGAATTCGACCTGCGCGTCTACCTGACCTACCGTGATCTGCCCCCGCCGCCGTGAAGGACATTCCCATGCAAGTCAGCAAGACCCGCAGCAGTTTCTATCGCCGGCTCTACGTGGCTTGGCTGATCGACAGTGGCCAGGCGGCCACTGTGCCGGCCCTCATCGAGGCCACCGGGATGCCCCGGCGCACGGCCCAGGACACCATTGCGGCGCTGGCCGACCTGGACATCGCCTGCGAGTTCGAGCAGCAGGATGGCGAGCGCAACCACATCGGTCGCTACGTGATCAGGCAGTGGGGCGCGATCGACCGTGAATGGATCGGTCAGAACCTGGGGCAGATCCGTCAGGTACTCGGTTACCCCTGAGCCTCGACACGCCGGTACATCGCGATGTGCGCAATGTTGTCTTCCAGGTATTCCTGGCCGTGGGCAATGAAGCCGTAGCGGCCGTAATAGCCTTGCAGGTGAGCCTGGGCCGACAGCTTTATCGGCACCTGCGGCCAGCGTCGCGCGGCGTGCTCCAGAGCGTTGGCCAGCAGCGCGTGGCCCAGGCCGGTACCGCGGGCAGATGGGGCGGTGATCACCCGGCCGATCACCACGTCACCGTCCTGGGTGGAAGGGTCTAGCAGGCGCAGGTAGGCCACCAGGCGGCCCTCGTCCCAAGCCAGCAGGTGACAGGTGTCGGCGTGCAGGTCCTGCCCATCGACATCCTGATAGGGGCATTGCTGCTCGACCACGAAGACTTCGCTGCGCAGGCGCAGGATTTCGTACAGCTGGTGCACATCCAGCTCGCTGTGGTGCATGCACATCCATTCGATGGCCATGGTTACCTCGTTCAAGGTTTCGGTTGCGCCGCTAGCTGGCGGCAGCTGCGGTCGGGCCTTTGATCAAGTGCGCGGCAAGGGTGCGCAGTGGCCCCAGCTGCCGACAGATCAGCGCCAGCTGGGTCTGCATCAGACGCTGGCCTTCGTCGACCTCTTCGGGCATCTGTTCCAGTTCGTCGGCCAGCGCTTCCTCGCTGTCGCTCTGCACCTGCACCGGCACACGCGTGGCCAGGCCCGTGGCGATTTCGTCGATGCTGCGCGCCAGGCTTTCGCCGGCCCCGCCGATCAATTGTTCGCGCGCCTCGGCCGGCAACTCGGTGCCGCGGTGCGCACCCAGCCCGGACAGGTAGCTGAGCAGGGTGTGCGACAGCACCAGGAAGCGGAAACCCACGTCGGCTTCCTTGCGGAAGTGGCCGGGCTCCATGAGCATGTTGGCCAGGGTGGTGGAGAGCGCAGCGTCGGCATTGTGGGCGTTGCGCCGTGCCAGGCGATAAGCGAGGTCGTCGCTCTTGCCGTTGGCGTATTGCTGCATGATCTGGCGCAGGTAGATGCTGTTGCAGGTCAGCGTGTTGGCCAGCACCTTGTTCAGCTTGCGGCCTTGCCAGTCGGGCAGGAACAGGAACACCGCCAGGCCGGCGATCAGGCTGCCGAGCAGGGTGTCGAACAGCCGTGGCAGGAACAGCCCGTAGCCGTCGCCCGTCTGGTTGAAGCAGAACAGCACCATCAGGGTGATGGCGGCGGTTGCCAGGGTGTAGCGCGTGGTGCGGTTGACGAAGAACACCAGGCCGGCGCCGATGGCGAACAGCGACTGCACGATGGGGCTGGGGAACAGGTCGAACAGCGCCCAGCCCACGGTCAGGCCGATGGCGGTGCCGATGATCCGCTGGCCCAGCTTGCGGCGAGTGGCGCCGTAGCTGGGCTGGCACACGAACAAGGTCGTCAGCATGATCCAGTAGCCCTGACTGGGGTGGATCAGGTGCACCATGGCGTAGCAGATCACCAGTGCCAGGGGCAGGCGCAGGGCATGGCGAAACAGCAGCGAAGTGGGCGTGAGGTTTTGCCGAATGCGGCCCCAGAAGTCTTTCAGGGTGTGCGGCGAGCGGTCCAGCAGGCTGCTGTCGCGGGCATCGGCCAGGCGGTCGGGATTGCCGGCGTCGCTGAGCAGACGGTCGAGGGTGCCGAGGTTGGCCGCCAGAGCACGCAGCGACCGCAACAGGCCGCGCCAGGCCGGGTTGCTCTGGATCCGCAGGTGTTCGAGCGAAGCGTGCAGGTCGCTCAAGGCCTCGGCGAAGCTGTCGTCGTAGATGAACGGCTGGCGCAACTGGATCGACTCGCCCAGCCGCTGGCAGGCCACGCCCTGCTGGCGCAGCAGGCGCTGACAGCGAAACAGTACATCACTGTGGAAGAAGGCGTCGGCCAATGCGTTGTAGGGGTAGTGCGAGGAACTGGCGCGCTCGTGGATGTCCTGGGCCAGGAAGTACAGCTTCAGGTAGCGGCTGACCTTGGAGCCGGGACGGCCATTGCCGACCCTGTGCAGGATGATTTCCTTGGCCGCGTTGAGCGCGGCCACGACCCGACCGTTCTGTTTGGCGAGCTCCAGGCGGCGGGCTTCCACGTCCAGTTGGCGGATCGGTTCGAACAGGCTCGACTTGAGCTTGAGGTACTGCCCCAGCTCGCTGAACAGCCGCGCCAGGGCCTGTTGCACCGGTTGGTTGGAAAACAGTACCTGCCACAGCACCGACAGCAGGCCATACCAGGCCGCCCCGGCCACCAGCAGCACTGGCTCGCGCCACAGGTTGCTGACTTCGCCGCCGCGCTGGTCGACGCCGATCATGGTGTAGACCGAGAGGATCAGGGTGGCGTAGGCAATCGCACCGTAACGCTCGCCGAGCGCGCCGAGCATGGTCAGGGCGAAGCTGGCAAGAGCCAGGGCGGTGACGAAGACGTAGGGGTAGGGGAACAGCAGTTCCACGGCGAAGGCGGCGACGGTGAAGCACGACAGGGTGGCTGCCAGGGCACGGATGCGGCCTTGCCAGTTGTCGTCGGTTTCGGCCAGGGCGCAGGCGATGATGCCCAGGAACAGTGGCACCAGCAGGCGCATCTCGTTTTGATACCAGCACAGCGCCATGCTGCCGGACAGCGCGATGAACACCCGCACGCTGTAGCTGAACTTGTCCAGCGCCCACAAGCGGCGCATCGATTGGCGGAACGACCTGGATGCCATGAAAAAGGAGTCGACCTGTAGGCAAGGGAGCTGATGAACGGCGTCAATCTACCATTGTCGGCGCACGCCCGATACTGCGCGGCGGCCCCTGACGCGGCTCGCGCCGCTGCTACAGGCGCGTAGGTGGATCGAGGGGGTGTGGGGCCTCTGTAGCAGCGGCGCGAGCCGCGTCCGGCCGCGCTGCAGATCCCCGGCGTGCTACACGTACTGAGCGGCCGCGTATCCGGAGGCCCACGCCCACTGGAAATTGAACCCTCCCAGATGCCCGCTGACATCGAGCACTTCGCCGATGAAATACAAGCCTGGGCTTTTCAACGACTCCATCGTCTTGGACGACACCTCGCGGGTATCGACGCCGCCCAGCGTCACCTCGGCGGTGCGATAGCCTTCGGTGCCGGCCGGCACCAGCTGCCAGGCGCCCAGTGTATTTGCAACCGTTTGCAGTTCGGCCGGGGTGTACTGCTTGATCGGCTTGGACACGAACCAGTGCTCGGCCAGCAGGTTGGCCATTTTCTTGGTGAAGACTTCACCCAACAGGGTCTTGAGCTCCGAATTGGGCCGCTCGGCCTGCTGTTGCTGCAGCCACGCCAACGCATCGTGATCGGGCAGCAGATTGATCTCGACGGTGTCGCCGGGCTGCCAGAACGAGGAAATCTGCAGGATCGCCGGCCCGCTCAGGCCTCGATGGGTAAACAGCAGGTTCTCGCGAAACGCTTGTTCGTTGCAGCTGGCCACACAATCCACCGAGGTGCCGGACAACTCGGTGCAGATGTCCTTGAGCTGATCGGTGATGGTGAACGGCACCAGGCCTGCGCGCGTGGGCAGCACACTGTGACCGAACTGGCGGGCGATCTGGTAGCCGAAGCCGGTGGCGCCCAGGGTCGGAATCGACAGCCCACCAGTGGCCACCACCAACGACTGGCACGCCAGCAGGCCCAGTGAAGTCTGCAAACGATAGCCGTCGGCGGTTTTCTCGATGGACTGCACCGAGGTGTCCATGCGCAACTCGACGCCAGCGCTTTCGCACTCGGCCAGCAGCAGGCCGAGAATGTCGCTGGACTTGTTGTCGCAGAACAGCTGGCCGAGTTTCTTCTCGTGGTAGGGCACGTCGTGCTTGGCCACCAGGGCGATGAAATCCCACTGGGTATAGCGCGCCAGGGCCGACTTGCAGAAGTGCGGGTTCTGCGAGAGGAAGTTGGCCGGTTCGGTGTACATGTTGGTGAAGTTGCAGCGACCGCCGCCGGACATGAGGATCTTCTTGCCCGGCTTGTTGGCGTGGTCGATCAGCAGCACCTCGCGGCCTCGCTGTGCAGCGCTCAGGGCGCACATGAGGCCGGCGGCACCGGCGCCGATGATGATGACAGGGGTAGAGCGCACTGCGTGGTCCTCTTGCATCGTGGGGTGTCAGTACCGGCCTCTTCGCGGCCACTGGCCGCTCCTACGGGGGAACACGGTGTTCCTGCAGACCGCGAAGAGGCCTGGCCTGCGGTCAGAGAATCCGTACGCGCAGCGAACGGCCCTTGATCTTGCCGCTGTTCAGACGCTGCAGCGCCTGCTTGGCGATTCCGCGCTCCACGGCCACGAACGCCTGGAAATCGAAAATGGCGATCTTGCCGACCTGGGTGCCGGGAATGCCCGCATCGCCAGTCAGCGCGCCGAGGATGTCGCCCGGTCGTACCTTGTCCTTGCGCCCGGCGCCGATGCACAGGGTGCTCATCGGCGGCAGCAGCGGCTCGCCACCCTTGGAGGTCAGGCTGTCGAGTTCGGCCCAGGCCAGCGGCGACTTCTGCAGTTGCTCGATGGCCTGGGCGCGGTGCGCCTCGGCGGGGGCGACGAAGCTGATCGCCAGGCCTTTCTCGCCGGCGCGACCGGTACGGCCCACGCGGTGGATGTGGATTTCCGAGTCACGCGCCAGCTCGACGTTGATCACCATGTCCAGGGCATCGATGTCCAGGCCACGGGCGGCCACGTCGGTGGCCACCAGCACCGACGTACTGCGGTTGGCGAACATCGCCAGAACCTGGTCGCGGTCGCGTTGCTCCAGGTCGCCATGCAGCGCCACGGCGCTGATGCCCTTGCTGGTCAGATGGTCGACCACTTCCTGGCACTGCTGCTTGGTGTAGCAGAACGCCACGCACGACTGTGGGCGGAAGTGGCCCAGGGCGCGCACCACGGCGGCCATGCGGTCATCCGGCGAGATTTCGTAGAAACGCTGCTCGATCTGGCTGTCGGCATGCAGCGCCTCAGCCTTGACCTGCTGGGGGTCGCGCATGAACTTGGACGACAGCTGCTTGATGCCGACCGGGTAGGTGGCCGAGAACAGCAAGGTCTGCCGGCGTTCCGGGGTCTGCTCGATGATGTCGGCGATAGAGTCGTAGAAGCCCATGTCGAGCATGCGGTCGGCTTCGTCGAGCACCAGCGTGTTGAGGCCGTCGAGCACCAGCGAACCCTTGCGCAGGTGTTGCTGGATGCGTCCCGGCGTGCCGACGATGATGTGCGCGCCGTGTTCCAGCGAGGCGATCTGCGGGCCGAACGACACGCCGCCGCACAGGGTCAGCACCTTGATGTTGTCTTCGGCGCGGGCCAGGCGGCGGATTTCCTTGGCCACCTGGTCGGCCAGCTCGCGCGTGGGGCACATGATCAATGCCTGACAGCCGAAATAGCGCGGGTTGATCGGGTTCAGCAGGCCGATGCCGAACGCGGCCGTCTTGCCGCTGCCGGTCTTGGCCTGGGCGATCAGGTCCATGCCCTTGAGAATCACCGGCAGGCTCTGCGCCTGGATCGGCGTCATCTGGGCATACCCGAGGGATTCCAGGTTGGCCAGCATGGCGGCGGACAGGGGCAGCGTGTTGAAAGCAGTGGCAATGGTGGTCACGGGACGGGCCTGCAAAACAAAATGTCGCGCAGTGTATCAGCCCCGTGACCTTTCGCCCTAAGCCTGCTTAGTGCTCCACCGGAGGTTCCTGACGAGGTGCGCGCCGTCCATCGCTGTCGGACAGCTGCACGAAGATCCCGGCGGCCAGCATCGCCATCAGGCCAATGGTCAGGAACGTGGCCTGGAAGGCGCCCAGCACCGTGTCCACACCCTCGTTGCCCAAGGACGCGGTGAACCCGCCGAGCAAGGCACCGGCGCAGGCCACGCCCAGCCCGAGGGAGAGCTGCGCTACCACCGAAAGCAGGCCGTTGCCACTGCTGGCGCTTTCATCGTCCAGATCGATCAGGGTCACGGTGTTCATCGCCGCGAACTGCAGCGAATTGACCGCGCCGAGCAAGCCCAGTTGGGTCAACAGCAACCAGTAGGGGGTGGTTTCCGAGACCAGGCCGAGGCTGGCCAGCAACACGCCCAGCAGCAAGGTGTTGCCGGTGAGCACGATGCGATAGCCGAAGCGTTCGATGATCGGCCGGGAAAACGACTTGGAAACCATGGCGGCTGCCGCCAGTGGAATCATGCTCATGCCGGCTTCCGAAGGCGAATGCCCCAGGGCCACTTGCAGCAGCAACGGCACCATGAACGGCAGAGCGCCGCTGCCCAGGCGGGCGAACAGATTGCCGAGAATGCCGATGGCAAAGGTGCGCGTGCGAAACAGGTTCGGCGAGAACAGCGGGTTGTCGATCTGCCCCGCCCGCAGCCAGTAGGCGGCCAGGCAGGCCATGCCGACGAACAGCAGCAGCATCACCCGCAGGTGCGGCAAGTGCAGCTCGCCCAGGCCCTCCATGGCGATGGTGATGAGTACCATCGCCGCTCCGAACAGCACGAAGCCGATGCCATCGAAGCGCGTGCGTTCGGCGCCGCGCAGGTCGGGCACGAAGTGCCATACCGCCCAGCAGCCCAGTGCGCCCACCGGCAGGTTGATGAGGAAGATCCAGTGCCAGCTCAGCCATTCGACCATCCAGCCACCCAGGGTCGGCCCGAGCAGGGGGCCGAGCAAGGCGGGCACGGTGATGAAGCTGAGGATGCGCACCAGTTCCGAGCGCGGGTAGGCGCGCAGCACCACCAGCCGACCCACCGGGAGCATCAGGGCACCGCCCAGGCCCTGAATCACCCGAGCCGCGACCAGCATCGCCAGGCTCTGGGAAAGTGCACACAGCAGCGAGCCGATGCTGAACAGCATGATGGCGCTGAAGAACACCTTGCGCGTCCCGAAGCGGTCGGAAATCCAGCCTGACGCAGGGATGAGCAGGGCGACCGTCAGCATGTAGGCGATGATCACCGACTGCATGCGCAACGGGTTTTCCGCCAGGTCGCTGGCCATGGCCGGCAGCGCGGTGTTGAGGATGGTGCCGTCCAGGGCCTGCATGAAGAAGGCAATGGCAATGACCCAGGGCAGCCAGCGAGCGGTAGCAGGATCCAGTGTTGGGCGCGTGGACATGGGGCCTCTTGTTGTTTGAGGTGGATGACGAATGTTCATGGCAAACCCTGTAGGAGCGGTTACCGCGGTGTGCCTGACGCTCTGCGGTGCGCCTTTCGCGGCCACGGACCGCTCCCACAGTGACCGCAGCGCCGCGACCTGTCGTAGGAGCGGTCATCGGCCGCGAAGGGTGCGCCGCGGTGTGTCAGGCCGACGGCGATGCCTTTTTCGCGGCCACGGACCGCTCCCACAGTGACCGCAGCGCCGCGACCTGTCGTAGGAGCGGTCATCGGCCGCGAAGGGGTCGCCGCGGTGTTTCAGGCCGATGGCGGTGCCTTTTTCGCGGCCACGGACCGCTCCTACAGTGACCGCAGCGCCGCGATCTATTGTAGGAGCGGTCATCGGCCGCGAAGGGTGCGCCGCGGTGTGTCAGGCCGATGGCGGTGCCCTTTTCGCGGCCACGGACCGCTCCTACAGGGTCAACAGCAACCGCTTGACCAGCGCGCCCGGTAGCAGGCTGGAGCTGGTCTGGCGCTCACCGTAGGTGCTGGTCGACAGAATCAGCTCGCGCTCCAGTGTCAACGCTTCCAGCTGGTCCCCCAGAACACTGTAGACGCTGTCGTCGAAACGCATGGTCTGGACCGGTGCAACGATCTGACCATCCTCCACCCAGAAAGTGGCGAATCGAGTCAGTCCGGTCATGCGCGCAGCCGGCATGTCCGAGTAGTTCAGGTACCACAGGTTACTGATGTACAGCCCGGTGCCGAGGCGCTGCAGTACGTCGGTCAACGGCAGGTCGCCCGCTGCCATCTGCAGTGCACCGGGCATTTCCGCGCTGTCTGCACCGTTGCCTTGCAGGCCGTATTCGGCCGCGCTGCGCGAGTCCACCAGGCGCTCCACGGCCAGCCCGTGGCTGACCAGCGAGAGGTCGTTGCGCGGATAGCCTTCCTGGGAAAACGCCGGGGTCAACGAGCCGCTGATGCGCTCCTCGAAACTTACCTGCGCACTCAAGCGCGCCTCGCCGGCGTACAGCCGTTGCAGGGGGCTGTTCTTGCTGGCGATGGCTTGTGCGGAGAAACCGCCCCAGCCCAGCATGCCGATGATTTCATCCAGTGCAGCCGGTGCCAGGTAGGCGCGATACGCCCCCGGTGGTAGCACTTTGAGGGGGCGGCTCAGGTGGTCCAGTTGCTCGCGGGCGTTAGCCAGGCGGTCCGCGAAGGCCTGCGCCTGCCACTGCTGGCCGGCATAGTTCGCCTTGACTGCCTCGCCGTTGGCATGGAACAGGCTGAAATCGAAATTGAAACTGTTGGCCTGATGCCAGCCGGTGGCGCCGTTGCTGTTGGCGAAACCGCGGCAGATCGTTCCCGCGGCATAGATGCCGACCAGATCCAGGCCATTGGCGGCCGCGCCGATCTGTTCGACCACCTGACCCGCATCGGGCAAGGGCACGTCGTCGACATGATGGGTCTGCCACTGCGAGGTATTGAGTTGCAGGTACGGATCCGGTTGCAGCAGCGGCAGCGTCTGGCTCAACTGGTGCACCGCCTGGGTCAGACGCTGCCGGTCCACCTCCAGGTCCTCGGCCAAGGTCAGTTGCAGCTCGGCCTGACGGCCGTCTTCGATCAGCTTCAGCGACACGCTGGCCTGGGCCACTTGCCCCGCCTGGCGTACCCGGGCGTGGTTGAAGCGGATGAAATCCGAGGCCTCGGCGTTATAGCTCAGGGTGAAGCGCTGGGTCGCGGCCACAGTCTGGCGCAGCCACTGCACCAGTGCCTGGAAATGCTCGGCGTGATGGCTCATGCGTCACCTCCGAAAACGTCGATCTGGCTGAACACGCAACTGGGCGAAGCGTGCCCCACACGGATGACCTGGTTGGGCTCGCCCTTGCCGCAGTTGGGCGTGCCCAGCACCTGCAGGGTGCTGGCGTCGCCCACGGCGCTCAGTTTTTTCCAGAAGCTGGCGGAAATGCCGCGATAGTTGGGGTTCTTGACCACGCCCTTGAGTTCGCCGTTCTCGATCAACCGGCCCCATTCGCAGCCGAACTGGAATTTGTTGCGCGCATCGTCGATCGACCAGGAACGGTTGGTGGACATCAGGATGCCGTGCTCGATGCCGGCGATCAGTTGCGCCTGGCTGTGCTCGCCCGGTTCGATGTTGAGGTTGGCCATGCGGTCGATCGGCGCCCGGTTCCAGCTGCTGGCGCGGCTGTTGGCCACGCCGTCCATGCCGCTGCGGTATTGCGACAGCGCGCCGCCCAGCGGCCGGACCAGTACGCCATCGCGAATCAGCCATTGCTTGCTGGCCGCCGTGCCATCGTCGTCATGGGCATAACTGGCCAGCTCGTGGGGAATGTCCGGGTCGAAGGTCACATTGAGCAGCGACGAGCCATACTGCAAGTGGCCGAAGTCCTCGACCTTGACGAAGCTGGTGCCTGCGTAGTTGCGCTCGTCGCCCAGGATGCGGTCAAGCTCCAGCGGGTGGCCGATGGATTCGTGGATCTGCAGCATCATCTGATCGGGCGTCAGCAGCAGGTCGCGCGGGCCCTGTGGGGCGTTGGGCGCCAGCAGCAACTGCAAGGCCTGGTCGGCGACCTGGCGAGCGGCGCCGACGATGCCGCAGCGCTCGATGACGTCGACACCGCCTTGCTGGCCGAAGTTATCGCGGCCCAGGCTGCGCGTCTGGCTGTCGCTGCCATCGAAGGCAGTGACGCTCAAGCCGGGAAAGACGAAGCGCTGCGCCTGACGAATCTGCGCGCCGGCACTGTTCAGGTAGATCTGTTCGACATCGGTGACGCCCAGGCCGGCATACCAGCTGACCAGGCGAGAGTCGTCGGGCACGCTGGCCGACTCTTCATTGAGCAATTGGTAGCACTGGGCCAGAGTCGGAAAGGCTGCCTGCACGTCGGGGGAGAGGTAGTCGCTACGCGCACTGCTGACCGGTTGTTGCTGCAGGTCGAGCAGGGCATGGGCGGCGATCGCGCCTGCTTGCTGTTCGGCACGCGCCAGGGCCTGCTGCAACCCTTGCAGTGAAAGGTCGCCGGTGGCGGCATAGGCTTCCACGCCATTCACTCGAACGGTGATCATCGCCCCTTCGTCGAGGCTCAGGCTCGGCGGTTCGGCAATGTTCTTGCGCACGGCGAGGTGCTGGCTGGATTGGCGCACGTGGCGCAGGGAGAAGAATTCGGCGCGGGTGCGCAGGGCGGCGAAACGTTGTTGCAGGGTGGCGGTGAAATCGAACATGGACGGGCCTCTGGAGGGCGTCGGTGCTTGGCCTTTTCACGGCCGCAGACCGCTCCTACAGGGGATTACAGTGTCCTGTAGGAACGGCATGCGGCCGCGAAAAGGCCCGCAGACCGACCCGGAATCTGGCAGGCCCACAGCTTAGGCCTGCCACCGGCACGGAGCAAATCTGGATCAGCCGTGGGTGGTCGCACTCACTTCGCGCATCGGCTTGCCGCGTACCGGCGCATCGCCGGCAACGTAGTAGGCCGCGGTCGAGCGCGCTTCGGGCTTGCGGCCACGAATGCGGTCGGCGATCTTCTCGGCGATCATGATGGTCGGCGCGTTCAGGTTGCCGGTGGTGATGATCGGCATGATCGAGGCGTCGACCACACGCAGGCCTTGCAGACCATGCACGCGACCCTGACCATCGACCACGGCCATGTCGTCGGTGCCCATCTTGCACGAGCACGACGGGTGATAGGCCGTTTCGGCATGCTCGCGGATGAACTGGTCCAGCTGCGCGTCCGTCTGCACCTCGATGCCTGGGCTGATTTCACGCCCGCGGTACTGGTCCAGCGCCGGCTGCTGCATGATTTCGCGGGTCAGGCGGATGCCGTCGCGGAACTCCTGCCAGTCCTGCTCGCTGGCCATGTAGTTGAACAGGATGCTCGGGTAGTCGCGCGGGTTCTTCGACTTGACGTTGACCCGGCCGCGACTCGGAGAGCGCATCGAGCCCACGTGAGCCTGGAAGCCGTGTTCCTGAACGCCCTTGGTGCCGTTGTAATTGATCGCCACCGGCAGGAAGTGGTACTGGATGTTCGGCCATTCGAACTCAGGGCGCGAGCGAATGAAACCGCCGGCCTCGAACTGGTTGCTGGCGCCGATGCCGGTGCCCAGGAACATCCATTCGGCACCGATCTGCGGCTGGTTCCACCACTTCAGCGACGGGTACAGCGAGACCGGCTGGGTGCAGCTGTATTGCAGGTACATTTCCAGGTGGTCCTGCAGGTTCTGACCGACACCTGGCAAGTCATGCACGACGTCGATGCCCAGGGGCTGGAGCACCTCGGCCGGACCGACGCCGGAGCGCTGCAGAATCTGTGGTGAGGCGATGGCGCCGCCGCACAGCAGGACTTCCTTGCGAGCGCGCGCCTGGATGCGCTCGTCGCTGTCACCGACCAGGTAGCTGACGCCGACCGCGCGCTTGCCGTCGAAGACGATCCTGTCGGTCAGTGCGTGGGTGACGATGGTCAAGGTGTCGCGTTGCTTGGCCTGGTCCAGGTAGCCGCGCGCGGTGCTGGCGCGTCGGCCTTTGGGCGTCACGGTGCGGTCCATGGGACCGAAGCCTTCCTGCTGGTAGCCGTTGAGGTCGTCGGTGCGCGGAAAGCCTGCCTGCACGCCGGCTTCGACCATGGCGGCGAACAACGGGTTGTTGCCGGCCTTGGGCGTGGTGACGCTGACCGGGCCTTCGCCGCCATGGTAGTCGTTGGCGCCGATGTCACGGGTTTCGGCCTTGCGGAAATACGGCAGGCAGTCCAGGTAGCTCCAGTCTTCCAGGCCCGGCAGCTTGGCCCAGCCGTCGTAGTCCATGGCGTTGCCGCGGATGTAGCACATGCCATTGATCAGCGAAGAGCCGCCCAGGCCCTTGCCGCGGCCACATTCCATGCGACGGTTGTCCATGTGCGGCTCGGGCTCGGTCTCGTAGGCCCAGTTGTAACGGCGGCCCTGCAGCGGAAAGGCGAGGGCGGCAGGCATCTGGGTACGGAAGTCCAGGCGGTAGTCCGGCCCGCCGGCTTCGAGCAGCAGGACCGTCACGCCCGGATCTTCGGTCAGGCGCGTGGCCAAGGTGTTACCGGCCGAGCCGGCACCGATGATGATGTAGTCGAATTCCTGGGACATGAAGGTTCCCTCTTTGAAAAAAATGGGTCGGTGGGGCTGATGACCCTGTAGGAGCGATCATCGGCCGCGAACGGCGCGCTGCGGTCCCGGGTCAGAACACCGAAACGTAATCGCCCAGTTCTACCTGTACCGATTTGATCCGGGTGTACTGCGCCAGTGAGCTGATGCCGTTTTCGCGTCCCACACCGGATTGCTTGTAGCCACCTACCGGCATCTTCGCGTCGGACTCGCCCCAGGCGTTGATCCAGCAAATGCCTGCTTCGAGCTGATGGATCACACGGTGCGCACGGTTCAGATCGCGGGTGACCACACCGGCAGCCAGGCCCATCTCGGTGGCGTTGGCGCGGCGGATCACTTCCTCTTCGCTGTCGTAGCCGAGGATGCTCATCACCGGGCCGAAGATTTCTTCACGCACGATGGTCATCTCGTCGCTGCAGTCGGTGAACACGGTCGGGGCGACGAACGCACCCTGGCCCAGTTCACCTTCGCTCAGCCGCTCGCCGCCGCACAGCAGGCGCGCGCCTTCGGCCTTGCCCTTGGCGATGTGGCCCAGCACGTTTTCCATGTGGGCAAAGCTCACCAGCGGGCCGAAATTGGTGTTCTCGTCCTCGGGGTTGCCGATGCGGATGCGCTGCACGCGTTCCAGGATCTTCGCTTCCAGCTGGGCCTTCAGCGCGTTGGGCACGAACACTCGGGTGCCGTTGGTGCACACCTGGCCGGAGCTGTAGAAGTTGGCCATCATGGCGATGTCGGCGGCCTTGTCGAGGTCGGCATCGTCGAAGATGATCAGCGGCGACTTGCCGCCCAGTTCCATGGTCACTTCCTTGAGCGAAGAACTCGAGGCGCTGGCCATGACCTTCTTGCCGGTGCTGACGCCGCCGGTGAACGAGATCTTCTCGATCCGCGGATGCTCGGTGAGCCACGCACCGACTTCGCTGCCGCTGCCGGTGAGCACGTTGAACACGCCATCGGGCAGACCGGCTTCGGTGTAGATCTCGGCCAGCTTGAGCGTGGTCAGCGAGGTGACTTCGCTGGGCTTGAAGATCATCGCGTTACCGGCGGCGAGCGCCGGTGCGGACTTCCACAAGGCGATCTGGATCGGGTAGTTCCAAGCGCCGATGCCGGCGGTCACACCCAGGGGCTCGCGGCGGGTGTAGACGAAGGAGGTGTCGCGCAGCGGGATCTGTTCGCCTTCGATGGCGGGCACCAGGCCGGCGTAGTATTCCAGCACGTCGGCACCGGTCACGATGTCGACGTAGCGGGTTTCCGAATAGGACTTGCCGGTGTCCAGGGTTTCCAGCAGGGCCAGTTCGTCGTTGCGTTCGCGCAGCAGGTCGACGGCTTTGCGCAGCACTCGCGAGCGCTCCATGGCGGTCATCGCGGCCCAGACTTTCTGACCTTTTTCGGCGCTGGCGACGGCCTTCTCGACGTCCTGGGCAGTGGCGCGCTGAACCTGCGCCAGCACTTCACCGGTGGCCGGGTTGACGGCATCGAAGGTGCCGCTGCCGCTGGCGTCCACGTAGCCGCCATCGATGTAGAGTTTTTGCGTTGGGAAACGGGCCATAAGATCCTCGCGGTGCAGTTAAGGTGGCAGCAGGCGAGGCGCGAAGCTTCAGCGCTGCTGTTTTGCCAGTTGCATGTCCATGTATTCGCAGGCGATGCGGTGAGCCTGGGCGGTGTCGAAGGCATCGCCCGACAGCGCGCCGCGCAGCCACAGACCGTCGATCAGGGCGGCCAGGCCGCGTGCGGCATTGCGTGCCTGTTCCACCGGCAATTCACGGCGAAACTGGCAGCACAGGTTGGAATACAGGCGGTGATCGTTGATCCGCTGCAACCTGTGCAGAGACGGCTGATGCATGCTGGTGGCCCAGAAGGCCAGCCAGGTCTTCATGGCCGGAGCGTTGACCTGGCTGGCGTCGAAGTTGCCTTCGATGATCACCTGCAGGTGCGCCCTGGCACTGTCGTCGTTCAAGGCCTGTCGCCGCGTGGCGACGTTGTCGATCAGAACGTTCATCAAGTGGCGCATGGTCGCTGCGATCAGGCCGTTCTTGTCCTGAAAGTAGTGGCTGATGATGCCGTTCGACACACCCGCCAGGCGGGCGATCAAAGCGATGCTGGCGTCACTCATGCCGACCTGATCGACGGCCTGTAGCGTGGCTTCGATCAACTGTTGGCGGCGGATGGGTTGCATACCGACCTTGGGCATTGGGCAAATCTCCTTGGGCCTGCAGTACGGGCAGTGAGTGACAGCCGACTGAAGCCAGTCTAGTTTATTTTTATTGAACGATCAATCAATAAAAAAGAGCAGGTGAATGTGCGCGTGGTTTTAGAGGATTGGGAAGGGGAAGGCAATGGGCTTCGAGAGGGGGGTGTCAGGCGGACCGCGTTGCGGCTTTCGCGGCCGCTGACCGCTCCTACAGGGAATCGCACAGTCGTGTAGGAGCGGTCCGTGGCCGCGAAAAGGGTGGCGCGGTGGATCAGGGGTAATGCGGCAAGGCCTTCGCGGCCGCTGACCGCTCCCACGGGATGGATATGGGAGCGGTGGTGAGGCTCAGCCCAGATTCTTGCCCAGCAGGGCATGGTACAGCTCGGTGTCCCCGAGAATGCCTACCACCTGCTTGTCGCTGTCCTGCAGCACCAGCTTGTGCCCGGTCTGGTAGCGGATCTGCAGGGCGTCGCGCATGCCGATGTCGGCATGCACCAGTGTCGGCCTGCGGCCCAGGCCTTCCATGGCTTGCCCCGGGGCCCAGCCTTGCAGGTCGAGCACGGCGTCGCCCTGACGTGCGCTGGTCAGCGAGTTGCCGGCGCCCAGGTTCAGCCATGAATCCACGCCTGGGTCCAGGCACACCGAACCATTGACGCGCGTGCACTTGTCCAGCGTGCGCATCAGGCTGCGCCCGCACAGCACATTGAGTGGATTGGTGTGAGCCACGAAGGTCCGCACGTAGTCGTCGGCCGGGTTGAGCACGATGTCCTCGGGCACGCTGTACTGAATGATCCGCCCGTCTTTCATGATGGCGATACGGCTGCCCAGTTTGAGCGCCTCGTCCAGGTCATGGCTGACGAACACGATGGTCTTGTTCAATTTGCGTTGCAGCTCCAGCAGCTCGTCCTGCAGGCCTTGGCGGATCAACGGATCGAGCGCCGAAAAGGGCTCGTCCATCAGCAGGATGTCGGCATCCATGGCCAGCGCCCGAGCCAGGCCCACACGCTGCTGCATGCCACCGGACAGCTCATCGGGTTTCTTGTTGCGCCACTGGGTCAGCCCCACCAGCTCCAGCTTCTCGTCGACCAGCTTGCGCCGTTCCTTTTCCGGACGGCCCTGCATCTCCAGGCCAAAGCTGATGTTCTCGCGCACCGTCAGCCAGGGCATCAGGGCGAACTTCTGGAACACCATGGCGATGCGCTGGGTGCGCATCATCTTCAGTTCCGCAGGTGTGCAGGCGGCGATGTCGATCTGGCGATCTTCATGCTCGACGAACAGCTTGCCGCGGCTCACGGTGTTCAACCCGTTGATGCAGCGCAGCAGGCTCGACTTGCCTGAACCGGACAGCCCCATCAACACGCAGATCTCGCCCTTGTTGACGTCCAGGCTGGCTTTTTCCACGCCCACGATCTGCCCGGTCTTCTTCAGGATCTCGTTGCGGGTCAGGCCCTGGTCGAGCAGCTTCAATGCTTCGCGTGGATCCTTGGCGAAGATCACATCGACGTTGTCGAATCGAATAATGCTCATGCATCACCCCCTATCTTCACGTCAGGTTGTTTGCAGATTCGGTCCAGCATGATCGCCAGCAACACGATGGCCAGGCCGGCTTCGAAGCCCAGGGCGATGTCGGCAGTGTTCAGCGCGTTGACCACCGGCTTGCCCAGGCCATCGGCGCCCACCAGGGCGGCGATCACCACCATCGACAGCGACAGCATGATGCACTGGGTGATACCGGCAGCGATGCTCGGCATGGCATGCGGCAGTTCGATGCGCGACAGCAGTTGGCGTCGCGAGCAGCCGAAGGCCTTGCCGGCGTCCATCAGTTCCTGCGGCACGTCGCGGATGCCCAGGTAGGTGAGGCGAATCGGCGCGGCGATGGCGAACACCACCGTGGAAATCAGGCCCGGCACGACGCCCAGCCCGAACAGGGTAAGCGTGGGAATCAGGTAGACGAAGGTCGGTACCGTCTGCATCAGGTCGAGGACCGGGCGCATCATGGTGTAGAACATGGGTTTGTGCGCGGCCACGATGCCCAGCGGCACGCCGATGATCACGCAGACCAGGGTGGCGAACAGCACCTGCGCCAGGGTCTCCATGGTTTCCTGCCAGTAGCCCAGGTTGAGGATCAGCAGGAACGACAGCGCCACGAACAGCGTGAGCCCCCATTTGCGCTGGATGAAATGCGCCAGCGCGGCGATCAGTGCAGTCAGTACGTAGGGGTTGAACCAAGTGAGGCCGGCGGTGAAACCATGAATGATCGCTTCGAGCGTGGATGCGATGGCATCGAACGTCGAGGCCCCGTGTTGAGTGAGCCAGTCGACGAACGCCGCGATGTACTCGCCCAGGGGGATCTTGTGGTCTGTCAGCATGGTAGTGAGTGTCCGCATGCGAGGGAACAAAGTGCCGGCCGGTGAGGCCGGCAACCGCCGGCCCGCTTGCCTGCGTTATTGCGCGAGCTTGGCCTTGACGGCTTCAAGACCCGGCTTGCCATCAATGGTGGTGACGCCAGCCAGCCAGGTGTCGAGCACCTGCGGGTTGTTTTTCAGCCAGGCCCGTGCGGCCGCGTCGGGTTTCTGCTTGTCGTCCAGGACATTGCCCATCAGCGTGCTCTCCATGGCCAGGCTGAACTGCAGGTTTTTCAGCAACTGGCCAACGTTGCTGCATTCTTGGGTGTAGCCCTTGCGGGTGTTGGTGTAGATGGTGGCCTGGCCGAAGTTGGGGCCGAAGAAGTCATCGCCGCCGGTCAGGTACTGCACCTTGAAGCGGGTGTTCATCGGATGCGGTTCCCAGCCCAGGAACACCACGTCGGTGTTGCGCCGCTGGGCACGGTCGACCTGCGAGAGCATGCCGGCCTCGCTGGATTCGACCACCTTGAAGCCGGCGTCCTTGAGGCCGAACGCGTTCTTGTCGATCATGCTCTGGATCAGGCGATTGCCGTCGTTGCCCGGTTCGATGCCGTAGATCTTGCCGTCCAGTTCCTTCTTGAACTTGACGATGTCGGCAAAATCCTTGAGGCCCTTGTCGTACAGTCCCTGAGGCACGGCCAGGGTGTACTTGGCGTTTTCCAGGTTGGCCCGTACCGTTTCCACGGTGCCGGCGTCGCGGTAGGGCTTGATGTCGTTTTCCATGGTCGGCATCCAGTTGCCGAGGAAGACGTCCATGTTCTTGCCGTCGGCCAGCGACTTGTAGGTCACCGGCACGGAAATCATGGTGGTCTTGGTCTTGTAGCCCAGCGACTGCAACACCGCACTGGTGACCGCGGTGGTGACGGTGATGTCGGTCCAGCCGACATCGGAGAAATTCACAGTGGCGCATCGCGCCGGTTCCGCTGCTTGAGCCATTACAGGCAGGCCCAGCAGGGTAGCCAGCAGAATCGATGATGGACCTTTCATGGTGTGCTCCCGGTTTTTCTCGGCGTGGGCCTGACGGCGCGCCACGCTTGTCTGGATGCTCGATCGCCGTGCATGCGGCGGGTGCGCCGACACGGTGCCGGGCGATGAGCCGTGAGTGATCATGTACCAGCGCAAATCAACCGCCTACAGGGTGCGTCGTATCCAGTGCGGACAGAGTCGTATCCAGTGTCGGTGACGTCGCTTACAGCTCATGGGGCTTGCAGCAGCGACCTTACCCGCGACATCGACGTACATCCACCTCTATGAGGTTGCCACACGAGCGTGCAGGCGTGACCGCCACGCCTCATTTTCGCGCGCGGTGCCTGGAATCCATCGACACACGCGTGCAGGGCTCGGCGATAGCGGGCAACGTGCTTGCGGTGACACTTGGCGGCGCAATGCCCCAACGGCTGCTACCGAATTGCTCAGACCCCACGGCGGCTATGCTTTTGGCAAGAATCCAACGCCGCCGACGAAGACCCTGCGCACGGCTCTGCATAGCCCTGCGCGACGTCGTTTTCAGGCGCCATGGAGTTCCCGACCAATTGTCGGCATGGCGTTTGCGTAGCAAAGCAAAGCCCCTGTTAAACAGAGGGCAATAACAAGAGCCTGCCTGAGGCCACCATCCGCTTCGCGTAAGGAGATACCGCAATGACGTCCTTCACCCCCGGCGCTCAACCGCAGACTCGCAGCCCTCAGTCCATCGGCTTCCTGCTGCTCGACAACTTCACGCTCATCTCCCTGGCCTCGGCGGTCGAACCGCTGCGCATGGCCAACCAGTTGTCCGGGCGCGAGCTGTATCGGTGGACCACGTTGAGCGCCGACGGTGGCCAGGTATGGGCCAGTGACGGCCTGCAGATCACCCCGGATGCGGCCATGCACAAGGCTGCGCCGCTGGACGCGGTCATCGTCTGTGGCGGTGTCGGTATCCAGCGTGCCGTGGGCCGTGACCATGTCAGCTGGTTGCAGAGCCAGGCGCGGCAGTCCAAGCGCCTGGGGGCAGTCTGTACCGGTAGCTGGGCACTGGCCTGCGCCGGTCTGCTGGATGGCTTCGAATGCAGCGTGCACTGGGAATGCCTGGCCTCGATGCAGGAGGCCTTTCCCCGGGTGGCCATGAGCACGCGGCTGTTCACCCTCGATCGCAACCGCTTCACCAGCTCGGGCGGTACCGCGCCGCTGGACATGATGCTGCACCTGATCAGCCGCGATCACGGCCGCGAGCTGTCGGCGGCGATCTCCGAGATGTTCGTCTACGAGCGCATTCGCAACGAGCAGGATCATCAGCGCGTGCCGCTCAAGCACATGCTGGGCACCAACCAGCCGAAGTTGCAGGAAATCGTCGCGCTGATGGAAGCCAACCTGGAGGAGCCGATCGATCTGGACGAACTGGCGGTGTATGTAGCGGTGTCACGGCGCCAGCTGGAAAGGTTGTTCCAGAAATACCTGCACTGTTCGCCGTCGCGCTATTACCTCAAGTTGCGTCTGATTCGGGCGCGGCAGTTGCTCAAGCAGACGCCCATGTCGATCATCGAAGTGGCGTCGGTGTGCGGCTTCGTGTCCACCCCGCATTTCTCCAAGTGCTACCGCGAGTATTTCGGCATTCCGCCGCGTGACGAGCGGGTTGGTTCCAATACCGCCCAGCAGGTGGCGATGCTGCCGATTCCGCAGGCCATGGTGCTGGCGGGGCCGCTGTCGGCGTTGAGCCAGGCACGCAACGAATCGACCTTTGCCAGTGTAAGGATCTGATACCGCGGCGGCCGCGAAAGGGCCGCGGCCGAGATTCAGGCCCGTTTCGAATGCTGGGCCAACGCCGGCAGCAAGGTCCGGTCGATCGCCTGGCGAACCGCCGGCAGGATGGTCGCGCTGCCCATCAGCATCTGTTCCACCATCTTGCGCAGGGCCTGGGCCCGTCCGCTGTCCAGGCCGCGCACTGCGCATTCACAGGCCTGCTCGGCCGTGGCGCCTGCGGGCATCTCGAAACCCAGCGCGCGCAGCTGGCCCAGCAGGTCATCCTGATCAATCAAGTCTGCATGCATCATGATGCTGATCCTTCTTCAAATGGCGTGACGGTGTGCCGATTCTGGTAGCCCTTCACGCACTCGGCAAGCGTCGATGGTCGCCATGGCCGGATTGCACACAGGCAGGTCGTTTTTCGCATGCCTGCGTTCTGGCCCTGTAGCACTGGGGTATGGCACCGTGCGACGCAACCCTGAATAACCTTGTCGCTCACTTCCAATGGACGGCAATGGACATGCTCGACTTTCTCTCCTTCAAGGGCGTCGGCCCTTCTCCTGCGCTGGGGCCCATCGGGCTGGCGCCGCGGCTGAACTTCATCACCGGTGACAACGGTCTGGGCAAGAGCTTCGTGCTCGATGCCGCCTGGTGGGTGCTGACCCGTACCTGGGCCGCGGGCAAGCCCATCAAGGCGCGCGACCCAGCGGCATTGCCGGTCATCGACTATCGGTTCACCGGCGCGGATCGCAGCGCCGGGCAGTGGGCCTGGCAGCAGGACCGCTGGGCGCCGCTGGGCGACAGCACGCCGAGCCGTTCGCTGGTGGTGTATGCCCACGCCAACGGCACCTTCAGCGTCTGGGATCCGCTGCGCAACGCAGGCGAGCTGGCGGCCTATCACTTCGACGAAACCCAGCTGTGGCAGGGCGCCTCGATGGCGGGACAGGGTCGCTTGTGCAACGGTTTGATCAGCGATTGGGTGCGTTGGCAGCGCAACCCTGGCTGCAAGGCGTTCGCCGCCTTGAAGCAAGTACTGCATGCCTTGTCGCCGTCGCGCGAAGAGCTGTTGTTGCCCGGTCGACCGTGCCACATCGGTCTGCTGGATGAAACCCAGTACCCAACCTTGCAGCGGCCCCAGGGGCAGGTGCCCCTGCCCGAAACCTCCAGTGCCATCCGCCGTGTGGTGGCCCTGGCCTACATGCTGGTCTGGACCTGGGAAGGACATCGCCGCGCCTGTCGCCTTGCCGGAGTGCGGCCGAGCGATGAACTGGTGTTCCTGGTGGATGAGGTCGAATGCCATCTGCACGCTCAGTGGCAGCGTCGTATCGTCCCGGCGCTGATGGCCGTGGTCGGGGTGCTGACCCGCCAACGCCTGGCGGTGCAGATGATCGTGGCCACGCATTCGCCGCTGGTGCTGGCCTCCATGGAGACGCAGTTCGTCGAAGCGCGCGATGCACTCTTCACCTTGGGCGTGCAGGCCGGTGACGTGCAACTGCACCGACAGGTCTGGGCGCCCCAGGGCGATGCGGTGAACTGGCTGGTGTCCGAGAGCTTCGGCTTGCGCCAGGCGCGCTCGGTGGAAGCGGAAGCCGCGATCGGCGCCGCCGAGGCCTGGATGCGTGGCGAGCGATCGGGGCTGCCCAAGGGGCTGGACAGTGAGGCAGCGATCGAGTCGCAGCTGCTGCGCACCCTGCCCACGGGTGATCATTTCTGGCCCGCCTGGGTCGTGACCAAGGCTGGAGCAGGGGCATGATCGAGCTCGTCAATCCGCTGCCCGAACCTCACGCCTTCGACGAGCGCTGCCGCCAGCGTGGCAATGCATGGCTGCAGGACAATCCCGACGCTGCCAGGCCACGCGACTACTGGTCGCCGTTTCGCCCGGAGTTGGGCGAGGGCTTCGCCAACCGCTGCGCGTTCGGCGCCATGTACATTCCCAGCGGCACCGTGGAACATTTCATCAGCTGTGACCAGGACCGCGGCATGGCCTACGAGTGGAGCAATTACCGTTATGTCGACGCCTGGATGAACAGCGCGAAGGGCAGCAAGAAAGCCGAGGATTTTCTCGATCCGTTCGAGGTGCGCGAGGGCTGGTTCGAGGTGCTGCTGCCGTCGCTGCAATTGGTGTTGACCGACAAGGTGCCCGAAGCGGTGCGGGCGCGTGCCGAGTACACCCTCAGGCACCTGCCGCTGCGCGATGACGAGCGGGTGATGCGCGTGCGACGGCAGTGGTTGCGCTTGTTCGAGGAGGGCAAGATCGGGCTGGACGGGCTGCGCGAGATGGCGCCGCTGATTGCGGCGGCGGTGGAGCGCCAGGCAGACCGCAATGCAGCTTTCGCGGCCGATGACCGCTCCCACGAAGCACCAGAAACCCCGTAGGAGCGGTCCGTGGCCGCGAAGGGCGCGGCGCGGTGTATCAGGCAGACCGCAGTACAGCTTTCGCGGCCGATGACCGCTCCCACGGTAGATCGAGAATTCCTGTAGGAGCGGTCCGTGGCCGCGAAAGGTGCAACGCGGTGTATCAGGCAGACCGCAGTGCGGCCTTCGCGGCCGATGGCCGCTCCCACGGTAGAACGAGAATTCCTGTGGGAGCGGTCCGTGGCCGCGAAAGGTGCAACGCGGTGTATCAGGCAGACCGCGGTGCGGCCTTCGCGGCCGATGACCGCTCCCACGGTGGAACGAGAATTCCTATGGGAGCGGTCCGTGGCCGCGAAGGGCGCAACGCGGTGTATCAGGCAGACCGCAGTGCGGCCTTCGCGGCCGATGACCGCTCCCACGGTGGAACGAGAATTCCTGTGGGAGCGGTCCGTGGCCGCGAAAGGTGCAACGCGGTGTATCAGGCAGACCGCATTGCGGCCTTCGCGGCCGATGGCCGCTCCCACGGTAGAACGAGAATTCCTGTGGGAGCGGTCCGTGGCCGCGAAAGGTGCAACG